>CAVONR010000014.1:0-14864 GCA_963697325.1 uncultured Alphaproteobacteria bacterium | reverse complement strand
CCGGTCCGACTGGCGCGCCACGAAAACGAAGCCGATGATGTTGAAAAGGCCAAGCCCGCCCCACATCAAGAGGGCAGGGGTGATCTCGCCCCTGCTGGAGATTGCGTCGAACACCTTGCCAAGCGTGATCGGTTCGAGGACCGCCGTCGCAGCGAGGAGCAGGTTGACGAGGCAAATGGTCGCGACCGCGCGCCGTTCGGCCACGAGATACGCAAGAGCCCGTACGTAGGTTCTGGCCAGTGTCACGACACAACCTTTTCCAGCGTTGAAATTCTGTGGGATTACCGAGAGGACAACAAGCAGCTAACATTTTTGTTGCACTGCATCAATAACGCCCAATATGTGGACGATCATTGCGGCAAAAAATAGTCATGCCCAAAGGTGAGGCATTTTGAAGCACTCGCCCTATTTCAGCCCAAGTGGCTGAAAAAGTGGCGGAAACTGCACCTATTTTCAGCAGCTGCGTCCATGCTTCCTTACAAAAATTTCACGAGGGGACTTTGCCACGGCGTGTCCGGTCCTGATGCATTGCGACAAGGAAAACGCGTTTTGTTCGCAGGTGCAGCATAGCGCCCAGGTTGCAGCCGTAGCTGTCCACTCTCCAGCCTGTCAATGCCAGCCGTGTCATCATTATTCTACTTCAGGTCTGGCCCGCGCAGGACCTGTAATGTTGCCCGGTCATAGTGGTTTGTCGAGAGCAGCCTTTCCGGCCACGGCCGCGCCGGCGCCGCGCTTGGCCACGGCACCAACTTTGCCGGACGCTTCATGTTCCACGCTTGCGTCACCGTCGAGTGCGAAGCCGCCATTCTTTCCAGGGCCACGCCCATTCACGGTAACCGCGATCTCGCCTGATGCGTCTCTCGCCGCCACGATGTGGAACTGTGCGCCGTCATGCTTCAGCCGTGCCGTGAAGCCGTTCCAGTGGCCGGGCAGGACCGGCTCCACGAACAGCGTGCCGGCTTCCTTGCGAATGCCGAGGATCGCCTCGACGGCACTGCGCTACAGCCAGCCGGCCGAGCCGGTGTACCAGGTCCAGCCGCCGCGGCCCGCCCTTGTCGCCGTCGACATAGATGTCGGCCGCCACGACATAGGGCTCGACGCGGTAGCGCTCGGCCGCTTCGTCGTCGAGCGCATGGTTGACCGGGTTGAGCAGTCGAGAAGCAGCGCATAGGCGTCGTCGCCGCGGCCCATCTCGGCCAGCGCGATGCACGAACCAGGTCGCGGCATGGGTGTACTGCCCGCCATTCTCGCGCACGCCGGGCGGATAGCTCTTGATGTAGCCGGGATCCTGTTCGCGTCTTGTCGAAGGGCGGCGTGAACAGCTTGATGATGCCGAGCTCGCTCGTCGACCAGGCGTCGCGGTCGCCGCATCCATGGCCGTGCGCGAGCGCGTCCGGGTCGCCGCCGCCCGAAAGCACGCTCCAGGACTGCGCGATGGAATCGATCTGGCATTCGTCGCGAGTTGCGCGAGCCGAGCGGCGTGCCGTCGTCGTAACTGCCGCGGCGGTACCATTCGCCGTCCCAGGCCGTGCTTTCCAGCGCCTCGGCTTCAGCCTTCGGTGTGCCTTCCCAGGCTTGCGCACGCTTGCGCCGTCGCCGCGCGCTCTCTGCCGATCGGCGCGAAGTCGTCCAGCGTCTTGCAGCAGGAACCAGCCGAGCCAGACGCTCTCGCCCTTGCCGTCCTCGCCGACGCGGTTCATGCCGTCGTTCCAGTCGCCGCCGAGGATCAGCGGCAGGCCGTGCGGCGCCGGTGCGCTGCGATGGCGAGATCGAGCGCGCGCGCGCAATGCTCGTAGAGCGTGGCGTGCGTCTCGGTCGACTTCCGGCGTGAAGAAGGAATCGTGCTGGCCTGGCTCCAGCTGCTGGCCCGTCGATGAAGGGCATCTGCTCGTCCAGGATCGCTGCGTCGCCGGTCACCTCGACGTAATGGCGCGGTGGCATGGGCCAGCCAGACCACGTCGTCCGAGATCATGGTGCGCACGCCGGCGCCGGTGCGCGGCAGCCACCAATGCTGCACGTCGCCTTCCTCGAACTGCCGGCTGCGCGGCATTGAGGATCTGCGTCGCGCGCCAGCGACGGATCGTGCAGCAGCAGCGCCAGCGTGTCCTGCAACTGGTCGCGGAAGCCGAACGCGCCGCTCGCCTGGTAGAAGGCCGAGCGCGCGCGGATGCGGCAGGCCAGGCTCTGGTAGGGCAGCCAGTGGATTGACCATGCGGTTCGATCGCCGGGTCAGGCGTCTCGACCTGCAGCGTCTCGAGGAAATCGCGCCAGTGCAGCTCGGTTTCGGTCAGCAGCGCGTCGAAATTCTCCTTGCTGCACCGGTTCATCACTTCGCCGGCTGCCTCGCTCGGCGCATCGCCGAAGTAGAAGACGATGTCGCGGGTCTCGCCCGGCTCCAGCACGATGTCGCAGGTGATCGCAAGGCATGGATCGCCATGCGCGTCCAGATCGCCGGACAGCAGGCCGTCGCCACGCACCGCGTCCGGCGCGCGCATGGAACCCGTGCGTCCGACGAATTCGCATGCGCGAGGCGGTGAACGAGCGTCGCCTTCTCACTGGCCAGCATGAAGGTGGTCGCGGTCGCTGATAGTCGAGGCTGTAGAGGTTGGTGGCGCACAAGGCGCCGGTCTGCGGCATCCTGGCCGAGGGTCACGAACGGGCGCGCTGCGCGACCGGTTGTTGCCGAGCACCAGTTCCGCATAATTGTAGACGCGAAGCCTGCGCGGCGCCCGCAGGTCGTTGGTGATCCGCAGGCGGCTGAGCTTCACCGGATCCTGCCGGGACGACGGTCTGCGTCAGTTCCAGCTTAAGCCCGGCGCCGTTGGTGCGCGAAGGTTGAATAGCCCGGCGCGTGGCGTGCCTCGAAAATGGCGAACGCATCGGTCGCAGAGCGCGGCCAGCGGCGTGGGCGTCACGCCGGTGTCGCAGGTCGCGGATGTAGATGCCTTCGCCCGGCCGGTTGGTCACCGGATCGTTCGACCATGGCGTCAGCTGGTAGTCGCGCGAGTTGCGGCCCAGGTAAAGGCCGCGCCTTCCGCCGAGACGTGGAAGCCGAAATCCTTTCCGGCAATCACGTTGATCCACGGATGCGGCGTGGCGTCGCCCGCTTGCAGGCGCACCACATAGGCGCGGCTGTTGCGGTCGAACCCGCCAAAGCCGTTCCAGTGGTCGAGGTCGCTGCCGTCGATCTCCAGCGTGCCGGGCACCGGGCGCGGGGCAGGGGCGGGCAGCTTCGGCGCCGCCTTGCTGCGGCGCCGCTTCCTCTTCGGCGCGTTCCAGCCGGGCCAGTTGCTCGGCCAGCTTGCCGTTGCGCGTGTGCAGCGCAATGCGCGACGCGGCAATCAGCGCCGCCCAGGTTTCCTCGTCCATCAGGTCCTTGCGCACCGAGAAGATGTGCTGGCCCGGACCCGAGCGCAAGGCCGCGACGGCTGGCGTTCTCGCACAGTGCGCGAAATCGCGTTGTTCAGATCCTGCGCATAGGAAATCGAGCGTTCGTTGATGATGACGAGATCGGAGATCACGCCGCGCGAGCGCAGGTATTCCTGCATGCGCAGCGCCTCGCGGACCGAGCCGATGTCGGCCTCGCCGTCGATGCGCAGCGAGAAGATCGGGTAGTCGCCGGAAATCGACATCGGCCAAAGCGCTGATTGCGGCTTCAGGCCCGTTGCGGATGACGGCTTCCTTCGGCCGCAGCCGAAGGTCGGGATAGATCAGGAAATTTGCGAATTTCTGGAAGTTCGCCGCCTCCTCGGGCGTCATGTCGATGTGCCGGATCTGCACCTGCGAGCGCGTCCAGGCCAGCGTCGTCTCGTGAACGAACGTCTCCGCGCGCCGGTAGTGCACCACGGCCCGGTCGAGGCCCTCGCGGTCCGGCGCGGCAATGGTCCAGAAGGTGATGCTGGCTTCCTTGCCGGCCGGAATGCGCAGCGTGCGGCGCAGCGAGAACACCGGATCCATCGTGAAGCCGTCGTGCCCGCCGAGCCTTGCGCCGGGATCGAAAGCCGCCGGATGCGGTGATGTCGCGTCCGCGCCCGATGAAGGCGCGCCGGTCGGTTTCGGCCTGGGTCTCGCGCCCGTCATGCGAATTGTCGGCGACCAGATGCGCGACGACGATGTCGGGGTCCGAGGGCGAGCGCTTGTTGCGCGTCGCATAGATCGTGTCGCCTTTCGGCCCGATCTCCGTCTTCACGAACATCTTCGAGAATTGCGGATGGGCCATGTCCGAATCGTCGCGCGACAGCACGCATTCGCCGAACGAGGTCACCTCGATGAAGCGGTCGCGCTCGCCCCGATTGATGATGGTCAGCCGGCGGCCTTCGGCATCCGCGCCCGAGCACACGAGGCACTCGAGCCGCGATTCGATGCCGTTGGCCTTCTTGTGGAATTCGGCACGGTGGTCGGCGAAGATCGTGAACGACTTCTCGCCGGGCGCCTGCCGCGGCTCGGCGGTGGCGGACCACCATTCGCCGGTTCGCCTCGTCGCGCAGGAAGATGAACGTGCCCCAGCGGTCGAAGGTCGGGTCCGGCCCGCCAGCGCGTGATCGCCTGGTCGTTCCAGCGCGAATAGCCGGCGCCCGTCGCGGTCAGCATCACGCTGTAGCGCCCGTTCGAAAGCACGGATATTTCGCGCTTGGCCTCCAGCGGATCGTCGACCCGCACATATTGCAGCCCGCCGGTGTCGGCATAGCCGCTCGGGCGGTCCTCCAGGTGTGCGGCCCGCGTCACCGAGACGACTTCGCGCGGTGCGCGTTCCTGCAAGCAGCAGTTCGGCTGCCTCCACGACCGGGTCCGCATGGAAGCGCTCGCGCAGTCGCCCGTTGAGCACGGCATTGCCGATGGCGGCGATGGACATGCCCTGGTGGTGCGCGAGGTAGTTCTTCACCAGCGCGTATTTCTGCCCCTCGAGCAGGCGCGAGGGCGTGTAGTCCACGGCGTCGTAATAGCCATGCGCGCCGAGGGCGCCGATCGCGGCAAGTTGGCGGAAGTTCTCCACCGCGTCGTGCGGGCGGTACTGGCTCGCCAGCGCTGTCGCATAGGGCGCGATCACCAGGTTGCTGGAAAGGTCGTGCTTCAGGCCGAGCGAGGGCACGCCGAAATTCTGGTATTGGTAGTTGAGTGCTCGGTCACGCGCATTGAAGGCCGACTTCGAGATGCCCCACGGCACGCCGAACGGCCGCGCATATTCGATCTGCCGGGCAATCGCCAGCCGGTTCGACTGGTTGAGAATGCCGCCCTCGCGCTCGTACATGACGAGCGGCGGCATCAGATACTCGAACATCGATCCCGACCATGAGACCAGCGCCGCCTGCCAGCGCACGGAGGTGACCGGCCGTCCGAGCCTGAACCAGTGCTCTTTCGGCAGATCGCCCTTGGCGATCGCGAAAAGGCTCGTGAGCCGCGCTTCGGAAGCCAGCAGGTCGTAGCAGCTGCGGTCGAGTTCCTTGTTGTCGGCGCGGTAGCCGATGGACAGCAACCGGCGCTCCGGGTCCATGAGGAAGCGGAAATCCATGTTGAAGGCGATGGCTCGCGCCCGCTCCGCCAGCGAGGCCAGCCGCCGTTCCAGCGCAACGCTGGCCTGCTTGTCGGCGACGGCGTCCATGAAATTCGCCTCGCATGTGCGCCCCAGCACCTCGATCCAGTAGGTGAGCTCGGCGGTTTGCGGGCTTTCATATTCGGCCGAGAGGCTGGTCGCCAGGTCCTGTATGTCCTTTGCCACCATCGACAGGGTGATGGTCTTGACCGGGGCGAGTTGCGGCTCCTTGCGATAGGTGTCGAGCGTCTGGTTGAATCCGGCGAGCCGTTCCTCGATCCGCTGGCGGATGGGCCTCAAATTGCGCCGGTCGTCGGAAATCGCGTCGAGGCGTTCGCGAACGATCATCGCGACATCTGCGATGCCCTCGATGTCCCCGAGCAGTTGCGCCGCCGGGGCCTCGGCCCATTTGTGCAATGCCGAGGAAACCGTGATGAGATGGCCGGCGAGATTGCCGCTGTCCACCGCCGAGACATAGCCGGGCGGCAGCACGTCGAGCGAGCGGATGTCATACCAGTTGTAGAGGTGCCCCTTGAACTTGGGCATGCGCTCCACCGTCGAGATGGTGTTCTCGATCCGCTCGATCGTCTCGTTGAAGGAAATCCAGCCAAAATCGCGCGCCGTCAGCGTCGAAAGCAGGTAAAGCCCGATGTTCGTGGGGCTCGTGCGCTCGGCAACGACCGGCTCGGGATCCTCCTGGAAATTGTCCGGCGGAAGAAAATTGAAATCCGACGTCACGAAGGTCTCGAAATAGCGCCAAGTCTTGCGCGCAATCACGCGAAGCTGCCGCGTGTCTTCCTCGGAGAGTTCGAGAAGGTCTTCCGTCTCGGCCGTGCGGCTGACGTGCCAGGCGACGTAGGGCGCAAGGCCCCAGACCAGCGCGAAGAACCCGGCCAGCGCGATGTTGGCCGGATTGACGTAGGCGATGAAGGCAAGCCCTGCCAAGCCGACCGCGGGCGAGGCCATCATCATCCGGTAATAGCCCGATACGCTTGGGTGGCCGCTGCTGCTGACCTGGTGCGCGGTGCGCCACTCGAGCATGTGCTTGCGGCTTACCAGCAAGCGCCACAGCGTGCGCACCACGGCATCGCTCATTTCGTAGGCCATGTGCGCCATGAAGGCGATGCGCAGGGAAATCTCGGCGAGCGTACCCATGAGGCTCGTGCCGAGCGTGCGAAGGTGGCCGCCCAGCGTCACGCCGATGCGCGAGGGCACCAGCTGGCGCACGAAGCTCATCAGCGGCGCAAGCGCCAGGCTCACGATCAGCACGGCCTGCCAGATGGCCGCTTCCGCCGGCGGCAGCGCAGCCCACGCAATGATGGAGCTTGCGACCCAGCCCATCGGCGCCAGCGAGCGGCGCAGGTTGTCGATCATCTTCAGGCGGCCGACAGGCGAAACGCCCTTTGCCGGAAACAGGATGAAGGGCAGCAATTGCCAATCGCCCCGTGCCCAGCGATGCTGGCGCGAAACCTCCACCTGGTAGCGGACCGGGAAATCCTCGACGAATTCGACATCGGTCACCAGGGCGCAACGCGCATAGCTGCCTTCAAGCAGGTCGTGGCTCAGCACCGAATTCTCGGCGATGCGCCCCTTCATGGTCATCTCGAAGGCGTCTACGTCGTAGAGTCCCTTGCCTGTGAACGAGCCTTCTCCCACCAGGTCCTGGTAGAAGTCCGAGACCGTGAACACATAGGGGTCGAAGCCGCGGTTCGCCGAGAAGGTGCGCTGGAAGGCCGACGCTTCGGCGCCGGTGGTAAGGGAGGGCGTGACGCGCGGCTGCAGGATCGAATAGCCGGAAACGACCCGGCCCTTGCGCGTGCTGTAGACCGGCCGGTTGAGCGGGTGGATCATCTTGCCCACCAGGGCCGCGACGCTGTAGAGCGGCAGGCGCGTGTCCGCGTCGAGCGTCAGCACATATTTGACGTCTTCGGGCAACGGATGGACCGGCGTGAAATAGCTGGTGTCCTTGTCGCCGCGCAGCAGCAGGTTCAGCTCGTGCAGCTTGCCGCGCTTGCGCTCCCACCCCATCCACACCCCTTCAGCCGGATTGAACAGCCGGCGGCGGTGCAGCAGGAAGAATCTCCGGCCGTTTTCGGCATATTCCTGCGCCAGCCGGTCGATCTCCGACTGCGCATAGGCGAGCAGCTCGCGGTCCTCCGGGCTCTCTTCGCTGGAGCTGTCGCGCCAGTCGCTCAGCAGCGCGAAATAGACGGCGCCTTGCGGGTTGGCCAGGTAGTGCAGCTCGAGATTGCGCACGAGTTCATCGACCGTGTCGTGATTGGACAGAAGGCACGGAATCGCGACAAGCGTCTTGGCGTGGTCTGGAACGCCTTCCTTCAATTCATATCCGGCCAGGTGATCGGGGCGCAAAAGCAATGCCGCCAGCGTCTGCACGAACGCCGCCGCGGCTTCTGACGCGGGCAGGGCGATGAGGATGAGCAAAGGCAGCGTCGCGGCGGCCGAAATCGAATGTGAAGTCAGGAACCAGGCGCCCAGTATGACGAACACGGCCGTCATCAGGAAGTTGGGCATGGCGGCGCCGAACCAGCCCCATGAGCGGTAGCCGCGCAGCAATTGCGAGCCTACCGGAGGCCGGCTGCCTGTCGCCTTGCGCAACTCCGGCTTGCCGTTGCCGACGATGTAATAGCCGATGTCCGTGCGGGGATCGTTGGTACCCTCGAGTTTCTTGCGCTCGGTCTGCGCAAGCTCGATTGCTGTCTGCGCCACCTGCGTTTCGCTCAATGCCGAGCGCCGCGCCAACGCCTCGATCGAGTTTCGGTACGCATTGCGCGTCTGGCTGTCGAGCAGCGCGAAATCCGTTGCCGCACGAAGCGTGCGGTCGACCGCGCTGAGGCTTTCGAACCATCCCTGCCAATAGACGTCGTCGATGCGGCGCAGGCTGGTGATGATGTTGCCGGTGGTCAGATTGCCCGAGGATTGGCGGTTCTGTTCCGCCACCACCACGGCCTCGCCATGGCTTCCGCGCGCCTCGAGCTGCTGCTCCAGCCACTGCAGTGCGTGCGTCGCCCATTGCGAGCCATCGCGGAACCGGTAAAGCAACTGTGCCGCAAAGGTGTTGTCATGCGTGAGCGCGCTCTTGCGGCTCATAAACTCTATGCGCTTTTCCGGGTCCTCCTCGGCCATGAGCTGGTCGGCGAGCCGGTTCGCCTCGCCACGCATTTCACGTGCGTTGCGCACCCGGTCGGAAAGCCTGCGCAGGTTCTCGATCAGCACGTATCGCAGGAACGCCGGGGCGGCCCACAACTCGCCGATCGTCAATTCCTCGCGTTCCTGGAAGCCCTCGAAGAAGTCGGTCAGGCTCGCGGTGGAGAAATCGCTGTTCGTGTGCGCTACGTAAAGCCAGGCAAGCGCCAGGATTCGGGCACCTTGCCCTTGCCCGGAACGGTCCATGTCGGCAGCAGCCGGTAGAAATTGGGCCGCAGGTCGCGGCGCACGTGGCGAATGTTTTCCTCGACGATGTGGTGGTTGTCGAGCAGCCATTCCGCCGCCGGAGTGATGGCAATTCGGTTGCGCGCGGCCTCGGCCGTGGCCAGGTAATTCTCCCGGATCGCGCGCTGGTTCTGGCGGATCCGTTCGGCGAACCGGTGTTCCTCGTATCCGGGCAGGGCAACTTCCTGCGAACCGTAAAGACCCCGGCCGAAGGCGCGCAGGTCCGAACTGCTCCACAAATCGATGCGGATGGGAGAGAGGATGGTTCCAAGGCCGGCAGTCATGCCCTGGTCCCGGTTCTGTAATGGCAATTGAAAATTCATTTGTTCTTTTGCGCCCGCGAACGTTTTCAGCACCGGCGATTGTTCCACCCGCATTGATGGAAAACCAGACCGGAAAGCCGTTCATCGATCACATTTTCAATTGCTTCGCAATCGCCAATGGCATTGGCGCACACCCACGTCCGGTGGATGTGCCCAGGTGCAAGCGCGCGGGGTCAGGCCAGCAGGAAGTCGTTTGCGTCCACGAAATCGTTGGCGTTGATCAGTCCGCCCGCGCCCATTATCGCGACCGTGAGCGTGCCGTCCGTCGAGGTAATCAGGGCGGTGGTGCTCGACCGGGTAATGATGAGGTCGTCGAAAGTCAGTCCGGTACCCGACAGCGACAACGCGTCGGTACCATCGACATAATCATAGATGATGTCCTTCAACCGGTCGTTCGTGAAGACGAAAACGTCGGAGCCGAGCCCGCCATATACCCGGTCCGCCCCGCCGCCGCCGGCCAGCACATCGTTGCCATCGCCGCCGAAGAGCGAGTCCGCGCCCGCACCGCCAAACAGCCTGTCGTTGCCGGCATCGCCGTAGAGCGTGTCCTTGGCGCTTTCCCCGCCCACAAGCGTGTCGTTGCCGTTACCGCCCACCAGCTTGTTCGGGCCAAGTCCGCCATCCATGTAATCGTCGCCGTCCTCGCCGAACAGCGTGTCCTTGCCGATGCCTGCAAGGAGGGTGTCGTTGCCTGCGCCGCCATAGATCGTGTCCGCGTCGAGACCGCCATCGACGAAGTCGTTGCCCGATCCGCCATACAGCTTGTCCTTGCCCGCTTCGCCGTGAATGGTGTCATTTCCGTCGCGGCCGTTCACGGTATCGCTGCCCAGGCCAGCCATGATCGTGTCGTCGTTCACGCTGCCGGTGACGCTCTCGCTGCGGCCGGTGCCCTGGATCGTGCGCATCGCATCGGTTGCGCCGTTGATGCGGATCGTCAGCGTGTCGGTGTCGGTTCCGAACTGGTTGGTGACCTGGTATGTGAAGGATTCCTGCAGGGTCTGGCCGTTGTTCAGGATGTCCACCGCATCCAGCGAGTCCTCGAGCGCGTAGGAATACGTGCCGTCGGCGGCAATCGTCAGCGTGCCATAGAGGCCCGCCACGGCGGTGAGGCCGGTCGCGGCAACGGTTGTAGCATTCACCTTGCCGACGGTCAGCGGTGCGCCGCCGTCATTGCCGAGCAGGTTGCCCGTTGCCGCGATCCCGCTGTCCTCGGTCACGCTGGCATTGTCGGGCGTCAGGACGGGCGGCGAGGGCTCGTCGCGGCCCTCGATCGTGATGACGATCTTTGCGCTCGATGAACCCAGCGCATTCTTGGCGGTGTAGCTGAAATCCTCGATCGCCTGCTGTCCTGCCGCAAGCGTCAGGAAGGCGGTCTTGGTGGTGTCGAGCGCATAGCTCCACGCGCCGTTCGAACTGATGGTCAGAACGCCGTATGTGCCGGTCACCACCTGCGTGGACTGGGTCGCGAAAGAAAGGTTTTCCACCTTTTCGAGTACGACGTTGTTGCCTGTATCGTTCGACAGGACATTGCCGGTAATGGCCGCGGAAGCATCCTCGTTGGTGCGCGCAGTGTCGTCGGCCGCCTTCGGCGCGATGTCGTTGTATTCGTATCTTTCTCCGGTCTGCTTGCCGGTTGCGTCGTAGGTGCGCACCCACTCCGACCAGCTCTGCGTATTGGCGACGTCATAGACGACGACCTGCGACGTTCCGTCGTCGAAGATTGTTTCCTTTTCGACGAGTTCGCCGCCGGTATTGTAAAACTGGCTGATTTCTTTCCAGATCTCGTTCGCGGTATCGATCAGCAGCAGTGCCGACTGCTCAAAGCCGTTGGCGATCAGATCGATGGCGGTCCAGATGACCTCGAACACCAGGGTGTCGAAGCCGATGCCGCCATTCACCCCGCCGCTCGCCCAGGCGTCGTTTGCATCGTAATAGATCCAGTCGTCGCCATCGCCGCCAAACAATTGGTCGCGTCCAAGTCCGCCCAGCAGCGAATCATTGCCGGCATTGCCGTTGAGCGTGTCGTCGCCGTCCATGCCGTACAGCACGTCATTGCCGCCATTGCCGGTGAGCACGTTGCGGGCGGCATTGCCCATGAGGGTATCATTGCCGCTGCCGGTAATGGCGTTTTCGATCACCGCTCCCTTGGCAACCGCGAAATTGTACTTGAGGCCGCCGAACGAGGAGAACCCTTCCTCGCGCAGGTCGATATTGGACGCCAGCGAGAAACCGGACACGTCGAGCGTGTCCGTGCCGCCCGCATCCCAGACCGCGCCGATGATGGAATCGTACTTGTCGGTCAGCGTCCATGTGCTGTCGCCGGTATTGGAGTTGAAACCATAGACCGTGTCGCCGGTGCGAGTGCTCATGTTCGCGCCATAGAGGCGCTGCAGCGCGGCGATGTCGTGCAGCATGAGGTTGGTCGGGCTGCCGCCGACCTTGATGCCGTCGATATAGGTGGTGAAGCTCGCCCCGGTCTTGGTCTCGCTCCAGTAGCTCATCACCGTATATTGCAGGGAGTCCTGGAAGTAGCTGGCATTGCTCTCGTAGCTGCTGGCACTGGAGCCGTTGTAGTCGCTGGGGTGCAGCAGGCCGATGGCATGAGCGACCTCATGCAGCGTCAATTTCATGCCGAAATCGTCGTCCTGCACGAAACCGGCGGTCGCTCCGATCGACACGGTGGCTTCGGTCATCTCACGCGCCTGGCCGGACTGCGCGCCCATGTAGCTCCAGCTCGCCCATCCACCGCCATAATTGGGCTGTGCCTGAATCGATATCTGCGCCGAATCCGAGAATGCCTGCGATCCGGATGTGCCGCTGCCGACCCGAAGGAAATCGATCTGCGCGACCGATTCGATCGCCAGGATTGCCTTGTCGACAAAGGCCATCATCGCTGTGTTGAGCTGCGTATACCCGCTGTCGGGCGTCGCCGCGAACGCCCAGGTGACGGTGCCGGCCGAGCCAATGTAATTGGCGTCCGTGCTGTCGTTCCATTTCATGTTGTCGCGGGTGATCTGCGCCGCGGCCTGCGTTAACGTGAGGCTCTGCTTGTTGGAGGTGTTGAGACCGGTGACGAGTTCGCTCGCCAGCAGTTCCTGTGATCCGGAAGTGTCTTCACAGGCAAAGCCGGTGTTCGAGCCGCCGCTGCAAAGTGTGCACATGGGAGCATTCTCCTGCCCGCTAACCTTTTGTGGGCCGGAAATAACCCCCAACCCGTTGAAAAACCGGCAGCTGGAGAGTTCAAATTTTAAGCAGTTCCACTATTGGCACGGCGCCATTCCAGAATTGGCACAATTCAATCCGGATTTGGCACGCTCGCGTAACCGGATGTTTGCCGTGTCTGCGCGATAACGCGCGTCCCTTCGGCAATCTGGTCCGAAGGATGGAGGATGACGGTCTGTCCCGTCTCGAGGCCGGAAACGACCTCTGCAAAATCGGCGTTGCGCTCGCCGATCTGAAGTTTCACGGTTTGGGCCCTGTCCCCCGTCACCGTGTAGGCGGCCCAGTCGCCGCCGCTCCTGAACAGCGCGCCGAGCGGCGCCGCCACCACGTCGTCCGCCTGCGAAATTGCGATGCGGGCGATCACCCGAAATTCGTGGCCAAGCTGCCGCCAGGCCTCAGGGTCACCCAGCGGCGTCAGCACCACGGAAACCCGCTGCTCTTCGATGCCGAGCGCCGAAACCTTCGTGAAGGCGGCGGGATCGACGCGCTCCACCTCAGCCTGCAAGGGCCCGCCGCCCCAGCCCTCGATAGCAGCTTTTGCGCCCGGCTTGACCCGCACCGCGTCGCGCGACAGCAGGTCGACGACAATCTCCAGATCATCCGGATTGCCCAGTTCGACGATGGGCGTTCCCGGCTGCACCACCTGTTCGCTTTCCGTCAAGATGCGCAGCACCCGGCCCGACACCGGTGATTTGACCGGCACGCAGCAATCGACTTCGTCTTCGGTTTCGCCCGGCTCCAACAGGGCGGCCCGCGCCCGCTCCAGTTCGCGCTGACGCACGACCAGATTTGCGCGGGCGCTTTGTATGGCCGCCGCTCCGGTGGCAAGGTCGAGCCGCGCCTTTTCAAGGCTGCGCTCAGGCGTAGTGCCCGTGCGCGCCAACCTTTCCGCCCGGTCGAGCTCGCCCTTGAGGAACTCGCCCTGCGCTTCCGCCTGGCTAAGCTGTGCATTGGCGAGATCGACATTGGCGATTGCCGCATCGATTGCCGCTTCCGCCACGCGCCGTGTGCGGCTGTCGAGCAGCGTCGGCGCCGTGGCTCGGATCTGTGCGATTACCGTGCTGTTGGCGACGACGGGATCGCCCGGATGCAAATTGATGCGCGCCATGCGCCCGGTCAGCGGCGAGGATACGGTGAACACTTCGCGGATGCGCGTCTTGCCTTCCTCCTCGACGGCGATCTCGATGGTGCGCCGGTCGATGGTCGCGGTTTCCACCTCGATGGGGCGGGGCCACAGCGCCCAGGCAAATCCGCCCGCGATCAGCAGCACGAGGAGGAGGGTGATCAGCCGCCGCATCATGTTCATTCCCTCGTCTTGAGCACTGCGACCATGTCGAGCCGGTCGATGCGGCGGCGCACCAGCAATGCCGATGCCATGGCCGCGAGCATGACGACCATGCTGGCGATGGCGTAGACGCTGGTGTTGACGACAAGCGGCACCCGGTACAGCTCGGTGGTGAAGCCGGTGACCATGGCAAGCGCGAAACCGTAGCCGATCAGCCAGCCCAGCGGTTGCGCCAGCAGCACGATTGCCGCGAGTTCCCCCAGCAGCAGCCCGGACACCTCCGCGCGCGTGAAGCCGATAACGCGCAGGCTTGCAAGTTCGCGGCCCTGCTCGGACAGCGAAATGCGCGTGAAATTGTAGACGACGCCAAAAGCGATGATGGCGGCGAGCGACAGGTAGACAGTGACCATGATGGAGATGTTCTGCGCCAGCGTTTCGCGGAATTTTTGCAGCGATACCCGTTGAAGTGCAATGAAATTGGCGGCCGGCGTGGATTTCACCGCCTCGAAGAACGCACCCATCTCATTCTCGTCGATGCTGACATGGACGCCGGAAATCATTGTGTCCTTCGCGCAGCATCCGCGTTGAGCGCATCCATGTCCATGAATGCGGTGAGGCCGAGATACCCCTCGTTGATGGCCGCAACGCCCTGCACCAGCGTGCGCCGGCTTCCCTCCATCAATTCCACCTCGACCTGATCGCCGACACGTACTCCGAGAATATCCGCGAGCGATGACGAGAGCGTCAGGCCCGACGGGGGAAAGCTGACCGGCTGCAGGTTGATGGTCGAGCACGCGAGAAAGCTCCGCGCCGGGTGGCTTGCCGGTCAGGGCGACTCGCCGTTCGCGGTGGCCGTTCCGGAGCTTGACCATGACGGCGCGATAGGGCTCGGCCTTGATCACCCCCGGTAGATTGCCGACGGAATAGAGCGCGGGCAGGGGCTTTGCCTCGGTGAAGTTGATGGTCGCGTGCTGGCGGTCGGTCCTGATGAAGGTGATGTCGATCATCCGAGTCGATCGAGCCGAAGGACCACAGCGAGCCAACGAGGATGGCG
>CAVONR010000013.1:0-60125 GCA_963697325.1 uncultured Alphaproteobacteria bacterium | reverse complement strand
CGCCATGGCTTCCGCGCGCCTCGAGCTGCTGCTCCAGCCACTGCAGTGCGTGCGTCGCCCATTGCGAGCCATCGCGGAACCGGTAAAGCAACTGTGCCGCAAAGGTGTTGTCATGCGTGAGCGCGCTCTTGCGGCTCATAAACTCTATGCGCTTTTCCGGGTCCTCCTCGGCCATCAGCTCGTTGTCGGCGAGCCGGTTCGCCTGTCCGCGCATTTCGCGCGCGTTGCACACGATCGGACAGCCTCCGCCAAGCTTTTCCATCAGCACGTACTCGCGGAGAAGGCTGGGCGCGGCCCGCGATTGGCCGATGGTGGGGGGCGCGCATACCTGGAACACCTTGAAGAAGTCCGTCAGGCTCGCGGTCGAGAAATCACTCTTGGTGGGCGACGTAGCCATGCCAGCGCGGTAGCGACTTGCCTCCGGGCACCGTCCAGTTCGGCAGCAGCCGGTAGAAGCCGGGACGCAGGTCGCGCCGCGCATGACGAATGTTTTCCTCGACGATGTGGTGGTTGTCGAGCGGCTCATTTGACCGCCGGCATAATGGCGCTCGGACTGTTCGCGCCGCCTGCGGCTGTCGCGGCGGTTTCTTGCCGTTGTGGCGCATTCGTTGTTGGCCGGATATGTCCTCGGCGAAGCAGTGCTCCTCATAACCGGGCAGCGCCACTTCCTGCGAACCGTAGAGACCACGACCGAAGGCGCGCAGGTGCGAACTGCTCCACAGATCGATACGGATCGGGAGAAAGGATGGTTGCCAAGGCCCGCTGTTGCGCCTTGGTCCCGGCTTTGCAATGGCCGTCGAAATTTCATGCGTTGTCTTGCGCCCGCGAACGTTTTCAGCACGGACGCGATTGCCCCACCCGCATGGATAGAACATCAGTCCGGACAGTTGCGTTCATCGATCACATTTTCAGTCGCCTGGCAATCGCCAAAAAAAACTGCCCACACCCACGCCGACCCACACGCCAGCCCGCCCGCGCGCTGTCAGCAAGAAGGAAGTCGTTGGCATCGACGAAATCGGTTGCATCAATCATGCCGCCCGCGCCGATGATGCTCACGTAAAAGCGAGCCATCGCTGGAGGTGATTATTAATTTGCCCCCGACTGGCTGATCACCAGTTTGCCGAAATCGAGGTTGAGTACCGAAAGCGAAAGCTGCGTCGAAACCGTCGACATAGTCGTGAATGTTGTCCCTGGCGTATTCCCTGCGTAAAGACGAATATGTCTTTACCGGCCCCGCCATACATCTTGTCGGCTCCCAGACCGCCAACCATCACGTCGTTGCCGTTCCCTCCGTAGAGGTTATCGGCTCCCGCGCCACCGAACAGCCGGTCATTGCCCTCCTCGCCGTAAAGCGCATCCTTGCCGCTTTCGCCGCCCACTAGCGTGTCATTGCCATTGCCGCCGTAGAGCTTGTTGGGGCCAAGTCCGCCGTCCAGGTAATCGTCGCCCTCGTCACCGAAAAGCGTGTCCTTGCCGATGCCGCCCACTACCCGGTCATTGCCATCGCCGCCATAGATCATGTCCGCATAGAGCCCGCCATCGATGATGTCGTTGCCAATTCCGCCATACAGGCGGTCCTTGCCCGCTTCCCCGTGGATGGTGTCGTTGCCGTCGCGTCCGTTGACGGTGTCGCTGCCAAGTCCTGCCATGATCGTGTCGTCGTTGACGCTGCCCACGACGCTTTCACTGCGGCCCGTGCCGTTGATCGTGCGCATCGCGTCATTGGCGCCGTTGATGCGGATCGTCCTCAACATTGTCAGTGTCGGTGCCGTACTGGTTGGTGACCTGGTATGTGAAGGATTCCTGCAGGGTCTGGCCGTTGTTCAGGATGTCCACCGCATCCAGCGAGTCCTTGAGCGCGTAGGAATACGTGCCGTCTGCGGCAATCGTCAGCGTGCCATAGAGGCCCGCCACGGCGGTGAGGCCGGTCGCGGCAACGGTTGTAGCATTCACCTTGCCGACGGTCAGCGGTGCGCCGCCGTCATTGCCGAGCAGGTTGCCCGTTGCCGCGATCCCGCTGTCCTCGGTCACGCTGGCATTGTCGGGCGTCAGGACGGGCGGCGAGGGCTCGTCGCGGCCCTCTATTGTGACGATCTTTGCGCTCGATGAACCCAGCGCATTCTTGGCGGTGTAGCTGAAATCCTCGATCGCCTGCTGTCCTGCCGCAAGCGTCAGGAAGGCGGTCTTGGTGGAGTTGAGCGCATAGCTCCACGCGCCGTTCGAACTGATGGTCAGAACGCCGTATGTGCCGGTCACCACCTGCGTGGACTGGGTCGCGAAAGAAAGGTTTTCCACCTTTTCGAGTACGACGTTGTTGCCTGTATCGTTCGACAGGACATTGCCGGTAATGGCCGCGGAATATTGTCCTGGTGCGCGCAGTGTCGTCGGCCGCCTTCGGCGCGATGTCGTTGTATTCGTATCTTTCTCCGGTCTGCTTGCCGGTTGCGTCGTAGGTGCGCACCCACTCCGACCAGCTCTGCGTATTGGCGACGTCATAGACGACGACCTGCGACGTTCCGTCGTCGAAAATCTGTTTCCTTTTCGACGAGTTCGCCGCCGGTATTGTAAAACTGGCTGATTTCTTTCCAGATCTCGTTTGCGGTATCGATCAGCAGCAGTGCCGACTGCTCAAAGCCGTTGGCGATCAGATCGATGGCGGTCCAGATGACCTCGAACACCAGGGTGTCGAAGCCGATGCCGCCATTCACCCCGCCGCTCGCCCAGGCGTCGTTTGCATCGTAATAGATCCAGTCGTCGCCATCGCCGCCAAACAATTGGTCGCGTCCAAGTCCGCCCAGCAGCGAATCATTGCCGGCATTGCCGTTGAGCGTGTCGTCGCCGTCCATGCCGTAAAGAACGTCATTGCCGCCATTGCCGGTGAGCACGTTGCGGGCGGCATTGCCCATGCGGGTATCGTCCGCTGCCGGTAATGGCGTTTTCGATCACCGCTCCCTTGGCAACCGCGAAATTGTCCGAGCAGCCGAACGAGGAGAACCCTTCCTCGCGCAGGTCGATATTGGACGCCAGCGAGAAACCGGACACGTCGAGCGTGTCCGTTCCGCCCGCATCCCAGACCGCTCCGATGATGGTATCGTACTTGTCGGTCAGCGTCCATGTGCTGTCGCCGGTATTGGAGTTGAAACCATAGACCGTGTCGCCGGTGCGAGTGCTCATGTTCGCGCCATAGAGGCGCTGCAGCGCGGCGATGTCGTGCAGCATGAGGTTGGTCGGGCTGCCGCCGACCTTGATGCCGTCGATATAGGTGGTGAAGCTCGCCCCGGTCTTGGTCTCGCTCCAGTAGCTCATCACCGTGTATTGCAGGGAGTCCTGGAAGTAGCTGGCATTGCTCTCGTAGCTGCTGGCACTGGAGCCGTTGTAGTCGCTGGGGTGCAGCAGGCCGATGGCATGAGCGACCTCATGCAGCGTCAATTTCATGCCGAAATCGTCGTCCTGCACGAAACCGGCGGTCGCTCCGATCGACACGGTGGCTTCGGTCATCTCACGCGCCTGGCCGGACTGCGCGCCCATGTAGCTCCAGCTCGCCCATCCACCGCCATAATTGGGCTGTGCCTGAATCGATATCTGCGCCGAATCCGAGAATGCCTGCGATCCGGATGTGCCGCTGCCGACCCGAAGGAAATCGATCTGCGCGACCGAATTCGATCGCCAGGATTGCCTTGTCGACAAAGGCCATCATAGCTGTGTTGAGCTGCGTATACCCGCTGTCGGGCGTCGCCGCGAACGCCCAGGTGACGGTGCCGGCCGAGCCAATGTAATTGGCGTCCGTGCTGTCGTTCCATTTCATGTTGTCGCGGGTGATCTGCGCCGCGGCCTGCGTTAACGTGAGGCTCTGCTTGTTGGAGGTGTTGAGACCGGTGACGAGTTCGCTCGCCAGCAGTTCCTGTGATCCGGAAGTGTCTTCACAGGCAAAGCCGGTGTTCGAGCCGCCGCTGCAAAGTGTGCACATGGGAGCATTCTCCTGCCCGCTAACCTTTTGTGGGCCGGAAATAACCCCCAACCCGTTGAAAAACCGGCAGCTGGAGAGTTCAAATTTTAAGCAGTTCCACTATTGGCACGGCGCCATTCCAGAATTGGCACAATTCAATCCGGATTTGGCACGCTCGCGTAACCGGATGTTTGCCGTGTCTGCGCGATAACGCGCGTCCCTTCGGCAATCTGGTCCGAAGGATGGAGGATGACGGTCTGTCCCGTCTCGAGGCCGGAAACGACCTCTGCAAAATCGGCGTTGCGCTCGCCGATCTGAAGTTTCACGGTTCGGGCCCTGTCCCCCGTCACCGTGTAGGCGGCCCAGTCGCCGCCGCTCCTGAACAGCGCGCCGAGCGGCGCCGCCACCACGTCGTCCGCCTGCGAAATCGCGATGCGGGCGATCACCCGAAATTCGTGGCCAAGCTGCCGCCAGGCCTCGCGGGTCACCCAGCGGCGTCAGCACCACGGAAACCCGCTGCTCTTCGATGCCGAGCGCCGAAACCTTCGTGAAGGCGGCGGGATCGACGCGCTCCACCTCAGCCTGCAAGGGCCCGCCGCCCCAGCCCTCGATAGCAGCTTTTGCGCCCGGCTTGACCCGCACCGCGTCGCGCGACAGCAGGTCGACGACAATCTCCAGATCATCCGGATCGCCCAGTTCGACGATGGGCGTTCCCGGCTGCACCACCTGTTCGCTTTCCGTCAAGATGCGCAGCACCCGGCCCGACACCGGTGATTTGACCGGCACGCAGCAGTCGACTTCGTCTTCGGTTTCGCCCGGCTCCAACAGGGCGGCCCGCGCCCGCTCCAGTTCGCGCTGACGCACGACCAGATTTGCGCGGGCGCTTTGTATGGCCGCCGCTCCGGTGGCAAGGTCGAGCCGCGCCTTTTCAAGGCTGCGCTCAGGCGTAGTGCCCGTGCGCGCCAACCTTTCCGCCCGGTCGAGCTCGCCCTTGAGGAACTCGCCCTGCGCTTCCGCCTGGCTAAGCTGTGCATTGGCGAGATCGACATTGGCGATTGCCGCATCGATTGCCGCTTCCGCCACGCGCCGTGTGCGGCTGTCGAGCAGCGTCGGCGCCGTGGCTCGGATCTGTGCGATTACCGTGCTGTTGGCGACGACGGGATCGCCCGGATGCAAATTGATGCGCGCCATGCGCCCGGTCAGCGGCGAGGATACGGTGAACACTTCGCGGATGCGCGTCTTGCCTTCCTCCTCGACGGCGATCTCGATGGTGCGCCGGTCGATGGTCGCGGTTTCCACCTCGATCGGGCGCGGCCACAGCGCCCAGGCAAATCCGGCCCGCGATCAGCAGCACGAGGAGGAGGGTGATCAGCCGCCGCATCATGTTCATTCCCTCGTCTTGAGCACTGCGACCATGTCGAGCCGGTCGATGCGGCGGCGCACCAGCAATGCCGATGCCATGGCCGCGAGCATGACGACCATGCTGGCGATGGCGTAGACGCTGGTGTTGACGACAAGCGGCACCCGGTACAGCTCGGTGGTGAAGCCGGTGACCATGGCAAGCGCGAAACCGTAGCCAATCAGCCAGCCCAGCGGTTGCGCCAGCAGCACGATTGCCGCGAGTTCCCCCAGCAGCAGCCCGGACACCTCCGCGCGCGTGAAGCCGATAACGCGCAGGCTTGCAAGTTCGCGGCCCTGCTCGGACAGCGAAATGCGCGTGAAATTGTAGACGACGCCAAAAGCGATGATGGCGGCGAGCGACAGGTAGACAGTGACCATGATGGAGATGTTCTGCGCCAGCGTTTCGCGGAATTTTTGCAGCGATACCCGCTGCAGGGCAATGAAATTGGCTGCCGGCGTGTGCTTCACCGCGTCAAAGAACGCACCCATCTCGTTCTGGTCGAGGCTGACATTGACGCCGGAGATCATCGTGTCCTCGCGCAGCAGCCGGTTGAGCGCATCCATGTCCATGAAGGCGGTGAGGCCCAGATACCCTTCGTTGATCGCCGCTACGGTTTCCGTGATCGTGCGCCGGTTGCCCTCCAGAAGCTCGATTTCGATCTTATCGCCCGTGCGCACATGGAGGATTTTTGCCAGCGCCGTCGAGAGCGTCACGCCGGACGAGGGGAAGCTCAATGGCGTGAGGTTGATGTCGAGCACGCGCGAGAGTTCCGCATTCAAGGGCTTGCCGGTAAGCGCGACCCGCCGCTCGCGATTGCCGTTCCGCAGCTTCACGGCGACGGCGCGATAGGGCTCGGCCTTCAGCACCGCCGGCAATCGCTCCACCGAAAAGAGTGCGGGCAGGGGCTTTGCCTCGGTGAAATTGATTGTCGCCTGCTGCCGGTCCGAGCGCACGAAGGTGATGTCGATCATCGTGTCAACCGATCCGAACGACCACAGCGAGCCGACCAGAATGGCGACGGCAAACGCGATGCCGAGCACGCTGCTTGCCGTGCGGGCGGGCCAGCGCAGCAAATGCCGCGCCGCCATTACCTGCGACTGGCTGAAGATCCGCGAAAGGTGGAATGCACCGCCCAGCAGGCGGCGGTATTGAACAGGGGCCGGCGGCGACATCGCGACAGCCGGAGGCAGGAAGGCCACCTTCGCGACCGCCCGCCACGCACCCGCGACGGCGGATATCACCGTTACGCCGGCGGCAATCGCATAGACATCCGGGCTGCGGCTGAACACGAGGAAGGGAAAGTTGAAGAACTTCGCATACAGCGTCGCCATGCCCGCGCCGAGCCATGTGCCCGCGATGAAGCCGATGAAAATTCCGATCGCCGCGATCATCGCAACGAAGCCGATGTAATGCCGCGCAATGGCAAGCGAGGAATAGCCGAGCGCCTTCAACAGCCCGATCTGCTCGCGCTCCAGCGCCACCAGCCGCGTCAGCGTCATGTTGACCGAGGAACGCCGCCACAAGCAGGAAGATCGGCGGCAATATGCGGCTCATCGCGCGCAGTTGCTGCAATTCCGCGTCGAGGAAAGCATGCGAGGTCTGGTCCTTCCGGCCATATGCGCCTTGCCCGCCATAGCGCTCCAGGATCGCGTCCACCGCTTCGATGACGGCCGCTTCGTTCGTGCCCGGCATCAGCTTAACGATGACATTCGAGAACGCGCTTTCGAGGTCATAGGCGGCGGCGAGCGCGGTCTGTGGCATCCACACGATGCCGAAGCGCCGCTCGTCCGGCATCAGGTCCCATGGCCCGATGGCGTAGATGAACTCGGGCGACAGTGCGATGCCGCTGATGCTTATCGCCCGCATGGAGCCGTTGATGAGCACGTTGATCCGCTCGCCCGGCCGCATCGCATGCGCCTTGGCGAAGCTCTCGCTGACAACGGCCTCGGTTGTCGAGCCGGGCTCGGGCATGCGCCCCTGGCGCAGGTAGAGCCGGTTCAGCACCGGCGCATGATGGTCGGGCAGGGAGACCAGCATCACGGATGCCGGCTCCGCCATCGCCCTCGATGTCGCGCCAGCGCGATCTTGACGATGCGCGGCTCCACCGCGACAACGCCGTCTATTGCCTCGATCGAGGCGGTGATCGATTCGGGCGCGCGCGTTACATTGGCAAAGATGTCGGCGAAACGGTTGCGCCTCGTAATAAGCGGCGCGCGTGTCATGGAGCGACTTGTGCGCCCCGACGCCCAGGATCAGCGTTGAGACGCCCGCCGCCATCACCAGGGCGATCGCCAGCGACTGCGCCCAGAGCCGGCGCAGGTCGCGGAACAGCTTGATCGTCAGCGGGTGCATCACCACGACAGCTCCGATGCGGGCTTGCGCTTGGCGTTCACGCTTTGCGAGGCGATCGTGCCATTGGCGAAGTTCACCACGCGGTGCGCCATCGCGCTGACCGCGGCATTATGGGTGATGACGAGCGTCGTCGTTCCGATCTCGGCGTTCACCGCAGTCGAGCGCCTCCAGCACGCGAATGCCGGTTTTCGAATCGAGCGCGCCCGGTCGGCTCGTCGCACAGCAGCACTTCCGGCCGCTTGGCGATGGCCCGGGCGATCGCCACGCGCTGCTGCTCGCCGCCCGAAAGCTGCGCCGGAAAATGATCCATGCGGTCTTTCGAGGCCCACCATCGCCAGCGCCTCGCGCGGGCTTCATCGGATTGCTGCGCGATCTCCGTCACCAGTTGCACGTTCTCGCGGGCCGTCAGGCTCGGCACCAGATTGTAGAACTGGAAGATGAAGCCGACATGGTCGCGCCGGTAGCGCGTGAGGCCGCCTTCGTCCATGGCGGTCAATTCATGGTCGATGAACCAGGCCTTGCCCGAGGTCGCGCGTATCGAGCCCGCCGATGATGTTGAGAAAGGTCGACTTGCCCGAGCCCGACGGGCCGAGAATCACGAGGAACTCGCCGCGTGACGCGGTGAAGTCGACATCGCGCAACGCCTGCACTTCCACTTCGCCGCTGCGATAGACCTTGGAAAGGCCTTGCGTGCGAAACACCGTCTCTGCTTCAGCGCTGATCATCGCCTGTTCTGCCATGTCACCATGATCATGCAGCCGCGAAGCGTTTACAACATGTTTGAAATAATACAAGTCAAGGCAAGTTGGTTAATGGCTGGTTACAGCAAAAAAACACACTGGTTACAATTTTAAGAGCCACGGAAACGAAATCGAATGAATGCGCGAATTATAACAGGTCCCATCCGATGGAGGGACACATGCGATACATGCTCAAAAAGGCGTTACTAGCGCTTGCAGGACTTTCAATAGTTGCTGGATCATCAGTGTCAGCCAATGCAGTACCTTTCCGCCAGGCCTCGCCAGTCGTGAATATCGGCTATGACCGTGGCGGCGAAATCATCACTTACGCGCTTCGCATGAAAAAGCTCGAGAGGGCGGGAAGCGCGGTGCGGTTCAGCGGCCGGTGCAATTCCGCCTGCACGCTCTATCTCGCGCTGCCTTCCAGCAAGGCCTGCCTTGCCCGAAACGCGGCATTCGGCTTCCATCTGCCCTATGGCGCTTCGCCGCGTGGCAACAAGGTGGCGGCGCAATACCTGCTGCGCAACTATCCCGGCTGGGTGCGCAGCTGGATCAACGCCAATGGCGGCCTTACCAGCGGCATCAAGACCATGCGTTACGAATACGCATCGAAGTTCATCAAGCCGTGCGCCGGCGCCACTTCCTCGCCGTCATTCTTCCGCTCGATCTGATCTGCGGCGCAAACTTCAAGCCCGGCCTTGCCCCGCCCTTGGCGGGGCATTTTTTTACCCGGCCTGATGGAATGCCACCGCCGCGGCACGGCAACTACGAAGTGGCGGCCTGTTGCCACCCGCGCATCACCACCGTCGACATCGAGTGCTACGAGATCGGCCGGCAGGCTGCGCTTTCGCTGATCCGCACCATCCAGGAACCTGCCAATCCCGCGCGTCGCCAGCAGGTGCTGACCAAAATCCGCGTGATCGAGCGCGAAAGCACCTGAAGTTTCCCCAAGAGGCGGGCAGGGGCCTCAGCTGAAGTCGAGCTGCACTTTCATCGAACGCGATCGGTCGTTCGCGGCCTCGAATGCCGCAACCGCATCCGCCATCGGATAAACGCCGGTCAACAGCGGCTTCAGATCGACGCGGCGGTGATTGATCAGATCCACCGCCAGCGCGAATTCCTCGTGGAAGCGGAACGAGCCGCGGATTTCCAGTTCCTTCGACACCACCATGTTCTGCGGTATCGCAACGTCGCCGCCAAGACCAAGCTGCATCAGCACCGAGCGGGGCTTCAACACCTCGATGCCGCTGGCGAGCGCGTGCGCATTGCCCGAAGCCTCGAACATCACATCGAAAGTGCCTTTGTCGGCGCCGTACTGCGCAAGGTCCTGCGGGCGCTCGGCGACGTTGATGACGCGGTCGGCTCCTGCCTTCAGCGCCATCGCCAGGACGCCTTCCACGACATCGGTCGCCACGATCTCCTGCGCCCCATGCGTCCGCGCCGCGATGATGCACAGCGCGCCGATCGGGCCGCAGCCGGTGACGAGCACCCGCTTGCCCAGCAGTGAACCGGCGCGGTTGACCGCATGCAGCGTCACCGCGAAGGGCTCGGCGATCGCTGCCTCGTTGATCGACACGCCCTCGGCGACCTTGTGGCACTGCCACTGCGTCCGCCACGAGGCTCTGGCGGAACGCGCCCTGCACATGCGGCATCCGCATCGCGCTGCCGTAAAAGCGCATGTCGAGGCACTGGTTCTGCTGGCCCTTCAGGCAGTATTTGCACTGGTTGCAGGGCCGGCTTGGCGAGACCGCTACCCGGTCGCCCGGCGCAAATCGGGTCACGCCTTGCCCCAGCGCGCGGATCGTTCCGGCGACCTCGTGGCCGAGGATCATCGGCTCGCGCAGCCTGATCGTGCCGAAACCGCCGTGATTGTAGTAATGCAGGTCCGAGCCGCAGATGCCGCCCGCCGCGATTGCTATCTCAACCTCGCCGGGGCCGGGCTTCGCGCGCTCGCGCTCCTCGATACGCAGGTCCTTTGCGGAGTGGATGACGACGGCTTTCATCGTGGTTTCCTATAGGACGGGCGTCAGCAGCTTGCCGCCGCTGAACCACGCAGTCAAATTGTCGCGCAGCAATTGACCCATGGCCTTGCGCGTCTCGAATGTCCCGGACGCATGATGCGGCTGCAGCAACACGTTGGAAAGCTTCAGGAAGCGCGGATCGAGCGCCGGTTCGCCCTCGAACACGTCGAGCGCGGCGGAACCGAGCCTGCCGCCCGCCAGCGCATCGAGCAGCGCAGCCTCGTCGATGTTGGCGGCGCGCGAGATGTTGATGAGCATTCCCTGCGGCCCGAGCGCCTCGATCACCTGGCGGCTGACGATGTGGCGTGTCGCGGCGGAGGCTGCCAGCGTCACGAACAGGAAATCGCTGCGGCAAGCCAGTGCGACAGGATCAGGAATGTAATCCCACGTCTTGGCATGCTCCTTCGGCGTGACGGAGGAATAGGCGATCTCCATTTCGAACCCGGCAAGCCGCCGCGCCACCGCATTGCCGATGCGGCCCAGGCCCAGAATGCCGGCGCGTTTGCCCCAGACGCGGCTTTGCAGCGGATAGCCGCCCTTGGCAGCCCAGCTTCCGTCGCGCACCCATTGCTCCGCGCCGATCATGCCGCGCGCAAGGCAAAGCATCATGGCGACGCCAAGGTCCGCGACGTCATTGGTCAGCACGTCTGGCGTATTGGAAACGCGAATTCCGCGCTCGCGGCAGGCGGCAAGGTCCACCGCGTCATAGCCCACGCCATAGACGCTGATCACCTTCAGGTTGGGGCAGGCCTCGATCATGGCCCGGTTCGCGCCAAGTTCCCCCCGGGTTGCGATGCCCTCTATTTTGGGTCCATGCTCGGCCAGAAAGGCCGGCTTGTCGGCGGCTTCGAAATAGCGGTGGACGTGAAAGGCATGGTCCAGCGGTTCCTGGTCCCATTGGGGATAGGGCCCGGCCTGCAAGATGTGATGTTTCTCCAACCCGAAATCCCCCGCACTTGACGAGCATGTTATCGATCAGGCCGGGCGGGATTGTCGATCATAAAAGGAGGTTGCGTGTCCTCATCGAGCAAACTGTTCGACCTCACCGGAAAACGTGCGCTGGTCACCGGTTCCGGCCAGGGCATCGGCTACGCGATCGCGCAAGGATTGGCCGCCCACGGCGCCAGCGTCGTCCTCAATGGCCGCTCGGCCGTGCGGGTCGAGCAAGCCGCGAAAGAGCTGCGGGCAGGGGGCGCTGAAGTATCGGTCGCGCTCTTCGACGTGACGGATGGCGATGCCGTCGCCGCCGCCATAGACACCGTGGAAAAGGACATCGGCCCCATCGACATACTGGTCAACAATGCCGGCATGCAGTTTCGTGCGCCGCTGGAGGATTTTCCAGCCGACAAATGGCAGGAATTGCTGCAGACCAACATCTCCAGCGTCTTTTTCGTTGGGCAGGCGGTCGCCCGGCACATGATCACGCGCAAGGCGCGGCAAGATCATCAACATTGCCTCCGTGCAGAGCGAGCTCGCCCGGCCCAACATCGCGCCCTACACGGCGACGAAGGGCGCGGTGCGAAACCTCACCAAGGGCATGTGCACCGATTGGGCACGCCACGGCCTCAACATTAACGCGATCGCGCCCGGCTACTTCAAGACGCCGCTCAACCAGGCGTTGATCGACAATCCGGAGTTTTCCGGCTGGCTCGAGAAGCGCACCCCGGCAGGGCGCTGGGGCAATGTCGACGAACTGGTAGGCGCTGCGGTGTTCCTGGCCTCGCGCCGCATCCTCCTTCGTCAATGGCCACGTGCTCTACGTCGACGGCGGCATTACCGCCTCGCTTTAGATTAAAGGAGAGGCCGGGATGTCCGCGCAAGAAACGAGCGTCGCAATCATCGGCGCAGGCCTGATGGGCAGCGCCATCGCAACGCGCCTTCTGGAATGCGGCCTTGCGGTAAGCGTCTTCGATCTCGACCAGGAGAAAGTCGCCGTGCTGGCGGCCAAGGGCGCTAGCGCCGCCTCCACAATCGCCGACGCCGCCACCGCCTGCGAGTTCATCGTCCTCAGCCTCAACCATGCCAATATCGTCGAGGCCGTCGCGTTCGGCCCCGGCGGCGTCGCGAGCATGGACGGCAAGGGCAAGCTGCTCATCGACATGAGCTCCATCGATCCGGGCGAAACGCGCCGCATGGCGCTGCAATCGGATGTACGCAGCCAAAGCCGCGAGGTCACCGGCGAGTTGCTCAAGCTCTTCACCGGCAAGGTGCATCACCACGTATTTGAAGCGGCAGAGTACGGACCGGCCGCATAAATTGCAGTTCTCGCGATATTTTCTCGCCGGGGCGCGACTCTTAACCCGGAATTAACCACGGCTGCACCATCGTTTACAAACCGTAAAACAGTGGTGAAGAAATGCACAACGTATCGGATCACGCCCAAGAGCACGTCCTGAATGAAACGCGCAGCCCGATCGGCGAGCAGGAGCTGCTGGCTCTCAAGAGCCTCTCCTTCGATGCACTTTCGACAATCGCGCGCCAACTGCCTGCGGGCCAGCGTGCCCGCACGGCGGCCTTCTGCTATGGCAAGAGCCACCTTCACGATCTGGGCCTTGCGGTCGCCGCATGCTGCTCCAGCGCCGAGCTTTCCGACGCATTCGGCCGCAACGCGCGCATCGTCGAGACGCAGGCCCGCTCCGCCATTCAGGAAAGATTGAAAAGGGCGCAGTCGCCCCGCACCGGTTTCGCGAGCCTGGGTGGTTCCGGACTGGGTCTTGCACGCAAGCATGCCTGACCGCTCGCAATGACAAGGCTTCGTGTCGTCCTGCTGATGGTGCTTTGCACGCTGGTCGGCTGCGTCAGCGATCAGGTCAGCGGCCTGTTCTACCCAGACGCCGTCGACACGGCGCAGACGGGCTCGATCGTGCGCCCATCCGGCGGCGCGCCGGTACCCAGCATCGGCATCGATCCGGGCATCACGCGTTCCAGTGAAATGTATGCCGCGCTGGATGATGGCGGCTATTCGCTGCCCGCCATTCCGTACAAGGAGATGGACCAGCGCTACGTGCGGCGCATCGTGCCGGACCCGACAGGCGAAGCGCCCGGCACCATCGTGGTCGATACCGCCAACCGGTACCTGTATCTGGTGCTGCCCCGCAACGAGGCCATTCGCTATGGCGTTGGCGTCGGCAAGGAAGGCTTTGCCTGGTCGGGCAGGGCGGTCATCCAGTACAAGAAGGAGTGGCCGCTCTGGACCCCGCCGGCCGAGATGGTGGCGCGCAAGCCCGAGCTCGAGCCATATCGAAATGGAATGCCGCCGGGCCCGATGAACCCGCTGGGCGCGCGGGCAATGTATATCTTCAAGGATGGCCGCGACACGCTCTTCCGCATCCACGGATCGCCCGAATGGCAGTCCATCGGCACGCAGGCGTCCTCCGGCTGCATCCGCCTGATCAACCAGGACGTGATCGATCTCTTCAGCCGCGTGCAGCCAGGCTCCCCGATCGTCGTGCTCTAGGCCGGATTGAAGCCCTTCAGCCGGTGATACAGCTCCTGATAGCGCGAAAACCCCTCGTCATGGCGACCGATCTGGGTGGCGTCCGGTTCGAACACCCGCTCGACCTTGACCATCGCCTTCGCTGCCTGCGCAATGTCCTCGAAGACGCCGTTGCCCACGCCCGCCAGCATGGCAGCGCCCAGCACGCCTGAATCAAGATATGCGACGCGCTCGAGCCGGCGTTGCAGCACGTCGGCGCGGATCTGGCACCAGGTGTCCGAACGCGCGCCGCCGCCGGCGTGCTTCATCGCGGAAACATTGCAGCCCGAGGAATGCTCCAGGCTGTCCATCAGCAGCCGCACGGAATAGGCAACGCCCTCCAGTACCGCGCGCGCAAATTCCGGTTGGCCCATCGAGCCGTCAATCCCGGAAAAAGAGGCGCGAGCATTGATGTCCCACAGCGGCGCGCGCTCGCCCTGCAGATGCGGCAGGAAGATCGGCGCTGGCCGCGTGAGGCTTGCATGGGCGGCAAGCGAGGAAATTTCCTCCGGCGTGCGGCCGATCATGCGCCCCAGCCATTCGAGCGAAGCGCCGCCCGCCTGCGTCGGCCCCGCATGCAGCACGATGCCCTCGCACTCGGGGAACGCTATGACGCCCGGCGTCGGGATCCGCGAGCCCGACACGATCGCGCCGACTTCGCTCGTGCCGCTGAGATAAACCGCGTCGCCGTCTTTCGATGCGCCCGCGCCGACAAGTCCGGTCCAGGCATCCATCGTGGTGTTGGTGATCGGCAGACCCGCGCCGGCAATTCCCTGCCGCACCACGCCCGCGGATCCGGTGATGGGCCGGAGCGGCGGCAGCTTGCCGGCCGCATCGCCGACCCGCGCCAGCAGCTGCGGAATATAGCGCAGCGTGCCGTCGATGATGCCGAAGGAGGAGAGGGGATCGGCCACCGCTTCGCCCGCCAGCGCGAAGATGCAGTAATCCTTGGGCGACATCACCCAACGTGTGCGCGCCCAAACATGGGGGTGGTGACGGCGCACATGCGCGATGCGGCTGAGCACGTGGCTGGCATCCACCGGCATCGGCGCGCCCCACCACTCCAGCCGGTCGGCGACCTCGATCTGCGAGTCGAGGTCCGCCGCTTCGGGTGCGCAACGGCCGTCCTGCCACAATATGGCTGGCAGCAGCGCAGTTCCCTTCTCATCGACGAACACATGCGTGTTGACCTGCGAGCACAGCCCCACCGCGATGATTGCCCCTTTCGGCATGCCTTCGCACAGCGCCGCGAGCGCTGCCTCGACGCGGCTTGTCCAGTCGCGCGGGTCCTGCTCGACATGGCCCGGCGAGGGGCGATGCGTCGGATAATGGCTGGCCCAGCTTCGAACGGGGGTTCCGGAAAGGTCGAACAGCGCCGCCTTGACCGAATTCGTCCCGACATCGATACCGGCAAGATAGGGTCCGCTAGTCATTCCATGCATCCGCTTATGTTCGTTTGTTCGATTGAAGGCCGGTTCATGCTCGTGCTAAATCCGCCCACCCACCTATACCCACAATAATCCGGGAGGACACAAATGGCATTCGAATTTACCCGCAGGCTCGGCCTGAAGTCACTGGTTGGAGCCGCGGCGCTGGCGCTGATGGGCGCACAGGCCCTGGCAGCCGGCAAGATTGCCGTGATCACGCCCTATCTGGCGCAGCCCGGCACGCAGTTCTACGTCGAGGCCTTCCAGGCGGAAGCCAAGGCCAATGGCTGGGAGGTCAACGTCATCGACACCAAGGGCGACGTCGCCGCCGTCATCAGCCGCCTCGAGGACGTCGCCAACCAGAAGGTCGACGCCATCGTCATCAATGTCGATCCCTCGCAGGTCGCAGCCGGGCTGGAAACCGCCAAGGCGGCCGGCATTCCGGTCTTCGGCATGGATGCCGGCGCCAACCCGCTGCTCGTCACCAACGTCACCAGCAACGGCTATGCGATGGCCGCCGACACGGCGGCCTATGTCGCCAACCGCATCGGCGGCAAGGGCAATGTCGTGATGTTCGTGTTCGACGCCTTCCCGCCCGTGCAGGTGCGCGGCGTGATCGCCGACGCCATCTTCAAGAACAACCCCGACATCAAGGTTCTCGACCGCGTGACGCCGGATGTCGCCGATGGCGGCATCGCCGACTCGCGCGCCAAGATGGAGGCGATTCTCGCCGCCAACCCGGACAAGGGCAGCATCGCGGCCGTGTGGGCCGCATGGGACCAGCCCGCACTCGGCGCGCTGCAGGCGATCGAGGCGGCGGGCCGCCAGGACGAGGGCATCGTCATCACCGGCATCGACGCCAATCCGCAGGCGCGCGAGGCAATCGCCAAGGGCGGCAATTTCGAAGCCTCCATGGCGCAGGATTTCAAGGGCATCGGCAAGGCGACCGCCGACGCGGTGAAGCGCCAGCTTGCCGGCGAGACGATCAAGCAGAGCGTCATCTACGTGCCGACCAAGCTGATCACTTCAGCCAATGTGAATGAATAAGCGCGTTCAAATCCGCAAGGGGGGCCGCCGCACCTGCGAGCGGCCCTCGCCATTTCAGGGGCGCTGACATGGCGCTGCTTGCGCTTTCCGGCTTGGCCAAGGCCTATGGCGGCGTGCCCGCCTTGCGTCACGCCTCGCTCGAATTGCGCGCCGGCGAGGTCCACGCGCTGATGGGCGAGAACGGCGCGGGCAAGTCCACGCTGATCAAGATACTCGCCGGAGCCGTGACCCCCGACGCAGGCGAAATCCGCCTCGACGGCAGGCCCGTCGCCATAGCGAGTCCTGCCGGCGCCAATGCGCTGGGCATCCGTTTCATCCACCAGGAACTCAACATCGTCCCGCAGCTTTCGGTTGCCGAGAACCTGTTCCTCAGCCGCGCCATGCCTCGCCGTTTCGGGGGCTTCGTCGACTGGAGGAGGCTTTACGCGCGCGCCGCGCAGGCGCTGGCCGAACTTGGCATTACCGGCATCGATCCGCGCACGGCGATGGCGCGCCTTTCCAGCGGCGATCGCATGCTGGTGAAAATCGCCTCCGCCTTCTTCGACGACGGCGGCGCGCCCGCCCGCATCCACGTCATGGACGAGCCGACTGCGGCGCTCAGCGGCGCGGAATGCGAGCGCCTTTTTGCGATCATCGCCGCGCTGAAACAGAAGGGCTGCGGCATCCTCTTCGTCTCGCACCGCATGGACGAAGTGATGCGCATTTGCGATCGCGTCACCGTGCTGCGCGATGGCGAGAACCGCGCAAGCCTCGAGACCTCCGCCACCAGCCGGGCCGAGATCATCGAGCTGATGACCGGCCGCGCCGTGATCGAGGACCATTCCGCGCGACCCAGGGCGAGGGGCAAGGTTGCGCTTTCGCTGCGCGGATTTGGCGACGACTTCCTGCGCGATATCACATTCAGCCTGCATGAAGGCGAGGTGCTGGGCCTTGCAGGGCTGCAAGGCTCCGGGCAGGGGCGTCTGCTCAAGCTGCTGACCGGGGGCCCGCATGATGGCGTGGCGCTGCTGGGCGGCAAGCGCCTCCATGCACGCGAACCAGCCGACGCCTGGAGCGCGCGCATCGCCTATGTGCCGCGAGAGCGCCGCGCCGAGGGGTTGGTCTTGTCGCAATCGATCATCGAGAACGCGACGCTGCCACATCTTGGCCGGTTCCGCCGCTTCGGGGCTTTCCTCGATGCGCGCCGCGAGGCGGCCGATGTGGGCGCCATTGCCAGGCGAGTGCGGCTGAAATCGGCGGGCCTGCGCCAGCCGGCATGGCAGCTCAGCGGCGGCAACCAGCAAAAGGTCGTCTTCGCCCGCGCCATGATGGGCTCGCCGGCGCTGGTGCTGCTTGACGAGCCCACCCGCGGCGTCGATGTCGGGGCCAAGTTCGACATCCATGAGCTGCTGCGCGAATTGAGCGCCTCCGGCGCTGCCGTGCTGCTGGCTTCCTCCGATTTCCCCGAGCTGCTGGCGCTCTCCGATCGTATTGCCGTCATGCGGCAAGGACGCATTGCCCGGATTGTCGACGCCGATGGCATGACACCGCACGGCCTGCTCGCCCTTTGCTATGGCGAAGCCGCAGGGGCAGCCGCATGAGCGCGATCGGGCGATACGGCAGGCGCTACGGCACGCTGATCGGCATCGTCGCGATCATTGCGTTCTTCTGGGCAATGCTGCCCGAAACCTTCATGACCGGCCGCAACTGGCTGAACATATCGCAGCAGATGAGCATGCTTGCCGTCGTAGCCTTCACCATGACGGTCGTTATGGCCATGGGCGATTTCGACCTTTCTGTCGGCTCGATGGCGAGCCTTGCCGGCATCGTCGCGGCGCTCACTTTCGTATCAACCGGCTCCGTCACGCTCGGCGTTTGCGCGGCGCTGGCGGCCGGCCTGATCGGCGGGCTGATTAACGGCTTCCTCGTCAGCTATGTCGGGATACTGCCCTTCGTCGCGACGCTTGGCACCATGACCGTGTTCAGCGGTTTCGCCTTCCTGATCGCGGGCGGCAAGACCATCTTCGGCAGCGCCATACCGGCGGCGTTCTCCGCCTTCGCCAAGGGCGGACTGCCGCTGGGCGGCGGCCTGATCGTGCCCAACCTCACCATCATCGCGCTGGTCGTGCTCGCCCTCGTCTGGCTGCTGCTGGAGCAGAGCATCGCCGGGCGCAAGCTCTACGCCATCGGCGGCAATGCGGAAGCCGCGCGGCTTGCCGGCGTGCGCGTCTCGCTTCTGCGCTTTTTGGCTTTCGGCCTGACCGGCCTTGGTGCGGCCACCGCCGGGCTGATGTATGCCAGCCGCGTCGCCTCGGCCAACCCGACGCAGGGCTCGGGCCTGATGCTCGACGCGATTGCGGCCGTCTTCCTCGGCATGACCATGAGCGAGGAGGGCGAGCCGCGCGTCGTCAACACGCTGTTCGGCGTGCTGATCCTGGGTGTCCTGAGCAACGGGCTGACGCAGATGAACGTCGACAGCTATGTGCGCGAGATCCTGATCGGCTCCATCGTCATCGCTGCGGTGGCGAGCAGCAGCCTCGGCAAGCAGCGCGCCCGCTAGGGATCCTCAGTTGTTGAACGCGGGGAGAATCCCGGTTTCCGCCCGAACGCGCGCATGCGCGCCGATAGCCTCGATCACCTGGGCCGGATGCGCTTCGAGCGGGCCAAGTTCGATGCTCAGGTCCGGGCTTCCGGCCGCCTTGCGGGCGAGCGGCTGCGGCTTCCACAGATAGACGTCGAGCTCGTAGTCGGTTTCCTTCTGGCGCAGGACGATCTCGCGGATCGCCTCCCAGGCCAGCGGCTCAGGCGAATGGCGCGCGTAAAACAGCCCCGTCGGGTAGATCGCCAGCACCGGCTCGTTGCGCAGGAAACGCAGCAGCATGCCGGCCGAAACGAAGCCGAAGAAGACGAGCGCCGCCAATGCCGTCCATATGCGCGGATGGTGATTGCCCAGCGCGACGAGGAACATCCACGCAAGCCCGGCCACCATCGCCGTGAGTCCCCCGGCGACGGCCAGCGTCACCCGGAATTTCGGTGTGGAATAGCGGAACTGGTTGCTCATGGGATGCGGCTTGTAAACGAAGTCGGTCATGAGCGCCATCATCCCCCGTTCGCGCGGGGCGGTGCGTGCCTGTACGGGCGAAGCCACCGCCTTAATCGCAAACCAGCGCGCGCTTGCCGCGGTAGGTAATGTAGTTGCAGTTGTAGATTTCGCCCCAGATGTGGCGGCGGTCGAAGACCACGATATTCGGATCGCCCGTCGCTGCCCGCACGTCGTCCGTGACGCGCTGGCCGTAATAGGCATGCGGCAGCAGCAGCTTCTTCAGCTTCTGTTCTCCGCTTGCCACATAGGCCGAGGCGCTGCCAACCGCACCCGCCAGCATTGCGACGGCGATCGCCAGGCGAATGACAGTGCTCATGTCCATGCTCCCGAAAATATCGACAAAGCCAGATCTAATGGTCCGGCGGCCATTGTTCCACGCCTTTTTCGTCTCACTTTTTCGTGCGGCCTACATGCCCAGTATTTCGGGAATCTTCTTCCTGGCCCGCATCAGCGCGGCGACAAGGCTGGCGCGGTTTGCGGCAAAGCGCGCACTCGGCGCCGGGATCGAAATCGCGTGGCAATCGCCCCGGACGTCGCGGAACGCGATGCCAACCGCGCTGATGCCGGCCGTGTGTTCGTCGAGATCGAGCGCATGGCCGGTTTCGCGGATCGTCGCGACTTCAGACATCAGGCGCTTGAGAAACGCGGCGCTCGCCTTGGAGCCGAGTTCGGTCTGCGCCAGCCGCTTGATTTCGCCATCCTCCATCAGCGCCAGGCAAGCCTTGCCATTGGCGGTGTCGGTCAGCGGGAAGGCGTCTCCGACCGAGGACACCGCGCGAAGGCGTTGCGTGCCGGCCACCTGGTCGATGAAGATCATCTGCCCGCCGCGCAGCACCGCAAGATCCACCGTCTCGCCGGTCTGCGCTGCAAGCGATTGCAGCAGCGGGCGCAATGCATCGGCGACATTGTAGTGCGCCGCTTCGGCCAGCGCGTGCAACTCCGGTCCCAGCCGGAATCCGACGCCGGTGCTGGAGGCAATCACCAGCCGCTCGTCCTGCAGCGCGTTGACGATGCGCTGCACGGTCGAGCGGGGAAGGCCGACGCGCTCGGCAATCTGCGCCAGGCTCAATCCGCTGCGCGAGGTCTTCAGCGCCCGCAGGATTGCAGCCGCGCGTGCAATGACCTGGATGCCGCCATTGCGGTCTGCGGCCTCGTGTTCGGCCACGCTCATATCAGACATCTCGCCACTTCCTGTTTGCGCCATGTTGACTATAATACGGGACACCTGTATCAAATTGCAATACAGGAGGCTCGGAGGAGCTTTACGGAATCAACCGTTTTCTTCGCCACGCGCCACTTGTGCGGGGCAGGGAGGAGCATGTCCATGCCGATCAAGGTTCGCGGCATCGAGTTCGAGGCAAATCTCGACAATTCGATGGGACTGGAATTCTACAATCTGTCGCACCGCTTCGGCTTCCAGCATCCGAACTGGCCCTATTTCCAGGACGTGAAGATCGAGCGCATCCACTACATGGCGAAGTCGGGCGTGCTCTCGCAGCGCATCACCACCACGATGCACGCGACCACGCATATCGACGCGCCGGCCCATGTGGTGCAGGGCACGCCGTTCATCGACGAAGTGCCGCTGCCGCATTTCTTCGGCACTGGGCATCGTCGTCTCGCTGCCCAAGAAGAAGTGGGAATTCGATCACCGGCGACGACCTGGAAAAGGCCTGCGGCCATGCCATCCGCAAGGGCGACGTGCTGATCATCAACACCGGCTGGCACAAGCAGTATGAGGACGGCGACTACTTCGCCTATTGCCCGGGTTTCGTGCCCTCCGCCGGCGAATGGCTGGTGAAGAAGGGCGTCAAGGTCGTCGGCCACGACACGCAGGCCAACGACCACCCGCTGGCGACCGCGATCGGGCCGCAGCGCAACGGCCCGCTGCTGCCGCATCTGGAGCAGGAATACAAGGAATGGTCCGGCGGCGGCGACTGGAAGAAGGACTTCCCGCAGTGGGAGCCGGTACACCAGATCCTGTTCAAGAACGGCATTCTTGGCATCGAGAATGTCGGCGGCGATCTCGACGCCGTCACCGGCAAGCGCTGCACCTTCGCCTTCTTCCCGTGGAACTGGGACCGCGGCGACGGCTGCATCATCCGCCTCGTCGCCATGATCGACAAGGGCCAGAAATACCGCATCGAGCCGGGCGAGGCATTCTGACTGAACCGCGCGAGGAGGACTTCCGCCATGCTGGTGAAGCATTTCCACGAGGCGCAGGCCTATGACGCGCCGAACCATCGCGGCGTCGTCGGCCTGCGCCTGCAGGGCTTCGAGGAAGGCGGCCCGACAGAACCAGTGGGTCGGGCTATCGCAATTCCTGCCGGGCGGCGGCGCGGGGCCGGACTCGACGCCGTTCGAGAAGGTCTACGTCGTCATCGAAGGCGAGATGACGGTGATCGCCGCGCAGGCGCGAGGCCGTGCTTCGCCAGTTCGACAGCTGCACCATCGCGCCGGGCGAAGTGCGCGAGCTCGTCAACCGCTCCAACCATGTCTGCAAGATGCTGGTCGTCATTCCATATCCGCCGAAACCGTGAGGCCAACCGAAACGCGAGGCAAGCCATGAACGCCGTGATGAAGAATCCGCTGTCCCTGTTCGACGTCGCCGGCAAGGTCGCCGTGATCACCGGTGCATCCGGCGCCTTCGGAGAAGTCGCGGCGCAGGTGCTGGCAGGCGCGGGCGCGAAACTCGTCTTGTCCGCGGGCAATGCCAAGGCTCTGGAGGCGACCGCCGGACAATGCCGCGAGGCGGGCGCGCAAGTGGCCACATCGAATTTGCGGCCCTCCAACGAAGCCAATTGTGACGCCATCATCGCAAGGGCTGTCGGGGAATTCGGCCGCATCGACATTCTCGTCGTAGCCTCCGGCAAGAACGACGTCGCCAAGATCAACGACATGACCGCCGACCGCTTCCTTGACGTTATGGACGCCAACGTCACGCAGTCCTGGCTGATGGCGCGCGCCGCCACCAGGCAGATGCTGGCGCAGGGCGGCGGCGGCAAGATCGTGCTGATGTCTTCGGCGCGCGGACTGCTCGGCCATCCTGCCGGATACACAGCCTACTGCGCCTCCAAATCGGCCGTCGACGGCATCACGCGCGCGCTCGGCTGCGAACTCGGGCCGACCGGCATCACCGTCAACGCCATCGCGCCGACGGTGTTTCGCTCGCCGCTCACCGCATGGATGTTCGAGGAAAGCGAGAATGCGCAGAACGTGCGCAAGGGCTTTCTCGCACGCGTGCCGAAGGGCAGGCTTGGAGAACCGGAAGACCTTGCCGGCCCGCTTGCTGTTCCTCGCCTCGCGCGCCTCCGATTTCTACACCGGCCATATCCTCTATGCCGATGGCGGCTACACGGCCGGATAAGGCAGCAACATAACGATCTGGTATATTCGACATGCAAGAAATCATCACCGCCGCAGGCCCTGCCGCTATCATCCCTTGCATTCGGGAGAGGGAGGGGCTGTTGTCGTCTGGACGCATCGCCGCATTGCGCTGATGGAACGCGTCGCGATCATCGGCGCCGGACTGATGGGGCACGGCCTGGCGCTGGTGTTCGCCTCGGCCGGCCATGCGGTCAGCATCACCGATCCGGTTGCCGCGTCGCGCGAGAGCGTGAAGGAGCGCGTTGCCGCGACGCTTGCCTCGCTGGGTCAGGGTGCCATCCGCGGTCGAGCGCATCAGCGTAGCGCCAGACTCTTGCCGACAGCCGTCCGTGACGCCGATGTGGTGGTCGAAGCCGCGCCCGAGAAGCTCGAGCTGAAGCAGCAGATCTTCGCCGAGCTTGAAGCTGCGGCCCGCCCCGATGCCGTGCTTGCCTCCAACACCTCCGTCATACCCGATCGGCCAGATCGCCGCGCGCGTCTCATCGCGCCACCGCGTGCTGGGCACGCACTGGTGGAACCCGCCTTACCTCGTGCCTTTGGTCGAGGTGATCCAGGCCGAAGGAACTTCGCCGCAAACAGTCGGCACGATGATGGATCTGCTCAAGCGCCTCGGCAAGACGCCGGTGCACGTGAAGAAGGACGTACCGGGCTTCGTCGGCAACCGCCTGCAACACGCGCTGTGGCGCGAGGCGATCGCGCTCGTCGCCGATGGCGTCTGCGACGCCGAGACGGTCGACCTGGTCGTCAAGAACAGCTTCGGCCGCCGGCTCGCGGTCCTTGGCCCGCTGGAAAACGCCGATCTCGTCGGCACCGACCTGACGCTCGACATCCATGAAAACGTGCTGCCGCATCTCGACCGCACGCCGGGTCCGAGCCCGTATCTGAAGGCGCTTGTGGCGGAAGGCAAACTCGGGTTCAAATCCAATGTCGGATTTCGTGTATGGGATGAGGCGCAGAAGACTGCGGTGCGCGCACGCGTGCTGGAACACCTTCTCGCAATCTCGCGAATGCCTGGAGTGTGACCCATGCGTTTTGAAGGGGTGAACGATCTGCTCAAGCCCGGCTACCTCACGGTGGAGTTGGGCGTCGTCACCCATGACGACGGATTCAGGACCGTTTGCGCCCTCACGCGCATGCCGCGCTGCCGTGCGAAGATGGTCGAGTGGTGGTTCCGCTGGTTGGGCGGCACCGAGCAATACAAATGGTGGCACCCGCGCGACCATCTTTTCAGCGACTGGGAGGGCAGGACGCCAGGCACCCATGTCGGCTCAAGCCACCTCGTGCACGAATATCTGGCAGGTGATGACGGCCCGGTTTTCAAGCTGCGCATCAACTTCCGCGACCCGCACGAGTTCTTCGAGCCGGCGCGCTACGCCAGCCTCGACGGCGCCGCGATCTGCGCCCGCATCGGCGCTCTGGACGAGCCGGTGAACCTGGGCCTGATGACGCACTTCGTGCGCAACACCGACGCCGGCTGCGAGATGCGCTCGCGCTTCTTTCTTGGCCATGTCGAAAGCCGCGACCCGGCTGTGGAATTCTCGCCGCAGCAAAAGGCGGGAATGCGCGCCGATCTCGTCACCGCCGATCTTGCGCGCCGCCTGCACCAGCATGCGACGGAGGAAATGGGCTACCTCGCGGACCTCTTGCCGGTGATGTACCGGCAGGTGACGGGGGACGCCAGTTTTTGACAAGGCCTGCGCAGGCAGGTGCAGATTTACCGGCATAAGGGAGGAAACCATGCCAAAGCAGAACCTGATCACACGCCGCCGCCTGTTGAAGACGGGCAGCGCCTTCATCGCCGCCCCGGCCATCCTTCGCGTCACGCGAGCCTCGGCGCAGGATGCCGTATTCAAGATCGGCATGGTCAGCCCGCTGACCGGCCCGCTGGCCGGGTTCGGCGAGGCGCAGGACTGGATCATCGCCGGCCTGCAGCAATCGATTGCCGGCCTCACCAACAACGGCAAGCCGGTCAAGATCGAGATCATCGCCAAGGATTCGCAGTCGAACCCCAACCGCGCGGCGGAAGTCGCGGGCGAACTGATCACCAAGGACCAGGTCAACCTGCTGCTGGCCAAGGACACCCCGGACACCACCAACCCGGCGGCGGACCAGGCCGAGCTCAACGGCGTGCCCTGCATCTCCACCAACTGCCCCTGGCAGCCCTATTTCTTCGGGCGGGGCGGCAATCCGGAAACCGGCTTCGACTGGACCTACCACTTCTTCTGGGGCCTTGAGGACATCATCGCCAACTTCCTCGGCATCTGGGACCAGTCGGGCGCGGCCAAGAAGGTCGGCGGCTTGTTCCCCAACGACGCGGACGGCAATGCCTGGGGCGATCCCAAGCTCGGCCTGCCCGGACCGCTCGCGCAGGCCGGCTACCAGCTTGTCGATCCGGGCCGCTACCAGCCGCTCAACAACGACTTCACCGCGCAGATCTCGGCCTTCAAGGAAGCCGGCTGCGAGATCGTCACCGGCGTCATGATCCCGCCGGACTTCGCCACCTTCTGGAGCCAGGCGGCGCAGCAGGGCTTCAAGCCCAAGGTCGTGACGATCGGCAAGGCGCTGCTCTTCCCATCGTCGGTCGATGCGCTGGGCGACCGCGGCGACGGCCTGACCACGGAAGTCTGGTGGACGCCGACCTATCCGTTCAAGTCGAGCCTCACCGGCCAAAGCGCGCAGGAACTGGCCGACGCCTACGAGAAGGCCAGCGGCAAGCAGTGGACCGCGACGCTCGGCTTCAGCCACGCGATCTTCGAAGTCGCCTTCGACGTGGTGAAGCGCACCGCCGATCTCGACCAGCCCCGAATCCATCATCGAGGCGGTCAAGGCGACCAATCTCGACACGATCGTCGGGCCGGTGAACTGGGCCAACGGGCCGGTCAAGAACGTCACCAAGACGCCGCTTGCCGGTGGCCAGTGGCGTCGCAAGGACGGCAAGTACGAGCTCGTCATCACCACCAATGTGCAGCACCCGGAAATTCCGGTGGGCGGCGAATTGAAGATCCTCGGCTGACAGGGAGCAGCGGGCGCGCCATGACCAATACCGTGCGCGCGCCCGCAACCTCATCATGACCCTTTTGTCGCTTCACAATCTCGGCAAGCGCTATGGCGCGCTCGTCGTCACCGACGGCGTTTCCTTCGACGTCGGCGAGGGCGAGATCGTCGGCATATTGGGGCCGAACGGGGCAGGCAAGACGACGCTGTTCAACCTCGTCGCCGGAACGGTGAAGCCGGACACGGGCAGCGTGGTTTTCGACGGCGAGGACGTTACCGCGCTCGACGTCTCCGATCGCTGTCGGCGCGGCATTTCGCGCTCCTTCCAGATACCGCATCCCTTTGGCGGCATGACCGTGTTCGAGAACGTGCTGGTCGGCGCGACCTTCGGGCGCAAGGCACACGATATCGCGCCCGGCGCGCGCACGGCGCAGGTGCTTGAACTTACCGGCCTCAAGGGCAAGGCCAACAACCTCGCCGGATCGCTGACGCTGCTGGAGCGCAAGCGTCTTGAAATGGCCCGCGCGCTGGCCACCGATCCCAAGCTGCTGCTGCTCGACGAAATCGCCGGCGGCCTCACCGAGCGCGAATGCCAGTCGCTGCTTTCCGCGATCCGCGACGTTCACGCCTCGGGCGTCACCATCGTGTGGATCGAGCACGTCGTGCATGCGCTGATGTCGGTGGCGCAGCGGCTCGTCGTGGTCAATTTCGGCCGCAAGATCGCCGATGGCGCGCCGCAGGCCGTGCTCGCCAGCAGCGAGGTGCAATCGGTCTACATGGGCGAGGATGCCCATGCCTGAGGTGCAGCTCGAGCTCGAGAACGTCCAGTCCTTCTACGGCGATTTCCAGGCGCTGCACGGCGTTTCGTTGCAGTTGAGCAAGGGCGAGGTGCTGGCGCTGATCGGGGCCAATGGCGCCGGCAAGAGCACGCTGCTGCGCACGATCTGCGGCCTCGTCACGGCACGTTCCGGCGCGGTGCGGTGGAATGGCGAGGACATCACCCGGCTGCCCGCCAGCGCCATCGTCGGGCGCGGCATCTCCATGGTGCCGGAGGGCCGCCGGCTGTTTCCCTCGCTCTCGGTCGAGGAGAATCTCGTGATCGGCGGGCAGGTCGCACGCCCCGGTCCGTGGTCGCTGAAGGCGATCTACGACCTGTTTCCCGTGCTCGCCGAACGGCGGCACACGCCTTCGACCTCGCTCTCCGGCGGCCAGCAGCAGATGGTGGCGATCGGCCGGGCGCTGATGTCCAATCCGGAATTGATCCTGCTGGACGAGCTGAGCCTTGGCCTTGCGCCGATCATCGTCAAGGACATCTACGCGCAATTGCCGCGCATCACCGGTAATGGCATGAGCGCGATCCTGGTCGAGCAGGACGTCACGCGCGCGCTTGCCGCTGCCGGCCAGTTCATCTGCCTGCAGGAGGGCAGGGTGTCGCTTGCGGGCGCGCCGGCGCGTTTCACCCGCGAGCAGATTTCAGCCGCCTATTTCGGGACCTGACGCATGGACTGGATCAACGCCATCGTTCAGGGAATTCTGGTCGGCGGGCTTTACGCGCTGTTTGCCGCCGGGCTTTCGCTGATCTTCGGCGTCATGCGCCTGGTCAACATCGCCCATGGCGACCTGATCGTGCTTGCCGCCTACATCGCCATGGTCGTGGTGCAGTCGAGCGGCCTGCATCCGCTGGCATCGCTCATCGTCGTCATCCCGGTGATGGCGCTGTTCGGCTACGCGCCTGCAGCGCGGCATTCTCAACCGCACGCTCGGCAAGGACATCCTGCCGCCGCTGCTCGTCACCTTCGGCCTGTCGGTCATCCTGCAAAACGGCCTGCTTGGAAATATTCACCGCCGACAGCCGCAAGCTCGATGCCGGTGCGCTGGAGACGGCAAGCTTCCCGGTTATCCAGGGCATCTCCATCGGCTTCCTGCCGCTGTTGATGTTCATGACCGCAGTCGGCGTGATCGCCGGCCTGCAATATCTTTTTTATCGCACCGCGCTTGGCCGCGCCTTTCGCGCCACTTCGGACGACACCGAAATCGCGCTGCTGATGGGCCTCGACAACAAGCGCGTCTACGCCTTCGCCATGGCGATCTGCCTTGGCGTGGTGGCGATAGCGGGCGTGTTCCTTGCCATCCGCTCCAATTTCGACCCGGCCATCGGACCGGGACGGCTGATCTTCGGCTTCGAGGCGGTCATCATCGGCGGGCTCGGCAATCTTTGGGGCACGCTCGCGGGCGGCGTCATCCTGGGCGTTGCGCAAGGTATCGGCGCGCAGATCAATCCCGGCTGGCAATTGCTCGCCGGGCATCTTGCCTTCCTTATCGTGCTGGCCGTGCGGCCCAAGGGCCTGTTCCCGAGGATCGACGGATGAGCGAAATAGCCGCCCACACCATCACCCGCGCCGACCCCCACCAGCCGTATCGCCGGCGTTTGCGCGCTGGTCTTGCTGGCCGTGCTGATCGCCGCGCCGTGGTGGGGCACGTCGCAGCACCTGCGGCTGATCGGCGAGTTCATGGTCTATGCGGCGCTGGCGAGCCTGTGGAACCTGCTTGCCGGATATACCGGACTCGTCTCGGTCGGCCAGCAGGCCTATGTCGGTCTCGGCGGCTACGTGCTGTTTTCGATAGCGCTGTTCCTGGGGATCAACCCGCTGCTGGCGATCCCGGTCGCCGGTCTCGTCGCGGCGGCTCATCGCCGCGCCGATCGCTGTGCTGGTGTTCCGCCTGCAGGGCGCCTATTTCGCCATCGGCACCTGGGTGGTGGCGGAAGTGTTCCGCCTGTCCGCCGCGCAGATGACTGCGCTTGGCGGCGGCTCGGGCGCCAGCCTGCCGGTGCAGGTGATGAAGCAGCTCGGCGACAAGGCCATGCGCGAGTCGCTGATCTACTGGACCGCGCTGCTGCTGGCCGTGCTGTCGATCTGGTTGGTCTACGGCCTGCTGCGCTCGCGCGTCGGGCTGGCGCTGACCGCAATCCGCGACAGCGAGATTGCCACCTGCAAGCCTGGGCGTGCGCATCGACCGCGTGAAGTTCGGCGTCTACATGGCGGTCGCCGGCATGACCGCCATGGTCGGCGCGCTGATCTTCCTGCAAAAGCTTCGCATCTCGCCCGACGCCGCTTTCTCGGTGAACGACTGGACGGCCTTCGTCATCTTCATCGTCGTCATCGGCGGCATCGGCACCATCGAAGGCCCGCTGATCGGCACGCTGGTCTATTTCCTGCTGCGCGAGTTTCTCTCCGACCTCGGCTCGATCTACCTGATGATCCTCGGCGCGCTGGCGATCACCATCATGCTGCTCGCGCCCAAGGGCATCTGGGGCTATGTCGCCGCGCGCTACAACATCTCGCTGTTCCCCGTCGGCTACCGTGTTCACTGGAAGGAATGAAGCCGTGGCAAAGAAGGTCATCATCACCTGCGCCGTCACCGGCGGCATCCACACGCCGACCATGTCGGACGCCCTGCCCTATCACGCCGGACGACATCGCCGAGGCAGTCGATCGAGGCGGCGGAGGCGGGCGCGGCGATCCTGCACCTGCACGCCCGCGATCCGCAGACCGGCAAGCCGACGCCGGACCCGGCCGTGTTCATGCAGTTCCTGCCGCGCATCAAGCAGGCGACCGACGCGGTGATCAACATCACCACCGGCGGCGGGCTGAACATGACGGTGGAGGAGCGGCTCGCCGCGCCGCTGCGTCGCCAAGCCGGAGATGTGCTCGCTCAACATGGGCTCGATGAACTTCGCGCATCTACCGGCCTTGCCGACAAGCACTCGACAGTGGAAGTTCGACTGGGAAGAGCCCTATCTGCGCGGCACGGACGACTTCATCTTCCGCAACACGTTCCGCGACATCGAGCGCATCCTCAAGCTGCTCGGCGAGGACCACGGCACCAAGTTCGAGCTCGAATGCTACGATGTCGGGCACCTCTACAACCTCGCCCATTTCGTCGACAAGGGCCTGGTCAAGCCGCCGTTCTTCGTCCAGATGATCTTCGGCATCCTCGGCGGCATCGGCGCCGGACCTCGACAACCTGCTGTTCATGAAGCGCACCGCCGACAAGCTGTTCGGCGACGACTACGACTGGTCGGTGCTGGCCGCCGGCCGGCACCAGATGCCGTTCGCCACGCAATCGGCGCATGCTGGGCGGCTCGGTGCGCGTCGGGCTGGAGGATTCGCTCTTCATCGGCCGCGGCAAGCTCGCCAGCAGCAATGCCGAGCAGGTGGCGAAGATCCGCACGATCCTCGACGGAGCTCGGGCAGGAGATCGCGACGCCGGCCGAAGCCCGCGCCATGCTCGGCCTCAAGGGCGGCGACCTCGTCGGCTTCTGATTGGTGTCTGCCGGAACTTCTCGCCCGCCGGAAGGTTTTGTGGCCTGAACCTTCCGGAAGGCAACATGTCATGAGTTTTGCACGATATGCGCTTTATTGCGGCGGGGCGGCGGGCGCCGCTTCCATTGCAACCGTCATGCTTGCGGCAATGGCCGAGGGCCGCTCGCCGCTCGAGCCAATCAATGCCACCAGCCACTGGCTGTGGGGCGACGAGGCGGGCATGCACGAGGAGCCCGATCTTGCCCACACTTTGACCGGAGCGGTGACGAACCAGTCGGCGGCCATGTTCTGGGGCGCAATTTTCGGCGCATGGCTGTCGTCGCGTCCGCCGCGCTCCACTGGTGAGATGTTTCGCGATGCAGCCATGATGGGCGCGATCGCCACCACGCTCGATTACGGCATCCTGCCGCGCCGGCTTTCGCCGGGATGGGAGCTTTCCGTCAGCCGTCCTTCCGTCGGGCTTTCCATGGCCGCGATGGCATTGGGACTGGCACTCGGCGGGCTTGCCGCGCAGGAGCCGCGCGTTCGCCGCCGCCGCAGCCGTCACCTGACTTACGCGGCCTGACGCGGAGCCCTCCCATGGAAAACCGGGTGCTTTGGTTCGAGGGCCAGCAGGAGGCGCTGTTTGCGCCGCTTTCCTCCGACCTCGAAGTCGACGTTGCCATCATAGGGGCCGGCATGGCCGGGCTGCACTGCGCCTGGCGGCTGCGCGAAAGCGGGCTGCGCGTCGCGCTTTTCGAGGCGCGGCAGGTCGGCCATCAGGCGACGGGCCGCTCCACCGCAAAGGTCACGTCGCAGCACGGCCTGCGCTATGGCTCGCTCAAGCGCAGTTTCGGCGAGGAAAACGCCCGCATCTATGCCGAGGCGAACCAGAGCGCGGTGTCGCTGATTGCAGCCATTTGCGAAAGCATGGACGGCCATTTCGGTCTGAAGCCGGCCAATGCGCATGTCTACGCCACGGACGAGCGGCAGGCCGGCCAACTGGAGGACGAGGCGAAGTCGCGCGCGAACTCGGTCTGCCCGCTACAATCGTCACACAGGCGAAAATGCCGGTGCCGGCGCGGGCGCTTCTGCGCTTCACCAGCCAGTACCAGTTCAACCCGGCCGCCTATCTGCGCGGCGTTGCCAAGGCGCTTGCCGATACCATGCAGATTTTCGAGCAGAGCCGCGTTACCGCAATCGAGCACGGCGAAACCTGCCGTATCGAGTGCAACGGCCATGCCGTGAGAGCGGCGCAGGTGGTGGTGACGACGCAAATGCCGATCGTCAACCAGGGCATGTATCTTCACCAAGGCGTTCCCGTTTGCACACCCGGTCGCCGCCGCGCCGCTGCCGCAGGGCGTGGAGGTCGACGGCATGTTCCTCAGTGCAGGCGAACCCTCGCATTCCTTCCGCACGGCTTCCGTCGAACGGCCAGACTTACCTGCTGGCAGCCGGGCCGGAATTCACCATCGGCCAGCCCGAACAGCAAGCAAGGGCAATGGCCGAGCTTCATGGCTTCATGCGTGAATATTTCCAGATCGATGACCCCGACGCACCAGTGGATCAACGAAGATTTCCGCCCGATGGACGGAGCGGCCTTCGTGGGGCCGGCAACGTCCAGCACTCCCGAACCTGCAGATCGCCACGGGCTTCCAGGCCTGGGGCATTTCGCAGGGCGCGGTCGCGGGCGAGATCATGGCCGATTTCATCCTCGGCCGCGAGCACCGTGCCGCCAAGCTCTTCGAGGCGACGCGCATTCAGCCGCTCGCCGGTGGCCCAGCCTTCATCAGCGGCAATGTGCAGGCCGCCTTCCACCTGATCGCGGACCGCGTGCTGGAGGGCAAGTCGAAGAAGCTGAAGGACCTTGCGCCGGCGATGCCGCCGTCGTGACCGCCAAGGGCGAGCAACTTGCCGTGCGGCGCGACGTTTCTGGCGGCGTTCCACGTGCTCTCCGCCGTATGCACCCATCTTGGCTGCATCGTCGACTGGAACGCCATCGACGAGACGTGGGACTGCCCGTGCCACGGCTCTCGTTACACCGCGCAAGGCGAAGTGCTTGCCGGTCCCGCGATCACGCCGCTGGAGAGCCGCTCACTTGGCCCGGCAAAGGATGACGGGCAATGAGGATACTCGTCACAGGCACCATCGCCCGAAAGGCGCCACGAGTTCCTCGCCCAAATTGCCGCAGCCATGCAGCAACAGCACCGGCGCGCCGCGACCCATGTCGTGGAAATGCATGGCCCCCTGCGGGCTGATGAAATAATGGCCTTTGAGCGGGGACACGGCGCTGCTCCTTCTCGCGCCGAACCCGCATTCAACCGCTGCGTTCCCCGTGCTCGATCTCGCCAAATGCCGCAGCCAGCAGGCGCTGCGTATAGTCCTGCGCCGGCCGCTCGAATATTGCCTCCGCGCTGCCTTCCTCGACGACCTTGCCGTCGCGCATGACCAGCACATGGTCGGCCATGGCGCGCACCAGCGCCAGGTCATGGCTGATGAAAACGTAGGAGAGCCCGTGCTTGCGCTGCAATTCGCGCAGCAGCTCCACCACCTGCTTTCTGCACACGCCGGTCGAGCGACGAGGTCGGCTCGTCCAGCACCACCAGTTCCGGCTTGAGGATGATTGCACGCGCAATTGCGATGCGTTGGCGCTGCCCGCCGGAGAATTCGTGCGGATACCGGTTGCGCAGGGCCGGGTCGAGCCCGACCTCGGTAAACGCGGCGGCGATGGCGCGCTCGCGCTCGGCGCTGGCCATGCCCGGCTCGTGCACCAGCAGCCCTTCTGCAACGATCTGGCCGCAGGTCATGCGCGGCGACAGCGAACCGAACGGGTCTTGCGCCACGATTTGCATGTGGCGGCGCAGCGGCCGCATCTGGCGCTTGTCCAGGCCCGAAACATCGTTGCCGCGGAACTCGATCTTCCCGCGCGAGGGAACCAGCCGCAGGATGGCGCGCGCCAGCGTCGACTTGCCCGAACCCGACTCGCCGACAATGCCGACCGTCTGCCCCTGACGAACAGACAGGCTGACATCGTCCACGGCGCGCAGCTCCATCGATTTCGCGAGAAAGCCGCCGCGCAACTGGTAAGTGACGCCGATGTTTTCTGCGCGCAGGACCTTCTCGGCGCCTGGTGGGGGCGGGGCCTTGTGCCCGGCGGGTTCGCTCGCCAGCAGCGCCCTTGTGTAGGGGTGCTGCGGCCGCGCAAAAATAGTGTGGCAATCGGCGGTTTCGACAACCTCGCCCTGCTGCATCACCATCACCCGGTCGGCGATCCGCCGCACGATGCCGAGGTCGTGGGTGATGAACACCAGGGCCATGCCGAGCCGCTGCTGCAGCGATTTGAGCAGGGCCAGTATCTCGGCCTGAATGGTGACGTCCAATGCAGTCGTCGGCTCGTCGGCAATCAGCAGGTCCGGATTGTTGGCGATTGCGAGCGCGATCATGATGCGCTGCCTCTGCCCTCCGGAAAGTTCGTGCGGATAGGCGCGCATTCTCCGCTGCGGCTCGGGAATCTGCACGAGCTCCAACAGCTCCAGCGCTTTCGCCGTGGCTGCCTTTCGCGAAATGCGCTGGTGGTGGACGATCGGCTCCAGCAATTGCTCGCCGATGCGAAACAGCGGGTCGAGCGAGGTCATCGGCTCCTGGAACACCATGCCGATCTTGCGACCGCGCACGGCGTTGAGCGCCTTGGCCGAAAGCCCCAGGATTTCGCCGCCGGCGAAGCGCACGCTGCCGCTCGCCTCGCCATTTGCCACTAGAAGGCCCATCGCCGCCATCATGGTCTGGCTCTTGCCGGAGCCCGATTTACCGACGATCGCCAGCGTCTCGCCGCGGTCGACTGGAAACTCGCGCCCTTCACCGCCTCGACAATGCCGTCATGCGTATGAAAGCGGACGCGAGATTTTCGACCGTCAGCACGCGCTCCATTCAGCGCTCTTTCGGATCAAGCGCGTCGCGAAGCCCGTCGCCAAGGAAGTTCAGCGCAAAGAGCGTGCTGGTGAGAAAAATCGAGGGGAAGAGCAGCATCCACGTCGCGCCCTCGATATTGCGCGCGCCCTGCGAGATCAGCACGCCCCAGCTCGTCGCCGGTTCCTGCACGCCAAGGCCGAGGAACGACAGGAAGCTCTCGATCAGGATCACCTTGGGAACGAGCAAGGTCATGTAGACGACGACCGGCCCGAGCGTGTTGGGAATGATGTGCCGGCGCAAGATGCCTGCCGACGAAACGCCCAGCGCCTCCGCCGCCTCGATGTATTCGCGCCGCTTGATCGACAGCGTCTGGCCGCGCACGATGCGCGCCATGTCGAGCCATTCCACCGCGCCGACCGCCAGGAACATCAGCACCGTGCTTGCGGCCCAGGAACACCACCAGCAGGATGACGAAGAAGATGTACGGCAGCGAGTAGATCACATCGACGATGCGCATCATCACATTGTCGATCCGCCCGCCGAGGAACCCTGCGGTCGCACCATAGATGACGCCGATGGTGACCGCGACGAAACCTGCCAGCAGCCCGATGCCGAGCGAGATGCGCCCCGCCATCAGCGTGCGGGTCATCAGGTCGCGGCCATTGGCATCCGTGCCGAAATAGAAGTGGATGCGGTTCACCCTGGCGGTCAGCACCACCGACCTTCCATCCGCCGACTGGCCGCTCACCATCGGTTCCCGGAACGTGTCGGAGCGCTCGACATAACGCACGAAACGCGGATCGATCGGCTTGTCCGAGGTGATCGTCGCGCTCACCGTGCCGTCGTCGCCGACCTTGAAATCCGTGGCCGAAAGCCGCGCGCGTTTCAGCGCCAATTGCAATGACGCCTCGATATCCGGCGGTCGCGGATAAGCTTCCAGGCTCGCCGGCGTTCGCACGAATTCGGGGAAGACCTCGTCATAGGCATTGGGCGCGAACCACGGCCCGACAATGCATGCGAGCGCCACGAGCAGCAGGTAGATGGCGCTGGCCACAGCCGCCTTGTTCGCCTTCAGGCGCAGCCAGGCATCTACCGAAAGCGAGCGTCCGCGCATCGGCGCCGCAATGGGCAGGCTTGGCTCGGCCAGACTCATTCCAGCCTCACGCGCGGATCAAGTATCGCATAAAGCATGTCCACCAGAAGATTGAAAACAATCGTGAATACCGCAACAACAATGACTGCGCCCATTACCATCGTGTAGTCGCGGTTGAGAGCCGACTTCGACGAAGTACCGCCCAATGCCCGGCACCGCGAAGATCGTCTCCACCACCACCGATCCGGTCAGCAGCGCCGCCGCCGCCGGTCCCGAATAGGAAATGATCGGCAGCACGGCGCCGCGAAGCGCGTGCTTCAGGACCACCACGTGCGCTGGCAGCCCGAGCGCCCGTGCCGTGCGGATGTGATGCGAGCGCATCGTCTCGATCATGGAGGCGCGCATCAGCCGCGCCACCACTGCGATCTGCGGCAGCGCGAGCGTGATCACCGGCATGACGTAGCTTTTCCAGCCCATGTCCAGCCCGCCGATCGGCAGCCATTTCAGCGACAGGCCGAGCCCGAGTTGCAGCAGCGGCGCGACGACGAAGTTCGGCACGGTTATGCCGGCTGTGGCGAAGGAGGAGACGGCATAATCCGCCGGCTGGTTTTGCCGAAGCGCCGCGACAATGCCCAGGCTCCCGCCGATCAGCAGTGCCAGCCCCAACGCCGAAAGCCCCAGCGTGACCGAAATCGGCAACGCCTTGGCGAACAATTCCATCGTGGTGAAGTCGCGCCAGAAATAGCTCGGCCCAAGATCGCCGCGGGCAAGGTTGGCGAGAAAATCGAGGTATTGCGTCCACAGTGGCTGGTCGAGCTTGTAGATGCGCTTGAGATTGGCGAGCACCTGCGGATCGATCGCCTTTTCCACGTCGAACGGACCGCCGGGCGCAAAGCGCATCATGAAGAACGACGCCGTCACGATCACGAACAGCGTCGGTATCGCGGTCAGCAATCGGCCGAGGGCAAAGCGCAGCATCGGTTGTTTCCAGCGGATCGCCAAAGCCGGTAGGGCGGCGTCATGCACGCCCTCCCGGTCTGCTGTGGCACGTCACATTTGCTTGGCGATGAACCGCGTCGGATGCTGGTCCATGATGTTGTCGTCCCACCCGGTCAGCCTGGGCGAGACGATGATTGTGGAACGAGTAGAAGAGCAGAGGAATGTTGGCCGTGTCGCGCATGAAGATCGCCTCGGCCTGCGTCAGCAGCTTGCTGCGTTCGGCGGCGTCGGCTGTCACTGCTGCCTTGTTCATCAGCGCGTCGTACTCCGGGTTCGTTGTAGCTGCGAGTAGTTGTTGCCGTTGTTGGATCTCGGCCAGGAACAGGAAGTTCTGCGCATCCTGGTAATCGGCAATCCACGCCGGCACGGGCCAGGTCGAAATCGCCCTTCTGCTTCAGGTGGCCGTAATGGGTCTTGGTGTCTGTGTTGAGCATCGTCACTTCGACATTGAGCGGCTTGAGCATGTCCTGGATCGCCACCGCCGTGTTCTTGTGGTTCTCCGACGTGTTGTAGCGGATCTCGAGCTTGAGCGGATTGGTGCCGGGCGTGTAGCCGAGCTTCTTCGAGGATTGCGCGCGCCTGCATCCTCGCGGTCGAGCTGCGACAGGCGTCGGCGTAATCGGCGACCGCCGGGGTGTATCCGGCCATGCCCGGCGGCACGAAGGAATAGGCCGGGATCATCGAGTTCGCCCAGATCTTCTCGGCAAGGAAGTCACGGTCGATCGCCATCGACAATGCCTTGCGCAGCTCTGGATTGTCCCACGGCTTCTTGTCGGTCTTGATCGCGTAATAGTAGGTGCCAAGATAGGGCGCGACGCGAATCTGGTCGCCGAACTTCGCCTTCAGGTCGGCGAGCTGCTCGGTCGGCAAGTCGCCATAGCTATCAAATTCGCCGGCCTCGAAGCGCTTGATCGCGGCCGAGCGGTCCTCCGTGGGGATGTAGTTGACCACGTCGATCTTCACATTCGCCGCGTCATGGAAATTCGGGTTCTTGACGATTTGAACCTTCGCGTTCGGGGTAAATTCCGTCAGCATGTAGGGGCCGTTGGAAACGAGGTTGCCCGGCTTGACGAAGTCCGCGCCGAACTTCTCGATCGAACCCTTGTGAACGGGGTAGGCCGCCTGGTGCGTCAGCATTTGCAGGAAGTATGGTGTCGGCCCCTTCAGCGTGATCTCAAGCGTCATCGGATCGAGCGCCTTCACGCCCATCTCCTCGGGCGCGACCTTTCCGCCGTTCACTTCCTCGGCGTTCTTGATCGGATAGAGGATCGAGGCATATTCGGCAGCGAGGTCCTTGGAGACCATGCGGCGCATCGAATAGACGAAATCATCGGCCGTCACGGGGTCGCCATTCGACCACTTGCCGTCGGCTCGCATCTTGAACGTGTAGACCAGCCCGTCGGGAGAGATCGTCCAGCTCTCGGCCGCGCCCGGAATGAGGTTTGCCTTGGAATCCGGCATCACAAGACCCTCGAACAGGTCCCGCATGATGTCGGCTTCGTACGTCGTGGATGTCTTGTGCGGATCGAGTGTTTCGGGGTCGGCGGCCGCGCCGCGATTATAGACGATTTCGGCAAGGGCCGGCGAAACGCCGATCATCAGTCCAGACGCAATGGCGAGCGTCAGCGAGAACGCGGCGCCTGCCACCATGTGAAATCCACGCTTCATGGTCGTACCTCCCGTGAAAGGTTGGCACACCGCCCGCGTCGGCTTTCCCGGCACAGCGCGAAGTTGCCAAGTGCAGCCATCAGTAGGTCAAATCGGGCGCAATGCGTCAAGCGGAAGCGGCACTGATCCGGTTACTGCATGCCTTAGGGGAATGGTTAAATTCCGCGACGGCAGGTATACTTTATGATATTCATATGTGTGGCCATGATCATCGAACTCCATTCGGTCGTGGCCTGGCCGGAGCATTGTACCCCCCACATGCTCCGGCCGCCATGGATGCCGTCCTTGTCGCATTGACACCGGGCGCCGCGTGGGTAATTGCGATGGCATTCGCTCCGCGGTGATGCATGCCGCGCCCGCAACCCGGCGCAATCCCGATCCGATCAGCACAAGGACGCTGCAACAATGGCCCAATGCGTGGATTACATCGTCATTGGCGCGGGGATGGCCGGTGCTTCGGCCGCATTCGAATTGTCGAAGCATGGCAGCGTCATCCTGCTCGAGCGCGAGAGCCAGCCAGGCTACCATACCACCGGGCGCTCGGCGGCGGTGTTCACCGAGATCTACGGCAATGCCACGATCCGCGCACTCACGGTTGCGAGCGGCCCATTCTTCGGCGCGCCGCCGCAAGGTTTCAGCGACGTGCCGCTATGGTCGCCCCGTCCGCTGATCATGTTGGCTCGGACCGACCAGATGGACAAGCTGCGCCAACTCCACGACGCCGCCGTTGCGCTGGTGCCGGCGATACGGATGATCGATGCTGAAGAAGTAATCGCACGCATGCCGGTGCTGCGCGGCGACTATGTCGCGGGCGGCCTGCTCGAGGAAGCCTCCTGCGATCTGGATGTCAACGCAATCCACATGGGCTTCCTGCGCGGAGCACGCGCGCGGGGCGTCGACGTAGTTACCAGGGCCGAAGTCCTGTCCGCGAACCGCTACGACGACCATTGGCGCGTTGTCACCAGCGCCGGCGAGTTCATCGGCAAGACCCTCGTCAACGCCGCCGGGGCCTGGGCCGACGAACTCGCAGCAATGGCGGGAGCACGGCCGGTGGGGCTCGTGCCGATGCGGCGCACGGCTTTCACCTTCTCCTTTGACCCGCCTCAACAGGGCGAGCATTGGCCCTCCATCATCGACATCTCGGAAGAATTCTATTTCAAGCCGGAGTCCGGCAAGTTCCTCGGCTCGCCCGCCGACGAAACGCCATCGCCGCCATGCGACGCCCAGCCCGAGGAGCTCGATATCGCCATTGCCATCGACCGGATCGGCAATGCTTGCAATGCCTCCATCCGCTCGCTGCACAGCAAGTGGGCGGGCCTGCGCAGCTTCGTTCCCGACCGCACCCCGGTCGTGGGCTACGACGATCAGGTGCCGGGCTTCTTCTGGCTAGCGGGGCAGGGCGGCTATGGCATCCAGACTGCGCCCGCCATGGCACGGGTCGCGGCCGCGCTCGCCCGGCACGAGGCGCTTCCCGCCGATATCGAAGCGCTCGGCGTGACCCAGGCCGCGCTCTCACCGCACCGGCTGCGTTGAGGGGAAAGCCGGCGCTGTTTGTGTCGCGCGCCGGCCAGGCTGCTCAGGCGATTTCGACGGCTTTTTTCTTCTCGACCGACTTCAGCGCCGCATCGGCCAGCGCCAGCGCCAGCAGGCCGTCCTCGCCGCTGGGCGAGGGCGCCTTGCCCTTGCTCACACGCCGTCGATGAAGGCGGCGATCTCGGCGGCATAGGCTTCGGTGTAGCGCGTCATGAAGAAATCGTGCAGCGGCGGGCGGGTGTAGCCGGCGGCATTGGCGATCTCGATCGAAACCGGCCGCTGGTTTTCGGCCGTGACCATGCCCTTGGAGCCATGCACCTCGATGCGCTGGTCATAGCCATAGGTGGCGCGGCGCGAGTTGGAGATGATGCACTGCTTGCCGGACGCGGTCGTCGAGCATCACGGTGACGCTGTCGAAGTCGCCCAGCTTGCCGATCTTCTGGTCGACCAGCACCGAGGCCGTGGCCATCACGGTGACCGGTCTCCTCGCCGAGCAGGAAGCGCGCCATGTCGAAATCGTGGATCGTCATGTCGCGGAAGATGCCGCCCGAGCGGCTTGATATAGTCGACCGGCGGCGCGCCGGGATCGCGCGAGGTGATCGTGCACCATCTCGACCGTGCCGATCGGCGCCGTCGTCGATCGCCTTGCGCACGGCCGCGAAATGCGGGTCGAAGCGGCGGTTGAAGCCGACCATCAGCTTGGCCTTCGGTCTCGTCGCACCACCTGCCAGGCACGGCCTTCACGCGCTTCAGGCGTCAGATCGATCGGCTTCTCGCAGAAGATCGCCTTGCCGGCCTTGGCGAAGCGCTCGATCAGGTCGGCATGGGTGTCGGTCGGCGTGCAGATCACCACGGCGTCGATGTCCTTTGCCGCCTCGATCTCGTCGATGCTGCGGACCTCGCAGCCATACTTGGCGGCCAGTTGCCTTGGCGGCTGCGGGCATGGCGTCGGCGACGGCGACGAGCTGCGCATCCGGGTTCGACGGTGATCGCCTTGGCGTGCACCTTGCCGATGCGGCCTGCGCCCAGCAGGGCGAATTTGACGGTCATGGATTCTTCTTTCTGGTCGAGGGTGGATGATTGCGGGGCGGGAGCGGGAAAGGCCGGAACCGGCCTTTCCCTGAAGGCGGCGCTCGTCAGACCTTGCGCTTCCTGTTCTGTCTCTGCTGGTCGATGATGACCGCGATCACGATGATCAGGCCCTTGACGATTTCCTGGTAATACGCGTCGATCTTGAGGAAGGTAAAGCCCGAGGTCATGACGCCAAGGATGATGGTGCCGATCACCGTGCCGGTGATCCGGCCCGCGCCGCCCGAAAGCGACGTGCCGCCGATGACGGCCGCCGCGATGGCGTCGAGTTCGTAGGCAACGCCCATGCCGGGCTGGCCCGATGCCGCGCGTGCCGCCGTCATCACGCCGGCAAGGCCCGACAGCAGGCCGGCCATCGCATAGACCTTGATCAGGTGGTTGCCGATGTTGATGCCCGAAACGCGCGCCGCCTGCGGATTGGCGCCGATGGCATAGGTGAACTTGCCGTAGCGCGTGTAGCGCAGCGCGATGTGGAAGATCAGCGCCACGATCAGGAACACGATCACCGGCAGCGGCAGCGGAAAGCCGAGGATGTTGAAGCTCTTGCCGAACCAGGTAAAGCTGTCGCTGAGCAGCGCCACCGGCTGGCCCTGCGTATACCATTTGGCGAGGCCGCGCGCAGACACCATCATGCCGAGCGTGGCGATGAAGGGCGGTATGCCCGTCCTGGCGATGATGATGCCGTTGACGAGGCCGGCGGCCATGCCGACGGCCAGCCCCGCCAGGATCGCGAAGATCGGCGAAATGTCGGTGAGCGCCGGATAGACCGCGCGGGCATTGGTCGAGGTCTGCGCGAGGCTTGCCGCGACCATCGCCGTCGAAGCCGACGACCGAGCCGGACGACAGGTCGATGCCGCCGGTGATGATGACCTGCGTCACGCCGACCGCGATGATGCCGATCACCGACACCTGCAGGATGATGATCGACAGGCGCTGCTTGTTGGCCAGGAAGCTCTGGCCGACGAAGATCCAGCCGAGGATCTCGAACACGATGCGCGATGCCGATCAGCACCAGCAGGATGCGAGACCTCGGGCGGCAATCTTCCGCACGCTGCGGATGTCGTAGACTGTTTGCTGCCGTGTCGTTGGGTGTCGCAGTCATGCGTTCCTCGCCTGGTTCGCGCAGCCTCAGTGCGACGCCAGTTCCATGATCTTGACCTGGTCGGCTTCCGCCCGGTCGAGGAAGCCCGTGACGCGCCCCTCATGCATCACCATGATCCGGTCGCTCATGCCCAGCACTTCCGGCATTTCCGACGAGATCATCATGACGGCGACGCCCTGCCTGGCGAGCTGCGAGATCAGCCGGTGGATTTCCGCCTTGGCGCCGACATCGATGCCGCGCGTCGGCTCGTCGAGGATGAGGATGCGCGGCTTGGTCAGCAGCCAGCGGCCGATCAGCACCTTCTGCTGGTTGCCGCCGGACAGATTGATGATCGGCTCCTGCATGTCCGGCGTCTTGACCCGCAGCGCATTGCTCATCGCTATCGCCGCGCGCGAAAGCTCCGCCTGCTGCGACGAAGCCGAAGCTTGACATACTTGTTCTGCAGCACCGCCATCTGGGTGTTCTCCAGGATGTCGAGCAGCAGGAAGCAGCCGGTCTCCTTGCGGTCCTCGGTCAGGAAAGCCATGCCGGTTGGCCATCGCCACCGCCGGCGAGGTCGATCGTCACCGGCTTGCCGTTGATCTCGATGGTGCCCGCGTCGGCCGGCGTGACGCCGAAGATCGTCTCCGCGACGTTCGAGCGCCCCGAGCCGACCAGCCCGGCAATGCCGAGGATCTCGCCCGCGCGCACGTCGAAGCTGACGTCCCTGAAGACGCCGTTGAGCGTGAGGTCCTTGACCGACAGCACCACGTCGCCGATCGGCACGGTTTCCTTGGGGAACATCTGCGTGATCTCGCGGCCGACCATCATGCGGATGATGTCGTCGCGCGTCACCTCGCTGGAGGCGACGCGTCGCGATGTACTTGCCGTCGCGAAACACCGAAACCTCGTCGGCGATCTCGAACAGCTCGTTCATCTTGTGGGTGATGTAGATGATGCCGATGCCCTCGCGCCTTCAGCGAACGGATGATCTTGAACAGATGCTCGACCTCGCGGTCCGTCAGCGCCGATGTCGGCTCGTCCATGATCAGCACGTCGGAATCGTAGGAGACCGCCTTGGCGATCTCGACCATCTGCCGGTTGGCGACCGACAGCTTGCCGACCTCGATCTCCGGGTCGATGTCGATGTTCAGCCGCTGGAACAGCGCACGCGTCTTCTCGCGCATCGCGCCATGGTCGACGAAGCCGAAGCGGGTCAGGGGCTCGCGCCGTATCCAGATGTTTTCCGCCACGGTCATCGGCGCCATCAGGTTCAGTTCCTGGTGGATCATCGCGATGCCGTTTTCCAGCGCGTCGAGCGGTCCGGTGAGCCGGATGTCGACCCCGCGCAGCCGGAACGCGCCCTTGTCGGGCGTATAGATGCCGGCAATGATCTTCATCAGCGTGGACTTGCCCGCGCCGTTCTCGCCCATCAGCGCATGCACGGTGCCGCGCTTCAGGCGGAACTGAACATCCTCCAGCGCCACGACGCCGGGGAATTCCTTGCGCACGCCTTCGACCTCGAGCAGGAAATCGGCTCCGGGAACCGCTCCGCTTTCGCGGACGGCTTTCATGGTGGCCGGGCTGACCATGGCGCCTCGCGTCTCCAATGGGCTCACGTTCCAGGCAAATGCAAGTGCGCCGGTATTGGCGGCGCACTTGCCGTTGGTGTCAATCAGTTCTTGGTGACGAACTGGTCCATGTTTTCAGGCGTGACGAGCTGGAACGGGATCCAGACCTTGGCCTCGACGGTCTCGCCCTTGGCAAGCTTCATGGCCGCGTCGACCGCGCCCGAACCCTGTCCGAATGCGTCCTGGAACACGGTGACGTCGAGATCGCCTGCCTTCATGTAGGCAGAGCGCTTCCTGCGTCGCGTCGATGCCGCCGACGACCACTTCCTTCATGTCCCATCCGGCCGACTTCATGGCGTTGATAGCGCCGATGGCCATGTTGTCGTTGTTGGCGATGACGGCGTGCGGGCTTGTGGCCGGCGGCGATCCAGTTGGTCATCAGGTCCTGTGCCTTGACCGGATCCCACACTGCGGTCTGCTCGTCGATGATCTTCAGCCCTGCGCAATCGGGCGTCGCGATCACGTCGTGGATGTCCTTGGTGCGCTGCACCGCCGCCTGGTTGGCAAGGTCGCCGACCATGACGAGGATGTCGCCCTTGCCGCCCAGCAGGCGGCAGACTTCCTTGGTCTCGCAGCGTACCGGAATCGACTTCGTTGGAAGCAACGAACGCACCCTTTGGTCCCAGCGCATCCACGTCGATCGGCTGGCGGTTGACGTAGACGATCGGAATGCCGGCGTCGTTGGCGAGCTTGGTCATCGGTGCGGTCGCCGAGGTGTCGACGGCGTTGACGATGATGGCATCGACCTTCGCGGCAATGAAATTCTGCACCTGCGAGAGCTGCTTGTTGACGTCGTCGTCGGCGATTTCGATCACAACCGGCTGGCTTGCATCGCCGGCGGCCTTTTCGATGCCCTTGCGCAGCACCGTCAGGAAGGTGTCGGAATTGGCCATCGACACGCCAATGTCGCCGGCGAAGGCGCTGGCGGTCATCAGCGTCGAGAACGCCACGCCCAAAAGAAGTTTCTTCATGTTTTCTCCTCCACGGAACGGGTGCCGGCTCCACCCAGACTGACCGGTTTATCCCACTTGGGAATCGATGGGCCCGCGGCGGCTCCTCCAGCCGTCACCCGCATGCCCAGCCAGCCGCCCATCAAAATGGAACGAGAAGGCCAATTTCCAAAAGCTAATGAAACATTTGTTTCATTTTCAAGAGACGGAGTCAACTATGCAGCGGCTTTCTCCACTTGCGCCGTGATCAGCGCCATGCTGGAAGCCACCGCGCCCTTGAGGTCGCGCATCTCGTGGACCGTCCTGGCGAAAGGCTCGAACGAGAACGGGCCGCGATAGCCCCCCGCAAGGAGCGCCTTGATCTGCGCGATGTTCCCGGCGCGATCATCCTGCTCCACCAGCACGCGATGGCTGTCGCGCATGTCCTCGAGGCTTATCGATTGGTCGCTGACGCCCGAAATGTGCACCAGCCCGGTCAGTTCGGGAAAGCACTGTTCTTCCCCGGCGACGTGATGATGGAAAGTGTCGTGCACCATCTTGAAGACCTCGCCGCCCGGCGTGTCCTTGATCGCCGCAACAGCCTCAGACTTGAAGCGCAGCGAGCAGCTTTCAAAGCCAAGCGGTTCGACAAGGCCGACGATGCCGGCTTGCTTCAGCATGGGCTGCAAATTCTTCAGTGCATTGCGCAAGTTGGCCTGCCGCTCGCCATCGGCGCATCCGCTGCCGTCATTGGTCGGCACCAGCACCAGGGCCTTCGCCCCGCAGGCGGCGGCATAGGCGATGAGTTCGCCCGCTTCCTTCGCCCGCGCCTCGTTCCATTCGTTGAAGCGCTGCAGCGCGTTGATGGAGATGATCGAAACGCCATGCGCGTCGGCAAGCGCGCGAACCGCATCCGGCGTCATGCCGTCAAGAATGGGCTTGCCTTCGATATCGTTGCGGATCTCCACGCCCCTCGCGCCGAGCGATTTCGCCATCGCAAAGAGTGCGTCCAGCGAAAGGCCGGGTGCCGTCATGTGATTGAGTCCGAATTGAATGGATGCGCCCGCCACGAAAGGCTCCTGCGAAGGTTTGAAGATGTCGTCAGACGTTGGCCATCGGCGCCGCTTGCGGTCAAACCGAATTTGCAGAATTTTCCATCATGTCTGATAGAATCGCGTCCGCACCTTGCGAGATTTCGTCACGTCAGCCTTTATTGAGAGTCTACAGGCTTTCGGGAATATGCAGATCGAACGGCAGGAAAAGCTGCCCGGGTGTCGCCGACATGCCGTTCGCGAAACCGATTGCATCATCAGCTCGACCAGGGCCTGGCACATCCGCTGCAACGGCGTGGCGATCACCGCCGTCAGCAGATATTCCTGCAAGGCCGCGCCGCTCTCGGGCGTCAGCTCATTGACGATGACGGCGGGCAGGGGCTCGCGCGCTTCTTCGCGCAAGGCGCTGATCGCACCCTCCATGCCGCCGCCCGCCACATAGATCCCGGCCAGGTCGCGGTGCCGGCGCAGCAGGGAAATCATCGATTCATGCGTCACCGCTGTCGTTTCCATGTTGACCAGCGTTTCCAGCACCTCGAACTGCGGCGCATGCTCGCGGAAAAACGAGCGGAAGCCGGTCTCGCGCAGCTCGTGCCCGTGCCAGCGATGGCTGCCCACGAACAACGCCACCTTGCCCGGATGCGGCGCGGTACGTGAGATCAGCCACCCCGCGGAGCGGCCCACTTTCATGTTGTTGAGCCCGATATAGCTCTCGCGAATGCCTTGCGCGAAGTCAGACAGCAACGAAAACACGGGCTTTCCCTGCTCGTGCAGCCCGCGCACGGCCTTTGTCACGGAGTGGTGGTCGAGGCTCGTCAGCGCCACCGCATCGACGCGCGGCCCCAGCGAAGCAAGCGCCGCCACTACCTCATCGGGCGTCTGGCTCTCGACGAAGCGCAGATGCGCCCGACCGCGCACGCCGCGCGCATTTTCCACCGCCTTCACCAGCATCTCGCCGAAGCTGCGGTAGAAATGCTGGTCGGCGCGTTGCAGCACGAAGCCGAAATTCATCTGCGGCAGGTCCGCCGTCATGCGCTGCCGGATCAGCGGCGCGCCGTGATAGCCGATCGCGTTTGCGGCCTCGTAGACCTTGCGTGCCGTCTCCTCGCGCACCTTGTGACGTCCGTTGAGCACGCGGTCGACCGTCGCGACCGAAACGCCCGCCTTGCCTGCCACGTCCGCCACCGTCGGCCTTGTGCCCATGGATGCTTGCCCGCGCTGATGATGTTACATCACGGCTTCAAGCAGAAAATGATGGGAAATGATAGAAAAACTTGCACGACGCTTGGTGGTCTTTCCAACCATGCTTATTGTCCCGGCAACTTCGGGAGATCGAGCATGAGCGGAAAGCGTGATTACAGCCTGACCGGTGCGGCAGCCAAGTCGGCCGTGGAAAGGGGCCTTGCCTCGGCGCAATGGTACCACACGGAAGTGCCGCGAGCGCAGATGAAGGCGCTGATGCAGCGCAGCGACGCGCCGGCCTTGCGCGACACGGTCATCTGGTTTGCGGTCCTGATCGTCAGCGCCGCCGGTGGGGTCTGGTTCTGGCCGGCGCTTTGGTGCGTCCCGTTCTGGCTCGTCTACGGCGTGATGTACGCCTCGGCGAGCGACTCGCGCTGGCACGAATGCGGCCACGGCACGGCCTTCCGCACCCAATGGATGAACGAGGCCGTCTACCAGATCGCCTGCTTCATGATCATGCGCGACCCGGTCGCCTGGCGCTGGAGCCATGCCCGGCACCACACCGACACCGTCATCGTCGGCCGCGACCCGGAGATCGCGATCATGCGCCCGGTCGAGCTTGCCAAGGTGGTGCTAAACTTCTTCGGCATTCCCGACACGATCAGCGGCATCAGGCTAATGCTGATCCACGCCGCGGGCAGCCTGACCGACGACGAGCGCGACTACGTTCCCGCCTCCGAGCAGCACAAGGTGGCGCGCGTCGCCCGCATCTGGCTGCTGATCTATGCCGCAACCGCTGCCGCGGCGCTCTACATGGGCTCGATCCTGCCCTTCATGGTGATCGGCGGGCCGCGGCTGTTCGGTTCGTGGCACTACATCATGACCGGGCTGTTGCAGCATGGCGGCCTTGCCGACAACGTGCTCGACCACCGGCTCAACTCGCGCACGGTGATGATGAACCGCATCAACCGCTTCATCTACTGGAACATGAACTACCATGTCGAGCATCACATGTTCCCGATGGTGCCCTACCACGCGCTGCCGCAACTGCATGAGCTGATCAAGCACGACCTGCCGCCGGCAAGCCCCTCGATTTTTGCCGCCTACAAGGAGATGTGGCCGGCCGTGCTGCGGCAGGTGCGCAACGAGGACTATTTCCTGCTGCGCCAATTGCCCGCCACTGCGAAGCCCTACAAGGCGGAACTGCACGATTATTCGCCGGCGCTTGCCGCGGAATGAGCATCACACAAATCACGATTTGAGGGAGGAGCCGCATGGCCCTGTGGATAGAAGCCTGTGCCGCAAGACGACGTTGAAAGCGAAGACCTGATCCGGTTCGACCATGACGGGCGGACCTTCGCGATCTATCGCAGTCCGGACGACCAGTATTACTGCACCGACGGCCTTTGCACGCACGAGCAGGTGCATCTGGAGGAGGGGCTGGTGATGGACCACATCATCGAATGCCCCAAGCACAATGGCCGCTTCGACTACCGTACCGGAGAGGCCAAGGGCGCGCCGGTCTGCGTCAACCTCAAGACCTATCCGGTCAAGCTCGAAGACGGCATGGTCCACATCGACATCGCGTGAGCGCTACGGCGCGACAGGGGAAAATTCAATGAGCCGCAGCCGCAAGACAGTCGCCGACCTGCTGGCGATGAAGGGCAAGCGCCAGATGTCGATGCTTTTCGTCGACAATGCCGACGAGGCGAGCGCCGCAGCCGAGGCCGGCATCGACATGCTTTCGATCATCGATCCGGTCTGGACGCCGCAAATGAGAGAGGCGGCCGGCAACTGCTTCGTGCAGGTCGGCCTGCTGTATGGCCAGCTATGCACCTATGAGGATTACCTTCGCGCCGCGCACCGCGCCATGCAGGATGGCGGCGACTGCGTCTATTGCGCCGCCTCGCTCGACACCATCGAGAAGCTCGCAAAGGAGGGAATTCCGGTCGTCAGCCATGTGGGGCTGATCCCGTCCAAGGCGACCTGGACCGGCGGCTTCAAGGCTGTCGGCAAGACCGCCGCGAGCGCGCTGAAGGTGCTGGAACACGTCAGGCAGCTTGAGAACGCCGGCGCCTTCGCGGCCGAGCTGGAGGTGGTTCCGGCCCGCATCGGCGCGGAAATTTCACGCCGCACCAGCATGTTGATGCTGTCCATGGGGGCGGGCGCGGGCGGCGACGCGCAGTACCTCTTCGCCGAGGACGTGCTGGGCTATACGCGCGGTCACAAGCCGCGCCACGCCAAGAGCTACCGAAACTTTCGCGCCGAATATGACCGGCTGCAACGCGAGCGCGTCGCGGCCTTCCGCGAGTTCATCGCCGACGTCGGCGACGGGCGCTACCCCGCCGACGAGCACCTCGTCCCCATCGACGACGCCCAGTTCGAGGCCTTCATGGCAGCAGGCCGGCTGAGTCTCAGATACCGTTCGCCTTGCGGATGTAGTCGGGCAGGTGCGGCACGTAGTTTTCCGGGCCGTTTCCGCCATTGGCCATCGCCAGCGCGAACGAATTCTTGGCGGCGCTGGCAAGCGGCGTCGCGATGGTCGCGTCATTGGCCATGGATTCGAGGTACTTCAGGTCCTTGTAGGCATTGCTGATGGTGAACTTGTGCGCCTCGCGGTTTCCGTTCACCGAGTAATCCATGAACGTCTGGTAGAAACCGCAATCCATGCGCCCGCCCCGGATGACGCTGTCGAAGCGCTGAATGGAAATGCCGACCTTTTGCGACAGGGCCAGCGCCTCCGAATAGAGCGCGGCATAGCCCAGCGACAGGAAATTGTTGAGGAGCTTCATGCGATGGCCGTCGCCGACATCGCCGATATGGACGATCTTTCCGGCCCAGGTTTCCACCACCGGCTTGATCCGCTCGAACACGGCCGGCTGCGCCCCCACCATGGTGTCGAGCTTGCCCTCGAAGGCTTCCTTGGGCGTGCGGCCGAGCGGCGCGTCGGCCAGGTCAATGCCGCTTTCCTTCAGCTCGGCTGCAAGTTTCACGGTCGAGACGGGATCGCTGGTCGAGCAATCGACGATCACCGTGCCACGCTTCAGCTGCGGCTTCATCTGGGCAATGGCCGCTTCCACCTGCGGCGATCCGTTGAGGCACAGGAAGATGATGCTCGAGGCGGAAGCAAGTTCGCCCAGCGAGCCCGCCTCCCTTGCTCCGCGCGATACGAGGTCCTCCACCGGAGCGCGGTTGCGATGCGCGTGGACAGTGAGCGGGAAACCCTTCTCGACGATGTTCTTGGCCATGCCATGGCCCATCATTCCCACGCCGACAAAGCCGACTGTTTCGCTTGCCATCTTGCTCTCTCCTCCTGAAATTGCCGGTCCATCCTAGCGCATCGGATTGCCCGCGCGCGCAAAAAAAGGCGCGCAAGCAGCGCGCCTTTTCGCTTCCATCGACAGCGCTGCCTACTTCTGTATGCAGGTGTCGACCGTATCCTTGGTGCACTCGTCGAGGCCGGTGAAAACCGGATCCGCGACCGGCTTGCCCTGAATGAGATCGATCATCACGCTCGGCGCCTTGTAGCCCATTTCGAACGGACGCTGTCCGACGAGCGCGGTCACGAGGCCTTCCCGTGCGATCGCAACTTCATCGCCGATGGTGTCGGCGGCCGAAATCACGAAGTCGCCGCTTGGCGATGCGATCGGCCAGCGGCTTGGTCAGGTCGCGGTATGGCTGCGGGGCCATGAACAGCGGCCAGCCGCCCATGATCGCGAATGCGTCGAGGTCAGGATTTGCCGCCAGGATGTCGGTCATCGCCTGCACGCCCTTGACGCCGTCGTCATTGGTGAACACGGGGCAGCCGGCAACTTCCGTCCATCCGCCTTCGCCCTTCAGTTCGGCCAATCCTTCCTGGCCGGAGAGCGAGTCGCGTGCTCCCTGCGCGCGCCGCAGGATGTTGTCCGCCGCCGGGTTGCCCTCGATGAAGCAGACCTTGCCGCCATTGGGCTTGGACTTCTTGATGTAGTCGCCGATGCGCTTGCCCATCAGGTAATTGTCGGTGCCCAGATAGGTCTTGCGCAGGCTGGCGTCTTCCTTGGTGAGGTCGGCGTCAATCGTCATGACCGGTATGGACGGGTTTGCCGAGCGGATCGTCTGGGCGATCAGCGGCGCGTTGGACGGCGAAATGGCGATAGCGGCCGTGTCCGGCCGGCTCAGCATGTCCTGCACGATCTGGGCCTCGCCCGCCTCGTCAGAGGTCGATGCGGGGCCGGTGTAGAAGCATTCGTACTCGGAATCCTTGTTCTCGCTGTTCCACTTCTGGCAACCTTGGTTGATCGCCTCGAAAAACGCGTTGTCGAGACCCTTCACCACGATAACCAGTTGTTTCTTCTGTGCGAAGGCCGGGCCTGCGCCAAGCGCAAGTGCAGCCGCAGCGGCTATTAATACCAGTCTCTTCATGACTTCCTCCCTTGGGGTAGCGGGATTGGGCCGGGGCGGACATTGCTCCGCGGCGGTCATGGATCCCACCTTTCACAGGCAATAGGAATGTCGGAAATCAGTCAACAAAAATCCTGACGTACACGAAGTGGCGTTGACGGCTGAAAGCCGATTTGCAAAGTATTGAACAAGCGCTCTGCCGGGGAGGAGACCTTTGGAAGAGCGTCGTTTGTGCAGGGACCGCACAGCCATCTCCGCCCTCCGGCGGCGCCGCTGCTCCGGACTGCGCGCGAGGAGGCGTCGAGCCCGTGGCCCTGCTGGAACTGGACAATATCTCGAAGCACTTCGGTGCGATTCAGGCCGTCAGCGACGTTTCGCTGGTGCTGAACGCGGGCGAAGTCGTCGGCCTCATGGGCGACAACGGCGCCGGCAAGTCGACGCTGGTCAAGATGATCGCCGGCAACTTTCCGCCCAATCTGGGCGCGATGCGCATGGAGGGCAAGGAACTCGTCCTTCACCGCCCGGTCGAGGCGCGCCGGCACGGCATCGAGATCGTCCACCAGGACCTGGCGCTTTGCAACAACCTCACTGCCGCCGCGAATGTCTTCCTGGGCCGCGAGATGCGCCGCAATTTCGGTCCGTTCCGATCCTCGACTATGCCGGCATGTACCGGCGCGCGGGCGAGATCTTCAAGGAACTCAAGTCCGAAACCCGTCCGCGCGATCTCGTCAAGCAGATGTCGGGCGGCCAGCGCCAGGCGGTCGCGATTGCGCGCACCATGCTTTCGCAAGCCAAGATCGTGCTGATGGACGAGCCGACCGCCGCGATTTCCGTGCGGCAGGTGGCCGAGGTCCTCAACCTCATCCGCCATCTTGCGCGACCAGGGCATCGCCGTGGTGCTGATCAGCCACCGCATGCCGGACGTGTTCTCGGTTGCTGACCGCGTCATCGTGATGCGGCGCGGCCGCAAGGTCGCCGACAAGCCGATAGCCGCGAGCTCGCCCGAGGAAGTGACCGGACTCATCACCGGCGCGATCGAGACCGCCTGAAAAAGGCGCAGCCAAGCAAACGGGAACAGAGATCGACCATGGCAGTCACCCTCGACCAGACGATCGCCCAGCGCCAGCAGAACTGGTACTCAGCGCTCATATCCAGCCAGACATTCTGGGTCTCCGTCGCGGTGATCGTGGCCTGCGTGTTCCTGTCCGTCGGTGACGAACTCCTTCGACACCCAGAAGAACCTCTACAACATCACCCGCAACTTCACCTTCGTCGCCATCATCGCGCTCGGCATGACGCTGGTCATCATCACCGGCGGCATCGACCTTTCGGTCGGCTCGGTGCTGTGCCTTTGCAGCATGGTGCTGGCGGTGGTGATGCATGCCGGCTTCAGCATCGATATCGGCATCGGGGCGGCCATCGCTGACCGCCCTGGTCGTGGGCGCCTTCAACGGCATCCTCATCGCCTATCTCGGCTTTCCGCCCTTCGTCGTCACGCTCGGCATGCTGTCGATCGCGCGCAGCCTTGCGATGGTCGCCTCCAACAACACGGTCGTATTCCAGTTCGGACCGGACCACGAGAAGCTGCTCGCGCTCGGCGGCGGCGCATGGTTCTTCGGCATCGCCAACCCGGTGCTCTACATGCTGGTGCTGGCGCTGCCATCACCGGCTTCGTGCTGCGCTGGACGCGCTTTGGCCGCCATGTCTACGCCATCGGCGGCAACGAGCATGCGGCGATCCTGACCGGCGTGCCGGTGCGCCAGATCAAGGTCGCGGTCTACATGATCTCGGCGCTGTCGGCAGGTCTTGCCGGCATCATCCAGACCGGCTGGCTCGGCGCGGTCACCACCAATATCGGCGCGGGCATGGAACTGCAGGTGATCGCCGCGGCGGTGATCGGCGGGGCAAACCTTGCCGGCGGCGTCGGCACCGCCTTCGGCGCGATGGTCGGCTCGGCGCTGATCGAGGTCATCCGCAACAGCCTGGGCCTGCTCGGCATCAATGCCTTCTGGCAGGGCACCTTCATCGGCGGCGCGATCATCGTGGCGGTCATGTTCGAGCGGGTGCGCCGCCTGCGCTCGACCGAATAGGCGCCACCGGACAGGCAAGGGGCCGCGACTGCTATCGCGGCCCTGTTTCAATCAGCGCCTGGCATTGACGAAGGCCGGCTCCTGCCGCCAGGGATGCGCCTCGCGAAAGCCCAGGACTTCGCGCGCCTTGCGGTTTGACAGCGGCGCTTCCTGACCGGTGAGCGGGCGCTTTACGGGCGTGTTCGGGACGTACTTCTTCAGGAACTCCGCCGTCGGCATGTCCGCCGTGATGGTGTCGTTGACGGCATTGAACACCTGGAACCCCAGCCCGTCCTTCTCGATGCACAGATGCACGATCTCGCCGAGGTCGCGCGCGTCGATATAGCTCCAGGCGTTGCGCTTGCGGCTCATCGGATCGGCAAGGAAATCGTGGAAGCGGTCATATTCGTGCGGCTCGATCACATTGCCGATCCGCAGCGCGTAGATGTCCGCGCCATAGCGCATGGCAAAGGCGCGGGCGGTCTTCTCGTTGACCACCTTGGAGAGTCCGTAGCTGTCCATCGGGTCGATGTCGTAATCCTCCTCCAGCGGGAACTCGTGGTAGTCCTTGTCGCCTTCGGCAAAGCACACGCCATAGGTCGTCTCCGACGAAGCGATGATCACCTTGCGCACGCCCAGCTTCATCGCAGCCTCGATCACGTTGTAGGTGCCGATGACGTTCTGCTGGTAGGTGACGTTGTCCGGCTCCATCAGCACGCGCGGGATGGCGGCGAAATGCACCACGGCATCCGGCGGGGAGGGCGGTTGGCCCACCTCGAACCCGCCATAGCCGAAATGCGCCGTCAGCGCGTTGAAGCACTGACCGCTGTCGGTGATGTCCGCCAGCAGCGTATAGACGCCGTCGACGGCAAGCGGCACGCGGTCGACATTGAGCACCTTGTGGCCTTTCGCCAGAAGATGGGGAATGGCATGGCGTCCGGCCTTGCCGGTTCCTCCGGTGAAGACGATTCTCTTGGGCATGATGCTCCCGTTCCTCTGATTGATTGACGCAATCCATACAGCCAAGGGCCGCATGTGCCAATTGGCCATCAGGTTCGATCAAAGTGGCAGGCCCGCCTTCAACAGGCCTTGCCGAAAGTGTTCGCGATCCTCGTCGCGCTTGAACGGACGCATCCCGGCCAGCAATTTCGTCGAAAAATCCGGTGCGACCTTGAGCAGGGACTGCGCAGCCGCCTGTGCCCCGGCCCTGTCTCCCAGCTGCGCCCGCGCCGCGGCAAGCCCTGCAAGCACGCCCACCTGCGGCTCGGCAACGCTGGCATAAGCCTGCTCGGCCTCGCGATAATTGCGGGCGCAATAATGCGCCAGTCCCAGATTGGTCGTGTACCAGGCAGGGTGTCCCGGATAGAGTGACATTGCCCGCGTCGCCCATTCGATGCCTTCTTCCGGCTTGCCGAGATATGTCGCGAGCGGCGAGCGCAGCGCCATGATGTGGCAGTCATAGGGGTTGAGCGAAAGCGCCTTCTTGTGGTGCACTTCCGCCGTCTCGAGTTCGCCGCGATACATCGCGACCTGCCCGGCGACCAGATGGCACCAGCTCTCGGACGGGTCGAGCGACAGCGCGCGCCTGGCTGCTTCCTCCACCGGGGCCATGTCGGCCGTGCCGGGTTTCCAGGCCCATTTGCGCAGCCGCATGAGCGCTAGCCATGCCCAGGCAAGCGCATAGTCCGGCTCACGCACCACCACCTCCTCGAAGCGGGCGAGCGCCAGGGCATTCGACGCCTGGTCGAGACGGTTGGCGTGATGAATGCCTTGCAGCAGCAGGTCGAAAGTTGCGGCGCTTTCAGGCCGCTTGCGCCGGGCCGCACTGATCGTCTCCTCCCCGATCCGCCCGGCGATCGTCGCCACCAGCCGCATCACGATCTGGTCCTGCACCGCCACGAGATCCTCGCTCGAAGGATCGAAGCGCTCCGCCCAGACCGTGCGCCCGGTCCGCCCCTCCACGAGCTGGACCGAGATACGAAAGCCGCCGGGCGTCCGCCGCACAGAACCCTGCACGAGGTAGGAGACGCCGAGATCGCTGGCGAGCCGAAGGGGGTCGGGTTCATCGCCGCGGTGCATGGTGGAGTTTCCGCTCAGCACCGACAATGTTTGAAAGCGCGAAAGCCCGATGACGACGTCGCCGGCCAGGCCTTCACCAAGATACTGGGCGCTTTCGCCCGACAGGGATTTGAACGCGAGCACGGCGATCGAGGCTGCTCGCCCCGGCGGCTCGTTTTCGGCGGGAATTTCAGGTTCTCCCACGCGCACCCGCAGCACCCGCACCGGGTCGAGGATGTTCTTCAGCACCCGCCGGGCAATCATCTCCCACTTATTTTGGGGCTTTGCCCTGGACAAAACTAAAGTGGTAGTCGTATGTCGGAAAAAGATAAAAAAGGAGGAAGTTTTCATGCTAGATATTAAAGTTTTACGTGCAAATTTAACCCAGGTAAAAGAAAAACTACAACACAGAGGCGAGGATTTATCTGAACTTGACCACTTTGAAGAATTAGACGTGGCAAGACGGGAATTGATTGTCGAGGCTGAAAAGTTAAAAAGTAGGAGAAATGAAGTTTCACAAGAAGTTGCCATTTTAAAACGTGATAAAAAGGATGCCGATCACCTTATTAAGGAAATGCGAAAGGTCGGCGATGAGATTAAAGTACTTGATGAAAAACTTAAGACGATAGAGGATAGTCTGGAAGGGATTTTATTAGGGATTCCAAATATCCCACATGAAAGTGTTCCAGTTGGTGAAACAGAAGATGAGAATGTCACAGTCCGTACTTGGGGTCAAAAGCCACAATTTGGATTTGAAGCAAAGCCGCATTGGGATCTTGCAGATGAATTAGATATTCTTGATTTTGAACGTGCTGGTAAAGTGACAGGAAGTCGATTTGTTTTCTATAAAGACTTGGGTGCAAAGTTAGAAAGAGCTCTATATAATTTTATGCTTGATCTTCATACAGAAGACCATGGCTACTTAGAAATGTTACCACCATACCTGGTTAATCGCGCAAGTTTGACCGGTACTGGACAACTTCCAAAGTTTGAAGAAGATGCTTTTTTAGTTGAAAAGGAAGATTACTTTTTAATCCCTACTGCAGAAGTGCCTGTAACAAACTACCACCGGGATGAAATTTTAAGTGGCGATGAACTACCGATTAGCTATGCGGCCTTTAGTGCATGTTTCCGTTCTGAAGCAGGATCTGCTGGAAGAGATACAAGAGGATTAATTCGTCAGCATCAATTTAATAAGGTAGAGCTTGTGAAGTTTGTAAAGCCAGAGGAATCTTATGAACGAATTAGAGGTATTGACTGGTCATGCTGAAAAGGTTCTTCAATTATTAAAATTGCCATATCGAGTCTTGAGCATGTGCACGGGCGACCTTGGTTTTACAGCGGCAAAGAAATATGATATTGAAGTATGGATGCCAAGCTATGATACGTATCGTGAAATCTCTTCTTGCAGTAACTTTGAAGCGTTCCAAGCTCGTCGTGCTAATATTCGTTTCCGTCGCGAACCAAAGGCGAAACCAGAATATGTGCATACATTGAACGGATCTGGTCTAGCAATTGGTCGTACTGTTGCAGCAATCTTAGAAAACTATCAACAAGAAGATGGAACAGTAGTGATTCCTGAAGTACTGCGACCATATATGAGAAATCGTGAAACTATCGTAAAAAGATGATATAGGTATAGGAAAAGTGAATTTTAGTTATACTAAAAAGGAAATTCTGGACGAATGAATTTCGTCCAGGATTTTTTATTGACATCGGTAATTGTAAATGTTATATTAATTTTTGTTGAATATGGAGGAATACCCAAGTCTGGCTGAAGGGATCGGTCTTGAAAACCGACAGGCGGGTCAAACCGCGCGGGGGTTCGAATCCCTCTTCCTCCTCCATTAAAATTGAATGATCAAACGCGCATAAATTGGAGAGGATTGTTGTCATCTGGCAACGATCCCTTTTTTTATAGTAAATTTACTTTTCCTTAATAATTAATTAGAAATTATTTCTTTACGACATTAAAGTTTTCTGCAATCAATAGCCAATTTTGTGGGAATGATAGTCCTAATTTCCAGTAACTCATCCCTCTAATACCGAGTTCCTTCATTAAATCAAATTTTGCTTGGATAGAACGAGCATCCTCAAACCAAACTTCATGTTTTTTCCCTTCATTATCGGTATAGTTGTAAAAAGGAGCTTGAGCTCTTTCATCATACTGAATGGCTACATTATTTTCAGCTGCTAATTCAATGGCTCGCTGAGGGCTAAGCGCCTTAGCGATGGTTCCTTGTACAAATGGTAAGGTCCAATCATACCCATATAGGTTTTGCCCCATTAAAATTTTTGAAGCGGGCATTTCTGATATGGCATATTCCAACACATTCCGAACAGGACCAATTGGTGATACAGCCATAGCGGGTCCGCCACTATATCCCCACTCATAAGTCATTATCACGACGAAGTCGACAATTTCTCCATGAGCCCGATAATCATGGGCCTCATACCATAGCCCAGCCTGATTGGCACTTGTTTTTGGAGCTAAGGCGGTTGAAAGAAACCATCCATACTGATTAAAGCGGGCTTTTGCTTTTCGTAAAAACTGGTTATATGCCTCACGATCAGCTGGTCGTAAAAATTCAAAGTCAAAATGAATATCTCGGAATCCGTATTTTTGGGCAGTTGTCACGATGTTGTTAAGAAAACGGTCCTGAATAACTGTATCATTTAATAGAATTCTCCCTAACTCATCACTAAATTGATCATTTTCTTGATTTGTAATCACCATCATTAGTATATTATTGTTAGCCTTGGCAATAGCGGGAAAGTTATTTAATAAAGGCTCTTTTAATGATCCATCCCTGAGTGCTTGGAAACTAAAAGGAGCTAAATAGGTTAAGTAAGGAGCGGCATCTCGTGCACTTTCTTCTAGGTTTGGTGCAACGGTTGTCCCCCGTGGTTCAACATAGGCGTTAAATTCTCGATTTGTCTTTGGCTGTGGTGGAATATATAATCTTTGACCAATCGTAAGTGGTTGATTGGGTGAAATGCCGTTGACTGTTGCCAATTCTTGATAATTGGTTTGAAAGCGATTGGCTATTGCCCAAAGGTTGTCACCAGGCTGTACCCAATAAAAGCTACCTACAATGGGAATCACTAAAGTTTGACCAATGACAAGGTTATTTGGATTAGGAACTTCATTTGCTTCGATTAAATCATTCACAGTTGTTCCATAGGTTTGAGCAATACTGGTTAATGTTTGATTTTGTCCAACTACATGAATTTGCATGTACTTCCCCTCCTAAAATTTAGTCTGGAATTTAGTTAACAATTAAATGTTTGGTTAGGATAAACGCCATTAACAATTTATGTTTAAATAGACGAATCATGATATAATTTTTCAAAATATACAATCGTTAAATAGGAGAGGCTCTGAAAAGATGTTAGATTATAATGAAGATGAGCTATATATGTTAGAAGCCATTCATGAAGCAAAAAAAGCTGAAAAGTTAACGGAAGTTCCTATTGGTGCAGTTATCGTTTCAAATGGCGAGATTATTGCAAGAGCGCATAATTTAAGGGAAACCAAACAAAGTGCTGTTTCACATGCTGAATTATTGGCGATTGAACAAGCATGTGAGAACTTAGGTTCCTGGCGTCTAGAGAATGCAACTCTTTATGTAACGTTAGAGCCATGTGCAATGTGTTCTGGAGCTATTCTATTATCCCGAATTGATCGGGTCGTATTTGGTGCTTTTGATCCGAAAGGTGGTTGTGCTGGTACGTTTATGAATTTGCTTCAGGATGAACGCTTTAACCATCAATGTGAAGTGGTTTCCGGTGTGTTAGGGGAGGAGTGTGGCCAATTATTGACACTTTTTTTCAGAGCAATTCGGGAACGTAAAAAGGCTGAGAGAAGGCTGAAAAAGCAATTGCTTCAGGAAGATGAAGAAATTGACAATGGATAGGGATTGCATTTTAAAAGAAAAATTAGTATACTAAATCTTGCGTCGGTAAAAGGCGCATATGACAATAGGTATCAATTTTGCCGTGCTAGGTGGGGGAGGTAGCGGTGCCCTGTACTCGCAATCCGCTCTAGCGAGACTGAATCCCTTCCCGAGGCTGGTATCCTGTAGGGTCTGCCTTAAGTAAGTGGTGTTGACGTCCTGGTCCTGCGCAATGGGAACCCATGAACCATGTCAGGTCCGGAAGGAAGCAGCATTAAGTGGTGTTTCTCATGTGCCGTAGGGTAGCCTGGGCCGAGCTAACTGCTTAAGTAACGCTTATGGGACCCAGTCGACGGAAGGTGCACGGCAGTTAAATTTATTAATAATAAAATCCATCAAATTTTTGGTGGATTTTTTATTTTGCTTTTTTTGTATAAGGCTCTTTTCTCAAACTTTGTCGCTTTTGGATAGAAAAAAAGCTGATTGTCTTTGTACTCACGTTGACATTTGACTTTATTTTTGAGAAAAGAGCTGCAAAATTTATACGAAGGTACAAAATAGCCTATTTCTACGTTAAAATCGGCCTTTGGATTTTAACAACAAACTTTACGGAAATATTCTTGTATAAAAACATGGATTATTTTACTGTGTTTTGTAAAAAGGAAAATAGATACGTTATAATAAGGAAAAGACAGTTAGTGGGAGGGGCGTTCAATTGAGTTATCAAGCATTATATCGTGTGTGGCGTCCGCAAAATTTTATAGACGTTGTAGGACAAGGGCACGTAACACAAACATTGCAAAACGCCCTACTACAAGATAAAATTTCACATGCATACCTTTTCTCTGGTCCTCGTGGTACAGGGAAAACAAGTGCTGCAAAAATTTTAGCAAAAACTGTGAACTGTGAAAGGGCCCCGATTGAAGAGCCATGTAATGAATGTTCTGCCTGTCGAGGTATAGCAGATGGCTCTATTCCGGACGTCATTGAAATAGATGCAGCCTCTAATAATGGGGTTGAAGAAATTCGTGATATTCGTGATAAGGTCAAATTTGCCCCTACATCGGTAAGATATAAAGTTTATATTATAGACGAAGTACATATGTTGTCGATTGGGGCTTTCAACGCATTATTGAAAACCTTAGAAGAGCCACCTAGGCATGTCATTTTTATTTTGGCAACAACAGAGCCACATAAAATTCCTCTAACGATACTTTCAAGATGTCAACGCTTTGACTTTAAGCGGATAACAGCCCAGTCGATTGTAAAAAGAATGGAACTTATCGCAAAAGAGACAGGCGTTGATTATGAGGAAAATGCGCTTCAAGTGATAGCAAGAGCAGCTGATGGTGGAATGCGTGATGCATTGAGTCTAT
>CAVONR010000012.1:0-12974 GCA_963697325.1 uncultured Alphaproteobacteria bacterium | reverse complement strand
CTGCAGGCGAGCCTTCAGCGCCTGAGCCGCGTCACGGTCGGGACAATCGACGCGCACGATTCCGGCGAACTTTTCCGCCATGTGCGCCATGCGGCTTTCCAGCCAGTTGCCGCCGGCTTGTGTGACCGTGCTGGACAGCGTCTCGACCAACCCCGGACGATCGTCCGCTATGAAGCTCAATATCAGTTGCGTGCTCATGTCGCCGGTTCCGTGCGCGATCGCCTGAAAATCGACAATAGGCGGTTTGCGACGGCGCGCCAACCACGCGGATCACCGAACAGGCGTTGCGACCGGCTTGCGCTTCGGCGCCTTGCGAGGCGCGGCCTTGGTTGGAACGGAATCATCCGCCGCAGCGGCAAGATCTGCTGCAGCCATCGCTTGGGCGGCGTTGGCCAAGCGCAACGCCCGCAGCTTCGCAGTCTTGGCCGCACGCTCGCGAGACTGCCTTTCGATTTCGTCGAAAGCCTGATCTTTCTTGTCCCGAACCGCGCGAGCATTGTTCTGGAGAGACAACTTGGCGTTTCTCAAAGTAAATGCTGGAATGTCAAACATGTTATTGTAACTCCAATCGAATGGTGAAAATCTAGAATTTGTACCGCATATATCATTATTTTGGTTTAGTTGCAAGTTTACGGGGTATTTTGGAACAAATATTGGACGAAAATTCTTGTATCTGGTAGTGAATGCGTCCATGTTCGACAAAATATCACCAAATATTTAGTGAACGCGTCCCGGCTGTTGATCTCATGGCCGAGGTGCTCAAAAGCAGTTGATCACAAATGGAAAGGAATCCCCAATGATACGATTTGAAACAAGGACGGCCGCCCAGGATGACGCCAAGCTGGCCGAAAATGCCCGCTCGGACCGCTTCCAGAAATCTTCCGCTGCCAGCAAGCAACGTTTCGACTCGGACGGCGCGCTTCGTCGCGAGGAGGAAACGGCGAAGAACAACAGCCTGGTCTGAAAACCGGCTGAACGGCTCCGCCGAGCCTTCAAGGGAATAAGTGCCGGCCCTACCTGGGGCGCGGGCCGTCGACGGCGTCAGGTCGCCTTCGGCGCCGGGCCGGATTTTTTCTTGTACACGCAAGCATTCGTCCGTAATCCTACCATTCGATCTACCGCTTCTATTCCAGTCTGGTTGGTGTGCTTTCTGGAGTTCGGTGATGCGACGCGGGTGGGCTGCTGCCTTTGGATTATTTGCGATCTCCAGCGCCGTTCTCGTCGGAGCATGGATCTATGCAGATCGCAAGACGGTGCTGTCCAGTCTTGAGGAAAAGACACTTTCCCTTGCAAGGATGATCTCGGCGCATGGCGATGCAGCCATCGAAGAGGCCGACAAGATCATCAGGGCCATGCAACCGCGGGTCGCGAACTGGAACCTGCAAGACCCGGTCGTGGGTCAACAGCTCTTCGTCGAAATGCGCAATCTCATCCCGGGCAGTTCCCACATCTCCTCGGTTTGGGTGGTCGATGCCAATGGCCTCAACCGGCTCGACAGCTGGGCATTTCCGCCAGAACCGGTTTCCGCCTCGGATCGCCCCTATTTCAAGCGGCACATGGCCGGCGAAGAGGGCTTGCTGGTGGTTGGCGACGAACGTCCGGGGTCCATCTCCGGCCGGCAACGCTTCACCGTGAGCCGGGCCTTTCACCAGCCCGACGGAAGCTTGCGTTACATCCTGGTGGTGGGAATCGTCACTGACGGCTTCAATACCCTGTATCAGGAAGTCGCGACATGGCCGGAGGCGCGCGCAGGTCTTTTCACCATCGATGGCAATCCGCTCGCGAGGCTGAATGCACCCAGGCAGGCGTCACCGGAGTTCACAAGGCTGTTGAGCAGCCTGGCCACGGCAAGACCCAATGGTTCGGCCGTGCTCTCGGAGGATGGCACGCCGAGGCTGTTCTCATGGTCGCGTTCGAAGAGCCACCCGGATATTTTCGGCACCAGTTCGCAGACCATCACCGCCGCGCTTTCCGAATGGAGGCGGCGCTCGGCCCTGCTTGCCGGCACATATCTGATTGCGCTCGGTGCGATCGGCCTTTTCGCCCACATGAGTGTGCGCGCCGGCGAAGCGCGCCAGGCTGCACTCGTCAACGAGCTCGCGGTCCGCGAGGTGCATCATCGAGTGAAGAACGCTCTCCAACTGATCGTCAGCATGCTGGCGATGCGAACGCCCAAGATAGCCGATCCGCAGGCGCGGGCGGAACTCGAGGAGGTGAGCGCGCGGGTGCGCGCCATCGGTGACGTGCAGGACCTGCTGCAAAGCTCTGCAACGCTGGACCGCGTGGATGCCACGGTGCTCTTGCGCCGTCTGTGCGGGCAATTGCAGAAGGGCTATTCGGGGCAGATCAGTTTTGCCGGTGAAGAGGGCCAGGTCCTCGACGCGGCGAAGGCTACCACTCTGGCCATCATCGCCAATGAGCTGATCACCAACGCCATCAAGCATGGCAACAGCGCTGTGGCCGTGACCGCGACCCCCATGCCCTCCAAGTTCGTCGTCAGCATCAGCGACGACGGCCCCGGCCTGCCGGAGGATTTCGACATCGAGAACACCGATCGCTTCGGCATGCGTGTTGCCAGGATGATGGCGGAAAGCGTCGGCGGAAACCTCACGTCCATCAGGAATGCCGGTTCCGGCGCGTCTTTCCAGGTCGATGTTCCGGTTTGACATGCGCCTGTTCAATCATTGCCGTCACCAGCCTGAGCAGATGCGGCACGTCATAGGGTTTGCGCAGGAAGGGCACATCTTGTGGCACCGTGCCGCCGACATCGTTGGCCGACGCAATGATCACGGCCGTACCCTCATGTTCGCGGCAGACATGCTGTGCCAGTTCCAATCCGTCCATGCGGCCGGGCATCGTCACATCGGTGAAGACGGCGCTGAATTCCCGGTCCTTCAACAGGTCCGCCGCCTCGTCCGCAGTGCAAGCCTCGGTAACGTGCAGCCCCTCGTCGCGCAGCAAATCCGACAGGAAGATCCGGATCAGTGGTTCGTCTTCCACGACAAGCACTGAAATCGTCCCGGTTGATGACTTTGGCATGGTCCCCGCTCCAGATCACATTCTGAACGTGATAAGCGGGCTGCGGGGCATGATGTTCCATTTCGATACAAGACTTGGTCAACAAAAGGTAAAGGCCGGGCACAAACCAGCACCCGCTTTACCTGGTGACAGGGATTGGCGATCTTGTTCCTGCCAGCGCTGTTCATCGATTTTCCGCGTCGCATCGAAATCGATTTGACCGGAAGCCCCTGAAATCTTGGCGGCCGGGTCCATGCCGAAGATCAGGGCTGCGGCAGGTCGAAGGTCGAGCGGACAAACTGCCAGGCCGTCGCGAGATGTGATTGCAGCAACGACTCGGCCTCGTCGGCATCGCGCCTGAAGATTGCGCCGAAGATTGCCGCATGCGCCGTGTGGTTCATGCGGTTGATGTCGGCGTTGCGCGGCATCCGTATCCAGTGCTTGTAGAGCCAGTCCACGTAAAGCTTGTGGATCACCGGCAGGATGGGATTTCCCGGTATCTTGTATAGCACCCGGTGAAAAGCGACGTCCGTCAGGTAGAAAGCCTCGGGATCGTCGATCGCCTCGCGGTTTGCCTCCAGCGCCTCGCGCAGTTCCTGTATGTCTTTTGCCGTGGCGTGCCTCGCCGCATGGCGCACCAGGGCGCTTTCCACGAACACCCGCATTCCGAACAGGTTCTCGATGCCGCTACGGTCGCCCGCCATGTGCGAGACCAGGTTGGCGAAAGTCGAAAGCGCCGTCTCATAGCCGGTTTCCTGGATCACCGGACGAAAGCCCGGACGCACGCGCAACACGCCACGCATGCCCAGCGATGCAATGGCCTCGCGCACCACGGAACGGCCTACGCCAAAGATCCCCATCAGCTCGCGCTCCGGCGGCAGCCTTTCGCCCGGCTTCCACTCGCCCTTCTCCACGGCGGCAAGGATCGCGGCCGCAACACGTTCCGATGCGCGCGGCGACCTGTCGTCCGCCTCGCCAGCATCGGCATCGGCGCGAACGGCAGGCATTAAAGTCATGGTCAGCTTCTGATGCGAGTTTTTGGTACTACCAAACTCTTGATCTCTGATCACTTGCGTGCTCCCCAAAGCCTTTCCGTGCGTTGACAGTCGTTTTTCTTACTCATATGGTCCTACCATAACATAAAAAAATGCAACTCTCAGCAGACCAGAAGTCACACTCGCCCATTTTGCCTGAGTTGATTTAACAGGCCGGACCGAACCGGCCAGCACCACGGAGGAAACAAGAATGCTTCGCCGCAATTTCCTGATGCTCATGGCCGGAACCGCGGTTGCCGCCGTTGCCCGCCCTGCACTCGCCGAACTTCCCAAGATCGAGAAGAAGCAGACCTACAAGGTCGGCTTCGCCCAGACCGAAAGCAACAATCCCTGGCGCATCGCGCAGACCGAAAGCATGCAGGACGAGGCCAAGAAGCGCGGCTGGCAGCTCGTCTACACCGACGCCGCCGGCTCCGCCGCCAAGCAGGTCGCCGACGTCAACTCCATGATCGCGCAGGGCGTCGATGCTGATCTTCCTGGCGCCGCGCGAGGAAAAGCCGCTGATCCCGGCGGTCATGGCCGCCAAGAAGGCCGGCATCCCGGTGATCCTGCTCGACCGCAACGTCGACCAGTCGCTGGCCAAGGCCGGCGAGGACTACGTCACCTTCATCGGCTCCGACTTCATCGAGGAGGGCCAGCGGGCCGCCGAATGGCTGATCAAGGCGATCAACGGCAAGGCCAAGATCATCGAGCTCGAAGGGCACCACCGGCTCCTCGCCGGCCAATGACCGCAAGAAGGGCTTCGACGACTACATCAAGGACCATCCGGACATGAAGATCGTCGCCTGCCAGTCCGGCGACTTCGCCCGCGACAAGGGCCGTCAGGTGGCCGAGACGCTGCTGCAGGCGCATCCCGATGCGACCGCCATCTATGCCCACAACGACGAGATGGCGATCGGCGCCATCGCGGCGCTCGAGGCAGCCGGCAAGATGCCCGGCAAGGACGTCATCATCGTCTCGATCGACGGCACCCGCGACGCGCTGCAGGCGATCATCGACGGCAAGATGGGCGCCACGGTCGAGTGCAACCCGTGCTTCGGACCGAAGGCCTTCGACACGGTGGAGCGCTACGCCAAGGGCGAGAAGCATCCCGCCGTGGATCGTGAACGAGGACCGCTTCTTCGACGCCTCCAATGCGAAGGAACTTCTTGCGGACGCCTACTGAGACAAGCCGGAGGGCAGCCCTCGCACGCGGGCGCGCCTTCCCCGCGTCTGACGCAGTCGAGCTGGATACCGCGGGATGAACGACTTCCGGCACCCCTGCTCGACAATGCGCGGCATCGACAAGCGCTTCGCCGGCATTCCGGCGCTTGCGCAGGCGCCGTCTCGAGGTCGGCGCACGGGCGAGGTCCATGCGCTGATCGGCCAGAACGGTGCCGGCAAGTCGACGATGATCAAGATCCTGACCGGCGATTACACGCAAGGACGCCGGCGAGATCCGCTTCGACGGCCAGCCGTTCGTCGTTCACCTCGCCGCAGGAGGCGCAGCGCAACGGGCATCAGCACGATCTACCAGGAGATCAACCTCGTCCCCTACCGCTCGGTGACCGAGAACATCTGCCTCGGCCGCAGAACCTGCCGCTTCGGGCTTGCTCGACTGGCCGGCCATGCACAGCGAGGCCGGCGCGCTGCTCACGCGCTTCGACATCGACATCGACGTGCGCCGGCCGCTCGATGGACCTATTCCACCGCCGTCCAGCAGATGGTCGCGATCGCCCGCGCGGTCGGTTTCCAGGCGAAGCTCGTCATCATGGACGAGCCGACCTCCTCGCTCGACGAGCGCGAGGTCGACGTGCTGTTCGACGTCATCCGCCAGCTCAAGCGCCGAGGGCGTCTCGGTCGTCTTCGTCAGCCACAAGCTCGACGAGCTCTATGCCGTCTGCGACCGCGTCACCATCATGCGCGACGGCCGCACGGTCGCGAGGCCGGCGATGGCCGGAAATCGGCAAGCTCGAGCTCGTCGCCGCCATGCTGGGCGCGACGTGAGCACGGTGAAGCGCACCGGCGCGACGGCCTTCGGCGAGCGCAATGACGCCGCCCAGAATTGCTCCTCGTCGGCCGAGGCGATGAACATCGGCCCGCCGCGGTGCATGACGTGTCACTTCAGCGTCGGCACGGGGGAGATCGTCGGACTTGCCGGTCTGCTCGGCTCCGGGCGCACCGAGACGGTGCGGCTCGTCTTCGGCGCCGACCAGCCAGATGGCGGTTCCATGCGCCTCGAGGGCCGCAGCTTCGCGCCGCGCGGGCCTGCCGATGCGATCGCCGCGGGCATCGGCTTCTGCACCGAGGACCGCAAGGTCGAAGGGCATCGTGCCCGACATGTCGGTGCGCGAGAACCTGACGCTGGCGCTGCTGCCGCGGCTCTCCCGCGCCGGCATCGTCGACGACCGCCGAACAGCGCGAGATCGTCGACGGGTTCATCAGGCAGCTCGGCGTCAAATGCGCCTCGATCGAGCAGCCGATCCGCGAGCTTTCGGGCGGCAACCAGCAGAAGGTCCTGCTGGCGCGCTGGCTGTGCATCGATCCCAAGCTCCTGATCCTCGACGAGCCGACGCGCGGCATCGACGTCGGCGCCAAGGCCGAGATCCAGAGCCTGATCCGCGAGCTCGCGCAGAAGGGGCTCGGCGTGCTGATGATCTCCTCGGAGCTCGAGGAGATCGTCGAGGGCGCGGACCGTGTCTTCGTGCTGCGCGACGGGCGCACGGTGGCCGAACTTGCCGGCGGACAGCTCGACGAAGACGCCTGCTGCATGCCATGGCGCACGGCGCCGCCCCGCTCAGAGCCGAGGCCGAGCCGATGAGCCTCGATGCCGCAAGGAACAAGGAAGGCCGAAGCGTCAGCGATTTCCTGGTCGCAATACGGCGCACTGCTGGCGCTGGTGCTGCTGATCCTGTTCAACCTCGCCTTCACGCCGAATTTCGTCATCTGGCAGACGCTCAACGTCAACCTGACGCAGGTCGCCACCATCGTCATCGTCGGCGTCGGCATGACGCTGGTCATCGCCACCGGCGGCATCGACCTGTCGGTCGGCTCGCTGATGGCGATCGCGGGGGCGCTGGCGCCGCTGATCTTCCTCGGCGCGATCGTTCCCGTGCCCTCGCCCATGGCCGGCGTCGTGCTCGCCTTCATCGCTCCCGGTGCTGGTGGCGGGCGCTTTTCGGCCTCGTTCAACGGCTGGCTGATCACGCGCTTCGGCATCCAGCCGATCATCGCCACGCTGGTGCTGTTCATCGCCGGGCGCGGCATCGCGCAGGTGGTCACCAACGGCAATCTCCAGGTCTTTCACGCAATCCGGAATTCCAGTTCATCGGCCTCGGCCGCGTTTTCGGCGTTCCGTTCCAGGTCATCATCATGGTGGTGATCGTCGTCGTTGCCGCGTGGCTGATCCGGCGGACGGTGTTCGGGCGGCAGATCCTCGCCATCGGCGGCAACGAGGCGGCGGCCCGCCTCGCCGGCATCCCGGTCGACCGCGGTCAAGCGCTGGTCTACTTCGATCAGCGGGCTCTGCGCGGGCATTGCCGGCCTCATCGTGATCGCCATCAACTCCGCAGCGGACGCCAATCTCGTCGGGCCTCGGCATGGAGCTCGACGCGATCGCCGCCGTGGCGGTCGGCGGCACGCTGCTCGACGGGCGGCCGCGCCGACGTCGTCGGCACGCTGATCGGCGCGCTGATCATCCAGCTCGTGCGCTACACGCTGCTGGCCAACGGCGTGCCCGACGCGGCGGCCCTCGTCGTCAAGGCCGGGCTGATCATCCTGGCCGTCTGGCTGCAGCGGCAGGCATGAGGCGCGCATGAGACAGCCGCCTCGCGCTCTTTGCGCAACGTACGGCGTGCGTCGTCGCGCTGCTGTCTTCCTGATCCTGCTTCGGCGCGCTGGCGCTACGACAATTTCCTCGGCGCCTTCAACGTCCTGACCTTCCTGCGCTACAACTCGATGTTCGCGCTGATCGCGCTCGGCATGTGCTTCGTCATCATGACCGGCGGCATCGACCTGTCGGTCGGCTCCGACGGCGGCGCTGGGCAGCGTGTGCCGCCGCCCTGGCCTCCCCCTACGGCTTGCCGCCGGCCTGTCGGCGGCGTCGATGGCGGGGCTGATCGTCGGCGCGCTCAACGGCTTCATCATCACGCGGCTGGCGATCCTGCCCTTCATCGCGACGCTGGCGACCATGCTGGCGGCGAGCGGCACCGCGCTTCTGCTCGCCGGCAACCAGTCCGTCTCCGTCTCCTACGACACCGGCTTCACCGACCTTCGGGCAGGGCGACCTCCTCGGCTTTCCCGTGCCGGCCTGGATCGCGCTCGTCGCCTATCTGCTCGGCTCGCTCGCTGCTCAATTTCACCGCCTTCGGCCGGACCACGTGCTGGCGGTCGGCGGCGACGAGGACGCGGCGCGGCTGATGGGCCTGCCGGTCGACCGGGTGAAGTTCCTCGTCTACGTGCTGAGCGGCGGCCTGGCCGGGCTCGCCGGCGTCATCCTCGCGGCGCAGTTCGGCGCCGGCCAGCCGATCGAGGGCGTCGGCTGGGAGCTGTTCGCCATCGCCTCGGTGGTGGTCGGCGGCACGCTGCTCACCGGCGGCGTGCGGCTCGGTCGGCGCGACGCTGGCCGGCGTGCTGCTGCTCGGCCTCATCTTCAACATCCTCAACTTCGAGAACGGCCTGGGCTGGATCAGCCTGTCCGCCTACTGGCAGTCGGTCATCCGCGGGCTGTTCCTGCTCGTCGTCGTCATCCTGCAGGTGCGCCTCGTCGATCGCCGCACAGTGCCTTCGCAATCGTAGGGAGTTCCCATGGCCAAGATCCATTCCCTCATCACCGGGTTCTACCGCATCCCCCTGCCCGAGATGCTCACCGACAGCACGCACGGCGTGATGCGCGACTTCGAGCTGATCACCGTGCGCGTGCGCGACGCCGACGGCGCCGAGGGCGTGGGCTACACCTTCACGGTCGGCCGCAACGGCGGCGCCATCGCCAATATCCTCGGCACGCGAGATGCGCCGAGATCGTGGCACGGCCGAGGATGCCGACCAGATCGAGCGCTCTGGCAGAAGCTGTGGTGGGCAGCTGCATTATGGCGGCCGCGGCGGCCCGACCGTGCTGGCGCTCTCCGCCGTCGACATGGCGCTGTGGGACCTCAAGGCGCGCGAGCCGGCCTGCCGCTGTGGAGGCTGCTGGGCGGCTTCTGACGACCGAGGTGCCCTGCTACGCCGGCGGCATCGACCTCGACGCTGCCGCTGCGACTGCGCTGCTGCGCGCAGACCGACGCGCAATCTCGAGCGAGGGCTTCCGCGCCATCAAGATGAAGGTCGGCCGCAAGCAGCTGTCGGAGGACGTCGAGCGGGTGCGCGGCCATGCGCGAGCCATCTGGGCGACGGCTTTCCGCTGATGGTCGACGCCAACATGAAGTGGACGCGTCGACGAGGCGATCCGCGCCGCGCGCGCCTTCGCGCCCTACGACTCTCACCTGGCTCGAGGAGCCGATCATTCCGGACGATCTTGGCCGGCCATGCCCGCGTCGTGCGCGAGGGCGGCCTGCCGATCGCGGCGGGCGAGAACCTGCGCACGCTTGTGGGACTTCAAGCACCTATATCGCGGCCGGCGGCGTCACCTATCCCGAGCCGGACGTCACCAATTGCGGCGGCGTCACGCCGTTCATGAAGATCGCGCATCTGGCCGAGGCCTTCAACCTGCCGGTGACCTCGCACGGCGCGCACGACGTGACCGTGCACCTCCTGGCCGCCGTGCCCGAACCGCTCCTACCTCGAGGCGCACGGCTTCGGTCTCGACCGCTACATCGCGGAGCCCTTGAAGATCGAGGATGGCTTTGCCATCGCGCCCGATCGGCCGGGCCATGGCATCGCGTTCGACTGGTCCAGGGCTCGACGGCCATTCGCGCCTGAGGAGCATGCATGACGAAGAGCTTACGATTACATCGTCGTCGGCGGCGGCTCGTCGGGCTGCGTCGCCGCGGCGCGGCTGGTCACCGGCGGCGATGCCGCGTGCTGCTGCTCGAGGGCGGCCATTCGCACCGCCATCCGCTGCTCGACATGCCGCCGGGCATCTTCAAGATGATCAACGGCAGCAAGTTCATGCGCTATCACCAGACGGTGCCGCAGGAGCATCTCGACGGCCGCGTCCACGACATTCCGCAGGGCAACGTCCTGGGCGGCGGCTCGTCGGTGAACGCGCAGGTCTACATGCGCGGCCGGCCGTCCGACTACGACGAGTGGCACGAGCTGCTGCGCGGCGACAACGATTATCCGGGCTGGGGCTGGGCGCGACGTGCTGCCGCACTTCCGCGGCATGGAGGGCAACAACCGGCTGCACGACGAGCTGCACGGCGCCGACGGGCCGCTGCTCGTCTCCGATCCCGGCCACATCGACGACGTGTCGCGCTGGTTCGTCCAGACCGTGCAGGCGCTGGGCGAGCCGTTCAACCACGACTTCAACGGGCCGGCGCAGCGCGGCGTCGGCTTCTACCAGTTCATGAACCGGCGCGGCAAGCGCAGCAGCGCCGCCTATGCCTTCATCGCGCCGCTCGGCGACGACCCGCAACCTGACGCTCCGCCTCAACGCCGCGCGTCCAGCCGCATCGACATCGAGAACGGCCGCGCCGTCGGGCGTCACCTACCGCGACGCAGCGGGCGCGGAGCAGACGGTGCGCTGCGCCGACGGCGAGATCATCCTCGCGGCCGGCGCGCTGGTCACGCCGCAGCTGCTGATGCTGTCGGGCATCGGCCCGGCCGAGCAGCTGCGAGCAGCACGGCATCGACTGCCTCGTCGACCTGCCCGGGCGTCGGCGAGAACCTGATCGACCATCCCGAAGTGCCGATCATCGCCATCGCCAACGGCCCGTACGGCTACTACCGGCAGGGCGTCGGCTGGCGCATGCTCCGCAACGGCCTGCAGTTCAAGCTGTTCGGCTCCGGTCCGATCCTCTCGGCCGGCGTCGAGGCCGGCGCCTTCGTCAACCCGATCGATCGCGACGGCCGAGCCCACCATCCAGGCGTTCTGCGTGCCGATCGTCTATCTCGACCGCGACACGCTCGACGCTGGTCGAGGACACCTATGGCCTGACCATCACCACGGTCGTGGTCAAGCCGAAGTCGCGCGGCTTCGTCCGGCTGCGCTCGGCCGATCCGGAGGACATGCCGCTCGTCTCGCCGAACCTGCTGAAGGATCCGGACGACATGCGCACCATGATCGACGGCCAGCGCTTCTTCCTGCGCGCCTTTCACGACGGAGCCGCTTGCCGAGCCGCTTCGAGCGCGTCGCGATCCCCGATCCCGACGAACGCAGACGACGAGGCGCTGGCCGCGCATTGCCGACGCTTCGTGAAGACCAACTACCATCCGTGCGGCACCTGCCGCATGGGCCCGACCGGCGACCCCATGGCCGTGCTGGATCGCGACGCTGCGGGTGCGCGGCATCGACGGCCTGCGCGTCTGCGACCTGTCGGCGATGCCGAACATCAATGCCGGCAACACCAACGCGCCCGCGATGATGCTGGGCAGCCGCTGCGCCGAACTCATTTTATCGGGTTGATTGCGGCTTCACCGCCATCGAGGTGGGAAAACTCCCCGCACCATCTCAGGTGCGGGGAAAAACAGGTATATTTCAAGGAATGAAATCATGAAAATGAAGTGGTGCGGTCGAGAAACTCGAACTTCCACGGGTTGCCCCACAGCGACCTCAACGCTGCGCGTCTACCAATTCCGCCACGACCGCTTGTCCGTTTTCAATGCAAGGGGTGAACCCGCCCGCTAACGGCCTGCGGGCATGTAGCAAATGGGTGCGGGGCATACAAGCTAAAAAGGCGGGCAGACCGCCTGTGGACGAACATCGTGCATGATCGGCTTGCACATAAGCGCTTCCACCGATTGCCAATGGCGGCGCGCAGGTTTATCGGATCGCCCATGGAAACGAAGGAAAGCACGCCCAAGAAGCCGCAAACCTCGGCCGATCAGCGGGCGCAGCACGCATCGATGCTGCCTCGCATCGAGGGCCGGCCGGTGATCTGGGAGGTTACGCCGGGACTGACGGATTACGAGAGCGCCGTCGGGCGGATGGAAGAGCTTGTGCGGGCGATCCACGAAGGCCGCGAGCCCGAGCGTATCTGGCTGGTCGAGCACCCGCCGCTCTACACGGCAGGAACCAGCGCCAGCGACGAAGGCTTGATCGATCCGGGCCCGTTCCCCGTATACAAGAGCGGGCGTGGCGGCGAGCATACCTATCACGGGCCGGGCCAGCGGGTCGCCTATGTGATGCTGGACCTCAAGCGCCGCAGCGAGGATGTGCGTGCCTTCGTCGGCGCGCTGGAGGATTGGATCATTGCCACGCTGGGCGAGTTCAACGTGCGCGGCGAGCGGCGCTGCGACCGCGTCGGCGTGTGGGTGGCGCGGCCCGACAAGCCGCCCTTGCCCGACGGCACGCCGCGCGAAGACAAGATCGCGGCGATCGGCATACGCATCCGGCGCTGGGTATCGTTCCACGGCATCGCAATCAATGTGGAACCTGACCTTGGGCATTTTTCGGGGATCGTGCCGTGCGGCGTCACCGGGCATGGGGTCACCAGCCTGGTCGACCTCGGCCTGCCGGTGACGATGGACGACATCGACGCAGCGCTCAAGCGCAGCTTCGAACCGGTGTTCGGGCCGCTAGCCTGAGCAAATCAATTCAGCGGCTTGCGGCGCCCTGTTCCATGAATGATTCAAGTGCGGGCGAGACCGACCCGCTGTTATGGCGGATGAATGCCAGCAGCGCGCGCTCGTTCTCGTTGATCAGGCCGTCCTTGTTCATCTTGTCGATCAGCCAGTCCGCTTCGGCGTCGCTGATCTGCTGGGCCTGTTCGATCTGTGCCTGCATGCGGGCATTGCGCGCCTCGAAGGCCTTCTCGGTCTGGCGGT
>CAVONR010000011.1:0-194459 GCA_963697325.1 uncultured Alphaproteobacteria bacterium | reverse complement strand
TGCTCAACATCGAGTCGGCCCCGCTATGCCGTGCCCGGCGTGCTGCTGGCCGGCATCGCGGTGGCGCTGGCCCAGGGGCGGATCCATACCACCGCCGTCACGTGGGACATGGCGCAGCCGGTGTGGAACGGCGCCTGTCTTCAGCGTCAGCGCAGCCATTGGCGTGGCGCTGCCGCTGTCGTCGTCACCATGGCCTCGCAGAACCTGCCGGGCGTGGCCGCGATGCGCGCTGCCGGCTACAGCTTGCCCGTGTCGAAGCATCGCGGACCGGCGCGGCCTGCGTGCTGCTCGCGCCCTTCGGCGCCTACGCCTTCAACCTGGCGCCGATCACCGCAGCCATCTGCATGGGCCGCGAGGCGCACCCCGACCCGGCGAGGCGTTACGCGCCAGTGTCGCGGCTGGGCGCGATCTACGTCGTGATCGGCCTGTTCGGCGGCGCGGTGGCGGATGCTCACCGCTTTCCGCGCGAACTTGTCGCGACCGTCGCCGGCCTGGCGCTGCGAGCACCATCGGCGGCTGGCTGGCGGCCGCGCGGAAGGACGACCCCATCGCGACGCCGCAGGGCTGACCTTCCTGGTGACGCTGTCGGGCGTCACGCTGGTCGGCATCGGCTCGGCCTTCTGGGGCGTGGTCGCCGGCAGCACGGCACTGATGGTGCAACACTACCGCTCCCGCGCCACACCATGAGCCCGCCACCGTGAAACTGCTGTTCGTCGCCGACCCGCTGGAGAGGTTCAAGCCCTACAAGGACACCACCTACACGATGATGCGCGAGGCCGCATCGCGCGGCCATAGCCTGTGGGCCTGCGAGCCGGAGGACCTGCGCTGGCAGCGCGGCGAGCCGGTGAGCGCGCGTGTGCAGGGAAGCGAGCTCACCGACGACCTCGACGACTGGTTCGAGGCCAGCGAGCCCCGGACGCGCGTGCGCTGGCCGACGTCGACGCAGTGCTGATGCGCAAGGACCCGCCGTTCGACAGCGAATACTTCTACGCCACCCACCTGCTGGGGCACGCCGAAGCCGACGGCGCGCGGGTCTTCAACGCACCGCGCGCCCTGCGCGACCACCCGGAGAAGCTCGCCATCGTGGAGTTCCCGCAGTTCATCGCCCCGACACTGGTGACGCGCGCGCCGCCGACATCCGCGCCTTCCACGCCGAGCACCGCGACATCATCCTGAAGCCGCTGGACGGCATGGGCGGCATGGGCATCTTCCGTGTCGGGCCCGACGGGTTGAACCTGGGCAGCATCAGCGAGACGCTGAACCGCGGCGGCGAGCAGACGCTGATGGCGAGCGTCACCTGCCCGAGATCGTGCGCGGCGACAAGCGCGTGCTCGTCATCGACGGCGAGCCGGTGCCGTACGCGCTGGCGCGCATCCCGCAGGGCAGCGAGATCCGCGGCAACCTGGCTGTCGGCGGCAAGGGTGTGGCGCAGCCGCTGAGCGCGCGCGACCGCGAGATTGCCGAGCCATCGGCCCGGTGCTGGCCCAGCGCGGCCTGCTGCTGGTGGGGCTGGACGTGATCGGCGACAGCCTGACCGAGATCAACGTCACCAGCCCGACCTGCTTTCAGGAAATCGCGCAGCAGACCGGCTTCGATGTCGCTGGCATGTTCATCGATGCGCTGCAGCGGGCATGACCGGCGCCGCCGCGCCGCGATGAGCAGCGCGCCCAAGCCTATCGCCATCAACGCACAGGTCGAGGGCTCGGGTATCGGGCGGGTCGGCGACAGCAGTGGAGCCGGGAGACATGCCCATCGGTGGGTTGCCAAAGGGGTCTTCAACGGGTCGGGCGGCCGGTTCGCACTGCGTTCCCGATCCGGCACAAGCTCCGTGCCGCGGTCGAACCTGCCGCCCGCCGGTGACCCACCGGTTGCCCAGGCCGGCTATTGACGCCTGCCGCCGGGGCGGCCGCGGACAGGTTGCTGAAGCTGGGCCCGCCCCCGGTGGCCGACGCAGGCGAACCGAGCCACCGCCGCCCGACCGCGACGGCCCGGCACCGGCCACCGGGCCGGCGCCGGGTGCATCGAACGGCAGTTCGTCCTGCGCCGCGGCCGCGGTGCTGGCATCGCCGCCGTTGGCGCCGCCGGCTGCCGCTGCCGCTGGAGGCGGTGCGGGCAGGCGGGTCACGCGGCTGACATTGCGGCACACCGTGGGCACGATCAGGCAATGGCCGTCTTCGCAGTACACCAGGCCGCGCTCGACAGCGCCGTCGGCCCATTTGTCGCGCGTCACGCTGCGGCAGACCTGACCGGCGCCGAAGTGCATGTCGCGCAGGTCGCTGTAGCGGTGGCGGCCTTCGATGCTGTCGCGCCGGATGGCGGCGACCTCGTCGTATTGGCGTGCGGCCATGCGCTGCTTGAGCCGTGCCCGCGCCGGCGCAGGAATGTCCGCATAGCGATCGACGGCCGCGACCGTGTCGCCCTGGAACACGTTCACGCCCGGCCGGTCCCACGAACAGACGGGCAGGGTTGCGGCAGAGGCCGCCATGGCGGCTGCGAGAACCAACGACATCGTTTTGCTTGTTTTCGCCCGCGTGCGTGGCGGGTGCGATGAATTTGAAACAAAGCTGCAGGCGTCCCGCCTGCGCACAACCCCCCTTGTTCGCGGTAGGAGCAACGGTGCTATGTCACGCAAAGGCAAGCCTTCGTCAGCGGCAGCCCTCAAGTCTGCCCACCAACGGCCGCCGCCCCGGCTGCCGATAATCGCCGGCCCGCGGCCCCCACCGGCCCATGGCCCTGCTCACGCTCACCAACGCCCACCTCGCCTACGGCCACGTGCCCTGCTCGACGGCGCGGCGTTCTCGCTCGAGGCCGGCGAGCGCGTGGCCCTGATCGGCCGCAACGGCGCCGGCAAGTCCTCGCTGCTGAAGATCCTGGCCGGCCTGGAGAAGCTCGACGACGGCCTGCTGCAGGTGCCCCAGGGGCTGCGCATCTGCTACGTGCCGCAGGAGCCGCTGTTCGACGCCGGCGCACGGTCTTCGACGTCGTCAGCGAGGGCGTGGCCGAGGCGCGCGCCCTGCGCGCAGCGCTACGAGGCCCACGCGCCGGGCGACGACCTCGACGCGCTGCAGACGCGGCTCGAGGCGCTCGACGGCTGGACCTGGGAGCAGCGCGTCGACGCCACGCTGGCGCGGCTGCGGCTCGACGGCCGCGCGCATCGGCAGCCTGTCCGGCGGCACCAAGAAGCGCGTCGCGCTGGCGCAGGCGCTGGTGGCCGAGCCCGACGTGCTGCTGCTCGACGAGCCCACCAACCACCTCGACCTCGAGACGATCGACTGGCTGGAGGAGCTGCTGCGCGGCTTCACGGCAGCGTCATGCTGATCACCCACGACCGCGCCTTCCTCGACGCCGTGGCCACGCGCATCGTCGAGCTCGACCGCGGCGTGTTGCGCAGCTACCCCGGCAACTTCAGCGCCTACGAGCGGCCAAGGAGCGCAGCTCGAGTCCGAGGCGCTGGCCAACGCGCGCGCCGACAAGCTGCTGGCGCAGGAGGAGGTGTGGATCCGCAAGGGCGTCGAGGCGCGGCGCACGCGCAGCGTGGCGCGCATCGAGCGGCTGGAGCAGCTGCGCGGCCAGCGCCGGCGCGCCGCGAGCGCTCGGCCAGGTGCGGCTCGAGGTCGACGCCGGCGTGCCCTGCGGCAAGATCGTCGCCGAGCTGCGCGAGTGTCGTTCGCGCTATGGCGAGCGGCGCCGATCGTCAGCCGCTTCAGCGCCACCATCCTGCGCGGCGACAAGGTCGGCCTGATCGGCCCCAACGGCTGCGGCAAGACCACGCTGCTGAAGCTGATCCTCGGCGAACTGCAGCCGACGCAGCGGCACGGTGCGCCAGCGGCACGAAGCTGGAGGTCGCCTACTTCGACCAGATGCGCGCCGCGCTCGACCTGGACGCGACGCTGGCCGACACGATCAGCCCGGGCAGCGAATGGATCGAGATCGACGGCGAGCGCAAGCACGTGATGAGCTACCTGGACGACTTCCTGTTCGCGCCCGAGCGCGCCAACTCGCCGGTGCGCACGCTGTCGGGCGGCGAGCGCAACCGCCTGCTGCTGGCGCGGCTGTTCGCGCTGCCGGCCAACGTGCTGGTGCTCGACGAGCCCACCAACGACCTCGACATCGACACGCTGGAACTGCTGGAGGAGCTGCTGCAGGACTACGACGGCACGGTGTTCCTGGTCAGCCACGACCGGCGCTTCCTCGACAACGTGGTCACCAGCACGATCGCCTGGGAGGGCGACCCGGCCTCGGCGGCCGGCCGGGGCTGTGGCGCGAATACGAGGGCGGCTACGAGGACTGGAAGCTGCAGCGCGAACGCACGCGTCGCTGCGCGGCAGCCGCCGCACCGGCCGCGAGCCGTGGCGGCCGCGCCCGCGGCCCCGCGCACGCCGGCGCGCGCGCCAAGCTCGGCTACAAGGAGCGGCGCGAGCTCGATGCGCTGCCCGGCGCGCATCGAGGCGCTGGAAGTCGAGCAGAGCAGCCTCGCCGAGCGCCTGGCCGAGCACGCGCTGTACACCGACGAGCCGCAGTGGGCGCCGACCTGCAGGCGCGCTACGCGCAGATCGAAGACGAACTGCTGGAGGCCTCGAGCGCTGGGAGGCGCTGTCGGCCCGCTGATCACGCGCGCGCGGCCGCCGGCTCCAGTTTCCCCTCGTCGTTGGTCGCCGCCGGGTGGGTGCGCGTGATCATCAGCGCGGCCTGCAGGTACAGCGCGTTGAGCAGCCGCATCGCGCGCTCGCGGTCGAAGCCGGGCCAGTGCGACATGTCGCGCAGGTTGGTGGTGTCCTCGTCAGCGGGCCGACCGCCTCGCCAGCGAACCGCCGAGGTCGAGCGTGCGCAGGTCAGCCCCGGCGCGATGCGGTAGGCGGCGGCCGGCGATCTCGGGCAGCAGGTCGCCGCGTGCCCGCGCAGCGCCAGCTCCCACAGCACCGGCCCGAGCGCGCTGTAGTGCTCGGGCTCGCCGACCATGGCGCGCACGCGGTCGCCGGGCGGACGCAGCAGCGCCGGCTCGACATGCAGCACGCTCAGGTCGCCCAGCGGCAGCGCCAGGAACTGCGCCATCGGCATCGGGCAATGCACCAGGTGCTCCACCGGGAACACCGTCAACGGCACGACGCGGTCTTCGGCCTGCAGGTGCACCAGCAGCTTGCGCGCATGGCGGATGCAGGCCGCCAGGATCTCGATGACGCCGCCTTGCTGACCCTCCTGCTCGAAGCGCATCAGGTCGAGCATCAGCGACGGGCTCAGCGTCGACAGCCGCGAGGCCGTCGAATCGGCGTCGCCGCTGCGCGCCGATTCGTCCAGCGCGCGCCGGAAGGCGCTGGCGCGCATCAGCTCGGGTTCACCGAAGGGGAGGGTCGATTCAAACATGCCGTCGAAGGGGCGCTCGCGAGGCCGTCTTTGATGCTACGCCGCATGCCTGCGCATCAGCGGCGCGAAATGTGTCCGCTTGTATGTCGCAGCGCCTGCCAGAAGGCCGGGTCCTGGGTGGTGGCGAAATTGACGCGCATCAGCGTCGTCGGCCGCGGTACGGCGTGGAACAGCGCGCCCGGCGCGGTAAGCCAGCCCTGGTCGAGCAACGCCTCGGCCAGCCGTTCGGTGTCGCAGCCGGCATCGACCAGCCGAACAGCCCGCGCGGCGGGGCGGCAAAGCTGAAGCCGTGCTTTTCGGCGGCGTTGACGGTGCGTGCGCGCGCCGCATCGAGGCGCTGCATCACCCGTTCGACATGGCGGCGCAGCAGGCCTTGCTCCAGGCAATGGGCCAGCGCGCGTTCGGTCAAGGACGGCGAAGTCAGCGTCGACAGCAGCTTGGTGTCGACCAGCCGCTCGACCCAGGCTGGCGGCGCGGCCAGGTAGCCCACGCGCCAGTTCGGCGTCAGGATCTTCGAGAAGCCCGAGATGTAGAAGCAGCGCTGCAGCCCGTCCAGCGCGGCCAGCCGCGGCAGGTGCGCCGCTGCCAGGTGGGCGTAGGTGTCGTCCTCGACGATGTGCAGGTCGTGGGCCTCGGCCAGGCGCAGCAACTGGTGCGCGCGCTGCAGTGACAGCGAAGCGCCGGTCGGGTTGTGCAGCACCGATACGGTCACATACAGGCGCGGCTGGTGGGCCTCGATCAGCTGCTGCATCACGCTCAACGATGGGCCGTCCTCGCCGCGCGGCACCGGCAGCACGCGCATGCCCAAAGCGGCCAGCCGCGCGTCGGCGCGCTCTACGCTCTGCTTGCCTTCGGCTATGCGATTGCCCATTCCGTGCTGAAGCGCGCGAGCTTTGCCCATGGCGCGCTGTTCGCGTTCTCGGGGCAACTGACGATCCTGTTCACCGGCCTTGGCTGGCAGGTTCTGTGGCTGGTCTATCCGGCCGCGCTCGGCCTTGGCCTCGTCGTCGCGCTGGCCTACACCGCGCTAGCCGCGAGCGTGATATCGCGAGATCGGTCTTGCAGCCGATCCGCCGGGCTGCGCCCAACACCACCATTGCCGCCTCGCTCGGCGTGATGATCGTGCTGATGGAAACCGTGCGCCTCGCCTCCGGCAGCCACATGCCGTGGCTCTCACCCTTCCTCAACCGGGTGATCGTGCTCGGCGGCAGCGAATCTCGCCGTGACGACGACGCCGATCAAGATCGCGGAGACCGCGTTTGCCGCGATGGCCATTGCGTTCGGGGCATGGTTCCTCGCCACAACGCGAGCGGGCCGGGTGTGGCGGGCGGTTTCGCGGACGAGATCGGCGCCGCGCTGATGGGCGTGAACGGCCCAAGGGTCTTCGGCGCGTCCATGCTGTGGGCAGGGCTGGTCGCAGGACTTGCCGGCGTGCTCGCGGCTTTTCACTACGGCAACATCGATTTCGGCACCGGCATTTCCTTCGCTGTGAAAGTGCTGTTCGTCGCCTCGCTCGGCGGGCTCTCGACGCCGGTTCTGGCTGCCCGGGCGGGCTCGGCGTCGGCATCTTCGAGACGCTGTGGGACGGATATTTCCAGGCGATCTGGCGCGATGCGGCGACCTATGCCGTGCTCTGCGCGCTGCTCGTCGCCACCCGCCGCACCGGAAATCTCGCAACGTAACGGAACCTCAATGCTGCCTGCTTTATTGTGCTAGCCTGACTGTCCTGAATGGAAGGCGGGTCGCATTGGTCGATAGTGTACGCGTATACTCCCCCGGCGAGCGGATTGCCGATGCGGTGATCCATGTGCTCGGGATAGGGCTCCAGCATCGTGGCTGTCGCCCTGCTGCTGGTGCATGCCGCGCCGCGCGTAGATGCGTCCACGACCACGGCGCTGGCGGTTTATGGCGTCGCGCTGATTGCGCTGTTCGTCGCTTCCGCCGCCTATCACATGACCCCGCTGCACCATTGGAAGCCGCTGCTCAAGCGCTTCGACCAGGCGGCTATCTTCCTGAAGATTGCAGGGACGTACACGCCGCTGGTGGTGCTGCTCGGCAGTATTTTCGCCTACGGCCTGCTGGTGGCAATCTGGGCAGCGGCGCTGTTCGGGGCGATTGCCAAGCTCGCATTCCGCACCCGTTTCCAGCAGATTTCCGTGGCGCTCTACCTGCCGCTTGGTTGGGCGAGCCTGCTGCTGATCTGGCCGATCTGGACGACATTGCCCCCTGCGGCCACCATCCTCATCGTCGCTGGCGGCGTGCTCTATACCATCGGCGTGCTCTTCCACGTGTGGGAGAAGCTCAAGTTCCAGAACGCAATCTGGCACGGCTTCGTGCTCGCAGCCTCCGCGTGCCACTTCGCCGCCGTGGCACATGCAAGTTTTGCGACAATTGCTTGAAATTACTGGGCTGTAGCATACTTGCTGTTGCAGAAATTCTGACATAGCGTCACCCCGGATCAAGCTTTCGGGGGAACACATGAAGAAGCAGGTAGCCGGCTTTGCAGCCGCGGTGATGTTGATGTGCGCGCCGCCGGCAGGCGCGGTGCAGGCCGTTCCGGCCATTGCCTCGGCCAAACCCGTCATCATGGTGCAGGCAGATGACGTGACGGGCATCAATCTTCTGGAAGCGGGATATCCCGGCGGCTATTTCAAGAAGGTCGGCAAGCGGCGCTGGCGCAAGTCGAGCCCGGACGGCACGTTCGAATTTGTCGAGGAAGCACGCGGCGAGACATCCGTGATCCTCTACGATGCCTCCCGCGACTACTACATCCAACTCGACGTGCAAGGCATGCAGGTGCTGCTGGGGCAGGGTGGCCAGCAATACCAGCCGCTCTATCGCATCACCCGGGTGGTTGCGAGCGGAACGCCCGCAACAGCCGGGGCGGCGCCTCGGCGGCTTCCGCCAGCTGCAACAAGGTCGGCAAGCTGCGATCCAGGAACTCGGACGTGCCCGTCACCATCACGTTCAGAAACCGAACCAAGGGCTTCCGCGCCGTCATGTGGATCGACTTCAACGGCCAGCCGGTGAATTACGCCAATCTCGAGCCGGGCCAGAAGTTCACCGTCAGCACCTTCGTGACCCATCCCTGGATGTTCACCGACGGGCCGGGAAATTGCGCCGAAGTCTACATGCCGCAGGCAGGCGTCAAGACCTTCAACATCACCGCGAAGAACCCGCAGGGCCAGGGCGACTAGGCCCGCGCCTCACTCTTCCCAACGCTTCGAAGCCGCATCGTCGGCATCGCGCGCATCGACCCACTCGCCTGCGCCGCCGTGGCGCGGGTGTTCCTTCTTCCAGAAGGGCGCGCGCGTCTTCAGGAAGTCCATCAGGAAACTCGCCGCCTCGAAGGCCGCCTGCGCGGTGCGCGAGGCCGCGACGACCAGCACGATGTTGTCGCCGGGCGCGATCTTGCCGTAGCGGTGGATGACCGTGAGGCCCTGCAGCGGCCAGCGCCGCGCCGCCTCGTCGGCGATGCGCGTGATCTCGGCCTCGCGCCATGCCGGGATAATGTTCGAGTTCCAGCGCCGCGAGCGTTCCGTCCTCGTCGCGGCAAAGGCCGGTGAAGGTGACGACCGCGCCGATATCGGTCCGGCCTGCCGTGAGCGCCGCGATCTCGGCTGCGATGTCGAAATCGGCGGCCTCGATGCGCACGGCGCGGCTGCATCTCAGCCTCCCGTCATCGGCGGGAACAGCGCGATCTCGCGCGCGCCGGCGATCGGCGTCGTGCGGTCGTCGACATGTTCGTGATTGATCGCGACGCGGATCACGCTTTCGTGTTGCAGCGCGTCCTCGTATTCCTCGCCGCGCGACTTCAGCCATGTCGAGCAGGCCCGCCACGGTCGGCGATTTCCGCCGGCAGCGTCACTTCTTCCTCGGGCTTGCCGATGCGCTCGCGCACCCAGGCGAAATAGACGAGCTTCATCGCTCACTCCATCACGTGCTTCAACCCGGCACGGAAATAATCATACCCGGTATAAAGGGTGATCAGCGCCGCGATCCAGAGCAGCACGATGCCGACCTGCGTCGTGTAGGGGATGATCTTGTCGCCGGCGGGGCCGGCCAGCAGGAAACCGATGGCGACCATCTGCACGGTGGTCTTCCACTTGGCGATGCGGGTGACCGGCACGCGACACCTTCAGCTCGGCGAGATATTCGCGCAGGCCCGAAACGAGGATCTCGCGGCACAGGATGATGATCGCCGCCCACAGCGACCAGCCGGCAATGGTCTTGTCGGTGTCGGCGGCGAGCAGCAGCAGGCAGGTCGCGACCAGCAGCTTGTCGGCGATCGGGTCGAGCATGCGCCCGATGGTGGAGGTCTGCTGCCAGATGCGCGCCAGATAGCCGTCGAAAAAATCGGTGATGCTGGCGATGATGAAGATCGCCAGCGCCGACCAGCGCGCGAAATCGGAGGATTGCAGCCGGCCTTCCAGGAAGAAGCACAGCACCACCAGCGGCACGGCAAGGATGCGTCCGTAGGTCAGCAGGTTGGGCAGGGCGGCCCAGTGGGCCTCTCGTCGCGGCGTGTCCAGTGTATTCCCCTTGTATCGTCGCACGTCGATCGTGGCAACAAACGCTAGTCTTGGGCGAAATTCAATCGCGGGCAGCCGCACCGCACGACTAATTCAGCGCTATTGCCGACGCAGTCTCAGCCATTCTCGTGGAAATGGTCGTAAATCGCCTGGGCCATCTGCTCGGAGATGCCGTCGACCGCCATCAGGTCTGACAGCGCCGCCCGGCTGACGGCCTTGGCGGTGCCGAAATGGTGCAGCAGCGCGCGCTTGCGCGTCGGGCCGATGCCGGCGACCTCGTCGAGCGGGTTCTTCGCCATCTCCTTCTTGCGCTTGGCGCGGTGCGTGCCGATGGCGAAGCGGTGCGCCTCGTCGCGCAGCCGCTGCACGAAATAGAGCACCGGATCGCGTTGCGGCAGCATGAACGGCTCGCGGCCCTCCACGAAGAAGCTCTCGCGTCCCGCATCGCGGTCCGGACCCTTGGCAATGCCGACCATCGGCACGGCGTTGTTGATGCCGAGATCGGCCATCACCGCGCTTCGCCGCATTGAGCTGGCCGAGGCCGCCGTCGATCAGCACGAGATCGGGCCAGGGCGGAAGGCCGTCGGCGACGTCTTCCTCGTCGACGCCTTCTGGTGCCTCGTTCTCCACATCCTCGGGCTTGGGACCGTTCTCGCGAACCAGCCGCGAGAAGCGCCGCGTCAGCACCTCGCGCATCATGCCGTAGTCGTCGCCCGGGGTCAGGTTCTCCGACTTGATGTTGAACTTGCGATACTGGTTCTTGACGAAGCCCTCCGGGCCCGGCGACGATCATCGCGCCCACGGCATTGGTGCCCATGATGTGCGAGTTGTCGTAGACCTCGATGCGGCGCGGCGGCGCTTCCAGCCCGAACGCCTCGGCAACGCCATCAAGCAGGCGGGTCTGCGTCGAGCTTTCGGCCAGCCTGCGGCCTAGCGCCTCGCGCGCGTTCATCGCGGCGTGCTCCACCATGTCCTTCTTGCCGCCGCGCTGCGGAACGGAGATGTCCACACGATGCCCGGACTTGAGCTCCAGCGCGTCCTGCAGCAAGTTCGCATTCCTCGATCTCGTGGCTCAGCAGGATCATGCCGCGGGCAGGGCTTGTCGTCGTAGAATTGCGCAAGGAACGAGCCGAGCACCTCCGGCGCCTCGATCGACTTGTCGGCGCGTGGGAAATAGGAGCGGTTGCCCCAGTTCTGTCCGGTGCGGAAGAAGAACACCTGCACGCAGGTTATCCCGCCCTTCTGCTCCACGGCGAAGACATCCGCCTCCTCGATGCCGCGCGGGTTGATGCCCTGGTGTGCCTGCACATGCGAAAGCGCGGCCAGCCGGTCGCGGATGATCGCCGCCGTCTCGAACTCCATTTCCTCCGATGCCTCCTGCATCGCGCTTCGACAGGCGCTGCTGGATCTCGTTGCTCTTGCCGGAAAGGAAATTGCGGCGCCTCGTTCACCAGCACGGCATAGTCCTGCGGCGAGATCTCCCCCGTGCATGGCCCGGAGCAGCGCTTGATCTGGAAGAGCAGGCACGGCCGCGTGCGGCTTTCGAACACCGAATCGGTGCAGGAGCGGATCAGGAAGGCGCGCTGCATCGCGTTGATGGTGCGGTTGACCGCCCCGGCGCTGGCGAACGGCCCGAAATACTCGCGCGATTTCTGCCGCGGCGCCGCGATGCTTGAAGATGCCCGGTGCGCGATGGTCGGTGGTGATGACGATATAGGGAAAGCTCTTGTCGTCGCGCAAAAGCACGTTGAAGCGCGGCCGCAACCGCTTGATGAGGTTCGCTTCCAGCAGCAGCGCCTCCGTCTCGGTGCGCGTGCGCATGAACTCCATCGTCGCCGGTCTCGCGGATCATCCTGGCGATGCGGTTGGAGTGCCCGCCCGACTTCGCGTAGGAAGCGACGCGCTTCTTCAGGCTCTTTGCCTTGCCGACATAGAGCACGTCGCCCTGGGCATTCATCATGCGGTAGACGCCCGGCGAATTGGGCAGGCGCTTGACGAATCCGGCGATGATCTCCGGCCCGGTCTCGCCGGTCGGAGGCAGCGTCTCCTCCCATACGATTTCGGACGCGAGCTTGCGCACGGCGCCGGCGCTCTCGCCAGCCACGCTTCCGCCGGCCTCTCCAGCCGTGATGTCCTGTTCGTCGCTCATGTCAGTGCTTGCGAATCCGCATGCGCGCAGTTTGCGCTATTCGGCCATTCCGGTCACGTCCGGCGTTTGCCACGCAAGGTGCTGTCCGCCGTCGAGCGCCACCATCTGGCCGGTAATCGACTTCATCTCATACAGATAATGGATTGTTTTCGCAAAATCAGCAGGCTCGGGCCCACGCCGCAGCGGCAAGCCGTCGATCTGCATCTGGAAATCCGCCGCGCTCTGCCGCTCATTGGGCATGGTCGGCCCGGGGCCAATGGCATTGACGCGCAGCTTGGGCGCAAAAGCCTGTGCGGATGTGCGCGTCGCCGTCCACAGCGCCGATTTCGACAGCGTGTAGGAGAAGAAATCCGGCGTCAGCTTCCACACCCGCTGGTCAATGATATTGACGATCAGCCCGGTCTGGATGTCGGCTTGCCCGAACATTTCCGCCGCCAGAAGCGCGGGCGCCTTCAGATGCACGGCGAAATGCCGGTCCCACAGATCGAGGTCCGGCGCGTGAGCGCTGTCGCGCTCGAACACTGAAGCATTGTTGACGAGGAGGTCCACAGGACCCAGCGCCTCGCGGGCTGCGGCAAACAGCCGCTTCGTCGCCGCGGCGTCGCACAGGTCCGCGCCAAGCGCCACCGCGCGCCCGCCGCCTGCAATGATTTGCGCCGCCATCGCTTCGGCATCCGCCAAGGATGAATTGGCGTGAATGGCAACGCCAAAGCCTTGTGCGGCAAGGTCCTTTGCGATGTGCGCGCCGATGCGCCTTGCCCCGCCAGTGACGAGGGCGGTGCGCGGCCCGCCGGTCATGTCCTGCTGCATTGCTTCCCCCTGCGCCACGACTTTGCCAGCGGCGGCTGGGGGTAAAATGGCGTCGAGTGCATTTATGTCAACGTTAACCAATCTTCATAACACCGCGTTTACCGCGACATGGTTTCCATTGCCTCAATTCGGGAAATGCGGCCTTCGCGACCGGCCACAAAGCCTCCTCAATTCATCACCGAATTGCCAAGCTTTGAGTCATGCGCAGCCACATTGTACCGGCAAATGTGAAGTGCGGCTGCGGATTCCGGAAGAAGCGCGATTTCGCGCGACATGCGGACATGCCCGGGTTCCGTCCATATCAGGAGTGACACCATGCGTAACATGCCCCAAGGAATTGCGATTGCGGTCTTCGCATCGGCAATGACCCTTTCGTCGGTCGTATTCGCGGCCGACGTGATCGAACAGGTTCCCGAAGCACCCGAGCCCATGAATGCCGATACCGGCTGGACCGGTCCCTATGTCGGCATCTATGCCGCCTACAACTGGATGAGCTCCACCTTCAGCCCGGGCCCGGATGTCGATGGCATCGACGGGGTCGGGGCAGGGGCCTATGCCGGCTACAATTACCAGCTCGACCCGAACTTCGTGGTCGGCGTCGAAGGCATGGTCGGCTTCTCCGGTGCTGAAAACAACTTCGGCGGCACCACGGTCGAACAGGATTGGGACGCCTCGCTGCGCGCACGCCTTGGATACGCCTTCGGCAGCTCGATGGTTTACGGCATCGGCGGTTTTGCCGGCACAAGCGCCACGGTCGAAAATGGCAACTCCGACTCGCAGACCCATCTGGGTTGGACGATCGGCGCCGGTTTCGAAACCGTGCTGACCGACAATGTCGTCGGCCGTCTCGAATACGATTATTCCAGCTACGGCGACCAGTCCTACAGCATCGACGGACCGGACCCGGACGTCAGCCTTACCGACCATGCCGTCAAGCTCGGCATCGGTCTCAAGTTCTGACCACCAGCTGCATTTGAAACTGAAAGACGGCGCTCAGGCGCCGTTTTTTTTGGGCTATTTGTAAACAGGCGCCCTTTGCACCACTGCTCGTGCCTTCTGCCGCAGCACGCGGCAATTGCCGTCATAAACGCCCCATGTGTCGAGGCCCGCGATGCAGAACTCTACCTTGTAGCCGGTGCCGGCAAGGCCCATGCCCTTTTCGATCATGTAATACATTTTGCGCTTGTGGCCGGTCGACATCCACGCCTGTGCGAAACAGAAGCGGCGCACGATCGGCGCGGGGCCGAAAGCCTCGATGTTTTCCTCGGTGATGAGATCGACTCGCTTCAGGATCTCGCCATGGCGATAGGCAAATCGCTCGCCGTACCTCTGCCGCTCGTAGATCTCGCTCAGCACTCCCGCCTCGTCGCAAGCGGGGAAAATCTGGAACGGCCGGAACTGCGGATAGTCGCCTTCGAGCCATGCCGCCGAAGCGGCAGACGGCAAGGCCGCCGCCAGCGCGGTCACGCTAGCCAGCAGCATCAAGGCCTTGGACGCGAATCTCATGGCGGCAGAATCCATTCTCAGTGTGATATCGAGCATTGCCGATCGGCAACGCCGGGTCAAGGCGAGCGCAGGCGTCAGCCCGAGAGGCGTTGCCACAGTGCCACACCGGCCAGCGCCGCGATTGCGATCCAGATCAGGACCACAAAGACGGCCGCGACCATGCTGACGGGCTTGCCACCTCCATTGCTTGCCTGCTCGCGCAGTTGGGCCATGACGTCGGGCGGGATCATCGAGACCACCAGCCAGATGCCGAGCGGCAGGATCAGCAGATCGTCGAGATATCCCAGCACCGGAATGAAGTCCGGGATCAGGTCGATCGGCGACAAGGCGTAGGCTGCGATGATGATTGCAAGAGCCTTGGCAAACCAGGGAACGCGCGGGTCGCGACCCGCCAGGTAAAGCGCATGAACATCGCGCTTCAGCGCCCGCGCCCATTTCTTGAGCCGCGCCATCATGCTCATTCGCCTGTCAGCGTTTCGACGCGCCAGCCTGCGCCGGGTCCCTGCGCAAGTACTGCCGAGAGCGCCGGCAGCATGGTCTTGAGCTCGCCCTCAAGGGTGAACGGCGCGTTGCGAATGATGAGGCCGCTGCCGCGAAACCCGCCGGTTTCCGCGCCGCGCACCCACAATTCCGCGCGCATCAGCCGGTTGATGCCGGAGCCCTCCAGCGTTTCGATGAACTCGCCGACCGCCTCGTCATTCTTGAGCGGATACCACAGGGCGAAAATGCCCCCAGGCCAGCGCGCCACGCCTTTTGCCAGCGCATCGAAGAGGCGGGCGAACTCGTCAGGCTGCTCGAAAGGCGGGATCTATCAGCACCACCCCGCGCTTTTCCTTTGGGGGCAGATGCGCGCCGGGCACCAGCCAGCCGTCGAGGTGCATCACGCGCACCTGGAAATCGCCCTTGAACAGCCTGGCCAGAACCTCGTGGTCGGCCGGGTGCAATTCGCACAGCGAAAGCCGGTCCTGACGCCGGACGAGGTGGCGGGCCAGCATGGGCGAGCCGGGATAGGCGGTGAGCCTGCCGCCATCGACATGCATTCTGACCACCGACAGAAACGGATCCAGCAGCGCCGCCGCCGGTTCCGGCAGGTCGGCGGCAATCAGCCGCCCCGCGCCCTCGATCCACTCGCCGGTCTTGGCAGCCTCGGGCGAGGAGAGATCGTAAAGCCCGATGCCGGCATGGGTGTCGATGACGCGGAACGCCGCTTCCTTGCGCTTCAAATACTCGATCAGCCGCGCCAGCACGGCATGCTTGAACACATCCGCAAAATTTCCGGCATGATAGATGTGCCTGTAGTTCATGCCGCCATCATGTGGCGAGCGGCGGCCAGAAGAAAGCCTCCTCGGCTGCCGCGCCTCCGATTGCATTGCCGAACGCCTTGCCGGAGGCGACCAGCGCCAGCGCATGCGGATAAAGCCGGTTCTCGGCCTTCAGCACGCGCGCCGACAGCGTATCGGGAGTGTCGCCCGAAACAACGGGAACCGCGGCCTGCGCGACGATAGGCCCGTCATCCAGCCGCTCGGTCACGAAATGCACGCTTGCGCCATGCAGCTTCACCCCTGCCGCCAGCGCGCGGGCATGCGTATCGACGCCGGTGAAGCTCGGCAGCAGGCTCGGATGAATGTTCAGCATCCGCCCCTCGTGCAGCGCTCACGAAGGAAGGGGTGAATATGCGCATGTAACCGGCAAGGCAGATGATGTCCGGCATGTCGGCCTCGATGGCGCGCATCAGCGCCACTTCATGCGCCTCGCGCGTCGGGTAAGCCTTGTGGTCGAGCACCAGCGTCTCGATGCCATTGGCTTGCGCGATTGACAGTCCACCCGCATCCGGGCGGTTCGAAATAACGCGCTTGATCACCGCCGGATAGGTGGGGTCCTTCGCCGCCTCGATCAGCGCCGCCATGTTGGTGCCGCGCCCGGAAATGAGCACATCGACGCGCTTCTTGCGCAGGCCGTTCAAAGCCGCAGGCTCCCCGAGAACCGCACGCGCTCGTCCGCTCCCCGCTTCCAATGCGCCGAGTTCCATGACCGTTCTCGCCGCTCGCTTCCAGCGATGCGCGCACTGCGGAAGCCTTTGCCGGATCGGCGGCGATCACCATTCCGACGCCACAGTTGAAGGTGCGCAGCATCTCGCCCTGCGCAACGCCTCCGGCCTTGGAAAGCCAGCCGAATACCGGTGGAGACGGCCACGCGCGACAGGTCGACATGCGCCACGATCTCTTGCGGCAGCACGCGCGGAATATTGTCGACGAAACCGCCGCCGGTAATGTGCGCCATCGCCTTGATGCCGCCGGTCTCGCGGATGGCCCTGAGCAGCGGCTTCACGTAGATGCGGGTCGGCTCCAGCAGGATTTCGCCCAGGCTACGCGAGCTGTCGAACGGCGCGGGCTGATCAAGACGTGCACCGCTCACCTCGATGATCTTGCGCACCAGCGAAAAGCCGTTCGAGTGGACGCCGCTGGAGGCAAGGCCGAAAAGCACGTCACCGGCAGCAACGCCGTGCGGCAGCAATTGCCCGCGCTCCGCGGCGCCGACGGCGAAGCCGGCAAGGTCGTAATCGCCACTCTTGTACATGCCCGGCATTTCGGCCGTCTCGCCGCCGATCAGCGCGCAGCCGGCAATGCGGCAACCTTGCGCTATGCCGGTGATCACCTGCGCCGCCGCGGCGACATCGAGCTTCCCGGTCGCGAAATAATCGAGGAAGAACAAAGGTTCGGCGCCCTGCACGACAAGGTCGTTGACGCACATGGCGACAAGATCGATGCCGACCGTGGTGTGGATGCCGGCCTCGATGGCGAGGCGCAGCTTTGTGCCGACCCCGTCATTGGCGGCAACCAGCACCGGATCCTTGAAGCCCGCGGCCTTGAGGTCGAACAAACCGCCAAAGCCGCCGATCTCGGTATCGGAGCCGGGCCGCCGGGTTGAGCGCACCGCAGGCTTTATTGCCTCCACCAGCGCATTGCCGGCGTCGATATCCACACCGGCATCGGCGTAGCTGAGGCCGCCCTTGACTTGCGTGGTGGCCTTCTTTTCGGTTGGCGCGCTCATGTTTTCCGCCTTTTGCCGAGGCCTTTCGAGCCTGCGGCATACACGCGGGCCAGCGGCGCTTCAAGCAGCTTTCCCCGCCGTTCACATGGCAATGCGCCCGTTGGCCTTGCAGCACTGCTTTGGACGTCGCACGGGCGCCATCTTTTCTGCTATGGAAAGCGCGACACGACGAAAGGGGCCGCGCGCCATGCAGGATGAACTGGAACGATCGATACGCCGGCAGGCGATTTTCTGGTCTGCCGCCATCGTTCTGTTTTGCCTGGTGCTGTGGGTGCTGGGCAATACGCTTCTCCCGTTCATCGCGGGCATGGCGCTGGCCTATTTTCTCGATCCGGTGGCCGATTTCCTTGAACGGCGCGGCATGTCGCGGCTCGTCGCGACCTCCACCATCCTCATTTCCTTCGTGCTGGTCTTCGTGCTGGCGCTGCTGCTGGTGGTCCCCATCCTGGTGCGCCAGTCGATAGACCTCGTCGCCAACCTGCCGCAATGGATCGAGAAGCTGCAGGCATTGGTTCAAAGCTTCGATCTCTCCTTCCTCGAGCGGTTCTGGGGGCAGGAAAAATCCGTCCTGCAAAACAACGCGGGCGAACTGGTAAAACAGGGCGCAAGCTGGTTCGGCACCGTCGTTGCCGGAATCTGGCAGTCCGGGCAGGCGATCATCTCCATCGCATCGCTGCTGGTGATCACCCCGGTCGTGGCGTTTTACCTGCTCTACGACTGGGACAACATGGTCGACAAGCTCGACAACCTGCTGCCGCGCGACCACCGCGCAACCATCCACGGGCTGATCGAGGAGATCGACGCCACCGTGGCCGGTTTCGTGCGCGGGCAGGGCACCTTGTGCCTGATCCTCGGCCTTTACTACGCAACCTCTCTTACGCTGGTCGGACTCAATTTCGGGCTGGTCATCGGGCTGGTGGCGGGAATGATCTCGTTCATTCCCTTTGTCGGCTCCATCGTCGGGTTCACGCTGTCGGTCGGCGTCGCGCTGGTGCAGTTCTGGCCCGACTGGATACCCATCGCCATCGTCGCCGGCATCTTCTTCTTCGGGCAGTTCCTGGAAGGCAACGTCCTGCAGCCAAAGCTGGTCGGCAGCCGCGTGCGCCTGCATCCGGTCTGGGTGATGTTCGCCCTTCTGGTCTTCGGCGCGCTGTTCGGCTTTGCCGGGCTGCTCGTCGCCGTTCCGGCAGCTGCCGTGATTGGCGTGATCGTGCGATTTGCGATTTCGCGCTATAAGGAGAGCGAACTTTACCATGGCCATGCCGCAGTGCTGGCGCGCACGGAACGCCCGCCCCGGCGCGTCGGCAAGCGGCCACCGGAAAACCGCGCACCATGACCGGACATGCTGCCAATTCGCCCGAAAGCCAGTTGCCGCTGGACCTGCCCGTGGAGGCCGCGCAGGAGCGCGACGACCTGATCGTTACCCGCGCCAATGCAATGGCCGTGGAGATGATCGACAATTGGCCGAACTGGCCCGGCCCCGTCGTGGTGCTGGCCGGCCCCCCCGGCTCGGGCAAGAGCCACATCGCAAGTGTCTGGAGCAACCTTAGCGGAGCGTATCGTGCTCGACATGGCCTCGCTCGACGCATCGGAGCCGCCCCAGGGCATCAATCTCGTGATCGAGGATGCGAGCGCGGGCGCCATTCCGGAGGAAGCGCTGTTTCACGTCCTCAACCACGTCCGGGCCGAGGGCGGCCACTGCATCATCACCAGCCGCGAATGGCCGCAAGCCTGGGGCGTCAAGCTGCCCGACCTTGCCTCGCGCCTGCGCGCCAGCCAGCTGGTGGAACTCGCCGAACCAGACGACGCGCTGCTGTGCGCCGTGATGGTGAAACTTTTCGCGGACCGGCAGGTGGTGGCCCCGCCACATGTGATTTCATGGCTTGCCGCCCGAATGGAGCGCTCGCTCGACGCTGCCCGCACCATCGTTGCCGAAATCGATCGCGAGGCCCTGGCCCGCGGCGTACGCATTTCCCGCGCAATTGCCGCCGATGTACTGCGCGCTCACGGTGGACTTGCAGACTGAGCCGCCGACGATTGATTAATCTTGATTTGGCGTATCTTTTGCCAGTGTTGTTTTAACTGTGACATATTACATCATTAAAGGAATGATTTGCGCCGCTTGCCCGAAAGCGGTTTGACCCGGGACACCTTCGATGGAACGCGTGGAAACTGCAATCGCATCCCAACCGCTCACGCCTGCGGAAGTCGCCATTGCCGACGACATTTTTTCCGATCCATCTCGCTTCATGAACCGCGAGATCTCCTGGCTGCAATTCAACCGCCGCGTTCTGGAAGAGGCCGAAAACAGAAAGCATCCGTTGCTGGAGCGTCTGCGTTTCCTGTCGATTTCCGCCAATAATCTCGACGAGTTCTTCATGGTTCGCGTCGCCGGCATCGCCGGACAGTTGCGGCGCGGCGTCGAAACCGTCTCGGTGGACGGCATGACACCGCGCGAGCAGATGAAAGCCATCGGAGAGGAGATTTCGCAGCTCCAGGAAGACCAGCAGAAGGCTTGGAAGCGCTTGAGCAAGGAGCTTGCCAAGGAGCGCATCTTCATCGTCGGTCCGCACGAGATCACCAGCACGGATCGCGACAAGCTGGAGGAGCATTTCCTCGAGTCGATCTTCCCCATGCTGACGCCGCTGTCGATTGATCCGGCGCATCCGTTCCCGTTCATCCCGAACCTGGGCTACACCCTGGTCTATGAACTGCGCCACAAGCGGCGCGGCGAAAGCATGATCTCGCTGATACGCTTGCCGGCCGCTTTGCGCCGCTTCATCGAACTGCCCAAGGGCGACCAGACCCGCACGGCCTTCATTTCCATCGAGGAAGTGATCGGCATGTTCATCGGCCGGCTTTTCCCCGGATTCGAGGTGCGCGGCTCGGGCAATTTCCGCCTCATCCGCGACAGCGACATCGAGTTCGAGGAAGAAGCCGAAGACCTGGTGCGCACCTTCGAATCGGCAATCAAGGCCCGCCGCCGCGGAACCGTCATTCGCCTCGAAATCGACAGCGGCATGCCGGACAACCTTCGCGATTTCGTCATTGGCGAGATCGGCGTCACCAAGGACGACGTGTTCATCGTGCGCGGCATGCTGGCGCTGCACAACCTTTCGGAGATCGTCGCGATCGACAGGCCGGATCTCAAGTTCGAGCCGTTCATCGCCCGTTTTCCCGAGCGCATCCGCGACCACAGCGGCGACTGCTTCGCGGCCATCCGCCAGAAGGAAATCATCGTTCACCACCCCTACGAATCCTTCGACGTCGTGGTGCAGTTCCTGCGGCAGGCGGCGCGCGACCCCGACGTTGTGGCGATCAAGCAGACCCTCTACCGCACCTCGAACGATTCCCCCATCGTCGCCGCCCTGATCGAGGCGGCCGAATCCGGCAAGTCCGTGACAGCGCTCGTGGAATTGAAGGCCCGCTTCGACGAGGAGGCCAATATCCGCTGGGCGCGCGACCTGGAGCGCGCCGGCGTGCAGGTCGTCTTCGGCTTCGTCGAGTGGAAGACCCATTCCAAGCTGTCGCAGGTCGTGCGCCGCGAGGAGGGCAAGCTCGTCAACTACGTCCACATCGGCACGGGCAATTATCACCCGGTGACCGCGCGCATCTATACGGACCTGTCCTATTTCACCGCCGATCCGTCGGTGGCGCGCGACGTGGCGCAACTGTTCAACTACATCACCGGCTATGCCGAGCCGGAACGGTTGGAAAACATCGCCTTCTCGCCGATCACGCTGAAGCCGCTGCTGCTGGAGTTGATCGCAGCCGAGGCCGAGCACGCAAAGGCAGGACGCCCGGCAAATATCTGGGCGAAGATGAACGCGCTGGTCGACCCGGTGATCATCGATGCGCTCTACCGCGCCAGCCAGGCCGGCGTTCACATCGAGCTGGTGGTGCGCGGCATTTGCTGCCTGCGTCCCGGTGTGCAGGGGCTGTCGGAGAACATCCACGTCAAGTCGATCGTCGGGCGCTTCCTCGAGCATGGCCGCGTGCTGTGCTTTGGCAATGGCCACCCCATGCCCTCGCGCGATTCGCTGGTGTTCATCGGCTCGGCCGACCTGATGCCGCGCAATCTCGACAGGCGCGTGGAGGTGATGGTCCGGTTGCGCAACGAGACGGTGCACCGCCAGGTTTTGGACCAGATCATGCTCGCCAACCTGCTGGACAATGAACAGAGTTGGGAAATTCTTCCCAACGGACGTTCGCGGCGGATTTCTCCCAAAAACGAGTCAGAATCGTTTAACGCTCAGCGCTACTTCATGACCAATCCGTCCCTGTCCGGACGTGGGGATTCGCTGAAATATGATGCTCCGAAGAAGTTCACCGACCGCGAAATCGGCGACCTTTGAGCCGCATGAAAGCGGCCGCGAAACCGGCGCGCAGGGAAGGCTCGGCAGCCGTGTTCCGGTAGCGGTCATCGACGTCGGATCGAACTCCGTCCGGCAGGTCATCTACGAGGGGCTGACCCGCGCCCCGGCCGTGCTCTTCAACGAAAAAGTGCTGTGCGGCCTCGGCAAGGGCATCGCCACCACGGGGCGGCTGGACGAGGGCGCGGTCGAATGTGCGCTCGCCGCAATCCGGCGCTTCCTGGCGCTCGGCCGGCAGGCCGATGTCCGTGAAACCTACATCCTTGCAACCGCCGCTTCGCGCGATGCCGCCAACGGGCCGGATTTCATTGCGCGGGTCGAGCGGCTGGCCGGTGCCAAGGTCACCGTGCTGACCGGCCAGATGGAGGCGCAGTATTCCGCCTGGGGCGTCAAGGCGGGCTTCCACAAGCCGAACGGCATTGTCGGCGACATGGGCGGCGGCTCGCTGGAGCTCGTCGGCGTCAACGGCTCCATCAATGGCGGCATCACGCTCCCGCTGGGCGGCCTGCGGCTGGCCGAGGTTTCGGGCGATTCACTGGTCGAGGCGCGGCGTATCGCCCGCACGGCGCTGCGCAGCGCCGAGGTCAGCTGGCCCGGGCGAGGGCGCACGTTCTTCGCCGTCGGTGGCACCTGGCGCTCGCTCGCCAAGCTGCACATCGAGGCCTCGCATTATCCGCTCAATGCCGTCCACGACTACGAGGTGGATGCCGACCGGCTGGTCGCCTTCTGCAATCGCGTGGTGGCAAAGCCGGTCGAGACCATCAAGGGCATCGACGTCGTCTCGCGCAACCGCCGCTCGCTATTGCAATATGGAGCGCTGGTGATGGCCGAGACGGTGCGCGCACTGGGTGCCGATTCCGTCGCCATGTCCTCGATGGGCGTGCGCGAGGGCTACCTGTACTCACTGCTGCCGCACGAGGAACAGGAGCAGGATTTGCTCATAGTCGCGGCACGCGACTTGTCGATCCTGCGCGCCCGCTCGCCCATGCACTCGGAGGAACTTGCCGACTGGAGTGGAACCGCCTTCAGGGTGCTGGGCATGGACGAGACGGAGAACGAGGCGCGCTACCGTATCGCGTCCTGCTATCTCGCAGACATTGCCTGGCGTGCCCATCCCGATTTCCGGGCGCAACAGAGCCTCTCGATCATAGCCAATGCCGGCTTTGTCGGCATCAGCCATGAAGGCCGGGCCTATCTCGGCATGGCGAACTACTACCGCCACCAGGGCCTCGGCTCCAAGGTCAAGGACCCCGAAATTGCCGTGCTGGCTTCCCCGCGCATCAAGGAGCGGGCGCGCCTGCTCGCCTCGATCTTCCGCGTCCTGTACCTGTTTTCCGCTTCCCAGCCCGGTGTTATTCCGCGGCTGGAGATCGCGCCGCGCAATGGCGGCTTCCAGTTCCGCGTTCCCTCGGACATCGCCGACCTGTGCGGCGAGCGCCCAAGCGAGCGCCTCGCGCAGCTTGCCAAGGAAACCGGCAAGAACATCGAGCTTGCAATCGTCTGATGCCTATTCGGCGGCTTGTGCCTCGGGCGCCTGTGCCCCGATGTCGATCAGCGTCACGCCCTTGCCGTTGAAGCCGAGCGCCAGCCGCCCGTTCTTCAGCTTGAGCGCGGCATCGCCGAACAATTCGCGCCGCCACCCCTTGAGCGCCGAAACGTCCGCGTCGTCGTCCGCCGCGATCTGTTCCAGATCATCGACCGTGGCGATGACCTTGGCCGCGACCCCGTGCTTTTCCACGATCAGCTTCAGCAGCACCTTGAGCATTTCGGTCGCCGCGCCCGTGCCTTCCGGCGCCTGTCGGGTCTGCGGCAATTGCGGCAGCTCTGCCTTGGGCAGCGCCATGGCGGTGCGCACCAGGTTGAGCATGTCATTGCCGTAGCGGCCCTTGTCGAACCCGCGCGATAGCCCCCGCAGTTCGGCAAGATCGCTCAGCGATTGCGGCGGATGGGCGCAGATCTCGTATATCGCCTCGTCCTTGATGATGCGACCGCGCGGCACGTTGTGCTGGCGCGCCATGGTCTCGCGCCATTGCGCGATCAACTTCAACAGCGCGAATTCGCGCGGCTTGCGAACACGCAGCTTCAGCCGCTGCCAGGCCTGCTCCGGCGGCAGGTCGTAGGTATCGCGCGAGGTGAGGATTTCCATCTCCTCGTCCACCCAATGCGCGCGGTTCTGCTCCTCGAGATTGGCCTTGATCGACTGGTAGACGTCGCGCAGATGCGTCACGTCGGCGAGCGCATATTCAAGCTGCTTCTGGCTCAGCGGACGGCGCTTCCAGTCGGTGAAGCGCGAAGACTTGTCCACCCGCTCCGATGTGATGCGATAGACCAGTTGGTCGTATGAAATGCTGTCGCCATAGCCGCAAACCATCGCCGCGACTTGCGTGTCGAACACCGGATGGGGGATGAGCCCGCCGAGGTTGAAAATGATTTCGATGTCCTGGCGCGCCGCGTGGAACACCTTGACGATGGCCGCATTCGCCATCAGCTCGAAAAACGGGTCGAGTTTGAGCCCTTCCGCGAGCACGTCTATAATGAATGCGTCGCCCGGACAGGCCATCTGCAGAAGGCACAGTTCCGGCCAGAATGTGGTTTCGCGCAGGAATTCCGTGTCCACTGTGACATAGGGATGACGGGCAATTTCAACGCAAACGCGGGCAAGTTCCTCGGTGGTAGTAACGATCTTCATGGTTTCTCTATAGCCAACACGAATGCCCTTGTCTTGCCCGCGAATGCGGCCACGATCACGTTTTTTGCCACTGTTGCATGGATACGCAAGCTTGCCGCACCCGCCGCAAACTTGACAAACCCGGCTTCACATGTGTTTGTCGCGCCGGTTTTCGCCTCACGGGAATTGCGCCGAAACGGGCCGCAAACCGCCCATCACACCCGGAAAAAGCAACACATGCATCGTTATCGCACCCACACCTGCGAATCCCTTCGCAAGGAACAATCTGGTTCAATGGTCCGTCTTTCGGGCTGGGTTCACCGCGTGCGCGACCATGGCGGGCTGCTTTTCATCGACTTGCGCGACCATTACGGCATCACGCAGATCGTCGCCGATCCTGATTCGCCCGCCTTCTCCGCTGCCGAAAAGGTGCGCGGCGAATGGGTGATCCGGGTCGACGGTAAGGTCAAGGACCGCGACGCGGCCGCGATCAACCCGAACCTCGCCACCGGCGAGATCGAAATCTTCGCCACCGAGATCGAGGTGCTGTCGAAGTCCGAGGAACTGCCGCTGCCGGTCTTCGGCGAGCCGGAATATCCTGAGGACATTCGCCTCAAATACCGCTTCCTCGACCTGCGCCGCGAGACGATGCACGCCAACATCATGACGCGCCAACGGGTGATCTCCTCGATGCGCCGCCGCATGGGCGATATCGGCTTCAACGAGTTCCAGACGCCGATCCTGACTGCTTCGTCGCCCGAAGGCGCGCGCGACTTCCTCGTGCCCTCGCGCCTGCATCCGGGCGAGTTCTACGCGCTGCCGCAGGCCCCGCAAATGTACAAGCAGTTGCTGATGGTGGCCGGGTTCGACCGCTATTTCCAGATCGCGCCCTGCTTCCGCGACGAAGACCCGCGCGCCGACCGCTTCTATGGCGAGTTCTACCAGCTCGACGTGGAGATGAGCTTCGTGACGCAGGACGACATCCTGGGCACGATGGAGCCGGTGCTGCGCGGCGTGTTCGAGGAATTCGCCAGAGGGCAAGGCCGTCACCGCCGAATTTCCCGCGCATTCCCTATGACGAGGCGATCCGCAAATACGGCTCCGACAAGCCGGACCTGCGCAACCCGATCGAGATGCAGGACGTGTCGCAGCATTTCGCCGGCTCGGGCTTCAAGGTCTTCGCCAACATCCTGGCTTCCATCCGACAAGAACCGCGTCTGGGCGATACCCGCGCGCACCGGCGGCTCGCGCGCCTTCTGCGACCGCATGAATTCGTGGGCACAGGGCGAGGGCCAGCCCGGCCTTGGCTATATCTTCTGGCGCAAGGAAGGCGACAAGCTCGAGGGCGCGGGCCCCGTCGCCAAGAACATCGGCGAGGAGCGCACCGAGGCGATCCGCACCCAGCTGGGCCTCGGCGATGGCGATGCCGTGTTCTTCGCGGCCGGCGATCCGGCCAAGTTCTACAAGTTCGCGGGCGCGGCGCGCGACAGGGCAGGGCAGGAGCTCGGCCTTGTCGATGAAAACAGCTTCGAACTCGCCTGGATCGTCGATTTCCCCTTCTTCGAGTGGAACGAGGACGAGAAGAAGATCGACTTCTCGCACAATCCGTTCTCGATGCCGCAGGGCGGCATGGAAGCGCTGGAAAACCAGGACCCGCTCACCATCAAGGCGTTCCAGTACGACCTGGTCTGCAACGGCTTCGAGATCGTCTCGGGCGGGCTGCGCAACCATTTGCCCGAGATGATGGTGCAAGCGCCTTCGAGAAGGTCGGAATGTCGCGCGAAGATGTCGATGATCGCAATTCGGCGGCCTCTACCGCGCCTTCCAGTATGGCGCGCCGCCGCATGGCGGCATGGCCGCCGGCATCGACCGCATGGTCATGCTGATCTGCGGCGCGAAGAACCTTCGCGACATCGCGCTCTTCCCGATGAACCAGCAGGCTGTCGACCTGCTGATGGGCGCGCCGGGCGAGGCTACGCCCAAGCAGCTCCAGGAACTCGGCATTCGCGTCATTCCGCAGAAGAAAGACTGAGCGGCAGCCGCTCCAGGCGGCTGTCCCGCCTATTGGGTGAGGCGCACCTCGTCCGCGCCGCCGGCGGGGGTTGTAGGGAACAGCTTCCAGCTGGCCGAGTTTATCAGCATCGTGTTGACGTAGATCGAGGTCTTGTTGCCGGAAACGTTTGTCTTGGAATTGTACGTCACGTTCCGGTTTGGCAGGTAGATCACCCCCTCAAGCCTTTCGCTCATCGAGCCGTTGAAGATGTATTGCTGCTTCTTCTTGTTGTTCGCCGCATCGGACGTCTTCTCGAACATCAATATTCCCGCATACGGCCCGCTCGCCGGCGCGGTGGCTGTCATGGTGAGGGACCCGTTTGCGCGGATTTCACTGTCGGCATCGACGAAATAGAACGTCACGCCCGGCGCATTGATGGTCGAGCCGGAATTGACCGTGAACCGGCCCTTGATGATGTGCAGTCCCGGCGCGAAGTTCAGCACCGGACTGCCATTGAACGTCGGGGAGCAATGGACGCCTGCCTTGATGGTGTAGGTGCCGGGGTTATACGTGTTCGACGTCGCGCAGATGTTGGAAACCACAGGCTCCGGCAGCTTCTGGAAATACGGATCGGGCGTCACCGCGCAATTCGTCACAATGGGCCCGATGGAGCCGCCATTGCGAATGAACTTGTCGCCCGCCATGCAGATTTTCTTGACGTTCAGCACCGAGCCGCCATTCATGATCATCGAAGGGTTTCGCTTGGTGTGAACCTGCACCTCGCAGTCGGGCGCTTGGATGGTCGCGCCGCCATTCACCTGCAGCGCATTGTTCTGGTCGCCAAGAATGTTGATGCAGGGCGAAGACGCGGCAGTGGAAAATGACGCCTTCGAAGTGACGCCCGCCTTGAGCGGACCGTCCAGGAAAGCGCCCGTAATCAGCATCGGCGTTTCCATCGATGCAGCGCCAAGCAGCACGCCCTTCGATGCCATGGTGAAGGTGCCGGTCGCATTGCGGTGATAACCGCGTTCGATCGAGAGCGCCGCCTCGAACTGCTCGCGGGCCACGGCGAGTTTCTGGTCGTCCGTACCAGGGGTCGCCGCGCCGGCAAGTACCGCGCCGTCGACGATCTCCTGCAAGTTTTGGGCGGCGTGCTGGTTGACGGAAAAATCGACTGCCATGCCGGCCATCATCAGCATCGTGCTGAAGGTGAGGGCGAAGGTGGAAGTAAAGCTTCCAGACTGGTTATTGGCAAATTTCCGCAGAAGCATGGGAGATACTCAGACAGTGGTTGAACCTGCCTGCGTATACGCTGAAATATTCTTAGTTGGGATTAACGAGCACGGTGAACGGGTTGCTGCCGCAACGACTGCGAGTTTATCGATCGTCGCGGCAGCGCAAGTGCTCAGGCTTCCACGAACGGGGTAAATCCGCCCCAGATCATGCGCTTGCCGTCGAACGGAAAGCTGGAAGGATCCATCTGCATGCGCGGATCCGCCATCGCCTTCTTCATGCCCTCGTCACGGACTTCGCGCGACGGCCATACCGTCCAGGAAAATACCACCGTCTCGCCCGGCTCCAGCTTCACCGCCATCGGAAACGACGTAACCTTGCCTTCCGGCACATCCTCGCCCCAGCATTCGGTGACGGACAATGCGCCGCATTCCTTGAAGACTGACGCCGCCTGGCGTGCGAGTTCGGCATATCTTTCGCGGTTGCCTGCAGGCACCGGGATTACGAAACCATCCACAAAGCTCATCGCGACTTCTCCTTGTTTGCCCCCGCCAGTTTTGTCGACAATCGGGTGACCAGCTATTCAACGACAGAAAAAAGCTACTGCTGCATCTTGTTGCCGGTAAAGTTCAACATCCACGGCGTGCCATACCTGTCGGTGAACATGGCGAAGCGCTCTGCCCAGAAGGTCTCGGACGGCGGCATTGAAACATTGAGTGCGTCCTTGCCGAGCTCGCTATAGATGCGGTCGAACTCGGCGGGCGAGGACGGAGATATCGAGATCGAGAAACCTGCGGGCTTGCTGTACCATTCGCCCGGCGCGTCGGATGCCATGATGCTGGAATTGCCAAGCTTCATGTTCATGTTCATGACGAGATCATCGCCGCCCGGCATGCGGGTTTGCGGATCGGGTGCATCGCCATTGCGGAACACGCCGGTAATCTCGCCGCCCAGCACCTTGGCGTAATGGCTCATGGCTTCCAGGCAATTGCCGTTGAAATAAAGATAGACTGTCGGTTCCATCGTGTTTCCTCCTTACCGGTGAGATCTGGCCAGCTCTTCCAACTGGTCCGTTGCCTTCCCCCAGCCCTCGTAGAAGCCCATCTTCTCGTGCTCCTCGCGATCGGCGGCGGTCCAGTGGCGCACGCAGGCGGTGTAGCGCGTCTTCCCGTCCTCCTCCTCGAAGGTCAGGATCGCAGTCATGAACGGCTTGGGCGAGGGCACCCACGCCTCGACATAGGCATCGGTGAACACCAGCCGCTGGTTCGGCACCACTTCAAGGTAGACGCCGCGATTGGGAAACTCCTGCCCGTCCGGGCCGCGCATGAGGATGTAGTTCGACCCGCCAGGGCGCACGTCCGTTTCGATATGCGGCGTTGTCCATGGGCGCGGCGTGAACCATTGCTTCAGCAGTTCCGGCTCGGTCCATGCCCGGAACAGGAACTGCGGCGTGGCGTCGATCAGGCGGCTGAATTTCAGCTCGTGAGCAGAAATGCTCTCATCCTTCACATTCATGGGGTCTACTCCTCTACGGTTCCCAATGCTGGTGATGTCTGCCGCCCGAACAGCAGTTCGACGTAGCGGCGCAAATGGTCGATGCAATCGCGCGCGACCTGCCGGCCATTTTCCGGCCCCTGTGCCTTGGCGAGCACGAAAGCGCCCTGAATCACGGCTTGCGTGTAAAGCGCCAGGCTTTTGGGCGTGAACGTGCCGCTCACGCCGTGGTTCCGCATGGCGGCCTCGATGTCGGCCTCCAGCGTCTGCGCATGGCCGAAAATGCTTTCCTCGCAAGCCTGACGGATCGCCGGATGCGAGCCATAGGCCTCCTGGACCATGGTGCCGACCAGGCAGGTGAATTGCGCCAGTTCGCCGCCGATGATCTGCTTGCGAAAATCGATATAGCCAAGCAGTCGGTCCAGCGGATCGGCATGGCTGTGATAGGGCGCCTGCCGGAAGAACTCCCCGGTTGTCTGCGACCAATGCTGCGCCGCCGCGACTGCCAGCGCTTCCTTGCTGTCGAAATGGTGGAAGAACGCGCCCTTCGTCACCCCGGCAGCGGCGCAAAGCGCCTCCACCGACGTCGCGCTATAGCCCTGGGTGCGGATCACGCCGAGCGCCGCGTCCAGCAGTTTCATCTTTGCTCCGGTATCTGGCCGCGCCATCGAATTCCTCCATGGGTAGTTACATACCAATCAGTTGGTATGTAATCAACCCGAAAAAAGCCTTGGCCGAAAATTTGCGGGCAAGGCCGTTGTTTCTGTCTACTGATTGGCGGTTATGTTTGCCCCCAGCAGCGGCACGATCGTCTCCGGTGCGTTGAGAACGGCTTCCACCAGTTGCGTCACGGCCAGCGGCTGCGTGGGTCCAAGGTTCAGCGTCAGCTTGCCTGGATTGGCCAGGAAGGCGCCCAGCGCCGATATCGCCTGGTCGGCGAATTGCTGGTTGCCGGCCATGGCGAGGTATCCTCCGAGCATGGCCGGGAGACTCGCGGCCAGCTCCTCCGGTGTCACGCCCATTGCCTCGGCCTGCGTGGCGAGCAGCCTGCGCGTCACCGCGCCGTCCTCGAATTCCAGCTTCGCGGAGGCAATCCGCATCTGCCCGAGCGCGGCCATCATCTCGCCGGACAACTGCTTTTTCGCCTCCACATCGTTAGCATCGACAGCCTCGCGCTTCCTGGCGAGTTCGCGCATTTGCTGCGAAAGCTGCGGCGTATACCCCTCGAACGCCATGGCAAGGTTCACCGCCCCTGCATCTTTGGCGCCGAGGCGGTATTCGTCGAGCGCCAGGCGCCCGCTCTGCATGTTCCAGCTGCCGCGGATGCGCACCGAAAGGGAAAGTTCGCTCAAGCCCGCGGCGGCGAGCTGCGCGCGCATCTTCGGCGTCGCCTGTTCCGTGCTGATGTCGATCCGCGGGATGGATGTGGAAAGTTCGATTGCTTGCCCGCTGGCGTCATAGCCAAGCGATCCGGTGATGCCGGATACCGTGAAGGCCGGCGCGCCGTCCACGGTCGCGGTAAGCTGCCCGAGCGCCATGGTGTAGGGCATGGCCTTGGAAACCATCGGCTCGGTGCTGCCGGTCGGCGGCAGGTAAAGCCCGCTTGCGGTGCCACCGTCGATGCGGATGGCGACCACGCGGCCCTTTTCGTCGGTGGCATCGAGTGTGATCTGGCCAACCTCGACGCCTTGCGCGGAAAACCCGTCGGTGCCGATCGGTGCGATACCCTGCATCGTCAGCCTGTCCAGCTTCAGCGCCGCCGGCTTGCCGGTCTGCTGCAGCGTGACATCGCGAAAAGTGACGCCGGTTTCCCCGTTCGGCTCCACCGATCCGAAGGCGGCCGTCATTCCCAATTGCTGCCACATGGCCTTGTAGCGGTTGAAGACCGCATCGGGCTCCAGCGCATGACCGGGCGCGGCGCCGCCGGCGATGAGGATTGCAGTGAGTGTGGCAAGCGCGCGCATGATTTGCTCCCGAAGATATTGGCGCCCTGTGTATCGCCGATTTGGTAGCCAAAGTGTGACCTTGTACACAGAACCCGGCGCGCCGTGCAGCTTGCCACGCCTTGCGGCCCGCGCTAACCCGTCAGCATGGGAAAAAGCCTGATTCCACCGCCTCCCGGCGGCGATGACGAAAACGGCGAGGGCATCCAGGGCCTCGACCTGAAGACGGCGCTCGAGGAGCGCTACCTCGCCTATGCGCTGTCGACCATCATGCACCGGGCGCTGCCCGACGTGCGCGACGGGCTGAAGCCGGTGCACCGCCGCATCCTGCATGCGATGCGCATGCTGCGGCTCGATCCCGACCAGGCGCTTCAAGAAATGCGCCCGCATCGTCGGCGACGTCATCGGCAAGTTCCACCCGCATGGCGACCAGTCGATCTACGACGCGCTGGTGCGCCTGGCGCAGGATTTCGCGGTGCGCTACCCGCTGGTCGACGGGCAGGGCAATTTCGGCAATATCGACGGCGATAACGCGGCCGCCATGCGCTACACCGAAGCGCGCATGACCGAGGTCGCGACGCTGCTGCTCGAGGGCATCGACGAGGACGCGGTCGACTTCCGCCCGACCTACAACGAGGAGGACGAGGAGCCGGTCGTCCTGCCCGGCGCCTTCCCGAACCTGCTCGCCAACGGCTCGTCCGGCATCGCGGTCGGCATGGCGACCTCGATCCCGCCGCACAATGTCGCCGAGCTCTGCGACGCGGCGCTGCACCTGATCGAGAATCCCGATGCGCGACCGATCGAGGAAGCTGCGTCGGAGCATGGTGCCCGGGCCCGGATTTCCCGACCGGCGGCATCATCGTCGAGGGCCGCGCCTCGATCCTCGAAGCCTACGGACCGGCCGCGGCGGCTTCCGCGTGCGCGCCCGCTGGGAGCACGGAGGATCACGGGCCGCGGCACCTGGCAGCATCGTCGTCACCGAAATTCCCTATCAGGTGCAGAAGTCGCGGCTGATCGAGAAGATCGCCGAACTGCTGATCGCCCAGCGCCTGCCGCTGCTCGAGGACATCCGCGACGAATGCGCCGAGGACATCCGCGTCGTGCTGGTGCCGAAGAGCCGCACGGTCGATCCCGGCCTGCTGATGGAATCGCTGTTCAAGCTGACCGAGCTCGAAAGCCGCATCCCGCTCAACATGAACGTGCTGTCCAGGGCAAGGTGCCGAAGGTCATGTCGCTGAAGGAGGTGCTGCGCGAATGGCTCGACCACCGCAAGGAAGTGCTGGTCCGCCGCTCGCGCATCCGGCTCGGCGAGATCGAGCGGCGGCTCGAGATCCTCGGCGGCTACCTGATCGCCTATCTCAACCTCGACGAGGTGATCCGCATCATCCGCGAGGAGGACGAGCCGAAGCAGGTGCTGATGGCGCGCTTCGAGCTGACCGACATGCAGGCCGAAGCCATCCTCAACATGCGGCTGCGCGCGCTTGCGCAAGCTCGAGGAAATCGAGATCCGCAAGGAGCATCGACGGCTCTGTCGGCCGAGAAGGCGCAGATCGAGGCGCTGCTCGGCTCGGACGGCAAGCAGTGGAAGACGCTTGCCTGGGAAATCGCGCGAGATCGGCGAAGAAGTTCGGCCCAGACGACGCGCGCTCGGCAAGCGCCGCACCACCTTCGCCGATGCGCCCGACGCACGATGTCGCCGACATCGCACCATGCGATGATCGAGAAGGAGCCGATCACCGTCGTCGTCTCCGAGAAGGGCTGGATCCGCGCGCTGAAGGGCCATCTCACCGACTTCGCCGACGCTCGACCTTCAAGGAAGGCGACAGGCTGCAAGCTCGCCTTCCACGCCGCAGACCACCGACAAGATCGTGCTGTTCACCACCGGCGGCAAGTTCTTCACGCTCGGCGCCGACGAAGCTGCCGGGCGGCCGCGGCCATGGCGAGCCGATCCGCATCATGGTCGACATGGACAACGACCAGGACGTCGCTGACCGCCTTCGTCCACGACCCGGGCCGCAAGCTGCTGCTCGCCTCGCACCGCCGGCAACGGCTTCATCGTGCCGGAGGCCGAGGTCGTCGCCAACACCCGCAAGGGCAAGCAGGTGATGAATGTCGAGCTGCCCGATCGAGGCGCGGCTGTGCGTCTTCGTGGCGAGGCGACGACCACGTCGCCATCGTCGGCGAGAACCGCAAGATGCTGGTCTTCCCGCTGGCGCAGGTGCCGGAAATGACGCGCGGCAAGGGCGTGCGCCTGCAGAAATACAAGGATGGCGGCGTTGCTCGACATCAAGCACCTTCAAGCATGGCGGAAGGCCTGTCCTGGAGGACAGCGCCGGCCGCATCTTCGTCAAGTCGAAGGAGGAACTGGCCGAATGGATCGGCGATCGCGCCACCGCCGGCCGCATCGGCGCCGAAGGGCTTCCCGCGCAGCGGCAAGTTCAACGGCAATGGCTGACGATCCGGCGAGCCTGCTCGCCCGCTACCATGCGGCGCTCGATAGCCTCGATTTCGATGCCCTCGCCGAAATGTTTGCTCCCGATGCGGTCTACGTTTCCAATGGCGTCGGCAGCCTCAAGGGCCGCGATGAAATCATTGCCGCTTTCCGCGAGTATTTCGGCCGGTATGCGCATGAGGAGTCGGTCGACACCCGCGTCGAGGAGGCCGGCCCCTTCACGGTCCGCTCGCATTGGCGGCTGGTGGCGCGCGACAAGGAAGGCGACCGCCATGTGCGGCGCAGCGGCGTCGAAACCATCTGGTTCGACCCGGACGGCCGGATCATTTCGGTGATGGTGGACGACGAGCCTTCCATATGAAAAAGGCGGCGGGTTTCCCCCGCCGCCATCAGGCAGTCTCCGCCCCGAAGACTGCCCGTTTGCTATTTTACCAGATAGGCGCTGATCGTCTTGGTGTAGAGCTGCTCCGGCACGGGAATGTCCGTTGCAGCATCGTCCACCTTGAAGTTCCACTCGACCGTGCCGTTCATCGTCACGGTCTGGGCGAACAGCGCGAAAAATGGCGAACTGCCGTTTATGCTGGCATTGCCGTTCAACGTCACGGAGCCTTTTCCGAAATAGAGTATGCCCTCGATATATGTGCTGGAATTGCCGCCAAAGCCGTTGGTGCCGCCAAAGGTGGCACTCGGATTGAAATAGATGGCAAACCCTGCCAGCGCGCCGGTCTTCATCGCCCGCAAGTTGAGAGTCGTGCCGCCGGAAAGGTCGAACTGCACGTTCGTGCCGGTGAAGAAAAGCGTCACGCCATTACCCGTTATCGTGGCGGAGCCGGTGGTCTTCATCGTGCCGTTCTTGATGATGTAGAGGCCCGGGCTCAGGGTGACATTCGCGCCCGAGCCAATCGACATTCCGTTGCAATAGACGCCGGGCGACAGTGTCACGTTCTTGTTTGCCCCGATCTTGTAGCTGTTTTGGTTGCACGCTCCCACCGAGGGAAGAGCAATGTCGTCGAACGGGTCCGGCAATACCGCGCAGCCTGAGGATGGCGGCGGGAAAATGCGGTTTGCGCCGGAATCGACGCCGCCGACAAAGCAGTTGTTCGCCGAGTTGATCGTTGTTCCCGACCCGTTCAGATCGACCGCCGAACTTGAGTTCGAGTTCACGTGAACACCGCAGCCTACCGCCTTCAAGTCGGAAGTACCGTTGAGGTTCAGCACGCCCGCGCCCGTCGGGCTGAGCGATACGAAGCACTTCGCCGCATCGAAAGTCTCGCTGTAGATCACCTCGGCGACGACACCCATGGGGATCGGGGCAGGGTTGATCAGCTTCAGGAAAGTCGGCTCGTAATCCTTGTCCAGCGAAACGCTCAAGCGGTTGGTGATCGTGTCGAGTTCGAAACCGAGCTCGCCCTCGATCGTGAAGTTGGCCTCGACCACATCCAGTCCGGTCTGGGACAGGTCGGATTCGGTGGTGCCGGCATTTTGCAGTTCCTGTACGGCATAGAGCGCCGAGGCATCGGCGGTTTCCTGCAAGCGCCAGCGTTCGCGCTGGATATTGCTGTAGTCTGACGCCACGCCTGCCAGGAAAAGAACCGGAAAGATGGTAAGTCCGAAGGTCAGGGCGAAATTGCCGCCCTTGTCCTTGATGAATTTGCGTATCAAGTCGATCATGATTGCCCCCAATGCATACGTCGATGAATACGCTCAAAACTTGAAGGGCCGGATAAAGTTAATGCTCGAAGGCTGGTCAAATGCGTTTAAAATGCCCGCAATTGCCCTTTGAAATCATTACCGAATTTCTTCTTGCCCGCCGCTGCGTGCGAACAGCATCCAGCTTTCTTGAAAAACGCACTGTTGAAAGAGGGTTCCCCAACGCCATTTCCGGCGTGCGAAACCGTTTCGGAGGATCTCATGAACGAACAGCCCGGGCACGTGCAGATCACGCAGGCAATGATCGATGCCTATGACGAATACACTCACCTGACGCTGGACCGGCGCTCGCTGATGCGCAAGCTGACCGCGCTGGCAGGCTCCGGCGCGGCCGCCGCGGTGGTGCTGCCGATGCTCGCCGCCGACAAGGCGAGCGCGGCGATCGTCGATCCCGCGGACAACCGCATCAAGACGCAGGAAATAACCTTCAAGGGCGCGACGGGCGAACTCTCCGGCTACCTCGCCATGCCCGCGCAGGCGTCCGGCAAACTGCCCTCCGTGCTGATCGTGCACGAGAACCGTGGCCTGAACCCGCATATCGAGGATGTGGCGCGCCGTGCCGCGACCGACGGCTTCCTTGCGCTGGCGGTGGATTTCCTCTCGCCTTCGGGCGGTACGCCGCAGGACGAGGACAAGGCGCGCGAGATGATCGGCAAGCTTGACCAGGCCCAGACGGTCGCCAATGCCGTTTCCGCAATTGCCTATCTGAAGTCGCGCGACGACAGCAACGGCAAGGTCGGGGCTATCGGCTTTTGCTGGGGCGGTGGCGTCGTCAACCAGCTCGCCGCCGCTTCGCCCGACCTTGCCGCAGGTGTCGCCTATTACGGCCGGCAGCTGGAGGCGGAAAAGGTTCCGCAAATCGGGGCGGCGCTGATGCTGCACTATGCCGGGCTCGACGAGCGCATCAACGCGGGCATAGACGCCTACAAGAAGGCTCTGGATGCCGCCGGCAAGGAATATCAGATCTTCGTCTACGATGGCGTGAACCACGCCTTCAACAATGACACCTCGCAGGCACGCTATGACAAGGCGGCTTCCGACCTTGCCTGGTCGCGAACGGTGGAGTTCCTGAAGGCGAAGCTTTCCTGAACCAAAGGGCCCGCGCAGGGTAACCCCGCGCAGGCCTTCTGCCTTACATGCTCATGATCTGGGCGATCTCGACAGTGCCATCCGGCAGGATCGGGCAGTCCCTGGCGATCTTGATGGCGGCATCCATGTCGCTCGCCTCCACGAAGGTGTAGCCGGAGATCGGATTGGCGCCGCCATCGCCGATCACCTTTTGCGCCGTCACTGTCTGCGAAGGACCGGCGGGGCCACCGCCATCGGTGATCGCCGCGCCATGCCTGCCGAACCAGGCCTGCCATTGCGCCATCGCCTGCGCGCCGGCTTCCGGTGTCTCTGGGCGTTTTCCACCATGATATGCGAAGATGAATTTCGGCATGTTCATTCTCCTCTAGCTGGGGTTTGTTGCATCCATGCGCTCGAGTTTGCGAAGCGAGGACATCCATCCGCTCTCGTGACCCTTCGCGCTCTCCTCATCCGCCAGGCCGGTGTGGCGCAGCGTGAAATGCGTGCCGCCGGCCTCGCCGGGCTTCACCTCGAACCGCACATGGCTTTCGTGCCCGCGCCGGTCGCGCTCGTCGTGCCAGGCCCATGTCAGTTCCACCGTCCGCGGAGGCTCGACCGAAATCACAGTTCCGGTCACCTTGAAGCGACGCCCGTCTGCCGCCATCATCACCGACGACCAGGGGCCGGGCCGGGTGAAATCCATGTCGGCCTCCGGCACGGTCATGCCTTCCGGACCCCACCATTTGAGGATGTTTCCGCGCTGGGTGAGGAAGTCGAAAACGGTCTCCGGCGCGGCCTTGAAGCTGCGCTCCATCGTCAGATCGGTCATTTAAGCGTCATCTCCCTTTCAAGGGCGTTTGCGAGCCGGTCGAGGCTTGCCTGCCAGAATTCGCGATGGCTCATCGTCCATGCGGTGATCTCCTGCACCGCCTCCGGCCGCACGCAATAGAGACGACGCTGCGCATCAATGCGCTGCTCTATGACGCCCGCTTCTCGCAACACCTTGAGGTGGCGTGAAATCGCCGGCGCGGAAATGACCGCATCCTGTTGGATTTGCCCGGCGCTGAGTTCGCCCTCGCGCAGCAGCCGTTCGACAATGGCGAAGCGGGTGGGATCGCCCAGTGCGGCAAAGGTGGTAGCCAGAGCATTCATGTTGTTTCCATCTTTTGTTAATTAACCAAAACATGAAATGAACATCGTGTCAACAGGAGCGTTGGACGAGGTTTCCCGCACTTGCGCATTCGCAGCGAAGCCTCGTAACCTGTCGGCGGATGGAGGACCCGTATCATGACAGGCAAGCTTTCGAGAGAGCGCGCGAACCGTGTGATGGACGTCGCGCAGCGCCATTGCGACCAGGGAAATTTTGCATCGATCGAATGGCTGGTCCTGCGCGACGGCAGGCAGTGGCTTCGTGGCCGGGCAGGAATGGCGGATCCTGCGAACGGCGTGAAATTGGCAGAAAAGCCGATCTACAGGCTCTATTCGATGACCAAGCCGGTGATCTCGGCAATCGCCATGATGCTGATCGAGGAGGGGAGGCTGCGTCTTTACGAACCCGTCGGCGCCTATATCCCGTCCTTCGCCCGGCAGCGCATCGTGCATGAAGACGGCTCGATCACGCAGGCGAACCGGCCCATGCTGGTGGAGCATCTGTTCACGCACATGGCGGGGCTTTCCTACGGTTTCCTGCGCAAGTGCAAGGTAGGCGAATTCTACCGCAAGACCGACATGGCGCATTCCGCTGCGCCGCTGGCGCAGATGATCGAGACCATAGCCGCCCAGCCCCTGGCGTTCGAGCCCGGCACCGGCTGGCGCTATTCGGTCGCCACGGACGTTCTGGCACGCATCATCGAAATCGTCACCGGAAAGCCGATACAGCAGGTGATGGCCGAGCGCGTCACCGATCCTCTGGGGCTGCACGACACCGGTTACAGGGTGGCGGAAGGCTCGCTCGACCGGCTCGTCCCGGCATTCGGGACGCAGAACCTCGACGATATCATGGTGTTCGGCGAAGGCCCGCAGCTACTGACGAAGGTCGATGTCACCGCCCTCTATCCTGAAACGGACCCTGATTTTGGACGCGGCGGCTACGGGCTGTTTTCCACGATCGACGATTACCGGGTCATCGCCGAGTTCCTCGGCACGGGGCGCACGCCGGGCGGCGACGTGATGCTGGGCCGCAAGAGCGTCGAACTCATGTGGACCAACCGCGTGCCCCATACCATGATGCCGCTGGCGCTCGACGACATTCCCCTGCCGGGCTTCGGCTACGGCCTTGCCGGTCGCGTGATGATCGATCCGGGCAAGAGCTGGGGCCTGACCTCGCTTGGCGAATTCGGCTGGGCGGGCGCGGCGAGCACCTGGTTCTTCATCGATCCGCGCGAAAAGCTGTTGGGCCTTGTCATGAGCCAGTATCTGGGCTCCAAGGTGCCGCTCGCGGACGACATGCGCAACGCGATCTATTCCATGGTGGACTGAATTTTTGGGAGCTGAAATGCGCCTTTACATTGGCAACAAGAATTACTCGTCGTGGTCATTCCGGCCCTGGATCGCCATGAAGGCAAAGGGCGTCGCCTTCGAGGAGGTGTTGATCCCCTTCGACGATGCCGGGGGAAATCCCAAATTCAAGGAGTTCTCGCCTACCGGCAAGGTGCCGGTGCTGGTCGATGGCGATCTCACGGTGTGGGAATCTCTGGCTATCCTGGAATATCTGCACGACCGCTTTCCGCGCTGGGGTTTCTGGCCGAGCGAAGATGGCGCCAGGGCCACGGCGCGTTCGCTGGCCTCGGAAATGCACGGCGGCTTTTCGGCCCTGCGCAAGGCCTGCCCGATGAACATGCGCCGCCAGGTGCGTCCCATCGAGCAGAACGACGCCGTGCGGCGCGATGTCGCCCGCATCGTCGACATCTGGGATGGTTGCCTCTCGGCGCATGGCGGGCCGTTTCTTTTCGGCGAGTTCTGCAATGCGGACGCGATGTTTGCGCCGGTGGTGAACCGCTTCGAGAAGTATGGCCTGTCCGACCATCCGGCGGTTACGGCCTATGCGAGAGCGATGAAAGGCCACCCGGCCTGGCAGGAATGGGAAACGGCCGCGCTTGACGAGAAGTGGATCGTGCCCGCCGACGAGGCGTGAGCCTCACGCCGCTTCGGTCGAACGCTCGGATCGCATGCTCCACAAGCTGTGCGCGGTGATGGCGGCGAGCACGATGGTGCCGCCGATCAGGGTCATGGTGCCGACGGTCTCGCCAAACACCATCCACACCCACACCGGCGCCAGCACCGTTTCGATGAGGTAGAACATCGCGACCTGTGGCGCCGGCACATAGCGCGGCGCCAGCGCCAGGCAAAATGCGGCGATCGGCACGACCAGCAGTCCGTTTGCAACCAGCCATTGCGGCGCCTGCGGCATCGGCGAATACATCAGCGCCACCGGCAGCGCGAAGGCCAGCGCGACCATGCCGCCAAAGCCCGGCGCGAGCGACATGTCGCCACCGGTCTTGCGCGTTCGCACCAGCAGGAATGCGATGGAAAGCGCCGCGCCCAATGCGCACAGATCGCCGAAGGTCGTGCCGTGGCCGATCCCGTCGCCGACGATCAGCACCACGCCCAGGATTGTCGCGCCGATGGCAAGCCAGGTTGCGAGGGTCGGCTTCTCCCCGATCATCAGCCAGGCGAACAACGCCGCCAGCAACGTATTGAGCGCCAGTATGAAGACGAGATTGGCGGTCGAGGTTGAAAATACCGCGAAGGTGAAGAGGATGTTCGACAGCCCGTACAGCGCGCCGATCTCCAGCCAGTTGCGGTTGATGATGCTTCGCCCCTCGCGTCGCGCCTTCCTGTGCGCCATGATGGCGAGCGGAATGAAGATCAGCGCCAGGCAGCTTGCGCGGATCGCGAGCGACGACCAGCCGTCGGCGCCGGCGAGCCTGATCATCGGAATATCGAAGGAAATCACGAACCCGCCGACAAACCCAAGGGCGACGCCCTTGCGCGGGTTGCTCTGCTGAACTGTCAAAGAATTATTCCTGTTCGCGCGCCATTCGCTGCCAGCCGGTCATCGTCAGATGCTCCTGCGGCTGGAACCGCGTCTTGTATTCCATCTTCCGCGAACCTTTGACCCAATATCCCAGATAGACATAGGGCAAGCCCATCCGGCGGGCGCGCTCCACATGATCGAGGATCATGAAGGTGCCAAGGCTCCGGTTCGCTTCGGAAGTATCGAAGAAGCTGTATACCATCGACAGCCCGTTGCCGAGCACGTCCGTCAGCGCCACCGCGCGCAACGGCCCGGCGCCGCGCCCGTTGATTGCCGTGTCAGGTCCGCGCCGCCGGTATTCGATGATCTTGGTGTTCACATGCGTGTCCTCGACCATCATGGCATAGTCGAATGCGGTCATGTCCGCCATGCCGCCGCGCGTGTGGCGGTCGTCGAGATATTGCCGGAACAGCGAATATTGTTCGGAAGTGGGCGCGGCGGGCATTTGCTGGCCAACGAGGTCGCGGTTTGCCCGCGCGATGCGCTTCAGCGATGAAGTCCACTCGAAGGCGTCGACCACGATGCGCACCGACACGCACGCACGGCAATCTTCGCAGGCCGGCCGATAGGCAATGTTCTGCGAGCGGCGGAAGCCACCCTGCGTCAGCATGTCGTTGATTTCGGAAGCCTTCTCACCCACCAGATGCGTGAATACCTTCCGCTCCTTGCGCCCTTCCAGATAGGGGCAAGGCGCAGGCGCGGTGAGGTAAAACTGGGGTGTATCGAGTGAATGGCGTGTCATCGGCTGCTGGCACCTTCAACTCGCCAAAGAGTAGGGGACACGCCGCCTTCTGACAAGGCGCGAGCGCGCACGATGATTAGCGGTCCGAACGCACCACTACCGTTCCAAGCAGGATGTCCTGCACCAGCTGCTTCTTCGAGGTGAAGAGCGCGACGAGCAGCAGCAGCGGCGTGAACACGATATGCGCCGCCCAGAACAATACGCCATGAACGATCGCAGTCATGAAATCGAGCGGCGTGCCGTCGAGGCGCTCGATGCGAAGCGAAAAGAACTGCATGCCCCAGGTCGCCTGGCGCGGTCCGGACATGGTCGTGCCGATGTAGAGGAGCGCGATCACCGCGCCCAGCACGGGGTAAAGCAGCCAGGCGAGGCCGAGCGTCAAGATGCCGAGGAAGAACACCGGGATGAGGGCGACGAGCCACAACACGCCGACGATCGTGTAGTCGATCACGAAAGCCAGCATTCGGCGCGTGCGAACGCCCTCCAGCCGGCGGGCGTCGAAGCTGCCCGCGCCTTGAAACACGCCACTGGTATTGCTTGCCGGATATTGGTTCGTCATCGCCGTCGCTCCTTGCGCTGCGCATGTGGTGGCGCACGAGCCGATCTTCAACCGGCGACCGGGATCTGGATCACGTATTGCTTCGTGGTGGTCTCCAGGACTTCCCATGTGCCGGTGAAGCCCGGGCGCAGCACGAAGCTGTCGCCCGCGCTCACGCGGGTGGAAGCCCCGCCATCCTCGCTGATGATCGAGACCCCCGACAGGATGTGACAGAATTCCCATTCGTCATAGACGATGCGCCACTTGCCGGGCGTCGACCGCCAAATGCCTGCGAAGAGCGTGCCGTCGCGCTCCTCGATGTTCCACGTCGTGAACTGGGATCGCCTGAAATGATGCGGTCCGGTGCCGGCGCGCCGGCTTCGCCCGGGCCGCCGGCAACGATGGGCAGCAGTTTCATCACGGTGCTCACTTGGCGAGCCAACGCGCGATCTTTGGCGCGAAATAGGTCAGCACGCCGTCGCAGCCGGCGCGCTTGAAGGCGAGCATCGATTCCATCATCGCCCGCTCGCTCGTCGATCAAGCCCTTCTCGACGCCGGCCATGATCATCGAATATTCGCCCGACACCTGATAGGCGAAGGTCGGCATCTGGAACGTGTCCTTCACCCGCGCGATGATGTCGAGATAGGGCAGGCCGGGCTTCACCATCACCATGTCCGCGCCCTCGTCGAGGTCGAGCTGCAGCCTCGCGCAGCGCCTCCGTGGCATTGGCCGGATCGATGTAATAGGTCTTCTTGTCGCCCTTGAGCAGGCCGCCCGTGCCGACCGCCTCGCGGTAGGGCCCGTAGAAGGCCGAGGCGAATTTCGTCGCATAGGACATGATGCCGACGTCGTGGAAGCCGGCCCCGTCGAGCGCTTCGCGGATCGCGCCGATGCGCCCGTCCATCATGTCGGAGGGCGCGATGATGTCGGCGCCGGCCTGCGGCCTGCAGCACGGCGGCTTGCGCCAGCTGTCGCCACCGTCTCGTCGTTGACGATGATGCCCATCGCGCAGGATGCCGTCATGGCCGTGGCTGGTGAACGGGTCGAGCGCCACGTCGGTGATGATGCCGATTTGCGGCACCGCGCGCTTGATCGCCTGCGTTGCCGCGTTGATGAGGTTGTCGGCCTTGAGGATCTGCGAGCCGGTCTCGTCGCGCTTGTCCATCGGCACATTGGGGAAGGTGGCAATCGCCGGAATGCCGAGATCGGCCGCCTGCTTCGCCGCTTCCACGGCCCGGTCGACCGTCAGCCGCTCGACGCCGGGCATGGCGGCGATCGGTTCGCTGGCATTGCTGCCGTCGATCACGAAGATCGGCCAGATCAGATCGTCGACCGTGACCGTGTTTTCCCGCACCAGCCGCCGTGTCCAGTCGAGCGGCGGTTGCGCCGCATCCGCTTGCCGCCGGTGATCTCGTCGACGCTGCGCGCCATGCTGTCAAATCCCGTGTCTGAAGTCCGTTGCGGTACATCGCCTTGAAACGACCCAGCAAAGCTTCTACACGCCAGTCAAGGCTCAGGGCAACGGATCGGATATCCATATATGGTGATGACGGCGAGGCGGCGCGAGGCGGGCAGGGTGGACATGCTCAACCTCATGTTCATGCGCCTCATCGCAATTTTCCTGATCGTCTTCGCCATTCAATACTGGATGCGCCTCATCGGCGTGCAGGATGGCCCTCAATATCGCTTCGACACCATGGACGAGCATTGGCGCCTGGCATCCTCCGTGCTTGCGGTGCTGCTGCCCGCCGCCGCCCTTGGCCTGTGGGGCGGCTATGCCTGGGGCATCGTGTTGTGGATCGTTGCCGTTGCCATGGAACTGGCGATGCACGCCTGGCTCACCGACCTCTTTGGCCGCGCCGACCTGCTGGTCATGTTCCATCTGGTTGGCGTGGCGGTGCTTGTGGCGTTTCGTGTCGTTATTCGGATAATGGCCAACAAGACGTAAACGCAACAGGGCAAAAACGTTGGAATTACAGGGTTTGCGCCTGTCATGTGCAGTATTGGCGCAAGATGGTAACCCCTGATTAAGCCTCTGCTTTAAGTCGAATTTTAGCTGAAGCCTTTATGGTTGATCCAATCGAGTGGGGGGATACAACTCCACCGCAACGGAGAGGCTGCAACTATGAAGAACAACTTCGGTTTGGTCGGAAAGGCCGTCGAACCGGCAGCTGCCGGCGACGTGAAGGCGCTCTATCTCGAATCGCTGACGCTGGTCGAACGGCTGCACCGCCGGCTGCTCGACGTCATCAAGGACGAATTCGACCGCCAGGGCCGCAACGATGTCAACGCCGTGCAGGCGCTGCTGCTCTACAACATCGGCAACTCGGAACTGACCGCGGGCGAGCTGCGCACGCGCGGCTACTATCTCGGCTCCAACGTTTCCTACAACCTCAAGAAGCTGGTCGAGCAGGGCTTCATCCATCACCAGCGTTCGCGCATCGACCGCCGCTCGGTCCGCGTCAGCCTGACCGAGGATGGCGGCAAGGTCGCGGCCGTGGTCGAAAAGCTCTACCAGCGCCACATTGGCTCGATCGAGACGGTCGGCGGCATCAATGGCGACGAGTTCCAGCGCATGAACAAGTCGCTGCAGCGGCTGGAGCGCTTCTGGACCGACCAGATTCTCTATCGCCTCTGATCGTTGTCGTGTGGAATGAGACTGCAAGGCCCGCCAGAAGCGGGCCTTTTACATTTTTAGAGCCCAGGTCTTTGCCTTTCCCGCGCAAGTGTTGTAACGCGGCGACTTGCCGTCGCATGCATTGCCTGAAGTCGTTCCTGGCCGATCTTGCCGCACCGTGCGACACGCTTTGGCCACAAAGGAATGTGACCGCAGAACGGGCTCGGATAATCGATGTCTGGCACGGCAGCGCATGCGTAACGCAGGTTTTACCGATGTGTTAACCTTGTTTGCGCGATGGTCCGGTAATACATACGGCATGTCAGCGAATTCTTGAAGGGCTCACGCCCGGACTGACGAGAGCGGGTAGCTTGATGAAAAGACGTGATTTTCTGGCAGCATTGGGCGCTGGCGCCGCAGCCGGCATGGTTTCCGGCAAGGCCTTGGCGCAAAATCCGATCGATGCCTTGCTGCAAAGCCCTCGCCGTGGCCAGTGGAGCGACCAGTTCGACGCCAACCGTGCCGAAGGCAAGCCCGGTACGTCCACCGTTCCCGTGTTCTCCGAACAGACTCCCGGCTTCATCGAGCTGGCGATGGAGGATTATCGCCGGATCGTCGGCAGTGGCGGCTGGCCGGTGGTTCCCGCAACCGAAAAGATGGAACTCGGCGCTGCCTCGCCCGTCCGTCTCGCTGCTGCGCAAGCGGCTGATCATTTCCGGCGACCTGGCGGCCAGCGCCGGCGATTCGCCGATCTTCGACAGCTAGGTCGAAGGCGCGGTGCGCCGCTTCCAGGCCCGTCACGGCCTGCCGCCGGACGGCGTGCTCGGCAAATACTCCTATCGCCGCGATGAACATCCCGGCCAACATCCGCCTCGGCCAGCTTGAGACCAACCTGGTTCGCCTGCGCTCGATGTCCGGCTACCTCGGCGACCGCTACGTGATGGTCAACATCCCGGCAGCGTCCGATCGAAGCGGTCGAATTCGGCAAGGTCGTGCAGCGCCACACGGCGATCGTCGGCAAGATCGACCGCCAGACGCCGATTCTCAATTCGAAGATCCACGAGATCATCCTCAATCCCTACTGGACCGCGCCGGAGTCGATCATCCAGAAGGACATCATCCCGCTGATGCGCAAGGATCCGACCTATCTGACGCGCAACAACATCCGCATCATCAACGAGGCCACGGGCGAGGAAGTCGCGCCCGAATCCATCGACTGGAACACCGACCAGGCGGTCGAATACATGCTTCGCCAGGATCCGGGCAAGATCAACGCGATGGCCTCGACGAAGATCAATTTCCACAATCCCGCATGCCGTCTACATGCACGACACGCCGCAGCAGAGCGCTGTTCGGCCAGATCGATGCGCTTCCATTCGTCGGGCTGCGTGCGCGTGCAGAACGTGCGCGATCTCGTCACCTGGCTGCTGCGCGACACGCCCGGCTGGAACCGCCAGGAAATCGAGCGCATGATCGCGACCGGCGTCAACACGCCGATCGCTGCTCGCCGATGCCGGTGCCGCTCTACTTCACCTACATCACCGCCTGGTCGACGGAGCACGGGCGTCGTCGCAGTTCCGCGACGACATCTACCAGCGCGACGGCGTCGAGGAACTTGCGCTGGACAGCACCGCGCTTTGAACTGTGCCGGTCAGACAGCCGCATGAAAGGGGCCGCTTGGCCCCTTTTTCTTGTCGCAGGCATGACGCCGCGGTCGCCGGCGCGCGCTATTGTCGACGCATTTCGGCGCGGCGACCTGTGGCGGGTTTTGCCGCTCCAATTCATGTGCTATTGCGCGCTCACACCATTCCAGCAGGATTAAGCAACACATGGCCCTTACCGCATCCATCCACGGCTGCACAACGCGCTTCTTCACCGCGACGCTCGCCGATGCCGATCCGGAGATCTTCGGCGCGATCCGCAACGAACTCGGCCGCCAGCGCCACGAGATCGAGCTGATCGCCTCGGAAAACATCGTCTCGCGCGCCGTGCTCGAGGCGCAGGGCTCGATCATGACCAACAAATATGCCGAGGGCTATCCGGGCAAGCGCTACTATGGCGGCTGCCAGTTCGTCGACATCGCCGAGACGCTGGCGATCGAGCGCGCCAAGAAGCTGTTCGGCTGCAACTTCGCCAATGTGCAGCCGAACTCCGGCAGCCAGATGAACCAGGCCGTGTTCCTGGCGCTGCTGCAGCCGGGCGACACCTTCATGGGCCTCGACCTCAACTCGGGCGGGCACCTGACGCACGGCTCGCCGGTCAACATGTCCGGCAAATGGTTCAACGTCGTCTCCTACGGCGTGCGCAAGGAAGACCATCTGCTCGACATGGACGAGGTCGAGCAGAAGGCGCACGAGCACAAGCCCAAGCTGATCATCGCCGGCGGCACCGCCTATTCGCGCATCTGGGACTGGAAGCGCTTCCGCGAGATCGCCGATGCGGTCGGCGCCTATCTGATGGTCGACATGGCGCACATCGCCGGCCTCGTCGCCGGCGGCGCGCATCCGTCGCCGGTGCCGCATGCCCATGTGGTGACCACCACCACGCACAAGTCGCTGCGCGGCCCGCGCGGCGGCATGATCCTCACCAATGACGAGGACATCGCCAAGAAGATCAACTCGGCCGTGTTCCCCGGCCTGCAGGGCGGCCCGCTGATGCATGTCATCGCCGCCAAGGCGGTGGCCTTCGGCGAGGCGCTGCAGCCCGAGTTCAAGGCCTATGCGCGCAGCGTCGTCGACAACGCCAGGCGCTGGCCGAAAGCCTGAAGGCGAACGGCCTCGACATCGTCTCGGGCGGCACCGACAACCATCTGATGCTGGTCGACCTGCGCCCGAAGAACGCCACCGGCAAGCGCGCCGAGGCCGCGCTCGGCCGCGCCGACATCACCTGCAACAAGAACGGCATTCCGTTCGATCCGGAAAAGCCCTTCGTCACCTCGGGCGTCCGGCTCGGCACGCCGGCCGGCACGACGCGCGGCTTCGGCGTGGCCGAGTTCCGCGAGATCGGCAACCTGATCGCCGAGGTGCTGGACGGGCTGAAGGTCGCCAATTCCGACGAGGGCAACGCCGCCGTCGAGGCGGCGGTGCAAGGCCAAGGTCGTGGCGCTGACCGATCGCTTCCCGATCTATCCGGAAATGTGAGGCGATGCGCTGCCCCTATTGCGGCAATGGCGACACGCAGGTGAAGGATTCGCGGCCCGACCGATGACGGCTCCGCGATCCGCCGCCGCCGCGTCTGTCCCGATTGCGGCGGCCGCTTCACCACCTTCGAGCGCGTGCAGTTGCGCGAGCTGACGGTGGTGAAGAAGTCCGGCAAGCGCGTCGCCTTCGACCGCGACAAGCTGGCGCGTTCCATCCACATCGCGCTGCGCAAGCGGCAGGTCGATCCCGAGCGCGTCGAGCGGATGATCTCCGGCATCGTGCGCCAGCTCGAATCCTGGGCGAGGACGACATTCCCACCGATGTCATCGGCGAGCTGGTGATGGAGGGGCTGAAGCAGATCGACGACGTCGCCTATGTGCGCTTCGCCTCGGTCTATCGCGACTTCCAGGAGGCCAAGGATTTCGAAGGCATTTTGCGCGAAATGGGCGAAGAGGAATAGGATCCCTGCCCAAGTGCCTCGGGAGTCGCGAACCGGCCAGCAATTGCATCGGCCAAGCCTTCATCAACGGCGCGGTTTTCCTCTTCCGTCAGGAATAACGGCTTCTCGCCGACTTCGAAAAGCAGGAGATTTGCAATCTCGTCCTGGCGCGCTTCCGGCAATTCCCTGACGACGGCAATCGCTTTTTCAGGAAGTCTCGTCATGGTAAGCCTTCCTGGCCGTGGAACTGCACGCCACCACACAGCGCCTTAACCATTCGATACAAGCAGCAATGAATGCACCCATCCGCAGATGACCACCGCTTCATGGCCGCCGCCATCCGCCTGGCGCGCAAGCACGAGGGCTGGACCGCGACCAACCCGTCGGTCGCATGCCTGCTGGTGAAGGACGAGGGCAACGGCCCCGCGGTGATCGGCTCCGGCGTCACGGCGATCGGCGGCCGGCCGCATGCCGAGCCGCTGGCGCTCGCGCAAGCGGGCGATCGTGCGCGCGGCTCCACCGCCTATGTCACGCTCGAACCCTGCGCCCATCACGGCCGCACGCCGCCTTGCGCGCAGACGCTGATCGACGCCGGCGTCGCGCGTGGTCGTCACTGCCGTGGTCGATCCCGACGAGCGCGTCAACGAGAAGGGCCACGCCATGCTGCGCGCCGCCGGCATCGAGGTGCTCGCGGGCGTTCTGGCGCGAACGAGGCGCGGATCGGCCTTGACGCCTATCTGGTGCACAAGCGGCTCGGGCCGGCCCTTCGTCACCTTGAAGCTGGCGGTCTCCGCCGACGGGCTGATCGGGCTGCGGGCGCAGGGGCAGGTCGCGATCACCGGCGAGATTGCCCGCGCGCAGAGCCATCTGATGCGCGCGCGCCACCACGCGATCCTCATCGGCAGCGGCACCGCGCTGGCCGACGATCCCGAACTCACCTGCCGTCTGCCGGGGCTTGCCAGCCCGCTCGCCGATGCGCGTCGTGCTGGATGCGCGCGGCCGCCTGCATGCCGGCTTGCGCCTGCTGAAATCCGCCGCCGCCGTGCCGCTGCTGGCCGTCTCGCCGCCCGGTCTGGCGAACGGGCCGGACCTCAAGGCCGCGGGCGCGGAACTGCTCGCCTGCGAACTCGTCGATGGCCGCGTCGCCTTGCCGGAACTGCTGGACGATCTGGGTGCGCGCGGCATCATGAACGTCCTGGTCGAGGGCGGTGCGCATGTGGCGGCATCCTTCCTGTCGGAGGATCTGGTCGATGCGCTGGCGCTTTTCACCGCCGGCAAGGCGATCGGCGCAGGGCACGCGCGGATCGCCAGATTGTGTCGCCACTGCATGCCGCCGCCATGCCGCAGGGCTTCGAATTGACAGGCTCATGGCGTTTCGGCGATGACGCGCCTGCAAACATTCACGCGAAGGCGCTAGCCATGTTCACCGGCATCGTCACCGACATCGGCACGGTCGAATCCATCGAACCGCTCGACCATGGCAAGCGCCTGCGCGTGCGCACGGCATGGGACCTTTCGGACCTTGCCATCGGCGCGTCGGTCGCCCATTGCGGCGTATGCCTTACCGTCACGGCCAAGCGGCGGCGCGCTGGTTCGAGACCGAGGCCTGGGAGGAAGCGCTGCGGCTGACGACGCTCGGCACACTGCAGCCTGGCGCGCGCATCAATCTCGAACGCTCGCTGCGCATCGGCGACGAGCTCGGCGGGCACATGGTATCCGGCCATGTCGACGGCATGGCCAGCATCATCGACGTTCGCGACGAGGGCGGGGCGGTGCGCTTCATCGTGGAGGCGCCTCAGCACCTTGCCCGTTTCATCGCGCCCAAGGGATCGGTGGCGCTCGATGGAACCTCGCTCACCGTCAATGCCGTCGATGGCGCGCGTTTCGACGTGCTGCTGATCCGCCACACGCTCGACGTCACCACCTGGGGCGAGCGGCGCAAGGGCGACAGCGTCAACATCGAAATCGACCAGATGGCAAGATACGCCGCGCGGTTGGCGCAATACCCCAATCCCTGACGTGCAGGTAGCGGACGCGCCGCCATTGGCGCATCACAATTTCCTTGCCATGCATTTGCCGGCGTGGTTTCTGCGCCATCAAACCGACATCGGAGTCCATGAATGTCCGCAGCACCCCACCTGCTGATCGTCGAAGCCCGTTTTTACGAGGATATCGCCGATGAACTGCTCTCCGGCGCGGTCGCGGCGCTTGAAGGCGCAGGCGCAACCTTCGATCGCGTTTCGGTGCCCGGAGCACTGGAGATTCCCGCAGCGATCGCCATGGCGATCTATGCCGAGGAAGATGGCGGTACGGAATATGACGGCTTCGTCGCGCTCGGCTGCGTGATCCGCGGCGAAACTTCGCATTACGACATCGTGGCGGGCGAATCCGCGCGCGCGCTGATGGATCTCGCCATCGAGGAATGCGTCGCCATCGGCAACGGCATCATCACCTGCGAGAACGGCGAGCAGGCCTTTGCACGGGCCCGCGCCTCCGAGAAGAACAAGGGCGGCGGCGCGGCGCAGGCAGCGCTTGCCATGATTGCCGTCCGCGACCGGCTCGGCGCATGAAAATGCCCGCAGGCCAGGCGCAAGAAGGCGCGGTGCGCACCGCCAACAAGCGTGGCGCGGCCCGTCTTGCGGCTGTGCAGGCCCTCTACCAGATGGACCTCACGGATTCGCGCCTGATGGATGTCGTCGCCGAATACGAGAACATGCGGCTTGGCCAGGAAATCGACGGCGAGAAATACGTCGATGCAGATGCCGGATGGTTCCGCGGCGTCGTCGCCGGCGTGGTTTCCGACCAGAAGATCATAGACCCGATGATCCACGGCGCGCTGACGCCCGACTGGCCGCTGGCCCGCATCGACACGCTGTTGCGCGCCATGCTGCGGGCGGGCGTGTTCGAATTGCTGAACCGCAAGGACGTGCCGGCCAAGGTGATCATCTCGGAATATGTCGACGTGGCGAAAGCCTTTTACGGCGAGGAAGAGCCGCGCATGGTCAACGGCGTGCTCGACACGATCGCGCGCCAGGTGCGCCCCAGGGAAGTGACGGCGCGCGAGAGCGACAATGGACGAAGCCGCGATGTCCCGCAGGAATGACGCTCCGCGCCCTGGTGAATTCGAACTCATAGCCCGATATTTCGCGCCGCTCGCTGGCGAGGGGGCCTTCAACCTGCTCGACGATGCAGCGCTGGTGCGCGTGACCCCCGGCAAGGCGCTGGCGATGACGCAGGACGCCATCATGGCCGGGGTGCATTTCTTCTCCGACGATCCGCCCGATACCATCGCAATGAAGGCGCTGCGGGTGAACCTTTCCGACCTTGTGGCGAAGGGCGCGACGCCAAAGGCCTTCTCGCTGGCCCTGGGCCTTCACCCCGACTGGACCGAGGAATGGGTGGCGGAGTTCGCGCAGGGCCTTGCGCGCGATTGCGCGAGTTACCGCTTGTCGCTGAGCGGCGGGGACACTTTCCTGGCGCCCGGCGGCCCGGTGATCTCGATCACCGCATGGGGCGAAATCGACCCCGTGCAGTACAGGTCGCGTCTGGGTGCAAAGCCCGGCGACAGGCTGTTCGTGACCGGCAACATCGGCGATGCAGCGCTCGGGCTGATGATTCGCCGCAATGACCAGCGGCTGGTAAACATCGAGGGTTCGGCCATACTCTATTCGCTCTATCTCGCGCCGCGCCCCCCTGTATCCTTCGCGCCAATCATCGCCAGCCACGCATCCGCCTCAATGGACATTTCCGACGGTTTTATCGGCGATCTGGAGAAGATGGCGCGCGCATCCAATGTCGATTTTGATGTGAGCGCGCTCAAGGTTCCGCTCTCGCCTCAGGTGCGCGATGCGGTGAGCAAACATCCCGAGCTCATCAACACTGCCCTGACCGGGGGCGACGACTACCAATGCCTGTTCACCGTGCCGCCGGAGCGCATGGACGCGTTCATGGCCGACATCGCCGCGCAAACCGTGCAGGTGACGGAAATCGGCATCGCGAAGCCCGGCGGCGGCAAGGTTGGCATCGCGGAGCTTTCCGGCAATTCAATCGGATCCGGCAAGACTTCCTACTCCCATTTCTGACAAGGTGATCCCAGCCATGCAGAGCCATCCGGCGATCGCCTCGGAAGCGCAATCGGAGAATGCCATCGCCCGCAAGAATGCCTGGCTTTATGCGGCCTGCCAGGCCTTCACCAGCGCCTCCGCGCCCATAAGCATTGCGCTTGGCGGCCTTGCCGGCGCCTACCTCCTCGATGCCGACAAGTCGCTTGCGACGGCGCCTGTGACCGGCTTCAACATCGGCGTTGCCCTGGCGGCGCTGCCTGCGGCAATGATCATGAGCCGTATCGGGCGCAGGCTCGGCTTCATGACCGGCGCGTTGATCGGAATTGCGGGCTTGCTGGTCGCGGCCGGTGCGCTCGTCATCCACTCGTTCTGGCTGTTCTGCATAGGTCTGCTGATGACCGGCTCGGCCAACGGCTTCGCCCAGCAGTTCCGCTTTGCCGCCGCCGACCGGGGCACGGCCCCGTTCCGCGCCAAGGCGATTTCCATCGTGCTGATAGGGGGCGTTGCCGCCGCGATCATTGGTCCGCAGGTGGTCCTGTGGACGCGCAACCTGCTGGACCCCATTCCGTTTGCCGGCGCCTTCCTGTCGGGCACGCTGCTGTTTGCCGCAAGTCTCGCGGTGATGAGCTTCCTCGAGCCGTCGGTCCCAAGGAAAGCCGAGCCCGGCGTGGTGGCCGACACGGGCCGCCCTCTCATCCAGATCGTTTCACAGCCGAAGTTCATCGTCGCGGTCACCTGCGCAATCGGCTCCTACGCCATGATGAGTCTGGTCATGACCGCAGCGCCACTCGCGATGATCGGCTGCGGCTTTTCCATAGACGACGCGACGCTTGGCATTCAGTGGCACGTGCTGGCGATGTTCGCGCCAAGCTTCGTCACCGGGAATCTCATCGCGCGATTCGGCAAGGAGAAGGTGATCATGGCCGGGCTGGTGATTCTGGGCGCCTGCGCCTGCGTTGCGCTGGCGGGCATACACCTGGCGAACTTCTGGCTGGCCCTGGTGCTGCTTGGCCTGGGATGGAACCTTGGTTTCATCGGGTCGACTGCAATGATTACCGAGACTTACCAACCTGCGGAGAAGAGCAAGGCGCAGGGCGCGAACGACGTGCTCTTGTTCGGCTCAGTCGCCATTGCGTCGCTGATGTCGGGCCGCACCATGAATGCCTATGGATGGACTGCGATCAACTTGATCGTCTTCCCGGTCATCGCGATATGCTTGCTGGCTTTGGTCTGGCTTGTTTATAAAGAGAAAAAAGCCGAGATTATAGCTTAAACTTATAATATCCGACACGTTTTATTGTGGGCATCAAGCATATTTGTTAGGGAGTTAACTTATAAAATTTGGGATACGACATTGCATGTCGCAAATCAGTGGAAGCTATCGTTCACTGATGGTTTACAGACTGTTATTGCCGGGGCAACAGCAAAGTATTGTCCCGGCTTATAGGGGCAAAAAATGACTGTTTTTCCAGGACTAGCCGAGCGGCTCGCCGCTTCGGTACTATCCTCGTGCACTTATATCGACTGCGCGAAGAACGAGATAATCAGTTCCGCCGGCAGCATGCCATCGGGCCTGATCGCACTTAAACAAGGACTGGCTGGTGCATATGTAACAGCAATGGGCGATGACACGCTCGTCAGTCCGATAACCCCGGGCGTCGTGTTCGAAACACGCCTGAACCGCAGCGTTCCGAGCATCTTCACCTATCGTGCGCTGTCTCCAAGCCGTCTCCTGAAGCTTTCGGAAGACCGGTTCCAGGAGTTCCTGCAAAATCCCGAGTTCGCGCATTGGTGCAGCGCAAACCAGTACCGCAACTTCACGATGCTGACCCGCATCGGCGCTGCTGCGGCACAGAAGAATACCGATCGCAAGATTCTGGTGTTCGTCGAAGGCTATCTGGAATCCTACTTCAACCGTCCGTTGGGTGAGGCTGAGACTGCGGAATGGCTGCTCACGCAGTCGCATGTTTCCGACATTCTGGGCATCACGCGCACGCACCTGAATGCCCGCCTGAGCACGCTCGCCAAGCAGGGCATCATGGAAATCCGCCGTCGCCAGATCGTGTGGCGCCGTCCGGCAAGCCTGATGGCTGCCTGATCACATCCAGCACTGTTGCAAGGCAGGCCGGCGTGGGGCGCTTGGCCTGCCATAGCTGTGCCTGTGCCTAAAACCTTTCGATATCTTGACGTGAGCCGCTTTCTGAATAGTGTGCGCCTCGGTTTCACCCGAAGCGTGCATGGCTCGGCACGTTATGGGCGCAGGCGCTGGCGGGGAGGGCGAAATTCCCTTTTCGGTCCAGGGCATCTCACAAAGGGAAATTCCACATGAATGCTCTCAACTTCGCAATTGCCTGCGGGTTATTGTCTATTGTCTATGCTGTGTGGGCGACACGTTCCGTGCTCGCGGCAGATACCGGGTCTGCCCGGATGCAGGAAATTGCCGCGGCGATTCGCGAAGGCGCGTCCGCCTACCTCAACCGCCAGTACATGACCATCGCCATCGTCGGCGCCATCGTCTTCGTCATCGCTTGGGTCCTGATCGGCACGGAAGCGGCGATCGGCTTCCTCATCGGCGCGGTGCTTTCCGGCCTTGCCGGCTTCATCGGCATGAACGTCTCGGTCCGCGCCAACGTGCGCACCGCGCAGGCCGCGTCCAAGAGCCTGGCGGCCGGTCTCGAGATCGCCTTCAAGTCCGGCGCGATCACCGGCATGCTCGTCGCGGGCCTGGCGCTGCTCGGCGTCGCCGTCTACTACTTCATCCTGACCGAGGTCATGGGAATTGCGCCGGGCGACCGCGTCGTCATCGATTCGCTCGTCTCGCTCGGCTTCGGCGCCTCGCTGATCTCGATCTTCGCCCGGCTTGGCGGCGGCATCTTCACCAAGGGCGCGGACGTCGGCGGCGACCTCGTCGGCAAGGTCGAAGCGGGCATTCCCGAGGACGACCCGCGCAACCCCGCCACGATCGCCGACAATGTCGGCGACAACGTCGGCGACTGCGCCGGCATGGCAGCCGACCTTTTCGAGACCTACGCGGTCACGGTCGTCGCCACCATGGTTCTGGCCGCGATCTTCTTCGGCGGCACGCCGATCCTCGAATCGGTCATGATCTACCCGCTCGCGATCTGCGGCGCCTGCATCATCACCTCGATCATCGGCACCTTCTTCGTCAAGCTCGGCGCGAACGGCTCGATCATGGGCGCGCTCTACAAGGGCCTGATCGTCACCGGCCTGCTGTCGATCGTCGGCCTCGGCGGCGCCACCTCGCTGACCATCGGCTGGGGACAGATCGGCGAAGCCGACGGCATGGCCATCACCGGCACGAACCTGTTCATCTGCGGCATCGTCGGCCTGATCGTCACGGCGCTGATCGTCGTGATCACCGAGTACTACACCGGCACCGACAAGCGGCCGGTGAACTCGATCGCCCAGGCCTCGGTCACCGGCCATGGCACCAACGTCATCCAGGGCCTGGCGGTCTCGCTGGAATCGACCGCGCTGCCGGCACTCGTCATCGTCGGCGGCATCATCTCCACCTACCAGCTCGCCGGCCTGTTCGGCACCGGCATCGCCGTCACCACCATGCTCGGCCTCGCCGGCATGATCGTCGCGCTCGACGCCTTCGGTCCGGTCACCGACAATGCCGGCGGCATCGCCGAAATGTCCGGCATGCCCAAGGAAGTGCGCCAGTCGACCGACGCGCTCGACGCGGTCGGCAACACCACCAAGGCCGTCACCAAGGGCTATGCCATCGGTTCGGCCGGCCTCGGCGCGCTGGTGCTGTTCGCGGCCTACACCAACGACCTCGCCTTCTTCGCCGCCAACGGCGCCCAGTATCCGTACTTCGCCGACGTCGGGGCGATCTCGTTCGACCTGTCCAATCCCTATGTCGTCGCCGGCCTGATCTTCGGCGGCCTCATTCCCTACCTGTTCGGCGGCATCGCCATGACCGCGGTCGGCCGTGCGGCGGGCTCGATCGTCGAGGAAGTGCGCCGCCAGTTCCGCGAGAAGCCGGGCATCATGGCCGGCACCGATCAGTCCGGACTATGCCCGCGCCGTCGACATCCTGACCAAGGCGGCGATCCGCGAGATGATCATCCCGTCGCTGCTGCCGGTGCTGGCGCCGCTCGTCGTCTACTTCGGCGTGCTGCTGATCTCCGGCTCCAAGGCCTCGGCCTTCGCCGCCCTCGGCGCCTCGCTGCTCGGCGTCATCGTCAACGGCCTGTTCGTCGCCATCTCCATGACGTCGGGCGGCGGCGCCTGGGACAACGCCAAGAAATCGTTCGAGGACGGCTTCGTCGACAAGGACGGCGTCAAGCACCTCAAGGGCTCCGACGCGCACAAGGCCTCGGTCACCGGCGACACCGTCGGCGATCCCTACAAGGACACCGCCGGCCCGGCCGTCAATCCGGCGATCAAGATCACCAACATCGTGGCGCTGCTGCTGCTGGCCGTTCTGGCGCACAGCTGATCCCGCCAGCTGGCGGTTCAACAAAAAACCCCGCGAGGAGCGATCCTCGCGGGGTTTTTTCATTGAAGTCGATTTGGCGCTCCGCGAGTGCTCTTTTGGCCTACATGCCCGGCATGCCGCCGCCGCCAACGCCACCGCCCGGAAGGGGCGTGATCGGGACCCTTCTTGCCTCCGCCCGATCCGGACAGGATCTGGCCCAGGAAGTTGAGGTCGCGGCCGCCCGTGGGCGTGGTGCGGGTGATGAAGTCGAATACCTTGCCGTCCTTCAGACCGTAATCGCCGACGCGCGAAACGATGCCCGCCTCGTCGAAATAGACCGCCACCACGCGCTGGTCGACGACCTTTGCCTTCTGGTAGGCGAAGGTCTTCTGCCGCTTCTGGCTGATGTAGTAGTAGACCTCGTTGGCCTCGAAAGCGCCGGTGGTCGAGGGCGAGCCCATCGCCAGCAAAACCTGGTCGCGGCTTGAACCGACCGGGATCAGGTCTATCTGGTCCTGCGAGATGACGGCGCCATGCACCATCACCTGTGTCGGGTTGCACCCGCCAAGTACCAGCATGGCTGCGACAAGCGCGCTGCTGGAAGTGAGCGAAAACCCGCGCGTGTTCGTGTTCGCCGCCTGCTCGTGGAATTTGCCCATGCCCTGCGCCTTGTGCCCAAAAGGAAACACTGTCACTTGGTTTTTCCTGTCTTTCAAAACACGCTGGGTATATCACCGGCCCGAAAACTTCAACTCTGCCAATGCCGCAGGCAGCGGCGCGGCAAAAGGAGCGCCCAGATGCTGCGGATGTTCTCGCGTTCTCGTCCCGATCCAGTCCCGCAGCAACTTTATGGCGCCGTTGTGGCGCAGTCGCGCAATCCAGCCTTCTATGTCGTCCTGAAATTCGCCGACAGCGTCACCGGCCGCTTCGATGTGCTGGCGCTGAACATGTTCCTGTTCAGCCGCCGCCTGTCGGCCGAGAGCGATCCGCGCGCACCGGCCCTGTCACAGGAAGTGTTCGACGCCTTCACCGCTGGCCTCGACGACGCATTGCGGGCGCTGGGCATCGGCGACACCTCCGTGCCCAAGCGAAAGCAGGCGATGGTGAAGGGCTTCTACGGCCAGATCGATCAGTTCGCCCCGCCTTTGCAGGCAGGCGATGCCGACATGCTGGCGCGAGCCGTATCAGCACGGTTCCATGGCGCAGGCGAGGCCGATGCGTCCGCGCAATTGGCGTCCTATATGTTGAGGGCGTCCGCCGCCCTTGCCGGACAGGATTTCGAGAGCATCTGCCGTGGCGTGCTCGTGTGGCCAGATCCACTGGAAAAAGACATGGAAAAAGGTCCACCGGAAAAAGGCGCCGTGGCAAACTGACCGGAACGAGCATCATGGTGACCCAACCGAAGATTCCCTCCTTTGCCGTCAACGTCGCCACATTGCCCTCCTCGGGCTACGTGCTGGCGCTGCGCCCCGATGAGCGTGAACGCGAAGCGCTGGCCAAGGCTGCCGGCGTCACTGCCCTGCACAAGCTCGAGGCCGACATCGTCCTGCGGCGCTGGCGGCGCGACGGCGTAGAGATCAAGGGCGAGTTGCGCGCGCAGGTGGAACAGCCATGCGTGGTCACGCTGGAGCCGGTGATGCAGGAAATACGCGAGCCGCTGCGCGCCACATTCCTGCCGGAGCATTCGGCGCTGGCGGTTCCGGTGGAGCGCCATGACCGCGAACTCGTGCTCGACCCGGAGGGCGATGATCCGCCGGAGACATTCGCGGGCGACAGCATCGATGTGTGGCCCTTCATTGTTGAAATGCTGATGCTGGCGCTGGACCCGTTTCCACGCGCGCCCGGCGCCGAATTTGCCACATCGGCCGACGATGCCGCAAAGGAAGCGGAAACCGCCGAGAAATCGCCTTTTGCGGTGCTTCGCACTCTCAAACCCGAAGGCAATTGAGGAAAACCTCGCCGGCGGGCACGCAAATGCGTTTCCGCCGCGCAGGCGATGGCCTATTGTCGCAATCGCGCGTATCGGATAACTCCTCGCTCCAGCCCGGCGCATGGCCCGCACCAGACCAGCACCAGACCCTCAGGCAAACCCGGTTCAATGACAGCTACCTTGAAAGTTTCGCTGGATGCGATGGGTGGAGACCACGGCGCAGAGGTAGTGCTGGGCGGCGCCGCGCTGGCGTTGCAGCGCAAGCCCGACCTTCGCTTCGTGCTGTTCGGCGACGAGGCCGTGATCGCGCCCCTCTTGGAAAAACATCCCGCGCTTAAGGCCGCCTCGCATATCCGCCACTGCGACGTGTCGATCGCAATGGACGAAAAGCCCAGCCAGGCACTTCGCCATGGCCGGGGCAAGTCGGGCATGTGGCAGGCGATCGAGGCCGTGAAGGCGGGCGAGACCGCATTTTGCGTCTCCGCCGGCAATACCGGTGCCCTGATGGCGATGGCGCGGTTCTGCCTGCGCACGATCGAAGGCATCGAACGCCCCGCCATGGCGGCGCTGTGGCCCACGCTCAAGGGCGAAAGCGTCGTGCTCGACGTTGGCGCAAATGTCGGCGCCGACGCCGCCCAGCTTGTCGATTTTGCGCTGATGGGCGCTGCGATGGCGCGTGCCCTGTACGATCTCGACAGGCCGACCGTGGGTCTGCTCAATGTCGGCGTCGAGGAGGTGAAGGGCCAGGAGCAGGTGCGCGAAGCGGGCCAGATCCTGCGCGACGCCGGTCTTGAAAACCTCGACTACCATGGCTTCGTCGAGGGCGACGATCTTGGCCGCGGCACGGTCGATGTCGTGGTCACCGAGGGCTTTGCCGGCAATATCGCGCTCAAGACCGCCGAGGGCACCGCGCGCCAGATCGCGCAATATCTGCGCGCCGCCATGAGCCGCACCCTGATGGCGCGGATCGGCTATCTGTTCGCGCGCTCCGCGTTCGATCACCTGCGCGAGAAGATGGACCCGCGCAAGGTCAACGGCGCGGTGTTCCTGGGGCTCAACGGGCTGGTGGTGAAGAGCCATGGCGGCACCGACGCGGAAGGATTCGCGGCGGCCATCGAGATGGGTTACGACATGGCGTCGAACAGCATCATCGAAAAGATCAGGAGCGACCTTACGTTCTTCGGTGGAAGGCGCGTCGCCCGGACGGAAAACCAGTAGGTCTGGTTTCGGCGGGCCATGAAAACAATGATGTTGGGAAAATCAAAGTGATACGTTCCATTGTCACCGGTTGCGGGTCTTATCTGCCCTCCCGCATCATGAAGAATTCCGACTTCGAGGGCATCGTCGAGACCAACGACGAATGGATCGTGCAGCGCACCGGCATACGCCAGCGCCACATCGTCGCCGAGGGCGAAACCACGGCCGACCTCGGCGAGCAAGCCGCGCGCGCCGCCATGGCCGATGCCGGGCGTCACCATCGCCGACATCGACATGATCATCCTGGCGACCTCCACGCCGAACCAGACCTTTCCGGCAACGGCGGTCGATATCCAGCACCGGCTCGGCATGCACCACGGCTTCGCCTTCGACACGCAGGCCGTCTGCTCCGGCTTCGTCTATGCGCTCACCACGGCCGACCAGTACATCCGCACCGGCTTTGCCCGCCGCGTGCTCGTGATCGGCGCGGAGACCTTCTCGCGCATCCTCGACTGGACCGACCGCACCACCTGCGTGCTGTTCGGCGATGGCGCGGGGGCTGTCGTCGTTGAGGCGGCACGAGGGCGAGGGCACCATGGCCGACCGCGGCATCCTCACCAGCGCGCTGCGCTCGGACGGCGCCCACCGCGACAAGCTCTATGTCGATGGCGGTCCGTCCACCACCGGCACGGTCGGGCATCTGCGCATGGAGGGCAAGGAAGTCTTCCGCCACGCAGTCGGCATGATAACCGACGTGATCGAGGCCGCCTATGCCGCCACCGGCTTCGACTCGGACGATATCGACTGGTTCGTTCCGCACCAGGCCAACCGGCGCATCATCGATGCTTCCGCCAAAAAACTTGGCATTTCGCCGGACAAGGTCGTGATAACCGTCGACAAGCACGGAAATACCTCCGCCGCGTCGATTCCGCTGGCGCTGTGCGAGGCAGTCAGGGATGGCCGCGTCAAGCGTGGCGACATCGTTCTGCTCGAGGCGATGGGGGGCGGCTTCACCTGGGGCTCGGTGCTTTTGCGCTGGTAATCGGGCCGTTGGCGGAATTGCCAATCATTCCATTGAATTACTTGTTGGAATGCGTAAAAATATCTATTGTCTGACGGAGTTTGGAAGTTGGGCGGTGTTGGAAAGCGCTATTGGGCGTCAACTTTCCGCGCCGGTTCGCGAAGACGCTGGCAAAAGCGTTGGCAATTGCTTCCGGGGGACTTCTGGCGGTGCATCGTTACTCCCGCACGTTGCACCGAAATTGAACCGCAGGGCCGGTTGATCCGTGCTCCTGTAAAAACATGCGTAGCGGAATACCGCACGCTGAACCTTGACAGGTGGGTGTCACATGGGGGGAAAGACCTTAACAAGAATGGATTTGGCCGAGGCGGTCTACCAGAAGGTGGGATTGTCGCGGACCGAGTTTGCCGAGCTTGTGGAACTGGTGCTCGACATGATCGCGGACCGGGTCGTCGATGGCGATTCGGTCAAGCTGTCGTCGTTCGGTTCGTTCGTGGTGCGCCACAAGAACGAACGCGTTGGCCGCAATCCCAAGACCGGCGAGGAAGTACCGATCACGCCGCGCAGGGTGATGGTGTTCAAGCCATCGCACGTCCTCAAGGACGCGGTGCTGCACGGCCATCTGGCTGCTCGCAAGGGCTGACGGGGCGAAGTGGCCCGGCATCGGGGAATCATGCTAGCCATCGTCAAGCCGGCATGATCCACTCCGGCGCAAAGACAATGCGGTGGGAGCCATGAACAAGAGCCCGGATGCATTCCGCACCATCAGCGAGGTCGCCGACGATCTCGACCTGCCCCAGCATGTACTGCGCTTCTGGGAAACCCGCTTCCGCGAGATCAAGCCGCTGAAGCGGGGCGGGGGCCGGCGCTACTATCGCCCGGACGACGTGGACCTGCTGCGCGGCATCAAGCACCTGCTGTATGACGAGGGCTACACGATCCGCGGATTGCAGCGCATCCTGAAGGAACAGGGCAACCGCTTCGTGGTGGCAGTTGGCAAGGGCGAGGTCTCGGCGGACGCTGCCGGCAGCATGCCGCCTGTGGCGCAGGAGCGCGACACTCCCGCGCTCGAGCCTGAGTTCGAGGCCGCCGAACCCGAGGCCGATGAGATCGCGGCGCCCGAACCTGCCCCTGTGCAAAAGCGTGCCAAGACGGTCAGCGAGATCACCGCTGGCGCCCGCTCGCGCGGAATATTCGACCGGCTGCGCGGGCGCGATGTTGAAGTTGAGGAAGAGATGCCCGGCCGCAGCCTCAACGCCGCCGAGCGGCGCACGCTGCAGGCAACGCTCTACGAGCTGCTGGAATGCAAGCGCCTGCTGGACCAGGTCCGCGGCGGTTAGACGTTTGGAAAAAATGGTCGGAGCGAGAGGATTCGAACCTCCGACCCTCTGGACCCCATCCAGATGCGCTACCAGGCTGCGCTACGCTCCGAGAATGCGCCGGACCCTATAAGAGCGGGTTTGCCAATTCAACCCTTAAAGATGCGCCGTGCAAAAGATGTGTGGCTGGCGCCATGCAGCGTCAGGCTGCGGCCGGTCGGCGGTTCAGCAGCGATTGCTTGCGGCTCGTCTGCCAGCCCCGCTCCAGCGCCATGCAACCCCATACGATGCCGATCGCCAGGTATAAATGCCGCCATTTGTCGGTATCGATCACGATGCCGACGAGTACGTGCCCGACGAAAACGACATATGCGATCTGGAAATAGGGCAGCCACGGCCTTTGCCTGAACAGCATCTTGAAGCCGCCGACAAGCGTCCAGAAAACCATGGTCATCCACGCGATAAAGCCGATCCAGCCGTAGTCCATCAGCGCCTTGAGATACATGTTGTGTGTGTCTTCGGTAAAAATGAAGCCGAATGACAGCGGCCCGATGCCGAGCGGTTTTTCGGTCGCAAGAATGAAGCCTTCCCGGTGGCGCGCGAAACGGCCTTGCCGGCTGCCGTCATATTCCTGCACCAGCTTGCTGCGTTGCTCGAAGAGTTCGGAAACGGCGGGGGCCTGCAGCGCCGCCCCCAGAAGGCAGATGACCATTGCCGCGCCGATGACGGCCAGAACGATGTATTTGAGGCGTATCTTCGCCCGCTGCTCGTTTACGATGAGAAGCATGTAGAAGACGCAGGCGGTGACCACCGCAAGGCCCCATGCGGCGCGCGAGAACGCCAGGAAAAGACCGAGCAGCAGGATCAGCAGCATCGCCGCGCGCGGCAGCATCAGCGCAGTGCTGCGGTTCACGATTCCATAGATGAGATACAGGATCGGCATGGCCAGGAACGGTCCGTAGACGTTCGGATCCTGGAAGGCGCCCATCGCGCGCGAATAGCGGGTGAACATCTCGAAGCCGGGAACGCCGAAATAGCCGATGATGCCGAGCGCCGAGCTGACGGTGGCGGCAATGACATAGGCCCGGAATATCAGCCGCAGCCGGCCCATGTCCTCGCGGATCAGGATCGCGAAAAAGACGGCAGTCAATGCCAGGAAGTAGGAGACGGCCACATACATCAAGCCGCGGTCCCATTCCGGGATGCCCCAAGTGGAAATGATGCCGCCCGCGCAGAAAACCGTCATCAACACCAGCAGCGGCATGATGCTGCGCGGCACGCGCATGCCAAACAGCGCCCAGACGAAAAGCATCAGCCCCAGGACAAGTTCGTATGGCGCAGGCTCGAAGATCACGAAACCGCCCAGGAACGTGGCGAAGCCGATCGCCCCATTCGAGATCATCGACGCCTGCGCGCGGCGCAGGAGCTGCCCGGAAACGCCACCGGCCTGTTGCGAAGACCGCGCGGCCTGGCCGGCGTCAGCGGGGTATGTGGCGGCGAGGCTCAATACGCGTTGTCCGTGTTCATCAGCTTGAAGGGCGTGATGGAAAGAATGTAGAGATCGAGCATCAGCGACCAGTTCTCGATGTAGTAGAGATCGCAATTGACGCGCTCGCGGATCTTCACCGCATTGTCGACCTCGCCCCGCCAGCCATTCACCTGCGCCCAGCCCGTGACGCCCGGCTTCACCTTGTGGCGCGCGAAATAGCCGTCCACCACCTCGTCCCACAGCTTGTTTTCCGTATGCGCGTTGACGGCATGCGGGCGCGGGCCCGACGAGCGAGAGATCGCCTTTCAGCACGTTGACCAGCTGCGGCAATTCGTCGATCGAGGTCTTGCGAATGAAGCGGCCGACCCTGGTGACGCGGGCATCGCCCTTGGTCACGGCCTGCTTTGCGTCCGGATCGGCCAGCTCGTGATACATCGAGCGGAATTTCAGCACTTCGATGACCTCGTTGTTGAAGCCGTAGCGGCGCTGGCGGAAGATCACCGGCCCCTTGCTTTCGATGCGGATGGCAATCGCGGTGGCGAGCATCAGCGGCGACAGCAGCACCAGCGCGACCAGCGAAACCGCGATGTCGAATACGCGCTTGGTGATCGCGTCCCAATCGGCGATAGGCTTGTCGAAGACGTCGAGGAACGGCAGCGAGCCCTCGTAGGAATAGGAGCGCGGCCGGAACCGCAGCTTGTTGGTGTGCGCCGAAAGGCGGATGTCGACCGGCAGCACCCACAGCCGCTTCAGCAATTGCAGCACGCGCTTTTCCGCCGAAAGCGGCAACGACACGATCAGCATGTTGACGCGCGCCATCCGCCCGAACTCGACGAGTTCCGGCACGGTGCCAAGCTTGGGATAGCCTGCGATGATCGGCGGCGAACGCTCGTCGTCGCGATCATCGAATATGCCGCAGATGCGGATGTCGCTGTTGCGCTGGGCCTCCAGCGAGCGGATGAGCTCGGCCGCCGGTTCGCCGCCGCCGACGATCACGGCGCGCCGCTCCAGCCGTCCGTCGGCCATCAGGCGGCGCACCATCAGCCATACGCCGCTGCGATAGGCCGCGATGATGCCGCAGCCGATCACGAACCACAGGCCGAACCACAGGCGCGAAAACTCCGCCGATGTCTTGGAAAAGAATCCGATCACCACCAGCACCAGCAGCGCCAGCGTAAACCCCGTCACCGCCTTGGAGAATTGCGAGATGAAATTGCGCAGGGTCGCGATCTGGTAGCCGTCCAGAGCCTGGATGAAGCAGACCGTCAGGATTGTGCCGAAGAAGGCCGCTCCCGCGTGTTTGATGTAGTCCATGCCGTCGGATGGCACATAGAACGTGATGATCCCGAGCGCGATGGCGAGCAGGCCCAGGAATTCGCAAATGCGCACCAATCCGGCGATGAGATCCGGCGAAACGGAATCAGCGGAAAAAAGCTCCGCCACCTGCTTGGCCAGTTCGTTGAGCTCCACCTTGCGCGATGCGCCGACTTCCGGCTCCGCGACGGCTTCGCGCACAGCCTTCGACGTGAATATGGCCGAGGCATTGTCCCGGCTTTTCTTGGCCAAACCATTGTTGGCGAGCATGTGATTAATCCCCAGCACCTGCATCAGTGCCTTTCCAAATAGCGGAAAATGGCTAACAAACGCTGCACGCGGGCGCGTATGCGTCGCGCCGGAAGGCGTTTGCCGGGGCGGTTGAGTTCAGGGTTAACGCGGAGCTAAAGACTGGCGCGGTAGGCGTCTTCGACCGTGGCCGCCATGCGGGCGACGGAAAATCGCCGCTTCAGGTTCTCGCTGCCTTCAAGCGCCGTCGCCTCGCGCTCGTTCGCGTCCAGCGTCGCCAGCATCTGGGCGGCCAGCGCGGCGGCATTGCCGGGCTCGACCATGGGCTGGCCCGTGCCCTCGAAGATTTCCGGTATGCCGCCGACCTTCGTCACGACAAGCGGTTTTGCCGCGGCGACTGCCTCCAGCACGATGTAGGGCATGGATTCGGCGCGGGACGGCACCACGACCACCTTGGCCATGGCAAATGCCTGTCGGGCCGGCATTGCCTCGTGGACCGTGATCGCGCTGCCAAGGCCCTCCGCTTCGATGCGCTTGATGTAGGCCGCCTTGTCCGGGCCGTCGCCGACGAAGTGCGCCGTGATGTCGCGCCCGGTCTGCTTGCGCAATAGCGCAATGGCGTCGAGGAAGACATCGCAGCCCTTCAAGTCGCGCATCATGCCGATGTAAAGGAAATCCGCGGCCCCGGCAGAAGTCTCGACGGGCTCGAACTCGTCCGGCGAAAGACCGTTGTAGACGATGCTCGCCGGGCAGCGCGGCGCGCCGACCTTGGCGCCATAACCATCGGCCTCGTAGCGCGAGACGAACACAAGCCGGTCCGTCATGCGCTCCAGCATCCGCTCCAGCGCGAAGAAGATGCGGCCCTTCAAGCTTCCCGCGTCGTAGTGGATCGACCCGCCATGCGGGCAATAAAGACGGGCAACGCGACTACCTGATACCCGTAACGCTGAACCGATCATGCGTGCATAGGCGCCACCCTTGGCGCCGTGCGAATGCAGCACATGCGGTTGCAATTTCCTGATTTCACCGAAGGCGCGATACAGCGCGCCCAGATCGCCCGGCGTGATCGAACGATGCATCGGAATGCGGGTCAGCCCCAGCGCAAGCTGCGGCCTGATCGCTTCGAACAGCGCATCCTCGAACGCTCCTCCGGTGGAGGAATCGCACAAGATTCCAACCTCATGGCCGGCCGCCGACTGTGCCGCTACCAGATCGCGCACGTGGCGGAAAATGCCCCCAACGGGCGAACGGAAGCAATGGACGATGCGCAACTGTGTCATCAGAACAGGCGCTCGCGCACATAGATGGTGTCGCCCGGCAGTATCGGATCGGAGAGCGGCACGCGCCCGTTGATGACGTTGCCGTTGACCTGCCGCGTGATGTCCGCATTGTCCTGCAACGCGCGCGGCGAGAATCCGCCGGCGATGGCGATGGCATTCTGTACCGTCATTCCCGGCACGTAGGAATATTGTCCGCCCTGTCCGACCTCGCCCATGATGAAGAATGGGCGGTAGCGCTCGATCTCGACCGAGACGTCCGGGTTGCGCAGGTAGCCACCCTTGAGCTTTTGCGCCAGCACGCCTTCAAGCTGCTGTGGCGTTTTCCCGCGGGCCTCTACCGAACCGACCAGCGGGAACGAGATGAAGCCCGACTTGTCGACCGAATAGCTGTTCGTCAGGTCTGTTTGCCCGAAAACGGTGACGCGGACACGGTCGCCGGAATCCAGCATGTATGGCTGTGTCAGCGCGGCGTGAAAGGATTCATCGACCGGCTTGTAGGTCGAGCAGGACGCAATGGCGCTGGCGGCGAGCGCCACCACAATCATCTTGCGAAGTGTCGACAATGGCTTGCGCAGCATCTGGCTTCCGGGAATTCTTGCATGTCATGCCGGAGACGGCCATTTCGCCGTTCCTGCATCTGTGTCCCGATTAAGCTACGAACATGGTTAATGCCGCGTAAAATTCGCCAATGCATGCGTTGATTAAGTTGTTAACGGTTCTTAATCAAAGTTAAGACCGCTTAATAATTATCAATACTATTTCGTATGCGTAATTAACGGCGTGGTTACCATGTTTATTCATGATGGCTGCACGTTTAGTGCGTGTCCATTTTAGTGAGGAGTAGCCCATGTCCGGCGCCAATGAGTTGAGCAGGGATGTTGATATCGACATTACCGGGCTCTTTGCCGAGCTGAAGAAGAAGCTTTGGCTCGTCATCGGCGTGCCCGCTTTGGTGGGCGCGGGGCTCTTCGTGATGTTCGCCGGCATGGACCCGAGCTACAAGTCAAGCGCGCGCATCATCATAGAAAAGCGCGAGTCGATATTCACGCGCCGTGCCGATGGCGACCTTGCGCAGTCCTCGACACAGTTCGACGAGCAGGCCGTCGGCAGCCAGGTGGCCGTGCTTGATTCCGACGATATCGCGCTCAAGGTGATCGAGCGGCTGAAGCTCGTCGACAATCCAGAGTTCAACGACGCCAAGCCGTCATTCATCGGCAATCTCCTGGCGGCGGTTGGCGGCAGCAGCGCCGGTGACGTCACCCCGCAGGAGCGCGTGCTCAACGAGTTTCGCACCCGCCTTCAGGTCTACGCGGTCGAGAAATCGCGCGTGATCGCAATCGAATTCTGGGCGCATGATCGCAGGCTGGCGCAGGAAGTGCCAAATGCCATCGCCGACGAATATCTGGCGCTTACCAAGGCGTCGCAATTGCAGACGACCGAGGACGCGACCGCCTGGCTTGGGCCCGAAATCGAGGAACTGCGCGGCAAGGTGCGCGAGGCAGAGGAGAAGGTAGCCGCTTTCCGCTCCAACTCCGACATTCTTATCGGCAACAACAATGCGTTGCTCTCGACGCAGCAGCTTTCGGAGGTTTCCTCCGAACTGTCGCGTGTGCGCGGCGACCGTTCCGCGGCAGAGGGCAAGATCGCAGCCATCCGCGCCGCGCTGGAGAAGGGCGGTTCGCTCGATGTCATACCGGAAGTCATGGCTTCCGGGCTTGTCCAGCGGCTGCGCGAACGCGAAGTCTCGCTCCAGGCGCAGATTTCCGAACTCAGCACTTCCCTGCTGCCGGGCCATCCCCGTCTCAAGGCATTGCAGTCGCAAGTCTCCGATTTCTCCGGCCAGATCCGGCGCGAGGCGCGCAACATCCTCGCCAGCCTCGAAAACAATGTCGACCTGCAGCGCAAGCAGGAAGCAGTGCTGCTGCAGGAAGTGAACCGCCTCAAGGCCGAGTTGGGCCGCGTCGGCGAGGCGGAGGTCGAACTGCGCGCGCTGGAGCGCGAGGCCAATGCACAACGTGAATTGCTCGAAACCTACCTCACCCGCTTCCGCGAAGCGGCCGGGCGCACCAACCGCGACTATCTTCCGATCGATGCGCGCATCATCTCGCGTGCCGTCATGCCCGCGTCGAGCTTCTTTCCCAAGGTGCTGCCGTTCACGCTTGCCGGCGCCGTGATGGCGCTGGTGCTCACCGTGGTCGGCATTCTTGCCGGTGCGCTTCTCAGCGGAAAGGCGTTGAAGCCGGTCGGAAATGTCACGCCTTCCATGGTCCCCGAGCGCGTGGAGCTTGAGCCCGTCGCGGCCCGTCCGGCGACCCGGCTTGCGCGCACCAGCACGCCATCGCCAGCGCGTGCCGCCCGCGCGCCGGTTCCGGCTCCGGCTTCCTTCCTGCCGGAAGTTGCTGCGCCCGCCCTCTATTCCGAGCCCGATCGGCCGCTTCCCCCACGCCGCTCGGCTGTCGCAAACGATCCGGAGATATTCGCCGTCAACGAAACCGTGCTTGCCGTTGCGGGACTGGGCCATGCGCGCATTGCCGCGATCTCCCCCGGGGGCGATGCGGGTTCGGCGGTCACATGGCAGATGGCGCGGCTTCTGGCCGAGGCGGGCAATTCCGTCGCTGATCGTCGATCTGACCGGCAGCGCCGTCACCAGCCGCGAATGCCTCGGCACCGACGACCTCCCCGGCCTGTCGGAATTGATGGCCCGCACCGCAACGCTTGCGCAGACCGTCTATGTCGACCGCGCATCACCAGCCCACGTCATGCCGGCAGGACTTGGAACCGATGCCGGTCCCGGCGCGATGCGCGAACTGAAGCGGATCGCCGGCATGGTGGCGCAGCAATATGATTTCGTGGTCTTCGACTGCGGCTTCGCCGGCGCGGAAGGCCTCGAGCACATTGCCGATTCCGAGACGATCATCCTCGTCAATGCCCAGGGCGCAACACGCGCCGAAACCGCCGAGGCGGAAGCTTCACTGCGCGCCGCCGGTTATGGCGACGCCGTAACCGTGCGGTTGAGCGAGGATGTGGAGTTATACCGCGGTGAAATGGCCGTGGCCTGAGACGGGCGGACGGCGACTTGACGCCGCCGGCGCCAACCGGCCTAGCGCCAGAGCAATCTGGCGCGGGCGCGGCGAAGACTGGTGATGGCATTCCACGCGGCAGGTGACTGGCGTATTGCGCGCCGCAGGCGATAGCCGATCTTTTCGATACCGGCGACAGGAATTCCCATGACGCCCGTCGGCACGATGACGTCGAAAAGCTCCTGCTTCTCGTCGCACCAGGATCGCTTGTAGCGCTCGTCGCCGCTGCCAAGATCCATCGAGTCCATGGCAAGGCTGCAATAATGCTCGGCCAGCAGGTAAAGCAGCATTTCACCCGGGCTGATATCGCTCAGGTCATCGTCGGCGATCGAGCTGAAATAGCCCGACAGGTGACGTTCCTTGACGCCGCCGCCGAACACGGCGCGGATCTTGCCGCCGATCTCCAGTCCATGCAGCCGCAAGACCGGCTCGTCGGCGCCGAGCGAGCTCAGCGCCAGCGTCATCAGCATCTCGCGCGCACCCGTCGCGCTGAAAACATTGTGAATGCCCGATTTGCGGAACCGTTCGCCCTTTTGCCGGAAGAAGGCATCGAGCAGGCGGGTCGCCGCCGGTGGATCGTTCGCGACAATCAGGCGGTAGCCGCCGGCCGCATCCGCCTCGCGGCACTGCTGGCGGAATTTCTTCTTCTTGCGCTTGGCATTGCCGCGCTTGAGCAGCGCCTCGAAGCCGCCGCTCAGCTGCATCAGAAAGGCGGGATTGGCCGATTGCTGGTGCGGCAGGGTCGACATGGGATTGGCAAAGCCGTTCCAGCTGCGCGGCTGGCAGCACAGCCTGATGGTCAGCGCGTTGCCGGAAAGTGCACCGATCTTCTTGAGAATATCGGCAAAGTCCTGCGGCGTTATCAGCGCCAGGAACTCGCGCGAATAGAGGCCCATGTTGAAATTGACATGGCTGCCGCCGATCCAGCGCACGGAAGGATAAATGCCACCCGTGACGACAAGCGGCAGCAGGAATGCCGGCCGCCCTTCCAGCCGCCCCGTAACGATGAAAGGCCGCGACTTGCGTTCGCGCTCCAGCGTCGACAGTGCGATGCGCGCGAAATCAAGCCGCTGGTAGACGGTCGAGGTATTCTCCGCCTCAAGGCTGCGCCAGAAGAAAGCGATGTCGTCGATTTCGGTGCAAACCTTCAATTCGACGGCAGCCGCCAGCTTGCCCGGCTCGGCGCCGGCAAACTTTCGCCAAAGGCTCAACTCGTCGTTTTCGGTGCTGCCAAATGCGGTGATTGCGGTTTCCATGCTTTCTCCTTGAAACCGTCATAGCAACCCAATCTAAATATTCGGTGTGTAGCTTCGGGACTGAAACCTCAGGACGTGGACACCCGCATGCTGGCTCAAAAAGCGATTTTGAACGCCCTTTACATGGGCGGCGTGTCGCGTTCGCACCGATATGCCGGCCTCGGCGGCATTCTCATGCTGCACCGTGTCAATCCGGCGCGCCCCAGAGGCGGTTTCGCGCCCAATGCGCACCTGACCGTTCACCCGCATTTCCTCGATGAGTTGCTTGCGCGTCTTTCACGCGAATTCGATTTCGTCAGTATGGACGAGGCCGTGCGGCGAATATCTTCAGGCGGGCGGGGCAGGCGGCAGGCGTTTCCTCGCGATCACGCTCGACGACGGATACCGCGACAATCTCGAATTCGCCGTGCCGGTCTTTCGCCGGCACAAGGCTCCCTACACGATCTTCGTCGCGCCAGGATCTCGTCGAGGGCGAGGCATCGCTTTGGTGGGAGGATCTGGAGGCAATCATCGCGGCGCGCGAGCACATGGTAATGCACTCGCCAAGGCGCGGCGTCAGCTTCGATCTCTCCACGCCGGCGAAAAAGCGCAAGGCATATGCCGAACTGCTGGCGTTCCTGACTTCCGGTGTCAGCGAGACCGAGCAACGCCGCAAGGTCGCGGAGCTGGCGTGGCAGGCCGGGCTGGACCCGAAGATCAATCTCGCCGCATCGGTGATGAACTGGCGGGAGATCGCGGACCTCGCCGCCGATCCGCTGTGCACGATAGGCGCGCACACGGTCCATCATTATGCGGTGGCACGGCTGGAGCCCAAGGAAGCGCGCTCCGAACTCATCGAGAGCGCGCGCATCATCGAAATGGAAACCGGCAAGCGCCCGCTGCACTTTGCATTTCCCTATGGCTATGCCGCGGCCGCAGGGCCGCGCGATTTCGAGCTGGCGCGCGAATGCGGCTTTGTGAGCGCGGTGACAACCCGCCAAGGCGTCCTGCATGCCGCCCACAAGGACCATCTGCACGCGCTGCCCCGCATCTCCGTGAACGGCAATTTCCAGCGGGTGCGGCATGTGGAAACGCTGCTTTCCGGCGTCCCGGCGCTGATGGTGAACCGGGGCAGGGCGCTAAACGTCGCCTGATGCCTTGCCCTTCGGCTCGCGTACCATCCAGCTGATGATGAACATCGCCGGCACCACCCACAATATGCCGGTCACCATGAAATAGAGCGCATGCGCCCAGCCCGGCGCATCGGCCAGCCGCGCCGTCGCTACCGCCGTCGCCACCAGCGCATAGACGCACACGAGCAGCACCAGCAGCACAGTTCCGATCAGCTTCTTCACCCGTGGCGGCATGGTTTCATTCCTTCGCGCGGCAATGCACAAATCCCGCAGGTAGCGCCGCAGGCCCAAGCTTGCAAGCCGCCCGCCTTCACGCGACCCTGTGTCACGCATCGAGCGTACTTGCATGCGCGCACGGCTTGCGTCAGATCATGGAGCAAGACAAGGCAGCACAACTGGACGGACCATGACTGCGGGGCAGGGAATTCTCTACACGACGGCGCTGATCGACCGCGAGCGGCGAAACCGCGCGCTGGTGCGTTGGTGGCTCTATTTCGTCTGCCTGCTGGTCTTTGCCATGGTCGTCGTTGGCGGCGCGACGCGTCTTACCGATTCCGGCCTGTCGATCACCGAGTGGAAGCCCATCCACGGCATCATTCCCCCGCTCAGCCACGCGCAGTGGATGGAAGAGTTCGACAAGTACCGGCTCATCCCCGAATACCAGCAGATCAACAAGGGCATGAGCCTGCTGCAGTTCCAGTTCATCTACTGGTGGGAATGGGCGCACCGGTTTCTGGGCCGCATCGTCGGCATCGTCTTCGTCGTCCCTCTGGTCTACTTCTGGGCCACCCGCAAGCTCGAAAACCGCCTCAAGCCGCGCCTCCTGCTGCTGCTGGCCCTGGGCGGCCTGCAGGGCTTCATCGGCTGGTGGATGGTGTCCTCGGGCCTGACGGAGCGCGTCGACGTCAGCCAGTACCGGCTTGCAGTGCACCTGACGCTTGCCTGCATCATCTTCGCATATGCGCTTTGGGTGGCGCGCGGGCTCGCTCCCCACACCGCCAATTACGCGCCCGCGGCGTTGACCGTTCTGGCGCCCATCGTGGTGCTCGCCATCTTCATCCAGATATTCGTCGGTGCGCTGGTCGCGGGTCTCGATGCCGGCCTTGCCTTCAACGACTGGCCCACCATGGACGGCAGCATCGTGCCGCAGGGCCTGCTGGTGCTGGAGCCGGCCTGGCGCAATTTCTTCGAGAACCCCAAGACGGTGCAGTTCGTCCACCGCATCAGCGGCTATGTGCTCGTTGTACTGGTCATCGTGCAATGGCTGGCCTCGCGCGCGCCATCGACGCCTGCCCCGCACCGTGTGCGGGCGGCGATCCTGATGTGGCTGGCGCTTGCTCAGGCCGCGCTCGGCATTCTCACGCTTGTGTGGCAGGTTCCGCTGCCGCTGGCGCTGGCGCACCAGGCCGGCGCTGCGATCCTGCTCGGCTTCGCTGTCGCGCACTGGCGCGCGATCCACGGCACCTACGCGCCGCTGACCGGCATCGAAATTCGCAGCTGATGATGCGCGGGCTTAGCGCCCCAGCATGAGGTTGAGGTTCTGCACGGCGGCGCCGGAAGCACCCTTGCCGAGATTGTCGAGCGAGGCGACGAGGTTGACCATGCCCGCGCCTTCCGTGCCGAACACGTAGAGCTTCATCGTGTCCTTGCCGGCGAGTTCCTCCGCCTCGATGCGCGTCAGCTTCGCGCTTTCTTCAAGCGGCACGACGCTTACGAATTCCTGCTGGTTGTAGTGTCCCGTGAGAGCCGCATGCACATCGGCCATCGAGGGGGAACCGTCGAGCTGGTCGAGGTGAAAGGGAATGTTGACGAGCATGCCCTGCCGGAAGCGCGCTACGTTCGGCGTGAACACCGGCCGCCGCGACAGTCCTGAACGCGACATGATTTCCGGCACGTGCTTGTGCGCCAGCGGCAGGGCATAAAGATAGCTCGCCGATTTGATATGATCCTCGCGCGTGTCGTCTTCCATTTGCGCGATGAGCGATTTTCCGCCGCCGGTATAGCCTGACACGGCATTGATCGTGACCGGCTGGTCCGATGACAGAATGCCCGCCTCGACCAGCGGACGCAGCAGGGCGATGGCCCCTGTGGAATAGCAGCCCGGATTGGAAACGAACCGCGCGCCGGCGATCTGCGCGCGCTGGCCGCGGGTCAGCTCGGCAAAGCCGAAAACCCATGCCGGATCGGTGCGGTGCGCAGTCGAGGTGTCGATCACCCGCGTCGTCTCGTTGCCGCTTTCGGCAAGCATCTGCACGGCTTCCTTGCTGGCATCGTCCGGCAGGCACAGGATCGCGACATCGGCCGAATTGAGCAGTCTTGGCGCGCGCCTTCGGGTTGCGCCGCTCGGCTTCCGGCACCGAAAGCATCTCCAGATCTTCACGGTCGGCAAGGCGCGTCGCGGATCTGCAGTCCCGTGGTGCCATGTTCGCCGTCGATGAAGATTTTGGGTTTGCCGTCCATGCCAGTCTCCATGAAATGTACGAATTCAGTAGTTTGTAACCGCGGGCGGAATCTGAATCATCACGTCAGGCAGTTGCAGCTGAATTGGAACTTGAAGTTCAATCCCGCTCGTCGATCAGCTTCTCGGCGCGTAGGCCGAGCATATACATGGCGACCGTTGCCCCGGCAATCGCGGTGACGTCGGCGTGGTCGTAGGGCGGCGACACCTCGACGATGTCCGCGCCCTTGATGTCGAGCCCGCCGAGCCGCCGCAGCACCGACAGCATCTTCGCCGAGCTCGGACCGCCGGCGACCGGCGTGCCGGTGCCCGGCGCAAAGGCCGGGTCGAGGCAGTCGATGTCGAAAGTGAGATAGGCCGGGCCCGTGCCCACCCGCTCGCGGATCGCATCGGCGATGGCGAGCGCGCTCATCTCCTCCACGTCGTCGCCGTAGAGGATCTCGATGCCGTAATCCTCCGGCGCGATGGTGCGGATGCCGACCGTGATCGATCGTTCCGGATCGACGATGCCGTCGCGTACCGCGCGCGTCACGAAGCTGCCGTGGTCGATGCGCTCGCCGTCGTCGTCCCAGGTGTCCTGGTGCGCGTCGAACTGGACCAGCGCCAGCGGGCCGTGCAGTTGCGAATGCGCCTTCAGCAACGGCCAGGTGACGAAATGATCGCCGCCCAGCGACATCAGGAAAGCGCCGCTTTGCAGCAGCATCGCCGCCTCGCGCTCGATGATCTCCGGCACGTCCCATGGCCGGCCCGGATCGAAGGCGCAGTCGCCGTAGTCGACCACGGCCATGGAGGCGAACAGGTCGATGGAGAACGGATACTGCGGGTCGTTGTCGAAGATCGCCGAGGCGCGCCGGATCGCCTGCGGCCCGAAGCGCGCGCCAGGCCGGTTGGTCACCGCCGTGTCGCAGCGGAATGCCCCACACCACCACGTCCGCGCCCTTCGACATCCTTGCTGAACTTGCGCCGCATGAACGACAGCGCCCCGGCAAAGGTCGGGTCGCTGGCGGCCCCGGTCAGGCGCTTGGCGGTAAAGGCATGGTCGGCGGTCTTGGCCATCAGATCAAACCGTGAGGACGGACTGGCCCGTCGTCTTGCGGCTCTCCAGCGCCGTGTGTGCCTTGGCGACGTCGGCCAGCTTGAAGGTCTGGTTGACGCGGATCTTCACCTTGCCCGACTTGATCATGGCGAAGAGCTGCTTGGCCCGCCGCTCCAGTTCCTTGCGCTCGGCGATGAAGGCGAAGAGCGTCGGCCGCGTGGCAAAGAGCGAGCCATTGGCGGAGAGGTCCGCCAGCTTGAAATTCTCGATCGTGCCCGACGATTGTCCGAAGCTGACGAAGGTGCCGAACTTGCGCAGGCATTTGAGCGAGCCCGGATAGGTGTCCTTGCCGACGGAATCATATACCGCCGACACGCCCTTGCCCTTGGTGATCCTGGCGACCTCTGCGACGAAATCCTGAACGCGGTAATCGATCACCTGCTTGAAGCCGTCCTTCTTGGCCAAGGCGGTCTTCGCCGCCCCGCCTGCAGTGCCGATGGCGTTGATGCCCTTTGCCTTCAGCCACTGCCCAAGGATGGAGCCGACGCCACCGGCCGCGGCATGCACCAGCACGGTGTCGCCCTTCTTCACCTTGTAGCTGTCGTGGATGAGATATTGCGCGGTCAGGCCCTTCAGCATGGCGGCCGCGGCAACTTCGTCCGAAACGCCATTCGGGATCTTCACCAGCCTGTCGGCGGGAACCACACGGTGGCTGGCATAGCCGCCGCCGGGCATGGTGTAGGCAACCCGGTCGCCCTTCTTGACGCCCTTGGCTCCCGGCCCGACCGCCTCGACCACGCCCGCGGCCTCCGAGCCCAGTACGGCGGGGTAGCCGCCCGGCGCGGCATAGAGCCCGCTGCGCTGATAGACGTCGATGAAGTTCAGCCCGATCGCCTTTTGCGCGACTACAACTTCCCCCTTGCCGGGCTTGGGCATTTCCATTTCCATGCGGGTGAAAACCTCCGGCCCGCCGGCGGCGTTCGCAACCATGGCGTAGGGCTTTGGCGCTGCTGTCGCCTTCTTGCCCGCCGGCTCCTTCCTGGTGGCGGCCTTGGCTGTGGACTTGGTCACGGTCTTGGCCTGCGCCTTGGCCCGCCCCTTGGCTGCCGATTTGGGCGCCGCCTTTGCTGTCGATTTTGCCATTCTCGAGTCTCCTGCGGCCTGCTTGCCGGAATGTTCCCGATCCATGTCGCCACAAGGTGGGCACTTGTGCAAAGCTTGCAACCCCAAGCGCCCTGTGTTCAAGTCCGAACCGCCGTTATTTGCCGCTTGGGAACAGAAAAGAGGATCGGAAAAATGGCTTTGTCGCCGAACCGGAAGATCTGGACCTGGTTCGAAGGTGCCTGGCAGGAAGGCAATGTGCCGATCATGGGCGCTGCCGATCACGGCACATGGCTTGGCACAATGGTATTCGACGGCGCGCGGGCCTTCGAGGGCGTTGCTCCCGATCTGGAACCGCATTGCGCCCGCGTGAACCATTCCGCCGTGGTGATGGGTCTCAAGCCCACCATGCAGACCGGCAAGATGGTGGAGCTGGCGCGCGAGGGAATTGGCAAGTTTCGCAGTGGCGCGGCGCTCTACATCCGCCCCATGTACTGGTCGATCGAAGGCGGCGACATGACCATCGACGCCAATCCGGATGCGACCGGCTTCGCCATGTGCATCGAGGAAGCCGAGATGGGCGCGGCCACGGGATTTTCCGTCACCACCACACGCTACACCCGCCCGACGCTGGCGACCAACCTCACCAACGCCAAGGCCGCCTGCCTCTATCCAAACAATGCGCGCATGCTGCGCGAAGCCCGAGAAAAGGGCTTTGCCAACGCCATCGTCTGCGACGCGGTCGGCAACGTCGCGGAGACCGCGACATCCAACATCTTCATGGTCAAGAACGGCGAGGTCTATACGCCGATACCCAACGGCACCTTCCTCAATGGCGTCACCCGCCAGCGCGTGATCAAGCTGCTGCGCGGTGCGGGGTACAAGGTTTGGGAGGCGGCGCTGACGCTGGACGATTTCCGCGTTGCCGACGAGATGTTCTCCACCGGGAACTATTCCAAGGTCGTGCCGATCGTGGCATTCGACAAGCACCAGCCGGGACCTGGACCGGTGACGGCACGCGCCCGGGAGCTGTATTGGGAATGGGCGCACGGCGCTGCCTGAGAAGGCCCGCAGGGGGGGTGGCGTGAGCATCGCGGAACAGGGGCGCAGCACTCGCAAGCGGGTCTTCGAGATCATCGAGCGCGGCCAGCATGACCTTCACTCCCAGGTCTTCGATTTCACGATCATCGCGCTCGTGCTGCTCAATGTCGCTGCATCAGTGGTCGGCACGGTGCATTCCATCCATGCCCGATGGGCGAGCGAATTCATGTGGTTCGACCGGTTCTGCGTGGCCGTGTTCCTTGCCGAATACATTGCCCGGCTGTGGGTCGCGCCCGAGAACCCGCTGATGAAGGGCAGGAGCCCCGCCAGGGCCCGGCTGCACACCGCGGCGATGCCGATGATGATCATCGACGCGCTGGCGCTGTTGCCCTTCTTCATTGAGCTGGTTGTCGGTGTCGATGTCGCCGCGATCCGTGTGCTGCGCATCCTGCGTTTCTACCGGTTGGCGCGTTACGCGCCCGCCATCACCACCATTGCCCGCGTGATCGGCAATGAGTGGCGCTCGCTGCTGGGCACCGGCGTCATCTTCTTCGGGCTGCTGCTGCTGACCTCGGTCGCAATGTATTTCGCCGAAAGCGAAGTGCAGCCGGACAAGCTCGGCGACATACCTTCCGCGATGTGGTGGGCCGTCGTCACGCTTTCCACGGTTGGCTATGGCGACGTCATTCCGCTGACTGCGCTGGGCAAGGTCATTGCCGGCTTCACCATGGCGCTCGGCATAACGTTCTTCGCCCTGCCGGTCGGCATCATCGCCAACGGCTTCGCCGAGGAGATCAAGCGCCGCGATTTCATCGTGTCCTTCGCCATGGTGGCGCGCGTGCCGCTGTTCGCCAAGCTCGAGGTGCCGCTGATCGCGCGCCTCGTGGGCCTTCTCAGCGCCCGCAAGTTCCCCGCCGGTGCGCTCATCATCTCGCGCGGCGACAAGGCCGACGCCATGTATTTCATCGCGCGCGGCGAGGTGGAAGTGGAAATCCCCGGCAAGCAGATCAAGCTGGGCGAGGGCGATTTCTTCGGCGAGATCGGCCTCATCCACCAGAATGCGCGCCGCACCGCCAATGTCTATGCATCGCGCCCCACCGACGTGCTGGTGCTCTCCTCGCAGGACTTCCGCCGCATGATCCACCAGAGCCCGGAACTGGCCAATGCCGTGCGCGAAACCGCCGAACAGCGAATCAGCCAGAACCAGGAGGGAAGCAAGGAGTAGGGGGGCTTTTGCTTCGCTCTCCAAACTTTGAAAAATTGAGAATGACGGCGAATGCCCCACGAAAAAGGCCCCATAGGGGCCCTTTTGCATTCGTGGATGAACCGTATCGGCGCAGTTCTTGCGCTAGGCGACGGGGCTGTCGCGGGTGGCCAATCCGTCCACCCGTCGACTTCGTTCAGAAGTCGAAGAGCTCGCCCAGAAAACTCTCGCGGCGCTTCTTCTTGTAGCCCTTGCGATAATCGTCGTCGTCATCGTCGCGGCGATACGTACTGTGCTGGGTGTCGGGCTTGTAGGCCGGTTGGGGTGCGGCGCGCGCAGGCTCCGCGGCTGCGGGACTCGCGCCCACGGACCGGTCGATGATCTTGTCCAACTCGCCCCTGTCGAGCCAGACGCCCCGACACTTCGGACAATAGTCGATTTCCACCCCTCCGCGATCGGCCATGACGAGGGTTTCATTGTCTACCGGACAGCGCATTGCATCTCCTTTTCAAGCAGCTTTGCTGCAGATGGGGATGTCCCGGCGCGATTCAAGTCGAAGCTTCGCCATGACGCGCGCATCCTCGCCGCGCACGCACGAAAAAAGGGGCTTCCGGGAAAGCCCCCTTTGATATCCATGAAAGATCGACGGTATCGATCAGCGCTTCGAGAACTGGAAGCTGCGGCGGGCCTTGGCCTTGCCGTACTTCTTGCGCTCGACGACGCGGCTGTCGCGGGTCAGGAAGCCGCCCTTCTTGAGCACGCGCGCGCAGCGCCGGGCTCGTAATAGGTGCAGCGCCTTGGAGATGCCGTGGCGCACCGCGCCGGCCTGGCCGGAGAGGCCGCCGCCGGCGACGGTGGCGATCACGTCGAACTGGCCGTCGCGGTTGGCCGCGATGAACGGCTGGCGCAGGATCATCTGCAGCACCGGACGGGCGAAGTAGGCCGCGCATATTCCTTGCCGTTGACGATGATCTTGCCGGTGCCGGGCTTGATCCAGACGCGGGCGACCGCGTTCTTGCGCTTGCCGGTGGCATAGGCGCGGCCCTGGGCGTCGCAGCTTCTGGACGTGGACCGGGGCGGCGGCCTGCGGTCGGCGCGGCTGACGCGCCGAGTTCAGTGCGTCGAGGGATTTGAGGTCGGCCATGCTCAGGCGCTCCTCGTGTTCTTGGGGTTCAGCGCCGCGACGTCGAGCGTTCGGGCTGCTGGGCTTCATGCGGATGCTCGGCGCCGGCATAGACGCGCAGGTTGCGTCATCTGCTGGCGGGCCGAGCGGGCCTTGCGGGCATCATGCGCTCGACGGCCTTCTCGATCACGCGCTCGGGGAAGCGGCCCTCGAGGATCTGGCGCGCGCGGTGCGCTCCTTGATGCCGCCGGGATAGCCGGTGTGCCAGTAGTAGACCTTGTCGGTGATCTTTGTTGCCGGTCAGCCGCACCTTGTCGGCGTTGATGACGATGACGTTGTCGCCATCGTCGACGTGCGGGGTGAAGGTCGGCTTGTGCTTGCCGCGCAGGCGGTTGGCGACGATCGGAGGCGAGACGGCCGAGAACGAGGCCCTCGGCGTCGATCAGCACCCACTTCTTCTCCACCTCTGCAGGCTTCTGCGAGAAGGTCGTCATTGCGGACATCCTTGTGTCTTTTCTGATGAATGAATGCACGGCAGGCCGCTGCTGCTGAGCGGGCAAGATGCCCCGCAGCAACTGACTGCGTCATGCTGCCGGCCCGTTAAGGCTGGCGTCGAGCGGGTCTATAGGGGAGGGCAGCCGCCGCGTCAAGCAGATATTTCCGCTATCATTCAGGTAAATTCAACAAAATCAGTTACTTACAAAAAATGGTATCATGATACCGCATCAAATATGGTGCGGGCATGAAAAAACCGGCCGGAAATGATCCGGCCGGTCCTGTCCAAAGCTGGCGCTGGACGCTTACTTTACAGAAGCGTAGCAGGCGCGAAGCGCTTCGCCGCATGCCATCGAGTTCTGCATGTTGGACTGCAGCTTGGCAGCGCCTTCCGCCGGGGTGGTGGCGAGGGCGGTGTCGGTGCCGTCCCGCAGGCACTGGCCGTAGGATTCATTGCAGGCGGCATAGCCCTGCATCATGGTCATTGCGTCGGCCTGTGCGACCGAAACGGCTGCGCCAACGGTCATTGTGGCTGCCGCCAGGATGGAAAGGATGCGTGTCATTTCGAAGTCTCCCTTGGGATCTGATATTCTTTTCCGGTGCGACTGGCCATGTGCACCCGGTGAGGGACAATAGCACCACATTTTCCTTACACAACAGCCAGCCATGGCTTTCAACGCGTAGTTTTCAAGTGTTGCACTTGTGCAAAATGACGCAGTTGCCGTGCGGCCGCGCCGTCGCGTGGGCTGTCATCAAGCCTTGGCCATTACATAGGAGCCGGGCGCATCCTCTATCGGTTTGTGCGTTTCTTGGACCCGATCTTGCGCGCCGGGACCATGGTGGCATCGTGGCTGCAGATCCATTCGTGCCAGTGCGGCCACCACGAACCGGCATGCTCCTGCGCGATCCTGCAGCCAGCTCTTCCAGCTCGCCAACCGGCTTGCCGCCGGTCCAGTACTGGTACTTCTTCATGGAGGGCGGGTTGACGACGCCCGGCGATGTGTCCCGAGCCGGTCAGCACGAACGTCACCTTGCCGCCGAAATACTGCGAGCCGAGGAAGGCCGAGCGGGCCGGGGCGATGTGGTCCTCGCGCGTCGCAAGATTGTAGATCGGGATCGTCACGTCACCAGAGGTCGAGCTTTTGCCCGCCGATTTCCATCTTGCCTTTGGTCAGCTGGTTTTCCAGGTAGCAGCTGCGCAGGTAGAACGAGTGGTTGGCCGCCGGCATGCGGGTCGAATCGGAGTTCCAGTACAACAGGTCGAACGGCAGCGGCGCCTTGCCCTTCATGTAGTTGTCGACCACGTAGGGCCAGATCAGGTCGCGCGAACGCAGAAGGTTGAAGGCGTTCGCCATGCGCGCGCCCTCCAGGTAGCCCTTTGTGGCCATGGACTTTTCCACGCGCTCGATCTGCGCCTCGTCGACGAACACCTTGAGATCACCCGCATGGGTGAAGTCGACCTGCGTGGTGAAGAAGGTCGCCGTTGCCGCGCGCTTGTCGCCCGCCTTGGCCATCAGCGCCAGCGTCACCGCAAGCAGCGTTCCGCCCACGCAATAGCCGATGACGTTCATTTCCTTCTCGCCGGTGATGTCCTCCACCACGTCAAGCGTCTCGAGGATGCCTTCGCGGGCATAATGCTCGAAGCTCTTGCCGGCCTGCCGTTCGTCGGGATTGACCCACGACACCACGAACACCGTGTGGCCCTGGTCGACGCACCACTTGATGAAGCTCTTCTGCGGATTGAGATCGAGAATGTAGTACTTGTTGATCCACGGCGGCACGATGACGAGCGGGCGCTTCAGCACCTTGTCGGTCGTCGCCTCGTACTGGATGACCTGGCACACGTCGTTCTGCGCAACCACCTTGCCGGGCGTGTTGGCGACGTCGCGGCCCACCTGGAATGCCGATATTGTCGGCCTGCCGCAGCCGCAGTTCGCCCTTGCCGCGCTCCAGGTCCTCGGCCAGCATGCGCATGCCGCGCACCAGGTTCTCGCCGTCGCTCCTGAACGTTTCGCGCAGCACTTCCGGGTTGGTCGCGGGAAAATTCGAGGGCGACAAGCGAGTTGATCAGCTGCTGCGCATAGAACACCGCCTTGTGCTTGGTGTGCTCGTCCAGCCCCTCGGTCTTCTGCACGAGATCGGCAACCCAGCCGGACGTGATGAGATAGGCCTGGCGCAGGAAATTGAAGAACTGGTTCTCCTGCCATTCGCGGTCGTTGAAGCGCCGGTCGCCCGGCTCGGGCTTGGCGACGTCTTCCACCTTCTCGCCGGCCATGCGGCGGATCGAAGACGACCACAGGTCCATGTACCGCGAGAACAGCGCGGTCTGCGCCTGCAGCGCCCGCTGGGGATCGGAAAGCCAGTACTCGGAAACCTTCCCAAGCGTCGTGCTCAGTTCCGCGATGCTTTCGGGCAGGTCGTCCTTGGTCTCGCCCGTTTCGCGCGGGCCGACCCATGCAGCGGCGGCATGGCCGGCTTCCTCCACCATGTGCGCCATGTTGTGGAGGAAAGCCTGCGGATCGCGGATCATGTAGGGGTTTTCCGGCGCCGTCATGCGGCGCCTTCCCTCGCCGCGCTCTTGTCGCGTGTATCGGTCTTTTTCGCGGCCATGTTCGCCTCCCGGCGGCAATATATCCTGATTGCCACCACAATCGCTATCTATACATAGGTAACAACTTGCCGAAATTGACGTTGCAATGCAGCATTCACGACAATCGATATGCCGCTCGGAACGCCGGCGAACGCGCTGCCACTCTCGGGGACCTTCAATGCGACTTGCCTTGCCGAGATTCTGCGATCTGCAGCAATCTGCAGCGCTGTTGCTGCCGGCGTTCTGCGTTGCGGGCTGCATGAGTTCCGGCAATCCGCTGCGCGCCGTCGGTGCGCCCGGTCGAGGCGAGCCGGCAGACGCAGCAGGCGGCTTTGCAGCAGGGTACCGCGATGAATGTAGCGGAGCCGCAACCCGCGGACCTTGCGCAGACCACGGCAACTTCGGCCGAGGCATACACCAGCCCGGCAAATCCGGCAGACATCCCGCCGGCCCCGCGATCGCCGAAACGCGCGCGGGCGGCGTCGAGCAGATCCGGGCGAAAGCCGCCGGTATCCAGCGGCACGCCCACCAACGTCTTCGCCGTGCAAAAGGGCGCGACCACCGGCATGAGCGCGGCGGAGCAGGAACAGGCCCGGGCCGAGCTCGAGGCGGCGGCCAAGCGCAACGCATCGATCGTTTCCGGCTCGGACGCCAAGGCCAAGGCCGCCGCGGCGAGGAAGCTGAAGCTGCAGGCGCAAACGCATTACGATGAGACGTTGAAGGAAATCGAGAACTAGGCTCGCGTTCCCCGCGACCGGCCAGCCGCCTTGGTCCGGTTCAGTTCCACCGCCGCGCGCACCAGCATCTTCAGCGCTTCCGCGTCGATCTTGCCACCTTCGTGAATGTCGATGGCCCGGCGCGCATTCCCCTCGAGGCTCGAGTTGAACAGCCGTGCAGGATCGTCGAGCGAAGCGCCCTTGGCAAAGGTCAGCTTCACTACATTCTTGTAGGTCTCGCCGGTGCAGATGATGCCGTCATGCGACCACACCGGCACGCCCCGCCATTTCCACTCCTCGATGACCTGCGGATCGGCCTGCCGGATCAACTCGCGCACGCGGCGCAGGGTTTCGCCGCGCCAGTCCCCAGTTCGGCAATCCTTGCGTCGATCCGCTGCGAGGCCGACAGATTTTCCTTGCTGGCTGTTTCCGGCTTGATCATCTTTCCTCCACGATCGGCAGGCACTCATGCTTGACTGGCATCGAAATATGGCCGAACCGGTTCATCGGCTTGCAATCGGGCACTTGCGGGCACGCGGTCCACTTGGCTAAACACAATTTCAATTGCGGGATCGTTTCCCGCCACGCATCGAAGAATTCACCGCCGGCCATCCAGTAAAGAGGCCAATTCGGGGGTAAGCATGGCAATGGAAGACTTCCACAAGATCCGCCGCCTTCCGCCCTACGTGTTCGAGCAGGTCAACCGGCTGAAGGCCAGCGGCCCGCGCCGCGCGGCGCCGACATCATCGACCTCGGCATGGGCAATCCCGACCTGCCGACGCCGCAAGCACATCGTCGACAAGCTGGTCGAGGCCGTGCGCGACCCGCGCACCCACCGCTATTCCGTCGTCGCAAGGGCATTCCCGGCCTGCGCAAGGCGCAGGCCGCCTACTACGCCCGCCGCTTCGGCGTGAAGCTCAACCCCGACACGCAGGTCGTCGCCACGCTCGGCTCGAAGGAAGGCTTCGCCAACATGGCGCAGGCGATCACCGCGCCGGGCGACGTGGTGCTGTGCCCGAACCCGACCTATCCGATCCACGCCTTCGGCTTCATCATGTCGGGCGGCGTGATCCGCTCGATTCCGGCCGAGCCGGACGAGACCTTCTTCCGCTGCGCTCGAGCGCGGCGGTGCAGTCATTCGATCCCGCAAGCCGACTCGCGCTGATCCTCAACTACCCGTCGAACCCGACGGCGCATGCTCGCCTCGCTCGATTTCTACAGGACGTCGTCGCCTTCGCGCAAGCAAGCACGACATCTTCATCCTGTCCGACCTCGCCTATTCCGAGATCTATTTCGACGACGACCCGCCGCCGTCGATCCTGCAGGTGCCGGGCGCGATGGACGTCGCGGTCGAGTTCACCTCGATGTCGAAGACCTATTCCATGCCCGGCTGGCGCATCGGCTTCGCCGTCGGCAACGAGCGGCTGATCGCGGCGCTGACGCGGGTCAAGTCCTATCTCGACTACGGCGCCTTCACGCCGATCCAGGTGGCCGCGACGGCCGCGCTCAACGGCGACAGGATCGCGAGATCGACGAAGTGCGCGGCAGGTCTACCAGCAGCGCCGCGACGTGATGGTCGACGCCTTCGCGCGCGCCGGCTGGGACATTCCCGCCGCCGCCCGCGTCGATGTTCGCCTGGGCGCCGATCCCGGAAAAGTTCCGCGAGCTCGGCTCGCTCGAATTCTCCAAGCTGCTGATCGAGAAGGCCGACGTCGCCGTCGCGCCGGGCGTCGGCTTCGGCGAGCATGGCGACGAGTATGTGCGCCTCGCGCTGGTCGAGAACGAGCACCGCATCCGCCAGGCCGCGCGCAACATCAAGAAGTTCCTCGCCACCGCCGACGAGACGCTGCACAACGTCGTCCCGCTCGCGGCGCGGCGGTGAGCATACGCGGTTGATCTGTCCGCCGACTGGCCATATGGAAGCACGGCCAGTCCGGACATTCGCTCCGGGCCCGATCGATCCGGAGTTCACCCATGACCCAACCGCTGCGCATCGGAATTGCGGGCCTTGGCACCGTTGGCGCGTCGCTGGCCGCGCGTGCTCGCCGACAAGCGCGCATGCCTGGCTGATCGCCTGCGGCCGCGAGATCGTGGTGACCGGCGTTTCGGCGCCGCGATCCGACAAGCGCGACCGCGGCGTCGATCTTTCGCAGGCCGCGTTGGTTCGACGATCCGGTGGAGCTGGCGCGCAGCGCCGAGATCGACGTCTTCGTCGAGCTGATCGGCGGCGACGGACGGGCCGGCCGCCGATGCGGTCCGGGCGGCGCTTGCCGCCGGCAAGCATGTCGTCACCGCCAACAAGGCGCTGCTGGCGCGGCATGGCGTGGAACTCGCCGCGATGGCCGAGGAGAAGGGCCTGCTGCTGAACTTCGAGGCGGCGGTCGCGGGCGGCATCCCGGTCATCAAGATCATGCGCGAGGCGCTGGCCGCCAACTCGATCACGCGCGTCTTCGGCATCCTCAACGGCACCTGCAACTACATCCTGACCCGCATGGAGCAGGAGGGGCTGTCCTTCGAGGCGTGCCTCGCGGATGCGCAGCGGCTGGGCTATGCCGAGGCCGATCCGACCTTCGACGTCGAGGGCCACGACACCGCGCACAAGCTGTCGATCCTGACCTCCCTCGCCTTCGGCACGCAGATCGCGGTCGACGACATCTATGTCGAGGGCATCTCCAACATCACCCCGGCCGACATCCATGCCGCCGCCGATCTCGGCTACCGCATCAAGCTGCTGGGCGTCGCGCAGCGCACCGACACGCGGCATCGAGCAGCGCGTGCACCCGACCATGGTGCCGCTCGATTCCGTCGATCGCGCAGGTCCACGGCGTCACCAATGCGGTCGCGATCGAGGCCGACATTCGTCGGCCAGCTTGCTGCTGTCCGGCCCGGGCGCCGGCGGCAACGCCACGGCCTCGGCGGTCGTCGGCGACATCGCCGACATCGCCAAGAGCGCGGCCGGCCACCAGCATGCGCCGGCCTTCGGCGTCCGGCCAGCGCACCTTGCAGCCCTACCGGCAGGCGCAAGATGCGCGCGCATGAGGGCGGCTATTTCATCCGCCTGTCCGTCAACGACCGCGCCGGCGTCTTCGCCGCCATCGCCAGCCGCATGGCCGCAGGAGGAAATCTCGCTGAAATCGATCGTGCAGCACCAGCCGCGCCGCGTCGTCGATCCGGTCGAGGCCGGCGCGCAGCCGGTGATCCTCGTCACCCACGAGACGACGGAAGCGGCCATCGCCAGCGCGCTGAAGGCGATCGGCACGGACGGTCACCTCGCCGCGCGCCCGCAGATGATCCGCATCGAGAATTGAGGCCCGGTCTGTTTCAATCGATTTTGTTTGGCATGGCCCTCGGCAATGCATTGCAAGCCGGCGGTCTTTTTCGCGATACGCAGCCATGATTGCGGAGGAAACTACATGAACATCAAGGCCGGCCAGACGAGCGTAATCGACCGGATACTGACCATCGAACTTGCGCGCGTGACCGAGCGCGCGGCCGTTGCCGCGGCGCGCCTGCGCGGCCATGGCGACGAAAAGGCCGCCGACCAGGCCGCCGTCGACGCCATGCGCACCGAGCTCAACAACCTGCCCATCGACGGGCGCGTGGTGATCGGCGAGGGCGAGCGCGACGAGGCGCCGATGCTCTATATCGGCGAGGAGGTCGGCACCAAGAACGGCCCCGCGGTCGACATCGCGCTCGACCCGCTGGAAGGCACGACGATCTGCGCCAAGAACCTGCCGAACTCGCTGGCGGTCATCGCGCTGGCCGAGCGCGGGCAGCATGCTCTACGCGCCCGACGTCTACATGGACAAGATCGCCATCGGGCCCGGCTATCCCGAGGGCATCATCGACCTCGACGCTGCCGCCGTCCGAAAACATTGCCCGCATCGCCCAGGCCAAGGGCGTGCCGCGTCACCGAGCTCACCGCCTGCATCCTGGACCGCCCGCGCCATGCCCGGCTGATCGAGGACGTGCGCGCCACCGGCGCCGCGATCCGGCTGATCGGCGACGGCGACGTCGCCGGCGTCATCCACACCACCGATCCGCAGACCACCGGCATCGACATCTATATCGGCATCGGCGGCGCGCCGGAGGGCGTGCTGGCTGCCGCGGCGCTGCGCTGCACCGGCGGCCAGATGCAGGGCCGGCTGATGCTCGACACGCCGGAAAAGATCGCGCGCGCCCGCCGCATGGGCATCGAGGACCCCGATCGCGTCTACGACATGGAGGAGATGGCCTCGGGCGACGTGCTCTTCGCCGCCACCGGCGTCACCGACGGCAACATGCTGCCGGGCGTGCGCTTTGGCCGCGACACCATCACCACGCACACCATCGTCATGCGTTCATCCACAGGCACGGTGCGCGAAATCAAGGCGATCCACAGGGACATGGACAAGTTCGCCTGATTTCTTGGCGGGGCGGGCCGTTCATCCTGTATGGTCCGGCATTGATTTGCTGCCGGACCCCGAGGCCCATTGAACCCGTTCGAAACCGACAAGCCGTTCCTTGCCGTGCGTGAATCCGCCCTCGGGCAGGAGTGGCGCGACCGCCTCGACGCGCGCGCCCGCAACACGGCGCTGACGATCGCGCAAACGAGCGACATTCCCGAGCTCGTCGCCCGGGTGCTGGCCGGGCGCGGCGTGGAAGCGGAAAACGCCGAACGGTTCCTGGAGCCGTCCATCCGCGACCTGATGCCCGACCCTTCCGTGCTGACCGACATGGACGATGCCGCAGCGCGCCTTGCAGAGGCCATCCGCCAGCGCGAGCGCGTCGCGATCTTCGGCGACTACGATGTCGACGGCGCTGCATCCAGCGCCCTGCTGTGCCGCTTCCTCGCCCATCACGGTGTAACGTGCCAGATCCGACATTCCCGACCGCATCTTCGAGGGCTACGGCCCCAATCCGGCTGCGATGCGCGAACTGGTGGAGCAGGGCGCGAGCCTCATCGTCACCGTCGATTGCGGCTCCACCAGCTTCGAGGCGCTGGAGGCCGCACGGCAGGCCGGCGCGGACGTCATCGTGCTCGACCATCACCTGATGGGCGTCGAGCTGCCGCCCGCCGTAGCCATCGTCAATCCGAACCGGCAGGACGATCTGTCGGGCCTCGGCAATCTGTGCGCCGCCGGAGTCGTGTTCATGACGCTGGTCGCGACCGCGCGCACGCTGCGCGCCGCCGGCTTCTACGGCGCGGTGCAGGAAATGGACCTCATGCGCCTGCTTGACCTGGTGGCGCTGGCGACGGTTTGCGACGTGGTGCCGCTGACCGGCCTCAACCGCGCTTTCGTGGTCAAGGGCCTGCAAGTGATGCGCGCCCGGCACAACATCGGGCTGGCGGCGCTGGCTGCCGGGGCAAGGCTCGCGGGACCGCCCGAGCCCTATCACCTCGGCTTCATCCTCGGCCCGCGCATCAATGCCGGCGGGCGCATCGGCGATGCGGCGCTCGGCGCGCGCCTCCTGGTCTGCGAGGACGAATACGAGGCGCAGGCGATTGCCGCCAAGCTCGAAGAGCTGAACCGCGAACGCCAGTCGCAGGAAGCCGCCATGGTGGAGGAGGCCGTCGCTCAGGCCGAGGCCGAAATCGGCAAGGGTGAGGGCCCCTGCGTGCTCGTCACCGAAAGCGCCAACTGGCATGCCGGCATCGTCGGTCTCATCGCCGCGCGGCTGAAGGAGCGCTTCCGCCGGCCGGCCTTCGCCATCCAGTTCGACGCTGCCGGAAAAGGCACGGGTTCGGGCAGGTCGGTGCCGGGCATAGACATCGGCCGGGCGGTGCGCGATGCGGTGGAGCAGGGAATTCTCGTCAAGGGCGGCGGCCACGTCATGGCGGCGGGGCTGACCATCGAGCGGGCAAACCTTGCAAGGCTTCGCGCCTTCTTCGAGGAGAACCTGCTCCAGGCTTCGCGCCTGCTGGTCGAGAACCACATCCTGCGCATCGACGGTGCCCTGACGGCACGCAGCGCCAATACCGCGCTGATGGATCTGCTGGAGCGTGCCGGGCCTTACGGCTCGGGCCACCCGGCTCCGGTCTTCGCCTTCCCCTCGCACTCCGTGCTGGATGCCAGGATCGTCGGCGCGGACCATGTATCTGTGCGCCTATCGGCGGGCGACGGCGCGATACTGCAGGGCATCGCCTTTCGTGCGGCGACGTCCGGCCTTGGCCAGATGCTGCTGAAACGCCACCCGAAGCTGCACGTCGCAGGAACGCTCGGTGCCGACATGTGGCAGGGGCAAAAGCGCGTCCAGCTTCGAATACTGGACGCGGCGATACCGTCGGACTTTGTCTGAGATTACATCTGGTAGCGGATCTGGTCGCTCCAGAAGCGGTCGAGGCGCTTCATCGCGGTGATGATCGTGTTGAAGTCATCGAGGTTGATGCCGCTGACCTTTTCCAGCGAGGCCATCTGCCGCTCGTAGAGCTGTTCCACCGCTGCGGCGACTTCCTTGCCCTTGGGCGTGAGGCTCACCATCACGGCGCGCTTGTCGGTCTTTGACTGCTGGTGCAACACCAGTCCCTGTTCGACCAGCTTCTTGAGATTGTACGAAACGTTCGAGCCCATGTAGCAGCCGCGGCTCAACAGTTCGCTGGCGCGAAGCTGGGCATCGCCGATCTTGTAGAGCAGCAGCGCCTGCACCGGATTGACATCGTGGCGGCCGCGGCGCTCGAACTCGTCCTTGATCATCTCGAGCAGCCGCTTGTCGAGGCGCTCGACCAGCGCGATCGCCTCGACATATTGGCCAAGAAGGGTGGAGTTCGTTACCGGCTGGATCGGCTGGCCCGTGATTGCCTTGTTATGGATCATTGTTCTTGCTCCCGGTTGGGGCGGGTTCTTTTTGCCCGCTTGTGAGGTGAACTTACCCGGGATGTTTCAAGTTTGATTTAAATTGCAAAGCTAACTTTTGGTTACCCTGCCACTCAGGCAAACAACCGGAATTCTAGGTAAACGAATTTTCCACAGGCACTTGCTTCAGGTCAAAGCGCTCCATCCTCCAGTCCTTATGCTTTCAATACGGGAAGGAGGCGAACATGATCACCTTGCAAGATTGCCTTGGCTGTTGCGACCTTACCGAAGAGGAGGTTCTTGCGATTGCCGAGCACGAGAACATTTCTGAAATGGGTGCCATTGCCTTGGGGCAATACCTTGTCCACAGCGACAAGGGCCCGGAAGAGATCTTCCGCCTGATTGCCGAAGACATCCGGGCGGCGCAGGCGCGAAACGATTGCCAGCACGTGCGCGAACTGCTGCACGTGCTCCATCATTTCATCAGGGCGCATCCAGATGCCGCTCCGAAGGTGCATCCATGGCACAAGGTGATGTAAGACTGAGGGCGTGCCATGCACTGAGCTGAGTTTTGCCCGAGGAATTGCTTTGCGCCGTTTCGACCTGGTCATTTTCGATTGCGACGGCGTTATCATCGACAGCGAGATGATTTCGGCGCGCATCCTCATTGGCCAGCTTGCCAGGGCCGGGATCGTCATCGATTTTGCCCATGTGCGCGACCATTATTTCGGCCGAAGCTTTCCAAAGGTCTCCGCCGATATACGCAAGACCTTCGGCATCGACCTGCCGGGCGAATTTGAATTGCAATACCGCGCGGCGCTGCTCGAAGCCTTCGAGACAGAGCTGCAGGCCATGCCGGGATTTGCCGGCATGATGGCGGAGCTGGGCGTGCAAAGCTGCGTGGCGACGAGTTCCAGCCCGCCGCGCGCAAAACGCTCGCTTGAATTGTCCGGGCTGGAGGGCTGGTTCGGCGAGCGTGTATTCACCGCTTCGCAAGTTGAAAACGGCAAGCCCGCGCCGGACCTCTTCCTGTTTGCCGCGCGATCGATCGGCGCGGACCCGGCGCGATGCCTCGTCATCGAAGACAGCCTGCCGGGCGTCGATGCGGCGCTTGCCGCGGGCATGACCGTGTGGCGGTTCACTGGCGGCAGTCACATGCGCGGCGCGCAAGGCAGCGAATTGCATGCCTCCGGCCCGATCACCATTTTTGACAATTGGGCCGATTTCCTTGAAATGGCTCCTGACCTGAGAAAGGCGCAAGCCGCCCAATGACCAATACGCCCGTAACCGAAAGCAACCGTCTCGACGATGCGGCTCGCGCCGGCTGGCTCTATTATGTCGCCGGCAACACGCAGGACGAGATCGCGCGCAAGCTTGGCGTCTCGCGCCAGTCGGCGCAGCGGCTGGTGTCGCTGGCGATCAGCGAACGGCTGATCAAGGTGCGGCTGGATCATCCCATTGCCCATTGCATGGAACTGAACCACCGCCTCACGGAACGCTTCGGCCTGAAGGCCTGCGAGATCGTGCCCAGCGATCCCGATGCGCCGAACTCGATCACCGGCATTGCACAGGCCGGCGCGGCGGAAATGGAAAAGCACCTCAAGTCCAATTCCCCGAAGATCATCGCCATCGGAACTGGCCGCGCGCTGCGTGCCTGCGTCGAGCAATTGTCGCCGATGGACTGTCCGCAGCACCGCATAGTCTCGCTGCTCGGCAACATGATGTCCGACGGGTCGGCGACGGCCTATAACGTCGTCATCCGCATGGCCGAGCGCGTCAATGCCCGCCATTACCCGATGCCGCTGCCTGTCTTTGCCCGCTCCGCCGAGGAAAAGACCATCATGCATAACCAGGAGCCGGTGCATAACATCCTCGACCTGTGCGCCAGGGCCGATGTCACTTTCGTCGGCATCGGCAATATCGGCGAGAACGCGCCGCTGCATGTCGACGGCTTCATTACCCGCGACGAGATAAAGGCGCTGCTGCGCGCGGGCGCGGTGGGCGAGATCACCTCCTGGGTCTACGACCGGCAGGGCAGGCTGCTCGAAGGCCTCGTCAACGAGCGGGTGAACAGCGCGCCGCTGTATCCCCGGCCCGATTCACTCGTCTTCGGCATCGCGGCAGGAGACGCCAAGGTCCCCGCCATCATGGGCGCGATGGCCGGCAACCTGATCAATGCGTTGATCACAAACGAGGCAACTGCCGAACAATTGCTCGGCCAGTAACCTAACGTCAAGAGAAGCGTTTCCAGCGACTTGCCGCATTGCAGCACGAAAATGTTGCGTGTGCACAATGGCTTATGGTTATTTTTCGTGTTTTCCTCCCGTTGACAGGCGCTCGGCTCGGTGCGAGTATTTGCCCGCAACGTTAGCAAATGCCCATGGGGCATTGGGAGGAAGTCATGAAGAATATTGTTCGCGCCCTGCTGGGCGCGTCCGCATTGTGTCTGGCCATCGGGCCGGCGCTCGCGGAAAAGCTGACCATCGCCACAGTCAACAATGGCGACATGATCCGCATGCAGGGCCTGACGGACGATTTCACCAAATCCAATCCCGGCATCGAACTCGAGTGGGTAACGCTCGAGGAAAACGTGCTGCGCGAAAAGGTGACGACCGACATCGCGGCCAAGGGCGGCCAGTTCGACGTCCTGACCATCGGCACCTATGAAGTGCCGATCTGGGGCAAGAAGGGCTGGCTGGTTCCGCTGACGCAGGTCGACGATCCGTGCGCGACCTTCTGCCTGCGATCGCGGGCGGCCTCACGGTCGACGGCAAGCTGATGGCAGCGCCTTTCTATGGCGAAAGCTCGATGGTGATGTACCGCACCGACCTCATGGAAAAGGCCGGGCTGAAGATGCCCGATGCGCCGACATGGGAATTCATCGCGGACGCTGCCCGCAAGATGACCGACAAGGCCAATGAAGTCTACGGCGTTTGCCTGCGCGGCAAGGCCGGCTGGGGCGAGAACATGGCGTTCCTCACCGCCACGTCGAATTCGTTCGGCGCGCGCTGGTTCGACGAAAACTGGGTGCCCCAGTTCGACCAGCCGGAATGGAAGGCCACGCTCGATTTCTACCTCAAGCTGATGGCTGACGCAGGACCTCCGGGCGCATCCTCGAACGGCTTCAACGAGAACCTGGCGCTGTTCAACGCCGGCAAGTGCGGCATGTGGATCGACGCAACGGTGGCGGCATCCTTCGTCACCGACCCGAAGGACTCCACCGTCGCCGACAAGGTCGGCTTTGCACTCGCGCCCGACAACGGCCTTGGCAAGCGCGGCAACTGGCTGTGGGCATGGTCGCTCGCAATCCCGGCCGGCACGCAGAAGGAAGAGGCCGCGCAGAAGTTCGTCGCCTGGGCAACCAGCAAGCGCTACACGGAACTCGTCGCGGAAAAGGAAGGCTGGGCCAACGTTCCTCCCGGCACCCGCACCTCGCTCTACGCGAACCCGGAATACGCCAAGGTTCCGTTCGCCAAGATGACGCTCGACTCGATCAACTCTGCCGACCCGACCAAGCCGACCGTCAAGCCGGTCCCCTATGTCGGCGTGCAGTTCGTGGCAATCCCCGAATTCGCCGGTCTGGCAACGACCGTCGGACAGATCTTCTCGGCAGCGCTTGCCGGCGAGAAGACCTCGGACCAGGCCCTTGCGGAAGCGCAGGAAGCCGCCGTCCGGGAAATGACCAAGGCAGGTTACATCAAGTAACCGGTTTCCTCCCTGAAGTGGCTGTCCGGCGCATTGCCGGGCAGCCTTCCATCCCAAGCTGAGAATGACCTCTTTGGAAACCGGGGGATTGAAATGGCCACGCGTCAGACCCGCGCGCTCGGGAAAATAGCGGTAGCACCCTCCGTGCTCGTCCTGCTGATGTGGATGGTCGTTCCGCTGGCGATGACCATCTGGTTCTCGTTCCTCCGCTACAACCTGCTCGATCCCAATCCCGCCTGTTCGCTGCTTCATCCCGGCCAGTTGCTGGACGAGGCCAACCGCTGCATGGCGGGCTGGACCAACTACAAGTATTTCCTCACCGACCCCGCCTTCTTCCGCGCAATGTCCAATTCGCTCATCCTGGTGGGATGGGTGCTCGTTATCAGCATCGTCGGCGGCACGCTGCTCGCCTTGCTGCTCGACCAGCCGTTCTGGGGCAGGGGCGTCGTGCGCATCATGATGATCGCGCCGTTCCTCGTCATGCCGACCGTCAGCGCGCTGGTGTGGAAGAACATGATGATGAACCCGGTCTCGGGCTTCCTCGCCTACATCTCCAAGACGCTGGGCTTGCAGCCGATCGACTGGTTCGCCCATTACCCGATCACCGCCGTCGTCATCATGGTCGCCTGGCAATGGGTGCCGTTCGCGACGCTGATCCTGCTGACCTCGCTGCAGTCGCTCGACGAGGAGCAGAAGGAGGCGGCCGAAATGGACGGCACGCCGCCGCTCTCCTATTTCTGGTACATCGTGCTGCCGCACCTCATCCGCCCCATGACGGTCGTCATCCTGATCGAGACGATCTTCCTGCTGAACGTCTTCGCCGAGATCTACGTCACCGGCACCGGCGGTCGCGCGGGCAACCTGCCATTCCTCGTCTACCAATACGGCCTCGTGTCGAACGACATCGGCGGCGCATCCGCCGGCGGCATCATCGCCGTCATCCTCGCGAACATCGTTGCCTTCTTCCTGATGCGGATGATCGGCAAGAACCTGGAGGCATGAGGCATGGCACGCGCGGTTTCCAACAGGCGCATGGCGCTGGTCACGGTTCTTGCCTGGGGAATCGGGCTGCTGATCTGCTTCCCGATCCTGTGGACCATCCTCACCAGCTTCAAGACCGAGGGCGAGGCCGTCGCGCTGCCGCCAAAGTTTCTGTTCTTCGACTGGACGCTGGAGAACTACGGCGTCGTGCAGGAGCGCTCCGACTACCTCAAGTTCGCCATGAACTCGGTGGTCGCTGGCGCTCGGCTCCACCTTCTTCGCGCTGCTGATCGCCATCCCTTCGGCCTGGGCCATGGCCTTCGCGCCGGGCAAGCGCACCAAGGACCTGCTGATGTGGATGCTCTCCACCAAGATGATGCCGCCGGTTGGCGCGCTCATCCCGATCTACCTGATCTTCCGCGACCTTGGCCTGCTCGACACGCGCACCGGCATCATCATCGTGCTGATGCTGCTGAACCTGCCGATCATCATCTGGATGCTCTACACCTATTTCAAGGAAATCCCCGGCGAGATCCTCGAAGCTTCGCGCATGGACGGCGCGTCGCTGCGCAAGGAGATCTTCTACGTGCTGACGCCGATGGCGATACCCGGCATCGCCTCCACGCTGCTGCTCAACATCATCCTTGCCTGGAACGAGGCGTTCTGGACGCTGGCGCTGACCACCAAGGACGCCGCGCCGCTCACCCAGTTCATCGCCTCCTATTCAAGCCCCGAGGGCCTGTTCTGGGCCAAGCTCTCGGCGGCCTCCACCATGGCCATCGCGCCGATCCTCGTGCTCGGCTGGTTCGCACAGAAGCAACTTGTTCGCGGTCTAACCTTCGGAGCGGTGAAGTAACATGGGCACCATTTCACCTCGTAAACGCGCGCAAGGCCTTTGGCGAAGCGGTCATCATCCCGGGCGCCAACCTTGAGATCCGCGACGGCGAGTTCGTGGTCTTCGTCGGCCCGTCCGGCTGCGGAAAATCGACGCTTGCTGCGCCTGATCGCCGGCCTCGAAGACCTCACCGCCGGCGCGATCCACATCGACGGCAAGGATGTCACCGACGTGGCCGCCGTCCAAGCGCGGCCTGTCGATGGTGTTCCAGTCCTACGCGCTCTATCCGCACATGAGCGTGCGCAACAACATCGCCTTCGGCCTCAAGATGGCCGGCATGCCCAAGGCCGAGATCGACGCGAAGGTGGCCAAGGCCGCGGCAACGCTCAACCTCACCGACTATCTCGACCGCAAGCCGCGCCAGCTCTCCGGCGGCCAGCGCCAGCGCGTCGCCATCGGCCGGGCCATCGTGCGCCAGCCCGAAGGCTTCCTGTTCGACGAGCCGCTGTCGAACCTCGACGCGGCGCTGCGCGTCAACATGCGCCTCGAGATCATGCAGCTGCACCAGGACCTCGGCGCCACGATGATCTACGTCACGCACGACCAGGTCGAGGCCATGACCATGGCCGACCGCATCGTCGTGCTCAACCGGGGCAATATCGAGCAGGTCGGCAGCCCGCTGGAACTCTACAACAGGCCCGACTCCGTCTTCGTCGCCGGCTTCATCGGCTCGCCGAAGATGAACCTCATCAGCGGTGCGGAAGCGCAGAAATACAACGCGCTGACGATCGGCGTGCGGCCCGAGCACCTTGCGATCTCGCGCAGCGAGGGCAAGTGGCCGGCGACCATCAGGCTTGCCGAGCACCTTGGCGCCGACACCTTCCTGCATGTCGACGCGGGTCCTTGCGGCATGATGACGGTGCGCGCCGAAGGCGAATACGCCGCCGAGCCAGGCGCGAAGATCTTCCTGACGCCCGAGCCGTCGCGCATCCATCGTTTCGACGATCAGGGAAAGGCGATCCGGACATGAGACTGGCTGGAAAAACCGCAATCATCACCGGGGCTGCGCGCGGTATCGGGCTTGCCTTCGCCGCAAAATACGCCGCTGAGGGCGCGCGCGTGGCAATCTGCGACATCAATCTCGAGGGCGCGCAGGCTGCCGCCGCGAGCATCGGCAAGCACGCCATCGCGCTTCACCTCGACGTCACCGACCAGGCCTCCATCGATGCCTGCGTCGCCAAGGCCGATGCCGAATTCGGCGGCATCGATATCCTCATCAACAACGCGGCGCTGTTCGACATGGCGCCCATCGTCGAGATCACCCGCCAAAGCTACGACCGGCTGTTTGCGATCAATGTCGCGGGCACGCTGTTCATGATGCAGGCCGTGGCAAAGACAATGATTGCGCGCGGCAAGGGCGGCAAGATCATCAACATGGCAAGCCAGGCCGGCCGGCGCGGCGAGGCTTTGGTCGCGGTCTACTGCGCCACCAAGGCCGCGGTGATTTCGCTGACGCAGTCCGCGGGGCTCAACCTCATCAAGCACGGCATCAACGTCAACGCGATTGCGCCGGGCGTCGTCGACGGCGAGCACTGGGATGGCGTCGATGCGCTGTTCGCCAGATATGAGAACCGCAAGCCGGGCGAGAAGAAGAAGCTCGTCGGCGCGGAAGTTCCGCTCGGGCGCATGGCAACGCCGGCCGATCTTACCGGCATGGCGGTTTTTCTCGCCACCCACGAAGCCGATTACATCGTCGCCCAGACATACAATGTCGACGGCGGCAACTGGATGAGTTGAGGCAATGGCAATCAAGCTTTCCAACGCCACCCTGGCCGCAGCGGCGGCCAAGGCGGATATCCCCGCCTACGACCGCAAGAGCCTGACCCCCGGCATCCTGCATTTCGGCGTCGGCAATTTTCACCGCGCGCATCAGGCCGTCTATCTGGACGATCTGTTCAACGCGGGCCGCGACCATGACTGGGCGCTGATCGGGGCGGGCGTCATGGAGTTCGACCGAAAGATGCGCGACGCGCTTGCGGCGCAGGATTTCCTGACCACGGTGGTAGAGCAGGAAGCCACCGGCTCCAGCGCGCGCGTCACCGGCCCGATGATCGACTTCATCGCCCCGGGCGACGAGCGCCGCCATCCTTGCCCGGCTTGCCGATCCGGCAATTCGCATCGTTTCGCTGACGATCACCGAGGGCGGCTATTTCATTGATCCGGCGACCGGCAGGTTCGATCCGTCCGCGCCGGCGCTTGTCGCAGACGCCGCCGATCCGGACCATCCCGAGGACGGTGTTCGGCTTCATCGTCGCCGGCCTCAGGGCACGGATGCAATCGGGCGCGGCGCCCTTTACCGTGATGTCCTGCGACAACATTCCCCATAACGGCGTCGTCGCGCGCAACGCCGTCGCCGGTCTCGCCGAGCTTTCGGACCCGGCGCTTGCCAAATGGATCCGCGATCACGTCGCCTTTCCAAATGGCATGGTCGACCGCATCACGCCCGCCACCGGCGAGCGCGAGCGCGCCATCTGCGCCAGCGAATATCGGCATAGACGATGCTTGGCCGGCCTTCTGCGAAGGCTTCAAGCAATGGGTGCTGGAGGACAAGTTCCCCGCCGGGCGTCCGGCGCTTGAGCTGGTGGGCGTGCAGTTCGTGCCCGACGTCACGCCCTACGAGGCGATGAAGATCCGCATCCTCAATGGCGGCCACGCGATCATTGCCTATCCCGCAGGGCTGATGGACATCCACTTCGTCCACGAGGCGATGGAGAACGATCTCGTGCGCGCCTTCCTGCGCAAGGTGGAGATGGAGGAGGTGCTGCCCGTCGTTCCGCCTGTTCCAAACACCAGCCTGGAAGATTATTTCGCCCTGATCGAGCGGCGCTTCGCCAACCCGAAGATCGGCGACACCGTGCGCCGCCTGTGCCTCGACGGCTCCAACCGGCAGCCGAAATTCATCGTGCCGACCATCGCCGACAATCTCGTCAGGGGCCGCAACGTGAGCGGACTGGCGCTCGAAAGCGCGCTTTGGGCCCGCTATTGTTTCGGCGAGACCGACTCCGGCGCAATCATCGAACCCAACGATCCCAATTGGGGCCGCCTGCAGGCGCAGGCCCGCAAGGCCAAGGCAGACCCGCTGGCCTGGCTCTCGATGATTGACATCTACGGCGACGTGGGTGCTTCACCGGTTTTCCGCGCCGCCTTCGCCGACGCCTTGTCGCGGCTGTGGAAGCATGGCACGAAAGCTGTCCTGGAACGCTTTGTCGCCGGCTGAAGGCGGCCTGCGAAGGTTTTGACGCTGGTGCCCATGAGCGGTCTATTCGACAAGCTTCACCACATTTGCATCGTCGTCCACGACATCGACGCTGCGCAGGCCCATTACGAAGCCATCGGCATCGGACCGTGGCAGGCCTATCCACCGCTGACCGAATACGAAGAGCTGGAAGTACCCAATCGCGACGCCTTCTTCGCGATGCGCTACCGCATCTGCAATTTGCCCAACATCCAGCTGCAATTATGCCAGCCAAGCGCGGATCCGAGCCCGCAGCGGGAGTTTCTGGATACGAAAGGCGAGGGCGTGTTCCACCTCGGCTTCGAGGTGCCGGACGCCGACAAGGCCGAGGCGCAGGCGCGTGAAAAGGGCATGGAAGTGCTGATGCGCGGCCGCCGGGCAAACCGCACCGGCTTCACCTATTACGACACCGCCAACGAGACCGGCGTGGTGTTGCTCACGCGTGCGACGCCGCCGGCAAAGTGATCACACCGGCCAGAATATCAGCAGCAGCGGCACGGCGACGAGCACGACCATGATCGACAGCGGCAGGCCGAGCCGGGGATAATCCCAGAAGCGGTAGCCGCCAGCGCCCATCACCAGCGTGTTGCACTGGTGGCCGATGGGCGTGAGGAAATCGCAACCCGCGCCGATTGCAACGGCCATGAGGAAAGCCTCCGGCGCATATTCCAGATTGGTGGCGAAGCTCGCCGCGATCGGGGCCATCACCAGCACGGTCGCGGCATTGTTGAGGAACGGCGTTACCGCCATCGCCGCAACCATGATCAGCGTCAGCGCGCCCCAGGCCGGAAGTCCCAATGCGAGCTGACCCAGCATTCCGGCCGCGACTTCCGTAACGCCGGTCGTGCGCAGCGAGTCGCTGACGGGGATGAGCGCCGCCAGCATCACCAGGATCGGCCCGTCCACCGCCCCATAGACATCGCGCACCGGGATTGCCCGCAACAGCACCATCAGCACGGCGGCGGCGAAAAAAGCCACCGGCACAGTGACGACGCCGAAGGCCGTGGACGCCATGGCCGCCGCAAGGATCGCCAGCGGAACCAGCCCGCGCCGCACTGTTCCAAGGTTGATCTGGCGTTCCGCCAGCGGCAGGCAGCCGAGCTGCGCGCAGCACGTCGGGCAGGCTGCTCGCGCTCGCCCTGCAGCAATACCACGTCGCCATTTTCAAGGATGATTTCGCCGAGCCGCGCCTTGACGCGCTCGCCCATTGCGGCTCACCGCCAGCAGGTTGATGTTGTAGCGGGCATGCAGCGCCACGCTTTGCGCCGAGCGGCCGGCCAGCAGCGAGTTCTGTCCGATCACCGCCTCGATTGCTGCCAGTTCCGCCGTTTCGGCCGAAGGCTCCACTTCGCGCTCGCCCGAAAGCGTCAGCCGACCCTGCGCCACCAGCCTGTCCAGGGCCTCGGGATTGCCTTCGAAGATCAAGGACGTCGCCCACCTTCAGCGCGGCATCGGGCAGTGGGCGCGACGCGCCGCGTCCCCTCGCGCAGGATCGCCGTCGCCATGGCGCTGCCCTCGGCGAACTTCATCAACTCGCCGAGCGTCTTGCCGACGATGGTCGAGGCTTCCGTGACTTCGGCTTCGGAAACGTAGTTCTTGATGTCGATCGCCTCGTGCAGGTCGCCGCCCGCTCGTTGGCGAGCCGGGACCAGCCAGTAGAACAGGCCGAGGAAGATCACGCCCGTGAGCGCCAGCGCACCGCCGACCGGGGCGAAGTCGAACATGGTGAAGGGCTGGCCGGTCATCTCCTCGCGCACCTTGGAGACGATGATGTTGGGCGAAGTGCCGATCAGCGTCACCAGCCCGCCGAGCAGCGATCCGAAAGCCATCGGCATCAGGAACACCGACGGCGAGATATTGGAGCGGCGCGCAAACTTGAACGCGATCGGCATCATGATCGCCAATGCGCCGATGTTCTTCACGAAACCCGACAGCAGCGTCACGGAAATGACGAGCAGCAGCAATTGCGGCCGCAGCCGCGTGAACTGCGGAAAGAAGCGGTTGATCGCGACTTCCATGACGCCCGATCGCGCCACGGCATCGCTGACGAGCAGCGCCGAGCCGACAATGATGACGATGTCGTCGCTGAAGCCCAGAAACGCCGATTTCATCGGGATGATTCCCGTGGCGACCCCGGCAAGCAGGCTTAGCGCCGCCACGATGTCGTAGCGCACGCGCCCCCAAACAAAGCCGGCCATGGTGGCGGCAACGATCGCAATCGCCGTGATTTGTTCGCCGTTCATCCGCACACCCTTCGCGCGACAACGCCGGTGTCCGTCATTTGTTGCCTGCACCGTAAATTGCGCAGTAGCTTGGCGGCCATGCGAACCAGCACCATGCTCACTCTTTCGGTCTTCGCCAGCCTTTTCGGCGTCCTGTTCATGTTGTCGGCCGCAGCAGCCGCTTTCGTGATCAATCCGCACAATATCTACTGCATTCCGGTGGATCCCGCCCGCCCGTTCGAGGAATGCACGCTCACCGGCCCGTTCTATCTTGTTTCAGCCGGGGGCCTCGGCGCGGGCGCACTGGTCGGGCTGGTCATCGGCGGGCTGCTGCTGGGCGCCGCCAGGCTTGTGAAAATGCTGTTCAGATCCAGATCGGACGCCTCGCCTGCTATCCAGCCCGCCAGCAAGGATTTGTAGCGGTCGACTTCACCAAGCAGGCGCAGCGTTTCCATTTCATCGCCTGCCTGCGCGGCCAGCGTCCATGAGCCGAGCTGAAAGGCGAGGTAGCAGCCGGTCATCGCAAACAACAGTCCGGCATCCACCGGCCTCGCCGCCTCTCGGCTCACCTCCTCGATGAAGGCATTCGCTTCCCGATTGTCCATGCGCAATTCGACGATGGCGCCCGCGACATCCCACGCCACATCCTGGCATCCGATGAGATCGTGCCCGCAGGCATGATCCAGCGCATCGCTCTTCAGGATCTGCCCGCCCGCCGTGACGATCCACTCCCAGGCATGCATGCGGTTGTCGCTGTGGACGGGGTATGTCCGCGCCATCGCGCGCCCCTGATTCTCAAGGATGTGCCGCAGGCAATGCGCCGCGTCCGGCCCGAGCGCGACCCCAGCGTTATGCGTCGCCATTTCAATGAGCCTGCCGGCGCTTGCCCCCGCATTGACCGGCTCGAGCATCCGCGCGCGAAAGCCGATATAGCGCGCCGCGGTTTCAAGCCAGGCGGCGCGATCGGAGTGCGGATCGACGGGCCGCGCACAATGCCATTCCTCCAGCAATATGCCATGGCGCAGGGCAATGGGCCGCGGTGAAAGCCCCGCCGCGCCGAGCCGTCTTGCCGCCGTCATCTTCGCGACTGCGCCCTCGCCAAGCCCGGCGAACTTCGCCAGAAATGCCTGTCCGCCGGCCTGCAACAGAAACTTGCGCCGTTCAAACCGTCGGTCCGATGGCGGCCATCCTGATGGGTAATTCCGCAGCCGACGCCATTCGCCGCCGGAAATGTCCGTGACTGCATCCAGTGGTCCCGTATGGTCGGCAAACCATTGCGCGAACTCGTGCTTTTCCCCCAGATAAAGCTCCTTGTCCCCCGGGTGCCTTTGCACCAGAGACCAGGCCTTCTTCACGATTGCACTTGCTTTCGGGCCCGGCTCGCCGCCATGGCTGGGAAAGAGCCGGATACGCTCCGGCGCGATGCCGTTCTCGCATAGCCAATTCACAACGGCGGCAAAGGAACTTCCCGATAGGCCCGGACCTTCGTCGACCACCGCGAACTGTGTATCGCCGTTGCCGAGCACCCTGTCCTTCAGGCTTTCGCCGATCCGCAACTCTCGCGCGAAGGGATGCCCCACAGGCCGCACGCTGACGGGAGGCTCCCCGCCCAGCGCCGCCGCGACGATTGCCGCAAGCCCCGTCCCGATGCTGCGAATGCCGATGACCCGCGTATCCGGGCCAAGCCCCGATTGCCTCGCGGGACCCGAATAGCTTTCCGGGTAGAGCGCGTAAAAGGCGTGACCCTCGCCCGTGCGCAGGCGCACCATCCCCTGTGCAGCGATGCGCTCGATGTCGCCCTTGTCCGGCATCGCTGTGCCGGCCTTGTTCAGCACCAGCCCCGCCAGATGCATCAGCAGCCGCGCGCAAGCGCGCTGTGCGGGCGTGTCGACATCCGCGCCGTGCGCTTCGAAATCGCGGTCGGCGATGCCCTGCGCCAGTTCCGCGGCAAGGATGAAGGCACGCACCCTCTCGCCATGCCGCTCGATCTGCCTTGGCAGTCCCTTGGCCCGCTCGCAGATGTCCAGCACTCGGGCGAGCACGTCCGCCGCGTTTTCAACCCTGTCGTGGTCGCCGAATACGATCATGCGCGTTCTCCGTTCCAGCGGGGTCAAACCCGCGGGAGGCGTTTTGGCTCCCGCCAAAAGCCATGACGATGCGGAATGGAACAAAGCCGCGCCTGACAGGTTTTCCGGCATCTACATAGCTTGGAGGCACAGCAATCCATGGAACCAGGCAATGTTCGCATCGGCATCGTCGGGGTCGGCAACTGCGCCTCCTCCTTGGTCCAGGGCTTGCCTATTACCGCGACGCCGACGGCAACGAGCCGGTGCCGGGGCTGATGAACGTCGAGCTCGGCGGCTATCATGTCGGCGACATCGAGGTCGCTTGCGCCTTCGACGTGGCCAAGGGCAAGGTCGGCAAGGACGTTGCGGAAGCGATTGCCGCCGAACCCAACAACACGCACCGCTTCGCCGACGTTCCCGCCGACGGGCGTGCGCGTCCGGCGCGGGCCCGACGCTCGACGGGATCGGCCACTATCTGCGCGGACGAGATCGAGGAATCGCGACGCACCGGTGGACGACGTCGCCGAGGTGCTGCGCGACAGCCGCACGGACGTGCTGGTCTCCTACCTGCCGGTCGGCTCGGAGAAGGCGACCGAGTCTGGTACGCCGAGCAGGCGCTCGAGGCCGGCTGCGCCTTCGTCAACTGCATCCCGGTCTTCATCGCCTCGCACCCGGAATGGCGCAAGCGCTTCGCGGAGCGCGGCCTGCCGCTGATCGGCGACGACATCAAGAGCCAGGTCGGCGCCACCATCGTCCACCGCATGCTGGCCAACCTGTTCCGCGAGCGCGGCGTGCGGCTCGACCGCACCTACCAGCTCAATTTCGGCGGCAACACCGACTTCCTGAACATGCTGGAGCGCGAGCGGCTGGAATCGAAGAAGATCTCCAAGACCGGGTCGGTCACCAGCCAGCTCGACGTGCCGCTGGCGCCCGGCGACATCCATGTCGGCCCGAGCGACCACGTGCCGTGGCTGCACGACCGCAAAGTGGTGCCTACATCCGGCTGGAGGGCACCACCTTCGGCGGCGTGCCGCTCAACGTCGAACTGAAGCTCGAAGTCTGGGATTCGCCGAACTCCGCCGGCGTCGTCATCGACGCCGTGCGCTGCGCCAAGCTGGCGCTCGACCGCGGGCATCGGCGGCGCGCTTGATGGGCCCGTCGAGCTACTTCATGAAGACCGCCGCCGAGGCAGTTCACCGACGCGCAGGCGCGCGAGCGCACCTTGCGTTTCATAGCCGGTGACGCGGAAGAATACGCCGAATGACGGCGAAGCTGTTCTTCGTTCGTCACGCGGCCCACGACAATGTCGGCTCGTACCTGGCGGGCCGCATGGAGGGCGTGCGCCTCGGCGCGGTCGGATTGGGGCAAGCGCAAAGGCTTGGCGAGCGGATGCGCCGCGAGAGCTTCGCCGCCATCATCGCCAGCCCGCGCGATCGTACCCGCGAGACGGCGCTGGCCATTTCGGACGCTGCCGGCATTGCCCCGGTAAAGATCGCGGAGGAACTCGACGAAATCGACTTCGGCAGCTGGAGCGGCCGCAGTTTCGATGAGCTCAACACCGATCCGGCGTGGCGAAAGTGGAACGAGAACCGCGGCGCCGCGAGCACTCCGGCAGGCGAAACCATGGCGCAAGTGCAGGAGCGCATCGTGTCCTTTGCCACGCGCATCGCCGATGCGGGGGCGGGCAGGGCGGTCGTGCTTGTCAGCCATGCCGACGTGATCAAGGCTGCCGTCTGCCATTTCCTCGGCATGCCGCTCTCCAGTATCGACCGCTTCGAGATCTCCCCCGCATCGGTCACGACGCTGGTCCTTGGAGAATGGGGATCCAGGCTGCTCGCTTTGAACGAAACGACCGACTGAAGAGAGAGGTTGCCCGTGATCGAAGCCGCAATGATCTGGAACGAGCCTAACAACAAGTCGCACTGGGATCCCGAAATCGATCCCGAATGGATGCGTTTTTCGCAAATGGCGATCCTCGCCGCCGACGCGATCGCAGCGGAAAACGCGGACATCACCAAGGTGCTTGGCGGCATTTCGCCCATCGACCCGGCCTTCGTCACCCGCATGCGCGACCATGGCGTGCTCGACCATGTCGACGCCATCGGCGTGCATGGTTTCCCGCTCGACTGGAACTTGTGGCAAATCCATGAATGGCCGCGGAAGATCGAGGAAATCCGCGCCGTAACCGACCTGCCAGTATGGGTGAGCGAGGTTGGCGTATCGACCTTCGGCGCGGAGGAAGTCCAGCTTTGGGGCCTGCGCCGTACCGCCGAACTGTTGGCCGGCCGGGCGCCGCGCGTGCAATGGTACAGCCTCTACGATCTGCCGCAGGCATGGGGCGCGACTACCCGCCACCGCGAGGCCGAGGGCTCCTCCTATTACCGCCATTTCTACATGGGCCTGCTGCGCGAGGATGGCACGCCCAAGCCGGCGCTCGAGGAATTTGCCCGGCACACGCCGCAGATGGGCATCGTGCAATGGTTCCACTTCGAGGATCCGCGGCTGGACGATGCTGTGCAATGGCTGAAGCGCCTTGGCGTAACCAGCCTGCGCACGGGGCTCTCATGGGCCGACAGCTTCCGCCCGAACGCGCTCGACTGGTTCGACCGGCAGATGGACGCACTGGCCGATTTCGACACGACGGTCACATTCTGCTTCACGCCGGAGCATCGCGGCATTCTTCCCCACCACACCAGCGCGCCGCAGGTGCCGGAGGAGTATGCCGAGTTCTGCGCCGCCATGATCAGGCGCTATGCGCCGGCGCAGACACGGCAGGTTTCAGCCCCACGCGAAGGCGCAATGCTTGGCGAATAACCCTGCGTCAAGGCAATTGCGCCTGTGGAACAATGGGAAAGGCTTCCGGTTTCCGTTGCAGAAAACAGACTGAGGAGCTTTTCCGATGATGAAGCTATTGGCGATTTCAGGCGCTTTCGCCGCCTTGATGTCGACATCCGCACTGGCACAGGAAGCGGAAGTCACGATCGATCTCAACATGCGTGCCGGACCCGGAACGCGGTATCCGATCATCACGACCATCCCGGAGGGCCGCAGCGTCGAGGTCTTCGGCTGCCTCAGCGACTATGACTGGTGCGATGTCGGCTGGCGCGGAAGTCGCGGCTGGGTATTCACCGATTATCTTGAGTACTACTACCGCAACCAGCCTCGCCCGGTGATGGAATGGGGCCCGCGGATCGGTCTGCCGATCATCACGTTCAGTTTCGGCGATTATGCGCGCCGCCATTACCGCGACATGCCCTGGTATTCCGACCGTGATCGTTGGGTCCGCTGGGACCGTGATCGCCGGGATCGCCGCGGCGATTACCAGTACGACGATGACGATGACAACGTTCGCTATTATCGCGAGCGCAGCCGCGACTACGACGATGACGAGAATGGCGACGAGGGTGCTAGCCGCACGATCCGTCGATATCAAACCGACGAGGATGCGCCTGCACGCCGTGAAGTGACGCCCGACAACGATGATGACGCCGCTGCCGACGTCGACGACAATAACAACGTCCGCAACACGCGCCGCATGCCCCGCGGCGCCGCGGCAAACGACGTCACGCCCGGCAACAGCCCGATAGTTCGATGCAACCCGGCCCGTGAGGATTGCACGCCAGGCCGCTCGCAGAGCCAGGGCAACTCGGCCACATCGGACGAGAACAACTCCCGGCAGAACCCAACCGACGAGTGACGGTCCAAGGCTCGCCGGGCCGGCGAAAAAGAGCCCGGCGAGCTTGCGAGCGATCATTGCCGGATATTCAACAAAATGGTTGACTATCGACCGGCAATCAGTCATATTCAACCTCATGGTTGAATTACAAGCATCCCGGCTCGACACCGTTTTCCACGCCCTGGGCGACGCCACCCGCAGGCGCATGCTGAGTGAGCTCGCACAGGGCGAAAAGACGGTAAGCCAACTGGCCGAGCCTTTCGAAATCTCGCTGGCAGCTGCTTCCAAGCATATCAAGGCATTGGAAAACGCCGGCCTCATACGCCGCCAGATCCGGGGCCGCACGCACATGTGCAGCCTGGAGCCGGGACCGCTCGCCAGCGCGCATGAATGGCTCGGCTTTTACGAGCGGTTCTGGAATGGCCGCCTCGATGTGCTCGAGCAGCTGCTGCGCCGTGAAGATGAACAAGACCACAAACCCAAAGGAGATGAGAAATGAACAACGTTGCGGAACTCGACGCATATGGCGTGCTGACCGAACCGGCCACCTTGAAGATCCAACGTCTCTTGCCCGGTCCGGTGGAACGCATCTGGAACTATCTTGTGCAAAGCGATCTGCGCCGACAGTGGCTCGCATCCGGCGAAATGGAAATGAAGCTCGGCGCGCCCGTGGAACTGGTGTGGCACAACGACCAGCTGACGACCCCGGCAGGGCACAGGCCGGAAGGTTTCGGACCCGAACACCGGATGCAATCCAGCGTCACCGAGATCGACCCGCCGCGCAGGCTTTCGATCAGCTGGGGAAGCACCGGAGGAGTGACCTTCGAATTGGAGCCAAGGGGCAGCCAGGTGCTGCTCACCCTGGTCCACCGCCGTCTGCCCGACCGGTCCACCATGCTCAATGTCAGCGCTGGGTGGCACGCGCATCTGGACATATTGGCGGCCCGCGTCAGTGGCCGGGAGCCCGCGCCATTCTGGGATACCTGGAGCCGCCTGAAGCAGGAATACGACCGCCGCCTGCCTGCTTGATCCAGGCCACCATATCGGCGTTCCACGAGGGCTTCGCCTGCGGCGAGGCCCTCGGCTGCGCATCGCTCTTCAAAAAAGATCGTTCGGATATTTTTTTTGGAACCAAACTTCCGCAGCGGCATTTTAGTGTCGCTACGGCCCCTAGCCCCCCAAGGTGGCCGGGCGGAAACCCGCCGCTCCCGCAAATGGCGGCGGGTTTCCACGTTTGCATGGGCGCTTGAACTGCCGCACCGCTGGCTATGAGCGATGGCGCGCTGTGGAGAATTTGGGGAATTGGTACGCCCTACGGGAATCGAACCCGTGTTACCGCCGTGAGAGGGCGGCGTCCTGACCGCTAGACGAAGGGCGCAAACGGCAATGCCTTTACCTATACCCACAAGGGCCGCTCTGCAACCGTTGACGTTGCAAAGCGGCACATCCGGTCATTGGCAACCACCCTCGCACCCATCGTCACCATCGTCCTTGTCCTTGCCGGGGCCCTTGTCCCTTGCCGGGGCGCTCCTGGGAGAAATGGTGTCGCCGGTGCGGTCCTCGTTGAAGAAGGGGCGCGCGGCCGACGCTGTACTGGCGCATCCCCCGCCCTGTCGAAATTGCATGCGCAGCGCCCGTTCGTTGGCCATCAGCGGGAAATTCGCTTTCTGGGCCTGCCCCTTGGTGCGCAGGTTTCCTTCGACGTTCACCGCCGTGTTGCCCATCACGCCATACGAGCACAAGCCGCGCAGCACCTGGCACTGGCCGTTCGACGGGCAAAGCTCCACCGTGCCGCGCACCATCACAACATGGACCTGGTCCCCGCTGATCCCGACATCGAAGGCCGTTCCGCGCACGCCAATGGTTCCTGTTGGCGTTTCAATCTTGTATGCGGCCGACTTGCTGGCGCCACTGATGAAGCGGAATGCGCCCTGCGAAGCCTTTACCGTGATACTGGCAAATGTGTTCTTCGTGGCATACACGAAATCGTCGATATCGATCTGGGCGCCGGGGCCAACGACGATCCTCGTCTTGTCGACGAGTATGATCTGCGCATTGCCCGTCTGTGTCGCGACAAGGCGGTCATCCTGGAAGATCGGCGAGTTCTTCAATATCTCGCGATCGCCTTCGGGGCCCGATCCAGTAACTGTCGTAGCGGCGTCAACGGCCACGCCGACGGGTTCCAGTGCAAAGGTCATGGGGGCGCTGCCGGCAAACGCCAGCATTGCGGTGAACAAGATCCGCAACATTGGAATACTCCATTGGTAAAGGTGCAATATTGCACGAAATTCGGATAAGTCGACCGGCGCCGATATTCTCCGTGTGAGCATTCGCAATTTTGATCGCGGTTCGTTGCACCCGTGCCACGCTGACGAAACGGCAGCTTTTATCGGTGCGCCCCGAGGCATATTTCCCGCAACGCCTTGTCACCGTGGAACGGTGCGCATCATATGTCAGTTCTGGAATGGAGTTTCGCCATGACGCAGAAGTTGAACGATAACGCCCACAAGTCCCACGCCAATCCGGCACAAGAGGACATGAGCGCAAAGGCGATCGATCCGGTCTGCGGCATGAGCGTCGATCCGGCCAAGACGGCGCATCATGCGCATCACCAGGGCAAGGAATATCATTTCTGCTGCAATGGCTGCCGCACCAAGTTTGAGGCGAACCCCGAAAAATACATCGCCGCGCAGGCAGGGCACGAGGGTCATTCGCACGATCCCGCCAAGGTCGTCGATCCGGTCTGCGGGATGACCGTCGATCCGGCCAAGGACGCCGCATCATGCGCATTACCATGGCAAGGAATACCATTTCTGCGGCAACGGCTGCCGCACCAAGTTCGAGGCGGATCCGGAAAAATACCTCAAGCCGAAGGAGGAGCGTCCTGCGGAAGTCGTGCCGGAAGGCACGATATACACCTGCCCGATGCACCCGGAGATTAGAAAGATCGGCCCCGGCAGTTGCCCGATCTGCGGCATGGCGCTGGAACCGGAAGTTTTCAGTGGCGATAACGAACCCAACCCCGAACTTGCCGATTTCTTCCGCCGCTTCCTGGTTGGCGCGCTGTTTGCGCTGCCGGTCGTCATGCTCGAAATGGGCGGGCATTTCGCCGGGCTGCATCACGTGCTCGGCCAGCAGAACGGCAACTGGCTGCAATTGCTGTTCGCCACTCCTGTAGTTTGGTGGGCTGGCTGGCCCTTGCTGGAGCGCGGCTGGCATTCCGTGCTGAGCCGCAATCTCAACATGTTCACGCTCATCGCCATGGGCGTTGGCGTCGCCTGGACATACAGCCTCGTCGCAACGGTGGCCCCGGGCGTTTTCCCGGCATCGCTGCGCAGCACTGATGGCGCAGTCTCCGTCTATTTCGAGGCAGCGGCGGTCATCACCATTCTTGTGCTGCTCGGCCAGGTTCTGGAACTGCGTGCGCGCGAAAGCACGAGCGGCGCAATAAGGGCATTGCTCGACCTTGCGCCGAAAACCGCGCGGCGCATTGCGCCCGACGGCACGGAAGCCGAGGTCGGGCTCGATACCGTGCTGGCCGGCGACAAATTGCGCGTCCGTCCGGGCGAAAAGGTGCCGGTCGACGGAGAAGTTTTGGAAGGCCGCAGCGCGGTGGATGAATCCATGGTCACCGGCGAATCCATGCCCGTGACCAAGGAGGCGGGCGCAAGCGTCATCGGCGGCACCGTGAACCAGAGCGGCGCGCTCGTCATCCTTGCAAGAAAGGTCGGCCGCGACACCGTGCTCTCGCAGATCGTGCAGCTAGTGGCGCAGGCCCAGCGCAGCCGCGCCCCGATCCAGCGCATGGCCGACCAGGTGGCGGGCTGGTTCGTTCCGGCGGTCATTGCGGCGGCGGTGCTGGCATTCGCGGCCTGGATGACATTTGGTCCGGAGCCGCGCTTTACCTTCGCCCTGGTATCGGCAGTGGCGGTTCTCATCATTGCCTGTCCGTGCGCCCTGGGCCTTGCAACGCCGATGTCGATCATGGTCGGCGTTGGCCGAGGCGCGGAGAACGGCGTGCTGATCCGCAACGCCGAGGCGCTGGAGCGGATGGAAAAGGTCGACACGCTTGTCATCGACAAGACCGGCACCCTGACCAAAGGCAAGCCTGCGGTCACCGCCATCCGTACTGCGAACGGTTTTGCCGAGGACGATGTGCTGCGCCTTTCGGCCAGTGTCGAGCGTGCGAGCGAGCATCCGCTTGCTGCTGCCATCGTGCGCGCCGCGCAGGAGCGGGGCCTTTCGCTCGCAGATGTCGACGCCTTCGATTCCCCCACCGGCAAGGGTGCGCTGGGCACCGTCGAGGGCCGGCGCATCGTGCTCGGCAACCAGGCTTTCATGGCCGAGCACGGCGTCGATACGGCGGGCCTGGAAGCTGCCGCCGAGAAGCTGCGCACCGATGGAGCAACCGCCATTTTCGCCGGCATTGATGGAGTCGCCGCCGCCGTGCTTGCGATTGCCGACCCGGTGAAGGAAACGACGCCACAGGCAATCGCGGCTTTGCGCGCGCAGGGCCTGCGCATAGTCATGCTCACGGGCGACAACTGGACGACGGCCCGGGCCATCGCCGCGCGCCTCGGCATTGAGGAGATCGAGGCGGAGGTTTTGCCGAACCAGAAGACGGAGGTCGTGAACCGCTACAAGCAGCAGGGCCGCATCGTCGCCATGGCCGGCGATGGCGTCAACGATGCGCCAGCGCTGGCAGCTGCCGATGTCGGCATCGCCATGGGCACGGGCACGGACGTTGCGATGGAAAGCGCAGGCGTGACCTTGCTCAAGGGCGACCTCAACGGCATCGTTCGCGCGCGACGGCTTTCGCAGGCGACAATGCGCAACATCCGCCAGAATCTGTTTTTTGCCTTCGTCTACAACGCCGCCGGCGTGCCGATCGCCGCGGGTGTGCTCTACCCTGTCTTCGGCATCCTTCTTTCACCCATCATCGCAGCTGCGGCGATGGCGCTTTCTTCCATCAGCGTTATCGGCAATGCACTGAGATTACGCAAGGAAACCTTGTGAGCGAATTTTTGTCGCCGGAATCTCTTGCCGCAATATGATCGCCGATTGTTCATGCGCGAACTGATTCGCGACGAAAATCATTTATTTTCAGAAACCTAGGCGCGTTGCTTCAAGAAGTGCCGTATTGTGCAAAATATAAGCAAAAACCTATGCAAGCAATTTGACATCTGGTTAATAATATGTGAATATTAGGTTGTCAGGGGTTGACATCGAAGGTTAGACAGCAGTGCAGACCAAATAAGGGGCTCAATCTCTTCCATTTGTTTGGGTAGGAGGGAAAGCATGTTTGGTAAACTCGCCGCCTGCGCCACGGCAGGCGTGTTAATTCTTGGTGTAACCCAGTTTGCCGAAGCAAAGACGCAAACCGTACGCAATTCTCAGCTGACGGTAAGTGCCGGCAAGAAGACAAGTCTTCAAGATCTTTATGCTTGGGACAAGAACTGCAGGCCTTTGAACATCAATTTCAGGCCTGGGGCGTCTTCCAATGGGAAGCTATACGTCGTCAAGGACCGCTTCCGGGTGAACGGCGCGAAGAACGACCCCTGCAACGGCAAGTCGATCACTGGAAAACGCGTGGTTTTCGAAGCCAACGAAGGCTTTAAGGGCAAGACCACCGTCACCTACTCGGTCAAGACACCCAACTATCCCGACACTTTCATATTCATGCGCCCCCTCCGGGTGCGCTGAACCGCAAGTCCCCGTGACTTTGCGAAACAGGGAAGCAATTCCCTGAACGGCAGATCATGGCCTTCGCCATGGTCCCTCGACGGAATTGAGGTCTCGAACCTCTCCGAAATGATGCGGCACAAACTTGCAACGATGCTTCCGGCGCGAGGCCGGAATCATCACAACCCTCGAAGGAAACAGTCATGAAAAAGTACCTTCTTTCTTCCGCAGCAGCCCTGGCGCTGATCGTCTCGGCAGCTTCCGCACAGGCAAACACGCTCGTCATCACCGCAGGCGTGGGCGGCGGCTTCGTGTTCGCGGGCTCGCTCGGCGCCGGCAGCAGCGCAGGTGCGCAAAGCTATAATGAGGGGTCCGGTTCGGCAGTGGCGTCGGACGTCATCGTCGGCGTCTCTGGCGCCACGGCATCCGCCAGCACCTCCAACGCCACCCAGACAAACGCTGCCGGCGGCGCTGCCATCGCCGGCTCGATCGGCGGCGCCCTCGGCCTGGGCTGGGGTTCGGCAGACGGCGTTGAATCTGCAGCGATCGCCGGTGGCATAAGCGGATCTGGCGGAGCGTCGCTCGGCGGTGGCTCCACCGACAGCGTAGGCTATGCAAGTGGTGAAGCCGGCGCTGGCAATGTCGGCGGAGCAGGAGTTTCCGCTGCCGAGGCCACCGGTGGTGGAAGTGCAACCGCAGCCTCGAGTGGCAGCGGCGGCGGCATTTCGGCGGCGGGTGGAGCGGGCGGCGCAGCCGCAGCAACCTACTGAGCATCTTCATGGAAATTGCCGGCGGCTTCCCGCCGCCGGCAATTATTCCATGGCGCATCGACCACGGCGCAAGCCGGGGAGGAGTGCGCTTGAACCTCTAATGGAGGGCTGGATGCTCACATTCCACACACTGCCAATGCTACAAATCAATACCAGAATGCACTCCTGGAAGAGTGGAACCTTGGCATTGGTCGTTGCCTCTTTTGCGGGATTCATGCTGGCCACTCCGGCTGGCGCATACCTGAAGAACCCCGTGAATTCGGTGCAGCGGGCGCTCGATGCCGAAACGCTGCTTGCGGTGGAACACGTCAAGCAAAAGAAGGGTGAGAAGAGCGCCAAGAAAAACAAGAACAAGAACAATGCCGTCGTTCCGCCACCACCCCCGCCACCGCCACAAAGCCATGTGGCGATCTCGGGTACGGTGGCGGTGGGCGCTACGATCGTCGTTGGTGACAAGGTGATCACTGTCGACGACACGGTTGCCGTCGATTCCACGGTAACCGGACCCGCGGCGCCCGATAACGTTGCCGCCGAAACGGCGGCCGGGTCCGGCTCCGCCGGCGCGGCCACGACAGACGGCACGACCGGTGACGCCACGACAGACGGCGGCCAGGCCGAGGCAACCGGCGAAGGCTCCGGCGATAGTGGCGCGCAAGACGCCACATCCGACGCCAACGTCGATACCGGCTCGGACGGCGATGGCGGTGCCGTCGGCGTTGGTACGGGCTCAGGGGTCAGCACCGGCGTCAACTAGAACTTCCAGGAGCAAACCCGGCTGCGGCCTTCCCCGAAAGGAAGGCCGCAGTTTTCATTTGGCCCGGTCATGGTCACAGATCTTAAGTCTGAAAGTTAACCATAGGTCAAAGTATTTCCATATCGCATTGCCCGCATATTTGTTGTCCGATAATTTACTTTTTAGAAACCATGTATTTGTGCTGGAGTACTGCAATGGCTGGTTTGTTGAAGATTGGCATTCGTTCCGCGTCACGTTTCTCGCAATCGGCAATGCTCGTTGCAGCGCTGGCATGCACCGCCTTGGCCAGTGATGGCCTGCATCGGGCATTTGCACAGGAATTGCAGGCGGTGGGCACGGGCGAGGGCGATTTCAGGCGCCACCGGCATTGGCGAAAACACAAGCGCCAACCAGTCCAGCAGTTTCTCTGCCACTGCCGATACGACGACAGGCGGTCAATACAGCGCGACGGGCGACGCCTCGACCGATGCCAACGCGCAGCAGTCGACCGGCGGCAATACCTCCACCGCGGCCGCTGAAACGGACACCGAAGCGGCCGCCGACAATCTCGGCGGCTTCTACCAGGCGGGCGCGACCGGCAGCGCGGGTGCGCAAGGCACGGTCAATGCCGACACGCAAGAGGGCGAGATTTCCGCTACCGCTTATGCTTCGGCAGGGGCAGTGCCGACAGCGGCCGCATCGACCAGCCTGAACAATGTACTCACCACCAGCGCCACGGCCACTTATCTGCAGCCCGGCAGCTTCTTCTGCGAGGGTGGTTGCACGACCGGATACAGCAAGCAGACGGGCAAGAAGACGATTTCGGTTGCCAGGCTGGACGATGCCTTCAGTCTGGCGGTCGCCTCGAAAAAGTCGGCCTACGCAAAATCCGGCGCGATAAACGACTTCACCAGGAAGGAGCAGAAGACCATCACGCGCTCCCTTTCGGTCGGGGCTTACGCCAAGGCCAACCATACGTCGGCCCGTGCGGTGGCGTTCGCCAATGCATCCGCCCGTGCCTCGCTCAGCAGGAAGAACAGCGAGAAATATCTCGGCTTCACCAAGGCAGGCGCATCTGCCAGGGCGACGGCCTGCGTCGGCGACAATTGCGGCAAGGGCAAGGGCAAGGGCAGGGGCAGCGCGGTAGCCTCGGCGCGTACCTTCACTGTCGTGCGCGATTGCGCCCGCACCGGACGCCGGGTCGGCAACTTCATCTTCCCCGGCTGCGAGTACAAGGTTGTCGCGCAATAGCATCGGCGAGGCTGGCGGGCGGCGGCGCGCCTTGCCTGACCGCGATTGCCTGCGGGGGAACCATTTGCCGTTCACTGACTTGTAGCGCTTGACGCAATAGTACGTCGGTGGGGAACCAGAAAATGGCGAAAGCGGCAAACGGAACTCCGGCGACCCCGGACGTGGCGAGAGAGCCGCGCGTTTCGGTGCCTGCCGCGCCCGTTGCCGCGCCGCCCGCCAGCCCCACCTTCAAGTTCGTTGCTTTCATAGCCATTGTGGCGGCGCTCTATTTCGGTCGCGACCTGCTGATGCCGCTCGCCCTGGCGGTGCTGCTGTCGTTTGCCCTCGCGCCCATTGTCGTTTGGCTCACCAAACGCGGCATTCCACGCGTATTGGCCGTGATCGCCGCTGTAGGACTTGCCTTCGCGATCATCCTCACCATCAGCACTGTGTTCTTGTTCCAGCTCGGCAGCCTGGCAGGCAACATCACCTATTACCAGAGCAACATCGAGAGCAAGGTACGCGCCGTCAAGGACATGGACGTGAGCTCAGGCCTGTTCGAGCGCGTCAGCAAGATGATGGCCCGGCTCGGCCGCGAGATCGAGAATGCCGCGCCCGCCACACCCGCCGGACCTGCCGGAACTGCGAGCCAGGAGATCAAGCCGGTGCCGGTTGAGGTCGTCGAGCAGACCTCGTCATGGCAGGTGCTGTCGGCATTGGCGGGCCGCCTGATCGGGCCGCTGACGACCGGCGGCATCATCATCGTCGTCGTCATTTTCATGCTGCTCAACCGCGAGGACCTGCGCGATCGCTTCATCCGGCTTGTCAGTGCCGGCGATCTGCAACGAACGACCGAGGCGCTGCAGGACGCGACCGAGCGCGTCGGCCGCTATTTGCTGATGCAGCTGATCGTCAATGTCACCTATGGCGTGCCGGTGGCGGTCGGCCTGTGGCTCATTGGCGTCCCCAACGCGCCGCTGTGGGGCCTGCTGGCTCTGGTGCTGCGCTTCGTGCCCTATGTCGGACCGGTCGTTGCGGCCGCATTTCCGCTGATGCTGGCCCTCGCCGTCGATTCGGGCTGGACCATGGTGATGTGGACAGCGGCGCTGTTCATCGTCATCGAGCTCATCAGCAACAACATCGTCGAGCCCCTGCTTTACGGCTCCCGCACCGGCCTGTCGCCGCTCGCCATCATCATCGCTGCCATTTTCTGGACCTGGCTGTGGGGGCCGGTCGGCCTGCTGATGTCGACGCCGCTCACGGTGTGCCTTGCCGTGCTCGGTCATTATGTGCCGCAACTCGAATTCCTCGACGTGATCCTTGGCAACGAGCCGGTGCTGGAGCCACCGCAGCAGCTCTACCAGCGGCTTTTGGCCGGCGATCCGGACGAGGCGACCGAACTTGCCGAGCAATCTCTGCAGGACAAGGGCCTGGTCGAGTTTTACCAGACCGCGCTCATTCCCGCTCTCGCCATGGGCGAGGCGGACCGCGTGCAGGGCCGCATGGAAGACCTGCGCTTCCGCCGGATCGCCGAGAGCGCCCAGATACTGGTCGAGAACCTCGACGAGCATGCGTTGGCGACGCAGGATGCCGGCGACGCCGATGACCGCCAGGCCGGCGACGCCATGTCCGAGCCGCAGCCGGAGGTCTCTCCGGGGCCGCTGGGTGGCTCCGTCATCTATTGCGCCGGCGGCCGCACCGGCCTCGACGATGCCGCCGCGGCCATGTTGGCGCAAACGCTGGCCACTCGCGGTGCAAGCACGCGGGTCGTCGAACATGTTCACCTGGAGCCGCGCCGCCTGCCGAGCCTTGATCTGGGCGAAGCCGACACGCTGGTGATCGGATTTTTCAACACTTCGGCGGGGAGGCGCGCGAAGTATCTCGTCCGCCGGCTGCGCCGCCAGAGCAAGATCCGGATCGGCGTCGTGTTCTGGGCGCCCAATGGCAATGGCAACGGCAATGGCGGCAAGGCCGACGCGGACGATTTGGGCGCCGACTTCGTGGTAACTTCCCTGAGCAAGGCACTCGAAGCCATCGAGAACCGCGAAGCCGCCGCGCCAAAGCCCGCCAAGCCGGCTCCGCGCGCAGTCACTCGGAAAAAGGCCAGCCGCACCGCCTGATTGCACTTGATTCAGCGCAAGGCAAGGCGTCACATGTTTGATAGTTTGCAGTCGTGGCCGGGTGGCTATCGCACTTGACGCCAAACATGGGGAGTCTTCGATGCACAAACTGATGCACATGGCCATGGCTTGCCTTGCGCTCGGCTTGCCAGTTCTTGGCGGGGCGCCCTTCGCCTCTGCGCAAGAGCAGCGGGTGGAGCCCGAAGCCATAGACGCGCTGCGCAAGATGGGAGCGCACCTGCGAACGCTCAAATCATTCACCATCACCGCCGACACCACCCAGGACGAGGTGCTCGACAACGGCATGAAGATCCAGGTTTCCGGCCAGACAACATACAATGTCCGCTTGCCGGACCGGCTCAAGCTGGAGGTCGACAACGATCGCCGGCATCGCATCTTCTACTATGACGGCAAGACCGTCACGCAGGTTGCGCCGGAGCTGAAGCTCTATGCCAGCTTCGATGCCCCCGACACCGTCGGCAAGACCATAGATCTCGCCCGCAAGCGCTACGGCGTGTCGCTGCCCTTGGCCGACCTTTTCTATGCCGGTACGGACGAGGATGCACTGAACCGGATCACCGATGCCTTTCTGGTCGGCGAAACGCTGCTCGACGGCCAGTGGTGCAGGCAATATGCCTATCGCGCGCCGCGCGTCGATTTTCAGGTCTGGATCCGCAAGGAAGGCGACCCCTTGCCGTGCGAACTGGTGACCATCGATCGCACCGATCCCGCAGGCCCCAAGGATGATGCGCTCATCACCTTCGATACCAACGCAACGTTCACCGATGACGTGTTCGCGTTTGCCTCGCCCCAGGGCCTGGAAAAGATCGCCTTCGAAACCGTCCTTGGCGTGAAGTGAGGAGAGCGGCAATGTTCAACCTGAAGAAGATTGTGGCGGTTCTCTCTGCATTCCTGCTGGTTTTCGCCAGCTTCATGGTGGCGGCCGACCAGGCCGATGCCCGGCGCGGCGGCGGCGGCCACAGCAGGGGCGGCGGCGGCATGCACCTGAAGAAGGGCGGCGGTGGCGGCATGAAGATGAACCGCGGCGGCAACCGGGGCGGGGGCAACAAGGCGAATTTCAAGCCGAACAAGCGCCCCGGAAAACCATCGGGCTCACGACCCGGCAAGCCCGGCAAGCCCTCGACCCTGCCAGCAAAGCCCGGCAAGCCGGGCAAGCCCGACCGGCCGAACAAGCCTGACCGGCCGAACAAGCCCGACAGGCCGAACAAGCCCGGCGGCGGCGGCAACAATAACAACAACAATCACCACCATCACCACGACAATGACTGGAACAACTGGCACAGCGGCGGCTATTGGCCGGGCTATGCCACGGGCCTGGTGGTGGGCGCCACCATCGGCGCCATCGGCACCGCGGTTTACAGCCTGCCGGCAAACTGCGTCATCGTGGAATATGACAACATCGGCTACCGCCAATGCGGCAGCTACTGGATGGTGCCGCAATACCAGGGCTCGGAAGTCGTCTACGTCCGGGTCGCCCCGCCATACTGATGGGGAAAGCGCGCCGGAAGGTTTTCCGGCGCGTCCATCCTCACTCCGGCACTGCCTCGCCCGAGCCGCCCATTTCCTTGGGCAGGTCCTTCAGCTTGGGCAGGCCGTCCTTCACCCGCAGCACGGTCTCCTGATAGTTGACGTGGACGCCCGGCTTGAACTCAAAGCTCGGGATCACCGCGGCATAGACATCGATGAGATTCCACATCGGATGATCCGTGAAGAGGTGGCCGCCGCACTTCGTGCACCACTTGCGCAGGCTGCGGTCGGTGCGGTGAAACTCCCCGATCAAATCCCCGCCCCTGGTGACCGTCACGCTTTGCGGCGGCCACAGCGTGAAGGCATTGACCGGCCCCGCCGACCACTCCCGGCACGAGCTGCAATGGCAATAACCCATCGCCGCCGGCTCGCCCGAAACCTTGAATTCCACGGACCCGCAAAAACACTTGCCACTGTGCATGGCCGCTGCCTTGGACATGATCTGTTTCCTCCGGGATAAAGCTCCCACAGCGGATTCATGTCACGAGATTGCAGGAAAATATACAGATGGATGCATTTGTGGGTGGGGAGGGCACTGTCCCGGTCATTGCCAGAATTGCTGTACCCTTGCAAATGTGCGTCAACTCAAGGCCCTCAATAGGCACGGCCCGCCTCTCCCTCCTTGCGGGGGGAGATGTCGGCGTAGCTGACAGTCGGCGGCATCTCCCCCGCAATGGGGAGAGGGAGTGCGTCTTCGCCGTCACTGCGCCTTCGGTAACTCCAGCACCACCGAACGATCGACCGCATTGAACGCATCGCGATCGATGACGCGGGCAGCTTGCGGCGCGGGTTTCCTTGTGCCGGTCTCTGGCAGCGTCGGGGCGCTGACGAGCGGCAGCGCGAGCGCGATGATGGTGATGAATTGCATGGCTCATCCCGGGGTTTGCGCCCAAGATGACCCTGGCATGGTAAACAGCCGGTAAAGCTATTGGCCTTGCAGCCCGGAAATGGCCATGCGCATCGCGTTGAGGTCAAGGATTTCGGAAGGCGTCAGCGAAACACTCTCGCGCTGGAAGGCAGTGGCCTTGCGCTCGTCCTTGAGTCCGACGGCGAGCATGCGCCGCACGATGCAGGCGGGCTGGTTCTTCGCCGAGGGATTGAAGGTGAGGTATTCGCAATCCCCCTCCGCTTCGCAAGCCCGCAGGCAACGGTCGATATTGCGGGTCGATGGCTGCCCGAACGGCAGGTAGGGGCCCATCCAGGCCTTGTTGGGAATGATGCGGAAATCGGAGCGCACGGCGGGCTTTTCGGGGATGCCGTTGCCCGGCTTGTAGACCATGCCGGAGGTCAGGTTCTTCGCAAGCACCACAAGGTCGAGCCGCGTCTTGATGAAGCACGACTTGTAGGCCGCGTTGTAGGTGAACAGCTTGCATTGCGTGTCGCCCGCGCAAGCGGCCATGCATTCTTCTCGGGACCGCATGGGAAGGCCCTTGGGATATTTGTCGCCGCCCCAGAAGTCCACGTTGTCGTAGATCGCCATCAGCCACTTCTCGTCGGCCGGCGTGCCCGGCACGCTATAGGTTTCCACGGCGGTTTCGCCTGCGGGAACTTGCTGCGAGGGAGCCGCAAGCGGCGCCGTCGCCGTGTTGACCGCGATGGTCTTCTCCATCGTCGCGAGCAGATCGGGCAGGGTGTCCACGTAGGTGATGTCGAGGCCGAGCAGGATTGCATCGCGCGGCGTCAGCCATTGCATGTCCTTGGGATCGGCAATGGTCGCATAGGCGATCACGTTTGCCGCATAGCCGAGCTGGTTGAGATAGGCGCCCACGAGGGCATTGCCCACGGAGGAGATGGAGCCATCGTCCTGCCCGTTGTAGGGCGAATGGAAACCCAGATGCGTATTGGCCGACACCACCAGCGGCTTGCCCGCCATCCAGATATAGGCGCAGGCCGAGGCGCATTCGCCCAGTGCGGCGGTCCACATGCCGCGCTGCCGTATGATGGTGCCGATCTCGAGCGCCGGCTGCAAGCGGCCGCCGGGCGATTCCAGGACGACAAGCCGCGCTTCGGGATGTTCGGCTGCAAGTGCCGAAAACCGCTGCAGGTCCCAATCCTCGATGTCGCCCCTGACGGAGATATAGCCAGTCCCCGCAGGTTGTGCGGTAAAGGTCATCTCGGCGGCAAGCGCGAATGCGGGCATGGCCAGGAAAAGCAGGGCAGATGCCAGCCGAATGCCCTTGAAGCCCCGCCCTAAACCCCAGCGCATCACACCCCCTCCAGCTTGCCGACAGGACGCAAGCTTACTCACGGTCCCGGCCAATTGCCAATGGGGTTGCATCGCCATGACGAAGTTAAAATAGCGGCTTTCCGCTCAGGTCGCCGGCAAGCCGGTCCTCGCCGAGCAGGTGAAGCAGCGTTGGCACGAAATCGAAAGTGCTGCGAACACCTTGATCGCCCGGCGCCGCCTGCGTATTGGCAAATGCCGCCAGACCGAAATCGCCGGTGTGCCCGCCCGTTCTTCGCACGGGCAGCGGCCCGATCATTCCATGCACGGGGTGGCTGACGCCGAGGTACATTTCCGAAAACACGATCCGCAGATCGCATTGGCTATTGTCGGCCTGCATCGGGCCGCCGGCTGCGGGACGGATTGTGCGCGCGGCAACCCGTTCGCCGGTTCGCCAGTCCCGCAACTCGTTCATCAGGGCCTCGATGCGGTCCAGCTCCTTTTCGTATTCCCCGATCGGAACAATCCCCGAGGCTTCCCGCCCCTTGAGGTTGACGCGAATGCGCGCATCGTAGAACGAGGGCAGGGCGAAGGAGCGCATCGTGTGCCAGAAGGGCTGGTAATGGGCGGCCGGCATCCACGCCAATGGCAGGTCCTCGCTCGAACCAGCCGCGGCAATCGCCGAGCCGCCGCTGCCGCGCTTCACCCACCCGCGCAGGCTGGTCCACCGCCTCGCCAGCGCAGAGCGCTGCGCATCGCCCAGCAGCGGCAGCACCGAACGCGACCAGCTTTGCGGGTCGGCCGGCTGAGCGCACCTGCCTGCCGCCACACCGGGGTCTTCGCGCAAGAACGGCTTGCCGAAAGAGTCGCGGAACATCAGCTCCGGAACCAGCGCCATGGCTGGCAGATCGCTCTTGTTCGGGCCCATTCCGTGCGGCGAAAACAGGCACAGCGCGGCATCCTCGAACCGCTCGGACAAGTCCTTCAACATGGTGTCGAGGGTACGGTAAAGCTGCACGATCCCTTCACGCGCAGGCTGCGGCGGAGGGCAGCCCGTTTAGCGGATGCGACTTGTCCCAGCCATGCCATAGCGCCTCGAGCGCGGAGTGGAATTCGCTGACGACGATGATTGCCAGTTCCCAGTCGGGCAGCCGTTCGGCCATCAGCCATTGCGCGATGCCGGACCGGAGCCGCAAAGCCGCGTCGAGGGTGCGGCCCATCTGCGCCGTGCGGACGGCGTCCGGCCACACATATCCGTAGATGAACTGCTTTGCAGGATATGGGCCGAAGCGGTCCTCGATCTCCCGGGCAAGTTGCTCGGGGCGGCTGTGCTGGTGAACACCTGGATCGTGCGCACCCCAGTTTGCCAGTCCGCTGACATTTTGCGACGTCAGTTCGTGATAAGGAACATCGAAGGCCATGACACGCCTGCGGAGCGCGGCGGTAAACGGCTCGTGACGCGTGGCCTTCTGGACGATCGAGTAGGTTGCCGGGTCGAAGTCGACCGCACTCCACCGCCTGTAGTCGCCCGGTGTCTTTCCGGTGCTGAAATGCTCCCATGCCAGCCCGGTGAAGCGGGCCTCGCCATGATCGAGCCGGAAAATTGCCGATCGTTCGAGAAGCTGGCGCAGGAAGGGCAGCTCGCCACCGGCGATCAGTTCGCTTGCGATGGTGGGCTCGAAGCCGTCAAGGCCGATGGCAATGATGCGCTGGCTCATCGCACCGCAACGGTACGGCGTGTATTCCTCGATCTTTCGATCTCCTCCATCCGTCCGGTTTCCTGCTCCAGTTCGCGAAAGGCCGGCAGCCACAGATCATGCAGGCCGGCAGAGCGGTAAATTGCCAGCCTCGACACGAGCCGCAACTTCTTTGCCAGGCCAAGCCGCGCGTTCGCCTCCTGCCGGCGGCCGAGCCTGACTTGCAGCGCGCCCGCCTGGCGCCAGTACTGGCGCACATAATCCATCGTCTGCCGGCCCGCATCTATCCAGTGATCCACCCGTGCGGCGGGTACCCAGCGGCCCTTGTGGCCGTCCCGCGCCAGTTGCATGAACAGCTTGATCTCTTCGCCGCCCTGCGGACCGCATGCACCATTGCGACCCAGCGTCTCGTCGAAACGCACCGCCTTCAATGCATCGCGCCTGATTGCCATGTTTGCTCCAAATGGCGTCTGGAAGGCCGCGGCATCAAGTTCCTGCTCCTTCTCCCCCAGCCAAAGTCCGGAATAGGTGCTCGGCAAATGCTTCGCCACGTCCCTGATTGCCGGGGGCGGCGTGCCCTCAAACCGAATGTTGATCGCTCCGCCAAAGAACGAGCAACCGCAATGCCTTTCCACGCAGTCCGCATAGGCTTGCGCGATCGCGGGATCGACGGTCACATCGTCGTCCAGGAAAAGCAAAAGGTCTCCATTGCAATGCTCGATCGCCGCGTTGCGCGCCCGCGACAGACCCGGCGAGTCCTCCTCGATAAAGACCAATGGCAGGCGATCGGAAAAGGGTGCGACCACTTCCCTGGTGCCGTCGCTGCAAGCGCTCAGCGCAACCACGACCTCGAACTGCGTGGCCGCCGGCCATGCAATGGCTTCGATCGATTGCAGCGCACGTTCCACGCTGAGACGCCGGTTGTGCGTGGCGATGACCACCGAGATCTTCAAGCAGCATGGCCCTTTCTTCAGTCGCAAGCAGTGCATGCCACTCTTTCGTGCACTGCGGACACCAGTCGTTAGCTAATAGCAAGAAAGGGGAGTAAGTTAAATTCTTGGCGATAACGGGCGGCGGCTACTTGTCGGCCGCCGGGAAGAATCCCCGGGTATCATATCCCCTGCCATCAAGTTGCCGATGTCGTTCCCTTACGGTAGGTTACCATCGCTTTCATATGCCGTGAACTCTGCGCATCCTCGGGCAGCGCTCCGGTGGGCTAATCATGGCCCCGACGGATCACGCAATGACCAACCCATCTTTCAACAACTGCCTGCTGCGATCGCTCAATGCGTCATCGGCAGCGGAGATCCGCAAGTCGCTCACCCTTGTTCCCCTTAAGCTGAGAGCGGTAATTGAAGAGCTCGGCAAGCCCGTCACGCATGTGTACTTTCCGGAGCGGGGAGTGATTTCGATAGTGGTGCAGGCCGGCAGCAAGTCGACCGAGGTTGGGCTGATCGGCATGGATGGCATGACCGGCACGTCGTTGCTGCTGGGAGATCGCATCTCGCCAAACCTGTGCATGGTGCAACTCGCCGGCGAGGCATATCGGATGGGTGCAAATGACTTTGTCGATTTCATCGAGAAGCACGACGAATTTCGTGACTATCTGCTGAAATACGTACAGGCCTTCATGATCCAATGTAACCAGACCGCCCTGGCCATGCGCGCCCCGCTGGAGCAACGGCTGGCGCGCTGGTTGTTGATGGTACACGATCGCGCAGGCACCTCACGGCTGGAACTCACGCATGATTTCATGGCGCTGATGCTCGCCACCCGCCGCGCTGGCGTAACGGTCACGCTGCACGAGCTCGAGGGAAAGGCGTTGATACGCTCCGAACGCGGTGCCGTCGTGATTGTCGACCCTGAGGGGCTGAAGGAATTGGCCGATCCGTACTACGGCCCGTCGGAGAGCGAGTATAGCCGGATCATGGACGCCGGGGAGCAAGCAGTGCAGCTGTCGCGCCTCTGGGCGACCGGTCCCGTCAAAGCTTGATTTCGCGTGCGATAGATACTCGAAAGAGTTTGGTTTCGGTTGCCGATATGTAGTCCACGATCATTTCCCCGGAACTGATGGTGATCGCCGCAAATCCCAGTTCTGACGCGGCAAAATCGGAACCGATGAGAACCGCTTGCGCGGGATCGGTCGGCCGGATGCTGGCGCCAGAGCCAACGACAAAATAATTGACGCCTTTCCGCTTCACATGCTCCAGATCGTGGTCATGACCGCAAAAATACGCGTGAACCCCGTATTGCTCGAACAAGGGCTCAAGGTTTTCGACGAGCTTCTGGTTCGAGCCGTGCTGGCCGGAAGAATAGATGGGGTGGTGCCCCACGACGATCTTCCATTGCGCCTTGCTGTTGGCAAGCTGGGTCTCGAGCCACCGAAACTGCGTCTTGGTCTCGTTCGTTTCGAACCAGTTGGCTTCCTGCAGCGATGTCGTATCCAAAAAGAAGAAGTCGATATTCGTGTTGTCTGACAGACGCTCACTGTGGGCGTAATACGCCGACGGCATGTTCCACTTGCTGTCGACCGCCTTGAATTCACTTTCGGCAACTATGCTGCCGCGCCGGTCGTGATTGCCCAGCACGGAATACCATGGGCATTGAAGTTCTTTCGAATAATAGATCTGCTCGAAGCTTTTCAGCCAGTGTTGGTCGGTAGTGGTATCAACGCCGCTCGGATAAAAATTATCGCCGACCGAAAGGACCAGGTCCGGTGGGTTGATCTTTGCGGTCTTCATCATTGCGTCGGCAACGTTCTTTTGTCCTTTGTTGCCGTCGTTGCCCCAATCTCCAATAACCAGAAAACTGAACACTCCCTGAGCGCTCTGGGCCGGTAATGAACTGGAGAGAATTATTGCGGACCCGATCAACGCAGTGGAAGCGAGAAAATGGCGGCGAGATACTTTGCGAAGTCCGGCTTGCATGGCATGTCTTTCAAGTTCAGGAAGTAACCAGCCAGCCTTCGACTTGAATTTGGACTTAAATCAGGCCTGGGCAGTTCGCCCGCCAACTTCAGTCCGTGATTGTCGATGTTTTCTGAGGCTTGCTGGTTGGCCCCCCGATTTTCCTGAGGGTGAGCAAGCGCAATGCCAGATCACAGCATTTGCGGAACCGCACTTCCCGGACGGACCAGCGGCAAATCTTGATTGGAATAAATGGTACGCCCTACGGGACTCGAACCCGTGTTACCGCCGTGAAAGGGCGGTGTCCTGGACCGCTAGACGAAGGGCGCACATCCGGGCCGAAGAAGGCCCTTGGGACACGCGATGCACCGGAACCGGTGCAGCGAATGGCGCGGGTTATAGAGGCGTTCCCCGTGCGCTTCAACCGCAAAATGGCGAATGCGGCCAATTAAAACAACATGCATCGCGGCAAGCGGTTCGCGTGTGGAAAACCACGGCGAGCCGCCAGGGCCCGGCATGGCGTCCGTCAGGCGCGGCGCTTCTTCGCCCTGCGGCACGGATGATGCCAGTCGCGCTCCGGTCCGACGTCGATATGAACCGATTCGGTGCGGCAATAGGTGCCGACGCCGCCGCGACCCTGCACCGAGCGCAGATACTTGGCGAGATCCCATTTGGAGACGCCTTCGATCTGGATGTCGGCCGCCTGGCACAACAGGTGCATCGACTTGCGCGCGCCGCCCGCGCGCCGGTTCTCGCCCGTGCTGCGATAGCCGGACGTGACCATCAGCGGGCGCTTGTAATGCTGCTCGATGCGCTTGAGCAGGCTTACCAGTTCGGGCTTGAAGCAGCCGACCTGGACATGTTCCGTCTGCGTGAGGAGGCCGTTCGGCGACATGCGGGACATGCCGGCGGCCGATGCGACCTCGATGGAATTGAAATCTTCCTCTTCCGCGGCATCCTCGGCTGTGATGCCGAACAATTCGTTGCCGGTGTGAACGCCGGGCAGGGCCACCGTCTTGTCCTGCGCCGCGCTGGCCGGCCTGCCGGCATCTTCGAGTGCGGAATGGACCGGCGGCTGGGCAAGAGAGGCAACCCGTGCCGGAGCAGCCGGCTCGACTTGCGGCTTGGCAGAACCGTCGCCGCGCAACTGCGCCTCGCGCTGCAATTTGCGCTGCTTCAGGAATTCATACAGCGAGGCCGGCTTCTTCACGGGCTCCAGCTGTGCCGCGGTTTGGGCCGGCACGGTGCTTTGCATGATGAGCGCATCGTTGACCGGCGAATTGCTGGTGCTTGTGGCGCTAGAGACTTGTTCGCCCGCGACAGGCTGCGCGACGGCTGCGGCCGCGTCGGCCACCGGCGATTGCCCGGATTCGGCAAATGCCAAAGCCACGCCGCCTGCCGCGCTCGCATCGCGTGGCGCCGGAACGGGTACGGCAACATTTGCAAGCTGGGCCGGATCCACCGCGGCCGCGCCAGGCGCAAGCTCCATTGCTTGCGCGGCAAGATCCTGCGGTTGCGTGGCGCCGGTGGCGAGATCGGCCGGGACTTGCGGCTGGAGATTTGCAGGCGCGCTGGCATCGGTTCCGGCGGCGGCTGCTGAGGCTGACGCCACGTTCAATGGCAGGTCTTGCGCGGGCGGTGGCGTGCTTGCGGCACTGCCGAGCACCGGATCGACCGCGGAAACGCAGCCGGTGGCAATTGCAAGCATCGCGATCCCGGCTGCAAAAGCCAGATTGCGTGCGCCACGCGCTGCCCGCCCGGCGGCGCGCCTGCGCGGGTCCGCGTCAGAACCCTGCTGTGCTGTATCGCAAATCAATAAACCCGCACCTTGCCTGTAGTCCGTTGAGCGGACGTCGTTTTAAGCTCCCCCGCAGGTCTGCGCCTGCTTCACCGTTGATATCGCTAGATATCTTTTCCCGCCGGCGCAACCGTGCCCCGGCGGGAATACCAAACGATGGCTAGAAAGCAATTAGGGCAAAAACGTGTTCGGCTCGCGCCCGGAGCGGAACCGTTTTTCAATTTCGGACGATTTGGCCCGCTTTGTACCTACCATTGACCGGTATTTGGCATGCTGAGCCAGGGTTCGGCCGGCGCCAGCGCATCACCCTTCTGCAACAATTCGAAGGAAATGTTGTCCGGCGAACGGACGAAAGCCATGCGCCCATCGCGGGGAGGGCGGTTGATGATCACCCCGCCATCCATCAGTTTCTGGCAAAGCTCGTAAATGTTGTCCACCGCATAGGCCAAGTGCCCGAAATTGCGCCCGCCAGTATAAACTTCCGGATCCCAATTATAGGTGAGTTCGATGCAGGGCGCTCGGCTGGTTGATTCCATCTCTCCTTCGGCCGTCGCCAGATCATCGCTTCCGGCAAGGAAGATCAGCGTGAACCGGCCCTGCTCGTTTTCATACCGGCGGACCTCCTTCATGCCGAGCTTGTTGCAATAGAAGTCCATCGACTGTTCGATATTCGTAATGCGAACCATAGTGTGCAGATATTTCATGGCTGCGATCTTTCACTTTTCATCGTTTTTTGACGGCATTCCGACAGATAGTTCGGGGTTTCCCACAGGCTGCAACTGCGCAGGCAAAAAATTATGCCGGGCCTTGCGGCAACTGCGTTTACCAATGTTATCATCAAAGCAGAATCAGTGCGGCAATTCGCATTAACGGGGCTAAAGAGGGCTCGACAATGGGGGCCAAATCTCTCCCGGGAGCATTTCCCGAAAAGAGTGGCAGTGAACGCGCAGTCGAAGCCGACGGCGCGGTAGGGCTGATCGAAATTGCCGGCGCGATAAAGTGGTTCGATGTCTCGAAAGGCTTCGGCTTCATCGTGCCCGACGATTCGGAACTTCCCGATGTGCTGGTGCATGTCACCTGCCTGCGCCGCGACGGCTTCTCGACGGCGCTTGAAGGTTCGCGCGTTGTCTGCGAGGCGGTCTGGCGCGACAAGGGCCTGCAGGCCATGCGCGTGCTGTCGATGGACGATTCGACCGCCGTCCACCCCATCCAGTCGCCCGTGCGGACCCATGCCGAGGTCAAGCCCGAGAGCGAGTTGATGCGCGTCCAGGTCAAGTGGTTCAACCGGACCAAGGGCTACGGCTTCGTCATTCGCGAGGGCGAGGACATTTTCGTGCACATGGAGACGATGCGGCGCTTCGGCATCACCGAACTGCGCCCCGGCCAGTATGTGCTGGTGCGCTTCGGCAAGGGGCCGAAGGGCCTCATGGCGGCCGAGATCTATCCAGAGGGCGCCGAGCGCACGGCAGGGCCGCACTAGGCCCGCCTGATCGCGCCGCCGGCCTCGTCGCGCCGCGACGAAAATCCGCCATGAATTCGTGACCTGCCTCAAGCGATCGCCGGCCCGTCGCGCAGGCGATTTCAACCTGCAAGAAGGCGTCGGCCCATGCGCCCATTGTTCATCGCCAATTTCCTTCTCCTGGCGGCGGTACTCGCCGCCTGCTGCCTGTCATCTCCACCCCCGGCCTTTGCCCAGCAGGCGGCAATCGATGCCGGCGAGCCGATGCGCCTGGCGACTGAAAAGCTGACGATCGTCACGGCGCAGGGCCGCTTCGAATTCGATGTGGAAGTCGCCGACGAATCCTTCGAGCAGCAGCGCGGGCTGATGTTCCGCAAGGACCTGCCGACGCGCAGCGGGATGCTCTTTGCATTCGGCAAGCCGCGGCTGGTGACCATGTGGATGAAGAACACGCCGCTCCCGCTCGACATGGTGTTCCTCGATGCCGGTGGAACGGTTGCCCACATTGCCGAGCGAACCACGCCGTACTCCGAAGACATTGTCTCCTCGGGCGGTGACGTCGCCTTCGCGCTGGAGCTCAATGCCGGCGTCTCGCGCCTCATCGGCCTGAAGGTCGGGGACCGGCTGGAACTGCCCAAGAGATTGTTAAATAATTGAAATTGTAAGTAAAATTGGCTTGAGCCTGCCTTGCATTCGCGTTCCCGTGCATCGTAGCCTCGTCCCCAGGGCTTTTTGGGGAGCACGGCATGAATACGCGGGGACTGGTAGCACTCTTCTTTTCGCTGGGTATTACCGCGCTGCTGCCGCAGGCGGCGCATGCCTACACCGCGTATTCATGCGGCACGGAGGGGCAGAAGTGCTTTCCCGAGGACGAGACCAGCGAGGTCGATGACGAAGACCGGCCACGCATCACGGTTGTGAGTTTCGGCGCCAATTCGGTGTTCAGCAGCGCCATGTTCCAGGGTATCAGGGAATTGCCTTGCGCCGCCGCGCTTTTCGGCGATCCGGCGACCGGCGCCGCCAAGAAATGCACGGCAATTTCCTACAACCTGCCAAAAGTGGAAAACTGGATTTCGTGCGGAACGCAGGCCGGCGGCAACTGTGTCAACGAACTGATAGCGCCAGACCATATTCGCCTGGCCCGCTACGGCGTCGGTGGCAGGTTCATCTACATGTTCGTGTCAAAGGGATACGCCTGCCCCAAGACCTATTTCGAGGGCATCAATTTCGACCCTTACGAGAACATCGTCAAGGAATGCGCAATCTCCAGCAACGACATTCCCGTTGCGGTGTCTTCGCGCTGGCGACCTTGCGGATCGGTGGCGGGCATCAACAGCAAGTCCGAATGCGCGTTCTCCGAGCCGGGCAATTATCTCGTGCGCTTCTACGACAAGGCGCTTGGCGAGAAATTCCGAGCCTATGGCCACCGCATGGTCACCGGCAAGTCGTTCGAGTGCAGCCAGGCTTCCACGGGTTACACCATCGGCATCGGCTCCATTGCCTGCCAGTACATTCGCCTGCCGCAAATCTCCAAGGTCGAAGGTCAATGGCAATTGGTCGGCTCCTGCCAGGACTGCGGAGAAATCGAATACAAGGTCACTGTCGGGGTGGAGCGTGGCAGCCGCAGCGAACGGGAATCCTCCTGGACAAACGAGGTCAGCACCGAGGTCGCCAGCGAAGTTTTCGGCGTCGAAGCGTCTGCCTCGGCAACGTTCTCATGGGGCGGCCGCTCGTTGCTGGAGGAGAGCTTCGCGCTATCGGCCGGCATGGAATACACCGTCACCTGCGACAAGGGCGCATTGTGGCAATGGACCACCGAAGTTCAAAACACCTGCTTTGCGGAAAACGTCGAATGCGAAGTGCTGGCGCGCAGCCGTGATTTCCTGTGCGTGGGCTCCGGCGTTTCTCCAGGCGAGTTCGTTTCGGTGGCAAGCGTCGCGACCGACCCCGCCAATGCCGTAGTGGACAAGGAGACGCGCCGCGCCGCACGTCCCTTCCAGGATTGCCCGCAATGCCCGCGCATGACCGAGATTCCGGCCGGCATGTTCACGATGGGCTCGCCCGATGACGAGCCCTCGCGCATCGAGCAGGAAGGCGAGCAGCGCATGGTGCTGGTGCCGCAATTCGCCATCGGCGCGTATGAGGTGACGCAGTCGCAATGGGCTGCCTGCGTCGCCGATGGCGGCTGCGCTTTCCAGGGCGCGCCGGTGACGCCGTCCAATGGCGATGTGCCGGTAAGTGGCGTCTCCTGGCGCGATGCGGCGGAATATGTCGAGTGGCTCTCCGCAAAGACCGCCAAGGAATATCGCCTGCCTTCGGAGGCCGAGTGGGAATATGCCGCGCGCGCCGGAACCCAAACTCCGTTCTGGACCGGGGAGCGCGTCTTTTCGATGCTCGCAAACGTGGACGGCACCAAGTCCTACAACGGCAGCAACGTCACCAGCGGGGCCGGCAAGCCGGTCGAGGTTGGCTCCTACCGGCCCAACGGCTTTGGCATTTACGACACCATCGGCAATGTGCAGGAATGGGTGGAAGATTGCTTCGGCTTCTACTCCGTTGCGCCGAATGACGGCAGCCCCGCGTTGGGCGCAACGTCGCGCTCGTCGGGATGCGAAAGGTGTTGCGCGGCGGCAGCTGGAAAAGCCCGCCGCAGGAGGCCCGCTCGGCCTTCCGCTATTGGCTGCATCCCCATATCCGCTGGGGCGATGCCGGTTTCCGCGTCGCCCGCGACTTGTGATCAACGGACCTTTATTCGCGCAAGCGACCTTGCCGCTGGCATCGGTTGCGTGTAGGAACCCCCTCGTTCGGAGCGTAGCGCAGTCTGGTAGCGCATCTGGTTTGGGACCAGAGGGTCGCAGGTTCAAATCCTGCCGCTCCGACCAATTTGCACGGCGTGCCGCCGGTGGCATGCCGAACCGCCATCCGGGTATCGCAATGTCCGCACGCATCTTCAGCCCAGCAAAAACCGCCATGCAGTCCGGCAAGGCCAAGACCGGCGGCTGGGTGCTCGAGTTCGAGCCCGAGCCGCGCAAGATCGACCCGCTGATGGGCTACACCGCATCGTCGCGACATGAAGAGCCAGATCAGGCTGGCCTTCGCCAACCGAGAGGCGGCCGTGGCCTACGCGAAAAGCACGGCATCGCCTATCGCGTGCAGCAGCCGAGGAGAAGCGCCGCCGCAGATTTCCTATGCGGACAATTTCCGCTATGACCGCAAGACGCCCTGGACGCATTGATCGGCGCGCGGTTTCCCGCACGCCGATTCAGTCTCTAGAGACACGTCAACGGTCCCGTAGCTCAGCTGGATAGAGCACCGGCCTTCTAAGCCGATGGTCACAGGTTCGAATCCTGTCGGGATCGCCAAAACAAATTTTGACAGCTATCTTGCTCCCACGGCGAATTCACCGAACTACGACAAGAATTCCAACGCCTGCTGGTGGTGCGTGAACGACTACAGCTCCGACCTGGAAGGTTTTTCCGGCGGCGGTACCATCGGCTACAACGTGGTGACCGGGCAGTTCCTTTGGGGCGTCGAGGCCGAACTTGCCGCCCCCTCAGGCAGCCGCCTTCAGCGCCAGCGCGTCGCGGGTGGCGATGATCGAGGCCTCGAGATCGCGGAAGGTCTTCAGCACGGCCTCGCCGTTTCCGGTCTTGTTCATCACGTCGATCTCATGCGCTATCGCGGCAAGGTTTGCCGCGCCCACCATGGATGCCGCGCCTGCGATCGCATGGCACAATTTGCCATAGCCGCGCGCATCGCCTTGCTGGTGCGCGGCGCGCACTTCGCCATGCCGGCTCTCGAGTTCACCCAGGAAAGTCTGCAGCACGTCGCGCGCACCCTCGGCAGTGATGTCGGAGCAAAGCCCGGCATAGATGGTTTCGTCGAAAACGGGATTCTGCATTGCTGTCCTGTTCTGCTTGATGATCTGCTCGATGCTTGAAATGAGGTCGGCGCGCCGAATCGGCTTGGCGAGATAACCGTTCATTCCGGCCGCCAGCGCTTGCGCCGCGCCCTCCTGCTCGGCGTTGGCCGTCAGTGCGATGATCGGCGTCAGCGAGTTCTCGCCAGCCTCCGTGCGAATGTGCCGCGTCGCCTCGATTCCGTCCATCCCGGGCATGGAGATATCCATCAGGATGACGTCGTAACGGTTGTTCCTGGCAAGCGCGACGGCCTCCGCGCCGTTACGGGCCTCATCGACCCGGTTGCCTGCCGATTGCAGCATCTGACGGGTCACGAGCAGGTTGGTCGGGTTGTCCTCCGCCACCAGGATCGACAGGCTGTCATGCGTGGGGCTCGGCTTCTCGGTTCGCCGCGGCCGCGCATTCGCAACCGGCAGCGACAGGGTGAACCAGAAGCGGCTGCCTATGCCGGGCCTCCCTTCCGCGCCGATCTTCCCGCCCATGGCCTCGACGATGCGGCGCGAGATGGCAAGGCCCAGCCCGGACCCGCCGGTCTGGCGCTGGTAGGAGGCATCGAGCGTGGAGAAATCCTTGAAGAGGTTCTCCGCCATGTCCGGATCAAAGCCCGCGCCGGTGTCCGTCACGCTGAATTCCAGCAGCGGCTTCTCGCGCGGACCGCCGATGCGCCGAACGCTGACGCCTATCTTGCCGCCTTGCGTGAACTTCTGCGCGTTCGCAAGCAGGTTGAGCATCACCTGCCGCACGCGGTCGCCATCGGCCACCACCGAGCGCGGCACGTCCTCGCCGATGTCGATCTCGACCTGGTTGCCATTGGCCGCCGCGCCCATGGTCGTGGTCTCCACGGCATCCAGAACGATGCTGTGCAGCGGCACGGTTTCAACGTGCAGTTCCACCCCGCTGGCGTTCATCTTCGAAAGATCGAGTATGTCGCTGATGAGGCTCAGCAGCGCCTGTCCGGACTGCTGGGCGATCTGCACGTAATGGGCCTGCGTCGCCGAAAGCTTGGTGTCGCGCAAAAGGTCCATCACGCCAATGACGCCGTTGAGCGGCGTGCGGATTTCATGGCTGATCGTTGCCAGGAAACGCTCCTTGGTGCGGATGCCCTGGTTTGCGTCTTCCAGCGCCTTGCGTAGCGCCGCCTCGTCATTCTTGCGCTGCGTGATGTCGCGCAGATAGGCGATGAACAGCGGGCCGTTTTCCGATTGCGTGACCCCGATGGCGAGCTCCACCGGAATCTCGTGTCCCTTGGCATGCAAGGCATCGATCTCGATCCGCTTGCCGATGACGGTGGTCTGGCCGGTGGCAAGGTATCGTTCCATGCCCTTGCGATGCGCCTCGCGGTGCCGTGCGGGGATCATCAGCTCGGCCATGTCCGCGCCGATCGCCTCCTTTGCGTCGTGGCCAAGGCAATTCTGGGCGGAGGTGTTGAACTCGACGATCTCGCCCCGGTCATTGCTGACGACGATGGCATCGAGCGACACGCGCGAAATCGCCGACATCAGGTTGCGGCTTTCCAGCAGCGCCGCCTCGCGCCTGCGCAATTGCCGGCGCTGGGCGATCAGCAGGACGATCGAGATCATCAGCACCAGCACGAGCGCCGCGGCCGCCAGTCCCATGTTCTGGATGAAGCGCGAAAGATCCATCCGCTCGGCATCGGACCTGGCGGCAAACCTGGTTACGGCATCAAGCACCAGTGCCTGAACCGCAGGCTCGACGCTGGTGACCAGCGCCGACAATTGCGGCAGCTGCGGCTGCGAGATTTGCCCGGCGTCCACGATTGCCGCGATCTGCTCTATGGCTATGCGGCAGCGCTCCAGCAGCTTGGCAAACTCCGCGTCATCGCGCAGGTCGGCATAGATCGGAGCGCTCCGGATGATTTCGAGGCGGCTGTACAGAATGTCGAAACGCTTGACGATCTCGCCCTTGTCGCCGGTCGTCCCGTGCAGGGCATCGTCCACCGCAAGGTGAAACCTCGAATACTCGTTCTGGAGCTGCATCAGGCCCCATTGCACATTGTCGCGCGGGGCGGAACGCAGCTCCGACAGCCGGTTCAGCAAGGCCTGGTTCATCGTGGCAAGAAGCACGATGAGCCCCAGCACCAGCAGCACCGCGGCGGGGCCTGCGCTTTTCAACCATTGGAAGCCTGATTTGCGCTCCACCATGGCAGCCTACTTCGAAACGGTGAGACGGCGCAGCTGCCAGACGCAGCGCGAGTAGGCGGCCTCGGTCTTCAGCTCCGGCCGGTCGTCGAAGGGAAACATGATCCACAGCGGCCCCTTGGCACGCACGGGCATGTATTCGCCATTCATCTTGTAGGCGATGATGGCGCCGTCATCTGCATCCGACATCGGCAGCGGCACGGCATAGTCGTTGAGGGCCACCGCCAGGATCGACGTTCCCTTTGCGCCGGTGGCCGCCAGCAGGTCCTTCAACGGCACGCCTTCGAATGTCGTCTTGCCCGCCGTCCATGGCGTCGTCGTGGTGATCGTCACCTTTGGCATGGCCTCCAGCATCTGCACGTCGAAATCGGCCGCGCCGTTCCCATTGGTCGTGGCGATGGCGCCACCGACAGTGAGGACGATGTCGCCCGAAGGCTTGTCCAGCGCCTGAGCAATTCCAGGGGCGCACATCAGTGCGATTGCAATGCAGGCAAGGGCGGAAATGCGCTGGAGGACGTGCATGCTGATCCTTTGCATGGGCCGGCTCAGCCGTGCTTGGCCCATTCGAGTTTCTTGCGGTAGATCGTCGAGACGGCGATCTCCAGGAAGGCGGCCGCCTTCAGCACATTGCCGCCGCAGGCTTCGATCGCGGCGAGTATCGCCTGCTTCTCGATCTGCCAAAGCGGCATGAGCGCGTCCCCGGAGGCCGGCGCGTGCACGGGGTTGACGGCTTGCGCACTCTCCGCGCCATTGGATCGCATGCGTTTTCCGGCCTTTACCCAGTTGGGCAGCATCGCAGCTTCCAGCACCTCGCCCTCGTGCAGCACGACGGCATTGTGGATGGCGTTCTGCAACTCGCGCACATTGCCCGGCCAGTCGTGCCTGGCTATGGTTTCCAGAGCATCTTCGCTCAATGCGGTAAATTTCTTCCCCTCGCTCCTGGCAAAGCGTTCCAGAAGGGCACAGGCGATCAGCCTGATGTCGTCGCCGCGCTCGCGCAGGGCCGGCAGGTGGATCGGAATGACGTGCAGCCGGTAATAGAGATCTTCGCGGAACCGGCCCGCGTCCACCTCGGCGAGCGGGTTGCGATTTGTGGCGCACACGATGCGAATGTCCGCCTTCATCACCTTGCCGCTTCCCACGCGCTGAAAGGTGCCGCTCTGCAACAGGCGCAGCAGCTTGGCCTGCAGGTTGATGTCCATCTCGCAGATTTCATCGAGGAAGAGCGTACCGCCATCGGCAAGCTCCGCCGCGCCTTTGCGGTCGGCAAGCGCGCCGGTAAACGCTCCGGCGACGTGTCCGAAAACTTCCGACTCCATCAAATCGCGCGGGATGGCGGCACAGTTGATCGCGACGAAAGGCTTGCGGGCGCGTGCGCTCGACAGGTGAATCGCGTTGGCGCAGACCTCCTTGCCTGTACCGCTCTCGCCGGTGACGAACACCGTGGCGTTCGAGCGTGCCGCGCTCTCCACGGTCTTGTAGACGGCAAGCATTTCCAGCGATGAGCCGATGAAACCGTGGAACTGCTCGCGCTTCAGCTCCTTGCGATAGACCTGTACTTCCTTCTGCAGGCTGTCGCGCTCGATGGCGTTGCGCACGGTCGTCGCCAGCCGTTCCGCATTGAACGGCTTCACCAGATAATCGAAAGCGCCCGCGCGCATCGCGGCGATTGCCGTACCCAGTGAGGCATTGCCGGTGATGACGATCACGGATGGCGGCTGCTCGCGGCCCTGAATTTCGTTGAGCAGCTCCAGCCCGTCCATGTCCGGCAGGCCGAGATCCAGCGCCACGACCGCCGGGCGGCCGGCAAGCGCCTCAAGCGCCTCCTTGCCGGAAGTGACCGCCGTGACCTCGAATCCTGCCTGCCTTAAATAGCTTTGGTAGGTCTGCGCCAGCGTGCTGCTGTCCTCCACGAGCAGGACATGCAGAGGCGTTGTATTGGCCGTGTTCTTTTGCAACTGGCTATCCATGGGAAATGCGCCCGTTGATCGCGGGAGATCAGGCGCAACAGATTGTGATGTTTGTTATTCGACAAGTACTGCGGAAGTTTCCATTACGAAAACGACATTTGATATGAAAGTCCGGAACCACTTTCCCGGAAAGTGCAGGGCTGGAGCGGGCAGGCAAACGCCGATACCACCTCTTAATCGGCGATTAACCGTTCGCTTGCACACTATGTATCGTGATTAACAAATGGTGTGGGGAACATGGCAAAGCTTCTGAAGCAGGCTGCCAGGCAGATTGGCGCGGGGAAGTTCTCGATCATGCGGCTGATCGGGACTGGCCAGCCGCAGGCCGAACGCACGCAGGATGCCGTGGGCGAGGCCGGGACCAGGCCGTTCGAGGGACTGGATACGACAGGCGATACTCCACAGGCGCTTCGCGCGGAACTGGAGGCGCTGCGTGCGCTGCTGGACCAGATGCGCGCCGAACGCTCGCGCGGCACTGCGATGCACGCCGGCAACTGATCTGCCCGAACCTGCAACGACGAAAAGGGCTGCCCTGAGGCAGCCCTTGTATGTTTTGGGATTCCTGCGACTGCCTAATACACGTATGGGCTGATGCAGCGATGCAGGTAGCCGTCATAGCCCATGTACATGTCGGTCGCCGGATCGTAGGACCGGTAGCGGCGCATGCACCATGCCACGTGCGCATCGTCGCCGTAATAGGGCTGGTCATAATAGCCGCCATAGTAGACGCCGAGGCCGATGCCGGTGCCCAGCCACCATGGCCACGCATACCAATACCCGTCATGATAGTGGTTGTAGTGGCCGTGACGGTGCTTGTAGCGTTTACCGTGGTGATGCCGGTCGTAGTGGTTCCATTTGCCGTGTCTGCCATCGTAACGGCCCGAGTGCCTGCCGTCATAACGGCCTGCGTAACGGCCGGAATGGTTCCCGTAGTTCCTGCCCCTGCGCAGTTCGTTGTATTGGCCACCCCGATGACCGCCATAGCTGCCGGACCGGCGAATGTGCTGCCGATTGGTGTAGCCCTGATTATAGTTGGCATGCCTGCGGATCCGCGAACCTCCGGCATTGGCGTAGCCACGCCCGCGATTTCCTGAGTAGTACATGCCCCGGTTCGACGGGCCGCGGGCATAGCCCCTGCCGCCCGATGGACCGCGTGCATAACCCTTGCCGCCTCCGCCATGACGACGGAACTGCACACCGTGACCGCCGCCGCCGCCGCCGCCATGTCTTGCCAGTTCGACGGGCGCACCCGCGTCCATCGAAAGTTTCATGGGCACTACCGTAAGCGCCGATGCGCCGGGCACGGATGTCAGGGAAAGACCTAGCATCGCAGCGCCGGCAAGCAGGTATTTAAACGCGAGATACATGTGTGAACTCCGCTCATGGCCCCCGAGCAATTGTTCATTAATAGACCAGATTATCCCGGACTGAATTGATTCAACGCAAATTCCGCTAAGGCACCGGGCAGATAATTTTGGAATGCGGATTTTCGCTGTGATGCCCGCAGTTACTTACCTCTTTTCGCCGCTTTTTGCCGTGCCGCGCGGTCGGCCGCTGGCCCATAATGCCCGCCATCAGACGTGTGCCCTTGCGGGCCGGAACGAACGGGATCGGTGCCATGGAAGCTGACAACGCAACAGCACAGGAAGGCCCCAAGGCGGGGCGCTCTGGGGGCCGTTCGGGTGGTCGTTCTGGAAATCTTCGCGGCAAGGGCGCGGCGATCACGCAATTGCCGTGGTCGCAGCCCGTCAACACCGACCGTCCGACCGAGCCGCTGAGCGAGGAGGGCGTGCTGGCCATCCACAACGGGGCGATGCGGATCCTGGAAGAGACTCGGCATCGAGTTCCTCAACCCCGAGGCGGTCGAGATCCTGCGCAAGGCGGCTGCTTCGGTCGACGGCGACGAACGTGCGCATGGACCGCGACTTCGTGATGGAGATGGTGCGACAGGCTCCGCGCGACCTTCACGATCACCCCGCGCAACCCCGACCGCCAGATCATGCATCGGCGGCAAGCACATGGTCTTCGTCAACGTCTCGTCGCCGCCGAACGCCTGGGACCTCGACGAGGGCCGCAAGTCCGGCACGCGCAAGACCTTCCAGGAATTCATGAAGCTGACGCAGTACTTCAACTGCATCCACTGTCGCCGGCGGCTATCCGGTGGAGCCGATCGACATCCACCCCTCGGTCCGCCACCTCGACTGCCTCTACGAAAAGCTGACGCTGACCGACAAGGTCGTGCACGCCTATTCGCTGGGCGCCGAGCGGGTCGAGGACGTGATGGAGATGGTCCGCATCGCCGGCGGCCTGACGCAGGACGAGTTCGACGCCAAGCCGCGCATGTACACCAACATCAACTCGATCTCGCCGCTGAAGCACGACTATCCGATGCTCGACGGCGCGATGCGGCTGGCCCGGCGCGGCCAGCCGGTGATCGTCACGCCGTTCACGCTGGCGGGCGCGATGGCGCCGGTCACCATGGTCGGGCGCGGTGGCGCTGTCCATCGCCGAGGCGCTGGTCGGCGATCGCGCTGCTCCAATCATCAATCCGGGCTGCCCCTGCGCGATCGGCACCTTCACCTCGAACGTCGACATGAAGATCGGGCGCGCCCGCCTTCGGCACGCCGGAATACATGCGCGCGACGCAGATGACCGGCCAGATGGCGCGGTTCTACGGCCTGCCGCTGCGCTCCTCGCGACGTCTGCGCCGCCAACGTGCCGGACGGGCAGGCGATGTGGGAAAGCTCGATCTCGCCTTTGGGCGGCGGTCCAGTCCGGAACCAACGTGGTCTACCACGCCGCCGGCTGGCTGGAGGGCGGGCTGATGCGCCTCCTCGAGAAGTTCGTCATGGACTGCGAAGCTGCAGCAGATGATCCAGCGCTACTTCGAAGCCGGTGACCGACCGACGCCCGAGCGACATCGCGCTCGACGCGATCCGCGAGGTCGGTCCCGGCGGGCACTATCTTCGGCGCGCAAGCACACGCAGGAGCGCTACGCGACCGCCTTCTACGCACCCTTCGTCTCGGACTGGCGCAACTTCGAGGCCTGGCGCGATCGCGGCTCGATCTGGACGCCGGAGCGGGCCAACAGGATCTACAAGGAGATCCTGGCCGAGTTCGAGCCGCCGCCGATGAACGCGGCCATCAAGCAGGAACTCGCCGAATTCGTCGAACGGCGCAAGCACGAAGGCGGCGCGCCGACCGATTTCTGACCCCCCGTTATTCAATTTGTCCCGGCGGCGTCCCATCCGGGCGCTCGCCCTTGACGGCTGTAGAATAATCCCCGACAAAGAACTGGCAATCGCGCTGCTACTTTGGTAGCAGCGGCATAATTGCCTAAGGGGCTGGTTTCATCATTCACGGATGGTGCGGCCATTGCTTCAAAAAGGCGATGGTTTAGCAAAAAAAACCAAGGGAAACAGAAAGGCTGTTCTTCATGAAAAAAGCGATTTTGTTCACGGTTCTGGGCGCGGCAACGCTCGGCGCCAGCGCTGCCTCGGCGGCGACGCTCGACGACGTCAAGGCCAAGGGCTTCGTCCAGTGCGGCGTCAACACCGGCCTCGCCGGCTTCGCCGCGCCCGATGACAAGGGCGAACTGGTCGGGCTTCGACGTCGACTATCTGCCGCGCCGTCGCCGCCGCCATCTTCGGCGACGCCGACCAAGGTCAAGTACACGCCGCTCACCGCCAAGGAGCGCTTCACCGCGCTGCAGTCCGGCGAAGTCGACGTGCTCGTCCGCAACACCACCTGGACCATGCAGCCGCGACACCGCGCTCGGCCTCAACTTCGCCGGCGTCAACTACTATGACGGCCAGGGCTTCATGGTCAACGCAAGAAGCTCTGAGCGTGAAGTCGGCGCTGCGAGCTCTCCGGCGCCTCGGTCTGCGTGCAGACCGGCACCACGACCGAGCTGAACCTCGCCGACTACTTCAGGGCCAACAAGATGGAGTACAATCCGGTCGTCTTCGAGAAGCTCGACGAGGTCGAACGCGGCCTATGACGCCGGCCGCTGCGACGCCTACACGACCGACCAGTCGGGCCTCTACGCGATCCGCCTGACGCTGGCCAACCCGGACGACCACGTCATCCTGCCGGAGATCATCTCCAAGGAGCCGCTCGGCCCGGCCGTGCGCCAGGGCGACGACCAGTGGTTCGACATCGTCAAGTGGGCGCTATTACGCGCATGCTCAAGGCCGAGGAATTCGGCATCACCCAGGCCAATGTCGACGAGATGAAGAAGTCCGAGAATCCGGAGATCAAGCGCTTCCTCGGCGTGGAAGCCGAGACCAAGATCGGCACCGACCTCGGCCTCGACAACGACTGGGCCGTACAACATCGTCAAGGCCGTCGGCAACTACGGCGAGATCTTCGAGCGCAACGTCGGCGCCGGCTCGCCGCTGAAGATCGCGCGCGGCCTGAACGCGCTGTGGACCAAGGGCGGCCTGCAGTACGCGCCGCCGATCCGCTGATCGCGACTGACTTCGAGGGCGGGGCGCATACCGGTCCGCCCCGTCTCGTTCCGGAGTGACACTAGGACCGGGGGCGAATGGCGAACCAGCAGGCGGAACGCTTGAAGCGCGATGCGCCCGCACAGGTCGCGTTGGTCGAACGATCCGAGGTCCGCGGCATCGTCTATCCAGGTCGCTGGCTTGTTGCCGCTCGTTGTCTGCTTCATCTGGTGGATCATCGACAACACGATCGAGAATCTGCAGCGCGCCAACATCGCCACGCGGCTTCGGCTTCCTCGACGGGCGCGCCGGCTTCGACATCGGCGACAGCGCTGATCGCCTACTCGTCCGACTCCACCTATGGCCGCGCGCTTCGTCGTCGGCCTCCTCAACACGCATGCATCGTCGCGGTCATCGGCATCGTCACCGCCACGATCATCGGCTTCCTGGTCGGCATCGGCCGGCTTGTCGCGCAACTGGCTGATCCGCGAGCATCTGCACGGTCTATGTCGAGATCTTCCGCAACATCCCGCCGCTGCTGGTCATCTTCTTCTGGTATCTCGGCGTGCTCGCGGTGCTGCCGCCGCCGCGCAGACGCCTCTACGCTCGGCCCGTTCGGCTTCTCTCAACAACCGCGGCTTCTATCGTTCCCGCGCCCGGTCTGGGGCGAGGGCGTCATGGCTGATCGCTTGCCGCGCTCGTCGTCGGCGATCGCCTGCGTGGTTGCGTCGCGCCGCTGGGCGCAGGCAGCGCCAGATGGCGACCGGCCAGCAGTTCCCGGTGCTCTGGACGCGCTCGGCGCTGATCGTCGGCCTGCCGCTGCTGGCGCTTCGTCGTCGACCGGCATGCCGCTGACCTTCGACTGTCCCGAAGCTCGGCGGCTTCAACCTCGACGGCGGCTTGGCAGGTCAAGCCCGAATTCCTCGTCGCTCTACCTGGCGCTCTCGCTCTACACCGCGTCCTTCATCGCCGAGATCGTGCGCGCCGGCATCCTCGGCGTCAGCCAAGGGCCAGACGCGAGGCGGCCGATGCGCTCGGGCTTCCGGCCACGGATCGACGCTGCGCCTCGTCGTCGTGCCGCAGGCGCTGCGCATCATCATCCCGCCGCTGACCAGCCAGTACCTCAACCTGACCAAGAACTCCTCGCTGGCGGTCGCGATCGGCTATCCCGACCTCGTCGCGGTCGGCGGCACGATCCTCAACCAGACCGGCCAGGCGATCGAGATCGTCGCGATCTGGATGGTGGTCTATCTCACGCTATCAGCCTGCTCGACCTCGCTGTTCATGAACTGGTTCAACGCGCGCGATGGCGCTGGTGGAGCGGTAGGAGACCGCGATGCAGCGAACAACTGCCTATGTCCGCGCAGTCCTTGCAGCCGACGAGCGCCGCGCCGACGCAGCGACGACCGGCCTGGTGCGGCTGGCTGCGCGAGAACCTGTTCGCCACGCCCGCCGACACCGTCCTGACGCTCCTCGGCCTGCTGCTGCTCGTACTGGATCGTGCCGCCGGTATTCTCGCTGGGCGATCCTCAACGCCGTCTGGACCGGCGCCGACCGCACCGTCTGCGCGACCGTCGGCGCAGGGCGGCATCCAGCCGGACGGCTGGTCCGGCGCCTGCTGGGCCTTCGTCAACGCCAAGTTCGGCCAGTTCATGTTCGGCCGCTATCCGCGTCGACGAGCGCTGGCGCGTCGATGCTGACCGGCGTCGCTGTTCGTCGCGCTGCTGGTGCCGCTGCTGATCCCGCGCGTCGCCGCGCAAGGGGCTCAACGCCATCCTGCTCTTCGGCGTCTTCCCGATCGTCGCCTTCTTCCTGCTGTATCGGCGGCATGTTCGGCCTGCCGCTACGTCGAAACGCCGCTCTGGGGCGGCCTGCTGGTGACGCTGATCGCTGTCCTTCGTCGGCATCGTCGTCTCGCTGCCGCTCGGCATCCTGCTGGCGCTCGGCCGGCGCTCGACGATGCCGGTGATCAAGCTGCTGTGCGTGCTCTTCATCGAGATCGTGCGCGGCGTGCCGCTGATCACCGTGCTGTTCATGGCCAGCGTCATGCTGCCGCTGTTCCTGCCGCCCGGGCACCAACTTCGACAAGTTCCTGCGCGCGCTGATCGGCGTGTCGCTGTTCGCCTCCGCCTACATGGCCGAAGTCGTGCGCGGCGGCCTGCAGGCGATCCCGAAGGGCCAGTACGAGGCGGCCGATGCGCTCGGCCTCGGCTACTGGCAGAAGATGCGGCTGATCATCCTGCCGCAGGCGCTGAAGCTGGTCATTCCCGGCATCGTCAACACCTTCATCGGCATGTTCAAGGACACCAGTCTGGTCTTCATCATCTCGATGTTCGACCTGCTCGGCATCGTGCGCCAGAACTTCTCCGACGCGAACTGGGCAACGCCGCAGACGGCGATGTCCGGGCTGGTTTTCGCCGGACTTCGTTTTCTGGATTTTCTGCTTCGGCATGTCGCGCTACTCGCTGTTCGTAGAACGTCGCCTTGACCGGGCCATCGTTAAATGCGGAGCATCTGAATGGCCAAGAACACGAAATCCACGGCGAAACCTGCGGCGGCAAAGCCGAAAGATGCAAAGCCCGCCAAGGCAAGGACCGCAGCGGCCAAGCCGCCGGTTAAGGCAGCCGCCAAACCGGCCGTGAAAGCAGCTGCCAAGCCCGCACCCGCAAAGGCTGCGCCCGCAAAGGCTGCGGCCAAACCCGCTGCCAAGAAGGCCGCAAAGCCCGCCGCAGCCAAGGCTGCTGCCGCCAAGCCGGCTGCGGCGAAGGCCAAATCCGGCGCCAAGCCCGCCGGCATCCAGATCCCGAACGTCAAGCAGACCGTGAAGCAGAAATCGGCACCGGCCACGAACGCTGCACCCGTCGATTCCATCTCCATGCCCGCGACGCCAGCGGGTCCCGCCAACTCGCACATCTCCAAGACCGATGTCGCGGTCGACATCGTCAACATGCACAAGTGGTACGGCGACTTCCACGTCCTGAAGGACATCAACCTGCACGTCATGCGCGGCGAGCGCATCGTCATCTGCGGGCCGTCGGGCTCGGGCAAGTCGACGATGATCCGCTGCATCAACCGGCTGGAGGAGCACCAGAAGGGCCAGATCGTCGTCGACGGCATCGAACTCACCAACGATCTGAAGAAGATCGACGAGGTGCGCCGCGAGGTCGGCATGGTGTTCCAGCACTTCAACCTGTTCCCGCACCTGACCATCCTGGAGAACTGCACGCTGGCGCCGATCTGGGTGCGCAAGATGCCGAAGAAGCAAGGCCGAGGAAATCGCGATGCACTATCCTGCAAGCGCGTCAAGATCCCCGAGCAGGCGCAACAAATATCCCGGCCAGCTCTCCGGCGGCCAGCAGCAGCGCGTGGCGATCGCCCGCGTCGCTGTGCATGAACCCGCGCATCATGCTGTTCGACGAGCCGACCTCGGCGCTCGACCCGGAAATGATCAAGGAAGTGCTGGACACCATGGTGCAGCCTCGCCGAGGAAGGCATGACCATGCTCTGCGTGACCCACGAAATGGGCTTTGCCCGCCAGGTCGCCAACCGCGTCATCTTCATGGACCAGGGCCAGATCGTCGAGCAGAACACGCCGGACGAGTTCTTCGACAATCCGCAGCACGAGCGCACCAAGCTGTTCCTGAGCCAGATCCTGCACTGATGCGGCGGCTTGCGGGCAGGGGATTGCGCTATGGGGCAGGCGCGGTTCTCGCGCTTGCAGCCGTCATCCTCGTCTATTTCGCGGCGACCATCGCTGGAGCCGCGATTCCGGCGCGCGGCGTGCAATCAAGCGCAGAAGGCGAGCCGCAGCAGATCTTCCTGCTGACCAGCCTGCTTCATGCCGACTTCGCCATTCCGGTCAACGATGCGATGCGGCAGCGCTTCGCCTTCCTGCGAGAGGGCGGCATCCCGATGGATCATCCGAACCTTCGCTACCTCGTCTTCGGCTGGGGTGCGCGCGACTTCTATATCAAGACAAGGACGCTCGCCGATATCCGCCCGCTGCCTGCGCTCAAGGGCATTGTCGGGGATGCATCGGTCATGCATGTGCTGGCCGCTGCCGATGTGAAGATGGACGAGAGCGCCGTTCCGCTGAGCCTGCCGCCCGGCGGGCTGGAGCGGCTGCTTGATTTCATCGAACGCAGCTTCGACAGGCACGGCCAGGCGGCGCGGCCGATAGAAGGCGTCAGCTACGGCATGTCCGACGCATTCTTCGAAGGCGCGGGCCGGTTCCACATCCTGCGGCCCTGCAACATCTGGGTGGCGCAGGGCTTGCGCGAGGCCGGCATTTCCACGGGAGCCTGGACCCCGACGACCTGGTCGCTGCTGCGCGGCCTCTCGTGGCACTCGCAGGAGCCCGAACCGGTAAAGTGAGCCTACTTTGCCTTCCAGCCGTAGAGCCAGTCCTGACGGGCCAGCAACCTTCTTCCGCCAAGCACTGCCATGGACACGTTCCGCGCCGTGCTCACCGGCGGCTGCATGTGGTAGATCGACCAGTTCTGCCGTGCCAGTTTGACGGCCCTTTGCACGCGTGCGCGCCGCTCCTGTGAATAGCGCGAAAGCGCCGCGGCGGTGTCCTTCGATTCCACGGCGGGGGCAAGGCAGTTCGCCAGCACCGCAGCGTCCTCGATCGCCATGGCCGCGCCCTGCGCCGCAAACGGCAGCATGGCATGGGCCGCATCCCCGATCAGCGCCATTGCGCCGAAGTTCCACTCGGCCATTTGCGGCACGGCGAAAAGCGGCCATTTCGTCCAGCGCGAGCGATGCTGCAACAGCGCCAGCAGCCGCTTGTCCCACCCGCTCAACTCACGCGCCAACTCGTCCGGTTCCCCGTCCTGCACGAAGCTCTGCTTCGGCTTTCCGTCGGCCGCCGACATCTTCGTGACTGCCACGAAATTGAGATATCGCCCCTGCCGCACCGGGTAGCTCACCGCGTGGGCGTTGGAGGCAAGCCACAGCTGCACGTTCTCGCGGTCGGGCCAGTCGGTCAGCGCGTCCATCGGCACCAGCCCGCGCCATGCGGCAAGGCCCGTGAACTGCGCCTCGCTGTCGTCGAAATAGAGCGTGCGCATGCGCGACCACACGCCGTCGGCGGCGATCATCGCCATGCCGGAATATTCGTCTACCCGTTCCTTGCCGTAGACGAGTCCCGTCACGCCATTGACGTGCAGCGCGACATCGTCGACGCGCTTGCCCATGTGCAGCACGATGTCCGGGTTTTCATGCGCCGCGCTCGAAAGCACCTTCTGCAGATCGGCCCGATGCACGACAAGGTAAGGCGCGCCATAGCGCTCGATGGCAGCGGCGCCGAGCGGGATCTGCACGATCTCGCGACCTGAACCCGCCGACATTACCCGTATGGCGGAAGGCGCGGTGGCAACCGTCTTGATGGCGCGGCCAAGCCCCAGCCCCTCCAGGATGTGGAAGGCGTTGGGCGAAATCTGCAGGCCGGCGCCCACCGTCTCGAAAGCGGTTGCCTGCTCGAAGACATCGACCCGCAGCCCCTTTGCGGCGAGGCACAGCGCGGCGGCAAGGCCCGCGATGCCGCCACCCGCGACGATCACGTTGCGGCTGTTTTCGCTCATTGCGCGGACTGCATTTGCGGGTGGGTTATGGCCGTGCTCAGATGGCTTCCGCCAGGTAGAGGCAACCGGCCGGACGCGTCTCGTTGTATTTAAGGCCCGCGGCGTGGCGATAGAGCGTCGAGCAATAGGGGCAGACGATCTCGTTCTCCTCGCCCATGTCGAGATAGACATGCGGGTGGTCGAATGGCGCGCTGGCGCCGCAGCACATGAATTCGCGCACGCCGATCTCGATGACATGTGCGCCGATGTCGTTCTGGAAATGCGCTATCGAGTGGCTCGCCATGGCGGTAATCCGTTGTTTCCGGCAGTTGCCGCCTTGTAAAAGAAAGCCCGCCGCGTGCAAAGGTTTTTGTTGACGCTTCGCATGGTTTCGGGCTTTCCACACGAGGTTCCGCAGCAAGGATGGCCTCATTGCCGACAGCCCGCATTACCCACGACGGCCAGAGCCTCGACATCGCCTATGCCGACGAGGGCGAGGGCTTTCCCGTGCTGCTCATCCACGGCTTTGCCTCCAGCAAGGAGGTGAACTGGATCAATACCGGATGGTTCAAGGCGCTCAATGCCGCCGGTTTTCGCGCCATCGCGCTCGACAATCGCGGTCACGGCGCCAGCACCAAGTTCCATGATGAAGCAGATTATTCGCTTTCGCTGATGGCAGGCGACGCGCTTGCGCTGCTCGATCACCTGCACATCGAAAAAGCGCACGTCGTCGGCTATTCCATGGGCGCGCGCATTGCCTGCGCCATTGCCATCGACCATGGCGAGCGCATCGAAAGGGCCGTCTTCTCCGGCAATGGCTGGGGCATGGTCGCAGGCACGGGCGACTGGACGCCGGTCCGCGACGCCTTGCTGGCGCCCTCGCTTGCCGATGTCAACGATCCGCGCGGCCGTGCATTCCGGGCATTCGCAGACCAAACCAGAAGCGACCGGCAGGCGCTCGCGGCCTGTGTAACCAGCGTGCGCCAGATATTCTCCGAGGAAGAGATCGCCCGGATCAAGAACCGGGTCCTTGTCGCCATAGGCACCAATGACGATATCGCTGGCTCGGGCGAGCGCCTGGCAAATGCGCTGCCGCGCGGCGCGTTCCTGCCGATCCCCGGCCGCGATCACATGAAGGCCGTCGGCGACAAGCATCACATTTCGGGCGTCATCGATTTCCTTCGGGCGCCTTGAGCGTCGGCGTGATTGTTCATCTTTTGCGGCGACTGTTCAGCTTTGGCGGTCTTGTTTGAGCGCCTGCGATACCTATACTCAATCGAAGACTTTGCTCAGGAGAGCTGCACATGAGCCCGGCCAAGCTTGCAAAGGCCCCGTCCACGGTTGACCCGATCTGGCATGCGGTGCAGGGAAGAGGCGCAGGCCATCGTCGACAGCGACGGCGTGCTCGCCACCTTCATTCATTCGACGATCCTGAACCAGAAGACGCTGGAAAACGCCGTCATCGCGCGCATTGCCGACCGGCTGCACAGCCGCGAGGTTTCCGACGACGTCATCCGCCAGGCTTTCGAGACGATGCTCGAGCGCTGGCCGGAATGGTCCGACATCGTGCGCATTGACATATCAGCGGTGCTGGACCGTGACCCGGCCTGCAACCGCTATATCGAGCCGATCCTGTACTTCAAGGGCTTCCACGCAATCCAGACCCACCGTCTGGCGCATTGGAGCCTTGCCAATGGCCGCCGCGACTTTGCGCTGTATCTCCAAAGCCGCTCCAGCCAGGTGTTCCAGACCGACATCAACCCGGCAGCGAAGATGGGCAAGGGCGTGTTCCTCGACCATGCCACCGGCGTTGTGATCGGCGAAACCGCCGAGATCGGCGACGATGTCTCGATCCTGCACGGCGTCACGCTTGGCGGTACCGGCAAGGAAAACGGCGACCGCCACCCGAAGATCAGCTCCGGCGTGCTGCTGGGCGCGGGCGCGACCGTGCTGGGCAATATCCGTGTCGGCAAGTGCTCGCGCGTTGCCGCAGGTTCGCTCGTCGTGAAGGAAGTGCCAAACAACGTGACCGTGGCCGGCGTCCCGGCTCGCGTGATCGGCTTTGCAGGCTGCGCCGAGCCTGCGCGCACGATGGACCAGATATTGGCCGAGCAGGCCGAGAAGGCCGAGAGCGCGAACTGACTGCCCTTTACATGTGAAGCGCCCGCATGCCACAAGCGCCGTCCATTGACGGGCCCGCGGCCATTGCCATGTGCGGCCATGCGAAAAACAGTTGGAGAAGCGCTTTGAAACCGGAAGAAATCAAGAAGCTGGACGCCTATTTCAAGCGGGTATTCATGACGCCCGGCATACAGGTCCGCGCCCTGCCGAAGAAGAACGACACCGCCGAAGTCTACCGCGATGACGAGTTTCTCGGCCTTATCTACCGCGACGACGAAGACGGCGATCTTTCCTACAATTTCTCGATGGCAATCCTCGACATCGATCTTTGAGTTGACGGTTCAGTTCGCCAAGCAGGCGCTTGACCTGCGCGCGCACCGCCGTGTCCATCGCCATCCACTCGCCGATCAGCGACTGGTGAAAGCGGTAGGTGACGCTGAGGTCCCGTCCCATGTGGATGTCACGCAGGCAATATGGTGTGGCTGAAGGCTCGTCGGGCCGCACGCATCGTGCAGCGAAAGGGTAGGGGCTGTTCGCCTCGTACCACAACTCCTCGCCGTCAAATCCGCCTTCAGCGCTCAGTGCCCGGCGCATCAGACCGTTGCCCGCCTGCATGGCCGGACCGGTCAGGAACTTCGAATAGATCGGTTCGATCCGCCCGCTCATGTCCTGGCTCATCGAGCGTGGTTCGAGCGTCAGGAACAGCATCGCCGGATTTACGACGGTGCTGTTGAATTCGTTCTTGCGTGCCTCGCTGTACCCGGCCATCTCCGGCCACAGCAGATAGAGATCGAGACGTTCGAGCGTGCTGGCGCGCCGCTGCGAGCGGAAGCGGATCATGTTCGCGGGCACGAAGACAACGTCATTGCCGATCACGATCTGGCGCACGGTCGTATCGACCGAATGGCCGGCGCGAGCGATCTCCGCACCGACCAGATGCACGCACAGCAGAATGACCCCGGTAAGCACCGCCATTGCCGCGCACATTGCAACGATGATGCGGATGAGCGAATTGCCGGAAGCGGGCGCCGGCCCCGGTTGGGGCGGTTGCCTCCTGGGCATGAGCCGGTCGAAACTTGCCGCAGGCGCGCGTCCCAGCCGCAAGGCCGCTTCCTGCACCGTCTCGCTCGCGGTTCCCATGCCCCGTCCCCCGGTATGTGCAGCGTCCGGTTTTGGCACGCATGGAGCGGCACGGCGCTTGCACCGGGTGCCACCATCGGCAAGGATGGTGAAGGAAGGGTTAACGTGATGACAGGGTTGGCGGCAATCGCCTTTGCAATGGCCTGCGGTTTCACCGCCGCCGGCTTCATATCTTCGCTCTACCGCATGTCGAACGGCGGGGAGGCGGGTTTTCGCGCGCTGTTCGAAACCCCGTCGCAGGTGCTGTGGTCGCTCGCTGCTGTGCACCTTCGCGGGTCCCTGGATCATCCTCTCGGCTTCACTGGGCGTTTGGCGCGTCGGCGCGATGCCGACGCGATGGCTTGCCGCCGCCGCAGCCCTTTGCGCGACCTGGAGCTTCTGCTCCGGTGTTGTCATCGTCCAGATGTCGATGCTGGCCGCGCTTGCCGTGCAGGCCTGAAGCTACTGCACGCTGCCGACGACCGAGGTGCGATTGTCGTCGATGCCTTCCCAGCGGCCCGGATTGCTGGCCGACTGGCGCTTCAGGTACTGGTATTCGGTCTGGTCCCACTGCTTGACCTTGGTTTCCAGGTTGTCGAGCACGTAATCGGCGCGATCGGTGCGCACGGTCAGCACCGCATGGCCATCGCCGTTGGACTGGCGCACCACGGTCACCAGCAGGCTTGAGGCCGGCCAGCCCTGCTTCATGAGCATCAGCCGCTTCAGCAGGACATAATCCTCACAGTCGCCATAGCGCTCGGGAAGGGTCCAGTACTCCTCGACATTGTAAAGTTCGAGGTCGGTCACCGGGGTAATTGCCTGGTTGGCCTGGTCGTTGATCGCCACCAGCTCGTCCCAACGCTCGCGCGTCATCTTGACCGGGCGCGTGCTGCTGCTGCGCTGGCTGCAATCGTCCGTGTTGATCTTGCAGTATTCGTAATGGCCGATCGGCTGCGTCGTGCGGCCGGTCACGACCATATGTGATTCTGTACCCTGTGTTGCCCCCGCCGCCATTGTCCCCAGCAGTGCGAAGCAGACAGAGACCGCGAGCATTGTTGTGCTTTTTCTGGTCATCTGGTATTTCCCTGTTACAGGGATATAGATGACAGAAAGAGTTTTATTTGAAGCAAAACAGCGGTACTGCTTTTACGTCAAAGTATAACTGAATTTAAGATAGATTTATACTAAGTTTTATTCAAAATGTCTGATGCCCGTTAACCTGCTGCTTACCGATCTGCGCACATGAAAAAGGCCGCCCGGAAAGGCGGCCTTGGAAGTAAATTCAATGGGTTGGCAGATTATTCGTGCATGCCGATCAGGAAGCGCTCAAGCGAATCGCGATTTTGCACGACGGCGAATTCGACCGCGACGCCTTCCTCGAAATGGCGCACGACGCGGCCGCGCATGTTGCCAAGCCACAGCACGGTGCCGATTGCCGGGCGCACATCGATCTCGATTGCCGCACCGGAAAGCGAAAGATCCACGATCCTCGCGCGATATGTGCGACCGTCCTCGAGGCGAACCTCGGCGGAACGCTGGCGCGGCACGATGCGCTCGTGGCGCCGGTCCTCGGGAAGTTTCAGCTCATGCCGGTTGGCGAGCCAGGTAAGCTTTGCCGCCAGCTTGTCGCGCTTGCGCTCGGTCGCGTTCACGCTCATGGCGAAGCCGCCGTCGAAGTGGCGAAGAATGACACCCTCAAGCCGCCCGACATGGTCGATATAGGCAACGACGCGCTCGCCGATCTGCCCGGTCTTGGGCGTCATCAAGGCTGCGCTGCCAGGTGACATGTTGAGGATCTGGCAGGGAAATTCCTGCCGGTTGGCAAGCATGTACCGGCCGAACAGCGTGAGGTCGACCCGCTGGAACTGGCGTTCCTGACTGGTCAGGTCGAAGCTTTCGGTCTGTTCTTGAAGAACGCGCATTCACATTTCCGGCTTGCTGGGCACACGCCGCCGCTGATTCGGGCGAGCACCTGCACTATCGGGTGAAAATGGTTAACGCGTGGTTATTCGTACCCTCGCTTAGAGCCTCCCGGGCGCTTCTCCCGCCTTGCCGCCATCGAGTACCGTAAGGTGCCCGAAACGGCGGCTGGCCGGAGCCGTCGCCAACTCCGCAGGCATCACGTCTGCGCCCGGCGCTGCCTCGATCGGGCGTGCATTGCGCAGCTGGTTGCTGACGAGCTGGTCGGCGCCCAGCCAATAGGGCGTGGAACGCGGAGTGGCGATGCCCAGGACGCGCGCATTGCCGTCCGCGGCAGGGGCCAGCGGCAGGATCACCGCCTCGTATTCGATCGGGCGGCCCGATGCCGAAACTGCCGTGTAGCTCAGCAGCATGGGCACGTTGTCGCGGTAGACCCGGGCAATGGCCCTGGCGATCTCGTAATTGTCATCCTCGTCCCACAGCGCCAGGAAGCCGAGACCCTTCAACTCGCGGCCATGCGCCGAGCAGAGCCGGGTGCCGGCCAGCCGGAACGAGACGGTGCGAAACTGCATCGAGACTTCGAGAATGAATGTGTCGCCGAGGATGGCTCGAATGTCGCTGGGCTCGATTTCGCTGCGCTCGGGCGCAGGCCTGCCGGCACGCAAAGCGTTCCAGTATTCGAAGAGCTTTTGGGAACCGGCATGCCTCATCTTGTCCGCCTTTATGCTGGTACTGCGTCTCATGCCGGGTGTCCCGGCTTTGCCGTTTGTGTGCCGGCAAATGTCCCGAAAAGGAGCATTCCCGGCATGCAAACTGCCTTCAGGCGGTAACTTGCAGACTTTGTGCCATAGAGCGGACGCCGCTGGAGCAGCGCGGACGAATTTCACGGAGACTGCCCACAGGCCGCCTGCGTTAACCTTAAGGAGCGGTAAAGCTTGCCGCAGCCTGGGTTTCATGGGACTTTGACCGGGCTCCATGAGGCGCCGAGGTTAACGCCAGCCGCCTTTAACTGATCCGCTTCCATCATGCGCCCCCTTGGGCAGCTCCTGGAAATGCGACACACGCCCGGTTGCCATGCAGCCGGGCGCTTTTTTTTGGCACGCAATGGTGGTCATTGGACCTGCCAACCCGATATGGTCCGGGGCGGCCGCATGCATTCCCCGACTGGACCCACGAAATGACCGAGACAAGACCCCGCACCGACGACGAGGCGACTCCCCCTTTCGATGCGGGCGGAGACTTTCCCCCGCCACCGCCGTCGCGGCGCGAGCGCGCTCTCAACCTGCCGGGCTTCGTGGTGTTGTTCGCGCTGGCGATGATTGCCATTCATGCGATCAGGGTGCTGTTTCTGACCCGCGCCCAGGAAGTATGGGTACTGCTGCTGTTCGCGTTCATCCCGGCCCGTTATTCGGCCGGGGCGATGGACTACCCTGTCGCGCTGGCGGGATTGTGGACCCCCTTCACATACTCGCTGCTGCATGCCGACTGGACGCATCTTCTCGTCAACCTGTTGTGGCTCACGGCCTTCGGCAGCCCTCTTGCCGTGCGGATCGGCACCATGCGCCTGCTCGCCCTGAGCGCGATCACCTCGCTTGCCGGCGCGGCGTTGCACTACGCCTTCTATTCGGCCGATGCCGTGCCGATGATCGGCGCTTCGGCCATCGTTTCGGGCTACATGGGCGCGGCGGCGCGCTTTGCCTTCCAGCCGGGCAGGCGGCGCGGGCTCAACATCCACGGTCCGGCGCTGCCTTTGCTCAAGAGCTTCACGGACACGCGCTTCCTGTCGTTTCTGGCGGTCTGGCTGGGCCTCAACTTCGTATTCGGCAGCGGACTGGTGCCGCTGGCCGGTGAGGGCGCAACGATAGCCTGGCAGGCTCACGTCGGCGGCTTCCTGGCGGGAATACTGGCGTTTTCGTTCCTCGACCGGCCCCTGTCCACGCACGTTGGACAACGCTTCTGAGGGCTAGTCCAACTTGTCAAACCGCCCCTTTCGGCGCACCATTGCCTATCCGGCCATCCCCTGCGGGATTTCCCTTGCGGAAAATGAGGATGACAGGCGGAAGCGGCCGGCCTTCGAGGAGGTAGGCATGACAGTAGCTTCAATACTCGCCGAAAAGGGTCGCGCGGTGTTCACGACCACGCCCGAAACGTTGTTGTCGCAGGCGGTGGACCAGTTGGCCAGCAAGCGCGTCGGCGCCATCGTCGTCACCGACAAGGACGGCCGGGTCAGCGGCATCGTCTCCGAGCGGGACATCGTACGCGAATTGTCCCGCAAGGGCACTTCCGTGTTCGACCAGCCGGTATCGGCCTGCATGACGCACAAGGTTCTGACCTGCAGCGAAAGCGACACGGTCGACGCCGTCATGACGGTCATGACCACGAACCGTTTCCGGCATCTGCCGGTCGTCTCGGGTGGAAAGCTCGCCGGCATCATATCGATCGGCGACGTGGTCAAGCGCAAGATCGAGCAGGCCGAGCGCGATGCCGAGCATCTGCGCAACTACATCGCCATGAGCTGAGGCCTCACCGCGAGGCGCTTTCCAGTTCGCCCTGGTCGGCAAGCTCGCGGATGGTCTTCCTGGCTTCCTGGTAACCGAGGCGGATGGCTTCGTCCGCCTTGTGAAAATCGGCAAGGCCGATCGAAAACAGCTTCGGCCTGATCGTGTAATCCGGCGGATCGCCGGCAAGCCGCGCGCGGCCGATCCGGTCCTGGATGATGTTGAACGCCTCCATCATCACGCCCATGGTGCCGAGATGCTGCTTGGGCTGGACCTTCGGCTGGACCAGCGTTCGAATGGACGGGCTGCTGTCGTGCGCCGGCCGGGCCGCCTTGCCCTCGCCAGCCGAAAAGAACGATCGCCACGTCGAATGCCGCTCTTCCTGAGCAACGACGCGTTCCTGCTCGTCGCGCCGCGCCTCGCGGCTTTCGTAGTGCGATGCGCGTATCACCGTGCCACGCCCGAAGGTCTCGCTGTTGAGATCGATCGCGATCACCACGTCCGGTTCGTAGACGCGGCAGGCCGATACCGGCACCGGATTGACCAGCGCCCCATCGACCAGGTGCCGCCCGCCATGCACGATCGGCGCGAAGACCCCCGGCAGCGCATAGGATGCCCGCAGCGCCTCGATCAGCGGCCCGTCGTGCAGCCAGATCTCGTGACCGGTGCGGATGTCGGTGCAAACGGAAATGAAATTTGCACGGCAATTGCTCGATTGTCATGCCGTGCATGTGCCTGTCGAGCGTCGCCGCGAGGCGCGAGCCTGCGATCAGTCCGGCGCCTGTGATCGAGAAATCCATGTAGCGGAAGATGTTGGAGCGCGTCAGCCCGCGCGCGAACTTCTCCAGCTCGTCCAGCTTGCCTGCCAGATAGCAGCCTCCGACCAGCGCGCCGATCGAAGTTCCGGCGATCATCGAGATCGGGATATTCGCTTCGTCGAAGGCGCGCATCACGCCGATATGTGCCCAGCCCTTGGCGGCGCCGCCGCCCAGCGCCAGCGCAATGCCGCCGGGCTTGTTCATGCCGTGCCGCATCATCGGAGTTTCCGCCTGCTGCGGGGAAGGTATGGTTATGGTCGAGCTGACGGCAAATTCAGTCACGCCCGCAGGCTTGGCGGCGTGTTCGGCAGGAATGGACTCTCCTGCAATCAAACCCAAAATGCTCAGCATGGACGGCCCGCACTGGCTGGGATTCGCGCCGGAAAACACCCGATCGGCATATTGCGGCCCAAACCTAGTCGAAAACTTTACAACGCATTTTATGATTAAATTATAAATTCGTTCCCTTGCGAGATTTTTTTCATCGCAAATGGCAGTTTTTGGCTACTTGGCCTTGCCGCCATAGACCTTTTCGGGATCGAACAATGGTGGTTCGCTGTCGCGCTCCAGCCGGGTTTCACCACCATCCGCCACGATCCTGCGGTAAAAGCAACCGCGCATCCCGGTGTGGCAGGTGGCTCCGTGGCCGCGCACCCGCACCTTCAGCCAGATAGCGTCCTGATCGCAATCGACCCGCATTTCGACGACATCCTGCACCGTTCCGGAGGTCGCGCCCTTGTGCCACAACTCATTGCGCGAGCGGCTCCAGTACCAGCCTTCCCCTGTCTCGATGGTTTTTTGCAGCGCCGCATCGTTCATGTGCGCCAGCATCAGCACCTCCCCGGTGCCTGCATCCGTCACGACAGCTGTGACGAGACCGTCCGGACCGAATCTCGGCGTCAGGCGGTCGCTGGTCTCGATGATTTGTCTGTCCGGCTCGATGGCAAAACCCGGCATGCTGCGCTCGCTTCCCTGTTGTGAAGGGCAGGGCGCAAATACCGCCTGCCCCTAGTCCCTGCGGAACCGCAACAGGGTCATGAAGTTCACCTGCTCGCTCGGTTCGTTGCGGAATTGGCCTGTAAAGCAGGTTGTCGTCGTGGTCGAGCCCTGCTTCTTGATGCCGCGCATCGCCATGCACATGTGCTCGGCCTCGATCATCACGGCAACGCCGCGCGGGGTCAACGCTTCGTCGATCGCATGGGCGATCTGTGCCGTCATGTTTTCCTGTGTCTGCAGGCGGCGCGCGAAGATCTCGACGGTGCGGGCGATCTTGGACAAGGCCCAGCACCTTGCCGTCGGGCAGGTAGGCGACATGCGCCTTGCCGATGATCGGCACCATGTGGTGCTCGCAATGCGAATGGAAGGTGATGTCCTTCACCAGCACCATGTCGTCATAGCCGCCGACCTCCTCGAAGGTGCGGCCAAGCACATCCTTCGGGTCCTCGTCATAGCCTGCAAACATTTCGGTATAGGCCTTGGCGACGCGCGACGGCGTGTCGAGCAGGCCTTCGCGGTTCACATCCTCGCCGATCCAGCGCAGAAGTGTCTCGACGGCCTTTTCGGCCTCGGCCTGGGTAGGGCGTTCGGAGCGCGGCAATACGGTGCGCGGGCCGGTTTTTGCAAGCGACTTGAGTATAGCGTCCATGTCGACCTTCCGCATGGTTGGAAATTCCTTCGGCATACGCCCGTCACGGCAATTCGGACCAGTCGTGCCTGAAAATTTCCAGCCACACGATCGCCGTGTCGCGGGGAAGGCATTGACCCGGTTCCGGTGCTTTCAGGGGACGTCCCCGTCGGCACGGTTACCTTTGGAAACTATATAGCCCGCAATCTGTCCACGGCAATTGCCGGTTCGCTTGACGGCCTGTTTTCCTGTCGTGCGCACTGTGCGCCGCCACCAGTTTGCCATCAAGATCGGCTTCAAGCGCCTTGCGGAAAGTTATCGTCCAGGCTGCCCCAACGGCATTCAGGTTTCGTTCAGCATGCAATTGCTAGATTGCGGTCATGCTGGAAGTGAAAGCGGTGCAAAGCCGCATGAAGACACGTCAGGCAAGAAAAAGGACAAGGTCAATGAAGGCACGTATTCGCAACTGCGCAATCACCGGCATCGCAGCCCTCGCCATGGTGGCGGCTGGTTCGCTGTCCGCGCCGGTGGAGGCGAAGGCCAATGACAACGTGGCCGGTGCGCTCGTCGGCGGCTTCGTGGCCGGCGCAATCATCGGCTCTGTCGCGCGTCCGGTCTACGGCGCGCCCGTCTATGCAGCCCCCGTCTACCGGCCCCGTGTATATTACGCCCAGCCGGTTTATCGCGCGCAGCCCGTCTATCGCGTTGCGCCGCGCTGCGCCTATGAGCCGCGCCGCGTGTGGGACCCCTATTACGGCGGCTATGTCGTCGACCAGGTTCGCGTCTGCTATTGAGCCGGCGCTTCCGAAAGCCTCAACGCCCCGGCATCGCCGGGGCGTTTTGCATTGAGGCTGTGCGCCTGCGCCGCCACACGATGAACGGAATGATCACGAAATAGGACGTGATGCCGTAGACCCCCGACGCCAGCGAAAACGGCGTCATGCCTGAAGCGTCGACGGCGATCAGCGCCCCGATCGTGATGCCGAGCGTTGCGTTGTGCATCGCCGTTTCGATGGAAACCGCCGTCGCCGTCGCTGGAGCGAGTTTCAGGAGGCGCGACACGAAATAGGCGAATATCAGCATGATCACGTTGAGCAAGATCAGCACCGGGCCCATCACCGGCAGGTTGGCCACGAAAAGACTCCAGTTGGAGGCCAGCGCACCGCCAACGATGAAGACGAACAGCGCCACGGAAACATTCGAGGTGGGCGCCTCGATGCGTTGCGAAAAACCCGGAGCAAGTCGCCGCAAGGCCATGCCCGCCATCACCGGCAGGGCCGTGATCATCACCATCGCAATGCCAAGCTGCGTGACATCGACGGGCGGCGCATCGACGCCCAGGAAATAACGGGCCGAAAACGTCACCAGCGGCGGAATCGTGAAAATCGTGATGATGCTGGTCGCCGCCGTAAGCGACACAGCCAGCGCGACGTCGCCCTTGGCAAGCTTGGTCAGCAAATTGGATGTTACGCCCCCGGGGCAGAATGCCAGGATCATGATGCCCAGCTTGATTTCGCCGGGCAGGTCAGAGCCGAGCGCCAGGACGAAAGCGACGATCGGCACAAGGACCATCTGGTTGACCGCGCCGACCATGAAAGCGAATGGCCTGCGCGCGATCGCGCGGAAGTCTTCCGCCACCAGGCCAAGACCCAGTGAGAACATGATGAAGGCCAACCCTGCCGGCAGCAGGGTCGTCAGGAAAATGTTCATCGTGGTCCCCAAACGCCACCGGCTTACGTGCGCCAGTGTGAATTGGATTACATTCTAATCGTTTATGCGCCAATGACACATGGTCATCGGCCGCCATTTTTTGTGTACAGTCGATTTTTCTGCCATCCGGCATTATATTGGCAGCAGCCGGCGCGACCTGCCGCGAGGAAAACGACCATGCTCGATGATGTCTACAACGCCAAGATCCTGGAATATGCAGGCAACATCCCGCTGACCGGCCGCCTCGCCGAACCCGACGCGACCGCCAAGGCACATTCCAAGCTGTGCGGCTCCACGGTCATCGTCGACATCAGGATGGAAGGCGATCGCATCACTGAATTCGCCCACGACGTGAAGGCTTGCGCGCTGGGCCAGGCCTCGTCCTCGATCATGGCTCGCAATGTTGTCGGTTCGACCGCGGCCGAGCTGAAGGAACTGCGCAAGACCATGTACGCCATGCTGAAGGATGGCGGACCGCCACCCTCGGGCAAGTTCGCAGAATTCCGTTTCCTCGAACCGGTGCGCGACTACAAGGCCCGGCACGCCTCCACGCTGCTGACCTTCGATGCGGTAGTCGATGCCATCGAGCAGGTCGAGGCCAAGGCCGCGACGCAAAAGGCGCTTGGCCAGCAGGAAAAGCGCGAGAAGCTCGACAAGGCCAAGAACGCCGCCGTGCATGCGCTCAACGCCTCGGGCATCCGCTTCAGGGTGCGCTGAGGGGCGGGAATTTTCCAATGACCGGCCGCAATTATTCCGGGCCCTGGCGCAAGACGCCCGGCCGCCTCCTCGGCATCGGCCTGGTGCTGCTTTACCAGGTGACGCTCTCGCCATTTGTCGGGCGCTCGTGCCGGCATATTCCCACCTGTTCCGAGTTCGCCTATGAGGCGGTGGCGCGCCATGGCCTGATCCCGGGCTCATGGCTCGCCTTCTGGCGCGTGTTGCGCTGCAATCCATTCGGCACCAGCGGTCACGACCCGGTTCCCGAAAAGATGCGCTGGTGGTAAGCCCGGCATCACTAACCCGCGCCTGAAACCTCCCGGAGCATCCATGAAAACCCTTCCACCCCTGATGGTCGACGTCACGCGCGGCAATCACGTCGAGAGCCGCCACGCGGTCGATGCGGTCATCGCCGACGCGTCCGGCAATCTCGTCACGGCATATGGCTCGCCCGACCGGCCGGTGTTTCCGCGCTCCGCGATCAAGGCGCTGCAGGCCCTGGCGCTGGTCGAGTCGGGCGCAGCCGACAAGTTCGGCCTCGAGCAGCGCCACATCGCGCTCGCCTGCGCCTCGCATAATGGCGAGGATATCCACGTGCGCACGGCAGCCGAAATGCTGGCAAGGGCCGGGCTGGAGCCGCGCTGCCTCGAATGCGGCGCGCAGCCGCCGTCGCTCAAGGCCGATTACGACCGCATGATCCTTGCCCATGAAAAGCCGCAGGCGATCCAGAACAACTGCTCGGGCAAGCATTCCGGCTTCCTGTGCTATGCGGCCGGCGAGGGGCTCGACCCGCGCGGCTACGTCAAGTTCAACCATCCTGTCCAGCAAACCATCGCCGCGATCCTGACCGAGACGACGGGCGCCACGCATGGCGAGGCCAATCACGGCATCGACGGCTGCTCGATCCCCACCTACCTTATCCCGCTGCACAAGCTGGCGATTGCTTTCGCAAGGTTCGGCGCCGCGGAGGGAGGCGGCCCGGTCCGCTCCGGCGCGATGAAGCGCATCGCGGATTCGGTTTTCGCCCACCCCGAAATGGTGCATGGCACCGGCGGCTTCGACACGGTGGTGATGCGCGAACTCGGCCAAAAGGCCTTCACCAAGACTGGCGCGGAGGGCGTCTTCATAGCTGCCCTTCCGGAACTTGGCCTTGGAATCGCCTTGAAAGTGCATGATGGAGCCAAGCGTGCGTCCGAGGCGGCGATGGCCGTTCTGCTCCAATCCTTGCTCAAACTGGAAGAAAACCAGTCGAAGCTGTTGTCGGGATTCGGTAATCACGAGTTGCGCAATTGGAACGGTATCATGGTGGGGAGGGTTATAGCCGCTACGTAAAGCAGAGGAATCGACATGCTGGTAACAAATCAGGCATTGCTTGACCAATGGTTCGAGAAAGCCGCCAACGACCCTGAAGTTCGCCGCTGGCTTTCCCCCAAGTCGTACATGACGCCGCCGCGCGTCGGCAACGACACCCTGGAGGCGATGCATTTCCTTGTCGGGGAGGCGCTCGTGACGCTGCGTTTCGACCGCACGCTGATGGAGGCCTCCATCGCCATGTACAATACCGGAACCGTTGCGGACGGCGCTGCCGCGCTGGACGAGGCATACCGCATTGGCTACAATTCCGGTCCGTGGCGGGCGCTTCGCTCGGCATGCAGCGTTAACAACAAGCGCTCGTTGAAACTGAACCGCCATGTGTTCGGCGAGCCTTGGGGCATTTCCCGCAAGTCCGCATGGGACGCCGGTCTTGGCGTGTGGGCGGACGAGGCGCATTTTCGCCGGTTGAGGGACGACCAGCAGGAATAGGGCACGATGACAGCCGCCACCGATTTCCGGCCCGGCAACGACACGAACCGGCAGGCCAAGCGTTGGCTGTGGCTGGCCTCCGTGTTGAGCCCGGCCGCGACCGGCATCGGCGCGCTCCTCGTCATCGCCACCGCCAATCCGTGGTGGTCGCTCGCAGCCCCGCTTTTCTATTACGGCCTCATCCCGCTGCTCGACGCGATCTTCGGCGAGGACCCGTATAATCCGCCCGAGGCCGATGTCGAGGAACTCTCCGCCGATCCCTGGTATCGCGCGCTGCTGTTCGCCTCCATTCCGGTCGGCTGGACCAGCATCGTGCTCGCCGCCATCGCCGCATGCCAGCCCGGCGTGCCGCTCTGGGCCTTCATCATGCTGGCGCTGTCGGCCGCGATCATTTCCGGCGGCTCGATCACCGTCGGCCATGAGCTTGGCCACAAGCCGAACCTTGCCGACCAATGGGGCGCGAAAATCGCCAACGCCGCCTCCGGTTACGGCCATTTCTGCATCGAGCACAATCGCGGCCACCACGTGCTGGTCGCAACGCCCGAAGATCCGGCCTCCTCGCGCTTCAACGAGAGCGTCTGGCGGTTTGCCCTGCGGGAAATTCCCGGCACGTTTCGCCGAGGCTGGGAGCTCGAACGCGAGCGGCTCGCCAGGAAGGGCCTGCCGTTCTGGCACTGGCGCAACGACGTGCTGCAGGGCTATGCCATCACGCTGGCCGTCACCGTTTTGCTCACCGCCACGCTCGGCTGGAAGGCGCTGCCCTTCATGGCCATCAACTGCCCCGTCGGCTGGCTGCATTTGACCTTCGCCAACTACGTCGAACATTACGGGCTGAAGCGCGACAAGCGCCCGGACGGCCGCTACATGCCCTGCGAGCCGCGCCATTCGTGGAACACCAACCACATCGTCTCCAATCTCACGCTGTTCCACCTGCAGCGCCACTCCGACCACCACGCCAACCCGCTTCGGCCCTACCAGGCGCTGCGCAATTTCGAGGACCTGCCGAGCCTGCCGAGCGGCTATCCGGGCAGCTTCCTGCTGGCCGCCATCCCGCCGCTCTGGTTCAAGGTGATGAACCCCAAGGTGCTGGCCTGGGCCGGCGGCGACATGGCCAAGGTGAACGCGGGGTAGGGGGCTGGCCCACGCACCACCCCCTTGGCGATCCTGGAAATGAACGGACTGCGGGGCATCCAGCGGGTGCCTCTGTTTAGTTTTTGTGTGGCATCCACCGGATGCCCCGCTTCGGAGATCATGGACGCCTTGTTGGCTCTCGCCGTTTCGGCCCGGCCAGCGCGGAAGCTTTGCCGTTTGGGATAGCCTACTTATCTCGTCCGGCAGGCCTTTCCCGGGTCCGACACCCGCTTCCAGCCGCTCCGCAGCCAATTTCCCACGATATGCTTCGGCGGCCTACCGTCGTCCGCGCGGGAATTGGTGAGGGGATGGTAAGGGAGGGTGAGGGGGGTGGGGATAAGTTTTGTTGGGGGCTTCAACCTTGCCCTTCACTGCGCGGACAGTACCATCAAGATTCCGATACATCCTCGGCGGAACACGGCGTTTGCGAAATCAAAGTAAATGAAATCAAATGTACGATAAAATACACATTATCGTTTCTCATTCTTGATCGTTTATCGGGTAGTCCTTACGCCTTTGCCATGCAGTGGGGGCAAAGATGGATTGGTTCAACGTTATTGCGGGCTTGGCGAGTATTGTCGCGTTAATTTTCTCGGTGGCTCTGGCAATGTCTCCAAGATTGCGCGGCTTTTTTTCAGGAACGACGCCCGCAGAGGGACAGGCAAGAACCGCCGCAGCTATCGTTTACCGGGGCAGCGACGTTTTGATGGTCAAGCGCCGCGGGATTGGCGAACCTTTGACATGGTACTTTCCTTCCGGAAGGTTACATGGACCAGAGACGCCCGAGATGCGTGCGGTGGAGGAGGTATTGGAAGAGACTGGTATAAAATGCCGCTATGAAAAACCGTTGGGAGAACGTGTTCATCCCGACACAAAGGTATACATGTATTATGTGGCATGCTCTTATGTGTCGGGTAATCCGAGCAATCGTGACACGGATGAAAATATCGACGTTGCCTGGGTGCCGGCTTCCGAAGCGAAAGCTCGCATAGCGACTGATCTTGCGCCTTTCGTGGAAAAATTCCTGAGAGAAGTTGCTGATGGCAAATACCATTAATGAAGGGTCCGATCGCATTCAGGTAGCTGTCGCGATTGTAGTCTGTGAAGAGCGGGCTTTGCTTATCCGCAGGACGAGCGAACATGGTGGCAACTGGACCTTTCCCGGCGGCAAAATCGAGTCTGGCGAAAACGCAATGGATGCAGCCTCGCGTGAGCTGAACGAGGAAGTGTCCGTTCAATGCCGGCCGGTCAGGACAATTGGCTGGCGCATACACCCGGACACCGGCGTCGGAATTTCCTATGTGCTTTTCTCGGCCTTGCAACGGAAAGCCAGCATAAAGGAGCGCGACAAGTTTTCGGATTTGGCATGGTGCACAATTGAGGATCTCGAAAAGCGAACGCGCCACACCCTTTTTTCCAAAGTGAAGGCGGCAATTTCGAAAACGCTTATCACCGCGAAATAGAACCCCACCCCACCCCCCTTTACCTCCCCCACCCCTTTCCCTTATACCGCGCCCAAATCAACCACCCGCGTTCGTATGCGGGACTGGATAGGAGGCCCGCATGTCTGACGTCACGCTCACCTTTCCCGATGGCAATTCGAGGCAGTACCCGGCCGGTGCGACCGGCGGCGAAGTGGCCGAATCCATCGCCAAATCCCTTGCCAAGAAATCCGTCGCCTATGCGCTCGATGGCGAGTTGCGCGACCTTGCCGAACCCATCGGCCATGACGGCAGGATCGAGCTCGTCACGCGCGACGATCCGCGCGCGCTGGAGCTGATCCGCCACGACACGGCGCATGTGCTGGCCGAGGCCGTGCAGGAATTGTGGCCCGGCACGCAGGTCACCATCGGCCCGGTGATCGAGAACGGCTTTTATTACGATTTCGCCCGCAACGAGCCCTTCACGCCCGAGGACCTGCCGGTCATCGAGAAGAAGATGCGCGAGATCATCGGCCGCAACAAACCCTTCACCAAGGAAGTCTGGTCGCGCGACGAGGCGAAGCGGTTCTTCCGCGACAAGGGCGAGAACTACAAGGTGGAGCTGGTCGACGCCATTCCGGCAGACCAGCGATCAAGATCTACAAGCAGGGCGACTGGTCCGACCTTTGCCGCGGGCCGCACATGCGCTCCACCGGCGAGATCGGCAACGCCTTCAAGCTGATGAACGTGGCGGGCGCCTATTGGCGCGGCGACAGCAACAACGCGATGCTGACGCGCATCTACGGCACGGCCTGGCGCACCGAGGACGAGCTCGAAGGCCTATCTCCACATGCTGGAGGAGGCGGACAAGCGCGACCACCGCAAGCTGGGCCGCGAGATGGACCTGTTCCACTTCCAGGAGGAGGGGCCGGGCGTCGTGTTCTGGCACGCCAAGGGCTGGCGCATGTTCCAGAGCCTCGTCTCCTACATGCGCCGCCGGCTGGCCGGCACCTATCAGGAGGTCAACGCGCCGCAGATGCTCGACAAGAGCCTGTGGGAAACCTCCGGCCACTGGGGCTGGTACCAGGAGAACATGTTCGCGGTGAAGTCGGCCCATGCCTTCACGCATCCCGACGACGAGGAGGCGGACCACCGCGTCTTCGCGCTCAAGCCGATGAACTGCCCCGGCCATGTGCAGATCTTCAAGCACGGCCTCAAGAGCTATCGCGACCTGCCGGTGCGGCTTGCCGAATTCGGCAATGTCCACCGCTACGAGCCTTCCGGCGCGCTGCACGGGCTGATGCGCGTGCGCGGCTTCACGCAGGACGACGCGCATGTCTTCTGCACGGAGGAGCAGCTGGCGGCCGAGTGCCTGCGCATCAACGACCTGATCCTGTCGACCTATGCCGATTTCGGCTTCGACGAGATCACCGTGATGCTGTCGACGCGGCCGGAAAAGCGCGTCGGCGTCGATGCGTCCTGGGACCACGCCGAGGAGGTGATGCTGAAGGTGCTGAAGCAGATCGAGGCGCAGTCGCAGCGGCCGCATCAAGACCGGCATCAATCCGGGCGAGGGCGCCTTCTACGGGCCGAAGTTCGAATATGTGCTGAAGGACGCCATCGGCCGCGAATGGCAGTGCGGCACCACGCAGGTCGACTTCAACCTGCCGGAGCGGTTCGGCGCGTTCTACATCGGCAATGACAGCGAGAAGAAGCAGCCGGTGATGGTGCACCGCGCCATCTGCGGCTCGATGGAGCGCTTCATCGGCATCCTGATCGAGAACTATGCCGGGCATTTCCCGCTGTGGTTCGCGCCGCTGCAGGTGGTGGTGGCGACGATCACGTCGGAGGCCGACGACTATGCCGAAGCGGTCGCCGCGCGGCTGCGCGATGCCGGGCTGCAGGTCGAGACCGACCTGCGCAACGAGAAGATCAACTACAAGGTCCGCGAGCACTCGCTGGCCAAGGTGCCGGTCATCCTCGTCTGCGGCCAGCGCGAGGCGGAGGAAGGCACCGTCTCCATGCGCCGGCTCGGGTCGCAGGAGAGCCGCACGCTGGCGCTGGACGAGGCCGTGACGGCGCTGGCGGCGGAGGCGACGCCGCCCGATCTTGTGCGCAAGGCTGCCGCCAAGGCAGGGCGGGCCGCCTGAGTGCGGCCTTGCCCGGCGGGCCGCATTGCCTGTAGATGCCACTTAATGTGAGTAGCGGCAGTCACGCGTTTGTCATATCGTTTCTGCTATGGGAAGCTGGTCTCGAGTGACGGCTTCGCGGCTGGAATACCAGCCATGTCAGGCGGCCAGGATGTTTCGAAAGAAGATACGCTTTCCCGAACTTTCCTATGCAAATCCCAGCGACCACCGCCTGAAGCAATGGTTCGTGCGCCGCGTCGAAGGGCTGTCGGGGCGCGATTATTTCGCCGATCTCTACGAGGCCTGGCGCAACGACATCGTCGGCAAGTCGCAGCGCGTGATGGGCGACATGATGGACCTCATCCAGGTGGGGCTGCTCGTGCAGGGCGAACACTGGCCGCCGAAGTCGCTGCCCGACACGCCGCTGGTGATCGTCGCAAACCATCCCTTCGGCATCGGCGACGGCATTGCCGTGCTGGCCATGGCCGAGCAGCTTGGCCGCCCGTTCCGCGTCATCATCAACAACGACCTGCTGAAGGTGCCGGAAATCCGGCCCTATTCGCTGCCGATCAATTTCGAGGAGAACCGCGAGGCGCTGCAGATGAACTTGCAGACGCGGCGCGAGGCCGTGCGGCTGCTGAAGGAGGGCGTCACCATCGTCGTCTTCCCGGCCGGCGGCGTCGCGACCGCCAGGAAGGGCTTCGGCCGCGCCGAGGACCTGCCGTGGAAGCTGTTCCCGGCCAAGATGATCCAGGCCGCGGGCGCATCGGTCATCCCGATCTATTTCGATGGCCAGAACGGCCGGCTGTTCCATCTGGCCAGCCGCATATCCGATGACCATGCGCCTGTCGCTGATGATCCGCGAATTCCGCCGCCTTGCCGGCAAGACCATCGTCGCGCGGGTCGGAGAACTGATCCCCGCAGACAGGCTGGCGAAAATCCGCGACCGCAAGGAGCTGACCGATCATCTGTACGAGGCGGTGTTCTCGATGCGCGCCGACGTCAAGCTGTCGGGCGCTATGCCGTCCCAGGATCGCCGCCTGATCACTCGGCCAGCAATTCGATGTCCTGGTTGATGCCGGAAATCACCTTGAAATCGCGCGAGTAGATCTTCTCGTCATTGCGCGCGATCGCCGTGTAGGTGCCCTCCGACAGCACGAAGGCCGGGAAGGCGCTGACGCTTTCGGTGATGACGTCGCCCGATTCGGTGAGGATCGACCAAGCCGTGTCGGCGATGGCGTCGCCGCCCGCCGCTTTCACCAGCCGGAAGGTCATGCGCGCCGCGCGGTGCTCGATCGTTGCCTGGGTCACCTTGCCGGCCTCCACCCGCAGGTCGGCACGGATTTCGGCGTTCAGCGTGCCGAACTGCGAGACCACGTGATAGGTGCCGGCGGGAAACGGCACGATCTCGTTCGGCTTCACGTTGCGCGCGATGAGCTGGCGCACGCCGCGCTCGTCGGCCTCCTTGGAATAGACGTCGAAACGCAGCAGGTTCAGCGGAATGCGCGATCCGGTTCCGGTGACGCCGGACAGCTGCAACGCGCCGGCGTTCAGCGTGAAGGTCTCGCGCTGCTCGCCCTCGTCCTCGACGACGATGCGCCGCACCGCGCCCGAATGGCCATAGGCCGCGTGAATGAAATACTCGCCCTTGGGGATGTCGAATGCCTGCACGCCGCCCGAGGTTTGCGAAAGCATCGGCAGCTTGCCGTCCGCTCCGGGCTTCACGCCGAACACCCGCCATTCAACCGAGGTCTCGATCGGGGCGCCGGTGTCGGTCATCTTGGCTTCGAGCCAGACGCGCGTTGCGGCCTTGGCTGCCGCCTTCGCGCCGGCTGCCGGTTTGCCCTGTTGCGCGCCGGCGGCAAGGGGCGCAGCGGCAAATGCCACAAGCAACATGACTTGCATGAATGCGCGCAGGGAGTTGAAATTCATGAAGGGCACCGCCGCCTGCGAATTGAGCGCCTGTTGAAACCGGATTTGCCGGCTTTTTCAAGGCCTCCCGTCATCTTCGTTGACAGGCTGTGCTGCATAGCGGTCTGGCCAGCGCGGACTTGCGCCGCTATGGGTTTGCGACAGGCAACCAAACAGGATTTACCCCATGCGGGAAGCGTTCCCCGAAGTATTGGAGTTCATGCGCACGCGCCGCTCGGTGCCCGCCAAGACGATGACCGGCCCCGGCCCTTCGGATGCAGAGGTCGAGGCGATGATCGCCATTGCCAGCCGCGTGCCGGATCATGGCAAGCTCGCGCCGTGGCGCTTCATTCGTTACGCGTCCGACTACTGCCGCAAGCTCAACGGGATCTGCCTTGCACGTGCGCTGGAGCGCGACCCCGCGCTTCCCGCCGATCTGCAGGCATTCGAGGCAAATCGCTTCACCAAGACCCCGGTGGTGATCGCCATCGTCAGCCGCGCGCAGCCTCATCCCAAGATACCCGAGTGGGAGCAATTGCTGTCCGCGGGCGCTGCCTCCTACGGATTGCTGATCGCGGCGAACGCATATGGCTATGACGCGCAATGGCTGACCGAGTGGGTCTCCTACGACGAAAAACTTGGCCCCGCGCTTGGCGTCAAGCCCGGCGAGAAGCTCGCCGGTTTTGTCTATATCGGCACGCGCACCATGCCCAAGACCGACCGTGACCGGCCGAGCCTTGGCGATATCTACAGCGTCATGGAAGGCTGACTCCATGTTCTACGAGACAGCGCGCCGCGACCATGGCTTGCCCCACGACCCGTTCAAGGCAATCGTCGCGCCGCGCCCCATAGGCTGGATCTCGACCATCTCGAATGCCGGCGCGGTCAACCTTGCGCCCTACAGCTTCTTCAACGCGGTTTCATCGCGGCCCGAAATGGTGATGTTTTCCTCCGAGGGCGAGAAGGACTCGCTCGCCAATATCAGGGCCAATGGCGAGTTCGTCGCCAACCATGTCGGCGCGCATCTGAAGGAGGCGATGAATGCCACTTCCGCCCCCGCGCCGCATGGCATCGATGAGTTCGATCTGGCCGGGCTGGAAAAGGCGCCCAGCAATCTGGTCCGCCCGCCGCGCGTGGCGCTTGCCTGTGCCGCGCTCGAATGCCGGGCCGTGCAGATCATCGAGCTGACGGCCCTCGACGGCAAAAAGACCGGCGCAATCATGGTCATTGGCCAGGTCGTCGGCATTCATATCGATCCGAAGGTGCTGCGCGACGGGCTGTTCGATCCGGAGCTGGCGCAGCCGGTCGCTCGCATGGGCTATCGTTCCTACGATGGGCCTGACGGTTACTTTGAAATGACACGGCCTGGCTGGAACGGGTGAAAACAGAACTTAACGCTTCATTGCCAAAGCCTTAACAAACCATTGATTTGCATGGTGAACCGATCATTAATTCTTTTGCGCGCATAATTGACCGGTAGATGGCCGTTTTGCGCGTTGGGGCGCTGCGGCCGGTAGTATCCGGAGTATCCGCGCATGATCATCGAGCGTTTCCTTGCCTGGCTCGAATCGGCATCACAGACCCACAGGTGCGAGGCTGCTTTTGCGCTGGCCAAGCTTTGGCTCGAACCCGAGATGGAGCCCGAGGAGCGCGATGCCGCCGAAGCGGCGATGACGCTGCTGCTCGACGATTCCTGCCTCGATGTGCGCCGCTCGCTTGCGGAGGCCTTTGCCGACATTGACACCGCACCGCGCCATGTCGTGCTGGCGCTGGCGGGCGACGAGACTGAAATTGCCGCCATCGTGCTTTCACGCTCGGCCGTGTTCCTGGATGGCGAACTGGTGGAAATCGTCAAGGCGGGCATTGCAGGTCAGCAGGCCGCTGTCGCGGGGCGTGCCGTTCTCTCGCCCATCGTATGCGAAGCGATCGCCGCGTCCGGCGACGAAGCTGCATGCATTGCCATGCTGGAAAACCCTGCGGCGCGGATCGAGCCATCCGCCTTGCACCTCATTGCCGCGCGCCATGGCGCCAGCACGCCGATGCGCCACCTGCTGCTGCAATGCGACGGCCTGCCACCGGCAACGCGCCTGCTGCTGATCGACAAGCTTGGCGAGGCATTGCGTGAGGAAATGAGCGCCACGCCCGGCCTTTCGCAGGTGCGCGTTTCGCAACTGATCGCCGACCACGCCGAGCGTGCCATCATCGCCTATGCGGCCAAGGCGGACGAGCATGAACTGCCGCATGTTGCCGAAGCCTTGATCGAGGCCGGGCGCATGACCACGGCCTTCCTGCTGCGCGCGATCTGCATGGGCAATATCGCCCTGTTCGCCAATTCCCTCGCGCAGCTTTGCGAAATTCCCGTTCGCCGCGTCGAAGCCGCGATGGCGGCCGGCAGGCGGCCGGCGTTCCGCGCTCTCTATATCAAGTCGGGCCTGCCGGACTGTGCCTTCGAGGTCTTCGCCAATGCCGTGGACGCCTGGCGCAGGGTGCTGGCAGGCGAGGAGACCGCCGACGGGGCGCGGCTGACCTGGCTGGTCACCCGCGACGTGCTTTCGGCCTATCGCGGCAATACCGACAAAGCCGTCGACGGCCTTCTGGTGCTGTTGCGGCGGCTTGCGGCGGAAGCCGCGCGCAGCAATGCCCGCAGCAATGCCGGGCGCATCACCAGCGAAGTGCGCGAGCGCGACCAGAAGCTGCTGGAAATGCGCGCCGCCGATCCGATGATCGCTGTGCTCGAGGCCTTCCCGGTGATCGAGGTGCCCGAACCGGTGCTGGTCGAGTTCGCCGCTCATTTCGCCGAGGAGATCGTCGACCTGGAGGAACGCATGGCCAACGGCGAACTGGAGGCCGATGCCGATTGGCAGGTCCGCCAATACGAGAGTGGCAATGCCGCCAATGACGATTTCGAGCCTGTTGCCTGGCCACAAACGCGCTGGGGCGAGCATCCGCTGCTGATTGACCTTGGCGATGCCGAGCCGCGTTCGCGTGCGGCCTGAGCCTAGTACTGGAACTGCTCGCTGAGGATGCGTTCGTCCCAGCTGTGGTCGCGATCGAAGAGGATATAGCCCTTCGATGTCGACTGCTGAACCTTGACGCGCCGCACCGACTTTATCTCGACGTGATCGGCAACCGCGTTGACGGGCCGCTTCTCGACCTCGTGGACGACGATCTCGATCCGCGCGGAATTGGGAACCAGCGCACCGCGCCAGCGACGCGGGCGGAACGCGCTCACCGGCGTCAGCGCCAGCAGCGGCGCCTCCAGCGGCAGGATTGGACCGTGCGCCGACAGATTATAGGCGGTGGATCCGGCGGGCGTTGCCACCAGCACGCCATCGCAGATCAGCGGATCGAGCCGCGGCCGCCCGTCGATGAGAATGCCAAGGCTCGCGGCCTGGTAGGATTGGCGAAGCAGGGAAACCTCGTTGATTGCCTTCGCCCGGTGAACGTCGCCGCGAATGTCTTCCGCTTCCATTTCCAGCGGCCGGATCGTGCTGCGCACCGCCCCGGCAAGGCGCGCCTCCAGCCCGTCCTCGGAATATTCGTTCATCAGGAAACCGACGGTGCCCTTGTTCATGCCGTAGACCGGAATGCCCGTATCCATGAAGCGGTGCTGCGTCGAAAGCATGAAGCCGTCGCCACCCAGCGCAACGATCACCTCGGCCTTGTCCGGCTCCGTCCCGCCATAGCGAGCGACGAGTGCGGCCAGCGCTTCCTGCGCCACCGGCGTGTTGCTCGCTACGAAGGCAATCCTGGTCATGGCGGCTCAAAATTCTCCCGGGGCCGCCTGCCTAACACGCCATCCGTTTTTTTGTAAGCCGCAGCACCGGCAGGGTCGCGAATGCTAACGTTCCATTAACTGCCGGCAGGCATGCTGGCCTTCGCTTTCAGGCGGGAACGGTCGCGATCCGGACCTCCCGCAACACGGCCCGGGATCAGTGAGGCAGTGATGATCAGACCCGCCACGGAAATAGAATACCCAGCCAGTGACGCGCAGCGCGCCCGCGCGGCCATGCTGTCGCGCCTCGAAATGCTGAACCATTCGAGCCAGGCCCTGATGGCGGTGATTGCCGACCGCATCGGCGCCGAGCATGTCGATGACATGTATCGCGTCGATGAACTGACCGCCGAGCAGGAGCGCTTGATCGCCAACATGCGCGCCCTCGTCAAAGGCTGACTTGAACCACCACCGCAGTTCCAGGTGCCCGGCCATTGCGCCGGGCATTTGCATTTGGCCCGGTGCTACTGGCCGGCAGCGAGCCCCTCGCGGCGCGGATCGGCGCCGCCTTCAAGCTTGCCCGGCTTGATTGCAATGGCGTGCAGGCCGGAATTGAGCTCCGTCACGGACGTCTTGTAGCCGAGCGCCTCCAGCGCGGGCTTCAGCTTTTCAGCAGCTGTGCCTTCTTCCAGTTCGTAAGCGCCGAAGCGATTGGCAAGGTGGGGCGTCGCCACTGCCTGCTGCACGTCCATGCCCCAGTCGAGATGCGCGATCAGGGCCTGCGCTACATAATTGATGATGCGGCTGCCGCCCGGCGAGCCGATTACCAGCACCGGCGCGCCGTCCTTCAGCACAATGGTAGGCGACATGGACGACCGCGGGCGCTTGCCGCCCTCGACGCGGTTCGCCACTGGCACGCCATCGCGCTGCGGCGTGAACGAGAAATCCGTCAACTCGTTGTTGAGCAGGAATCCCCGCACCATCAGGCGCGAGCCGAAGCCGTTCTCGATGGTCGTGGTCAGGGAAACAACATTGCCCTTTGCATCGACGATCGACAAATGGCTGGTCGAGGGCAGTTCGATGGCCTTGCCCGGCGCAAGGTTCATCGCATGGTCGAAGGGAGGATCGCCCGCGCTCACGCCCTCCGGCGGCAATGCGTTGGGGCCGGCGATCAGCTTAGCGCGCGCGGCAAGGTAATCGGCGTTCAGCATGCCCTTGGGCTGCTTCACGAAGGCCGGATCGGCGACGTATTTCTCGCGGTCGGCGAAGGCGAGCCGCGACGCATCGCCGATGATGCGCCAGCTCTGCGGGTCGTCCGGGCCGAGCTTGGCCAGGTCGTAAGGCTGCGCCATTGCCAGGATCTGTCCCACGGCAATTGCGCCGGAGGAGGGCGGTCCCATGCCGCAGACCTGATAAACGCGATAGACTGCGCAGACCGGCTCGCGCTCGATCACCGCATAGGCCTTGAAGTCCTGCTCGGCAAGCACGCCCGCATTTTCGTCGCCACGAACCGTCGCGACGATGTCGGCGGCGATCCCGCCCTCGTAGAATGCCTTGGCCCCGCCCGCGGCAATGGCCTTCAGCGTCTCGGCATAAGGCACATTGGTGCGCTTGGCGCCGGGAAACAGCGGAACGCCTTCCTCCGACAGGAAGTACATGCGCGAGGCTTCCTGCCGGTAGAGGCTCTCGGCCGATTCCGAAATCAGCGCGTTGAGCCTGCCCGAGACCTCGAAGCCGTCTTCCGCGAGCTTGATCGCGGGTAGAAACAGCTCCGCCCAGGGCAGCTTGCCGTGACGCTTGTGCGCCTCCTCAAGAAGCGCGACCGTCCCCGGCGTGCCGACCGAGCGCCCGCCGACCACCGCATCGAAGAACTCCATCGGCTCGCCGCTGTCGGTCAGGAAGAGTTCGGGCTTTGCCTCAAGCGGCGCTGTCTCGCGCCCGTCCAGCGTGGTGAGTTTGCGCGAAGCCGCGTCGAAATGGACGAGAAACCCGCCGCCGCCGAGCCCGGAGGATTGAGGCTCCACCAGCCCCAGCACGAGTTGCGCGGCGATCATGGCATCGACAGCCGAGCCGCCTTTGGCAAGAATGTCGCTCGCCGCCCTGGTCGCCGCGGGATCGGCCGTGACCGCCATGAAACTTGCCGCAGTGACGAGAGCCTTGGCCTCGCGCCCCGTGGCGGCTTCCGGTGCGACCTCCTGCGCCGACGCGGGCAGGGTCAGCAGCAGCAAGGCCGCCAGCGCCGAGGCAAATATCGCCCGGGCCTTCACGCGTTAACGCCGTCGCCAGATGAAATTGTCACCGTGATCGTCGAGGCGAGGGCGGCAATAATAACCGACCCGGCACTTGGGGTTGTCGGACGTGGGCGCGATCTTCAACCAGGTCATCTCGTCGTAATCGCAATAGCCCTGACTGGTGACGATCCGCTCATACGTGTATTGGCCCGTGGTCATGACCACGGCGCCGTTCTTGCGAACGAATTGCTGCGCGCCCTCGCAGGTCATCTTGCGCGTGTCCGGGCGGGCCTGTGCCTCGCCGGCAAGCATTGGCATGGTGACGAGGGCGGCAGCCAGCAAGGATGCAGCCATCGACTTTGAAACAAATCCGGTCATGGGAATCTCCCTTTCCACTGTTGCGCCCACCCAGCGATCAAGTAATCACGGGTTGCAGCCTATCAAAGGCTGTCACGACAATAATTGCGCCAGATCAGTCGAATTGCCGTTCACGGCATTCGAATCCGACCTGGCACTTCGGATTGTCTACCGTCGGGGCGAGAAGCCGCCGCGTGGTTTGCGACGGCTGGCACGAGCCCTGTCCCGAGACGATGCGGGTATAGGTGTTCTGGCCCGTCGACATCACTATGGCCTTGTTCTGCTGGACATAAGTCTTGGCCTGGGCACATGTCATGGTGCGGGTGTCGGGCCGGGCAAGCGCCGGGCCGGCCAGCGATACGAGCGCCAATGCCAGTGCCGCGCATTTTGCTTTCGACTGCAAACAAGACCTCCTGCTGTAGAATTTTGCAAAATTCATTACTGCCGTATTCTCAGGCGAATGCAAGGCAAGCGTGCAATCTGCGACAATGACCATCAATGGCGCTTTTTTCATCACGCCTCTGTATTGTCCGCGTGTTTGCCGCGATGGTAACGTCCGGACGGGCGCGCCGGCACAGATTTCTTGAAATGCCGCCGGTGGCAGGGAGCAGTGCTTGTACGAGACGATAAATTCCCGCTTCTTCGATGAAATGATCGCCGCCGACGGCACCGTGCGTGAGCCCTACCGGATGATCGGCGAGTGGATAAATTCCCAGCCGCGTGGCGGCATCGCCGAAAAGGCGCGCGCCGCGGAGGCCATCTTCCGCCGTCTTGGCATTACCTTTGCCGTATACGGTTCCGCCGAGGCGACCGAGCGGCTCATTCCTTTCGACATCATCCCGCGAATCATAGCCGCCGCCGAATGGCGCAAGCTCGAAAAGGGCATCGAGCAGCGCGTTCGTGCGATGAACGCATTTCTCTTCGACATCTATCACGGGCAGGAGATCATCCGTGCCGGCAGGGTGCCGGAGCAACTGGTGCTGCACAACGCCGCCTTCTGCCCCGAGATGATCGGCCATAACCCGCCGCGCAATGTCTATGCGCACATCATCGGCGTCGACCTGGTGCGGGTCGGTGAAAACGAGTTCTATGTGCTTGAGGACAATCTGCGCACTCCCTCCGGCGTCTCCTACATGGTCGAGGACCGCGAGGCGATGATGCGGCTGGTGCCGGAGCTTTTCAGCCGCTACCGCGTCGCGCCGGTGGAGGACTATGCCGAGAACCTGCGCCGCACGCTGCAATCCATGGCGCCGCCGGCCTGCAAGGGCGATCCCTGCATCGTCGTGCTGACGCCCGGCATCTACAACTCGGCCTTCTTCGAGCACTCCTTCCTGGCCGACGAGATGGGCGTGGAACTGGTGCAAGGCGACGACCTCTTCGTCGACGACGGCTTCGTCTACATGCGCACCACGCAAAAGCCGCAGCGCGTCGACGTGATCTACCGGCGCGTGGACGACGATTTCCTCGATCCGCTGACCTTCAGGCGCGATTCGACGCTGGGCGTGCCAGGGCTTTTCGCCGCCTATCGCGCCGGCAATGTCACCATCGTCAATGCGCCGGGCACCGGCATAGCGGACGACAAGGCGGTCTATTGCTATGTGCCGCAGATCATCGAGTTCTACATGGGCGAAAAGCCCATCCTCAACAACGTGCCAACCTGGAACTGCTCGCGGCCCGACGAACTCGGCCACGTTCTCGACAAGCTCGAGGAACTGGTGGTGAAGGAAGTCCACGGCTCCGGCGGCTACGGCATGCTGGTCGGACCCGCGGCGACAAAGCGCGAGCGCGAGGAATTCCGCAAGCGGCTGATTGCCCGGCCGCACAACTACATCGCGCAGCCGACGCTGGCGCTATCCACCTGTCCAACGCACGGCGAACGCGGCCTCGCGCCGCGCCACGTCGATCTGCGGCCCTTCGTGCTCGTCGGCGACCGCATACGCATCACGCCTGGCGGTCTCACCCGCGTTGCGCTGAAAAAGGGTTCGCTGGTGGTCAACTCATCGCAGGGCGGCGGCACCAAGGATACATGGGTCTTGCAGGAATGAGGGTCTGATGCTGGGGCGCGCTGCTTCGAGCCTTTACTGGATGTGCCGCTATGTCGAGCGCGCCGAAAACATGGCGCGCCTGCTCGACGTCGGCAATCGCATGGCGCTGACGCCGGGCCTCGATCCCGGACACCGCGAGCAATGGGAATCGACGCTGCAGGCGGCCGGAGTCGCCGAGCCGTTCTTTGCGCGCAAGCAATCGGCGACGCTGGCCGCCATCCGCGACTTCATGCTGTTCGACGAGACCAACCCGTCTTCTGTGCTCAGCTGCCTTGCCGCCGCGCGCAGCAATGCCCGATCCGTTCGCACGGCCATCACCACCGAGATGTGGGAAAGCATCAACGAAACCTGGCTCGAATATTCGCAGATCCGCCCCGCCTCGATCACCGCCAACGACCTTCCGGCGCTTCTGGACCGCATCAAGCGCGACACCGCGCGTTTCCGCGGCGCGATGCTCAACACCATCCTGCGCGACGATGGCTACTGCTTCTGCCAGTTGGGCGTCTTCAACGAGCGAGCCGACAACACGGCGCGCATTCTCGACGTGAAATATTACGTGCTGCTGCCCAGTTCGAACCTCGTCGGCACCGAGGTGGACCTGCGGCAATGGTCGATGATCCTGCGCGCGGCCTCCGCCCACCGCTCCTACCGGCACGTCTACCGCGACCGCTACAAGGCGTGGAACATCGCCGACTTCCTCATCCTGCGCCCGGAAATGCCGCGTTCGTTGGCCCATTGCTACCGCTGGATCAATGCGACGCTGGACCAGCTGGAAGAGCTTTACGGCGTGAGCTATCCCTGCCACGATCAGGTCAACGCGATACAGGCCAAGCTGGCGAGCGGTAGCATGGACGCCATCTTCCGGCAGGGGCTGCATGAATTCCTGAGCGATTTCATCAACGCCAACAACGCGCTGGGCGCCTCGATCGCCGAAAGCTACAACTTCAACTGACCCCGATTGTGAACTGGCAATGCGCATAGAGATCGACCACGACACGATCTATTCCTACGAGCACCCGGCGAAATACGGTGTGCAGGAATTCCGGCTGACCCCGGTATCGTGCGCCAGCCAGGCAGTGCTTTCATGGGTGATCGACGCTCCCGGCATCAATGGCGCGGCGCAGTTTGCCGATGCCTGGGGCAACACCGTGCACCTCGTCAACCAGGTGAGCGAACGCTCCCAATTGCCGATTCGCGTTCGCGGCGTGGTCGAGACCAAGGATACCGGCGGTATCATCGGAAATCTTTCGCACGAACCCGCCTCGCGCATTTTCCTGCGCCAAACCGACCTGACCAAGCCCGGCGATGCGATCACGGACATGGCCAGGAGCCTGCCGGTCAAGGGGGACACGATTGCCTTGTGCCATACGCTGATGGGCGCGATTTCCGAAACCATGCGCTTCGACACGCGATCGACCCATTCGCAGACCACCGCCAGCCAGTCTTTCAGCGCCGGCAGCGGCGTGTGCCAGGATTTCGCCCATGTCTTCATCGCTGCCTGCCGCGTGCTGGGGCTGCCCTCGCGCTATGTGACCGGTTATCTCTTCCTGCCGGACGAGCCGGACCATTCCGATGCCCACCACGCCTGGGCCGAGACGGAGATCAAGGGGCTCGGCTGGGTCGGCTTCGATCCGGCCAACGCCATCTGCCCTGACGCGCGCTATGTGCGCCTCGCCTCGGGCCCGGACGCCAGCTATGCCGCCCCTGTGCGCGGATTGCGGCGCGGCGCGGGCGAGGAAAGCCTGAAAGTTGCAGTCAGCGTCACGCAAGCGCCCCAAACTGGCAATTACCAGTCACAGACGCAGCAGTAACCACAGCGATGTTGCGCGGGGCGGCTTGTAACCCACCGTTCCCTTTGTATAAATCGGCCGCATGACTTATTGCGTAGGCCTCCGCCTCAACCGCGGCATCATCTTTGCGTCCGATACCCGCACCAATGCGGGTTTCGACAACGTTGCCCAATTTCGCAAGATGCATACCTGGGAAACCAAGGGCGAGCGCGTTCTCGTGCTGCTGACAGCGGGCAACCTGGCAGTGACGCAGGCCGTCGTGAGCCTGCTCAACGAGGGCCTGGCGCAAGACCATGCCGAAGGCGAGGGCAGGGAGACGCTGCTGAGCGCGACGACCATGTTCCAGGCGGCGCGGCTGGTCGGCTCCACATTGCGCGAGGTCCACCGGATCGACGGCGAGAACCTGGGCCCGGAGGCGGCGGCGTTTTCCGCGACCTTCATCCTCGGCGGACAGATCAAGGGCGAAAAGCCGCGCCTGTTCCAGATCTACAACGAGGGCAATTTCATCGAGGCGTCCAGCGACACGCCCTTCTTCCAGATCGGCGAGCACAAATATGGCAAGCCGATTCTCGACCGCGTCGCCGTGCCCGACATGCGCATGGGGGACGCCGCCAAGCTGCTGCTGATTTCGTTCGATTCAACGCTGCGATCAAATCTTTCGGTTGGCATGCCGATCGATCTGCTGATTTACCGAACCGATACGTTCGAGATCGGCGAGCAACGCCGCATCCGGGCCGATGACCCGTATTTCCGCAAGCTGTCGGAAGGCTGGTCGAGGGCGCTTCGCACCGCCTTCGCCAACATCGAAAGCTACACCAACACCGATTGATATCGGCTCGGGGGCGGGCAAGAGGAACAGCAATGGCACTCGACCAGCAGGCGGCGCAGCCCTATGCCGACATGAGCGAACGCACCGGCATATGGCTGGTGTTCGGCTCGGCGCTGGCCTGGAGCTTCGGTGGCGTGTTCTCGCGCTATCTCGATCCGGCACTCGACATCTGGACCATCGTCTTCTGGCGCTCCTTCTGGGCGGCGGCGTTCCTGTTTGCCTTCATGCTTTGGCGCGATGGCCCGCGCGGCACGTTGGCGCTGATCACCTCCATGCGCCTGCCGTCCTTTGCCGTGGCGCTGTGCTTTGCCACCGCGTCCACCTCCTTCGTGGTGGCTCTGAGCCACACGACGGTCGCCAACATCCTGCTGATGCAGGCCGGCGTTCCGCTGATCGCGGCGCTGATCTCATGGGTGCTGTTTCGCGAAAAGGTGAACCGCGCCACGGCCATCGCCATCGCGCTGGTCATCCTTGGCGTCGCGGTCATGGTCTCGCAATCGCTGACCGGCAAGATCTCGCCCATTGGCGACGCGCTGGCGCTGCTGATTTCCTTCGCCTTCGCCATCGCCACGATCATCACCCGGCGCTACGCCCATGTGCGCATGGTGCCTGCGGTGTTCCTCGGCATTTCGCTGGCGGGCGCGATCGGCTTCTTCAACGCGCAGACGCTGTGGGTGACCTCCGGCGAAATGGCGATCCTTTTCGGCTTCGGCGCGGTGAACCTCGGCGCGGGGTTGGCGCTGTTCGTCACCGGCGCGCGCTTCGTGCCGGCGGCATTGACCGCGCTGATCGGAGTTGCCGAGCCGGTGCTGGGGCCGATCTGGGTCTGGCTGTTCCACAACGAGGTGCCATCGACATCGACCATGATCGGCGGGGCCATCGTCATCGCCGCGCTGCTGTGGCACGTCACGCGCGAATTGCTGGCGCATGACCGCAAGCGCGTGCTGCCGCCTGCTGCCTGAAGTTTGGCGCCTGATCAGACGGTGAGGTGCCGGCGAACGGCTGGATCATCAAGGCTCGCCGCATCGCCGCTATGGACGATCTCGCCGCGGTCCATGATGTAGATGTCGTCGGCAAGCTCCCGGCAGAAGTCGAGATACTGCTCGACCAGCAGCATGGTGATGCCGTCGCTGTCGCGCAGGAACTGGATGGCGCGGCCGATATCCTTGATGATCGACGGCTGGATGCCCTCGGTCGGCTCGTCGAGCACCAGCAGCTTCGGCCGCGTCACCAGCGCCCGGCCGATGGCGAGTTGCTGCTGCTGGCCGCCGGAAAGATCGCCGCCGCGCCGGTTCAGCATCTCCTTCAGCACCGGGAAAAGCTCGAAGACGTGCGCCGGGAATGTTGCGCTCGCGCGCGCTTCAGCGGCGAAGCCGGTCTCGAGGTTCTCCCGCACGGTCAGCAGCGGGAAGATCTCGCGGCCCTGCGGCACGAAGGCGATGCCCGCCCGGGCGCGGTCGTAGGACGGCATGCGGCCGAGCGTCTTGCCCTCGAAGGCGATCGCGCCGCCGTCGAGCGGGTGGTGGCCGACGATGGCGCGCATCAGCGTGGTCTTGCCGACGCCGTTGCGGCCGAGCACGCAGGTGATCCGCTTGTCGCCCGCCGTGAGCGACACGCCGCGCAGCGCCTGCGCCGCGCCGTAGTGCAGGGTGGCGTTTTCGACCGCAAGCATGGCTCACCGCCCCAGATAGACTTCGATGACGCGCGGATCGGTCGACACGTGGTCGAGCGAGCCTTCGGACAGCACCGAGCCCTCGTGCAGGCAGGTGACCTTGACGCCGAGCTCGCGCACGAAACTCATGTCGTGCTCGACCACGACGACGGAATGGTCTTGCGCGATCTCCCTGCAGCAGGCGCGCCGTCTCCTCGGTCTCGGCGTCGGTCATGCCGGCGACCGGCTCGTCGACCAGCAGCAGCTTCGGGTCCTGCGCCAGCAGCATGCCGATCTCCAGCCACTGCTTCTGGCCGTGGGAGAGGTTCGCCGCGCAGGCGTGCGCGCTGTGTCGGCAAGCCGGATGATGTCGAGGATCTCGTCGGATGCGGCCTCTCATGCGCCGCGCTGCGCCGGTGGAACAGCGTCGGGAAGACGCCGCGCGCGCCCGTCAGCGCCAGCAGCGAGATTGTCCTCCACCGTATGGCTCTCGAACACGGTCGGCTTCTGGAACTTGCGGCCGATGCCGAGCATGGCGATCTCGGCCTCGTCGTGCTTGGTGAGATCGACCTTGCCCGTCGAAGAAGACCTCGCCGCTGTCGGGCCGCGTCTTGCCGGTGATGATGTCCATCATCGTCGTCTTGCCGGCGCCGTTGGGGCCGATGATCGCGCGCATCTCGCCCGGGTCGAGGACCAGCGACAGATTGTTGATGGCGCGAAAGCCGTCGAAGGAGACGGAGACGCCGTCGAGATAGAGGAGGGTTTCGCCCTTGTGGCCGGCGATAGGCGCTGCTGTTCATTCGGCCACCTGCGGCTTTGCTTCGGCGCGAGCGGCTCCGGCTCTGGCGGGCGGATGCGCGGCTCCTGTTCCAGCCGTCGCGCACCGCGCCGACGATGCCCTTGGGCAGGAACAGCGTGACGAAGACGAACAGCCCGCCGAGCGCAAACAGCCAGAGTTCCGGCAGCGCGCCGGTGAACCAGCTCTTGCCGGCGTTGACGAGCAGCGCGCCGATGATCGGCCCGATGAGGGTGCCGCGCCCGCCGACGGCGACCCAGATCACCACCTCGATCGAATTGCCCGGAGCGAACTCGCCCGGATTGATGATGCCGACCTGCGGCACGTAGAGCGCGCCGGCGATGCCCGCCATCACGGCCGAGACGGTGAAGACGAAGAGCTTGACCATTCTCCGGCCGGTAGCCGAGGAAGCGCGTGCGGCTCTCGGCGTCGCGCACCGCCATCAGCAGCTTGCCGAGTTGCGAGCTGACGATCGCCGCGGTGACGAGCACGCCCAGCGCCAGCGCCACGCGCCGATGCGGCGAACAGCGCGGCGCGCGTCGCGTCGGCCTGCACGTTGAAGCCGAGGATGTCCTTGAAGTCGGTCAGGCCGTTATTGCCGCCGAAGCCCATGTCGTTGCGGAAGAAGGCGAGCAGCAGCGCGTAGGTCATCGCCTGGGTGATGATCGAGAGATAGACGCCGGTGACGCGGCTGCGGAAGGCGAACCAGCCGAAGACGAAGGCGAGCAGCCCCGGCACCAGCATCACCATCAGCGCGGCGAACCAGAACTGGTCGAAGCCGTGCCAGAACCAGGGCAGTTCCTTGCCAGTTCAGGAACACCATGAAGTCGGGCAGGACCGGGTTGCCGTAGACGCCGCGCGTGCCGATCTGGCGCATCAGGTACATGCCCATGGCATAGCCGCCGAGCGCGAAGAAGGCGCCGTGGCCGAGCGAGAGGATGCCGCAGTAGCCCCAGACGAGATCGAGCGACAGCGCCAGCAGCGCGTAGCAGAGATACTTGCCGAGCAGCGCGACGATGTAGGTCGGCACGTGCAGCGCGCTGTCCGGCGGCAGCAGCAGGTTGAGCGCCGGCACGAGCACGGCAGCGCCAGCAGGATGAGCGCCAGCGATCACGATGATCGCGGCGCGTCAGGCCGTTGCGCAGGAAATGGGCGATGATCATGCTTCCACCGCCCGGCCCTTGAGCGCGAACAGGCCGCGCGGGCGCTTCTGGATGAACAGGATGATGAAGACGAGCACGAGGATCTTGCCGAGCACCGCGCCGGCATAGGGCTCGAGGAACTTGTTGACGATGCCGAGCGTCAGCGCGCCGACCAGCGTGCCCCAGAGATTGCCGACGCCGCCGAACACCACGACCATGAAGCTGTCGATGATGTAGCCCTGGCCGAGATTGGGCGAGACGTTGTCGATCTGGCGAAAGCGCCACGCCGGCCATGCCGGCGATGCCGGAGCCGAGCCCGAAGGTCAGCGCGTCGACCCAGGGCGTGCGGATGCCCATGGCCGAGGCCATGCGCCGGTTCTGCGTGACGGCGCGCATCTGCAGGCCGAGCGGCGTGCGGTTGAGCGCGAGCAGCAGCACGAGCGAACACGGCGAGCGCGAAGAGCACGATGATCCACAGGCGGTTCCAGGTGATGGTCAGATCTGGCCGAGCTCGAACGCGCCGGACATCCAGGACGGGTTGCCGACCTCGCGGTTGGTCGGCCCGAAGATCGATGCGCACCGCCTGCTGCAGGATCAGCGAGACGCCCCAGGTGGCGAGCAGCGTCTCGAGCGGCCGGCCGTAGAGGAAGCGGATGATGCCGCGCTCGATGGCGAGGCCGACGGCGCCCGAGACGAGGAAGGCGAGCGGCAGCGCGATGGCCAGCGACCAGTCGAACAGCCCGGGCGCGGAGGTGCGGATGATCTCCTGCACGACGAAGGTGGTGTAGGCGCCGAGCATCACCATCTCGCCATGCGCCATGTTGATGACGCCCATGACGCCGAAGGTGATGGCGAGGCCGATCGCCGCCAGCAGCAGCACCGAGCCGAGCGAGATGCCGTACCAGACGTTCTGGCCGACGTCCCAGACGGCGAGGCTCGCGTCGATGCGGGCGATGGCCGCGGCGGCGGCGGCCTTCAGCGCGCCCTGCGCGCCGGCCTCGAAGCGCGTCAGCAGCGAGACGCGCGTCGCGGGTCGCCGCGCGCCGCGACAGCGTCGACGGCGGCGAGCTTTTCGGCGTCGGGCCGGTCGGAGACGAGGATGGCCGCCGGCGCGCGCGGCCTTCGAACCGCGACTTGACGATTGCGCTGTCCTGTTTCGGCGGCGAGCGCGGCGTCGATGGCGCCGAGCGCTGCCGGATCGGGGTTGCGCGAACAGCGTCTCGGCGGCCGTCAGGCGCACCGCCGGATCGGGAGCGGTGAGCGTCAGCGAGCCGAGGGCGGCGCGGATCGATGCGGCGCAGCGCGTTGTTGACCTTGATCTTGGAAAGGTCGGCGGCTTGCGCCTCGCCCGATGCTCTCGCCGGTCAGCGGATCGGAGAGTTTCAGCGTGCCGCTGCCGGTGGCGATGAACACCGCCTTGTCGGACTTGCGGACCTGCAGATCGCCGTCGGCCAGCGCCTGCAAGGACCGCGATCGCCGCGCCGATCGCCGGTGCGCCGCGAGTTCGCGAAACGATCTTGCCGGTGTCGTCGAAGCTCTTGGCGTCCGCGAATTTGGCGATGATCGCGCGCAGTTGCGCGTCGTCGGCGCGCGCCGGCGCAATGGCAGCACAGGCAGGCAAGGATGGCAGCGAAAAGGACGGTAATGGGTTTCATCGTCTCGCCGGGTGGGATGTTTCTTCAGGCGAATGGCAGGCAAGTCCCGGGCGGCGGGAAGGAGGACGCCGCCCGGGTCATGGTCAGGACGTCAGGAGCCCTTGCCGCCGCACTTGCCGGTGGCGACGTTGAAGTTGCCGCAGGACATCGGCGCGCGCCAATCGGAGATCAGGTCCTTGGAGTCCGGCAGGTAGTCGGACCACTCGTCGCCGACGACGAGGCCGGGCGTCTGCCAGACGATGTCGAACTGGCCGTCGGCCTGGATCTCGCCGATCAGCACCGGCTTGGTGATGTGGTGGTTCGGCATCATGGCCGAGATAGCCGCCGGTCAGGTTCGGCACCGCGACGCCGATGATCGCGTCGATCACCGCGTCCGGATCGGTCGTGCCGGCCTTCTCGACCGCCTTCACCCACATGTTGAAGCCGATATAGTGCGCTTCCATCGGGTCGTTGGTCACGCGCTTGTCGTTCTTGATGAAGGCCTGCCAGGCTTCGATGAACGTCGGCGTTGCTCCGGCGTGTCGACCGACTGGAAGTAGTTCCAGGCGGCGAGATGGCCGACCAGCGGCGTGGTGTCGAGGCCGGCGAGTTCTTCCTCGCCGACCGAGAAGGCGACGACCGGAATGTCCTCGGCCTTGATGCCCTGGTTGCCGAGTTCCTTGTAGAACGGCACGTTGGCGTCGCCGTTGATGGTCGAGACCACGGCGGTCTTCTTGCCGGCCGAGCCGAACTTCTTGATGTCGGCGACGATCGTCTGCCAGTCGGAATGACCGAACGGCGTGTAGTTGATCATGATGTCTTCCGGCGCGACGCCCTTCGACATCGAGATAGGCCTCGAGGATCTTGTTGGTGGTGCGCGGATAGACGTAGTCGGTGCCGGCGAGCACCCAGCGCTTCACCGAGCCGCCGTCTTCGCTCATCAGGTAGTCGACGGCCGGGATCGCCTGCTGGTTCGGCGCGGCGCCGGTGTAGAACACGTTGCGCTGGCTTTCCTCGCCCTCGTACTGGACGGGGTAGAACAGGAGCGAGTTCAGCTCCTCGAACACCGGCAGCACCGACTTGCGCGACACCGAGGTCCAGCAGCCGAACACCGCGGCGACCTTGTCCTTCTCGATCAGCTCGCGCGCCTTTTCGGCGAACAGCGGCCAGTCGGACGCCGGGTCGACGACGACCGCCTCGAGCTTCTTGCCGAGCAGGCCGCCCTTCTTGTTCTGCTCGTCGATGAGCATCAGCATGGTGTCCTTCAGCGTCGTCTCCGAGATCGCCATCGTGCCCGACAGCGAATGCAGGATGCCGACCTTGATCGTGTCGTCGGCGCGCGAAGCGCCCGGGGAAAAGGTCATTGCCGCCGCGAAGGAAGCAAGGACCAGGTTACGGTAGAGTTTGGGCATTAAGTTACTCCGCGTTGAGTTTGCACTGCACAATCACTGCAACGGCCATGCCAACTCGAAACGTCCGCGCCCACTTTCACCGAAAGACAAACATTAACAAAGAATTAACAGGGAGAACCGGGAGCTGTGATCAATGGAGACAAGTGAAACGAGATTGATACTGCACAGCAAAACAGCAGTGGGCCAGATTGAAGCCTAAGATTTAGTCAAAAAAGGCAATGCATAAATTTTATGCAATTACTGGCGCAAACGAATCCACAAGTCGAGGCAATGGGCGGTAAGCGACATCGCCAGCCACAGCGCCATGAGGATCGCGCTGCCCGCCGTCAGCGCGGTCAAAAGCGCCATCATCAGGGCCGCGCCGGAGGCGGCGTTGAGCAGCAGCGATGTGAGCAGGGCGGGGCGCGAGCGCAGCAGCACGAGGAAGACGGCGGCCTCGATCGCAAGCGCGGTGAGCGCGATCAGCGCCAGCGCGCCGGACGCCGCGAGGCTGTCGAAAATGGCGCTCATCGTGACGCGATCATCCGGGCGCGAACCCCAGCAAGTGCCTTATGTCCTTCACCAGCACGCGCAGATGCGCGGCGGGGTCGCGCCGCACCAGCTTCTTGTTGAGATAGGATTCCCAGGTCAGCGCCTGCACGTCCGGATCGGCGCACATCTTCACGAACTGCTCGCGCATGCGGTCGCTGCGATACCAGATGAACTGGAGCAGCCCGAGTATGAAGAACACGCGGCCATGCTCCTTCATGAAGCGCTTGCGGGCGGTGCGCAGCGCGCCCGCCTTGCCGGTCTCCAGCATTTGCTCTACCGCGTCGGCGCACAACTCGCCCGACAGCATTGCATAGTAGATGCCTTCGCCCGAGGAGGGCGCGACCACGCCCGCCGCATCGCCCGCCAGCACGACATTGCGGCCGTCGTCCCAGCGGCGCATCGGTTTCAACGGCAAGGGCGCGCCTTCGCGGCGCAGCACTTTCGCGCCGCCAAGTCCTGCGTCATCGCAAAGCCTGCGCGTCGCCGCCTTGAGATCGAATCCCTTGGCCGCCGTGCCGCAGCCCACGCTCGCCTGCTTGCCGTGCGGGAAAACCCAGCCGTAGAAGTCCGGCGAGATCGTGCCGCGATAGACGACGTCACAGCGGTTCGGCACATAGCCGGGCGTCTCCATTGCCGGCGCCTCGATGATCTCGTGATACGCAAACACGTATGGCGGGCGCTTGTTGGGGCCGAACACGGCGCGGCGCACGGCCGAGTTCGCCCCATCCGCCCCGATCACCGTGCGGGCGCGGAAACGCTTTTCCCCGCCGCCCTTCTCCTCGATAGCGATGGTGACGAGGCCGTCGGCATTCCTGGTCATGGAACAGAATGTGCCGGTGATGCGCGAAGCACCGGCTTCGCCCGCGCGCTGGCGCAGCCACGGATCGAAGGTTTCGCGGTCGACCATGGCGACATAGCCGCGATCGCCGATGTCCATTTCCACCTCGCGCCCCGTGGGAGAGATGATGCGGGCGGCGTTGACCCGGGCGCAGATGACCTCGGGCGGTATGTCGAAATCGCGGATCGCCCGCGTCGGAATTGCTCCGCCGCAAGGCTTGATCCGCCCCTCGCGATCGACGAGCAGCACCTTGCGGCCGGCCTTGGCGAGCTTGAGCGCGGCGCTGGCGCCGGCTGGTCCGCCGCCAATAACGATCACGTCATAGTTTTCGTGCAGCATCGCTCACTCCGCGGCGGCAAGATTGCCAAAGGATGGTTCGGCAGCTTCGCGCCTGCCGGAAATGCGCATCGCCATCAGCGCGGCGATCAGGAACAGCCCCGCCTCCAGCGAAAACACCGTGGCGAAGGAGAGCGGCACGTCGCCAGTCACCGCGCGGGCGATGTCGATGGCGACCGTTCCGGCAAGCCCGCCAAGGCCGAAGGAAATCGCCTGCGCCGCGCCCCAAACGCCCATGCGGATGCCCTCGCGCGCGGGTTTGCCGGAGCCGGCAAGTTCCATCATCGTGCCGATCGCCGCGACTGCGAAAGCGCCATTGGCAAGGCCGAGAATCGCGATGTTCGCCTTCAGCGGCCAGACCGGCGCGGCCATCGCGGAATAGGCAAGTCCCGCCAGGGCAGCGCCCGAAAGCACGCAGCCGCAGACCGTGAAGAAGCGCAGCACCGAGCGCCCGCCGCGCGAAAACAGGCTGCCCGCGACGCCCACCAACGCCATGCCGATGAGGACGCCGGCATGCTGCACGCCGGAAAGGCTGGTGGTTTCGCCTGGCGTCATGCCGAACAGCAGCCCGCCAAACGGCTCGAGAATGAGGTCCTGCGTGCTGTAGGCCAGCATCGACACGAACACGAAAAGCGTGAACAGCCGGTCGGTGGGGTCGGCCCAGACCTGCGCGATGGAACTGCGGAAATCGATCTTCGGCTTCTGCTCGACGCCAAGGTCCGCCGCGCGCTTTTCGACGCCTGCGATGGCAAGCGCTGTCACGATGAAGGCGACTGCCCCCACGCCTGCGGTCACGCTGACCAGCCGCGCATGCGAATAGGGATCGATCAGCGCGCCCGTGATGATCGCGGTGACGACGATGCCCGCCACCATCATCATCCACACGATCGTCGCCGCGGCAGCGCGCCGCTCGGGCCTGGTGCGGCTCGCCAGCAGGGCCAGCAGCGATGTGCCGCACGCGCCAATGCCAAAGCCGATGCCGGTGAAGGCGAGGATCGCCGCGCAAAGCCCCAGCGCGAAATTCGTCTCGAAGAAGAAGGTCGTCGCCGATGCCGCCGTGCCGGAAACCGCCAGCAGCGCCATGCCGCCGAGGATCCATGCCGTACGGCCTCCGCCCATGTCCGAGCGATGGCCGAAGACGGGGCGCATCAACTGCACCGCATAGTGTAGCCCGACCAGCGCGCCCGGGATTGCGGCAGCCAGCGCCAGCTCCACCACCATCACCCGGTTGAGCGTCGAAGTCGTCAGCACCACGATGGAGCCGAGCGCCGCCTGCACGAGGCCAAGGCGCATGATCGCCAGCCAGCCAAGTCCCTCACGCGATGCGATGCCCATTGTTCCTCCAGCCCGTCAGATCACGGGGCGCAATGCGAATGCGGTGACCATCATGCCGCTGACATAAAGCCCGACGCCGATGGCGCTGTACCAGACCGCCCGCGCCACGGGATCGCGCAGGAACCGGACCATGCAGGCAAGCTGTGCGGCGAGCAGAACGCCGACCACCGCTGCATGGATGGAGTGACCCTGAACGATGAGCAGCGCGATGACGCCGGCTTGCGACAGCTGCCATAACGAGGCAGGCCAGCCGCGCCGCCTTGTCCGCGCCCAGCATCACCGGCAGCGAGCGGATGCCCATGCGCCGGTCGCCTTCCATTGCCTTGAAATCGTTGAGCGTCATGATGCCATGCGCGCCGATGCCATAGGCAAGCGCCACGATGAAAACCGGCCATGGACGGGGCTGCGCCGAGCGCCGCGGCGGCGGCGGTGAGCCACGGCAGGGTCTCGTAGCAAATGCCGACGGCGGCATTGCCGTACCAGCCATTCGCCTTGAGCCGCAGCGGGCGGCGCGCTGTAGGCCCAGGCGAGCGCGATGCCGATGATCGCGGCAAAGAACACATAGGTTCCAAGCAGGGCCGCAACGGCCAGCGACAGCAGCGAATTGATGATCGCGATCCACAGGCCCCAGCGGCCCGGCATGCGGCCCGAAGGGATGACGCGCCACGGCTCGTTGATGGCGTCGACATGCCGGTCGAACCAGTCGTTCACCGCCTGGCTGGTGCCGCAGATCAGCGGGCCGGCGAGCAGGATGCCGCCAATACGTGAAGGCTGCGGTCCCCGATCGCCGACCCGGCGGTAATCACGCCGCACGCATAGGCCCACATCGGCGGAAACCAGGTGATCGGCTTCAAAAGCGCGAGAACAGCCCCGGGCGAGGGGTAAGCAGGGGCAGTGTTAGCGGCGTTCCGTGCAACCATGGACGCATGCTATAAGCGCCCCGCAAGCACGTCAATTTCATTTTACACTGTAAAGAAAAGTTTACAGCCTTCACTCAGCTGTCGGTGTCGAAATCCGCAAGGCCGTGACGGCGCAGCTTGAGATAGAGGCTCTGGCGCGAGAGTCCAGCAGTTCCGCTGCCGAGGCGCGGTTGTTGTCGGTCTGGCGAAGCGCCGCCTCTATGCACATGACCTCGATCACGTCGGCTGCCTCGCGGATGAGTTCCTTGAGCGGCACGCGGCCCACGAGTTCCGAGAAGTCGCCCATGCCCTGGATGTGCTGCGACGCCTGTGCAGGCAGTCCGCCATCGCGCCGGACATTCTCGCTGACGAGGAATGCATAGCGCTCGCGCCCGTCTGAGGATGTCTGACGGGCCGCAGATACGGAGGCGGGGCTGGTCACGCCGATTTCGTCGCGCACCAGCGTCGAGAAACCTCGCACCTGGCCTTCGTCGCGCAGGCGCGACATGAGCACCTGCAGATCGACGGACGAGCCGCCCACCCAGTTGTTGAGATGCCGGCCGATCACCTGCGAGCGGTTGAGGCCGTTCACCAGGTCAAGGAAAAGATCGTTGATCGCGACGACCGCGCCGCTCGCATCGGTCACCGCAACCGGTTCGGCGATGGCATCGATCTGGAAGTCTTCCGAATCCGTCAGCTGCCCGTTGCCGCTGGCGCCCCGGCCCGGACCGACATGGATGAGCATGTTGGTGCGGCCCGCCTCGCGGTACGGTTCGATGGTCATCTCGCGTTCGCCGCTGGCGCCGGCCAGGCGTGCCACCAGTGTTTGGGGCGTGCCGCTGTGCTGGACTTCCTGCAGCTTCTGGCCGACCTGGTCGCGGTCGGACTTGTCGAAGAGATTGACCGTGTTCTCGCCGACCAGCTTGCGCGCCGGCTTGCCCAGCATGCCGATCGCTGCCTGGTTGACATCGAGGATCCGGCGATCCTGCTCGCCCGCCACGATCATCGGCTCCCGGGTCATGTGGAATATGGTGCGGTACCGCGATTCGGTTTCGCGTATCTTGCGGTACTCGGTCTCGAGTTCGACCTGGAACTGTACGAGTTGCCGCTGAAGCGCGGACATCGAACGAAGATCGTTGCCGAGCGCCAGACGCCATTTCGCTCCGGGGACCTTCACCACCAGATACTCGACGGGAAGGTCCGCCAACCCCTTCATGGGGTGGTTTACCTGCCGGCGGCGGGTCATGGTCTGCTTTTCGCTGTCGGCCATCAGCGCATCGATCTTGTCGACGCTTTCGACGGTTACGACGTCGCGCCAGCGCTTGCCGGGCCAGGTATCGCAATTGTAGCCGACGAGATCGGGATTTCGAAACGCGACATCCTCGATCACGCCCTCGGGTGAGACGGCAAGCGATATGTCCGAGCCGATCGATGTGATCAAGGCAGCGCCGCGGTCGCCAAGCTGCGCTATCAGTTCGCTCGCGCGACTGAATTGGCGGAATGCAACCTTGTTTCTGTCCTGATCCATCAGGGGACCCGGGTTTGAGGGTTCAACCGCCGTAGTGTCTGGCTTCGGTGGTTTCACGTTCTTGCTGCTTCAACAGTTTGCGTCGCGAGAAGTCAAGGGCGAGTTGCGGGCTGGCGGATACAAGGTCGACACCCATGTTCTTGAGACGGTGGACGATTGCGGATTGCTGCCTGTCCCCCTGCAATTACACGGGTTCTGGGTGATTTGTTGATGGCGCGCAGGCACTCGTGCAGCGCCTCGGCGCGCGCCTCGCTGGCCCATCCACCATTCCAATCCTCATCACTTTTAGCTGCTATACTCGAGGTGCGTTATGTTTGAGCTTGCGAAGAGTCGCTTTCACGGATGTTGCCCGGCTCGTGCGGTCAGGCAAAGCGTTAACGATCCTGCCGGTCGGTGTGGTCGAGGAGCATGGCGCGCATCTGCCGCTGGGGCTTGATTCCTTCGCCGCCGAAGTTTACGCGGCGTCGGCGGCTCCGCACCTCGAAGCAGCAGGGCTACGAGGTCGTCGTCGCGCCGACGATCAGCTACGGCGTGGCGCGGGCGGCGATCGATTTTCCCGGCACGTTGTCGTTGGAGCCGGAGACGTTGCGGTCGATGGTCGTCGAAATCGGCCGCTCGCTGGCGCGCCACGGCTTGAATCGTCTGGTCATTCTCAACGGCCATCGCGACCTGCATCATATGAAAGCGTTGGACGATGCACGGAAGATTCTCGTCGAAGAAAATACTGCGCAGGTTCTGTGCGTCGGCTTTGCCAGCGATCCGGAAATGACCGCGGCCTGCTATCGCGAAGGGGTGAAACAATTCTACAAGAGTCCGCAGCCCGACCGTGAAGGTCATGGCGGCGAGTCGGAAACTTCGGTGGCGCTGCATAGCTTTCCCGACTTGGTGAACCATGAAGCGCTCGAGACGCTCGATCCGAATTTCGACTACGATGTCGAAGCCTTTCGCAATGAAACGAAAGATTACGGAAGCATCAGCGACGGCCGCGGCTATTTCGGCTGGCCGCAGGCGGCGACGGCGGAGACGGGAAAGCAACTAGTCGCCATACGCGGGCAAAATATCGCCAATGTGATTCTTAAAGGAGTGGGGCACGCCGGGGTCGTGAACGCTGTTCGTGGCTCGTGCTCGGAAAGTCGAACACGATCACGTGACACGAGCACGGCTTTACTTCACCAACGCTATCGCGATCACGCCGGCGACCACAGACAATGTTCCGATTACACTTGCCACGGTAAACTTTTCGAGACGGCGTAGAAAGATCGCTCCGAGCAGGACCGTCCAGATCGGCGAAGTCGCGGTGATCGGCGACACGGTTACGACGGAGCCGATAGCGAAGGCATGGAGCATGAAGAGCACGGCCAGGGTCTCGCCGAGGCCGCTCAACAGAAAAGGAAAGAGGGCGCGCCGGTCCCACACCAGTTTCTCGCTGTTTATAGGCACCCAGTAATAGACGGCGAAAGCCAACAGTGAAAATGGCCCCACGAGGGCGGCGAAAAATAGCGGCTCATTGGCTTGCATCAGGGCGTAGCGCCGCAGGGGATGAACCACCGAGGTAATTGACGCGGTGATGAGCGGAAACACCACGTAGAGCCAGCGAAAGTCCTTGAATCGCTCATCGACCTTCCATGAGCTAAGCACGATGCCGCCAACGATTAAAAGCGTGCCGATCATGCCAAGTAAAGTTATTCGCTCCCCCAGAAACAGAATGCCGATAAGCACGCTCAGGACGGGATAGGAATTGCGCAGAGTAACGGCGCGTGAAATACCGATTTTCTCCATCCCCTTGTACTGGAAAAAGCGCATGAACGGCTGAACGATCCCGGTCAAAAAGATGGCGCCGACCGCGACGAAATTGACGGTTGGAATTCCACTGCTGAAAAAAAGCGCGGTCCAGAGCACAAGCGTGTGGACGATAAGCGAGACGAAGGTGGCGGTCAGCGGCGTCGAATAACGCATGCCATGACCGACCGTCACGTTTGCACAGGCGAAGGAGAAGGCAGTTAGCCAGGCGAAGAATTGGGGAGACATGTTTTAAAAGGATGAAGGATAAAGGCGGACGGATAGTCGGACTTGCTGATGGTTCCTTAGGGCGTATCAGTCAGTGTGGTAAACTTACACGAGATTCGACTTCGGTGAAACCGTCGATTGCAAAATTCAATGGTCGAGAGGAGTAAGAAGCGGCAAGACCTGACCGAAAGAGGAGGATGCCATGGCTTTCAGAATCAACCATCTTCATCTCAAGACGCCGAATCCGAAAAAGACCGCTGACTTCTACGTCGAGTATACCGGTGCGAAAGTCGTCAAGGAAAACATCAGACCCGACGGCAGTGAGAACTTTCGTCTCGATCTGCACGGAGTGGAACTCAACGTCACGCAGTTTCTCGAAGAACAGAAATTGGGCCAGTTCTACGGTCTCGAACATGTCGCCATCGATACCAACAACTTCGACGGTGAAGTCAGCAAGATCAAAGCCGCCGGTATCAAAATCCTCGAAGAGCGCGTCCTGCCCGACGGCCGCAGAGTTTGCTTCTTCGAAGGGCCGGAAGGCGTGCGTCTGGAGTTTTTGGAGTGGAAGCAATAGGCCGGAAGAGGTTTGGAGTAATGGAGTGATGGAGTACTGGAGTGTTGGTTTCCGTCCCATCACTCCATCATTCCAGTACTCCATTCTTTTCATTTGTCTCGCAACACCTTCTCCAAGGGTCCATTTTCTCGGAACGGCTCGGGCCAGCCGAGGTATTCTTTGAAATCGGGGCGGGCTTTGATCAAATCCTGAATCACATTCTCGATCCCTTTGTCCGGCACGTAAGGCGCGGCCTTGAACAAGCGGGCATAAGCCTCGACGGTTTTCTTGGTGATCGCGGCGTCTTTCTCGCGCATCCATTTGGTGAATGATTTTTCGGCGAAGCGAAGATCTTTTTTGATCAAATGAATTCCCGCCACGTAAGCGCGCAAGAATTCGTGCGTAGTTTTGGGCTCCGCTTTGATAAACGTCCTGCTGCTGGTGACGCACGACGACGGGTAGACGAGATCGGTGGTGCTCAGATCGACGAGCACCGGCCAGCCGCGCTGTAAGAATGGAATGGCATAGCGCGTGGTGAGCGCGGCGGCAGCGATGGCGCCGCGGTCGAGAGCGACGACCATCTCCGGGCCGGCCCCGAGCTGGAGAATCGTCATATCTTTTTCCGGGTTTAAGCCGACGTGCTTGAGTGCGGCGCGCAAATAAAAGTGCGTCGTCGAGCCGTAGCGCGTAACGGCGCTGGCCTGGCCTTTTAAATCTTGCGCCGATTTTATTTCCGGTCGCGTGATCAAATAGACCGGATCGGTGTCGACCGGGCAGGCGAACAGAATGACATCACCGCCCGCCGCCCG
>CAVONR010000010.1:0-70642 GCA_963697325.1 uncultured Alphaproteobacteria bacterium | reverse complement strand
CCGCTTGCGCTCTCTACATAACGAGAATGCATGACGGGCCGGCAAGGCTCGCCGGGTCCTGGACACCAAAGTGGAATTCGAAGCCTCCCGCGGCAACCCTTTCCAAAATCGCATTTGCCCGCGCTCCGTTTGAGGGGCATACTGACAGGTGAATGGAGTGCTTCGAAAATTGACGTTGATTGCAGGACCGCATCGCATGCCGAGGCCACACGGGCATAGGGACAACGAGTACAGTGCCGGTGACGGTTCGCCAGTTGCAATGGCAGGTGACGACCGCAACAAGACGCCGCCCAAGCGCAATGGCGGGGCGGGAACGGGACTGGCGACGCGGACCCGGACAAAGACGAAGAAGCCTGAACTGTATCGCGTGCTCCTGTTGAACGACGACTTCACGCCAATGGAATTCGTGATCCATGTGCTGGAACGTTTTTTCAACAAGAACCGCGAAGCTGCCACGATGATCATGTTGCATGTGCATAATCACGGGGTGGGAGAATGTGGCGTGTTCACCTACGAGATCGCCGAGACAAAGGTCACGCAGGTCATGGATTTCGCCCGAAAGCACCAGCATCCGCTGCAGTGCGTAATGGAAAAGAAATAGACGGAGACGGCCTTGCCTTCTTTCACAGACAGCCTCGAGAAAGCCCTCCACAAGGCGCTCACCTACGCTAACGAGCGCAACCAGGAATATGCGACCCTCGAGCACCTGCTGCTTTCCCTCGTCGACGACAGCGACGCGGCCGCCGTGATGCGTGCGTGCAATGTCGACCTGGAGCTGCTTCGCCGCACGCTGACCGAATACATCGACACCGAGCTTGCCAACCTCGTCACCGACTTCGACGAGGACGCCAAGCCGACCGCCGGTTTCCAGCGCGTCATCCAGCGCGCAGTCATTCACGTGCAATCGTCGGGCCGCGAGGAAGTGACCGGCGCAAACGTGCTTGTCGCGATTTTTGCGGAACGCGAAAGCCATGCTGCGTATTTCCTGCAGGAACAGGACATGACCCGCTACGACGCGGTCAATTACATCAGCCATGGCATCGCTAAGCGCCCCGGCGCTTCCGAGAGCCGCCCCGTACGCGGGGTCGAGGAGGACCAGGCAGCAGTGGGCGAGGAAGAAGCCAAGGGCAAGGGGGATGCGCTGGACGCTTATTGCGTCAACCTCAACAAGAAGGCGCGCTCGGGCCGCATCGATCCGCTGATCGGGCGCGAGGCGGAAGTCAACCGCACGATCCAGATCCTGTGCCGCCGCTCGAAGAACAACCCGCTCTACGTGGGTGATCCGGGCGTGGGCAAGACGGCTATCGCCGAGGGTCTTGCCAAGCGCATCGTCGACGGCAACGTGCCCGACGTGCTGCGCGACTGCACCATTTTCTCCCTCGACATGGGCACGCTGCTTGCGGGCACGCGTTACCGTGGCGATTTCGAGGAGCGCCTCAAGCAGGTGATAAAGGAAGTCGAGGAATTCCCCGGCGCCATCATGTTCATCGACGAAATCCACACCGTTATTGGCGCGGGCGCCACATCGGGCGGCGCCATGGATGCCTCGAACCTGTTGAAGCCGGCGCTCTCGTCCGGAACGATCCGCTGCATCGGCTCGACCACCTACAAGGAATACCGCCAGTTCTTCGAGAAGGACCGCGCCTTGGTGCGCCGCTTCCAGAAGATCGACGTCAACGAGCCGACGATCGAGGATTCCATCGCGATCATGAAGGGCCTCAAGCCCTATTTCGAGGACTTCCACAAGGTCAAGTACACGGCCGAGGCCATCAAGGCGGCGGTCGAGCTTTCGGCCCGCTATATCAACGACCGCAAGCTGCCCGACAAGGCAATCGACGTGGTCGATGAAACCGGCGCTTCGCAGAAGCTGCTGCCGGAGGCCCGTCGCAAGAAGACCATCGGCCTCAAGGAAATCGAGGCGACCATCGCCACCATGGCCCGCATTCCGCCCAAGACCGTATCGAAGGACGATGCGGTGGTTCTGAAGAATCTCGACGAGCAGTTGAAGCGCGTCGTGTTCGGGCAGGACCAGGCGATCGAGGCGCTCTCGGCCGCGATCAAGCTGGCCCGTGCCGGCCTGCGCGAGCCCGACAAGCCGATTGGCAGCTACCTGTTCTCCGGCCCCACGGGCGTCGGCAAGACGGAAGTCGCCCGCCAGCTGGCATCCTCGCTCGGCGTGCAACTCCTGCGCTTCGACATGTCGGAATACATGGAACGCCACACCGTATCGCGGCTCATCGGCGCGCCTCCGGGCTATGTCGGCTTCGACCAGGGCGGCCTTTTGACCGACGGCGTAGACCAGCATCCGCACTGCGTGCTCCTGCTCGACGAAATCGAGAAGGCGCATCCGGACCTGTTCAACATCCTGTTGCAGGTGATGGACCACGGCAAGCTGACCGACCACAACGGCAAGCAGGTCGATTTCCGCAACACGATCATCATCATGACGACGAATGCGGGCGCGGCGGAGATGCAGAAGTCGGCAATCGGCTTCGGTTCAAGCAAACGGACCGGAGACGACGAGGAAGCGATCAACCGCCTGTTCGCGCCCGAATTCCGCAACCGTCTCGATGCGATCATCCAGTTCGGCATGCTGCCGACGCCGGTGATCCATCAGGTCGTCGAGAAGTTCATCATGCAGCTTGAGGCCCAGCTTTCCGAGCGCGGCGTCACCTTCGAGCTTTCGCCCGATGCGATTGCCTGGCTGGCGGAGAAGGGCTTCGACGAGCGCATGGGCGCACGGCCGCTGTCTCGCGTGATCCAGGAGCACATCAAGAAGCCGTTGGCCGACGAAGTGCTCTTCGGCAAGCTCAAGAATGGCGGAACGGTCAAGGTCACCGTCGGCAAGGGCAAGGACGGCCAGAACGGCTTGCTGCTGGAGGCGATCGAGGACCAGCCGGTCAAGCCGGAACCCTCACGCAAGGCGGCGAAGTCGGAAAAAGCGCCAAAGCCCGAGGCCTCGAAGCCCGTCAAGCCGGCTGGCAAGGGCAAGGGTACCCCGCGTTCCGGCACCGTGCCCAAGGTGCCGCTCAAGACCTGACGCATGGAAATGCTTGTTCAAGAATTGACGGGGGCGGCGCATATGCCGCCCTTTTTTCGTTTCAATTGTCCGCTGAATGGCGTTTTCTGGTCCCAGACCGGGACGTCAGTCATGTATGAAACCAAAAAACGAATTGGATTGCCAGGCCGCATGTCATAAGGTCACTGGCTAATTCTGGATGCGCGGGCGGCATTGTTTGCCTGCGCGGTGATATCAATGGACCTTTTTGCGGATCGGGGGATTTCCGGAAAAGGGGCCAACGCGTTTGGAGGCGTAAATGGAACAGATCGAACAACTGAAGGCGATGCGCGATGCAGCCCGGGCCCGGATCGAGGCCATGCCCGACCACCGGCTGATGACATCGCTCAGCGCGCTGATCGAGGATCTGGAGTCCGCATTTGGCGGCAAGCAGTCCCCCGCCGCTGCCGCATCGCAGGATGACCAGGCTGCGCCCGAGCCGGCGGATGCGCAGGCCGGATCGATGGATGAGCCCGGGGAAGTCGACGCGCAGGGCGCCTTCGACGAGCCTGCCGGGCAAGAAATGCAGCCCGAGGAGGTCGAGGAAACCGTCGTCATCGTCGAGACATCGCCCGAGGCCGATGAGGAACTGATCGACCTCTTGATCGCGCCCGAGGAGATCGAGAATCTTATCGCGGCCGAGGTCGTGTCGATGAATGGCGAGGCTAACGGTGTTTCCGCTATTGCCGAGACCGAGGAAGAGGCGGTCAACCGCGCGCTTGACGAACTCAGCATCGATCTTGCCGACACGCTTGGCACCCAGCCCGCCGGTTATACCCGCCGCTAGTTCCGGTTCCCCGCCTTTTGAACGAACGCTAGAGGCTTGCCAGGGCAGCGCGGATCTTCTCCGCGTTGGCGGCAAGGATTTCCGGCTTCTCCATCTGGCCGGAGTGGGGCCTGAGCGGTACTCCCGCATGGCGTGGAATGACGTGGAAATGCAGGTGGAATACCGATTGCCCCGCAGCCGCTTCATTGAACTGCGTCACGACGATGCCATCGGCGTCGAAGGCCTTGCTCGCCGCCAGCGCCATCTTCCGCGTGACGGCCATCAGCGGGCCGAGCACCGAAGGATCGGCATCCAGAAGGTTGCGTGACGCCTTTTTCGGCACCACGAGCAAGTGGCCGTCCGCTTGCGGCATCACGTCCATGAAGGCCAGCGCATCTTCGTCCTCGTACAGCTTGTGGCAGGGAATTTCACCCCGCAGGACCTTCGCGAAGATATTGTCCGGATCGTATTTGCTCACTTCAGTCCTCCTGCCGGCGCGGGTCAGTCCGCATGCCGGAACGGGGCATGCTCCAGCAGCGCTTCGCTTTCCATTTCCACATGTTTGCGCTCCTGCGCAAGGTAGTCGTCCACCGCGCGCCGCAGGCCTGGATGCGCTATGTGGTGCGCCGAACGCGTGATCACCGGCACATAGCCGCGCGCCAGCTTGTGCTCGCCCTGCGCGCCTGCCTCCACGCGCGCCAGCCCGTGCTCGATCGCGTAGTCGATCGCCTGGTAGTAGCAGATCTCGAAATGCAGGCAGGGATGGTCTTCCACGCAACCCCAGTGGCGGCCATAGAGGCAATCATCGCCGATGAAGTTGATCGCGCCCGCGACGTATTTGCCGCCGCGCCGCGCAAGGATCAGCACGATCCGCTCGCCCATGCGCTCGCCGATCATCGAATAGAAGCTGCGCGTGAGGTATGGCCGCCCCCATTTGCGCGATCCGGTGTCCATGTAGAATTCGAAGAAGCGGTCCCAAACCTCTTCGGTGAGTTCCGTCCCTGTGAGCCGCACGATTTCAATGCCGCTTCGCGCCAGCGCCGTCTCGCGCTCCTTGCGGATGTTCTTTCGCTTGCGCGAGGAGAGCGCCGCGAGAAAATCCTCGAAGCCTTTGTAGCCATCGTTCTGCCAGTGGAATTGCTGGTCCATCCGCAGCAGGAACCCTGCCTCGCCCGCGAGCTTCCACTCGTCTTCCGGCATGAACGTGATGTGGGCGGAGGATGCGCCGTGGCGCTCGTTGAGTTCGACAAGCCCCGCCAGCAGCGCCAGCCGATGCTCCTCGCCCGAAGCGATCAGCCGTGGACCGGTGGCCGGGGTGAACGGCACGGTGCATTGCAGCTTCGGATAATAGCGCCCGCCCGCGCGCGCAAAGGCGTCCGCCCAGCCATGGTCGAAGACATATTCGCCCTGGCTGTGGCTCTTGAGGTAGCAGGGCAGGGCGCCCAGCATTTCCCCGCCAGGGCCCTCGAGCGCCAGATGCTGCGGCAACCAGCCCGTCTTGGCGGTCGCAGAGCCGCTGTCCTCCAGCGCCGACAGGAAAGCGTGCAGGATGAACGGATTGCCCATGCCCTTGGGCGAGCGCGCCTTGACCAGCGCGTCCCAGGACGTGGCGGCGATTTCGTCCATTGACGACAGAACGCGAATTTTCAATGCGGCGGCCATGGGTTACGGGAATTGTCCTGCGAGGTCAGGTGCTGAACCTATTGCAGGCAGGGGCAATTGCAAGTCAGGCAGGCTGAAGCAGGCGCGGATCGAACCCCTCGAAAGTGATCTGGTCGGCGTAAAGCGCGCTCCTGGCGGCAAGCTCCGGCGTGCGGATAGTCCAGGTGATCACCGGCCTGCCGCTTTCGCGAAACTCGCGGACGAAACGGCAGGGCAGGTCTTCTATGCCATAGGAGACGAAATCCACATCGGCCTGCGCCGCGAATGCGGTGTGCTCGTCATGCCTGTCGTCCTTCCCTTCGGCAGTCAGGCCGATCGGCCGGTCGCGAACGAGCCGCCGCGCATCGGCAACCAGCCAGTGGTCGAACGACATCAGCGCCAGCGGACCATGATAGCCGCGGATCGTTTCGGCTACGGCCTCCACGAAGCCCGCGTCCGCGCCTGCCTCGCCCTTCAATTCGAGCACCAGCCCCACCTTGCCGCCTACCGCGTCAAGCAATTGCCGCAACGTCGGGATCGTGTCCGCCGTGCCGCCAATGGAAAAACCGCCGAGTTCCGCCGCCCCGTGCGCCCGCACGCTGCCTTTGCGCCCCGTCAGCCGTTCAAGGTCGTGGTCGTGAAACACCACCGGCACGCCGTCGGCCGAAGGGTGCAGGTCCACCTCGATGGCAAAACCCTGCTCGACGGCCGCGCGGGCCGCCGAAAGCGTGTTCTCGAACCGGCCTTGCGTCTTGTCGTGCAGTCCGCGATGGGCAATCGGCTGATCTGCGATCCAGGCTGATATGCCGGGGAAGGTGGGCTTGGCGTTGCGGCTCATGCGATATCCGTCATTTGTATTTTGATTGACATTTGCCGCCGATAACCAACATTGCGGCTTGCGCTTGTCTACACCCATGGTCTGCCACATCAATGGCCACTTCCTGTGGAGAAGCTGAATTGCGAAACGATCCAGCGAGCGAAGGCTGCGCCTGAACATGAATACGCGAATTGTCATGCCGCTTTCGAGAGCGGGCATCGTTGCAGTCCTGGGACTTGCCTCGCTCGCGCTGGCTCCCCGTCAAGGCGCCGCTGCCGGTTTCGAAATTCTCGTGCCGCACCGCGCAGTGTATGAAGTCAAGCTGCGTGAAGCCTCGGAACGCTCCGGCATCGAGGCAATGTCCGGACGCATCGTCTACGAAGTCACCGGCAATGAATGCGACGGCATGACGATCCGCTATCGTTTCGTCACCAATATCGGGACCGCCGAGTCCAACTACCAGACCGACCAGCAGACCTCGACCTTCGAGAGCCCGGACGGCAAGGAATTCACCTTCCTGACCAAGACCTTCGTCGATCAGCGGCCCGAGTCGACGGTCCGCGGCAATGCGCTGCGCACCCCCTCCGGCCTCAAGGTCTCGCTGGCTGAGCCCAAGCAGCGCACGATCGATCTGCCGGAGGCCGCATTCATTTCCACGCATCTGGTCACGGTCATTGAATCGGCCCGCAAGGGTGAGAAGTTCGTGCACATGCCGATCTTCGACGGATCGCAGGACGCAGACCAGACGGTGGCCAGTTCCACCGTCATCGGCGATCCGCGCGCAGTTCCCCTGCCGGTGAATGGCGAAACGGCGGATGCCGTGCGCCCGATTGCCAACGACGAAGCCTGGCCGGTGACCATCTCCTATTTCGAGGGAGAACCGGGCAATACGGCCGAAGCGCTTCCGGCCTACGAGGCATCGTTTCTGCTCTACGCCAACGGAATTTCCCGCAACCTCGTCATGCGCTATCCTGATTATTCGCTGACGGGAGAACTCAGCAATCTTGAACTGCTGAAGCCGTCCCCCTGCGTAAAGCAGCAATAGCTATTCGCCATCCCTGCGCCGGAAGCCGTTGCGTCCGCCGAAGGTGATGCCAAGGCCGAGCGCCGAACCGCCAAACTTCTCGCGCACGCTGTCCATGGCGCGCTCCGCCTTTGCCCGCTTCGTGGCGCCCTCATCGACCAGATCCTGCGGGTCCGCGCCATCGTCCGGTCTAAGCGCCGACACGCCGATGCCGATCAAGTCGGAACCGCGTGCCGTCGATCTCGCGTTCCATCATTTCAAGTCCATGGCGGAAAATGCGGTCGGCAAGCTGCGTCGGGTCGGTGATGGACCGGTTGCGGGTGCGCGACTTGAAATCCGCCGTCTTCATCTTCAGCACGATGGTCTGGCCGGCGATGTGGCTCTTCTTCAGCCGCGCCGATACCTTCTCCGCCAACCGACGCAGCACCGGCGCCAACTCCTCAAGCGAGGCAATGTCCTTGTCGAAGGTGGTCTCGGCGCTCACGCTCTTGGCCTCGCCCTCGGGCTCCACCCTGCGCTCGTCCAACCCGCGCGACAGGCGCGAAAGCCGCAGCCCCATGCTGCCATAGCGGCGCGCCAACTCGCTTTCGGCCATGTCCTGCACCGTGGAAAGCCCGGTGATGCCGTCCTTCGCCAGCACGGCTTGCGTCGCCTTGCCGACGCCCCACACGATGGAAACCGGTTGCCGGCGCAGGAAGGAGACCGCCTCCGCCCGGCCGATCACCGAGAAACCGCGCGGCTTCTCGAAGTCCGAGGCGATCTTGGCGAGGAACTTGCAGTAGGAAAGCCCGACCGACACCGACAGCCCGAGTTCCTTTTCCACCCTGCGCGAGAAGGCGGCCAGCACCTCGGCCGGGGCTCGCCTTGTGCAGCCGCATCGTGCCGGTGAGGTCGAGGAAGGCCTCGTCGATCGAAAGCGGCTCCACCAGCGGCGTCAGCGCACGCATCATCTCGCGGATCTTGCGGCCCTCGCGGACATATTTCTCCATGTCCGGGCGGATGACCACGGCATCGGGGCAGGCCTCCAGCGCCTTGAACATCGGCATGGCCGAGCGCACGCCGCGAATGCGCGCCACATAGCAGGCGGTGGAAACCACGCCGCGCCGCCCGCCGCCGATGATCACCGGCTTGTCGAAGAGTTCGGGATTGTCGCGCTTCTCCACCGAGGCATAGAAGGCGTCGCAGTCGATATGGGCGATGGAAAGGGCGTCGATCTCGCCGTGGCGCACCAGCCGCGGGCTGCCGCATTTTGTGCAGCGCCGCGCGGCCTGCTGCACGCGAGCCAGGCAGTCGCGGCAAAGGGCAGGGGACGGCGCGGGCTCGTCCATCTGCTCAGCTTCCGTGCGCGGCCCTGGAGAGGATCTCGCGCGCCAGCGGAATGTCCTGGGGCTTGCGGTCGCGCGCTGTGGCGAATGCGATCAGCGTTGCTTCCTCCCCGAGGAAATAATCGAGGATGCCGGACAGGAACAGCGGGCTTTGTGCCGCCTCCTGCAGGTCCGAGGGCGAGATGCCGGTAAGCGCAATGAACCGGTCGAGCTCCGCCTCGTTCGCGGCAATGTATTGCAGCCCTTGGATCGCCAACATTTCGGCTTCATCACGGGTCATGGTGGCACCGCTTTCGGTAAGGCCCGCACGCATACGCAAAACGGGCCACGTGAGTCATCCGTTTGCGTTTCGTCAATACACTTTGAATAGACTGTGACCGGGATCAAATCAAATGCGCTATCGGGGCGGCTTCACGCGGGAGCCGCCGTACCCTGCGCCGGGAAGCATTAATGGCCAAGTCGGTAATGATTGTTGAGGACAACGAACTCAACATGAAGCTCTTCAACGATCTGCTCGAGGCCAATGGCTACCGCACGATCAAGACCCGCAACGGCCTTGAGGCGCTGGATCTTGCCCGCGCCCACCGACCGGACCTCATCCTGATGGACATCCAGTTGCCGGAGGTTTCCGGGCTCGAGGTCACCAAATGGCTGAAGGAAGACGACGAACTGCACGTCATTCCCGTCATCGCCGTCACGGCATTCGCCATGAAGGGCGACGAGGAGCGCATCCGCCAGGGTGGTTGCGAAGCCTATATTTCAAAGCCGATTTCCGTCGCCAAGTTCGTCGAGACCGTCAAATCCTACATCGGCGACGCTTAAGGCGCGAGGACAGGGTAAATTCATGACTGCGCGTATTCTGGTTGTCGATGATATCCCGGCCAATGTGAAGCTTCTCGAAGCCCGGCTGATGGCCGAGTATTTCCAGGTGCTGACCGCCACCAACGGCCGCGACGCATTGCAGATCTGCGACAACGGCCAAGTCGATCTCGTGCTTCTCGACGTGATGATGCCGGAGATGGACGGCTTCGAGGTTTGCGCGCGTCTCAAGTCCAATCCCAAGACGGCGCATCTGCCGATCGTCATGGTAACTGCGCTCGACCAGCCACAGGACCGTGTGCGCGGGCTGGAGGCCGGCGCCGACGATTTCCTTACCAAGCCGGTCAGCGACCTTGCCTTGATCACGCGCGTCAAGAGCCTCGTCCGGCTGAAGATGCTCACCGACGAATTGCGGCTTCGCGCCAATACGGGACGTGACCTCGGTCTGGAACCCATGCTCGACCTCAAGGACGATACCGGAGGGCGAAAGGCCAAGATTCTGGTTGTCGACGACCGCCCGTCTTCCTATGAGCGCATCGTCAAATACCTCGCAACCGAGCACACGGTCGCCGTGATTCCCGATCCGCAGGAGGCGCTGTTTCGCGCCGCCGACGAGGAATTCGACGCAGCGGTGATCTCCATGTCGCTGACCAATTTCGACGCGCTGCGGCTGTGTTCGCAGCTTCGCTCGCTGGAGCGCACGCGCGTGCTGCCGCTCCTGGTGATCGCGGAAAACGACCAGGAAGCAGGCGTCATCCGCGCGCTCGATCTTGGCGTCAACGACTACATCCGCCGCCCGATAGACCGCAACGAGATGCTCGCGCGCGTCCGCACGCAGGTCAAGCGCAAGCGCTACAATGAAAAGCTGCGCGACAGCGTTCAGGCCACCATCGAGATGGCCGTCACAGACGGCCTGACCGGGCTCAACAACCGGCGCTATTTCGACACGCATCTGCAGGGCATGTTCGAGAAGGCGATCGGGCGCAAGAAGCCGATCTCGATCATCATGTGCGACATCGATCACTTCAAGGCGGTCAACGACGCCCACGGCCACGATGTCGGCGACGAAGTCATCCGCGAATTCGCCCGCCGCATCCGCAAGAACGTGCGCAACATGGACCTTGCCTGCCGGTATGGCGGCGAGGAATTCGTCGTCGTCATGCCCGATACCGACGTCGCGCTGGCTCGTATCGTGGCAGAACGCATCCGCTCGGAAGTAGCGGCCCACCCCTTCATCATATCGGGGAAGGCGACCTTGCCGGTGACCGTGAGCCTTGGAGTTTCGTGCATCGACAGCGAGCATGATTCGCCCGAAAAGCTGCTGAAACGCGCCGATGTCGCGTTGTACCAGGCCAAGCGGTCGGGCCGGAACATGGTCTATACCGAGGCTGCCTGAGCAGTTCCGCCACGCCCCCGTTAGCCTTACCGGCTAACCATGCCCGGCGTTTTCGCTAGGGAAATCAAAGACTGTAATTGATTTCGTGCCGCATTTGCGTCACATTTTACGCACGCCAGATATCGGGGGGACGTGCGTGCCTGCGACCTCTGGCATGAATACCCTGCGGGGTGCTCAGGTCCGCCGCATCTCCTGGGTCCGTGGGGTTCTGTCGGCCGGTAATTGGCATTCATGGCCTCCTCGTACCATGGCCAAGCTACCGGCCGACCCCTTGTTCCTTTCCAGAATTTGCGCATGAAAAAGGCCGCCAGAGGCGGCCTTCGCATTTCCGGCTGTGCGCCAGGCTTACTTGATCTTGGTTTCCTTGAAGGGAACGTGCTTCTTCACGACCGGGTCGTACTTGTTGACGTTCATCTTCTCGGTCTTGGTGCGGCTGTTCTTCTTCGCGACGTAGAAGTAGCCGGTGCCTGCGGTGCTTTCCAGCTTGATCTTGATTGTGGCGGCCTTGGCCATCTGGGTGTTCCTGTCTCAGCGGCCACGGCGCGGGAAGCGGTCATTGGCCCGATGTTGGTGTGAACTGGTTGCGCCGTTCTTCGCGCATCTGCAAAAAACGATGCCTCCCGGAGGGGAGGCGCGCATTTGGCCGCAAACTACTCATGCACGCCCGATTGTCAAGCCTTCAAGGTCCGGGCGGACCCTAAAGACTGCGCGGCTTGTGCCGGATGAGCACCAGCACGAGATAGCCGACGAACATGCCGCTGAGCGCAACGGCAAAGCCGTGCGGGTTCCAGATATCCATGGCGACGCCCGCAACCTGCGGCCCGATCACCATGCCGATGGCATAGCACAGGATGAAGGCGGCATTTGCCTGCGCCAGGTCCGGCCCCTTGAGGCGCGATCCCAGATGCGCCAGCCCGACCGTGTACATGCCGGTGGTCACGCCGCCCCAGACAAACATGCCGCAGATCAGCAGGGCAGGGTACTGCATCGCATAGGGAACGATTGCGACGCCGATCGCACCAACGGCGGCGCAGGCAAAAAGCAGCCACCGCCGGTCCCGCAACCGGTCGGAGATGAGGCCGAGCGGCAGCTGCAAGGCCACGTTGCCGAAAGCGAGCACGATCAGCAGCAGCGAAATCTGTGTCTCGTCATAGCCGTTGCGTGCGCCGTAGACCGGAAACAGCGCCAGTCCCGCCTGTTCGACCGCGCCGAAAATGAAGGCCGCAGCCGTCGCCAGCGGCACAAGCCAGATGTAGCGCAGCACCGACCGCGATTTCGGATGGCTGTCGGTCCGCGGCTGCCGGCCATGCGCCAGGATCGCGGGCAGCGTGGACACCAGGATGATGATGACTCCAGTGACGAAGGGCAGGGGCCCCTTCGTGCCCAGAAGCGCAAGCAAAGCAGGGCCCGTTGCGAAGCCCAGCGAAAGCACGCTGCCATAGATGCCCAGCACGAAGCCGCGCCGCTTTTCGGGAGCCGCGACATTGATCCAGTACTCGCTCAGGATGAACGAGGCGGTTATGGCGCCGTGAAAGCTGATGCGAAGCAGGAACCACGCGCCAATGGACGGGAAAATGTAGAAGCCGATCAGGCTTGCCGCGCTTATCACCGCCGCCAGCACCAATGTCGCCACCAGCCCGATGCGGCGCGCCAGCGGATTGACGAAGGGCACGGCAAGCATTGAGGCAATGCCGGCCATTGCGGTGTTCGCGCCGATCAGCGTCGTCGAATATCCGCGCTGCTCCATCAGGAAGCTCAGCAGCGGGAAAGACAGCCCGACCGCCACGCCAACGGCAGATATGGTGGCGATTGCTGCCACCGCGCCCCATTTGTCGACCTCCTGGGGTCGGTTTACGGCCATGCCGAAGGCGTCTTCGGCCGTGTTCATCGCCTGCTCCGGGCGCGCGCTTGGGGTGCTGTCTTCATGCCATCATGCTCTTCTGGAAGCGCCGGTGCAGCGATTGGTAGAACGGGGCGGGGTAATCGGGGTCAAGCTGCGGGTCGCGCTCCAGCCGGTGCATCAATTCCACCAGCATTACCCGCGTGATCTCCCGCGTATCGCCTTCCATGGCGTCGCGTGGCCGCACCCATTGCAGCTCTTCCAGTTCGCCGCTCGGATTGAAACCGTTTTGCGGCGTATGGGCGATCTGCTCCGCCGTCGTCACCATGAACCAGGTGTCAAAACGGCGCGGCGGGCCGGGCGGTGTGATGGCGCGCGCAAGCACGCTGAGGCCGGCAATGGAAGGAGCAAGCCCCCGCTCTGCGAAGGGCGCCCAGTCAGGGTGGAAACTGGCGGTATTGCCCGGCTTGCCGATCAGAAGCCCGCATTCCTCGGCGAGTTCGCGGATGGCGGCAACGCCGATGGCCTTGGCCGCCCGGGCGCTGCCCTTGCCGCGCATGTTGCTCATCAGCAAGCGGCGCGTCGCAATGGGCAATTCGTCCGCGGTCGGCACCAGCCCGTCCATCCGGTCCACCGAACCGCCCGGAAACACCAGCGCGCCCGGCATGAACTTGAGCGAATGGTGCCGCTTGCCCATCAGCACGCGCGTCTCGCGACCATCCCTTTGAACGATCACCAGAGTTGCAGCGTCGCGCGGGCGGATGCCGGTATGCATCTGCCGGCCGGCGGCGTTCAGTGCACGGATCTTGCGGCGTGCGAATGATAGCCTCGATCCGCGCCAGTTCCTGCGAAAGCGGGCTGTTGTCGGGTTCCTCAGTCGTCATGCCCGCCAAAGCCGTGCATCCTCAGCGCCCACTGTGCCCCCACGACCAGGCCCTTGAGCGGTCGCATCATCAATATGGCCACGGTAACGGCTATGGCGACCGTCAGCAGCGTTATCCCCCAGACCGGGAGGAATTCACTATCCATGAACATCATCATGGCGCCAACAACCACATGACCGGTGACGAAAATGTTTAGATATGCCGGCAAATCGTCGGCACGCTGGTGATAAAGCTCTTCGCCGCACACCTCGCAATGGCGCGCGATGCTCAAATAGCTCGTGAACACATGCCCCTCGCCGCAAGCCGGGCACACGCCGCGCAAGCCGCGCCCCATCGAGGCAAGCAATGGCCGTGCAGCCACTTCGCCGGCCGTTTGGCCGGGCTGGTCGCCAAAATTGCGGATCGCCCCATCATTGAGCTTGGTCATCATGCTTCCTCATATTTCACCGCCGCCGGCCGCGGTTTTGCGGAAAACCGCCACCTGGACCCGCACGCGTGCCGCGCTTCTGGTTTGCCGGGCGGCTGCGCATCGGCCTGCCGCCTGTAACGCCGCCGCTCGTGATCTCGAAACGCAGCGCACCCGCTATCGGTGCCGCCTCCACAAGCCGCACCTCGACTTTCTGGCCCATCTGGTAAGTTAGCCCGGTCGCCTCGCCCGTTACCGAGTGCTGGTCCTGATCGTACCGGAAATACTCGTCTCCGATCATAGATATGGGAACGAAGCCGTCCGCACCAGTGTCCTCCAGCGTGACAAACAGCCCCGCCTTGGTGACGCCGTTGATGCGTCCCCTGAAGACCTCGCCGATCTTTTCGCTGAGGAATCCGGCGACAAGACGGTCGATCGTCTCGCGCTCGGCCTGCATCGCGCGGCGCTCGGCGACGGAAATGTCCGTGGCGATCACTTCCAGCATGGCTTCCTGCTCGGGCGAGATGCCGCCTTCGCCAAGCTTGAGCGCCGTGACCAGCGCGCGGTGGACGATCAGGTCGGCATAGCGGCGGATCGGCGAGGTGAAATGCGCGTAGCGCAGCAGGTTCAGCCCGAAATGGCCGATATTGTCCGGCGCGTATTCGGCCTGGCTTTGCGAGCGCAGCACCACCTCGTTGACCAGCTCCTCGTGGTCGGCGCCGTGACACCTGCGCCAGGATGCGGTTGAACTGCGACGGCCGCAGATTCGCGCCGCGCGCCAGCGACATGTTCGAGCGACTTGAGGAATTCGCGCAGCGATTCCTGCTTGGCCAGCGAGGGCGCGTCGTGGATGCGGTAGACCAGCGCCTGCTTGCTTGCGCTCCAGCGTCTCGGCCGCCGCGACATTGGCCTGGATCATGAACTCCTCGATCAGCTTGTGCGCGTCGAGCCGCTCGGGCACGACGACGCGGTCGACCGTGCCGTCGGGCTTCAGCAGCATCTTGCGCTCGGGCAGGTCGAGTTCCAGCGGCTCGCGCGCCTCGCGGCCGCGCTTCAGCGTCGCATAGGCCGTCCCAGAGCGGCTGCAGGACGGTGTCGAGCATCGGTCCGGTGCCTTGTCGTCGGCCCTTGCCGTCGATCGCCGCCTGCGCCTGCTGGTAGGACAGCTTGGCGTCGGCTGCGCATCATGATGCGGTGGAAGGTGTGCCTCGATCTTGCGGCCGTCGGCGGAAAACGCCATGCGCACCGCGAGCGCCGGGCGGTCCTCGCCCTCGCGCAGCGAGCAGAGATCGTTGGAGATGCGCTCGGGCAGCATCGGCACGACGCGGTCGGGGAAATAGACCGAATTGCCGCGCTTCAGCGCCTCGCGGTCGAGCGCCGAGCCGGGCCGCACATAGCCAGCGACATCGGCGATCGCGACGGTGACGATGACGCCGCCGGGGTTCGTCTCGTCGGGTCGGGCTCGGCATGGACGGCGTCGTCATGGTCCTTGGCGTCGGCCGGATCGATGGTGACGAGCGGCAGGTCGCGCCAGTCCTCGCGGCGCGGCCATGCGTGGACCGGCTTTGCCGTCTTCGGCCTCGGCCAGCACCGTCGGCCGGAAAGATGTGCGGGATGTCGTGGGCGTGGATGGCGATCATCGAGACCGCCTTCTCGCTCGTCGAGCGAGCCGAGCACCTTGATGACACTTGCCGCGCGGCAGGCCGTAGCGGCCGATGCGGCGTGACTCGACCTCGACGAGATCGCCGTCCTTGGCGCCGCCGAGGTCTTCCGCGTCGACGATCACTTCCGCCTGCGGCGCTCGACGTCGGCTCGATGCGGAATGCGCCGTCGTCGGCAATGCGCAACACGCCGAGCACCGCATCGCTTGCGCTTGTCGATGACCTTGATGACGCGCGCCGGTATAGTGCGGGCCCGTCGCTCGTCCGCTGCGGAAGGTCTTTGCCAGCACGCGGTCGCCGATGCCGGCGACGACGGAGTTGCGCCCCTTGGGCTGGCGGATCGAAACGGTCGGGGCAGGGCCGTCCGCCGCCTCGTCCCAATTCGGCCGGGCGCGCCAACAGGCCGCCGTCGCGGTCGCGCGCCATGATGTCGAGCACGGTGACAGGCGGCAGGCTCGCCGGCCGCGCCAGCCGCTTGCGCTCCTTGCGTGCGAGCAGGCCCTCGTCCTCCAGGTCGCGCAGCAGGATCGCTTCAGCGCAGATCGCGGTCCTCGCCCTTGAGCGAAAAGGCCTTGGCGATCTCGCGCTTGCCCGACGCGCGTCGGGATTGTCGGCGATGTATGCGCAGGATCGTCGTCGCGGGTCGGCAGAGCCGGCGGGCGGCGTGCCCCGCGCTTCTTGCCGGCTTCGCCATGCTACTTGGCTTCTTTCCGGCCGCGCGCCTTCGGTCGCCGGCTTTGCCTTCGCGGCCGGCTTTGCCTTCGCCGCCGGCTTGGCCGTTGCGCCTTGCGGCTTGGCCTTCGCCGCGCGCCGGCGCGCCTGTTGCCGGCCTTGGCCGGCGATCAGCGCCACCGCCTCTTCCAGCGTCACCGTCTGCGGATCCTTGCCCTTGGGCAGCGTCGCATTGACCTTGCCATGGTTGACATAGGGCCCGTATTTGCCGTCGCGCACGGTGATCGGGCCGCCGATCGGGATGGTCGCCCAGCTCCTTCAGCGCGGCCGGGCCGCGCGCCGCGCCCGCCGCGGCCCTTCGCCTTTTCGGCGAGCGACCGAGACGGCGCGGTTGAGGCCGACCGAGAACACGTCCTCGACGCTGTCGAGATTGGCGTAGGTGCCGTCATGCAGCACGAACGGGCCGTAGCGGCCGATGCCGGCGGAGATCATCTTGCCGGTCTCGGGATGCTTGCCGACGTCGCGCGGCAGCGCCAGCAGCGCGCAGCGCCTTTTCGTGGTCGATCGCCTCCGGCGTCCAGCCCTTGGGCAGGCTGGACGCGCTTGGCTTCCTTGCCGTCGCCGCGCTGGACATAGGGGCCGAAGCGGCCGGTGCGCAGCGTGATCTCCTCGCCGGTATACGGGGTCCGTGCCGAGCACCTTGGTGCCGTCCGCGCGCCGCCTCGCCCTCGGCGCCTTCCGCGCCGAGCTGGCGGGTGTAGCTGCATTCGGGATAGTTCGAGCAGCCGACGAAGGCGCCGTACTTGCCGAGCTTCAGCGACAGCTTGCCGGTGCCGCAGGTCGGGCAGATGCGCGGATCGGAGCCGTCCTCGCGCGCCGGGAAGACCAGCGGCGCCAGTTCCTCGTTCAGCGCGTCGAGCACGTCGGTGACGCGCAGGTCCTTGATCTCCTCGACGCTTGCCGAGAAATCGCTTCCAGAAGTCGCGCAGCACGTCCTTCCAGGCGAGCTTGCCGTCGGAAATCTCGTCGAGCTTCTCCTCGAGATCGACGCCGTGAAGTCATACTCGACATAGCGTCTTGAAGAAGCTCTCGAGGAAGGCCGTGACCAGCCGGCCCTTCGACTTGCGGGATCAGCCGGCGCTTGTCGATGCGTCACATAGTCGCGGTCCTCGCAGCGTCGTCAGCGTCGCGGCATAGGTGGACGGACGGCCGATGCCGAGCTCTTCCATCTTCTTGATCAGCGTTGCTTCCGAATAGCGCGGCGGCGGCTCGGTGAAATGCTGCTTGGCGTTGATCTTCTCGCGCTTCGGAGCGTCTCGCCGGCGCGGATTTCGGGCAGGCGGCCGTCTTCCTCGTCCTCGGCGTCCTCGTCCTTCTGGTCGGTCATAGGCGGCGAGGAAGCCGTCGAAGCGGATGACCGAGCCGATCGGCGCGCAGGCTGGCGCGCTGCGCGCCGTTGCGCGCGTCGATCTCGACCGTCGTGCGCTCGATCTCGGCCGGCTGCCATCTGGCTGGCGATGGTGCGCTTCCAGATCAGCTCGTAGAGCCGCGTCTGGTCGGCATCGAGATACTGGCGCACCTGCTCGGGCGTGCGGGCGAAGTCGGTCGGGCGGATCGCCTCGTGCGCTTCCTGGGCGTTCTTGGCCTTGGTCGAATAGATAGCGCGGCTTCTCCGGCAGGTATTTGTCGCCGAACTCCTTGGCGATCGCGCGCGCGTCGGCGCCGATCGCCTCCGGCGCCATCTGCACGCCGTCGGTTCGCATGTAGGTGATCAGGCCGACGGTCTCGCCGCCGATGTCGATGCCTTCATAGAGCCGCTGCGCGATCTGCATGGTGCGCGTGGCCGAGAAGCCGAGCTGCGACGACGCCGCCTGCTGCAGCGTCGAGGTGGTGAAGGGCGCGACCGGGATTGCGCTTGGTCGGCTTGGCCTCGACCGATGGCGACGCGTGAACGTCGCGCCTTCCAGCATGGCCTTGATCGCCGTCGGCCTGCGCCTTCGTTGGTGATGTCGAGCTGCTGCAGCTTGCTTGCCCTCGAATTCGGTCGAGCCGCGCCTCGAAGCTGTCGCCGCGCGGCGTGTCGAGCAGCGTCGCGACGATCTGCCAGTATTCCTCGCGCGATGAAGCGCTCGATCTCGGCCTCGCGGTCGCAGACGAGCCGCAGCGCCACCGACTGCACGCGGCCGGCCGAGCGCGCGCCGGGCAGCTTGCGCCACAGCACCGGCGACAGCGTGAAGCCGACGAGATAGTCGAGCGCGCGGCGGGCGAGATAGGCATCGACCAGCGGCACGTCGATCTGCGCGCGGATTGGCCATCGCCTCGAGCACCGCCTGCTTGGTGATGGCGTTGAAGACGACGCGCTGACCGGCTTGTCCTTCAGCACGCTTCTTGTCCTTGAGCACCTCGCAGCACGTGCCAGGAGATCGCCTCGCCCTCGCGATCCGGGTCGGTCGCGAGGATCAGGCGGTCGGCGTTCTTCACCGCCTTGGCGATGTCGGTCAGCCGCGTCTTCGCCGTTGGCCGTCGACTTCCCAGGACATGGCGAAATCATCGTCCGGCACGCACCGAGCCATCCTTGGCCGGCAGGTCGCGGACATGGCCGTAGGAGGCCAGGACCGTGATAGTCCTTGCCGAGATATTTGTTGATTGTTTTTGCCTTGGCAGGCGATTCGACAATCACCAAACTGGTGGTCATGAATGATTCCGGTTCTGCATGAAGGAACGATAAGCACCTGCCGGATTTCCCGTTCGGCCCGGCGGTGGGGCTCCCCTGAATTGGCCGCTTGAAGCCCCCGCGTCAAGCCCTGCCACCCCACGGCGCCGCAAGCCTGCGGAAAAAACAATTTTAAGTTGCAGTATTTAATTAACTGCAATCAGTGATATGTTCACTGCGATGCGGGGGCATTCGAGGCGGGGTTCAACGGTCGGGTAACCGGCTGTCAGCTCACGGGAATTTTCATGGCCGAACATAATAATGCAAGCCGTCTGATCGATCGCCGCAAATTGCCCGCAACCTATGACGACAAGGCCGAGAAGCTCGAATACCTGCGCCAGATGCTCGTGGAACTGCGCAAGCTTTCATTGAACACCGATTGCGCCATGCTGGCCTACCTCCTGGAAATGGCTGCGATGGAAGCCGTGCAGTGTTCGGCGCTGCATGCGCAGGCAGTCATCCAGAACGAGTCGCAGCCCGAGCGTCTCACCGCCTGACACTACAATGTCAGCGAAACGCGGTTGCCGCCGTGGCGCTCGAGCCGCCCGGCAAGCGCAAGCTCCAGCAGGATCATCTGCACCTCGCCGGTGCTTGCGCCGGTGAAGCGGATGATGTCGTCCACCTCGACGGGAGAGGGGCCGAGCGCCGAAACGATCGTCTGGCGCATGGCCTCGCTCGCCTCCACCGGCGGCCGCGGATCGGTCTCGTATGGCTCCGGTATTTCCTCGCCTGCGTCGAAGGGCAGTTGCGGTTCGGCCCCGCCCATCGGCGCCAGCGCATCGAGTATCTCGGCTGTGCAGGTAATGAGCGTCGCGCCCTGCCGGATGAGGTGGTTCGTGCCTTCGGCGCGCGGATCGAGCGGGCGAACCGGGAATGGCCAGCACGGCGCGCCCGCATTCGCTGGCAAGCCTTGCCGTGATCAGCGAACCGGATCGCTTTGCCGCCTCGACCACCAGCACGCCGAGCGACAGCCCGGCGATGATGCGGTTGCGGCGCGGAAAATCGATGGCGCGCGGCTGCCAGCCGATCGGCATTTCGCTGATCAGCGCCCCGCCGCCATCGATGATTTCCTGCGCCAGCCCGGCATGTTCTTGCGGGAAGGGCGCGTCGACGCCGCCGGCCAGCACGGCGACCGTGCCGGTGGGGATCGACGCCTTGTGCGCCGCCGCGTCGATGCCGCGCGCCAGTCCGGAAACGACGGTGTGACCGGCTTCGCCCAGTTCCCGCGCGATGCGCGCCGTCAGCTTCTGCCCGGTGATCGACGCATTGCGCGAGCCGACGATGCCGACGGAGGGGCGTTGCGCCACGGCGATGTCGCCGCGCACGCAGACAAGCGGCGGCGGATAATCGAGGCCGCGCATCAGCACCGGATAGTCGGGTTCGCCCATGCCGATGAAGCGTGCGCCGGCCTTGCGCGCGGCGTTCATTTCCTTCTCGGCATCAGCGCGCGTTGAGATGCGGATGCGCGCCGCCACGCCGCCGCGCTTGGCCAGTTCGGGCAAGGCGGCGAGCGCGCCGGAGGCGGTGCCGTAATGGTTGATCAGGTCGCGAAAGGTCGCCGGGCCGACATTCTCGCTGCGGATCAGCATCAGCCATTGCAGCTTTTGCTCATCCGTCAGGGGAAAGCGCCCGCGCGCCGCCGGCAGTCTTTCCCCGCCCATTGTTCAGCCCTTTGCCCCGATGCGGCTTTCCTCGCCGGACAAGCAGCCGCGAGATGTTCGCCGGTGCTTGTACCAGGAGATCGCCGCCAGCACCGCGAACAGCAGCGCCGCGTAGCGGCATGCCCAGTCAGCCAGACGATCACCGGCGTGGCGGCCGTGGCGACGAGCGCCGCCAGCGAGGAGTAGCGCGTGAGGAAGGCCACCGCGAGCCAGATGGCCGCGAAGGCAAGCGCGACCTGCCATGCAGACCGCGACGAGAACGCCGAGATAGGTGGCGACGCCCTTGCCGCCCTTGAAGGAGAGCCAGACCGGAAAGCAATGGCCGAGGAACGCGCCAAGTCCGGCAATCAGCCCAGCGGCGAGGCCCGCCTGCGGACCGGCGAACCAGCTTGCCGCAAGCACCGCGAGCGTGCCCTTCAGCCCGTCGAGCAGCAGCGTCGCCGCGGCCAGCCCCTTGTTGCCGGTGCGCAGCACATTGGTCGCGCCGATATTGCCGGAGCCGATCTTGCGCACGTCGCCGAGCCCGGCCATGCGCGTCAGCAGCAGGCCGAATGGAATCGATCCCGCGAGATAGCCGAAAACCAGCGCAACCGCCGCCAACGTGTAATCCATGCCCCCGCCTCTATCTGCTGGTGTATACTGTGCGCCCTGCGACCAGAGTTTGCAATACCTTGCCGCTGAACCGGGCGCCCTCGAAAGGCGTGTTTTTCGAGCGCGAGACGATGCCGCTTTCCGACGATCACATGCGGCATGTTGATGTCGACGATCGCGATGTCCGCCGGCGAACCGGGCCGCAGATTGCCGCCCGGCAGGCCGAAGATTTCCGCCGGCCGCTTCGACAGGCATTCGACCAGCCGCGACAGGCCGACGATGGCCGTTGTGATAGAGCCGCAGCGATGCCGCGAACAGCGTCTCCAGCCCGATCGCGCCGTCCGCGGCCTCCGCGAAGGGCAGCCGCTTGGTGTCGACGTCCTGCGGATCGTGCGCCGAGACGATGATGTCGATGGTGCCGTCCGCCAGCGCGGCGATCAGGCTCTGCCGGTCGTCCTCGCTGCGCAGCGGCGGCGACAGCTTGAAGAAGGTGCGATAGCGCGCCGATGTCGTTCTCGTTGAGCGACAGATGGTTGATCGAAGCCGCCGCCGTCACCTTGTGCGCCGCGCGTCTTGTAGCTCGGCGATTGCGGCGCAGGAAGTCGGCGGTCGAAAGCTTTGCCGCGTGATAGTCGCAGCCGGTCAGCGCCGCGATGCGCAGGTCGCGCTCGAGCGCGATGATCTCGGCCTCGCGCGGAATGCCGGCAAGGCCCAGATGCGTTGCAATCAGCCCCTCGTTCATCACGCCGTTGGAGGTGAGGTCCGGGTCGAGCGTCTCCTGCGCCACGACGAGCGCCGAAATCGCGGGCATAGGTCATGGCCCGGCGCAGCGTCAGCGCGTTGCGAAGGCTCTTGCGGCCCTCCGTCACCATCACCGCGCCCGCTTCCTGCAGCAGGCCGAACTCGGTCAGCTCGTGCCCCTGCAAGCCGCGCGTGATCGCGACGGACGGGTGGACGTTGACGATGGCCGTGTCGCGCGCGGCGCGGCGCACGAAATCGACCAGCGCGACGTCGTCGATCACCGGATCGGTCTCCGGCATCATGATGAAGGAGGTGACGCCGCCCGCGGCCGCGGCGCGGCTTGCCGAGGCAAGCGTCTCGCGGTGCTCGCCGCCCGGTTCGCCGACATGCACGCGCGCGTCGATGAAGCCGGGGAAGATGTGCAGCCCGCGCGCGTCGATCGTTTCGGCGCCCTCGGGTGCGCCCGGTCGGGCCGCCGCCGCGATGCACCGCCTTGACGATGCCGCCCTCGACCAGCAGCGAAGCCGGGCCGTCGATGCCCTGCGCCGGATCGACGAGGTGTCCGCCGGAAACGAGGATCGCCCGCTCAGTCATTGGCCGGATATCCGCTTCGCGCCGATCAGCGCCTCGATCACCGCCATGCGCACCGCGACGCCCATCTCCACCTGTTCCTCGATCACGCTTTGCGGCCCGTCCGCGACTTCCGAGGCGATCTCGACGCCGCGGTTCATCGGGCCGGGATGCATCACCAGCGCGTCCGGCCTGGCATGCTTCAGCTTCTCCGCATCGAGGCCGAAATAGCGGAAATATTCGCGCACCGAAGGCACCAGCGCGCCGGCCATGCGCTCGCGCTGCAGCCGCAGCATCATGACGACGTCGGCATCCTTCAGCCCGTCCTCCATGCGGCGGAAGACCTCGACGCCCAGCCGCTCGATGCCGGAGGGCAGCAGCGTCGAGGGCGCGATCACGCGTACCCGCGCGCCGACGGCGTTGAGCAGCAGGATGTTGGAGCGCGCCACGCGCGAATGCAGCACGTCGCCGCAGATCGCCACGGTAAGCTGCGAAAGCTCGCCCTTGTGCGCGGCGGATGGTCAGCGCGTCGAGCAGCGCCTGCGTCGGGTGCTCGTGCGCGCCGTCGCCGGCATTGATCACCGAGCAGGCGACCTTGCTGCGCCAGCAGCTCCACGGCTCCGGCCGAGCCGTGCCGCACGATCAGCAGGTCCGGCCGCATGGCGTTGAGCGTCATCGCCGTGTCGATCAGCGTCTCGCCCTTCTTCACCGACGAGGCGGCGACCGACATGTTCATGACATCGGCGCCGAGGCGCTTTCCGGCAAGCTCGAACGATGACTGCGTGCGCGTCGATGCCTCGAAGAAGAGGTTGATCTGCGTGCGCCCCTTGCAGCACGGCCTTCTTCTTGTTGACCTGCCGCGAAACCGCGACGGCCTCGTCGGCCTTGTCGAGAAGATAGATGGATTTCGGGAGGCGACAGGTCGCGCGATGCCAAGCAGGTGGCGGTGGCCGAATGCGGGGTGTTTTGCGGTCGCGCTCATTGAAGTCGAACCTATAGGCACGGCGCGCGCCATTGCCAACTGCCGCAGCGATTGATTTTCGTGGGATTCACACCTGATAACAATTATTGTCGCGCCATGAATCAAGCCATGACACCACCTGCCGACACCCATGAAGTGCTGAACCAGTCGCCGGTCTATGCCGGCCACAATGCGTGGAACGGCGATCCGCTGCTGCGGCGGGTCTGCCATGCGCTGGGCGACGGCATCAAGAAGGACCTGGCCTCGCATGGCGCCTGGGCGGGCGCGGCAGAGAGCTTCGATCTGGCGCGGCTCGCCAACCGCAACCTGCCGGTGCTGCGCACGCACGACGCCAAGGGACACCGCCTCGACGTGGTCGAGTTCCATCCGGCCTATCACGCGCTGATGCGCAAGAGCGCCTCCATCGGCCTGCATTGCTCGATCTGGGACGATGCGCCTGCCGAGCGTGGCGTGCGCAACTCTGGCGCGCGCGGCGCGCTTCTACCTGTCCTCGCTGCTCGAGACCGGGCATCTCTGCCCGATCACCATGACCAACGCCGCCGTCGCGGCGATGATGGGCACGCCCTCGATCGTCAACGAATGGCTGCCGCGCATCCTGTCGCGCAAATATGATTCCTCGATGAAGCCGCCGGTGCAGAAGGCCGGGCTGACCATCGGCATGGGCATGACGGAAAAGCAGGGCGGCACGGATGTGCGCGCCAACACCACGCTTCGCCGAGCCGGCGGGCGAGGGGCTCTACCGCATCACCGGCCACAAATGGTTCATGTCGGCGCCGATGTGCGATGCGTTCCTCGTGCTCGCGCAGATGTCGCATGGCAACGAGACGGGCCTTGGCTGCTTCCTGCTGCCGCGGCTTCTGCCGGACGGGCGCGGCAACGGCTTCCGCTTCCAGCGCCTCAAGGACAAGCTCGGCAACCGCTCGAACGCATCGTCGGAGGTGGAATTCCACGGAGCGCTTCGGCCAATTGGTCGGCGAGCCGGGCAGGGGCGTCTCGACCATCATCGACATGGTGACGCTGACGCGGCTCGACTGCGCCGTCTCCTCCGCCGGCGATGATGCGCACCAGCCTTGCCGAGGCGGTGCACCACGTGCGCCACCGGCAGGTGATGGGCGCGAACGCTCATCGACCAGCCGCTGATGGTGCGCGTGCTGGCCGACCTGGCGCTGGAGACGGCGGGAGCCACCGCGCTGGCGTTCCGCCTCGCCGCCTCCTTCGACCGCGCCGCCGCCGATCCGGCCGATGCCGCCTATGCCCGGCTGATGACGCCGGTGATCAAGTACTGGGTGTGCAAGTCGCGCCGCGCCGGTGATCGGCGAGGCGATGGAGTGCCTGGGCGGCAATGGCTATATCGAGGAGGGCAACCTTGCCCGCCAGTACCGCGATGCGCCGGTCAACGCCATCTGGGAAGGCTCCGGCAACGTCATGTGCCTCGACGTGATGCGCGTCATCAGCAAGGGCGGCAAGCTGCTCGACGCGGTGCTTTCGCGGCTGGAACAGGACCTTGGCGGCAATGGCGCATCCAAGACCATAGAGGTCATCCGCACCGCCGCTTCCATGGCGCAAAACGACATCGGCTCCGCCCGCATCCTCACCGAGCAATTGGCGCTGACCGCGGCGGGGGCTGAACTGCGCCGCCTCAACACAGGCACGATTGCCGACGCGTTCATCGAATCGCGGCTCGGCGGCCTGTGGCGCTCCACCTACGGCATGCTCGACAACCGGCACGACAGCCGGTCGATCATCGACACGCTCTATCCCGCACTGTGAAAGCAATCATCATGCGCAAGGCAATGCTCGCCGAAGTGAAGCTGCCGCAATTCGGCGTGCCCGACGAAATGCCGGAGTTGGCGCCGCAAATTTACACAGCCCGGCTCGCGCGGCTGCGCGCCGCCATGGCATCGGCCGCTCTTGATGCGCTGGTGATCTATGCCGACCGCGAGCATTGCGCCAACATGGCCTGGCTCACCGGCTTCGACCCTCGCTTCGAGGAGGCGCTGCTGATCGTCTTGCCCGGCGGCGATCCGGTGCTGCTCACGGGGCTCGAGAACCAGGGCATGGGCAAGGCCGCGCCGCTGCCGCTCGACGTGCGGCTCTATCCGCCATTCGGGCTGATGGGACAGGACCGCTCGGCGACGCTGCCGCTTGCCGAACTGCTCAAAGCAAGCGGGCTGTCGCGCGGCATGAAGATCGGCGTCGCGGGGTGGAAATATTACGGGCCGCTCGAAACCGGCGAGCCTGCGGTTTGGCTTGAGATCCCGTCCTTCATCGCCGACACGCTGCGGGCAATCTCCCCACAAGTCTCCAATGCGGGGACCTTGCTGATGGATCCGGAAAACGGCTTGCGCGCAACGCTTGAAATTGACGAGCTCGCCCGCTTCGAGTTCGCCGCCTGCCATGCTTCCGAGGCTGTAAAGCGCGTCGTGTTCGGCACGAAGCCCGGCATGCGCGAGTTCGAGGCCGCGAGCCTGATGCAGCCAATCGGCCTGCCGCTCTCGTGCCACCCGATGTTCTCCTCCGGCCCGCGTGCCTGGAATGGCCTGCCGTCGCCGACATCGAAGATCATCGAGCGGGGCGAGGCGGTGACCACGGCGATGGGCGTCACTGGTGCGCTGACCTGCCGCAATGGCTGGCTGGTGGAAAGCGCTGCCGAATTGCCCACGGAAATTCAGGACTACCCGCAAAAGCTGGTCTTTCCTTACTTCGAAGCCGTCGCCGAGTGGCTGGAGACGGTTGGCATCGGGGTTGAGGGCGGCGAACTTTTCGAGCGTGTGATGGCGCGCATCGGCGATCCGTTTTTCGGTGTCATGCTCAATCCGGGCCATCTAATCCACATCGACGAATGGATGCATTCGCCCATCGCCAGGGGCTCGCGTCAGAAGCTCAAGTCCGGAATGGCCCTGCAAATCGACATTATCCCGGCTACCGGCGGGCCGTATTTCACCATCAACATGGAAGACGGCATTGCCCTGCTCGATGAGCCGGGCAGGGCGGAGTTTGCCTGGCGCCATCCGCAGGCCTGGCAGCGTGTGCAGGCAAGACGGGCCTTCATGGCCGAAAGCCTCGGCATTCACCTCAAGCCGGAGGTGCTGCCATTCTCCAATCTTGCCTCGTTCCTGCCGCCGTTCTGGCTGTCCCCGACCCAGGCCGTGGTGCTGCGCTGAACGGCACGATTTCCGTTAACCTTAACAGAAGGTAAACGTTGCGCCTCGTTCCGGGTAATCGCAAAGTGGGGCCTGCGATAGCGAGGTACCATGCGCGCCATTCTCCTGCTCTGGGCGATACCGTTGACGTTCTTCTGGACGTGGTATGGCCTGAGCGCCAACGACATCTCGTTCGGCACGATCTTCTTTTCGCGCGCGCTGCATGATGCCGTGTTCGAAATATATGGCCGCACGCTCGGCGTTCCCGCCAGCGCAATACCGGCAATGCTGGCCTGGGGCTGCGCGCTGGATACCGCCATCATTCTTTCGATTGCGGCATTCCGCTGGCGAGCGAGCTGGGTTCCCCACGCAATGGTCCGCTTCGGCGAGTTGCGCGACTGGCTGAATTCGCGCCAAAGACCGCGCTACGGAATCTTCGCAAGCCGATCGAGTGCTCCCTGCAGAATGATCGCTGCCGCCACGGCGTCGATATGCCGTGCACGCTTGTCCCGCTTCACCCCGGCCTCGATCATCGATTCTTCCGCCGCGACGCTCGACAGCCGCTCGTCCCACAGCATCACCGGCAGGTCCAGCTTGCCCGCCATGTTGCGCACGAACGCGCGGGTGGACTGCGCCCTTGGCCCCTCGCTGCCGTCCATGTTGAGCGGCAAGCCCAGCACCAGCGCGCAGACATGCTCGCGCGCTGCCAGCTTCGCCAGTTCGGCGACATCCGCGGTGAATTTCGTGCGGCGGATGGTGTGGTAGGGCGTTGCAATCGACAGACCGCCGTCGCTGACCGCGATGCCGATGGTCTTTGAGCCGAGATCGAGCCCGAACAACCGTTTCCCGGGCAAGTGCAGCCGCTTCAATTCTTCAAGTGTGACGATATTGGCCAAAGCCTGTTTGTCCTTGCCGGTTCCGGCCCTAATATCTGTCGCAACGGCAAAAGCCAAACATTGCATGACACCGGAGGAGACTGCCCATGAAAGTGACCTGGTACGGACATTCCGCATTTCGCATCGACCATGGCGGCGCGGCCATCCTCATCGATCCGTTCCTGTCGCACAATCCGGTGTGGAAGCGCGGCTGGGAAAAGCCGGCCGAGGGCGTCACCCACGTGCTGTTGACCCACGGCCATGACGACCATATCGGAGACGCCGCCGAAATCCTGAAGAAGACCGGCGCGCAGCTCGTCGCAAATTTCGAGATCTGCATGCATCTGGTCGGGCAGGGGGTCAGCCAGGACAAGATCAACCCAGGCAATCACGGCGGCACGGTCACCTGTGGCGGCTTCACCACCACTTTTGTCAACGCCCATCATTCCTCGTCCAGCAATGGCGTCTATCTCGGCAATCCGTGCGGGCTGGTGCTGCATTTTCCCGATGGCGAATGCGTCTACCACATGGGCGACACCGACATCTTCGGCGACATGGCGCTGATCAACGAACTGCACCAGCCCAAGGTGGCGATGGTGCCCATCGGCGACCGCTTCACCATGGGCGGCGTGGTGGCGGCGCTTGCCTGCCGCCGCTTCTTCAACTTCGACACGATCTTCCCGTGCCACTTCGCGACCTTCCCGATGCTGGACGGCGATGCCGAGAAGTTCGTGGAGGCGATGGACGACGACGCGGCCAAGGTGAAGCTGCCCAAGCCGGGCGAAGCGGTTGAAATTTGACGCAGCGCTTTTGCGGCGTTGAAACCGCGCAAGCGGGCGGCTATAGGCAAGCATGACCTGTAACCGCCCGGAACCGCTCGCATGTCCGTAGACCTAGCCACCGTCAAGCGCGTTGCGCGGCTCGCCCGCATTGCCGTATCGCCGCAAGAAGCCGAACGCATGGTCGGCGAGCTCAACGGCATCCTGGGCTTCGTCGAGCAGCTCGACGAGGTCGATGTCGCGGGCGTCGAGCCGATGACCTCGGTCGTCGAAATGAAGATGAAGATGCGCCCCGACGTCGTGACCGACGGCGACAAGGCCGCCGACATCGTCGCCAACGCCCCGCTGAGCGAGGACGGATTCTTCATGGTGCCCAAGGTGGTCGAATGACGGACCTGTCCGGGATCACCATCACCGTCGAGACCCCGCTTGCAGGATGAAGTTCGCGCCATGGTGGCCGAGCTCAACGCGCACCTCATCCCGCTGTCGCCGCGCGAATACCAGTTCCAGATGACGGTCGAGCAGATGGCCGAGCCGCACACGACCGTGTTTGTAGCGCGCGATGCGAACGGCAAGGCCGTCGGCATGGGATCGCTCAAGGTGCATGACGAGAGCCTTGCCGAGGTCAAGCGCTTCTGGACGCGGCCCGCAGTGCGCGGAACCGGCGTCGGGCGGATGCTGCTTGCGCGCGTCATCGGTCTGGCGCGTGAAAAGCGCATCCCCCGCCTCGCGCTGGAGACCGGCGGCACGGAGCCATTCGCCGATACCTGGCGCTTCTACGAGGCCGGCGGCTTCAAGCGCTGCGGCGCGTTCCTCGACTATCCCGACACGCATTATTCGCGCTTCTACGATCAACTCCTCACCGTGGAAAAATCCGCCTGATGACCGAACTGACCAGACTGACCATTGCCCAGGCGCGCGAAAAACTGTCGGCGGGCGAATTTACCGCGCTTGAGCTGACCGACGCCTATCTTGTCGGCGATCGACGCGGCCAATCCGCAGTTCAACGCCTATGTCGCGGTGACGCACGACAAGGCGCGCGAGATGGCCAAGGCCTCCGACGCGCGGCGCGCAGCCGGCAAGGCCGGTCCGCTCGAAGGCATTCCGCTCGGCATCAAGGACCTGTTCGGCACCGAGGGCGTCCACACCCAGGCGGCAAGCCACATCCTCGACGGCTTCAAGCCGCGCTACGAATCGACCGTCACCGCCAATCTCTGGGCCGACGGCGCGGTCATGCTGGGCAAGCTCAACATGGACGAGTTCGCCATGGGCTCGTCCAACGAGACCTCCTACTACGGCCCGGTGGTCAACCCGTGGCGCGCGCGCGGCTCCAACGCGAAGCTGGTGCCCGGGCGGCTCGTCGGGCGGCTCGGCGGCGGCCGTCGCGGCGCATCTGTGCGCCGGCGCGACCGCGACCGACACCGGCGGCTCGATCCGCCAGCCGGCCGCCTTCACCGGCACGGTCGGCATCAAGCCGACCTATGGCCGCTGCTCGCGCTGGGGCATCGTCGCCTTCGCCTCCTCGCTCGACCAGGCCGGCCCGATCGCCCGCGACGTGCGCGACGCCGCGATCCTGCTGCAGCTCCATGGCGAGCGTCGATCCGAAGGACACGACCTCGGTCGACCGCCCGGTGCCGGACTACGAGGCGGCGCTCGGCAAGTCGCGTGAAGGGCCTGAAGATCGGCATTCCGCGCGAATACCGCATCGACGGCATGCCGGCCGAGATCGAGGCGCTGTGGCAGAAGGGCATCGCCTGGCTGAACGCGACGCCGGCGCGCGAGATCGTCGACATCTCGCTGCCGCACACCAAATACGCGCTGCCGGCCTACTACATCGTCGCGCCGGCCGAGGCCTCGTCCAACCTCGCCCGCTATGACGGCGTGCGCTACGGCCTGCGCGTGCACGGGCAGGACATCATCGACATGTACGAGAAGACCCGCGCCGCCGGCTTCGGCGCGCGAGGTCAAGCGCCGCATCATGATCGGCACCTACGTGCTCTCGGCCGGCTATTACGACGCCTACTACCTGCAGGCGCAGAAGGTGCGCACGCTGATCAAGCGCGATTTCGAGATGGCCTTCGCCGCCGGTGTCGACGCGATCCTGACGCCGGCGACGCCCGTCGGCCGCCTTCGGCATCGGCGACGAGGACATGAACGCCGATCCGGTCAAGATGTATCTCAACGACATCTTCACGGTGACGGTGAACATGGCCGGGCTGCCGGGCATCGCCGTGCCGGCCGGCCTCGACGCCGAACGGCCTGCCGCTCGGCCTGCAGCTCATCGGCAAGCCGTTCGACGAGGAAGACGCTGTTCCAGGCCGCGCATGTCATCGAACAGGCGGCCGGCCGGTTCGAGCCGGAGAAGTGGTGGTAGGAGCCCATCCATGACCACCACCCCCAACACCTCCGGCCTTTCCACCCTTGCCATTCACGCGGGCGACGAGCCCGATCCGGTGACCGGCTCGGTCGCCGATATCGTGATGTCCTCGACCTATGTCGTGAAGCAGAAGGCCGGGTTCTCCGCGCATGACCTGGGCGAGGAGACGCCGTTCATCTACACGCGCTGGGGCAACCCGACGGTGGATGCGCTGGAGCGCAAGCTCTCCGCGCTGGAGGGCACGCAGGCGACGCTGTGCTTCGGCTCCGGCATGGCGGCGACCGCGGCGGTCTTCCTCTCCTTCCTTTCCGCAGGCGATCACCTGATCATTTCGGACGTTTCCTATGCCGGCGTGGCGGAGCTGGCGCGCGACACGCTGCCCCGCTTCGGCATCGAGATTTCGCTGGTCGACATGAGCGATCTGGAAGCACTTGCCGCGGCCATTCGCCCGAACACGAAGCTCATCCACAGCGAAACGCCGGTTAACCCGCTGGTGCGCCTCACCGATCTTTCGGCGGTGAGCGCGATCGCCAGGTCCGCCGGTGCGCTGCATTCGTGCGACAGCACCTTCGCCTCGCCGGTGGCGACGCGCCCTGCGGAGCATGGCGTCGATTTCGTCATCCACTCGCTCACGAAATATATCGGCGGGCACGGCGATGCGCTCGGCGGCTCGGTGAGCGGCCGTGCGGAGCTGATCTCGCGGCTGAAGGTCGAGGCCACGGTGCATTTCGGCGGCATTCTTTCGCCGTTCAATGCCTGGCTGATCGCGCGCGGCGCGGGCACCTTGCCGCTGCGCATGCGCGCCCATGCGGAAAATGCGCTTGCCGTGGCGACATTCCTCGAAAGCCATCCGCGCGTAACGCGGGTGATCTACCCCGGCCTAGCAAGCCATCCGCAGCATGAACTGGCCAAGCGCCAGATGAAGAACTTCTCCGGCATGATCGCATTCCAGGTTGGCGGCACCGCGCAAGGCGAGGCGGTGTCGGAACGCATGATGAGCGATTTCGAGGTGATCCATTATGCCGTTTCGCTTGGCCATCACCGCTCGCTGTGCTTCTGGATGGCGACGCAGGAGATGATGCAATCCTCCTTCAAGCTGCAGGGTCGGCAGCTCGAAAACTACCGCGCCTTTGCCGGCGACGGCATGTTCCGCCTGTCCGTCGGGCTCGAAGATGCCGAGGACCTCATCCGCGACCTCGACCGCGTGCTTTAGGCCCAAATCAGCAGCAACGGGCCGAAAAGCGCCCGTGCGCGTCGCCTTTGGCCTTGCGGGAACCTGTTTGCGGGGCGAGGGTAGGGCAAATTCGGCATTATTGCCGCCAAACCGCATTTGCAGGCATTCGCGTGGTCGAACGCAACATTGAACTGGCGGATTTCCAGCCAGCCAAACCCGGTGTGCACAATTTCGCGCTGCTCGCCGCCTGCGAGGCGACCGCGCGCTCGGTGCTGATCTCGGTCTATCCGATCCTGATGTATCGAAGCCTGGGCGATGCCAAGACCGTGTCGGAGATCTATCTCGGCATCGGCCTTTGCTCGCTGGCGCTGGCGCTGTTCACGCCGTTCATCGGCCGGTTCATTCCGCGGCGCTACCTCTATACGCTGGGCGGCGTCACCATGCTGGGCGGCAATGTCGTCGGCGTGGTGGGCGGCCTGCCGTTCATTCCGCTCGCGGTGCTGATGAATTCGCTGGCGCTGGTGGTGCTCACCATCTGCTTCAGCGCCTACCTGCTCGACTATGTCGAGCGCACCTCCATGGGCAAGAACGAATTGCTGCGGCTGCTCTACAGCGGCGCGGCGTGGTCGATCGGACCTTTCCTTGGCGTATGGATGATGGACAAGCAGCCGCTCGCGCCGTTCTTCGTCTCCAGCGGTGCGGTGCTGTGCCTGCTGAGCTATTTCTGGTACCTGCGGCTTGGCAACGGCAAGGTGATCGCCAAGGCGCTTAAGCCGCCCGCAAATCCGCTGGCTTTCCTGCCGCGCTTCTTCGTGCAACCATTGCTGGTGGCGGGCTGGACCTTTGCCGTCATCCGCTCGGTCGGCTGGGCCGTCTATATCGTCTATCTGCCGATCTTCGCGGTCGAGGCCGGCATGGACCCGATGATCGGCGGGCTTTCGCTGTCCGTCTCCAACGCTTTCCTGTTCCTGACCCCGCTGATGCTGCGCTTCCTGACGCGCACCTCGGTTCGCGTGGCGATCATTACCGGCTTCACAGGCAGCGCGCTGTTCTTCGTCGCCGCCATGTTCGCGGCAGGCTTTCCCCCGCTCACCATCGCGCTGCTGGTGCTGGCGACGCTGTTCCTCGTCTCGCTCGATGTCAGCGGCGGCCTGCCGTTCCTGATGTCGGTGAAGCCCTCCGAGCGCGGGGAGATGGCAGCGATCTACGCGACGTTCCGCGATGTGTCGGCGGTTCTTTCGCCAGCCTTTGCCCGCGTCATCCTCGGCTTTGCGCCACTCGCGGCCGTGTTCGGCGCATGCGGCATGGCGCTGTTTGCCTGCGCCATCGTCGCGCGGCAATTGCATCCGCGCCTCGGCAAGAAGCGGCTCTCTTAAGCGGCGCTTGAACTGGCAAACCCGTTGCCTTATGCGATGGGTTCAGTTTGCAACGGAATTGCCATGAGCCTCATCGACACCCGCACGCCCGATCCGAAACGCTTCATCCCCGGCGCCACCGGCGACTGGGAGGTCATCATCGGCATGGAAGTCCATGCGCAGGTGACTCTCGCAAGCCAAGCTGTTTTCCGGCGCCTCGACGGAGTTCGGCTCGCGCGCCCAACTCCAATGTCTCGCTGGTCGATGCGGCCATGCCCGGCATGCTGCCCGTGATCAACGAGGAATGCGTGAAGCAGGCGATCCGCACCGGCCTCGGGCTGAAGGCGCAGATCAACAACCGCTCGGTCTTCGACCGCAAGAACTATTTCTATCCGGACCTGCCGCAGGGCTACCAGATCTCGCAGTTCAAGGAGCCGATCGTCGGCGAGGGCAAGGTCATCGTCTCGGTCGGGCCGGACCGGCAGGGCAATTTCGAGGACATCGAGATCGGCATCGAGCGGCTGCATCTCGAGCAGGACGCCGGCAAGTCGATCCACGACCAGCATCCGACCATGTCCTATCGTCGATCTCAACCGCTCCGGCGTGGCGCTGATGGAGATCGTCTCCAAGCCGGACCTGCGCTCGTCCGACGAGGCCAAGGCCTACCTCACCAAGCTGCGCACCATCCTGCGCTATCTCGGCACCTGCGACGGCAACATGGACGAGGGCTCGATGCGCGCCGACGTCAACGTCTCGGTGCGCAAGCCCGGCGGCGAGTTCGGCACGCGCTGCGAGATCAAGAACGTCAACTCGATCCGCTTCGTCGGCCAGGCCATCGAATACGAGGCGCGCCGCCAGATCGCCATCCTCGAGGACGGCGGCACGATCGACCAGGAGACGCGGCTGTTCGATCCGGTCAAGGGCGAGACGCGCTCGATGCGCTCCAAGGAAGAGGCGCACGACTACCGCTATTTCCCCGATCCGGACCTGCTGCCGCTGGAGTTCGACGAGGCCTATCGTCGAGGCGCTGAAGGCGCGATCTGCCGGAACTGCCGGACGACAAGAAGGAGCGCCTCGTCACGCGACCTCGGCCTGTCGGTCTACGACGCCTCGGTGCTCGTCTCGGAAAAGGCGATCGCCGACTATTTCGAGCAGGTCGCGGCAGGGCCGCGACGGCAAGACGGCCGCCAACTGGGTGATCAACGACCTGCTGGGCGCGTTGAACAAAGCCGGCAAGGACATTGAAGATCGACTCCGGTTTCGCCCGACCAGCTCGGCGGCATCATCGACCTCATCAAGGACGGCGACCATCTCCGGCAAGATCGCCAAGGACCTGTTCGAGATCGTCTGGAACGAGGGCGGCGATCCGCGCGCAGATCGTCGAGCGCCGCGGCATGAAGCAGGTCACCGACACCGGCGCGATCGAGAAGGCGGTCGACGAGATCATCGCCGCCAACCCCGACAAGGTCGCGCAGGCGCGGGCCAAGCCGACGCTGGCCGGCTGGTTCGTCGGCCAGGTGATGAAGGCGACCGGCGGCAAGGCCAACCCGCAGGCGGTCAACGACCTGGTCAAGGCCAAGCTGGGCGTCGGATAGATTTCGGGCCGTTTTTACAAAAACGGTGCCTCTGACGCGCGATTTGCCATTTTTGGGGTGTGATTTCCGGAAAATCGCCTTCCAAAACGGCGAATTTGCAAGAATTCACTGGGCTTTTGAAGATTTCGGTACTCTTGTCTTTGCCGGTGTGCAAAAGGCTCTCGCATTGATTGTGCAGCGGGCTGAGGAAAACCGACATGAACATCCAGGTGCAGGAACCGGGCTTCCGCGACTGCGTCGACCTGATGTTCAACCGGGCGGTCCGGCTGATGGACCTGTCGCCGGGTCTGAGCGAGAAGATCCGCGTCTGCAACTCGACCTACACCGTGCGCTTCGGCGTGCGGCTGCGCGGCGACGATCGACACCTTCACCGGCTACCGCTCCGTGCATTCCGAGCACATGGAGCCGGTCAAGGGCGGCATCCGCTATTCGCTGTCGGTCAACCAGGACGAGGTCGAGGCGCTGGCGGCGCTGATGACCTACAAATGCGCGCTGGTGGAGATGCCGTTCGGCGGCTCGAAGGGCGGGCTGTGCATCGATCCGCGCGACTGGGACGACGCACGAGCTGGAGCAGATCACCCGCCGCTTCGCCTACGAGCTGATCAAGCGCGACCTGATCAACCCAGCGCAGAACGTGCCCGCGCCCGACATGGGCACCGGCGAGCGCGAGATGGCCTGGATCGCCGACCAGTACCGCCGGATGAACACCACCGACATCAACGCCGCGCGCCTGCGTCACCGGCAAGCCGCTGAACGCCGGCGGCATCCACGGGCGGGTCGAGGCGACGGGCGCGGCGTGCAGTATCGCGCTGCGCGAATTCTTCCGCCACCCCGAAGACGTGGCCGAGCGAAGCTGTCGGGCGGCGCTCGACGGCAAGCGGATCATCGTGCAGGGCCTGGGCAACGTCGGCTATCACGCCGCCAAGTTCCTGTCCGAGGAGGACGGCGCGAAGATCGTCGCGATCATCGAGCGCGACGGCGCACTGACCAACCCGGATGGCTCGACGTCGAGGCCGTCAAGCAATGGATCGCCGCAGAACGGCACGTTCGAGGGCTTTCCGGCGGCGACCTTCGAGCAGACGGCGCCAGGCTGCTGGAAGCCGAATGCGACATCCTGATCCCGGCGGCGATGGAGAGCGTGATCAACGCCGGCAACGCCGACCGCATCAAGGCGCCGCTGATCATCGAGGCGGCGAACGGTCCCGTCACCGCGGCGGCGGACGAAATCCTGCAACGCCAAGGGCACCGTGATCATCCCCGACCTCTACGCCAATGCCGGGCGGCGTGACGGTCTGCTATTTCGAATGGGTCAAGAACCTGTCGCACATCCGCTTCGGCCGGATGCAGCGCCGCGAGGAGGAGGCGCGCAACCGGATGCTGATCGAGGAACTGGAGAACACCGCCGGGATTACCATCAGCGAGAAGTTCAAGGCGAAGTACATCAACGGCGCGGACGAGCTGACGCTGGTGCGCTCGGGCCTCGACGACACCATGCGCGGGGCCTACGCGACATGCGGGAGCTCTGGCATTCGCGGCGCAAGACGCATCCGGACTTCGACCTGCGCATGGCGGCCTACGTGATCGCCATCGAGCGGGTTGCTGCGAGCTACCGTTCGCTCGGCCTTTAGGCCGCCTGCAACACCTGCCGGCCGGGGCGCTTCTCGCGTCCCAGCAGGAAAACCATGATGCCGATGTTGAGCAGGTTCCACACGACGCCGTTGAGGAAGGCCGCCTGGTACGAGCCGGTGAGATCGTAGATGACGCCGCTGAACCAGCCGCCCACCGCCATGCCGACAACCGTCGCCGTGATCACGATGCCGACCCGACGCCCCGCTTCGCGCGCCGGCAGATACTCGCGCACGATCAGCGCATAGCACGGCACGATGCCGCCCTGCGCCAGCCCGAACACCGCCGAGACGACATAGAGCGAGGCAAGCCCGTCGAAGGGCAAATAGAGGAACAACGCCAGGCACTGCATCACAGAGCCGATCAGCAGCGTCCGGATGCCGCCAATATAATCGGCGACGAAGCCCGACACGAGCCGGCTGACAATGCCGCCCGCCAGCATGATCGACACCATCTGCGCGCCCGCCACGATGCCATAGCCCAGATCCATGCAATAGGAGACGAGGTGAACCTGCGGCATCGCCATGGCCATGCAGCAGCCAAACCCGGCAACCGCCAGCATCCACTGCAACGACGCCGGTGAGACCGGCAGGCTTGCGCCCGAATTGCGCGGGGCAGTGGCGACCGCACCCGCGGCAAGGCGCGGGTCATGCACCATGCGGCGGCGCAGGCTCAGCGCCAGCGGCGTCATCAGCACGACTGCGGCAATGGCGACGAAGATGAACGTGTAGCGCCAGCCGTCATCCGCGATCATGTCCTTCAACACCTGCGGCCACAACGCGCCCGCGACATAGTTGCCGCAGGCGGCCGATGCGACCGCGATGCCGCGCCGCTTCAGGAACCAGTGCGAAAGGTCCGCCATCAGCGGCCCGAATCCGGCTGCGGTCGCCATGCCGATCAGCACTTGCAGCAGGCAGATCTGCCAGAAGGCCGTGGCGAATGCGCTGAGGCCGTAGCCGGCGGCGAGCGCTCCCGCCGCCACCATCAGCACCGGTGCGATGCCGAAGCGGTCCACCATGCGCCCGAGCACGATGTTTCCGGCGGCGAAGCCGACCATCATGAAGGTATAGCCCATGGATGCAGTGCCACGGTCGAGCCCGAACTCGGCTTGGATTTGCGGCAATACCAGCACGATCACCCACTGACCGACGCACGCCACCGTTCCGGCCGCCATCGAGATGGCAAGGCGTATCCACGAATAGCGGCTGTCTACTTGCGATGCTGGCACGCGCAGTTCCCCTGCAACCGGTCAAAACCGGCGGACACTAGGACGGTTCGCCCATACGCGCAAACCAGCATTTCTGAACGGGCGTTGCGAGTTTCTCAATGCTGGACTTCGCACCTGCTTCGCGCCATAAGCGGGTGCAACGCAACATGCTGCCGGACATTCCCGATGAAGCTTCTCGCGCAATTCTTCACATGGTGGAACGGCTCCACCTGGGGCACGCGTTTCTATACCTGGCGCTTTGGCAAGCGCGTTGGCGAAGACCAGTTCGGCAACATCTATTACGAGGGCGATGGTGGCCGCCGCTGGGTGCAATACAACGGCCCCGCCGAGCCGTCGACAATTCCGCCCGGCTGGCATGGCTGGATGCACAAGCGCACCAACACGCCGCCGAGCCAGGAAAACTACGTTGCCCGTGACTGGGAAAAGCCGCACAAGCCCAACATGACCGGCACGTCCCAGGCCTATTTCCCCAAGGGCTCGCTCTCCAGCCAGGAGAAGCGCCCGAAAGTGACCGGCGACTATGAGGCCTGGCGTCCGTAAGGCGCCCGCGATGGTGCTGGGCGAGGCGGCCATCGCGCAGGGACTGCGGGTCTATGCCATTGGCGATGTGCATGGCCGCGCCGATTGCCTCACGCAGCTGCTCGATCTGATCGAGGCGGATAGGCTGGCAAGCCCCGCCCAATCCAGCAAGATCATCATGCTTGGCGACTACACCGACCGCGGCCCCCGATCGCGCGAGGTGATCGACATGCTCGCGGCCCGCGCCAACGACGAGGATTTCATCTGCCTGAAAGGAAACCATGACGAGTGGTTCCTCTCGTTCCTGACCGATCCCGACGAGGGGGACGGTTTCTTGCATTGGGGTGGCATCCAGACACTGGAATCCTACGGCGTCGATCTCACCGGCTCGATCCGCAGCAATGCGGAACTGGCGCGCGAGCTTGCCAGGCTGATTCCGCCGGAGCACCGGCGTTTCCTGTCGCACCTGCGGCTCTTCCACGAAGAGGGCGACTATTTCTTCTGCCATGCGGGCGTGCGGCCGGGGGTGGCCCTGCAATTCCAGGATCCCTACGATTTGATGTGGATCAGGGGTGAGTTTCATGCCCACAAGGGTGACTTCGGCAAGATCATTGTCCACGGGCACACGCCGCAGGCGGCGGTGGAATTTCACAAGAACCGCATCAACATCGACACCCGGGCATTCGACACGGGCGTGTTGACGGCACTGGTGCTGGAAGGGACGACGCAGCGGCTCATCCAGACCGCTTGCGCGTGACCGGCAAACCTTGAGCGACTTCCGCGCCCTTGCCTTGCCCGAATCACATAATAGAGAAGTTCAGCGTTCCGCCAGGTGCCTTCCAGCCATGATCATGAAAACTGCCTTTGCACTGCTCTTGCTGGCGAGCGCCGCCGGCATGGCGCTGGCCCAGCAGACCGAGGAGCCGCTGGAGCCCTTGCAGGAGGAGCTTTTTCCGCAGGAGCCGCTTCAGGAAGAACCGCTGCCAGAGGAGCCTGCCCAGCAGCAGCCCGGCGATGGCGTGACCGTGCAGGAACTGCCCGCCCCGGTTCAGGGCCCCGACAAGATCAAGAACCGGGTCGCGGAATTCTCAGGCCTGGACAAGATCACCGGCCGCACCATCACTTTCGACGTGTATATCGACGAGACGGTGCAGTTCGGCACGCTGCAGGTAACGCCGCGTGTCTGCTACAGCCGGCCGGTGACCGAAGCGCCAAAGACGGACGCCTTCGTCGAGGTCGATGAAATCACGCTTGGAGCGCGACATCCGGCGCATCTTCACCGGCTGGATGTTCGCCGACAGCCCGGGCCTCAACGCCATCGAGCACCCGATCTACGACGTCTGGCTGAAGGACTGCAAAATGGAATCCGACGTCGCGCCACCGGCCCAATAGGCGCTATGCCGCGGGCCGCCACGCGAAGAAGTCGGCCGATCCGGACACCGCGCTTTCCAGCATTTTCGAATATTTGCGTCGCGGCACGTCGATGGCGCCGAACCGTACAAGGTGGTTCGTTCGTGAACTGCGTATCGAGCAGTTCGAATCCGCCCGCCCGAAGCCGCTCGACAAGATGCACGAGTGCCACCTTGGAAGCGTCGGTGCGCCTTGCGAAACATGCTTTCGCCGAAAAACGCCGCGCCAAGCCGCACGCCGTAAAGCCCGCCGACGAGTTCCCCGTCCGCCCAGCATTCCACCGAATGGCAATGTCCGATCGCATGCAGCTCGCGATAGAGCGTGCGGATGCGCTGGTTGATCCACGTCTTGGGGCGGTCCTGCGTCGACTTCGCGCAGGCATCGATCACCGCTGCAAAGTCATGGTCGACGCGGATCTCGAACGGATTGCGCTTCAGCGTCTTGCGAAGCGAGCGGGGGATATGGAACGCGTCGAGCGGGATGATGCCGCGCTTTTCCGGCTCCACCCAGAAAAGGCCGGGATCGTCCGCCGATTCGGCCATCGGAAAGATGCCGCAGGCATAGGCCTTCAGCAGCACCTGCGGCGTAATCTCGAAATGCGCGTCCCTGCTCATTTCACCAATGTGGGGCGATCAGGCCGATTTTGCCAGATAATGCTCGAGCCAATGGATGTTGTAGTTGCCGTCCTGGATATCCGGGTTGGAAACGAGATTGCGGAACAGCGGCAACGTCGTGTTGATGCCGTCGACCACGAACTCGTCCAGCGCGCGGCGCAGGCGCATCAGGCACTCGACGCGATTGCGGCCATGCACGATCAGCTTGCCGATCAGGCTGTCGTAGTGCGGCGGTATGTTGTAGCCCTGATAGACGCCTGAATCGACGCGCACGCCAAGCCCGCCCGGCGGATGATAATAGGCGATACGCCCCGGCGAGGGCACGAACGTCTCGGGATGTTCCGCGTTGATGCGGCACTCGATGGCATGGCCGTTGAAGACGATCTCGCTCTGCTTCATCGAGAGGCCCGATCCGGAAGCGATCGCGGATCTGCTCGTTGACGAGATCGATGCCGGTGATCATCTCGGTCACCGGATGCTCCACCTGCAATCGCGTGTTCATCTCGATGAAGAAGAACTCGCCGTCCTCGTAGAGGAACTCGATCGTGCCGGCGCCCGAATAGCCGAGCCCCTGGATCGCGCGAGCGCAGATGTCGCCGATGCGCGCGCGCTCCTCGGCATTGAGGGCAGGGGAGTTTGCCTCCTCCCACACCTTCTGGTGCCGGCGCTGCAGCGAGCAGTCGCGCTCGCCCAGATGCACGCCATCCCCGCGCCCGTCTCCGAGCACCTGGATTTCGATGTGGCGCGGCTTGCTCAGGTATTTCTCGATATAGACGCTGTCGTCGCCGAAGGCCGCCCCGGCTTCCGAGCGCGCCGTCGCCAGCGCCTCGGCAAGGCTCGCCTCGTCGCGCGCAACCTTCATGCCGCGCCCGCCGCCGCCAGATGCAGCCTTGATCAGCACGGGGTAACCGATGCCGGCGGCGATGCGCTTGGCCTCGATCTCGTCGGTTACCGCGCCGTCAGAACCGGGAACGCACGGGATGCCAAGCCGTCGGGCGGTATTCTTCGCCTCGATCTTGTCGCCCATGATGCGAATATGCTCGGCGCTCGGGCCGATGAAGGTGATGCCGTGCGCTTCCAGAATTTCGGCGAACTTGGCGTTTTCCGACAGGAAGCCGTAGCCCGGATGGATCGCGTCAGCGCCGGTGATTTCGCAGGCAGCGAGGATCTCGTGCATGTTGAGGTAGCTGTCGCGCGATGGCGGCGGCCCGATGCACACGCTCTCGTCAGCCAGGCGCACATGCATTGCCTCGCTGTCGGCCGTCGAATGGATGGCGACCGTGGCGATGCCCAGCTCCTTGCAGGCGCGCAGGATGCGCAGCGCGATCTCGCCGCGATTAGCTATGAGTACCTTGTTGAACATTTGCTGCCGCTCACTCGATGATCATCAGCGGCTCGCCATATTCGACCGGCTGGCCGTCTTCGACGAGGATTGCGGTGATGGTGCCGGAGCGCGGCGCGGAAATCTGGTTCATCGTCTTCATCGCCTCGACGATCATCACCGTCTGGCCTGCCTTTACCGTGTCGCCGACCGTGCAGAACGGGTTCGATCCGGGTGCGGGCGAATGATAGGCGGTGCCTACCATCGGCGAGGGCAGCACGCCGGGATGCTTGGCCGGGTCGAGGCTCTTCACTTCCGGCGCGGGTGCTGCCGGCGCCGCCGCCGGCATGTGCTGCATGGGAGCTGCGATGTTTACCGACTGCATCGACGAGACGCGTGCGACGCGGATGCGAAGGCTGTCCTGTTCGACCTCGATCTCGGTGAGGTCCGTTTCCTTGAGCAACGCCGCCAGGTCGCGGATAAGGTCCTGGTCAATCGACGTCTTTTTGGAAGATGCCATTTTTTGTCGCCTTGCATTCACGTTCAATGTTCAAAATGACCGGGCGGCGCAGGGTGCGGCGTCGGCATTCGGCAATGCCGCTTCAGGATTGACCAAGCGGCATGCTCTCCTCGCCGGCGGTCGTTATACCGGCTTGGCCACAAGCTGGAAAGCCATAGCGGACACTGTGACGTGGTTCAGTTCAAAACGTCACGGATACTTCGGGAAAACAGTGCTTTTCCACAGTCTGATGCACAAAAACCCGCCAGAAGTGTAGCCTTGGCGGGTTTTCGGACAGTTTGCCCCCAGGCGGTTTCAGCAGATCGCCTTGCCGCATTCGCGCACATTGGCGACACGCGTGCTCAACTGGTCGTAACCCACCGCGCCGAACACGACCTCATTGCCGATCACATAGGATGGCGTGCCCGTGATGCCGAGGCCATCGGCAAGTTCATAGACCTCGCGCACGGCATCCATGATTTCCGGCTTTTCGAGTTCCGCCTTCAGTGCCGCTTCGTCCGCGCCAAGCTTGAGCGCCAGCGCCGTGGCCACAGCACCGTCCTTGCGTCCCTGCGAACCAAGCAGTTCGGTGTGGAACTGCGCCGCCTTCTCCGGCATCAGCCGATTGAAGGCAAGGCTCACGCGGTGTGCTTCCAGCGAGGGTTCGCCGAGCACCGGGAATTCCTTGAGGATGAAGCGCACGTCCTTGTCCTTGGCGACGAAGGCGTTCATGTCGGCAAGCGCGCGCTGGCAGAACCCGCAATTGTAGTCGAAGAACTCCACGATGGTGATCGGCGCGTCCTTGGCCCCGATCTCGACCTGATGGGCGGACGAGTAGATCCGGTCCTTCATGTCGGCCAGCGTCTTGGCCTGGTTTTCCGCACGCGCCTGCGCCTGCTTGGCTTCCAGCGCCTTCTGCACCTCGAGCATTATTTCCGGGTTCTTCAGCAGGTATTCGCGGATGATCGTCTCGACCTCCGCCTTGTCGGATGCCTCAAGCGCGGGCGCCTGTGCCGGAAGGATCATGAGGCCGAGGCCGGCCACGGCGGCAAAAAATGCCGGCCGCAGGCGTGAGAGGGCGCGATGCATCGTTGTAGGCTCCTGTTGAATGTTCATTTCTTGGCTGGCTTGTAGTCCAGAATGTCCTGCATTCGAAGCCATTCCGGCGAACCCTGCTTCAATTTTGGTTGAGCAAGCTTTGCGAGCCGCTTGGCGTCCTTCAATTGCATCTTGTAATAGGCTTCTTCCGCGGCGGCTGCACGGGCCATGTCCGGCTCGCCGCGCGCGGCGTATGCCCGCGCCAGAAGGCCGTGCCCCGATGCGTTGGAGCGGTCGCGGGCAAGCCCTGCCTTGATTTCCGTGACGGCCTTGTCGAGCAGGGCCGGATCGCGCGTCTCCAGCAGGGCATGGCCCAGTTGCGCGCGCAGCAGGCCCGACTTGTACTTGTCGAGCTCGATCGCCTTGCCGTAAGCCGCCGCCGCCTCGCGCGCCTTGCCGGAAAGCATCAGCATCTCGCCCTTGATCTCGTAGAGATAGGCGTTCTTCGGCTGCTCCTTCAGCAAGGCCTCGATGATCGGCGCCGCCTCGTCGCTCGATCCGCGCAGGAAAAGCGCGATGGCAAGGCCATAGCGCGCCGCCGGTCCCTGCGGATTGTCGCGGAACACGTTCGCCAGCTCGCCGCCATTGCCCTCATAGGCAATGATCTTGGCGCGCGCCATGTCGTGCCGCAGCTGCAGGGCAGGCGGGTCCTTCTTGTCGAAGTTCGGGCTCTTGCGTGCGATCACCTCGAGCAACTCGATACGGTCGCGCGGCATCGGATGGCTCTGGATATACGGGTCGATCCGGCTGCTGGTGAAGAGGATGTCGCGGTTCATGTTCTCGAACGTGGTCAGCATGCCCTTTGCCGATTGCCCCGTCTTGTCGAGGAGGGTCACGCCGGCATTGTCCGCCGAGGCTTCCTCGCTGCGCCGATAGGCAAGCAGGTCGCGCATCAGCGCCGACTGGGTTCCCATTGCGAGCGCCCGGCCGGCGGCCGCGCCGCCTTCGCCACCGGTTGCCGCCGCGCCCATGCCGGCCAGCATTGCCAGAGCGCCGATCACGTTCGCCTGGTTGACGCGATCGCGGAACCGCAGCGCATGTCCGCCAAGAATGTGGCCTGTCTCGTGCGCAAGCACGCCGATCACCTCGTTGGGCGTCTTCGCCTTCTTCAAGGTACCGGTGTTGATGAACATGCGCCGCTCTGTGACGAAGGCGTTGAACCGCTCGTCATTGACGATGTAGACATCGACCGCACCCTTGCCGAAACCCGCGGCGGAAAACAGCGGCGCTGTGTAATCCTTCAGCAGCGCCTCGATTTCGGCATCGCGAATCAGCGGCAGCTTGCCCTGTGCGCTTGCGCCCGACGCGAAACCTGCAACGCCGGCCAACAGGCAGACGATCGCGCCGGCTGCCCATCGCATGCGCCTGAAACTTGCAGAAGCTGTTGTCTTCAAGTGGAAAACCCCTGTGCTGCCGGGAGCCGGCTTGCTGTCGAGAATAGGAACCACGGCGCGTTACGTCAAAGCACGGCTTTGTCAAAACCGATTTTGCGACCGTTTTGCGGCGAATGTCGGCGTTGTTGCCGTTACGGCCTTCAAAATCGCCGATGAACCCCGTAAACACGCGCGATGACCAGCGAATACAAGCGAACCCTGCCGGGCGTCTCCAAACGCGGCGATGTGGAACCCTTCCGGGCAATGTCCGTGGTGGCGCGCGCCGGCGAACTTGCCGCAGCCGGCGGCGACGTCATTTCCATGTGCATCGGCCAGCCCTTTGCACCGGCGCCGCGGGCCGCCCGCGAGGCGGCAGCAGCAGCAGCCCAGCGCGGGCGGATCGGCTACACCGCCGCGCCCGGCATGCCTGCGCTGCGCGCCCGCATCGCGCGGCACTACGGCGAGCACTACGGCATCGAGCCCGACCCGGCGCGGGTATTCGTCACGACCGGTTCGTCCGCCGGGTTCATGCTGTCCTTCATTGCGTGTTTCGACGAGGGCGCGCGGGTGGCAATTCCCTCGCCCGGCTATCCCGCGTATCGCAATATCCTGCGTGCGCTGTCGCTGGAGCCGGTCGAAATCGAAACTTCTGCACAGGACCGGTGGGTGATCACGCCGGAACTCCTGGCCGATGCCCATGCGCGCAAGCCGCTGCAGGGCCTGCTGGTCGCCAATCCGAACAACCCCAACGGCACCATGATGGAGCCGGACGCCTTCGCCCGGCTCGTCGGCGCGGCGCGTGATCTGGGGATCCGCTTCATCTCCGACGAGATCTACCACGGGCTGACCTATGGCATGTCGCGAGGCGACCGCGCTCGGCCTCGACGACGAGGCCTTCGTCATCAACTCCTTCTCCAAGTATTTCTGCATGACCGGCTGGCGGGTCGGCTGGATCATCGTTCCGCCGTCCATGATCGATCGCATCGACCGGCTGCAGCAGAATGCCTTCATCTGCGCGCCCGAGATTTCGCAGATCGCGGCGCTTGCCGCATTCGAGGGCAGGGCGGAGATGGAGGCGGTGCGGAAGGGCTACGAGATCAACCGCGCCATGTTCCTGAAGCGCCTGCCGGAGCTTGGCTTTCGCACGATCCAGCCGATCGACGGCGCGTTCTACGCCTATGCCGATGCATCGGCGCTGACCAACGACACCACGGCATTTCGCATCCGGCCTGCTGGAAGAGGCGAAGGTTGCGATCACGCCGGGCCTCGACTTCGACATGCGCCATGGCAGCCAATGGGTGCGGCTGTCGTTTTGTGGCGACCTCGACACGCTGTCGCGCGGATTTGACCGCATCGGCGAGTGGCTGGCCGAAGCGCTGAAACAAAAAGGCCGCGATTTGCATCGCGGCCCTTTGTTTGATCAGCCTTGGCCGTCCAGGAGCTTTCAGAAGAAGCCCCGGCCCTTGGCCCACCAGCCGCTGCGCCGCGGCTTGTCTTCGTCAGCCGGCTTCTCCACTTCCGCTTGGCGCGACACTGTCTCGACAGTCTCGCTTTCGCCGCGCGGGCGGCGCGTGTTGCGGGCACGCCGTGCCTCGGCTTCGGCTTCGCTTTCGCCCGCGAGCGAAGTGGTGCCTGCCGCTGCGAGCGTGGCTTGCCGTCACGGGTTCGGGCCGTGCCACCGGTTCGGCGCGGCTTGCGCCATTGCAGGACTTTCGGGCTGCGCTGGTTCGGACCGGCTCCGGCTCGACGCTCTCCGGCTCCAGGCCTTCCGGCTCATAACCCTCGCTATCGTCTTCGGAGCCGAAATCGGCCTCGTCGGCGAGCGAAATCTCACCGGCGCCTACGCGCGTTTCCGAGCCCTCGGCCTCGCCATCGCGCCGGTTGCGCCTGCCGCCGCGCTTGCCACGCCGGCGCTTGCGCCGTGCGCCATCGCCCTCGGCATCGCGTGCCCGGTCGGCACGGCTTTCGCCGCCTTTTCCGCCGACTGCCTCGCCGTTTTCGGCGATCTCGTCGTCGTCGAACCCGTCATCGGCATCACCGGAATATTGATCCGGGCGACTGGCCCGCCTGCAACGGCTCCGGCGAGTAGCTGCCATCCTCGTTGCGCTTTCGCGCCGACGCCTGCGCCGCCTGCGGCGCTTGCCGTCCTCGCGCGGTTCACGCGCATCGCGGCTCTCGCGCGGTTCACGGCTTTCGCGCTGCTCGCGCGGCTCGCGCACTTCGCGCACCTCGCCGCGGTTGCGCTCGCGCGGCTGCTCTTCGCTGGCGAAGCTCTCGTCGATTTCCTCGTCGATCTCTGCCTCGACCAGCTCGTCCTCGGCATCCACGGGCATGGCCGCGTATTGCGGCGCGACCTTGCGAGGCGTGCCGGTTGCCGGCTCGCCCTTCTCGATCTGGAAGCTCTGGCCGGGCAGGGACGGATCGGCATTGATCGAGATCTTCAGCCCGAACCGGTCCTCGAGGTCGATGAGACCGTGCCGCTTCGTGTTGAGAATGTCGATCGCGATACCCGTCGGGCAGCGCACGATCACGTCGAAGCGCGGATGACGCGTCAGGTAATCCTCGATCGAGCGGAAGACATGCAGCGCGATGGACGAGTTCGACCGCACATGGCCAAGGCCAAGGCAGTGCGGGCACACTTCCATCGTGCTTTCCATGACCGATGCGCGGATGCGCTGGCGCGACATTTCAAGCAGGCCGAAATGCGAGATGCGGCCGACCTGGATGCGGGCCCGGTCATACTTCAGCGCTTCCTTGAGCCGCTTTTCGACGGCCCGGTTGTTGCGCTTCTCTTCCATGTCGATGAAGTCGATGACGATGAGGCCGGCAAGGTCGCGCAGGCGCAACTGCCGTGCGACCTCGTCGGCTGCCTCCAGGTTCGTCTGCAGCGCGGTATCCTCGATCGAATGCTCGCGCGTCGAACGGCCGGAGTTCACGTCGATCGAAACCAGCGCTTCGGTCTGGTTCATGACGATGTAGCCGCCGGATTTGAGCGTGACCTGCGGCGTCAGCAGACGGTCGAGCTGCGTTTCCACGCCGAAGCGCGAGAACAGCGCCTGCTCTTCCATGTAGGGCTTCACGTTCTTCGCATGGCTGGGCATCAGCATGCGCATGAAGTCCTTGGCCTCGCGATAGCCCGCTTCGCCCGAAACGATCACCTCGCCCGTGTCCTTGTCGTAGAGGTCGCGGATCGAGCGCTTGATCAGGCTGCCTTCCTCATAGACGAGGCACGGCGCGGTGGAGGAGAGCGTCAGCGTGCGCACGTTTTCCCAAAGGCGCATCAGATATTCGAAGTCGCGCTTGATTTCAGCCTTGGTGCGCATTGCGCCCGCTGTGCGCAGGATGACGCCCATGCCCTTGCGGCACTTCGAGCTCCTGGGCAATGGCCTTCAGCCGCTTGCGGTCGTTGGTGTTGGTGATCTTGCGCGAAATGCCGCCGCCACGCGCCGTGTTCGGCATCAGCACGGAATAGCGGCCGGCCAGCGACAGATATGTGGTCAGGGCCGCGCCCTTGTTGCCGCGCTCTTCCTTGACGACCTGCACCAGCATGATCTGGCGGCGCTTGACGACTTCCTGGATCTTGTACTGGCGGCGCAATTTGCGGCGGAAGGGAACTTCCTCCATCGCATCTTCCTGGCCGACCGAATCGACGATCTCTTCTTCTTCCTCGCCGTGGCGGGGCCGGTCGTTGCGGTGCGGCCGTTCGCTGGCATCGCGATGCCGTCGCCGGCTCGTGTACCTGCGGCTGCGGATCGCTTTCTTCTTCGACCCGATCGCCGCCATTACCGTCTTCATCGACAGGATCGGCATCGCCTTCTGGATCTTCGGCAGCCAGCGCCAACGCTTCCGCCTCGGCGGCCTTTTCGGCCTTCGTCTTGCGCGGCTTGCGCGGGGCCGCGGGCTTGCGCTTGCGCTTGGGCTTTTCCTCGCCTTCGGCTTCCGCGGTCTCGCCGGCCGGTTCGTCCTCGCCTTCGCCCTCTTCTGGCGCGGGCTCGGAAATGCTGTCGCTGTCGATCATCGCGGCCATGGAGCGGCCGTCGTCCTCGTGATCGTCATGATCATCGTGATCGGCTTCGGCCTCGTGCGATGCGTCGTCGTCATCGCCTTCGGCATGGTGCTCGCGGCCGTTGACGATCTCGGTGACTTCTTCCGGCTCTTCGATGAAGCCGTCGTCGTCCTCGTCTGCCTCGACCGCCGAAACGGTCTCCCCGCGCTCACGCGAGCCGCGCCCGCCGCGTCGCGAGCCGCCTTCCTCGTCGTTGCGCGAACCGCCTTCCTCGTCGCGGCGTCCGCCATGGCGCTTGCCGCCATTGCCATTGCCGTTTCCGTTGGCGCGGTTGCGCCGGCGCGAGCGCCCGCCATCGTCCTCGTCATCGTTTTCGGAAGCCTCGCGGGCTTCTTCCTCGAGCAAGGCCAGGCGGTCGGCGACCGGTATCTGGTAATAATCGGGGTGGATTTCGCTGAACGCGAGAAAGCCGTGGCGATTGCCGCCATAATCGATGAAGGCAGCCTGAAGCGAGGGTTCTACCCTCGTCACCTTGGCCAGATAGATGTTCCCGCGAATTTGTTTCTTCGCCTGGGACTCGAAATCAAATTCCTCGATACGGTTTCCGCGAACGACGGCGACCCGGGTTTCCTCCGGATGCGACGCGTCTATGAGCATCTTGTTGTTTGCCATTGTTTCCAGTCTCCGCAGATGCGGAACCGGACACGTTCCCTTTTGGGTGGAGTTTCAAATGCAGTGAAAATCCTGAAAGGGACTGCCCGGCATTCCCGGCGCCTTGTCGTGCGCGCAGGCTTGCCGTCGTCCGGAAGGCATCTGCCATGTTGGGCTTGTCGGATCGCGGGGCCGGCTTTCTGAAGGCAAGGAAACCGTCTGCCGCATCGCTCGATGCGCCAAACTGGGCATGATGCCTGGTTCCATGCTGAGAAAGCCCGTTCAAAAAATCCCCGTCCTTCCGCTTTGCGTTAGGGATAGGCCGATCTTTTGGAAAACCGGCCGGTTTTGGTGCGCGATTCGCCTTCCTCGGGGCCGAAATCAGCGCTTCATCGGAGCAATTCGCAAGCCTTTCCAAGGCTTGGCACGAAATTGCACGAAATCGCCATGCCGGCAGAGGGGCAAGGGAGGCAGGACTCGAAAACCAAGATGCGACCGTGCATTACGGATCGCCAAGCCGTGTCCTGTTGCGCAACCGGCGGTTGTCCGTCCGTTTGCATGCCTTCCCAAACCCTAGGCCAAGCCGTTAGACTATTAGGGATGAGTCTTGTCCAATACAAGCAAAATCAGATAGGTGCTTTGCGCCAAGACACGCTTCGGCTTTTGGCGGGCTGGCCATCGGCACTAGCACGAGCCGCGTCGGTGGTGGGGTTTTTGACGGATTAGATGCAATTTTGATGTCGTTCGAGCCCATAAATCGTCTACGCGGTTGCATTTCGCGCCATGCAGCGCCTTTCGCGGCCTTGCGTTGCGTCTTGCTCGCATTGACATTGCTTGTGCCTGCCGGCGCAATGGCGCAGGAGCCGCCGGTCGGGGCAGGGGCCGCTACCGTAACGGGAGGTCGAATCGCGGGCGACATGGAATCGACCCGCGTCTTCTTCGACCTCGACCGCAAGGTCGAATTCTCCAGCTTCTACATGACCGGTCCCGATCGCATCGTGATAGACGCGCCCGCGCTGCTCTTCCGCTTTGCCGAGGCCGATGCTCTGGTGCCGCGCGGCCTGGTGTCGTTCCGCCAGTTCGGGGCGATCACGCGCGAGCGCTCACGCATCGTGCTCTCGCTGGCCCAGCCGGCAAAGATCACCTCGATTGCCGTCGAGGAGGTCGAGCCCGGCAAGCAGTACCGGCTGGTCGTCGATCTGGCCAAGTCCACCCGCGAGGAATTTGCCGCCATGCTGGAGCGCCAGCGCGAGCTGGTGGGTGTCTCGGGCGCGGTGGTGACCAAGGGCGATAGGGTCCGCAAGCCCGTCGCCGCCAAGAAGGAGGGACGCTTCACCGTCGTCATCGACCCTGGCCACGGTGGCATCGACAGCGGTGCGGTCGGCAAGAACGGCACCGAGGAAAAGAACCTCACGCTGGCGCTCGGCAAGCTGATGAAGGCGAAGATTGCGCAATCGGGGCCCTACGACGTGCTGATGACGCGCGAGGAAGACGTCTTCATGTCGCTGCGCGACCGGGTCGCCTTTTTCCGCCAGAACAGCGCCGACCTGGTGATTTCAATCCACGCCGATTCGCTGCGGCTGTCGCAATTCCGTGGCGCTTCGATCTATACGCTTTCCGAAACCGCGTCGGACCGGCTGAGCCATGAACTGGCGGAGCTGGAAAACATGGCCGACATCGTCGGCGGCCTCGCAGCAAGTACGGAAGACGACGAGGTTCGCGGCATCCTGGCCGAATTCACGTCGCGTGAAACCGACCGTTTCTCCATGGCCTTCTCCTCGACGCTGGTCGCCGAGCTTGGCAAGGGCATCCAGCTCGTCAAGAACCCGCAGCGCCATGCCGCCTTCGCCGTTCTGAAGGCGCCCGAAGTGCCGGGCGTGCTGCTGGAAATGGGATATCTGTCCAACGAGGAGGACGAGAAGCTGCTCCTCGATTCGAAATGGCAGGATACGACCGCCAGCCTCGTTGCCAGCGCCGTGAACAACTTCTTCAAGCCGCGCCTGCCCAACTGATCCTCGCGCCAATCCTTCCGCAAAGGCGGGCGTTGCATGAATGCATCAGCGCGCCGTACCGGTTACCGCGCGTGGCGTATCGGCCCCATGCGACATAATTTCTCCGCATTGCAGCCTTTCGTGGGGTTGGATAAAAGGCGGGCTGTTTGGCGTGAAATCTGTTCGGGCATGGCACGAAGGATGGTAGACATTCGCCAGCCGGTTGCAAGAATCGCGCTACAAGATGGGTGCATGACAGGCGGGCCTGCATGACGGGCGTGGACCTCCGCGCACAAAGCCGGCGCATGCGCTGTTCGGGATGATCGGGAATGTTTCTTCGCTTCATTGGTTACATTTTCGGCATGGGCATGCTGCTCGCCATCGTGGTGCTCGGCGGCATCGCCTGGTACGTCAATGACCTGTCCAAGGACCTTCCTTCCGAGGAAGTGCTCAATTCATACGAGCCACCCGTAACCACGCGCATCCACGCAGCCGACGGTTCGCTGATGTCGGAATATGCCCGCCAGCGCCGGCTCTACCTGCCGATACAGGCAGTGCCCGAACTGGTGAAGCACGCGATTCTTTCGGCCGAGGACAAGAACTTCTACAATCACCCCGGCATCGATATCGCCGCGCTCGGGCGTGCGATCGTGACCAATCTGAAAAACGCCGGCACGGACCGCCGCCAGATCGGCGCATCCACCATCACGCAGCAGGTGGCCAAGAACTTCCTGCTTTCCAACGAGCGCTCGATCGACCGCAAGATCAAGGAAGCGATCCTGTCGCTGCGCATCGAGCAGGCCAATTCCAAGGACCGCATCCTTGAGCTTTATCTCAACGAGATCTTCCTCGGCATGGGCTCCTATGGCATCGCGGCTGCTTCGCTGACCTATTTCGACAAGCAGGTGCATGAGCTGAAGCTGCACGAGGCGGCCTATCTGGCGGCCCTGCCGAAGGCGCCCAACAATTACCACCCGTTCAACAAGACCAAGGAAGCCATCGAGCGGCGCAACTGGGTCATCGACCGAATGGTCGAAAACGGTTTCGCAAACGCCGCCGAGGGCGAGTCCGCGAAAAAGGAGCCGCTTGGCGTCAATGTACGCCGCCGCACCAATTACCTCTTTGCCTCGGAATATTTCTCGGAGGAAGTTCGCCGCGAGGTCATAGACCGCTACGGCGAGGACGCCCTGTACGAAGGTGGCCTTTCCATCCGCACCGCGCTTAATCCGCAGCTCCAGGTCATCGCTCGGCAGGCCTTGCAGAAGGGACTTGTCGAATATGACGAGGAGCAGGGCTGGCGCGGACCGTGGCAGCATTTCGATACGCTCGATGCGGACTGGGGCGCTCAGCTTGCCGCAATTCCCACGCTCTCCGACGTTCCCGAGTGGGAACTCGCCGTCGTGCTGGCGGTGGACGACAAGGAGGCGACCATCGGCCTTCGTCCTGAAAACGAGGTTTCCGGCAAGCTCGGCAATGCCCGCGACAATGGCCGCATCCAGTTCGAGAACATGAAATGGGCCTCGCGGGTGCGCATCAAGGGCGAGCAGGGCCGCACCGCCAAGACCGCCGACGGCATTCTCAAGGTCGGCGATGTTGTCTTCGTCCAGCCGCTGGAGGCGACAGGCGAATACCGGCTGCGCCAGCCGCCGCTGGTGCAGGGCGCCATGGTCGTCATGGACCCGCATACCGGACGCGTGCTGGCCATTTCCGGCGGTTTCTCCTATGCGCAATCGCAGTTCAACCGCGCTACGCAGGCCTATCGCCAGCCGGGTTCATCGTTCAAGCCCTTCGTCTATGCCGCCGCGCTGGACAATGGCTACACCCCGTCGTCGGTCGTGCTCGACGCGCCGTTCTCGCTCGACCAGGGCGGCGGACTCGGCATATGGGAGCCGAAGAACTACGGCGGCGGCTATGCCGGTCCTTCCACGCTGCGCCTCGGCATCGAGAAGTCGCGCAACCTGATGACGGTGCGCCTTGCCAAGGACATGGGCATGCCGATCGTCGCCGAATATTCCAAGCGCTTCGGCATCTATGACAACCTCTCGCCGCTGCTGTCCATGTCGCTGGGCTCGGGCGAGACAACCGTGCTGCGCATGGTGTCGGCCTACGCGATCCTGGCAAACGGCGGCCGCAAGATCACGCCGTCCTTTATCGACCGGATACAGGACCGGTACGGCAAGACGATCTTCCGGCACGACGAACGGATCTGCGAGAACTGCAATTCTCAAAAATGGACCGATCAGGACGAGCCGGAACTTGTCGACGAGCGCGACCAGGTGCTCGACCCGATGACCGCCTACCAGATGACATCCATGCTGGAAGGCGTGGTCCAGAACGGAACGGCGACGGTCGTCAAGACGCTCGGCGTTCCGGTCGCCGGCAAGACCGGCACGACCAACGACGAGAAGGATGCCTGGTTCATCGGCTATACGCCGGACCTCGTGGCGGGCGTCTACTTCGGCTACGACAACCCGCAGCCCATGGGCAAGGGCAACACCGGCGGCGGCCTCGCCGCGCCCGTGTTCCTCGACTTCATGACCGCAGCGCTCGAAGGCAAGAAGCCGGTCGACTTCCGCGTGCCGCGCGGGCTGACGCTGATCCCGATCGACCGCAAGACCGGATTGCAGGCGGAAGCGGGGCAGGACGGCGTGATCATGGAGGCATTCAAGCCCGGCACCGCGCCGCCAAGCGTCTACTCGGTCATAGGCTTCGAGGACGACATGTCGGCCGGCGGTCTCACCGTCTCGCCCGACGCCAACCGCGCCGTACTGTCTGGCACCGGCGGCCTTTACTGAACCCTCGAAATCTTTTTGCCGGCGCGGGCAAGGTTTACAACTGCCCGCGCCGGCAATATGTAAGCCATCCATCCCCACATCGTTTCTTTGAACCGGAAAGCTGCAATGCGCGCCGAGACGCACGAAATCATCAGTGACATCAAGCAGGCCGTAAGCCTGCTGAGGAGGCATCTTTGACTGGGACAAGTCGAACCGGCGCCTGCTCGAACTGAACCAGAAGGCCGAGGACCCGAGCCTGTGGAATGATCCCGCGCTCGCCCAGAAGCTGATGCGCGAGCGCCAGCACCTCGAAAAGAGCATCACCGCGATCCGCAACATCGAGGCCGAGCTTGGCGACCAGCTCGGAATGATCGAGCTCGGCGAGGAGGAGGGCGATACCGGCGTCGTCAGCGATGCGGAAGCCGCGCTCAAGCGCCTTCACGCGGAACTGGGGCGCCGCCAGGTGGAAGCGCTGCTTTCGGGCGAGGCCGATGCCAGCGACTGCTTCCTCGAAGTCCATGCCGGGGCAGGGGGCACGGAGAGCCAGGACTGGGCCTCGATGCTCTTGCGCATGTATGTGCGCTGGGCCGAGAAGAACGGCTACAAGGTCGAGGTTCAATACGAGAGCCCCGGCGAAGAAGCGGGGATCAAGTCCGCATCCATCCTCGTCAAGGGCGAGAATGCCTATGGCTGGCTGAAGAACGAATCGGGCGTGCATCGCCTGGTCCGCATTTCGCCGTTCGACGGACAGGCGCGGCGGCACACTTCCTTCTCCTCGGTCTGGGTCTATCCGGTGATCGATGACAATGTCGACATCGACATCCAGGACAAGGACATCCGCATCGACACCTATCGCTCGTCCGGTGCGGGCGGACAGCACGTCAACACCACCGACTCGGCAGTGCGCATCACGCACATGCCGACGGGTATCGTCGTAACCTCGTCGGAAAAATCGCAGCACCAGAACCGCGCCAATGCGATGAAGGCCCTGCGCGCACGCCTCTATGACCTCGAGATGAAGAAGCGGCAGGAATCCATCCAGGCCGAGCATGAATCGAAGTCCGAGATCGGCTGGGGCCACCAGATCCGCTCATACGTGCTGCAGCCCTACCAGTTGGTGAAAGACCTGCGCACGGGCGTCGAAAGCACTTCGCCGGACGATGTGCTTGGCGGCGATCTCAACCCGTTCATGGAAGCGGCGCTGGCTCACAACGTGACCGGCGAAGAGGGCGGCCCGGTCGCCGATATCGAGTAGCTCGTTCAGAGCAGTTCGGAAAGTTTGCGGCCGGCCTTGATGAATTTCACGGGGTCGACCGCATCTCCGTGGCGGCGCACCTCGTAATGCAGGTGCGGGCCGGTGCTGCGGCCGGTGCTGCCGACTTCGCCCAGCTTGTCGCCGCGCTTGATCTTGTCGCCATCCTTGACCGAGATGCGGCTCAGATGTGCGTAGCGGGTGGTGATGCCGTTGCCGTGGTCGATCTCGACCATGTTGCCATAGCCGCCGTTGCGCCCTGCATCGATAACCTTGCCGTCGGCGGCTGCGCGCACGTTGGTGCCTGTCCCGGCCTTGAAGTCCAGGCCGGTATGCATCGCCTGGTGTCCCAGGAACGGATCGGTGCGAACCCCGAACGGGCTCGACAGCGCCGACCCCGGAGCCGGATTGCCCAGCGGCACCTTGTCGAGCATGCCCTGCGCATTGTCGAGAACCTTCAGGGATGCATCCAGCGCGTCGACATGCGCGTTGAAATCGAGCCCCGGATCGAGGGGGACATAAGGTCCGCCGACGGCTTCCGCCTTGGTGTCCAGCTGTAGCTTCAAGCCGCCGAGCACTGCGGTAATGGCATCGGTGCGCTCGGAGGCCTTCCGGCGAAGTGTATCCACCATCTGGCGCTGCGAGCGATCGACCGTTTCGATCCGCTCCTTCACGCTCTGGAAAAGATCCCGTGTCTGCGAATAATCATTGATATCGTGCGCCGGCACGGCGGGAATGATGACCGAAGCATCGGCCATGATCGTCGCCTGCGAGCCGCGCAACTGTCCATCGAGGCTGCCAAGCTGCGCCGGTCTTGCCTCGGTTGGTACGGTGCCGGTGGTGACCGGATCGCTTGCGTTCGCGCCGGCTGCGGCATCGGTCGAAAGGCCGCGCTTTTGCGCTTCGTCCAGCAGCTTGCCGATGCGCGACGAGCGCCCGCCCAACGATTCCTGGCGCTGCATCAGTTCGGCTACCTTTGCCTCGATTGCCTGCTGGTCCAGCAATTGCCTGCTGGTGACGCGGTCAAGATTGGCGCGCAGCATTGCGATGCGGTCTTCATACTCATGCAGCAGTCGTGCGCTGCGTGCCTGCGTCATGCCGATAAGGTCGTCGCGCAAAACGAGATAGGCGGTGGCGCTGAAATAGCCGATGGCGAACACGCAAAGCACCGCGAAACTTGCGGCCGCCAGGGTGGGATTGATGGCGTAATGGCTCGCCCGGCCGTTGCGCGTGATGGTGATCGAGGCGCTCTCGCTGCGCTTGCCAAAATTCCTTGGCTCGCGCACCTGCGCGGCGCCTTGTGCCTGACGCAAATGGTTGTTCGACATGATCCCAGCCCACGAATGGTACCGGGCCAGATTAATCCCGTCATGGTTAACAAAGCTTTGAAAACTGACGCTGCGTACTGCAGCATTTCGTTCAGTTACCCAGCGATGAAATGGCCCGGTAGAAACCGGGAGTGAGGCCGCTGGCGGACCGTGCCCGGTCGTTGAACGGCGGCTTCAGCGGCGAGCGGAAATGCTTTCGCACAAGTGCCTGAAAGCTTGCCGCCGGCTCCAGCCCGTCGCGCCGGCACAGGAAGCGGAACCACTTCGCGCCCACCGCGACATGGCCTTTCTCGTCTTCGTAGATGATCCGCAGGATAGCGGCCGTCTGCGGGTCCCCGCCGCGCTCCAGCGCATCCGAAAGGGAGGGCGTGACGTCGAGCCCGCGCGCCTCCAGCACCAGCGGCACCAGCGCCAATCGTGCGGTGAGGTCGTGGTCTGTCTCCTGCGCCGCCGCCCACAATCCGTCATGCGCGGGCAAGTCGCCATAGTCGGCGCCGAGCGCCTTCAGCCGGTTGCGCAGCAGCGTGAAGTGCTTGGCTTCCTCGGCCGCTACCATCATCCAGCCATCGAAGAACGAGCGGGGCACGGGTACGGTGGCGAACCGCGCCACGATGTCGAGCGCGAGGTCGATCGCGTTGAGCTCGATGTGGCATAGCGAATGGATGAGCGCGATGCGGCCCTTGAGCGAGCCGATGCCCCGCTTGGCCATCTTGCCGGGAGGGATGAGTTCCGGCTTCTCGGGCCTGCCGGGACGAACGGGAAGCGTCACGCGTCCGGCGCCGCGCAGCGACAGCGTGCGAGCTGCCCACGCCTCCCGCAGCGCAAGCGTCATCGCGACCTTGCCGTCGAGGTCGGCATTGGAAAGCGCCGCAATCGCCCCGGTCTGGAGCGATTGCGGCCTGGCGCCCGCTTGCGGATGTTCGGTGTTCAGGAGAGTTTCCTTGCCGCTTCCAGCACTTCCTCGACATGGCCCGGAACGGAAACCTTGCGCCATGCCCTGGCGATCGTGCCGTCCTTGCCGATCAGGAACGTGGACCGCTCCACCCCCATGTATTTCTTGCCGTACATGCTTTTCTCCTTCCACACGCCATAGGCTTCGAGTGCGGTCTTGTCCTCGTCCGAGACGAGCGGCACGCCCAGCGAGTGCTTCTTCACGAACTTGTCGTGGCTCTTGACCGGGTCTGGCGACATGCCGACGAGCGCGACGCCGAGCTTGTCGAAGTCAGCCTTCGCGGCGGTGAATGCAACTGCCTCGGCGGTGCATCCCGACGTGTCGTCCTTGGGATAGAAGAACAGCACCACCGGCTTTCCCTTGTGGGCTGAAAGCTGGAAAGATCCGCCGCCATCGGTGGGCAGGTTGAAATCGGGCGCTGGCGAGCCCTCGGCCAGTTCAGACATGATGTGCCATCCTTTCGACAACTTGTTGATGTTTTGAAATTAAGGGTTTGCCACTCTTGGGTGGCTGAGGCCGCGCCGGGAAATCAGTCGCTCTGACGATATTCATCCTTTCACAGCCCCCTTGTCCACACTGCTCATACGGCGAAGTCGAGCCGGCGGATTGCATGCCCTGCGGCGTGACGTTGATGTGGCAGCGCAGGGCAAAGGGTGCGATAACCTCTGTGTGAATCGGGGTCGCTTTACAGTGTCGAGAAACCGGAGCGCTTTGCGGAGCAGGATCATTGGCTGAGCCCTCGGTCAAAGCGCTGGCTGTTGACGGCGCGGGTCTGCTTGTGCCTGCGCCAAACCGTTGGCGCAAGGCCGCGCGCATAGCTGCCGCAACCCTGGTGGTGATCGTGCTGGCAGTCACGATGTCGGGCACCGGTCTTTATTTCCTGCTGCGCGGCGACGCCGTCGAGAACTCCGTGCTTACGCGCAGCATCGAATCCTCGATCCAGCGCCTGCTTGGCCCCAATTTCCTCGTCGAGCTTGGACCCACTTATTTCGGCTTCGATCCGGACGGACTGCTCAGCCTCGAAAGCACGCAGGTCTCCGTCATCCGGGCCGGCGACAAGCAGGTGGTATCGACCCTCGGCAAGGTTATCGTCGGCATCAAGCCGCTTTCGATCCTGTCGGGCTCGCCTGCGATAGACGCCGTCATCGTTGTGGATTCGACGCTTGATGCAGCGCTGGTGCCCTTCGCGCTCGGGGCCTTGCAGAAGCCGGATATCGCCTCCGTGCTGGGCGGCATCGGTGCGCAACTGGACAGGGCGCGCGAGGAATTCAGCTCGGAGCGTTTCCGCCTGTTCCAGTTCCGCAACGTGACCATCGACGGGCTGTCGCTGGCGCGGCTCGACAGGGGGCCCGTGAAGCTTGAGAAGCTCGACCTGCGCTTCCGGCGAAAGAAGGAACTGACGCTGTCGGCACGGATTGTGACGACGCAATCCAGCATGGAATTGCACGCGGACTACTCTCCCAATTCCGGCGAAGGGCGTGACCTCGATTTCAAGCTGACCGGCCTCAACCTTCGCGAATGGGCGCAGGACCCCGGCGGCGACGACGGCCCCGTTGGCTCCGACGCGATGCTCGACATTTCCGGCCTCATTCCGTTCGCACCGGGCGGCGCGCCGCAGGAATCAACCCTGGTGATGGCGACGTCGGGATCCTCCCTGCGCCTTGGCCTTGAAGCCGTCACCGATCTGCACGAGCTCAAGCTGTCGCTGCGTCTGCGGCCGGAACAAAACGACATTCAGATCGAGAATTCGCGCATGCTGGCGGGCGCATTGCGCTCGCAATTTGCCGGAGCGGTCTGGCCGGTCGAGGGTAACTGGGCAACCGGTCCCTATGCCTTCAATCTGGCGATCGCACCGGCCGTGCGCCAGCCGACGATCACGGGCGAGCCCAGCGTCACCGCATCCTTCGACGTGGAAGGCGGTTACATGCCGCAACAGCGCCGGCTCGACTTCAGCAAGGTTACGATCAAGGCTGGCGCCGATACTGTGAACGGTTCGGCAAGTTTCGTCTTCAATGGGCCCACCCCGGCGCTTTCGGCATCCTTCAAGGGGGACGGCCTGGACGTTGCCGCGGTCAAGCAGTTCTGGCCCTTCTTCGTGGCCACGGCTGCCCGCAACTGGACACATCGAAATATCGCGGGCGGGAGGCTCAGCGGCGTCGAACTGACCGCCGACCTGCCGCCGGGCGTCGTCGGGCGCCTGCGCAAGGGCGCGCGCATGGAGCCTGACCAGTTCGAGCTCAAGGCCGGCTTTGCCGATGTGCGCATCTCCGCATTTGGCGAACTGCCCCCGATCACCAGGGGCGCAGGCGATTTCCTGATGAAGGGGATGACGCTGGAAGCGCGTCTGGCCGCGGGCGTGACCGGCACGCAAGCGGGCGAGGTGCCTGTGGAATCCGGCTCCTTCCGCATTGCCGATATCGGCATCCGTCCCAACATCGCCGATGTGAGGATATCCACATCCGGTCCTGTCAATCTGCTCGCCGCGATAGCGGAATCGCGGCCGCTGACCGTGCTGTCGCGCATCAACCTCAAGCCGGAAATGGTCTCCGGCGCCGGCAATGTCGATGTTGCGGCGCAATTTCCGCTGAAGCGCGGCATCGTCTACGAGGACGTGCAGTGGAGCGCCATCGCCGATCTCAAGAACGCCGCCAGCACCGGCAAGATCTTCGAGCGCTCGATCAAGGAAGCCAATGTGCAGGTGCAGGCCGACCCGCAGCAGGTGCGCGTCAACGGCACGGCGACTGTCGACGGCACCAAGACGACGCTGGCCATGGTCGAGCCCATCGGCGGTTCGGACGTGACGCGCGAGCGGGCGATCTCGGCTCAACTCGACGAGGCCGCGCGCAAGAAGATGGGCCTCGTGCTCGATCCCGTGCTGACCGGCCTGATCAAGGTCGAGCTCAAGCAGATGCAGGACGGCGGCGAGAAGCAGACCATCGATCTGAAGGATGCCACGCTGAACCTGCCATGGGTCGGCTGGAGCAAGGGCAAGGGCATTCCGGCAAAGGCCACCTTCGCGATGAGATCGGCCAAGGGCGTGACCTATCTCGATGACTTCTACATCGAGGGCGAGGGCTTCTCCGCCGTCGGCAAGCTGACCCTGGACAAGGGCGGACTGCTGAGCGCCGACTTCGTCAACATCTCGCTCAACCAGGACGATTCCTTCTCGCTGAAGCTGGCGCGCAAGGGCCGCAACTACAAGGTCGACGCATCCGGCCTGCGCTACGACGCGCGCGCCTTGCTCAACCGGCTGTTCCACGAAAAGGGCTTCGGCGACGAGCAGGGCACCTCGGCGATCACCGTTACGGCCAACATCGCAGAGGTGGGTGGCTACAACGGCAAGGTGCTGCGCAATGTCGAGATGGTCTATGGCGCCAAGGGCGGCTGGCTCGACCAGCTGAGCATTCGCGGCACCTTCGACGACGCCTACATCAACGTCTTCGCCTCCACCAGCGAAGGCCGCACCACCTTCGAGATCGACTTCACGAATGCCGGCGACTCGCTCGCCTTCGTCGATATCTATCGCAAGATGCAGGGCGGCAAGATGCGCGCGCGGCTGGAGCGCAATGGCGATGGGCCATTCACCGGACCGGTGCGCGCAACCGACTTCACGGTCGTGGGCGAACCGCGCATCAAGATGCTTGTCAACGAACCGTCCAGGCCCGCCGAAGGCCGCGAGAACACGGAAATCACCACAGCAGCTGCGCAATCTCGACACAAGCCGCGTGCGGCTGCAGGAAGCGCGCGGGCGCATAGAAAAGGGCGATGGCTATTTCCGGGTGGAAGAGGGCATCATCAACAATGCCCAGATCGGCTTCACATTCGACGGCTCGGTCTATGACAAGGAAGGCCGCATGGACTTGTCCGGCACTTTCCTGCCGATCATCGGCATCAGCCGGGTGATCGGGCAAATTCCGCTGGTTGGCGAAATCCTTGGCAATGGCCGCGATTCAGGCCTGTTCGGCATCACCTACCGGCTGCGCGGCCCGGCGCGAAATCCGAACATCGAGATCAATCCCGATGTCGATGGTCGCGCCCGGCATTTTCCGCAAGGTGTTCGAATACCAGAAGGAACAGAACTAGGCTGCTCAGCCGGCCCGCACGAGGATGTGCTTCTTGCGTCCGAGCGACAGCTTCACATTGCCATCGGCATTGGCGTCGCCGCTCGTCACGGACTGCTTTTCATCGCTGACCGGCGCGTCGTTGATGCGCACCGCGCCGCCCTGCACATGCCGCCGCGCCTCGCCGTTCGACTTGGCAAGTCCGGCCTTCACCAGCAGCGACAGCACGCCGATGCCCGCATCGAGTTCGCCGGCGGCGACATTGACGGTCGGCAACGTCTCGGCCGCCCCGCCTTCCTCGAAGGTCTTGCGCGCGGTCTCTGCCGCCTCCTGCGCCGCCTGCCGCCCGTGCAGCATCGCGGTCGCCTCGTTCGCCAGCACCTTCTTGGCCTCGTTGATCTCCGCGCCGCTCGAGCGCGGCGAGCCTGCCGATCTCGTCCATCGGCAATGTCGTGAACAGCTTCAGGAAGCGCACCGACGTCGGCATCCTCGGTGTTGCGCCAGAACTGCCAGAAATTCGTACGGGCTGAAGCATTTCGGCATTGAGCCAGACCGCGCCTGCCGCCGTCTTGCCCATCTTGGCGCCGGACGAGGTGGTGAGCAGCGGCGTCGTCAGCGCGTAAAGCTGGTGCGTGCCCATGCGGCGGCCGAGGTCGACGCCGTTGACGATATTGCCCCACTGGTCCGAGCCGCCCATCTGCAGGTTGCAGCCGTAGCGGCGCGCCAGCTCCACGAAGTCGTAGGACTGGCAGATCATGTAGTTGAACTCGATGAAGCTCATCTCCTGCTCGCGCTCGAGGCGCAGCTGCACCGAATCCATCGTCAGCATGCGGTTGACCGAGAAATGCCGGCCGACGTCGCGCAGCATCTCGATATAGCCGAGCTTCAGCAGCCAGTCGGCATTGTCGACCATGATCGCGTCGTGCGCTGCCGTCGCCGAACTTCAGCACCTTGCGAGAAAACGCCCTTGATGCTGGCCTTGTTGGCCTCGATTTCCTCGCGCGTGCAGCAGCTTGCCGCGTCTCGTCCTTGCCGGAGGGATCGCCGACCATGGTGGTGCCGCCGCCCATCAGCGCGATCGGCTTGTTGCCGGTCTCCTGCAGCCAGTGCAGCATCATCATCGATCAGGAAATTGCCGATATGCAGCGATGGCGCGGTGCAGTCGTAGCCGACATAGCCGATGACGCTCGCCGCTGCGGCGCAGCGCGTCCAGCCCCTCGAAATCGGAGCATTGGTGGATGAAGCCGCGCTCGGAAAGCGTGCTCTAAGAAACTCGGACTTGTAAGCCGGACATTTTCTTGATTTCCGTGTAGGTTCGCCCGCAATCGGCGTTGCTGCCACTCGGGCGGCTTGGCTCTAACAGCTTTCGGGTCGGAATTCATCATCCCATGGCCCGCAAGGACCACGAAAAGAAGCGCTGGAGCGCCATCGGCCTGATGAGCGGGACCTGCATGGACGGCATCGACGTCGCGATGCTGGTGACCAACGGCAAGACCAGGGTCGAACGCGGGCCCGGCGCATTCCTACCCCTACGAGGCGGCGTTCCGGCGCAGGCTCGCCGCAGCGCTCGAAACCGCCAAGGCGATCGTCAAGCGCACCGACAGGCCGGGCGACCTCGCCGAGCTGGAGACGCGAGATCACGCATGCGTCATGCGCAGGCGGTGAAGCGCTTCCTCGATGGACGAATCATCTGCGGCTGTCCGACATCGATGTCATCGGCTTTCACGGCCAGACGGTGCTGCACCGCCCGCGACAGGGCGTGACCGTCCAGCTTGGCGATGCGCAATTGCTGGCGCGACGAAACCGGCCTGCCTGTCGTCCATGACCTGCGCGCCGCCGACATGGAGGCGGGCGGGCAGGGCGCGCCGCTGGTGCCGGTCTATCACCGCGCGCTTGCCAACAACCTGCCGCTGCCCGCTGCAAGGGCTGTGGCCGGTCGCCTTCGTCAATATCGGCGGCATCGCGAATATCAGCTGGATTTCGCGAGAGGGCGACATGATCGCCTTCGACACCGGGCCGGGCAATGCGCTGATCGACCAGTGGGTCGCGCGAAGAAGGGCGGCATCCCCTTCGACCAGGGCGGCGCGATCGCCAGCGAGGGCGAACGTCGTTGCATTCTCTTGTGGAGGCTTACCTCGCGGAATCTTACCTTGAGAAACCCGCACCCAAGTCATTGGACCGCAACGATTTTCTGCCTGCCGGCGAAGGCGCCGCGACGCTGGAGGACGGCGCGATGACGCTGGCGCACGTCACGGCGGCCACCATTGTGAAGGCCTTCGACCACCTGCCGCAGCCGCCAAAGGTCGTGATCATTTGCGGCGGCGGGCGCAAGAACAAGGCGATCATGGGCGAACTCGCGAGCCTGCTCGCCGCGCTGCAGCCCGATGGCGACGACGCCATCCAGTTGCTGTCGGCGGAAGAAGCCGGCTTCGACGGCGACACCATGGAAGCGGAGGCTTGGGCCTATCTGGCGGTGCGCTCGCTGCGCGGCCTGAAGATCACCTGGCCGGGCACGACCGGCATCGCCAGATCGGCAACCGGCGGCAAGTTGGCTCTGCCGGTTCAGCACCGCGATATCGCCTGAAAGGATCTGCCGCGATCAGCGCAGCAGCATCGTCTCTTCCTGCCCACCCAGGATCTTGCCGAGGCGCTTGTCGAGATAGGTGCCGCACTCTTCGAGCAATTCGTCATGGCTTTCGGTGAAGAAGTGGTTCGCACCCGGCACCACCTGGTGCGTGATCACGATGCCCTTCTGCGCCTTCAGCTTGTCGACGAGACCCTTGACGTCATTGGCAGGAGCGACGCGGTCCGCATCGCCGTTGATGATGAGGCCCGACGAGGGGCAGGGCGCCAGGAACGAGAAGTCGTAGATGTTGGGCTGCGGCGCGATGGAGATGAAGCCTTCGATTTCCGGGCGGCGCATCAGCAATTGCATGCCGATCCATGCGCCGAACGAGAAGCCGGCGACCCAGCAGCCGCGCGCATCGGGATGCAGCGTCTGCACCCAGTCCAGCGCCGCGGCGGCGTCCGAAAGCTCGCCCATGCCGTGGTCGAATTCGCCCTGGCTGCGCCCGACGCCGCGGAAATTGAACCGCAGCGTGGTGAAGCCGCGCTCCACGAACATGTAGAACAGGTCGTAGACGATCTTGTTGTTCATCGTGCCCCCGAACTTGGGGTGCGGATGGGGATGCAGCACCATGGCGATGGGCGCATTGCGGTCCTTCGACGGCTGGTAGCGTCCTTCAAGCCTTCCGGCTGGTCCGTTGAAAATCACTTCGGGCATGAGAAACTCCTTTTGCCGGCCGGCTGGCGGCTGCCGGTCAACGCGCCGGACTTGAAATCTTGCAATCCAGTTTAGAATGCTTCAAAACTGAAACCGTGAACATTCGGGCCGGGATGCATGGTGGTCCGGGCGCTTGCTTGCGCCTAGATAGACAATCGGTCCTGCTAAATTCAAGAAAATTGCGCCATCGGGTGGCCACCGCCTGAAATTAACCCGGAGCAGCGCGAGAAACGCCATGAATGCGACGCAGCGAATCTATTTCGACTACAATGCCAGTGCCCCGCTGCACCCGGCTGCGCGCGCCGCCATGGTGGAAACGCTGGAGCTGACCGGCAACGCATCTTCCGTGCATCGCGAGGGGCGCGAATTGCGCAAGCGCATCGAGCATGCGCGCGGCGCGCTGGCCGCCCATGCCGGCATTGCGCCCAAGCAGGTGATCTTCACCTCCGGCGCCAGCGAGGCGGCCATGCACGCGCTGTCGCCGCGCCTCAAGAGCGGAACCGGCGAGGTACGCTGCTCACGGCTTTATGTCAGCGCCATCGAGCACCCTTGCGTGCTGTCGGGCGGGCGTTTCGACGCGATGCACAGCGATCCCGGTCACGCAGGCCGGTGTTGTCGATCTCGACGCGCTGGAGGAATTGCTTGCCCGGCACGACGCCGCGCAAGGTCCGCCAATGGTCGCGCTCATGCTCGCCAACAACGAGACCGGCGTCATCCAGCCCGTGGCGCAGGCAAGCCGAGATCGTGCATCGCCATGGCGGCTATCTGCTGGTCGATGCCGTGCAGGGGCTTGGCCGTCTCGACATTTCGCCGGCGGCGCTGGGCGCGGACTTCGTCATCCTCTCGGCGCACAAGGCCGGCGGTCCGAAGGGCGCGGGCGCGCTGCTGCTGGGCAATGCGGGGCTGTGCGCCGATGCCGCTGATCCGGGGCGGCGGGCAGGAAAACTACCACCGCGCCGGCACTGAAAATGTCGCGGCGATCGCCGGCTTCGGCGCAGCGGTGGAAAATCTGCCGCAAATGCAACAATGGGACGAAATCGCGCGGCTTCGCGACCTGTTGGAAAGCGGTTTGCGCACTATATCTGGTGAATGCAGGCTGGCGGCTCCTGTCGTGTTCGGAGCAGGGCAGGCGCGCCTCGCCAACACGGCGTGCTTCGCGGTTCCGGGCATCAGGGCCGAGACGGCGCTGATCTCGCTGGATCTGGCGGGAATTGCCGCTTCTTCCGGCTCGGCCTGCTCTTCCGGCAAGGTGAAGAAGTCGCACGTGCTGGAAGCAATGTCGGTGCAAGATGATCTTGCGGCCTGTGCCTTGCGTACAAGCCTTGGACCAAGTAGCACCATGAGTGAAGTTGCGCGGTTCCTGGCCGCGTGGAAGGACATGGCAGGACGGATGGCCAAAAGCGCCGCCTGACCGGTGAGCCTTCGCTGTCATAGCCAATCGGCGGGCCTTGAACCCGCAGGAAGTGGAGAAAGACAATGCCTGCAGTGCAGGAAACGATCGATGCCGTACGTCTGCTCGACGTCGACAAGTACAAATACGGCTTCACCAGCGACATCGAATCCGACAAGGCGCCCAAGGGGCTGTCCGAGGACACCATCCGCTACATTTCGGCCAAGCAAGGACGAGCCGCAATGGATGCTGGAATGGCGGCTCGGCGCCTATCGCCCGCTGGCTGACGATGGACGAGCCGACATGGGCGCGCGTCAATTATCCGAAGATCGACTTCCAGGACATCTACTACTACTCCGCGCCGAAGAATTTCGGCGACGGGCCGAAGTCGCTCGACGAGGTCGATCCCGAACTCCTGAAGACCTACGCCAAGCTCGGCATTCCGCTGAAGGAGCAGGAAATCCTCGCGGGCGTGCGCAGGCCGCTCGAGCCATCGCCGATCGACGCCGAGGGCGAGCCGAACGGCGCCGACAATGTCTACAAGACCGGCCGCGTCGCGGTCGATGCCGTGTTCGACAGCGTCTCGGTCGTCACGACCTTCAAGAAGGAACTCGCCAAGGTCGGCGTCATCTTCTGCTCGATGTCGGAAGCGATCCGCGAGCATCCCGAACTGGTGCAGAAATATCTCGGCACCGTGGTGCCCGTCACGCGACAATTACTACGCGACGCTCAACTGCGCCGTCTTCACCGACGGCTCGTTCGTCTACGTGCCGCCAGGGCGTGCGCTGCCCGATGGAGCTGTCGACCTATTTCCGCATCAACGAGAAGAACACCGGCCAGTTCGAGCGCACGCTGATCATTGCCGAGAAGGGCGCCTATGTCTCCTATCTCGAAGGCTGCACCGCGCCGCAGCGCGACGAGAACCAGCTCCACGCCGCCGTGGTCGAGCTGATCGCGCTGGACGACGCCGAGATCAAGTATTCGACCGTGCAGAACTGGTATCCGGGCGACGCGCAAGGCAAGGGCGGCATCTACAACTTCGTCACCAAGCGCGGCGACTGCCGCGGCGACCGCTCCAAGATTTCGTGGACGCAGGTCGAGACCGGCTCGGCGATCACCTGGAAATATCCGTCCTGCATCCTGCGCGGCGACGATTCGCGCGGCGAGTTCTATTCGATCGCCGTGTCGAACGGCGAGCAGCAGGTCGACAGCGGCACCAAGATGATCCATCTCGGCAAGAACACGTCGAGCCGCATCATCTCCAAGGGCATCTCGGCCGGCCGCTCCAACAACACCTATCGCGGCCAGGTCTCGGCCCACCGCAAGGCGACGAACGCGCGCAACTTCACCAATGCGACTCGCTGCTGATCGGCGACCAGTGCGGCGCGCACACGGTGCCCTATATCGAGGCGAAGAACTCCACCGCGCAGTTCGAGCACGAGGCGACGACCTCGAAGATCTCCGACGACCAGATGTTCTACTGCCATGCAGCGCGGCATTCCGGAGGAGGAGGCGATCGCGCTGATCGTCAACGGCTTCGTCAAGGAAGTCATCCAGGAACTGCCGATGGAATTCGCCGTCGAGGCGCAGAAGCTGATCGGCATTTCACTCGAAGGGAGCGTCGGCTGATGCCCGCATCGAAAGACATCGCGGCGCTCGAAGCCGAAATGAAGCGGCTCAACGACGAGATTGCCGAGCTCTCGCCCAGGGGCGCGCCGAAGGTGCCGGCCGTCCCGCGCCCTCGGGCGACAGCGCCCGGCTGGTGACGCTCAACCGGCAACTCGCCACCGTGAAGCTGAAACTCGCCCAGGCCGGCAAGGCAAAGGGCAAGGTCGGGTAGTCTTCGCCAAGAGCGGCGCGCTTGCGAACGCATGAATAATTCAGGACAACAGACATGCTTGAAATCAAAAACCTCCACGTCCGCATCGAGGAAGAAGGCACGGAAATCATCCGCGGCCTGAACCTGACCGTGAAGTCCGGCGAGGTCGCCGCGATCATGGGTCCGAACGGCTCGGGCAAGTCGACGCTTTCCTACGTCCTTTCCGGCCGCGACGGCTACGAGGTGACCGAGGGCGAAATGCTGTTCAACGGCGTCGACATCCTGGAGATGGAGCCCGACGAGCGCGCCGCGGCGGGCGTGTTCCTGGCCTTCCAGTATCCGGTGGAAATCCCCGGCGTCGCCACGATGAACTTCCTCAAGGTGGCGATGAACTCGCAGCGCAAGGCGCGCGGCGAGGACGAATTCTCGACGCCCGACTTCATCCGCAGGGTGAAGGAAGCCGCCGGCAGGCTCGGCATCTCCATGGACATGCTGAAGCGCCCGCTCAATGTCGGCTTTTCCGGCGGCGAGAAGAAGCGCGCCGAAATCCTGCAGATGGCGCTGCTGGAGCCGAAGCTGTGCATCCTCGACGAGACCGATTCCGGCCTCGACATCGACGCGCTGAAGATCGTCTCGGACGGCGTCAACGCGCTGCGCGGCGGCGACCGCTCCTTCATCGTCATCACCCACTACCAGCGCCTGCTCGACCACATCGTGCCCGACAGCGTGCACGTCCTCTACAAGGGCCGCATCATCCAGTCCGGCGGACCGGAACTGGCGCAGCATCTGGAAGCGCATGGCTATGCCGACATCATCGCGGATGCGGCCTGAAGCGGAGATGGCAATGCTGAAGCGCGTTGAAAAACTGACCGCAGGTCGAGGAGGCGCATCCTCGAGGCCTCCGAGCTGCTGCCGGCTGGCGAGGCCAAGCACGAAGCCTATGCCGCTGCTGCGCGAACGCGGCCTGCCGACGCGGCGCGTCGAGGCGTGGCACTACACCGATTTGCGCAACGCGATCAAGGCCTTCCCGCCGCTTGCGGAATCAGCTTCGCAAGGCAGTTGAATCACTTTCTGACGCTGGCGGCGATCGTCCCGGCGGCGCCGAATCGCCTTCGTCGATGGCGGGCGGCTCGATCCCGCCATCGCTGCCGGCAGGCGTCAGCCTTGGCGGAAGAGCTCGCGCCGCGGCGGCTTCCGCGGCGATGCCGACACGATCGGCATTCTCAACGCGCTGCTCGGCTCGCACGGCGTCGCGGTGCAAGTCGTCGAAGGGGCGCCAATGCGGGCGCCGTCGAACTCGTGCACTCCGATCACCGGCCGCGCGCAGCGTCGCGCTGCGCCATTCCGTCGCGGTCGGCAAGGGCGCGAAGGCCGTGCTGCTGGAGCGGCATGTCGGCGCGGCTGGGCGTGGCCTCGCATTCGAACACCGTGACCGCACTCGAAGTCGGCGACGACGCCGAGGTCACCTGGGTGATCGTGCAGGAGGAGGGCGAGGCCGCCATCCACCTGGCGCAGCTCAACGTCAGCGCTCGGCGCCGATGCGCAAGCTGACGATCCTCGTGATCAATGCCGGCGGCAAGCTGGTGCGCCGCGAGATCAACATCCTCGCCAAGGGCGAGGGCTCGCAGCATCGCCATTCGCGGCGTCAACCTGATCGGCGGCAACGCCGCATATCGACGTGACCACTGCGCTCGGTCCATGAGGCGCCGGGCGTCGCGCGCAGGAACTCTTCCGCAACGTCGCGACGGGCGAGGGCAGGGGCGTCTTCCAGGGCCAGATCAAGGTCGCGCCGATCGCGCAGAAGACCGACGCGAAGATGGCCTGCAACACGCTGCTGCTGTCCGACACGGCGGAGTTCTCGGCCAAGCCGGAGCTCGAGATCTTCGCCGACGACGTCGCCTGCGGCCATGGCGCGACCGTCACCGACATCCTCGACGACCATCTGTTCTACCTGACGTGCGCGCGGCATTCCGCCGAAGACAGGCCCGCGCCATGCTGGTGCAGGCCTTCGTCGAGGAAGTGTTCGACGAACTGGAAGACGAGACGATGCGCGAGGCGCTCGACGCCCGCATCGACGAACTGGCTGGAGCGCCATGGCTGAATACATGCGGCCGCGCCTACGACGTTGAATGCCGTCCGCGCGGATTTCCCGATCCTGTCGCGCGCTGGTGCATGGCAAGCCGCTCGTCTATCTCGACAATGGCGCGTCGGCGCAAAAGCCGCAGTGCCGTGATCGACGCGATGGTCCACACCATGGAGAACGAATACGCCAACGTCCATCGCGGGCTGCATTTCCTTTCCAACGCGGCGACCGATGCCTATGAGAAGGCGCGCGAAATCGTGCGCGATTTCCTGAACGCGCCGCGCGTCGACGAGGTGATCTTCACCAAGGGCGCGACGCAGGCGATCAACATCGTCGCCTATGGCTGGGCGATGGCGAACCTGCAGCGAGGGCGACGAAATCGTGCTCACGCAGATGGAGCACCATTCCAACATCGTGCCGTGGCATTTCCTGCGCGAGCGCATGGGCGTGAAGCTCGTCTGGGTGCCGGTCGAGGATGACGGCTCGCTCGACATCGGCA
>CAVONR010000009.1:0-15868 GCA_963697325.1 uncultured Alphaproteobacteria bacterium | reverse complement strand
CTCGGCATTTCCATGGACATGCTCAAGCGCCCGCTCAATGTCGGCTTCTCCGGCGGCGAGAAGAAGCGCGCCGAGATCCTGCAGATGGCGCTGCTGGAGCCGAAGCTGTGCGTCCTCGACGAGACCGATTCCGGCCTCGACATCGACGCGCTGAAGATCGTCTCCGACGGCGTCAACGCGCTGCGCTCGCCGCGACCGCGCCATCGTCGTCATCACCCATTACCAGCGCCTGCTCGAGCACATCGTGCCGGACAGCGTGCACGTCCTCTACAAGGGCCAGATCATCAAGTCGGGCGGACAGGAGCTGGCGCAGGATCTCGAAGCGAATGGCTATGCCGACGTCATCGGCGAGGCGGCGTGAGCGGAGATGGCAATGTTGAAGCGCGCTTGAAAACTGACCGCAGGCCGAGGAGGCGTTGCTCGAAGCCTCCGAGCTGCCTGCCGGCTGGCGACGGCCAAGCACGAAGCCTATGCCGCGCTGCGCGAAGCGCGGCCTGCCGACGCGGCGCGTCGAGGCGTGGCACTACACCGATCTGCGCACGCGATCAAGGCCTTCCCGCCGCTTGCGCGAATCAGGCTTCGCAACGACGTTGAATCACTTTCTGAAGCTGGCGAGATCATCCCGGCGGCCCGAATCGCATTCGTCGATGGCGCGCGGTTCGATCCGCACATCGCTGCCCGAAGGCATCAGCATCGGCGAGGCGCTCGTATCCGCGCGGCTATCCGCGGCGATGCCGACACCATCGGCATTCTCAACACGCTGCTCGCCTCAGCACGGCGTCGCGGTGAAGTCGTCGAAGCGGGCGCCAATGCCGGTGCCGCTCGAACTCATCCACACCATCACCGCCGCGCGCAGCGTCGCGCTGCGCCATGCCGTCGCGGTCGGCAAGGGCGCGAAGGCCGTGATGCTCGAGCGCCATGTCGGCGAGGCATGGCGCTGGCCTCGCATTCGAACACCGTCACGTCGCTCGAAGTCGCCGACGGCGCCGAGGTCACTCTGGCTGATCGTGCAGGAGCAGGGCGATGCCGCCATCCACCTGGCGCAGCTCAACGTCGAGCTCGGCGCGGACGCAAAGCTGACCATCCTCGTGATGAATGCCGGCGGCAAGCTGGTGCGCCGCGAGATCAACATCCTTGCCAAGGGCGAGAATTCGCACGATCGCCATTCGCGGCGTCAACCTGCTCGGCGGCAACACCCATACCGACGTCACCATGGTGCTCGATCCATGAAGCGCCGGGCGTCGGCGCGCAGGAACTGTTCCGCAACGTGGCGACGGGCGAGGGGCGCGGCGTCTTCCAGGGCCAGATCAAGGTCGCACCAGATCGCGCAGAAGACCGACGCCAAGATGGCCTGCAACACGCTGCTGCTGTCCGACGACGGCGGAGTTCTCCGCCAAGCCGGAGCTGGAGATCTTCGCCGACGACGTCGCCTGCGGCCATGGCGCGACCGTCACCGAGATCGTCGACGACCATCTGTTCTACCTGATGGCGCGCGGCATTCCGGGAAGGCAGGCGCGCGCCATGCTGGTGAAGGCCTTCGTCGAGGAGGTGATCGACGAACTGGAAGACGAGACGATGCGCGAGGCGCTCGAGGCCCGCATCGACGATTGGCTGCTGCGCACATGGGTGAATCACATGCGCCGCTGCCTACGACGTCGAGCCATCCGCCGCGATTTCCCGATCCTGTCGCGGGAGGTCTATGGCAAGCCGCTGGTCTATCTCGACAACGGCGCCTCGGCGCAGAAGCCGCAGGCCGTGATCGACGCCATGGTCCAGCACGCATGGAGAACGAATACGCCAACGTGCATCGCGGCCTGCATTTCCTGTCCAACGCCGCGACCGATGCCTATGAGAAGGCGCGCGAGACCGTGCGCGCGTTTCCTCAATGCGCCGCGCGTCGAAGAGATCGATCTTCACCAAGGGCGCGACGGAGGCGATCAACATCGTCGCCTATGGCTGGGCATGCCCAATCTGCGGCGAGGGCGACGAGATCGTGCTGTCGATGATGGAGCACCATTCCAACATCGTGCCCTGGCATTTCCTGCGCGAGCGCAGGGCGTGAAGCTCGTCTGGGTGCCGGTCGACGATGACGGCTCGCTCGACATCGGCAAGCTGCGAAGCGGCCTGACGCGCGCGCACCAGGCTGGTCGCCATCACGCACATGTCGAACGTGCTCGGCACCGTCGTGCCGCTCAAGGAGATCGGCGCGCATCGCCCATGCGCGCGGCATTCCGGTCGCGCCGACGGCAGCCAGGGCGCGGTGCACATGCCGGTCGACGTGCAGGATCTCGGCGTCGATTTCTACGTCTTCACCGGCCACAAGCTCTACGGCCCCACCGGCATCGGCGTGCTCTAGGCGCGCTACGATCTTCTCAAGACCATGCGGCCGTTCCAGGGCGGCGGCGAGATGATCGTCGATGTCTACGAGGACAACGTCACCTATAACGAGCCGCCGCACCGCTTCGAGGCCGGCACGCCGCCGATCGTCCAGGCGATCGGCGCTGGGTGCCGCGCATCGACTACATGAACCGCGATCGGGCGCGAGGCGCATCGCCGCGCACGAGGACGACCTCAACACCTATGCGCACGAGCGGCTGTCGCGCATCAACTCGCTGCGCATCTTCGGCACTGCGCCGGGCAAGGGCGCGATCGTCTCGTTCGAGCTCGCGCGGCATCCACGCCCATGACGTGTCGATGGTGATCGACCGGGCAGGGGTTGCGGTGCGCGCCGGCACCCATTGCGCCCAGCCGCTGTTGAAGCGCTTCGGCGTGACCTCGACATGCAGGGCATCGTTTGCCATGTACAACACCCGCGCCGAAGTCGATGTGCTGGCCGAGGCGCTGGAAAAGGCGCGCAAGTTCTTTGCCTGACGCGCAGGAGAAGAACCGATGGAAGCCGCCAGCGCTCTCGAGACTGCCGAAGAAGCCGGACCGAACACGCCGGCGGTGACGCCAATACCGTCTCGGCCATTCCGCCCGAGGAACTGGCGCGGCTGACCGACGACATCATCGCGGCGCTGAAGACGGTCTACGACCCGGAAATCCCGGCCGACATCTACGAACTCGGCCTGATCTACCGGATCGACATCGAGGACGACCGCACGGTCAAGATCGACATGACGCTGACCGCGCCCGGCTGCCCGGTCGCCGGCGAAATGCCCGGCTGGGTGCAGAATGCCGTCGCGCTCGGTCGAAGGCGTGTCGGACGTCGAGGTGACCATGACCTTCGATCCGCCGTGGAGCCACAACCGCATGTCGGAAGAGGCGCAGGTCGCGGTGGGCTGGTACTAGGCCATGTCCGGCGCGGGCAAGCCGCCTCGACTGCGGCGCATCCTCGAGACCTGCCTCTATGTAGCCGACATGCAGCGGGCGCGCGATTTCTACGAGACCGTGATGGGCATCACTCCGCAGTTCAGCGAGGAGCGCATTACTGGATACCGCCTGGGCGATGCGATGCTGCTGCTGTTCAAGGCCGGCGGCACGTTGCAGCCGGTCCACACGCCCGGCGGCGATATACCGCCGCATGACGGCTCAGGGCCCGCGCATTTCGCCTTCTCGATAGAAGCCGCGGCACGAAACCGCCTGGGAGCAGCATCTTGCCGCCACGGCATCGCGCTCGAATCGACCGTGCACTGGCGCAAGGACAACTCGACCAGCCTCTATTTCCGCGATCCCGACGGACATCTGGTGGAACTGGCGACGCCCGGGCTTTGGGGCATCGCTTGATGCTTGCCATTGCGGGCGAAGAGGCCCAAATAAGAGCGTCTGCCCGGCCTTGAACCGGGCCTGAACGGAAGAGAGACATGGCCAAGTTTGAAATCATGACCGTCACGCCCGCCGCCGCCGATCGCGTCTCGGAAATCCTGTCCCGCAGCCCCGATGCCGCCGGCATCCGGCTCGGCGTCAAGAATGGCGGCTGCGCCGGCATGGAGTACACCGTGGAACTGGCGAGCGAACCGAAGCCCGGCGAGGACCGGATCGAGACCGCCGGCGGCACCGTGTTTGTCTCGCCCGCCGCCGTGCTCTTCCTGCTCGGCACCGAGCTCGACTACGAAGTCACGAAGCTGCGCACGGGCTTCGTCTTCAAGAATCCCAACCAGAAATCGGCCTGCGGCTGCGGCGAAAGCGTGGAACTCGCTCCCGCGCAGATGTCGCCCGAGATGCTGCAGCACCGCTCCGGCCCGGCTGCCTGATCAACCCCGCGTCGAGCACGGCAGGCATTGCTGTTGGCGACCGGTTGACAGCGCGCAATTTACAGAACAAAGTGTGAACAGGCATTTTGTACGTAATTCGGGGGAAGCGCGCATGGCACTTAGCAGGGAATTCGCCGCCTATTTGCAGGAGCTGTTCGACGTCATGCCGGGCGTCGCTGTGCGGCGCATGTTCGGCGGGGCAGGGATGTTTCGCGAGGGCGTCATGTTCGCGCTAAGCCTCGATGACGGTCGCATCGCGCTCAAGGCCGACGAGGAGACCATCCCGCTATTCCTGGCCGAGGGATCGACGCAGTGGGAATATCCGGGCCGCAGCGGCAAGAAGATGAGCATGGGCTACTGGTACGCGCCCGAGCGGTTGTTCGACGATCCGGACGAATTGCGGGTCTGGGCGCAGGATGCTTTCAAGGCGGCGCTTGCGCGCCGATGCGCGAAAACCACCCGGCCAGCGCAAAGCACAAGGCGGGCGGCGAGTGATCGGCAGGTCAAGCCAGTGAACGCGTCCAGCCGACGCAAAAGCTGATCGAAGCGCCGACAGGCTGAAGCCTGACCGCCTTGCGGTTGGCCTTCGAACGCGCCTGAAGGAAAACGGGAACCGGCCGGCTGTGCGCCGGCTCGGCCCATTACTTCTTCTTGGCTGCCGGCTTTGCGGCTGCCTTTGCCGTGGTCTTGGCTGCCGGAGCCTTGGCTGCCGCTGCCTTCGCAGGTGCCTTGACTGCTGCAGGCTTTGCTGCGGCGGCCTTGGTCGTCGGCTTTGCAGCCGGCTTGGCTGCTGCCTTGGCAGCGGGCTTGGCCGCAGCTCTGCGGGTTTTGCTGCTGTCTTGGCCGCGGGCTTGGCTGCGGCTTTCGCTGCAGGCTTTGCTGCTGCCTTGGCTGCCGGTTTCGCTGCTGCCTTGGCCGCCGGCTTTGCTGCCGCCTTGGCTGCGGGTTTAGCCGCTGCCTTTGCCGGAGCTTTGGTCGTCGTTGCTTTTGCCATTCGAATATCCTTGGAAAGGTCTGCAGGATGTACGCGTCTGCTACACAGTGCAGAGATCAACTGCGGCCCGGTTTGTGCTGGGAGTTCCGCCTGCCTCCACCGCCCGACAGCAATTCTTGTGTCGAACTGGCTGAAGGCTGCGGTGAGTTCGGCGCTACACGCAACCGGAAAATGACATTTGCTCGACACCCAACCGGGAAAATCGGGGGAAATCGCACAAAAACCTGACGCCCGGGCTTGCGCACCTGGCTGCGACGGCCGTCCCGGTCGCCTGCGCGATCCCGCTCCGCTTGTGATCGAATGCACATCGCCGGGCGATTGCGCGGGCTATTTTCAGCTCATCGGCAAGGGCGACACGCCAGCCGACATTGGCCGGGAGGACCGGTCGAACTCGGGGAAGGAAGAACGAAATGACCACGATCCGCACATCGGCAATGGCATTCACCGCGGCGATCGCCATCACCGCAGCCGCTTCGCTCGGCGCGCCGGCACAAGCGCATGCAAACAATGGCGGCGCGTTCGTCGGCGGCCTGGTCGCCGGAGCCATCATCGGCACGGCGCTGACGAGCCCGGTCTACGCCGCTCCCGTTTACGCGGCGCCAGCCTACGGCGTGGTCTATGAGCCCGTCCAGCATTGCTGGATGCAGAAGGAATTCGTCGGCTACAACTACAAGGGCCAGAAGATGTACCAGAAGGTGCAGGTCTGCGACTGAGCCGACCCGGCGCGCCTCTCGCTTGCGGTGCGCCTCCCACCTTTGTCCCGGGCATCCAACACCCCTGATTCGCCCGGGACAAGCGCCGGTCCGAGGCTTGCGGGTTTCAACGCCCCTGTGCCCGCAAGCCGAGGACCGGTGAATGTGTCCAAAGGGGCATGACAAGAACCCTGCCGAATGGCGGGGTTTTTTGTTTGCTTCAAGCGCGCCTCATCGTTCACGCGGCTCATCGCCCGTGGCTTGTCAAAGAACCTGTCCGTCGTGAACGGACTGCGGGGCATCCAATGGGTGCCTCTGTTGTAGTTTTGTGTGGCATCCACCGGATGCCCCGCTTCGGAGATCATGGACGCCTTGTTGGCTCTCGCCGTTTCGGCCCGGCCAGCGCGGAAGCTTTGCCGTTTGGGATAGCCTACTTATCTCGTCCGGCAGGCCTTTCCCGGGTCCGACACCCGCTTCCAGCCGCTCCGCAGCCAATTTCCCACGATATGCTTCGGCGGCCTACCGTCGTCCGCGCGGGAATTGGTGAGGAGAGGGTAAGGGAGGGTGCGGGGGATGGGGATAGATTTTGTTGGGTTCAACTTGGCTTCAGCCTCGAAGGACGAGGGCCGATGGCTGGGGAGCGCCATCCCCAATCGCTCGAGCGTCACCCCGGTTGCCATGCAAACCGGGGTCCGAATCCACGTTGATGGAGAGGGAAGCCTCCCCTTGAGGGGAGGCGCGCCGGTTGTCCACCTCACCCTCCGTTGCGCGGAGAGGGGCATTGGATCCCGGTTTGCATGGCAACCGGGATGACGCCGTGCGTGGGGTGAGACGGTGCCACTCATGAAACGCAGCAAGGACAGTGACGTTCGCGTCAGCCCTCATCGCCAGGTGCGAGCGCAGCGAGCCTCGAAGGAGAGCGGTTGCTGGCGGAGGCAGAGTGCCCATGGCTGGGGAGCGCCGCCCCACACGCTCCGTCACCCCGGTTGCCATGCAAACCGGGGTCCAATCCACGTTGATGGAGAGGGAAGGACGCGCCGGCTGTCCACCTCACCCTCCGTTGCGCGGAGAGGGGCATTGGATCCCGGTTTGCATGGCAACCGGGATGACGCCGTGCGTGGGGTGAGACGGTGCCAATGACAACGGCCGTCATCCTCAGAAGATGCAGTTGGCAGGACCGCTTGGTCAGCCCTCATCGCAAGGTGCGAGCCGGCGAGCCTCAAAGGCAGAGCCGTTGCTGCGGCGACGAGAGTGCCGATGGCAGGGAGCACCGCCCGAGGCTCCGTCACCCCGGTCCATGCAGACCGAGTGCGATCCACGCAAATGGCGCGGGAGGTGGCGCCGCATGGACAAGCCCGAGGATGACGGCGGGAGGTGGCGCCCAATGCGATGATGTAACATAAAAAAACCCCGCCTCTGGGCGGGGTTCCTCATTCATTGATACAGTACCCTCAGCTGCACCCGCTGGTCGCGCCGCACGTCTCGCATTTTTCGCAAGTGCCGTTGCGCACCATGGTGAAGTTGCCGCACTCGGTGCAGGAATTGCCCGTGTAGCCGCGCATCTTCGCCTGTTCGCGCCGCTCGGCGGTGGTCGAGAGCGGGTTGCCCCTGGACTCGGTCCGGGCTTCGGTTTCGCCGCGCGCTTCCGATGCGGGCACCTCGATGGTCTCCACGGTCACGGTGACTTCGCGCTCCACCGTCGGCTCGTTTTCCGGCGTGTAGTCGCGGCGGAAAGCCGATGGCTCGGAAGTCTCCATCACCGCGATCGCGGCGACGGGCGAGCTGGTGCGGATGCCGGTCGCGATCGGGCGCACATTGCCCGGCGCCGAACCCGCCTGGCCCTTCGGGTCGGCCGTGCCGGCCTTGACCACGGAGAGCTTGTGGCCGCGCGTCAGCCCCTTGGAATAGGGCTCGGACTTGCCTTCCTCCACATTGCGGCCAAGCGCGGTGTTGGAGAAATCCGACTGGTCGACATGCGCCAGGTCGTGACGGCCGAGATAGGAGACGGCAAGTTCGCGGAACACGTAGTCGAGGATCGACGTGGCGTTCTTGATCGCGTCGTTGCCGGTCACCATGCCGGCCGGCTCGAACTTGGTGAAGGTGAAGGCCTCGACATACTCCTCCAGCGGCACGCCATATTGCAGGCCGAGCGAGACGGAGATGGCGAAGTTGTTGATGAAGGCGCGCAGCGAGGAGCCTTCCTTGTTCATGTCGAGGAAGATCTCGCCAAGCCGCCCGTCGTCATATTCGCCGGTGCGCAGGAAGATGGTGTGCCCGCCGATCTTCGCCTTCTGGGTATAGCCCTTGCGGCGGCCCGGCAGCTTTTCCTGCTCGCGAACGACGCGTTCCACCACGCGCTCGACGATCCGCTCGGTGATCAGCGCGGCGCGCTGCGTCATCGGCGCCTCGATGATTTCGTCAATGCCCTCGTCGTCCTCGTCGTCCTCGACCAGCGAGGCGTTGAGCGGCTGCGAGAGCTTGGAGCCGTCGCGGTAGAGCGCATTGGCCTTCAGCGCGAGCTTCCAGGAAAGCATGTAGGCATTCATGCAATCCTCGACCGTGGCGTCGTTCGGCATGTTGATCGTCTTGGAGATCGCGCCGGAAATGAAGGGCTGCGCCGCCGCCATCATGCGGATGTGGCTCTCGACGGAAAGCGAACGCTTGCCGATGCGCCCGCACGGGCTGGCGCAATCGAATACCGGATAATGCTCCTTCTTCAGGTGCGGCGCGCCTTCCAGCGTCATCGCCCCGCAGACATGGATGTTGGCGGCCTCGATGTCCTTCTTGGAGAAGCCCAGCGCCGGCAGCACCTCGAACGACGCGTCGGCAAGCTGCTCGTCGGTGAAGCCGAGCGCGCTCTTGCAGAACTCCTCGCCCAGCGTCCACTTGTTGAACACGAACTTGATGTCGAAGGCCGACTTCAGGGCAGTGTTGACCTGCGGCGATCTTCTCGTCGGTGAAGCCGCGCGCCTTGAGGGCAGGCGGGTTGATCGCCGGCGCCTGGTTCATGTTGCCATGGCCAAGCGCATAGACCTCGATCTCGGCGATCTGAGCCGGGCTGTAGCCGAGCACGTTCAGCGCCTCCGGCACGGCATTGTTGATGATCTTGAAATAGCCGCCGCCGGCGAGCTTCTTGAACTTCACCAGCGCGAAGTCGGGCTCGATGCCGGTGGTGTCGCAATCCATGACGAGGCCGATCGTGCCGGTCGGCGCGATCACGGTCGACTGCGCATTGCGGTAGCCGTTCTTCTCGCCAAGGCTGACGGCCTGTTCCCAGGCGATCTTCGCGCGCTCGACCAGCCGCTTGTCGGTGCAATTGGCGTGGTCCAGCGGCACCGGGGCAACGTTCAGCCCCTCATAGCCGGTCGATTCGCCGCGCGCCGCGCGGGCATGGTTGCGCATGACGCGCAGCATGTGGCCGGCGTTGCGCTTGTAGTCGGGGAAGGCGCCGAGCTCGCCCGCCATCTGCGCCGAGGTCGCATAGCAAACGCCGGTCATGATCGCGGTGAGCGCGCCGCAGATCGCGCGGCCCTCGTCGCTGTCATAGGCGATGCCGGAAGACATCAGCAGGCCGCCGATATTGGCATAGCCAAGGCCGGTGGTGCGGTATTCGTAGGAGAGCTTGGCAATCTGCTTGGAGGGGAACTGCGCCATCAGCACGGAGATCTCGAGAACGATCATCCACAGCCGGCAGGCATGTTCGTAGCCCTCGACGTCAAAGGCGAGCCGGTCGGTCGCGGTCGCCTTTTCCTTGTTGCGGAAGGCCAGCAGGTTCAGCGAGGCGAGGTTGCAGGCCGTGTCGTCCAGGAACATGTATTCCGAGCACGGGTTCGACGCGTTGATCGGCCCCGCCTCCGGGCAGGTGTGCCAGTCGTTCATGGTCGTGTTGAAGTGCAGCCCCGGATCGGCGGAAGCCCAGGCGGCGTTGCCGATCTTTTCCCACAGATCGCGGGCCTTCAGCGTCTTCATCACGCGGCCGTCGCGGCGCGCGGTAAGGTTCCAGTCGCCGTCCTCTTCGACAGCGCGCAGGAAGTCGTCCTTGACCGAGACGGAATTGTTCGAGTTCTGGCCGGAGACCGTGAGGTAGGCCTCCGAGTCCCAGTCGGTGTCATAGACCGGCACGTCGATGTCGCGGTAGCCCTGCCGCGCCAGCTGGATCACGCGCTTGGCGTAGTTCTCCGGAATGGCGGCCTTCTTGGCGGCGAGGATTTCGCGCTTGAGGGCCGGATTGAGCTTGGGGTCGAAGCAGTCGTCGCCCGTGCCTTCGCAATTGATGCAGGCCTTCATGATGGCCTTGAGGTGCTTGGCGAGCGCCTTCGATCCGGTGACGAGGGCGGCGACCTTCTGCTCCTCGCGCACCTTCCAGTCGATGTAGGATTCGATGTCGGGGTGATCGACGTCGACCACCACCATCTTGGCGGCGCGGCGCGTCGTGCCGCCGGACTTGATCGCGCCCGCTGCCCGGTCGCCGATCTTGAGGAAGCTCATCAGGCCGGACGAACGCCCGCCGCCCGACAGCTTTTCGCCTTCGCCGCGCAGTCGCGAGAAGTTCGAGCCCGTGCCGGAGCCGTATTTGAACAGGCGCGCCTCGCGCACCCAAAGGTCCATGATGCCGCCCTCGTTGACGAGGTCGTCCTCGACCGACTGGATGAAGCAGGCATGCGGCTGCGGATGCTCATAGGCGGACTTGGAGCGCACCAGCTTGCCGGTCTGGTAGTCGACGTAATAATGGCCCTGCGCCGGACCGTCGATGCCATAGGCCCAGTGCAGCCCGGTGTTGAACCATTGCGGCGAGTTCGGCGCCACCATCTGGCGCGCCAGCGAATAGCGCAGTTCGTCGAAGAAGGCCTGCGCATCTGCCTCGCCGTCGAAATAGCCGCCCTTCCAGCCCCAATAGGTCCAGGTGCCGGCGAGACGGTCGAACACCTGCCGCGCGTCCATTTCCGAGCCGTAGCGCTCGGCTTCGGGGAGGGCGGCAAGCGCCGCCTCGTCGGGCTCGGAGCGCCACAGCCACGAGGGGACGGTCTCCTCCTCGAATCGCTTGAGCTTGGCCGGAACGCCCGCCTTGCGGAAATACTTCTGCGCCAGAACGTCCGTCGCAACCTGGCTGAAAGCCTCGGGCACCGAGATGTCGGCGAGTCGGAACACCACCGAACCGTCGGGATTGCGGATCTCGCTCGTCGCCGTCTTGAACGCGATCTGCGCGTAAGGGGACTGGCCTTCCTTGGTGTATCGCCGTTCTATCCGCATTTTCCTCGCCCTTCCAAGCCGTCGTCTTGTTGAAGTGCATGTCCATCGTGTCCCTTGAAGAGGGCAAAACAATGGGTGCCGGTTGCCTGCGCCACCGGTTCCGGGACTCTCGCATGAGCCCGACATGCATGTTTTTCACATTGAATGCTGCCGCCAAGTGGAATCGACCAGCCTGACCATGGCAACGGTTACTCACCATATCTGGTGTCAACACTAACCGCAAATACTAAATATAGTGTTAACGCCTGATTTACCAACTTTAACGGGGACGCCTTGTTCCTGTCTGCGGCACGCAAATTCGCATGCCGAAACGCAGGCGCAAACCTGTCCTGCCGGCAGAATGCTCTGCCGCCGCCGCCACCAATACAAACTGGAGACCGGCCGGGAGGAGTATCGATCCTGTGAGCACCGCGACAACCCGCAAGGGAGCCACGACCCGGCAAAACGCTACCGAACCCGACTTGGCCATACGCTATGGTGACTCGGATTTTTACGTCAAGGTGTTGTTGCGAAGTTTTTCCCCGACACCACATATTGTGCCTGACTGTGAATAGGGGGGATAAACAGCCGTGTCTGAAATCGCCGTCTAATCAGGCATTTGCGCGATTGTCCGGCACTGCCGCCACTCTGCGCTTGCGCCATGGCCCGCAGCGTTGCAGCGCCCGATTCGCATGCAGGCGTCACCTTTCCATATCAACGCATGCGCATGCGTATGCACACCAAATATAAACGCGATTGCGATAATCGATACGTACAGGTGGCGGAATTTCGACAGGACAACATGCTTGAACTACAAGAGCAGCAACACAGGCGCATCATCACGTTGTCGCTGGTTGCCTTGTCCATCACCGCATTCGAATCGTGGCGCGTGGTGCGTAGCGCCCTTGCCGATCCGCATGACGGACAGCTTTCGCGATTCGCGACCGTTCTACCTGGTCTGCTGCCTCGCCCTGCTGATCACGACGACGATCTATACGGTTATCGTCGCGTTTCGCGATCACGGCGCCATCCGCACCTCGGCATTGTTCGACCGCCAGACAGGACTGCCGAATCGCATCAGCTTTCTGGACTGGGTAGTGAAGCGGCTAACCCTGATGTCAGTCAGAGGAAGCCCTGGGATTGGTGTTGCTCGACATTCGAAGGTTCCAGTCCCTCAATCATTCCTATGGCTACAAGACCGCCGACAAGGTCGTCGAGGCGCTGGCGGACCGGCTGCGCCACTTCAACCGTGAAGACGTGATGCTGGCGCGGCTGGAGGGCGGCACTTTCGCCATTCTGATGTGCCGCATCACGGCAAAGACGACGATCACCGACCTGGTGACGTCGCTTCAACGCGCCATGGCGACGCCCTTCGTCATCGGCGACAAGAATGTCTATGTCGATCTGTCGCTGGGTTCGGTCTATTGCAATTCGCCCACGGGCACCGATGCAGAGGAACTGATGCGGCGGGCCGAGTTCGCACTGCAACAGGCCAAGGCGGGGCAGGGCAAGAAACACGTGGGCTACAGCGATGGCTCGGCCGCAAGCGCCCGCCGGATTTCCGCCATCGAGACGGGCCTGCGCGAAACCCTCGAGGCCGATGAGATCGACATCTATTTCCAGCCGCTGGTCGACAGCCAGTTCAACCAGATCGTTGCCGTGGAAGCGCTGGCGCGCTGGACCCACCCGCAATATGGCCGCGTTCCGCCGCTCGACTTCATCAACGTCGCCGAATCGCTCGGCCTCGTCTCCAGGTTGGGGCTGAACATACTGCGTCGCGCCTGCATCCAGATAAAGCCGCTGGGAGAGGTGAAGCTTGCCGTGAACATCTCGCCGCGGCACCTGCTCACGCCAGATTTCGTTGCGAGCGTAAAGACGATTCTTGCCGAAACCGGTTTTCCCGCCCGCCGGCTGGAGCTTGAAATCACCGAAAACGTGCTGCTGTCCGAGAACAAGGCGACGGTCGAGACGATGGCGGCGTTGCGCTCGATGGGCATTTCCGTGGCGCTCGACGATTTCGGTACCGGCTATTCCGGAATCTCCTATCTCAACCGCTTCGATGTCGACCGCATCAAGATCGACGCTTGCTTCGTTCGCGAGATCGAGCACTCCCTGTCGTCGCAATCGATCGTCTCCAGCGTGGTGCAGCTTGCGCGCGAGCGCGGCATCAAGATCACCGTCGAGGGCGTCGAGACCATGGACCAGGTCATGTACCTGAAGAGCTTCGGCGACATCTGGTACCAGGGCTATCTGTTCGCCAAGCCGATGCCCTACGCGATGCTGCTTGAATCGGGCCGTGTCACGGGAGCTGCCATTCCGCAGAAACCGGCCCTGCACTCGCGCCCGATGCGCGAGTGGGAACGCCGCTACGGTTGAAGCTGAGCCAAGCCTCAGCCGTCCTGCCGCCCTGAGATGGGAGCGGTGTAGGCGAGGTCGAGATCCCACGGGAAATATATCCACGTGTCCTGGCTCACCTCGGTCACGTAGGTGTCGGCCATCGGCACGCCCTTGGGCTTGGCGTAGACCGTGGCGATGTGGCACTTGGGCAGCATCTGGCGCACCTTGGCGGCAGTCTTGCCGGTGTCGGTGAGATCGTCCACCACGAGGATGCCAGCGCCCGTGCCGCCGGTCTGCTCAATGAGTTCCGGCGAAATCGCCTTCAGCACCTGCAATTCGCCCTGGTCCTGGTAGTCGTGATAGGAGGCGATGCACACCGTCTCGATCTTCCGGATGCCGAGTTCGCGCGCGATGATCGCCGCCGGCACCAGTCCGCCGCGCGTGATCGACACGATGGCCTTCCACTCGCCGCCATTGGCTTGCGCCGCGCCCGCCAGACGCCAGGCCAGGGCCTTGCAGTCGCGGTGGAACTGGTCCCATGAAACCGGAAAGGCCTTGTTTGCAGGTGCGGACATGTTGCGAGGTCCCAAGCTGAGAGGAGAGGGCGGCTAATAGCCAATCGCGCTGGCGCTGACAAATCGATTCTGGGCGCCTCAAGCCTTGGCGATTTCCGCCAGCATGGCGCGCACGTCGGCCTCGGCGGCATCCAGGGCTGCGACATCGCGCGAGCGGATGACGATCTGCGTCGAATAATTCGCCCCGTCATAGCGCGGATAGGAGCCGATGACCGTATCCGGATGGCGCTTCTGGATCTCGCCGAGCGGGCCGCCGATGCGCCCTTCCGGGTAGGGCAATGGACCGTGCGCGACAGCATCTTCGTGCCGGCTTCAGCGTCGGCACGACATTGTCGAGCATCGCCTGGAAGATCGACGGCACGCCGGCCATGACATGGACATTGCCGATGCGAAAGCCGGGCGCGACCGAGACCGGATTGTCGATGATGGACGGCGCCGCGCGGCATGCGCGCCATGCGCTTGCGCGCCTCGGTGAACTCGATGTCGCGCGTGGCATAGTGGTCGCCCGAGCAGCGCCATCGCCTTGGCGTCGTAGTCGCAGGGCACGCCGAAGGCCTTGGCGATCGCATCGGCGGTGATGTCGTCATGCGTCGGGCCGATGCCGCCGGTGGTGAAGACATAGTGTAGCGCGCGCGCAGCGCGTTGACCGCGGCGACGATCTCGTCCTCCTCGTCGGCACGATGCGCACTTCCTTGAGGTCGATGCCGACCGCGGTCATGATGTCGGCGAGGTGGCCGATATTCCTGTCCTTGGTGCGGCCGGAAAGGATTTCGTCGCCGATGACCAGCATGGCGGCGGTGACGATCTTCGGCCATGGCCCGAGGACCTGCGTGCAGTTGCGGGACGCGTGCTTGACAGTGCGTCACGCTGCGCGCCGGTCGCGAATTGTGCGGCGAACTCTATGTGTGGCGTCAATGCGGGACAGACCGGCGCTTTGCAACGCTGTTCCCCGATCACCGGCATGCGCCGCATCGATCATCGCCGGACAACCGAAGGAGAAACGCATGGCAAAGGTTCTGGTGCTTTACTATTCGAGCTGGGGCCACATGGAGCGATGGCCAAGGCCGCCGCCGAAGGCGCGAAGGAAGCCGGCGCGCCGTCGTCGACGTCAAGCGCGTGCCGGAACTGGTGCCGGAAGACGTCGCCAAGGCCGTCGTACTACAAGCTCGACCAGGAAGGCGCCGATCGCCGATCCGACTGGAACTCGCCGAACTACGACGCGATCATCTTCGGCATCTCCACCCGCTATGGCACGATGGCCGCGCAGCTGAAGAACTTCATCGACCAGACCGGCCCGCTGTGGGTCAAGGGCGCGCTGGTCAACAAGGTGCGGCTCGGTGATGTCGTCGACCGCCACCCAGCACGGCGGCGCAGGAGATCGCGATCGTCACCACGCAGATCTCGCTGCAGCACCACGGCATGATCATCGTGCCGCTGTCCTATGCCTATCAGGGCCAGTCCGGCAATCGACGTGGTGCGCGGCGGCTCGCCCTACGGCATGACGACGGACCGGCGCGACGGCTCGCGCCAGCCTTCGGCGCAGGAACTCGAAGGCGCGAACTTCCAGGGCAAGCGCGTCGCCGAAATCGCAGCCAAGCTGCACGGCTGAGTCCTGCCCCTTCAACCTGCAGAAACCACGGGAAAGGGCGGCAACGCCGCCTTTCTTTTCCCGCCCGTTTTCGCTTGCCATGCGCACCCAAGCCGCCAAGCTTGATGTATCCGCGCCGAAACGCTAGGCAGGAGCGTTGCGGGCATGGCGGAACTGGTAGACGCAAGGGACTTAAAATCCCTCGGCCGCAAGGCTGTCCGGGTTCGACTCCCGGCGCCCGCACCAGAATGTCTCTGCCT
>CAVONR010000008.1:0-336045 GCA_963697325.1 uncultured Alphaproteobacteria bacterium | reverse complement strand
ATCGGCTCGTCAGGCGTCGTCCGCGTCGCCGGCCGCAGCGCCTTCGGCTTCGGTCGTCGTGGCGTCAGCATCCGCACCCGCAGCGCCTTCCGTTTTCGGCCGCGGCCTCGTAGGCCGCCTGCGCCGCCACCATCGCGGCCTGCTCCGAGTCGCCCGCCTCCTTCGCGGCCCCGAACGCGGCGAACGCCACGGCCGACCGCGCCGCTTCCTTGTCCATCTCGCTCGGGCTCCAGGACCGTCGAACGACTCGAGTACCGTCTCGAACTCCGGGAGCCGCGCTCCCACTCGTCGCCCGAGCAGTGGTGGTAGAGTGGAACATCGTCGTGTAGCTCAGCGCCCACACGATGCGCACGTGGTCGCCACCGTAGTGACCCGGCCGCGGGCCGTCCCAGGTGGTAATCGAACGAGCCAGCGCGCGGAGCGGGCCGAGTTGTCTCGGTCGTCCCGAGGTACGTCGTAACCGGGCAGGTCGGCGCCGGCGAGGGTCTGCGGCATGAACTCCTGACCTCGTCCCACATGCGCGCGCCTGCTCCTCGGCGATCGCCTCGTCGCCGCCGCGGAGCGCCGTCGTCGTACTCGATGACGCGGAGCGGCTGCAGCTGCCCGCTCTCGAGCTGCCCGATCACCTCCGGGCCCCAGAACCCGACCGGCAGATGCTGTTGCATCGCCTTGCCGCTCCTCCTCCGGCAGCTGTCGAGGCCACGGATCAGGCGCGCCAGCGGGTCGACGGTCGTCGGGAGGACTCGAAACGCTTGGGATCTGCACTCTGAAGCCGAAGCGCGCGTCGGAGTACTCCTGGAAGTCCTCCGGCGGTGGCCGGCGTAGCGTCGTGGTCGCTGGGTCATGCCGACTCTCCTGGGTAGCTGTGTCACCACCCAGTCTACCGGCCTCGCGACCCAACAGTCCCCCTCGGCCGAGCGCCCGTATACTCGTCGGTAAGGCTCAACGACTTGGGGAGGGGGAGTCATGAGACCGCGCACGCGCCTACGCGCATCCTTCGCGACCGTCCTGTTCACCACGACCTTGGCCGTGCTCGCCTTCGGCTGGGTGGCTACGGCCTCGGCCGTCGACCCCGGCTATCCGCTCTGGACGCGCGCCTACTCCGGCTCCGGGGTCCAGCAGTTCACGGACGTGGTCGGCTGCCCGGACGGCGACGTCCTCGTCGCCGGCCTGGTCTCGACGGGAGTCCAGCATGTGGTGCTGGTGCGCTATGCGCCCTCGGGGGCGCGCCGCTGGCTCAAGGTCATCGACTCGTCCAACACCACCGCCGACTACCTGGACGAGCTCACCGTCGACGGCGCCGGCAACGCTGTCGTCACCTTCACGCACACCGTCGATCCCGGCGTCAGCAGCACCATCGTGGCCTGCCGGTACAGCCCCACCGGCCGCCGCCTCTGGAGGCGTACGCTCGACGGCGGGGCGGGCGCGCTGAACTCCGCCGCCGGCCTCGCCGTCAACAGCGCCGGCGACGTCTACATCGGCGGCAGCGTCACGGTCCCGGGCCCGGCGCAGGGATCCCTCGTCGCACGGCTGCGCGCGCGGGACGGTGCGGTGGTGGACGCGCGCTCGATGCAGTCCGGCGTCGGCAAGCTCGAGGTCTGCACAGCGATCGCAGTGGACGCGAAGGGCTACTCCTACGCCACCGGGTACGGCTACCGGGGAGACGGCAAGACCCAGGCCGTCACGGTCAAGGTCAACCCGGGGGGCGGGGTCTCCTGGCTGCGAGCGTTCCCGGGAGCCGGCGACTACGCCACCACGGGCTCGCGCATCGTGCTCGGCGCCGGCGGCCGCCTCTACGTGGCGGCGCGCCAGAGGCTCGCCGGCCCCACCTCGACCCTGATCGTCCTGCGCTACTGACGGGCGGGGCGCTGCAGTGGAGCGACGCCTGGGACGTGCCCGGCGGCAACATGGACGGCGTCTCCGAGGTGGCCACCGACCGCAACGGCAACCTCTTCCTCGCGGGCGAGACCGCGACCTCCGGACCCGCGCCCTCACACGCCTTCGTGGCCAGATGGACGCCGAGCAAGGCACGCTGGACGTGGGTCAAGCCGGACACCGACGACAACGCCACCAACCTCGACGGAGTCGTCGTCGATCAGGCGGGCGGCTGCTGGGCGGCCGGCAGCTGCACCTTCGCCTTCCACACCGGCGATGACGTCTCCGCGCTCTACGCCGTCCGCATCAGCAAGTCCGGTGCTCCACGCTGGGAGCGCGCGGAGGTGCGGATCGACCGCCGGCTCTACGGCCTGGGTCTCGCCGGCTGCAGCGGGGGGCTCGCCGCGGTGGGCTGGTCGTCCGACGAGCCGGACTACGACGCCTGGGTGATGAAGATCCACAAGTAGGCGACGGGGGCGCCGGCGGAGCGCCTGTGCTCTCCCGCCCCGCCTCACTGGTCGAGGAAGTCCATCACCACGTCGGCCAGCCCCTGGGGGTCCTGGTACATGAGGCCGTGGCCGGCGCCGGGAAGACGCGCGAGCCCGGTCGCCGGCACCGCCGCCGTCATCAGCCAGCGGATTTCTGGGCGGCTCGACCAGTTCTCGGTGCCCGTGACGAAAAGCGACCGGGCACGAGATGCCCTTGAGGCCGCCCCACACGCCCGTCCACCTGCCGATCGCCCTGTCCTGCCGCCCACCGCCTCCCCGACATCTGCGCGTTCGAGGCGGGAACGCCTCTCGCAGTACTTGGGGTTCGTCTCGCGGTACGCGGCCGTGAAGAGCAGCGTCAAGAGCCGCATCGCCGCGTTCCTCCACCGAGCCGGACATGTCGGTCAACTTGGCCAGCGCCGCCGGCTCAGCGGGATGGCGTCGCGCGCCGCCGGGCTGCCGGCGTAGGAGACGAGCCGCTCGACGACGTCCGGGTACCGCACCGTGAGGTCGATGGCGCCATGGCCGCCCATCGACCAGCCCATCACGTCCATCGAGTCGTTGCCGAGCGCGGTCGATGAGCCCGGCGGTGTCGTCGGCGATTTGGGAGAACGGGTACGGCCCGTCGGGTTGTCCGTCTCCCCGATGCCACGGTTGTCGAAGACGACCACCTCGCCGCCCTTGCGCCAGGTCGCCCCGATGAATTCCGGGGACCACAGGTCCATGGTGCTGCTGTGCCCATGACCATGAGGAGCGGCGTCGAGCTGCCGGCTGCGCCGGGCGCCAGCGGACCGATGGTGCGATAGCCGACCTGATGTCGCCGACCGTGACGTGTTGCACCGGCGCGGCCTGGACACGTCCGGGGCCGGTGCGCCGCTCGCCGCCGGGCTCGCGGCCGGGCTCGTCGCGGCGCTCGCGGAACCGCTCGCCGCGGTAGCGGCGTCCCCATCCGGCGTCGAGCCGGCGTCGCCACAACGGCCGCCGCCAGCGCCATCGGCAGCGCGACCACGAGTACCGCCGTCGCCGGCCAGGCGGCCGGCGCCAGCGGTCGGAGCGCTTCTGCGTCCGATCCTCATCGCCACTCCTCCTAGACCAGCAGCGCGTACACGGCGAAGAACGTCATCATCCCCACCATCACGAGCGTCAGCAGCACGGCCCGATACAGCCTCGCGCGCGACCGCGTCGCGTCGGTGAGATACCGATACAGGTGCAGCATGGCCGCCTGGAACAGGTACAGCGCGTACCCGAGCAGCACCAGCGCCTGCGCCTTGACGCCCCAACCCGCGAACACCGCCAGCAGCGCCATGAAGCCGAAGGCCAGGTTCGCGAACCCGACCTCCCACATCCAGTCAGGCCGGTCGCTCGTTCATCAGCGGCTACCGCGGCTCGCCGCTGGGCGGCTATGACCAGGCGCTGTCAAGGCCGCGCCGTACCTGAAGGCGCAGAACATCGTGTTCCAGCCCGGGCGTCAACGAAGAACTGGCCGCCACCGCCCTGTGGGGCACGCAGCAGCTGGGCTTTGCGCCGCCCGGCACCAACAAGTTCGATGGCGTGTTCGGCATCTGGTACGGCAAGGGCCCGGGCGTGGACCGCTGCTCCGACGTGTTCAAGCACGCCAACATGGCCGGCACCACGCCGTGGGGCGGCGTGATTGCCGTGGCCGGCGACGACCATGTGGCCAAGAGCTCGACCGCCGCGCACCAGAGCGACCACATCTTCAAGGCCTGCGGCCTGCCGGTGTTCTTTCCCGGCCACGGTGCAGGAAATCCTGGACCTGGGTATGCATGCCTTTGCCATGAGCCGTTTCTCCGGCGTCTGGGCCGGCATGAAGACGATCCAGGAGATCGTCGAGTCCAGCGCCACCGCGATGATCGACCCGGAGCGGGTGCAGATCAAGATGCCGACCGATTTCCAGATGCCGCCCGGCGGCCTGCACATCCGCTGGCCCGACCACGCGCTGGAGCAGGAAGCCCGCCTGTTCGACTACAAGTGGTACGCCGCGCTGGCCTACATCCGCGCCAACCGGCTCAACTACAACGTGATCGAAGGCCCGAACGACCGCTTCGGCCTGATCGCCAGCGGCAAGGCCTACAACGACACGCGCCAGGCGCTGCTCGACCTGGGGCTGGACGACGAGACCTGCCGCCAGCTCGGCATCCGCCTGCACAAGGTCGGCGTGGTCTGGCCGCTGGAGGCGCAGAGCGACGCGCGAATTCGCCACCGGCCTGCAGGAGATCCTGGTGGTGGAAGAAAAGCGCCAGGTCATCGAATACCAGCTCAAGGAAGAGCTCTACAACTGGCGCGCCGACGTGCGCCCCAACGTGCTGGGCAAGTTCAACGAGGTCGAGGGCGACTTCAGCGGTGGTGAATGGTCGCATGCCCAACCCGACGCGCCAACACCCTGCTGCGCGCCAATGCCGACCTGTCGCCGGCCTCATCGCCCGCGCCGATTGCCCAGCGCCTGAAGAAGATCGGCCTGGACGGCGACATGGATGGCGCGCATCGACGCGCAGCTGGCCATCCTGGAGGCCAAGGAGCGTGCGATGCAGGTGCTGGCAGGGCGTGGCCGGTGCCGAGCGCCAGCCCTGGTTCTGCTCGGGCTGCCCGCACAACACCTGCACCCAGCGTGCCCGAGGGCTCGCGCGCCATGGCCGGCATCGGCTGCCACTTCATGGCGATCTGGATGGACCGCGCCACCGTCGGGCTTCACCCAGATGGGCGGCGAGGGCGTGCCCTGGGTCGGCCAGCAGCCCTTCAGCCACCGACCAGCACATGTTCGCCAACCTGGGCGACGGCACCTACTTCCACAGCGGCCTCGCTGGCGGTGCGCCAGAGCATCGCGGCCGGCGTGAACATCACCTACAAGATCCTCTACAACGACGCGGTCGCCATGACCGGCGGCCAGCAGGTGGGCGAGCGGCCCGAAGGGCACTCGGTGGTCCAGATCGCGCAGAGCATGCGGGCCGAAGGCGCCGTGAAGATCATCATCGTCACCGACGAGCCCGAGAAGTACGACGGCGTGAAGGGCTTGCCGAGGGCATCGCCATCCAGCACCGCGACACGCTCGATGCCGTGCAGCGCGAGTTCCGCGAGATCAAGGGCACCACGGTCATCATCTACGACCAGACCTGCGCCACCGAAAAGCGCCGCCGCCGCAAGCGCGGCACCCTGGTCGACCCGGCCAAGCGCGTGGTCATCAACGAGCTGGTGTGCGAAGGTTGCGGCGACTGCGGCGTGCAGTCCAACTGCCTGTCGGTGGAGCCGCTGGAGACCGAATTCGGCCGCAAGCGCCAGATCAACCAGAGCACCTGCAACAAGGACTATTCCTGCGTCAAGGGCTTCTGCCCGAGCTTCGTCACCGTCGAAGGCGGCCAGCTCAAGAAAAAGGCCAAAGGCAAGGCGCGCGTCGCCGTTCGAGCTGGGCGCGCTGCCCGAGCCGCGTGCTGCCGGACGCGTGGACGGCAAGGCCTGGGGCATCGTGGTGGCCGGTGTCGGCGGCACCGGCGTCATCACCATCGGCCAGTTGCTGGGCGTGGCCGGCGCACCTCGAAGGCAAGGGCATCGTCACGCAGGACGCCGGCGGCCTGGCGCAAAAGGGCGGCGCAACCTGGAGCCATGTGCTGATCGGCGCCACGCCAGGACGACATCCGCACCACCCGTGTCGGCATGGCGGCGGCCGACCTGATCATCGGCTGCGACCCGATCGTGACGCGCCGGCAAGGAAACCGTGCTGCGCATGCGCGAGGGCCGCACCCACGTGGCGCTCAACGCCCACGGCACGCCCACGGCCGCCTTCGTGAAGAACGCCAACTGGCAGAACCCGGCCGAGCCGTGCGTGGCCGACATCGCCCAGGCGGTGGGCGAGGCCGGTGTGGGCGCTTTCAATGCCGACGCGGCGGCCAGCAAGCTGATGGGCGACAGCATCTACACCAACCCGATGATGCTGGGCTACGCCTGGCAAAAGGGCTGGATTCCGCTGGAGCACGAGTCGCTGATGCGCGCCATCGAGCTCAACGCGGTGGCAGTGGACAACAACAAGACCGCGTTCGAGTGGGGCCGCCACGCCGCGCACGACCGGCTTCGGTGGAAAAGCTGCTCTGCTCGGCCCAGGTCATCGCCATGCCGGCGCCGCGCCAGGGCCTGGCGGATCTGGTGGCACGCCGCGTCGCCCTTCCGAGTTGCCGATATTGACGATCCGGTACGGCGCCACCGGGCTAAGGCTGTCGCCCTCGGCAATCTCGTCCGCGGACAGGCGCACCGGCACCGCGTCGATCAGCAGCCGGATCGCGCGCACCAGATCGTCGACATAGGTGAAGTCGCGATACATCTCGCCGTGGTTGTAGATGTCGATCGGCCGGCCATCGAGAATGGCGTCGACGAACTTGAACAGCGCCAGGTCCGGCCGCCCCCACGGGCCATAGACGGTGAAGAAGCGGAACATCGTCGTCGGCAGGTCCCACAGATGCGCATAGGCATGGCCCATGCTCTCGGTGGCCTTCTTGGTCGCCGCATAGATCGTCAGCTGCGTGTCGGCCTTCTGCGTCTCGGCGAAGGGCATCTCCTCGTTGGCGCCATAGACCGACGAGGTCGAGGCCATCAGCAGGTGCTTCACGCCGAGCCGCCGCGCCGCCTCCATCACGTTGAAGGTGCCGATGACATTGCTGTCGAGATAGGCGCGCGGGTTCTCGAGGCTGTAGCGCACGCCGGCCTGCGCGGCGAGGTGGACGATCACGTCGGGCGCGAAGTCGTCCGCCGCGCGCATCGAAGCGCGCCTGGTCCTCCAGCATGCCCTCGACGGCGGAGAAGTTCGGGCTCTGCAGCAGCATCTGGTGGCGGCGCCGCTTCAGGTTGACGTCGTAATAGTCGGTCATGCCGTCATAGCCGAGCACGACTGAAGCCCTCGGCGAGCAGCAGCTTGGCCAGATGAAAGCCGATGAAGCCGGCGGTGCCGGTGATGAGAACCCTTCGTGCCGGCCTCAGCCATCAAAAGCCCGCTATCCTGTTCGCGCAACAGCGGCGCGGCGCGATCCTTGGGTGACAGCATCAGCCTCGTCGCTGCGACCGGCCATTCGATGCCGATATCGGGATCGTCGAACCGGATCGCCCGCTCGTGCTCGCGCGAATAGGGCGCCGTCACCTTGTAGATGATCTCCGTGTCCGGCTCGAGCGTGACGAAGCCGTGGGCAAAGCCCTTCGGCACCAGGATCTGGTTGCCGTGCTCGGCCGACAGTTCCAGCCCGGTCCATTTGCCGTATGTCGGCGACGCCTTGCGGATATCGACGGCGACATCGAACACCCGCCCGCGCACCACGCGCACCAGCTTGTCCTGCGCCGCCGGCGGGCAACTGGTAGTGCAGTCCGCGCAGCACGCCGCGTGGCGCGCGACCACGAATGATTGTCCTGCACGAAGACCAGGTCGATGCCGAACTTGCGCCAGTTCGGCTGCGTTGTAGGTCTCGCAGAACCAGCCGCGATCATCGCCATGGCGCACCGGCGTGATCTCGAAAACGCCGGCAAGCGCCAGTTCGCGCACCTTCAGCCAGGCGTGTGATCGTTCACCGCGCCGCCCGTTTTGCCGGCAAGCACCATCGCCGGCGCAGCTGCGCTGCGCTCGCGTCCAGCATCGCCGAAGCCGGGTCCCTGCTCGACGACGCGGCCCTCGTCGAGGCGGATCACGGTGTCGCAATTGGCGACGGTCGACAGCCGGTGCGCGATCATCAGGATCGTCAGGTCGCGGCCCAGCGCATCGATCGACGCCATCACCGACGCCTCGGTGGCGTTGTCGAGCGCGCTGGTCGCCTCGTCGAACACCAGCACCTTCGCCCGCTTGTACAGCGCGCGCGCAATGCCGATCCGCTGCCGCTGCCCGCCGGAAAGCCGAATGCCGCGCTCGCCGACGATCGTGTCGTATTGCTCCGGCAGGCTTTCGACGAACTGCGCCAGTTCCGCCTCGCGCGCCGCCTGCCGCAGCCGCGCCATGTCGATCTGCGCCTTTGGGAACGCCGAAGGCGATGTTCTCGGCAATCGTCGTGTCCGACAGATAGATCGCCTGCGGCACATGCGCGATGTTCGCCTGCCAGCGCGGGATGGTGTCGGGCGCCAGCGCCACGCCGTCGACGCGGATTTCGCCGGAACTCGGCTGCAGCAGCCCCATGATCAGATCCATGATCGTGCTCTTGCCGCTGCCGGTCTTGCCGATCAGCCCGACCCGCGACCCCTTCGGAATGATGACCGAGATATTGTTCAATACGGCGCTGCGCTCGGTGCCATAGCGAAAATCGACATTGGAGAGAACGATCTCGCGCTCGAACGGCAGCGGCTCCGGCCTTGTGGCTAAGCAGGTTCGGATCGACCGGCAGATCCAGCAGTTCCAGCACCTGGAACAGCGAATAGCGCTGCGACACGAATGCCGTCACGCCGTAATAGATGTTGTTCATCAGCGGCAGCAGCCGCTGCGCACCCAGCGCAAAGGCGCCCAGCGTCGGCAGCACCGCCATCAATCCGCCCGCGCCTCGAGGCAAGCACCAGCGCCATGCCGGCGATCAGCACCATGCCGAATGCCTCGATGACGAAGCGCGGCGCCATGCCGATGAAGCTGGACACCGCCTGCGCCTGCCGCAATGCCCAGTCGATCCGTGTATATTCGGCGACGAAGACCGGCTGCAGCTTGTCGATGAGCACGTCGCGCAGACCGCCGACGCCCTCCTGCATGACCTTGACGCGCTCCTGCTGCGATCCGGCCCAGACCTTGCTGGCGGCCCGCAGCTTGCGCCGGCTGAGATACGAGATCGCGACGTAGATCGCCGTGAAGCCGAGGCCGATCGACATGCGCCACCGCCGGGCTGATGATGATCAGCGCGATGATGATCGAAACCGCAATCACCAGTGCGGCGGCGACCTGCATGACCTGCAGCAAAATCGTGCCTACCAGCGTGTCGACCTTGTTGATGCTGCCGATCAGCTCGCTGGTGTTCTTCGACACATGGTAGAGATAGGGCTGGTAGAGCGTCTTGCGGAAAACCTCGCTGCTGAGCTCATTGCCGACACCGCGCACGAAATGCCTGCGTCCGCCACAACAGCAGCAGCCGGATCGCGCCGGCGCCAAGCGCGGTCGATCATGAAGATCGCGGTGATCGCCAGCGTCGCCGAACCGCTGAAGCCGATCACGGCAAACACCGGCTTCAGCCAGGCATTGGCGCCGATCGCCTCGCGGATCGGCCAGCAGTCCCAGAAACGGCAGCACCGCGCCCAGCGTCGCGATCTCGGCAAAGGCGCTCAGCAGCATCAGCGCCGACAGCGATGATCAGCTGCAGCCGGCGCTCGCGCGCGACAAATGCCGGAACAGCCGCCGGAAGCCGCCCGAGAAGGCTGTCGTTCTCGGCTGCTGTCAGACATTCGCCGTTGATGCCATGTCCTTGCCGCGTGAGAACTCCCCTGCCCTCGCTCGCAGATAATCGGCATAGCCGGTCTTGCCCAGCGTTTCGGCACGGCGCGCCACCGCCTCCGGCGACAGCAGGCCGAGCTCCATCGCGATTTCCTCCGGGCACATCACCTTGTAGCCCTGCCGCTGCTCGATCGTGCGCACATAGGACGAGGCCTCGTGCAGGCTGTCATGCGTGCCGGTGTCGAGCCAGGCAAAGCCGCGGCCGAGCAGCTCCACCTGCAGGTCGCCGCGCTTCGAGATAGGCCCGGTTGACGTCGGTGATCTCCAGTTCGCCGCGCGCCGACGGCTTGCAGCTCGGCGGCGATGTCGAGCACGTCATTGTCGTAGAAATAAAGCCCGGTCACCGCCCAGTTCGACTTCGGCGTCTGCCGGCTTCTCCTCGATCGAGGCGGCGATGCCCGTTCGCTGCGTCGAACTCGACGACGCCGTAACGCTGCGGATCGTTGACCTGGTAGGCGAAGACCGTCGCGCCGCTTGTCCGCGCTCGCCGCCGCGCGGCACAGTTCCGGCAGGCCGTGGCCGTAGAAGATGTTGTCGCCAAGGATCAGCGCCGCCGTGCCATCGCCGACGAAGTCGCGGCCGATGATGAAGGCCTCGGCAAGGCCGTTCGGCTGCGGCTGCTCGGCATAGGAGAGCGAAATGCCGAAATCGCTGCCGTCGCCCAGCAGCGCCTGGAACTGCGGCAGATCGCGCGGCGTCGAGATGATGAGGATCTCGCGTGATGCCCGCCAGCATCAGCACGCCCAGCGGATAGTAGATCATCGGCTTGTCGTAGACCGGCAGCATCTGCTTGGAGATCGCCAGCGTCGCCGGATAGAGCCGTGTGCCGGAGCCGCCGGCGAGAATGATGCCCTTCACGCCGCCACCTTCCGATCACTTGCCGCGTGCTCTCGGTCCGACGTGGCGCGCGCCGATCGCCTCGAGATAACGGCCGATGACGATCGCCTCGTCGAATTGCCGCTCGACCTTCGCCCTGCCCTGCAGGCCCATTTGCTGGCGTGCGGTCGGGCTCATCGCGATGAACTGCCGCATCTTGTCGGCGAGATCGCCCGGCATCGGCGGCTTCGCACAACAAGCCGTTGACGCCGTCCTCGACCACTTCCCGGCAGCCGGGCACGTTGGTGGCGATCAGCGGCTTCGCCATTGCCGCCGCCTCGAGCAAGGTGCGCGGCGTGCCCTCGCGGTAGGATGGCAGCACCACGCAATCGGCGGCGGCGATGAACGGCCGCACATCGTCCTGCGGCCCCAGATATTCGATCACGCCCTCGCTCACCCACTGCTCGACCAGCGCCCGCGGCACCGCGGTGCGGTTCTGCGCATCGAGGAAGCCGAGCAGCTGGAACCTTGCGTCGATTCCAACCCGCTTCAGCATGCGCGCCGCATCGACGAATTCGCCGACGCCCTTGTCGAACAGCAGCCGGGCGATCAGCAGGAACACCGGCGCGCTCAGTCTCTTCCCGCGTCGGCGCCGGCGCGAAGCGCTTGAGGTCGATGCCCGAACCCGGCAGCAGCCCGGTCTTGCCTTCGGCGACCAGGCGCTGCGCGATGAACAGCTGCCGGTCGTCATCGTTCTGGAAAAACACCGTGTGGGATCGCGAAAACGCAACGCGGTAGAGCCGCTTGGCAACCTGCGTCAGCCAGCCATTGCGGATGAAGGCGGTACCGAGGCCGGAGACGTTGTTGATCGCCGGAACCCCCGATGTAGTGCGCCGCCAGCGAGCCGTAGACATTCGGCTTGATCGTGTAGCCGAGATAGACATCCGGCGAGACGCTGCGCATCAGCGCGACATAGCGGCGGATGAGGTCGAGGTCCCTGCGCACCGAGGTGCCCTTGTTGTCCATCGCCAGCGGCACAAAGCGGCAGCCCATCGTCTCCAGCTTCGCCGACTGAATCGTCCGGCGGCGCCGCGACCGTGACCTCGTGGCCCGCCTCGATCAGCGCCCGCATGAGGCCGCCGCGGAAATTCCAGGCATTCCACGCCGCATTGGCCGACAGCAGTATGTGCTTGCCGCTCAAGTCAGCGCGACCCGAAGCCGGTCAGGATCGTCTGGATCGTCTTCAGCACGATCAAGAGGTCCAGCGACGGCGAGATATGCTTGATGTAGTAGAAGTCGTAGTGCAGCTTTTCCAGCACCTCGTCGGCATTGGCGACATGGCCCTGGTTGACCTGCGCCCAGCCGGAAATGCCCGGCCGCACCGTGTGCCTGTAGCGATAGAACGGCAGCTCCGCCTCGTACCACTGCGACAGCGCTCAGCGCCTCCGGCCGCGGCCCGATCCAGCTCATCTGGCCGCGCAGCACGTTGATGATCTGCGGCAGCTCGTCGATGCGGAATTTGCGCAGCCAGTAGCCGATGCCGGTGATCGGCTTGTCCCGTTCGCCGCTCGCCGCCGCCTCGACCAGCGACAGCGTCGCCGGGACATCGGCCATGGTCCGGAACTTGTAGACCCTGAACCGCCGGCCGCCATAGCCGATCCGCTCCTGCCGGAAGAACACCGGCCCCGGCGAGGTGGCGATGATCAGCGGCCCGACAATCAGCAGCAGCAGCAGGAAAAACGGCAGCAGCAGCAGCGACACCACGAAGTCGACGACATACTTGATCTTGACGTAGAGCATGTCCGGCAGCACCGAGCCGAAGGTGTTCTCCGACAGATGCTGGATGTCGAGCTTGCCGGTCAACGATTTCGGCCAGCTGCTTGTGATGGAACACCGGGATCGCGGCCAGCGCGCAGTCGCACAGGAAGCGCTGCCACTCCTGCGAATGGTCGTGGCGCAGATCGGCGGCGACGGCGCTGATGCCGCGCGTGCGTCTGCGGCGGCTTGTCGAGCTGCACCCAGTCGATCGAGCCAAGCGTCAGTCAGCTCGCCGGCGCGGCCGCCCGGCACCAGGAACAGTTCGCGGCTGCGCACCCGGTCGAAGATCGTCTGCAGCGCCCCGAACCACAGCAGCGCCATGCAGTAGCTGGTGACGAGCAGGAAGCGGCTGTAGTCGAAGCGGAACATCAGGAAGGCCGCCATGACCAGCGCAAACGGAACCGTATAGGCCGTGATCAGCGACGAGGCCGCCTGCACTCCGGGATAATCGTTGAAGCGGCGCATCAGGAAGAAAGCCGGCGATGATCGCCAGCGAGGCGCCGAACGCGGCATTGTAGAGCGCGCTGTATTCGCGCAGCGGCGGCAACGTCCGCCAATCCATGAAACTCCGGCACGAAGTCGTTCATGCGCAGCCAGACCGGCAGCAGCACGCAGAGCAACAGCCCCACCGGAAGCTGGAAGCGGATGCGCGCATAGAACGGACGCGCATGCCGTCCCGGACTTGCCTGATCCGAATAAGGTCACAGAAGCCAGACGATGCGCCCTTGAACCAAGTTTACCCGCGAATGTGACCTGCAAATCTACCATTGCTACCGCACTCCCGGGTGAAAACACCGGAAGCTCCACTGAACCCTCTGCAACCCGGCCCGCCGCTAGGCGGGCAGCAGGTTGGTTATCTTCGTCTCGACCGGAACCTCGGTCGACAGCAGTTCGAGGAGAACGCGCACCCGTCCCCTGTCATCCAATTTAGCCAATTTTCCGACATGCCCGGCAAACGGCCCGGACATTACCGACATCTGCGCCCACCGCCAATCGGCGCGAACGAAACCACCCCGCTCGCATCGGCAACCTTGACCAGCGCCTCGACGAAACCCTCCGGCAGCGGCAGCGGCTTGTCGCCGGCAGCGATCAGATAGCGAACCCCGACGGTGCCGTTGATCGAACGCCAGCGCACCGCGCCCGGATCGAGCGAAACGAAGAGATAGCCGGGAAACAGCGGCGCCGCGACATCGCGCACCCGGCGCGCATGCCGTACCGTGCGCCAGCGCCGCGGCGTGAACGTCATGAACTCCTGCCGACGAAGATGCCGCTCAGCCAAAGCTTCCCGGCCCGGCTGCGTCGCTACCACAAACCAATTCGACATCTGTCACCCTGAACCACGACCCAAGAAACCGTGCTGAATATTTAGCATCACCGACGATCGACGCAACTGTAATCATCATCGCGCAAAAATAAAAAAGCGATGATTACTCAAGGGCTTATTTCGAGTGCCCATAAAACACTCAAGGATGGGATAACACTTCGGCCACAATGCTGGCGACCGGCCAATTGTCCGCCGCCGCTATCATCGATTGAGACGTTCTGCGTGATAACGAACGATTACACAACCTTCCGCAGCGATCCGTCACCCGCCACTTACTGGCCGACTTCGCCCTCGTCGTCGTCGTCATTGCCGCCCTCGCCGCTGGCGGGCTGACCGCCGCCGCCAGTGACCTGGTTTCGCACCACCTGGCCGCCAATGAGCGCAGCGCCGGTTAGTCCTGGCACGACAATGGCGCCAAGCCCGGCGCCGCCGCCGGTCGACGCGGTCTGGATCAAACAGCCGGGACCGGGTAGACGGAAACCTTCGTTCAGCTCGTCTTCCTGCTCCATCAGCGGAAACTTGGCCTTTTGCGCATCATCCTTGCTGCGCAGGTCGCCCTCGTCCTCGACCTTGTTGCGATCCATCACCGCCAGTGTGCATAACCCGCCGACTTCCTTGCATTCTCCGTCTTCCGGACACATGATCACGGTGCCCTCGCCGACCGCAACCGTCACCTTCTGGTCTTCCACGTCGACATCGAAGGCGGTGCCGCGCACGCCGATGCTCCCCGTCGGGGTGACGATCTTGTAGGCTGTCGACTTGCTGGCGCCGCTGATGAAGCGGAACGCGCCCTTCGTCGCCCGCAGCGTCAGCTTCTCGAAGCTCCGCTCATTGGCGAAGACAAAATCATCGACCCGCACATCCGCGCCTGGGCCGACAATCACCTTGGTCTCGTCGACCAGCACAATCTGCGCCCGGCCCGTGGCATTGGCCAGCAGCCGGTCGTCGCTGAACACCGGTGATTCGGCCCTGATCTGCCGGTTGCCGCCCGGACCCGATCCGGTGACGACTGTCGTCGCCTCCACGGCCACGCCGACCGGCGCAGCCAAGGCGCCGCTGGTCATGGCCGCAAGCGCCATCAAACCTGAAAATGCGACCCGCAATGAACCGTACCCCGCTTCGACTACCCTGCCCAGCAGATTCGCTAATACTACAATTTGTGTTAACATACAATGTTCTTGCCGGATAAGCTGACGCAGATGGCGAGGATGCACGCAGCATCCATGTAGCACTCGACCAAAGTTAAACATTTTTTAAATATTTATTAAGAATTTATTAAGTATATTTGACGGATGACGTAACGGTCACTGGGCCGCTGGGTCCAATCCGCACAGAGAAACCCCAAGGTCGAAATCTTTGATGCGCAAATGACCGGCAGTTGCCGAGGCATCTTTCCCGGCTGTCCGCAGCGTGAAGCGGCGTTCGTGGTCTACTGGCTAACGGGGCAGCCGCCGCCGCCATAGGGCCCGCCGCCGCCGCCCGGATTGTTCTGGCCTTGATTGGATTTATCTTTACCAACGGTGCCATTGCCCGGATTGGTGCCGTCGCCAAGACCGGAGCGGTTGCATTCGCGGCCGCCGCCAATGCCGCCGCCAACGCCGTTATTGCCGCCCGGCACGATCAGCAGCGAGGAAAGCAGCGGCTTGCCCTTTTCGCCGCCGGGAGCGGCACCGGCGGTGCCGCCGGAACTGGCGACGGCAAAAACGCAGCCAAGGATGATTGCTGTTGAACGCGTAAGCCCGACCATGACGCCACTCCTGGGACACTCCAAGCCGCCACTGTAGGGTATACATTGTGGTGAAATCAAGCTGCGATCTGCGCCGCCATTGCCTTAAAGGCTGGATGGCGGGCCTGGCCCGGGTCTCATCCGGGTCGATCAGCCGACGTGCTAGGGAACACGACCGCCGCATTCCTCATCGATTGTGCAGGTGATGCCGCAGCTGATCGATCGCGGCACCGCCGCCGCCATGTTCAAGCGCGATTGCCGGAACGGTCCGGCACAGCCGCACCATCGCCGCAAGGCTGTTGCCCGGCCCGCACGGACGCCCGCCCGCCTGCAGCAGCCGCCCCAGCGCCTCCATTGGCTCGAGCGGCCTCGCCTCGGCGCCGGTCATGCCGCGGCAGAACCTTGGAAAGCACAGCAGCGCCGGCTTTCGCCATGCCTGCACCGGCTCCGGACGCCAGTAGCGCAGTCCGTAATCATCGGCCCCGGACAGCGCCCGTCCGGCGAACTGCCGGGCGAGCACCCTGGCGCTGCCTGGCTTGATGCTGATGCTTGCCGGCAGGCCGAACACCCGCGCGCCGCTTGGCGACAGCGCAACCAGATCATCACCGAGGTACCGCCCTCCCGCCAGCACGATCTGCGATACCAGCGTGCTCTTGCCCGCCCCGCTCGTGCCGGCAAGAATCACGGTCTGGCCGGGCTCCATCTCGACCGCGCCGGCGTGAAGCACCGCGCCAACCGGGCCAAGGGCAGTCTCCAGCACGGCCTGAAGCAACATGTGCCGGCCACCGGCAAAATCCGCGCAGGACCAGTAAGGCTCGCCATTGGCGATGATATGGTAGCGGCCCTCGGCTTCGACGAAATCGACACTGCCATCGGCCATCGCAGCCGAAGGACTGTCAACAAGCGGCGCCAGCACCTGTTGCAGCACCATGCCGGCGGCAGCGCTGCTGCTGCGGACCGTGATCGACCGCCGGTGCAGTGATAGCCGCTTCTGCCAGGCGAACACCGCATTGGCCCCAGCATCGGCTGCCACCATGGGCGGTCTGTCCTTGAACAGTCCGGCCCGCGTCCACTGCTCCAGCGCCGCGCCGATATCACCCGCGACAGCCTCGCTAACACCCTGGCTGGCGCGCGCATGTCCTGCCGCCGCATCCTCCATGCACTGGCGCGTCAGCCATCTCAACAACCGCGCCGCGGCCGCGTTCAAGCCGACCACCGCGCCGCTGTTGGTCGAATGCGCAATGGTGAACGAGCCGAGACGGAAGGTCTCGACGGCCGCAACCGATTGCAAATCCGGCAGCGCGGCAACGGTCACGGCAACCGGTCTGCGCAAGCCTCTGCTCGACCAGGGCACATTCGCTGAAGCAGCCCGACCGCCGGTCACAGGTCGCAATTCTTTCCCGGCTTCGGCTTGGGGTGCTGCGAACAGTTTCGCTTCGCGTGTGCGGTTTCGGCGTCGAGCAGCACAAAGATCGCCGGCGCCGCATAGACGCTCGCCTTGCCGATCGACCGCATGAAGCGTCGCCGGTCGAGATCCGCCTTGTCGGACGGCGCGCCTTCCCGCTCCCCGCTCATGCCGCATCCCTGCGGCGCTCTTCCGGTGCCGCGCCATCGCCGCCTTGCCCGGCGAGGCGCTGCGCCGCGCCGGCAAAGCCGCTGCGGATACGCTGCAGGTCGCGCTCGAGCCAGGGAGCATAGTGGAAGATCGCCGGCGCCGGCGCTTCCTCTGTTTCCTGCTTGAAATGGGAATAGCTGCCGGCATAGGCATAGCCGAGCTTCTCGGCGGCAATGCGGGTCAGCGCCGCCCCGACGATCCTGGCCTTTGCCGATTTCAGCCGCGCCACCGCCGCCTTGGCCGCCTTGCGCGTCACGCTTGGCGGCCGAGACCACCAGCAGCGTGCCGTCGGCCGGCCGCTGAGGATCTGCGCATCGGCCAGATCGAGGATCGGCGGGCTGTCGATGAGGATGAGGTCGAAAAATCCCGAACAGGCGCGCAGGATCTCGTCCATCTTCTGCGAGGAAAGCAGATCGCGCCGGATTGGGCGGGATCGTGCCGGCGGCCAGAAGGTCACGCCGGCCGGTGCGTGCGGTGAACATCGACAGCACCTCGCCCTGGCGCACGACGTTGGAAAGGAGGTTGCTGAGGCCGGGACCGAATCGGCAGGTTGAACAGCCGGTGCAGGCTCGGGCGGCGCAGATCGGCGTCGATGACAGCACCCGCCGGCCGAGCGCGGCAAAATCCAGCGCCAGCTTGTAGACGGTCGAGACTTGCCCTCCGCCGGCTCCGTCGACGTGACCACCAGCGTACTTCACCTCCTGCTCGAGCCCGGCAAACTGCAGCGAGGTTCGCAGGCTGATGGTAGTGCTCCGACTATGCGCGATCGCGGGTCTGGCAAGCGCCTCCAGCATGTCGTCGTCCACGCCTTCGGCGATGACGCCCAGCACCGGCAGCTCCAGTTCGGCCTCGACCTCCTCGGCGGAGCGAGAACTTGTTGTTGAGCAGTTCGAACAGATAGATCAGCGCAGCGCACAGGCCGCAGGGCTGCGGCCAAGGCCAGCAGCAGGTTGCGCTGCAGCCGCGGCGCATAGGGCGAACCGGGCATCGTCCGCCAGATCGACGATCGTGGCATTGGCAGTTCTTGAGCTCCGAGCCGACGCCGACCTCGCCGAGCTGGCCGATCAGCCTGTCATACTGGGTTCGGTTGGAATCGACCTCGCGCTTCAGGATGGTGTACTGGATGTCCTTGTCCTGGAACTCTCGCTGCCGTGTATCAAGCTCGCCCAGCGCCCTTCGGATGCCGGCCTCCTTCTGCCGTGCCTGCTCGACCCGTGTCCTTACCGTCGCCGCGATCGACGTCATCTCCTCGTCGATTTGCCGCTGCAGTTCTCGAATCTCGGCCTGGATGCGTCGCATCTGCGGGAATTCCGGTTTCAGCGTGCCGCGCTTCTCCTCGTAATTCGCCTTCAGCTCGGCAATCTTGTGCCGCGTGTTCTGGATCGTGAGGCTGTCATAGACCACCGGCAGCGACGCCGACGCCGCCCTGCATCGACCTGCTCCAGATCGCGCTCCGTGGCCAGCCGCTCCTGGATGGCCTGCGCCAGCGCCGTTGTTGATGCTGCGAGATGTTCCCGCTGATCAGCGAGGCATCGTCCCCGGTGACGGTAATGCCCTGCGCCCGCGCGTAATCGACCAGCGCCTTCTCCGATAGCTGCAGCTTCTCCTTGGTCTCGACCACCCGCTCCTTGAGGAACTGCCGGGCAAGGTCCGAAGTCTGGCTGCGTCTTGTCGATGGTGTGGTCGATGAAGCTGCGCATCGCCTGGTTTGCGACAATCGCCGTATATTGCGGTGCGGCATGGGAGAACGACACCGAGATGACCGAGGTTTCGGGAATGGCGGTCACCGAGAGGCCGCCGAGCACGATGCCAACGGCGGTGGCCTCACGCTGTTGCTGCGTCCAGCCGTCCAGACCGCCCTCGCCGTCGCCCCCCCTGGCGCGGGCGATCAGGCCCGCGATCGAGCCGCGGGGCGCCGGCGCCAGAAAGCCGTTCTCCTCGTCCAACTTGAGGTCCCTAACAATACGCCGCGCCACCTCGCCGCTCTTGAACCGGATGATGGCGTTCTCGAGCGCATAGCCCTGATCATTTTCAGAATAGACCTGCAGCTCTTCATAGACGCGCGGACTTGCCGCCTGGATCTCGAGTTTCGCCGTCGCCCTGTACATCGGCGTCTGCGAATAGGTCTTGACCAGTCCGGCGCCGATCCCGAGAAGCGCAAAACCCACAATCAGCCAGCGATAGTGGATGGCGTAGGCAAGCAGCTGGAGCGGATCGAACGGCGGCTGATCGTTCGGCAGCACCGGATTGACGGATTGTTTCACGCAGCTGCTTCAATTCGGCCAGCGAAAGCAGAACCGACGGCTCGCTGCCGCCCCCACTGCCCGAACCAATCATCTTCATGCTCGGATTCTTTCCCCAAAAAGCCCGAAGCTGCCACGCGGCGCGAATGCGGCGTTTGACCAGAGCGCTGATCAGAACTTCCCGAAGTCGAGGCTAGTGAATAGCGTCTAAAACTTGATTAAAATTGATGGTTAACGGAACGACGTCGATGCGATCTCGCGCTTGCCGCCCAGCCGCGCGACAGAGCAGGCTGGCGCCTGCCCGATATCTTTCCTTTGTGCGGTAAGGTATCTTTAATGAAGTTGCTGCAATGTGAACCTGCCTTGTCCGCCCCCCCGGGAAACAAGGTTTGCGGTCCCTACAGTGACCGTCCCGGCCGGCACCGTCTCGTTCAACGGGCCGGCCAAATTCTTTTCCACGGCCAAAGCGTCTCCTAACCTGTCCCGCCCGATCAGCATTTGCGTTCCGCCGATGCCCTGCGAGACGGTAATTGAACCAGCGACAACACCGACCGAAGTCAACCTGTCGAACAGAGTTGCCAAGAGCAGTCGGTTACCCATTGAGGCGAACTGTGCCCCAGGGACGGCGAGCGCAAATATGGTGAAGAATCCGCAATGCGTGCCCCGGCGGCCTCTGCGCCTTGGCCATCCTGCGCGAGGACGAGGTCGAGGAGAAGGGCCTGCGCGGCCAGCCCAAGGCCGAGTAGGCCAACTTCCCGCTGATGGGCAGGAGGACGAGCTCAACGAGGACTTCCGCTTCGGAGGCGTCATTTGCATCGGACAGCTCGCGTCCGGTGGCGGTCCGCATCGGGCTCAACATTGCCCTCTTTCGCCATGAGCGCTACTGTGCCGCCAGTTTCCGGGTTCATATGCAGGAACGTCCGTTCGTTCACTCCCCGAGGGCGTCGCGCACCTCCAGATTGGCGATACCGTTGACAGAACCTTCAGATTATCATCTGCACAAGCAGCCAGACCGGCATCAGCTCTATTCGCGCGAAGGCGGCCTGTGGTGGTCGGATCAACTGCAGCGCTGGATGGTTAGCAACCCGGCGCTGATCGCTGAAGTGCTGCGCAGTTCGGCATTTGCCGGCCACAGCTACGACGTATCGGCAATCATGCACCGGTTCAGCATCGACCTTCATCATCTGCAACAGCTCAGCCAGCAGTTTCCGCTCGCCTTCGAGGGGGAACGGCACCGGACGCTGCGCAAGAGGTTTTCGGCGGAGATCGCGGCTCAACACGGATTGCGCGCTCACCGCGTTCGAGCAGGAGATCACGGGGCGTGCTGAAGTGTTGCTGGTCGCCGGCCACCGGTTCTGCGCCATGCAGGACCTGCTTGCGCCAGAGCACGCTGGCCGCGGTGATGCGGCTGGCCGGGCTCGACATGGCGCCCGTCGAAGGATTGCAGATGATACCGCTGCTTTTCGACGACACCATTTCGCTGAACAAGCGTCGGCAGATCAACGCCGTCGTTGATACGCTCTACAACGCGGTCGGCGATACCATGCCCGCTGACGAGAAGTATTTCCGCATTGGGCGATCTTGGCGCTCAGCGCGAACACGCTGCTCGGCTCGCTGGGGGAATCGCTGGCAAAGGTGCTGGCGCAGAACCGGGGAATTGCTTTGAGCGAAATCTCTTTTGACGATGACTTCCCCACAACGGGACTGCCGCTGATTGAAAAGCGGGCGTCGAGAGACGTCACGATCGAAGGGCATGAGTTCAAGGAAGGCGCCCGGCTTCGGCTGTTTTTGGATTTCGGCGGGTTTTGGCGAGACGGCGGCACCCGAATTTTCGGAGCTCTAGCACCGTCTCGTCAACGGGCCGGCCTTTTGTTTTCGCCATCCAAACTCGCAGCTTTCGGCTGTGCTCAAACAGCGACTTCTCCACGCCACTGTTGTTTACACATCCCGCATAAGAGGCATGTACCGGATCAGGCGACGTTACGTCAGCTCCCTCGGATCAGCGGAGTCTATCTCCAGTAAAATCGTGAAGAAGCGACTTTAACGCATTTTAGTAAATTCCAATCGTGTAACCTTAACAAAGAGAAGCCTTGGCTTTTCGACAATGTAACCTTGCGACAACCGCGGAATATTTTAAGATTGCATCAACCGAACATCAGTCTGCATCAAGGGGAACGCAATGAAACTTACAGTCAGCGATGTCGAGCGCATCATCAATCTCGCACTGACGCGTACCGGGCTTGCAACGCTGATGATCTGGGGCGTGGCCGGCGCCATCTGGTGGCAAGCCTTGGTCTAAACTGGTCACCGGACAGCCAACCCAGAACCCGATGCGACATTCCTTGTATGCCCACCAACCCCCCGGGTGACAAGGATGGCCTCGAAACGGGCCGGGACGGCCGGCGCCGCCTCCTTGGCGCGCCGGTCATTTCCCCAAATCGAGTAGCGACAAAACTGGCGCTGTTGGTCGACAGGACCGGTTTTTGACGAGGGGCAATTCGCAATACCTTGAAGGTTACTGTGCAGAAGCTATCGCGACGATACGTTTGCCAGCACCGTCTAACGCAACCAGCTCATGATGCGGGTCGCGTAGCCCTTTTCAGCGTCCTTGGCAGCGGCAACTCTCGGCCTTTGCACCAACGGCTTGTTTTCAACGATACGGCGCGGATTAAGGATGGTGAGGCGCTTCGCCAGCGCATCGCCGTAATCGCTTGGCAATCCGGTCGCGGGCCCTTGAAAGTCCCGGCGGCCGGCGAACCGGGTCATGCGCGTCGCTGGCGATGATGTCCACCCTGCCCTCATCGAGCATGCGCTGCGCCCAGTATTGCGCCCGCTTGCCGAAGCCGCCGGTGATCGACCCGGCCGTCAGCTGGATGACCGCGCCCGCCGCATCGAGCCTGCAGATCAGGTCGTAATGCTTCTCGATCCAGGTCAGCCGCTCGGGATGGGTCAGAATCGGTATCCAGCCCGCCTCGATGATTTCCGCGACGAGGCTCTCGATGCCCGGCGGCGCCACGTGATGCGGCGGCTCGAACAGGAAATAGCGGCTGTCGCCAAGGCTCGGCGCCCGCCCGTCCGACAGCTTGTCGATCAGGTCCGGCACCACGTGCACATCGGCGCCGGTCAAAAGGTGCAGGCCGATCCCGGCATCGGCCAGCGCCGCCGACAGCTCCGCCACGCCGGCGATCATCGCCTCGCGGCTGGTGTCATAAACGCCGGGCAGCATGTGCGGCGTGCAGGCAATGATCCGCGTGCCGTCGGCAACCGCGATCCGGGCCATCTCCAGCGACATCGCCAGCGACTTTGACCCGTCATCAATGCCCGGAAGAATATGGCTGTGCAGATCGATCATCGACCAAACTTTCAAAGGGCGGATCTTGCTCACGAAAAGCAAAACCGGCCGCACGCCTTGGCGGTTCCCGCGGATGCCGTACCGTTCTCAGATAGTCATGACCGGCCGCCGCCGCAATGCCCGACGAAACATTGTTGTAGGCGAGCGATTGGGCAGCGAGTGTCACTTTTTTGCCGCACGACCAGTCGGCACCCGCCTAGGGCAGCGAGCCGCTGATATTGGCGAAGGTGTTGTTGACGCTGACGCCGACGGCGGAGGCACCGCCGACGATGGCAATGGAGAGCAGCCCCGCGATCAGCGCATATTCGATCGCCGTTGCGCCGCTTTCGTTCCTCAGGAAGCATGCCAAGAGTTGCATTGCTTGTCCTCCAGGCGCACCGCGCGCCACCAGTCACCCCCCAAGTCTGCTGACAATAATCCACAGACATTGTCGCCGGCTTAAGCAAGGCGGTTTCAGAAGTGTTAGGGCAGCCGCAACAATTCTAGCGGTCGCGTGCATGCTGTGGGTAACCCGCATACAGGTTGCATCTGCCGGCAGAATCACAAATGCTGGGTTTGTTCCGGGGATGCCCCCACTGCCCGGGATCTGGATGATGGAGGCCAGCGCTGTACCGGCGCTGGCTCTTTTCGATGATGGCGGACCTATATTTCGTACGAGACTGCAACCAGCCCGCTTATTGCCTTCATGGCCGTCACGAGCTTCGCCCTATCCTTTGACGCCATTCGCTCCACATCCACACGGCTCGATGCCGGTATGCCGTTCCTGCAATCTTCCAATTTGCTGCTTCAGCACCATCGTTTGCATCAGTTTGAATGCCGTTACGGCATTTTCCATCAGTTCGCGATCGGCAAGCCCGCGCCCGCCTATGTCAACTAGCCTTTCCGGTGTCGATCGAGCCCGAATTCCGTGCTTTACGGGCTAGCGCACGCGCCAGCGTCACGATCGGCATCAGACCTTTGCGCTTGAGATCGAGCCGACCGTCCTGGTCCGGTGCGCAGTCTTCCAAACATCCCGATTGGCGGCTCCCATTTGCGCGCCATTGCCGCCAGCACCGAAAGGAACCGCGGCGCGTTCGCGGCTTCTGCAAAAGCGAAGTCCATCAAATTGCCGGCGAGCGCCAATTCGCCATGCGCCGGCACCGCATCGAAAAATATATCGCTCGCCAGCGCCGCCGCGGGATCCGCCTCCTCAATCCAGCCGGCAACAGTCTTGCGCCAGCCTGCCACATCGTGGCGGCAACCCGGGTTCTTGGCCATGACGCCGCCCGGGCAATAGGGGCAGGCCCACCGCGTACAGAATGTCGGCGATGCGCGATCCCGCTTGCGAGAACCAAAGGTCCTCCGGCCCGAGCGGATCGCCGGAACCGAAAACAATGGCATTGTCCTGATCGGCGCTAAGAAGGGAATTGCCGCGTCCAGCCGAACCCAGAACCAGCACCGCATAGGGTTCCGGCGGACGCCCCCTGCCCGCTTCGAACATTTCCGCCTCGGCGATCCGCGCGGCACGCTCCGTCAAGGCGCAGATCTCCGCAGCAATGATCGCGCCGATTTCCGTCGCCTCGAGACCCTCCCTCAACAGCCTTGCGGCCAGGTCCGGCAATCTGGACCAGGTTCGCGCAAGCTGGGGAACCGTCTCGGCTGTTTCCATTGTGTCTGTGAAGAGCATTGCCGAAGTGGCGCGATGATCAAGCAAAGCGCCCGCAGAAAGGATGCCAATGGCTTCCCCGCGCCGGTTCTCGACGCAAAGATGCGTTGCGCCCAGCTGCCTCATTCGTGTCAGCGCTCGGTAAACATGATCTTCCTCACTTACCCTGCCAGGATCGGCACCGGACAGCGCCGCAATCGATTGCGGCCGTTGCGACCGGGGCAAGGCGAGGGCACGCAGTACCTCATGGGCCGTAAGAATGCCCGTCGCCCGCCTGTTGCGCCCGACGAGCACCGCGCCACCTGATGCGTTCAGCACCGGCTCGATGACATCACTCAGCGGCGTCTGGGGATCGAGCATGACCGGCGGCCCCTGAACAATGTCGCGAACCCTGTGCCGAAACGGATAACCATCAATGGCGGCAACGGCCGATGCGACATCCGAGGCAATCGCACGTACTGGCGATATCCAGCCCGAAATTCGGTGAAGTCGCTCTTCCCCCGGCAGTAGGCTGATCGCCGCCTCGGCTTCGGCCAAGGTGCGCACGCCACGATCGCGCAGCAGCGGAACCAGCTTCACATAAATTTTGGCAGCCGCTTCGGCGTCATGCAAGGCGCTGTGCCGGCGCGCAATCTCAATGTCCAGCCAGTTGCACAGCGTCTCGAGCGAATAGCCGGCAAGATCGGGTGCGGCAATCCGCGCAAGCGCGCGCACATCGAGGCTGGGGGGCACGTGCAGCGTCGTGCCTGCGCGGGCGTATTCCTTGTCCATCACTGCAAGATCAAAGCCTATGGTGTGCCCCACAAGGACACTGTCGCCGATGAACCGCTCGAAAGGTGCGATGATTTCGGCAAAAGCTTGTGCCTCGCGCACGTCGTCATCGGTGATACCGTGAATGCGGCTCGCCTGTGCGGGAATAGGCACACCAGGTTTGACGAGATGGCAGAAGGGCGGTTCGACGCCACCGTCCATGCGCAACGCCGCGATCTCGACCACCCTTGCCGTCCTGGCGTCCAGACCGGTTGCCTCGATATCCAGCGCAACCGCACTAAGCGAGATCAATGGGGTCGAACTTGAGTTCACTGCCGTATTTCCGAAGTCAGCACCGGTTAAATCAGCCCGCGACCCGCCAGATTGCGCATCAGATGGCTGGCCCCGAAGGTCCATTCCGCGCATTCCGTCGCGAGGCGCACCGTGTCTGCCCGGTCGCAAGGCGGACGGAGTTCGTCAGCTTCCCGAAGCCTGGCGCGGAAACCGTGACAATGTCGCCCAGCTTGTGCGTGAAGCCTTCGCCCGGGCGCGCCACGATCCATGGTGGGCGCAAACATCGTACCCAGGAAGAGCACGAATCCGTCGGGATATTGATGATGCCGCCCGATGGTCTGGCCCACCAGGTCTTCAGGATCGCGGCTGATTTCGCGCATGGACGAATGGCCGGTCATGTGGAAGCCGTCAAGACCTCGGACCTCAAGCGTCAGTTCCGCCTTGCGCACCTTGTCGATGTCGAAGTTCTGGTCGAACAGGCGGATCAACGGGCCGATGGCGCATGATGCGTTGTTGTCCTTTGCCTTGGAGAGCAACAGCGCGGAGCGCCCTTCCACATCGCGCAGGTTCACGTCATTGCCAAGCGTTGCCCCGGTGATGCGCCCGCTCGAGGAGACGGCGAGCACCACCTCGGGTTCAGGGTTGTTCCAGCGCGAAATGGGATGCAGGCCAACCTCCGCGCCCGTGCCCACGGATGAAAGCACTTGCGCCTTCGAGAAGATCTCGGCGTCCGGCCCGATACCCACTTCCAGGTACTGGCTCCACAGCCCTTCCGCAATCAGCGCTTCCTTGACCTGCGCCGCTTTTGGCGAGCCGGCCTTCAGGTTGCGCAGGCTCTTCCCGATAATTGCCGCGACGCGGCCACGGATAGCCTCGGCACGCGAGGGATCGCCCGCGGCCTTCTCCTCGATAACCCTCTCGACCATGGATCGCGCAAAGGTGACGCCGCAGGCCTTCACCGATTGCAGATCGCACGGCGCCAGGAAATGCAGCACGGAATTGTCGCCCGGCTTTCCAGCGGAAATGCTTTCGATCGAGCCAAGTTCAATACCGCCGACCGCTCGGACATACCCGGCGGGGTCCGGCATTTCACAAATGTCGCGAACCGTGGGCGCTGTCCGCGAGGTGATGTCCAGCACCGCGCCGTTTCGTACCGTGACCACGGACGGGCCGGCGGCGGCCGGATTCCACACCCTGCCGACATAGGTGCCCTCGGCCTCGGCCGCGCTGTTGAAAATCATGGCCGCCTCTTCCCTGCGCCTTGTTTTCTATCGCTCGAAGGCTGCCGATAAAAACGCCGCGCGTCCAGCGGAAAGAAGGCTGGCGTAAGCCCCGCATGGCCATGCGGGGCAACAGATCAATGCTGCTTGAGGTTGGCGAAATACGCGATCGTCGGTTTCAGGCCCTCGACCAGCGGCACCTCCGGCTTCCAGCCGAGCTTCTCCAGCGCAAGGGTGATGTCTGGCTGGCGCTGCTTGGGATCATCCGCAGGCAGCGGCAGGTGTACCAGCTTCGAGCCGGAGCCGGTGAGCTTCAGCACGTTCTCGGCAAGCTCGATCATGGTGAACTCGACCGGATTGCCGAGGTTGACCGGCCCCGTCACGTCCTCGTCCGTATCCATCAGCCGGAGGAAGCCCTCGATCAGATCATCGACATAGCAGAAGGAGCGCGTCTGCGTGCCGTCGCCGTAGATCGTGATGTCCTCGCCTGCCAGCGCCTGCATGATGAAGTTGGAAACGACGCGGCCGTCGCGCGGGTGCATGCGCGGGCCATAGGTGTTGAAGATGCGCGCCACCTTGATCTCGCAGCCCGTGCTGGCGGTGATAGTCGAAGAACAGCGTCTCGGCGCAGCGCTTGCCCTCGTCATAGCAGGAGCGCGGGCCGATCGGATTGACGTTGCCCCAGTAATCCTCGGTCTGCGGATGGACCGCCGGATCGCCGTAGACCTCGCTGGTCGAGGCCTGGAAGATCCTGCACTTCAGCCGCTTGGCAAGACCCAGCATGTTGATCGCGCCGTGCACCGATGTCTTGGTCGTCTGCACCGGATCGTGCTGGTAGTGCACCGGCGAGGCGGGACAGGCGAGATTGTAGATCTCGTCCACCTCGACATAGAGCGGGAAGCACACGTCGTGGCGCAGGAACTCGAAGCGCGGATGGTTGTGCAGGTGATCGATGTTGCGCTTGGTGCCGGTGAAGAGATTGTCGACGCACAGCACCTCGTGGCCCTGCGCCAGCAGCCGGTCGATCAGGTGCGAGCCGAGGAAGCCTGCGCCACCCGTGACCAGGATGCGTTTGCGGCTATCGTAAAGACGGGCCATGAATTTCGCTCCATGCAAATTTCAGCGCAGCAAAGTTCTCTCCTGCTGCACTTTATTGTTACATTTCAAACAATATGCATTCGGTTAACGCCGGATATCTTCGGGCGAAACACGATTATACGTGTCCTCCAGCCGGATGATGTCATCCTCTCCCAGATACTCTCCCGTCTGCACTTCGATCAGCACCACGGGTACCGCCCCATGATTGGCGAGACGGTGCACTGAGCCCAGCGGCACATAGATCGACTGGTTGGGCAGCAATGTGGTGACGGCGCCGTCTATGGTGACTTCCGCCTCGCCTTGAACCACGATCCAGTGCTCGGCGCGATGGCGATGCTTTTGCAGCGAAAGCACGCCGCCCGGCTTCACCGTGATGCGCTTCACCTGATAGCCGGTCTCCATGTCGAGGCGCTCGTAATTGCCCCAGGGCCGGAATATCTGCTGCGCTTCGTTGGCTTCCGTCCTGCCGGCCTCCTGAAGGTTGCGCACAAGCTCCTTGACGCCCTCGGAGTTCGACTTGCGCGCCACCAGGACCGCGTCCGGCGTCGTCACCACGACGAGATCGCTTACCCCGAGAAGCGTCGTCAGCCTGCGTTCCGAATGCACCAGATTGTTGCCGCCGGCCGTGATCACCGCATTGCCGATGATGGCGTTGCCGCCTTCGTCCAGCTGCGCGATCTGGGAGACCGCGTCCCAGCTCCCGACATCGGACCAGGCATAGGAAACCGCCAGCACCGCGGCCTTGTCCGTGCGCTCCATGACGGCATGGTCGACCGAGATCGAGGGCGCGTCGCCAAATGACGCATCGAGCCGCACGAAATCGAGATCGCGCTTCGCCCCTTCCAGCGATCGCTCCACCGGCCCCAGCACGTCGGCCTGCAGCCGGCCCAGTTCCTCGACGAAACTTGCGGCGCGGAAGAGGAAGTTGCCGCTGTTCCACAGATAGCCCTGCGCCAGGTATTCCTCCGCCTTCTCCCGGCTCGGCTTCTCGACGAATGCTCTCCACCCTCGAGGCATGGCCGAGCTTTTCACCCGGCTTGATGTAGCCATAACCGGTGGCCGGGCGATCCGGCTCGATTCCGAAGGTCACGAGCCTGCCGGCCCGCGCATCCTGCGACGCCGCTTGCACGGCCGCCGCAAACGCATCCGCATCGGGAATGTGATGATCCGCGGCCAGCACCAGCACCATGGCCTCGCCGTCCCGCTGCAGCGCCCGCAGGCACCCTGCCGCCACCGCGGCGCATGAATTGCGCGCGACCGGCTCGAGCAGGATATCGGCCTCGATCCCGATTTCCAGCAGGTCCTCGGCCAGAAGGAAGCGGTGCGCCTCGGCGCCGACGATGATCGGACGCGGGTCGAACACGGCGCTGCGGCAACGCAGCAGGGTTTCCTGAAACAGCGAGTGCCGCGTTCCAAATGCAAGGAACTGTTTCGGCTTGGATGCGCGCGACAAGGGCCACAGGCGGGTGCCGGAGCCACCGCTCAGGATAACTGGAATGATGCCCAATGTGTCTGCTCTCCAGGTTGCATATGCAGAATCGATATATGCCAAATAATGGGGGCTTGCTACACCGTGCATGCGCAAGCGGAAGGTGCTTGCGCGCCCTTGTTTGAAATCGTCCTCGTTTGCTGTATCCCCTGCCGCAACAGGGTGGCGGACGGCTTGCGATCGCCCCAAACAACCAGATCATGGAGAAGTTCACATGGCGAAAGCAGCTTTTATCGGCCTTGGCGTCATGGGCTATCCGATGGCCGGGCACCTGGCCAAGGGCGGGCCACGACGTCACCGTCTATAACCGCACCGTCGCAAAGGCCGCAGAAATGGGTCGGCCGAGCATGGCGGCAAGCACGCGGCAACGCCCAGCGGAGGCGGCGGACGGCTGCGATTTCGTCTTCGCCTGCGTCGGCAATGACGACGACCTGCGCTCGGTCACGATCGGGCCGGACGGCGCGTTCGCGGGCATGAAGAAGGGCGCGATCTTCATCGACAACACCACCGCATCGGCCGAGGTCGCGCGTCGAACTGCCACGAGGCGGCAAGGCCGGCGGCTTCGATTTCCTCGACGCGCCGGTCTCGGGCGGCCAGGCCGGCGCCGAAAACGGCGAGCTGACCGTCATGGTCGGCGGCGAGGAGGCCGTCTTCGAACGCGCCAAGCCGGTGATCGATGCCTATGCCCGCATGGTCGGGCTGATGGGTCCGGCGCGGCTCCGGCCAGCTCACCAAGATGGTCAACCAGATCTGCATCGCCGGCCTCGTGCAGGGCCTTGCCGAGGGCATTCACTTCGGCAACGAAGGCCGGGCTCGACATCGAAAAGGTCATCGACGTCATCTCCAAGGGCGCGGCCGGTTCCTGGCAGATGGAAAACCGCCACAAGACCATGAACGACGGCAAATACGATTTCGGCTTTGCCGTCGACTGGATGCGCAAGGATCTCGACATCGTGCTGTCGGAGGCCCGCCGCAACGGCGCAAGCCTGCCGGTCACCGCCCTGGTCGACCAGTTCTACGCCGACGTGCAGAAGATGGGCGGCAACCGCTGGGACACGTCGTAGCCTGCTCGCGCGGCTGGAAGCGAAATGACGCTGGAAGCCGCCAGCTCGGTCGCAAGATGGTCGCCGCCGTCACTGCTGACGAGATCCGCGACTGGCTCGGGCAAATCGCGCTCCGACACGAACCGCGCAGGCATGGCGCGCTTCGGCATCAATGTGGACCGGGCGTTCGGCGTCTCCATGGCGGATGCGCGCCCATGCCCGCCAGATCGAGCGCAACCACGACCTGGCGCAGGCGCTGTGGCAGACCGGCCTGCACGAGGCGCGGCTGCTGGCCGTCCTCGTCGATCGCCGGCAATGGGTCAGCGAAAGCCAGATGGACGGCTGGACCGCCGATTTCGACTCCTGGGACATGTGCGACCAGGCCTGCGGCAATCTCTGGTGCCGCACGCCCAATGGCGCCGGAAAAGATCCGGCAGTGGGTCGCGGGACGAGCGCGAATTCGTGCGCCGGGCCGGCTTCGCCACGATCGCCTGGATGGCGGTCCATGACAAGAAAGCGCCCGACGGCTCCTTTCTCGCCTACCTGCCGCTGATCGGGAAGGCTCGCACGACCCGCGAAACTTCGTGAAGAAGGCGGTGAACTGGGCGCTGCGCCAAATCGGCAAGCGATCGGCCACGCTGCACGGCCCCTGCCTTGAACTGGCCCGCGAACTTGGCGGCGAGCGACGACCGCACGGCGCGCTGGATCGGCAGCCGACGCGGTGACGCGAACTGGCAAGCGAGGCGGTCCTCGCCAGACTGAAGCCCTAGTCGCGCGCTTTTGCAGGCTTCTCCAGCGGAATGTAGTTCGAGCGGCAATTGCGTCGTGTCCTTGATGCGTTCCATCGCGAAGGCCGACGAAACGTCCTCGATGTCGATCTCGCTGACGAGCTTCTTGTAGAACGCGTCATAGGCCGAGATATCGGGCACCACGACCTTGAGCAGGTAGTCCACCTGCCCGCTCATGCGGTAGAAACCGACGACTTCCGGAAACTTGCTGATGACTTCGGCGAAGCGCTTCAGCCATTCGTGGTTGTGCTTGTCGGTGGTGATCGAAACGAACACCGTGACGCCGACATTGATCTTCTCGGGATTGAGCACAGCAACGCGCCGCTCGATCACGTGATCCTCTTCCATCTTCTGGATCCGGCGCCAGCACGGGGTCGTGGAAAGTCCCACGCGCTTTGCGATGTCCGCGACTGGCAGCGTCGCATCTTCCTGGATCAAGCTGAGGATCATCTTGTCGACACGGTCCATGAGCGCCCAGCCTCGCGATATTTGGAATAAAGTTTCGCGATTCTCATACCAGAGAAATGGAATTGCACAAGCACAGGCAATCACAGCACGGCGGCAATCCGCTCGCGCAGGAACGGCAGCAATTCCTCGCCAAACCACGGATGCTTCTTCAGCCACCCGGTGTTGCGCCATGATGGGTGCGGCAGCGGGATGACCTGCGGCGACGGTTGCCGCGGCAATTTCGCGCCAATGCGCGACGGTTTCGGTCAGGCTTCGGCATGCGCGAGCGAACCCAGATGCCACTTTTGCGCATATTGGCCGACCGCAAGGATGAGGCTCGACTGCGGCATCGCGGCAAACACGCGGGCATGCCAAAGCTGCGCGCATTCGCGGCGTGGCGGCAGGTCGCCGCCCTTGGCGTCGAGGCCCGGAAAGCAGAAGCCCATGGGCACGATGGCGACGCGCGAGGCGTCGTAGAACACATCTTCGCCGATCCCCATCCATTCGCGCAGCCGATCGCCGGACCTGTCGGTGAACGGCCTGCCGGAGGCATGCACGCGCGTCCCCGGAGCCTGCCCGCACACGACGATTCGCGCGGTTCGTGGAGAGCACCGCGACCGGGCGCGGCTCATGCGGCAACGGCCTGCCGCGCGGGCTGTCGATGCAGGCCCGGCAGGCGCGGATCTGTTCGAGCAGAAGTTCGATCTCTTCAGCCATCGGCTTTCGGCGGGGTGACGGACGGACGCGCGGCGACCTCCCCATACCAGCGCTGCAGATTTGCAAGGTCCACCGGATAGGGAATGCGTCCGGGCTTGAGGAACTGGTAGGCAATCACGGCCGGTGATGTCCGCAATGGTGAATTCGTCCCCGGCAACGAAACGGCGGGTAGCCAGTTCGCGGTCGAGATACTCCATGAACTCGCGGGCACGCCGCTGGTTCACTTCGCCCCATTGCGGCACTTGCGGGACCTCCAGGTGCGCTCCGCCTGGATGCAGGTGCCGAAACGCCGTTCCCACCGGCAGAAGGAACTGCAATTCCATGCGCCGCTGCCACATCTCCACCAGCGCCTTTTCCTTGGCGCTGCGGCCCATCAGGGCCGGCTCCGGCACGATCTCCTCGAAATACCGGCAGATCGCGATGGTCTCGGCAATTGCGGTGCCGTCTTCCAGCACAAGCACGGGCACACGCTGCATCGGGTTGATCGCCGTGAACTCCGGCGACTTCTGTTCGAGCTTGTTGATGTCGATCTCGATGCGCGGAACCGTGATGCCTTTTTCGGCCATGAAGACCTGCACCCGGCGCGGGTTGGGCGCACGCCCGCCGTCGTAAAGCTTCATCTTTTCAAAATGCGGCATGTTCACCCCCGTCAAAAACCGAGCCAGATTGCGATGCGCTGCCGCACCGACTCCAAGAGCATTGTGAGCGAGGCGGTATGTTGCTCGCCTTCCTCCATGACGTCGGCATGCTTTCGACGCCATTCGCGCGGCGTTTCGAAGTCGCCCTGCCACAACCCGCGCCTTTCGGCCTGTGCCTCTGCCTGCAACATGTCGAAATCGCCATAGGCAACGGCCCAGCCGTCCCGGACCATGGCTGCGTTGAGTTCGATGGAGCGCGCGGTGCATCGGGCCAGCAATCGCCCGTATTTGTCGGTCTGCCAGCCCTCGCACACGACCCTTTGCCCGCCGATAAGCGCGCGCAAATGGTCCCTCGCCTGCCGCCCGCAATTGATCTCGCGCCCGCCCGAAAAACAGGTCTGCGACAGCTCTGGCGCATCGATGCCCTCGAGCCGGATCCGTCTTTCGCCAATGCGCAACGAATCTCCGTCGACCACAGTGGCAATGCCGGCATTCGTCTCGCTCGATATGCGCGCCAGCGCCGCCGCCAGCACGCTCACCGCGATCAGGAAAGCCGCCGCAACCGCATATTCCAGCGGGCGCGACGGGCCTGAACGGGCGCGCATGTGCGATAAGGACGTTGCGGCGAAGCCAATGATTTCCCCTCGTGAATGGTCAATCACTAATACGATGTTAACCAAAAAGGCATAGGACTTGGGCCTGATCTGCGCATTTGTAACCGGCGACGGCCTTTGAGTATCAAAACGTCCAATCGAACAGACAAGAATATCGTCGATCGCACGCGCAAGCGCAGTGCGACCGCGGTGCTTGTCAAGGACTTGCGCCAGCGGATCACCTCCTCGAACGGCGTTCCGATCGCATTCGAGTCCGAACTGATGCTCAGCTTTGCGGAAAACCACCGCAACGCCTTCGTCGCCATGCCGCTGTTCATAGCCATCATCGCCGTCATCGCCGGCGGCTACATCGGCTACAACATCGCAGCCTGGTGGTTCATGGTCACGTCGCTGGTGTACGGCCTGCTGGCGCGCCTGTGCCACCGCTACATCACGCGAGGCCGGAAGACGGCGACGACATCCTGCCGCGCTGGCGCCGCACCTTCCTGCTGGCGCAGTTGATGGTGGCTTTGTGCTGGAGCATCTTCGCGATTTACGGCTGCTTCAAATGCGGCGTCGACAGCTATTCGATCATCCAGTTCTCGACCATCCTCGTGTTCCAGGCGATCACGATGATGCTCTCCTATGCGTTCGGCTCCAGCCTTCTGATCACCAGCGCGCCGCCGACACTCGCGCTGTCGCTGCGCTTCATGCTCACCTACGATCCCGCGCACATGATGATGGGCGGCATCCTGCTGGGCTCGCAGGCGTTCTTCTACCTGATGGCCGACCGCTTCAAGCTCTCGGTGCTCTCCATCATCGAGCACAAGGCCGAGAAGGAAACACTGATCGCCGAGCTCGAAACGGCCAAGTCGATCTCGGACGAAGCGCGCCGCCGCGCCGAGGAGGCAAACCTTGCCAAGTCGCGGTTCCTCGCGACGATGAGCCATGAACTGCGCACGCCGCTCAACGCCATCCTCGGCTTTTCCGAGGTGATGCAGGACGGAGGTGCTGGGGCCGATCGGCAACCCGTCCTACAAGGAATATGTCGCCGACATCCACAATTCCGGCAAGCATCTGCTCAACGTGATCAACGAGATCCTCGACCTCTCGCGCATCGAGGCCGGCCGCCAGGAACTGCAGGAGGAATCGATCCGCCTCGCCCATGTCGTCGAGGAAGCGCACCACATGGTCCAGCTCAAGGCCAAGAACAAGGGCATCAACATCGTCAGCCAGTTCGAGGACAACCTGCCGCTGATCTGGGCCGACGAGCGCGCCGTGCGCCAGATCACGCTGAACCTGCTGTCGAACGCGCTGAAATTCACCCCGACCGGCGGCACGATCTGGCTCAAGGTCGGCTGGACGCAGTTCCGGCGGCCAGTACATGGCGGTCAAGGACACCGGCCCGGGCATACCCGAGGAAGAAATTCCGATCGTGCTTTCCGCCTTCGGCCAGGGCTCGATCGCCATCAAGAGCGCCGAACAGGGCACCGGGCTCGGCCTGCCGATCGTGCAGGCGCCTGATGCACATGCACGACGGCAAGTTCGAGCTGAAATCCAAGCTGCGCGAAGGCACCGAGGTGATCGCCACCTTCCCGCGCTCGCGCGTGCTGGAAGTGATGCGCCCCGTGCAATCGGCCGTGGAGGACGCGCGCGAAAAGCGCCGATCCGGTGCTGCAGATGCGCCGGCTCGCGCTAACCTTGCCGGGCGAAATGCTGGATCAGGTCCCAGTGGTTGCCGCAAAGATCCTCGAAGACTGCGACCTTGCCGTAGCTCTCGGTTCTCGGTGCTTCGAGGAACGCTTACGCCCGCCTTCACCATGCGTGACATGCGCGGCATCGAAATCGTCCGTTTCCAGAAAGAAGCCGACCCGCCCGCCGGCCTGGTTGCCGATTGACGCCCGTTGCGCGCTCGTTCGCGGCCTTCGCGCCAGGAGCAATGCCGTGCCGGTAGCGCCTGCGCCGCACCACCACCCAGCGCTTGCCCGGCGCCGAGTCCTTGTCCTCGACCAGCAAAAAACCGCAGCTTTGCCGTGAACCAATCGACCGCTTCGTCGTAGTCTTCGAACGAGAAGCGTCACGAGCGAGAGGTTCTGCATTCTTGATCCGCCGTTCGGTCCGGGTTGGCGAATTTCGCCGCAATTTCCTTGCATGGCTTTCGGCCGGCCGCAATCGCGCGCCACGCGAAATGGCCTTGTCTTTTCGGTCGCAATCGCTACCTGAAGGTCGGTGGCAATCCGCGAAAGGCCGTCCCGTGATCGCATCCCCCTGCATTCTCGTTTGCTCGATCGACATGGCGAGCGGATATTGCTTCGGTTGCGGGCGCACGCGCGAGGAAATCGGCAACTGGACGCTTTATTCGGATGCCGAGCGCGCGGCCCTGATGAAGCTGTTGCCCGCCCGTCTCGAAACCGTCGAGCGCCGTCCGCGCCGCGAGACCCGCCGGCGCGCGGATGGCGCGGGAGAATGGCGGGCCGACAGCGGAACCAAGCCATGAAGCTGCTGCTTTTCGTTGCTTGCCCTCATCTTGGCGGGTCGATGCTGTTGCTGGTTCTTACCCATGACCAGGGTACGGTCTTCGGCCTGGAGCAGAACGAATTCGCCGGCCTCGTCTTCTATTCGGCCTGGGGCATCGTCGCGGCGGCCGCATTCCTGCCCCGGCGCGGCCAATGGGGGCAGGCGCTACGCAACCTGGTAGCCTGGATCGCGATCGTCCTCGTGCTGGTGACGGGCTACATGTACCGCTACGAATTGCAGGATGTCGCCTACCGCGTTACCGCCGGTTTCGTGCCGGGCAGTCCGCTGCATTCGGTCTCCGCAGACGGGCGCGAGCAGATCACGCTGCTGCGCATCGGCGAAGGCCAGTTCAACGCGCGGGGCGAGGTCAACGGCACGCCAACGGGGTTCGTGATCGACACGGGCGCCAGCGTGGTGGTGCTGTCGCATGGCGACGCCGAGGCCGCGGGCATACGTACGTCAGGGCTCACCTACAGCGTTCCGGTCGCCACGGCGAACGGGCGCACGACAGCCGCCCGCGTCAATATCGATCTCGATCAAGATCGGGACCATCGAACGGCGCGACGTGATGGCGCTCGTCTCCCGCGAGGGCTCGCTCGACAGCAGCCTGCTCGGCATGAACTTCCTGACCTCGCTCTACAGTTTCGAAGTGCGCGGCGACCGGCTCATCCTCACCGACTAGGCGAAGATGCTGACGACGAAACGGTAAGCCACGAACAGCATGAACAGGCCGAAGCCGATCTCGAGCGCGCGCTTTGGCAGCGCAGTGCGCCGCGGCCACGCCAAGCGGCGCGACCAGCAGCGTCATGCGGAATGACCACCGCCATCATCAGCACATTGACGAAGCCCAGCGACAGCGGCGGCAGCCCCGGCGCACCCCAGCCTGCCCAGATGTAGCCGAGCACGCCCGGCACCGAGATCAGCACGCCCACGCCCGCACGATGTCGCGACCGACTGAAGCATCTGGCGGCCATAAAGCGTCATGAAGGTGTTGTTGAAGATGCCGCCGCCAATGCCCATGAACGTCGACAGAAAGCCGATGAAGAAGCCGATGACCGCGCGCAGCGGATTGCCCGGTATCTGCGTTCCAAGCTTCCAGCTTGCGCGTCCGAACAGCAGCTTGACGGCAACCACCACCGCCACCGCCGCAAAGATGAACTTGAGGCTGTCGCCGGAAATCCTGGCCGCGATCACCGACGCGGCGATCACCCCCGCCGGCACGGGAAAGAGGAACGAACGCACCAGGTCCGTGTCAACCGATCCACGCTTCAGATGGCTCATGTATGAGCGCAGCGAGGTCGGCACGATGATCCCGAGCGAAGTGCCCGACGCACACATGCATGCGCACCGATTCATCGACGTGCAGCAGTGTCAGCATCTGGTAGAAGACCGGCACCAGCACCGCGCCGCCGCCAATGCCGAACAGCCCTGCAAGGAAACCTGCGACCGCTCCGGCCGCTATCAGTCCGGCCAGGAATGGCAGCAGTTCCTGGAACGGCGGTAGGACTTCCATGGCGGGGGAGCTTCTCTTGGAGTGCGTCTGTCCCGTTATGCCGCTTGGTCGCCAGCGTCAAGCCGCACCTGCCCGAAGGCATCGGAAATGACGCGCGGCCCGGCGCCGGGCAGCGGCGCGAGCGTCGAAAGCATCTGACGCCAGCGCCGCGCGCCCGGCAGGCCGTGAAACAGTCCGACCATGTGCCGCGTCACGTGCTGCAAGCGTCCGCCGGCCGCAATGTGCCGCGCGGCATGCTCCATCATGGCGTCGATGACCGCATCCCATTGCGGCGCGGGCGCTTCGTCCCCGAAGAACAGCCGGTCCGCGTCGCGCAGGATCGAGGGCGTGTGATAGGCGGCGCGGCCGAGCATCGCGCCATCCAGTTCAACGCGCTGAATCGGATTGTGAGCGCCTTCAACTCTTTCCGTAGCGTCGTGACGCATTTCCGCAAGGGCATGATTCAGATCTTGAAGTCCGCCGTTCAAGCCGATGAATCGATTCGGGTTTTCGAGCCTTCAGCCGCCGCACGCGATCATAGTCGAGCGGCGGAATGTCGCGGTTTTCCTTGGGGCTGAGGCCCTCGAGCCAGGCCTTGCGGGCATGCACCCACAGCGCGTCCGCGCCCGCGCTCCAAACCGCCTGCGGCAAGTTCGTCGAGCGCCGGTCCGGGGTCCTGCTCGTCGACGCCGATGCGGCACTTGACCGTGACCGGCACGCGACACCGCCGACTTCATCGCCGCCGACGCATTCGCCGACCAGCGCCGGCGTGCGCATCAGGCAGGCGCCGAACGTGCCCGACTGCACCCGGTCCGACGGGCAGCCGACATTGAGGTTGATCTCGTCATAGCCGAACTCCTCGCCGATCCGCGCAGCCTCCGCGAGCTTGTCCGGATCGCTGCCGCCGAGCTGCAGCGCGACCGGATGCTCGCAATCGTCGAAGCCGAGCAGCCGCTCGCGGTCGCCATGGATCGCTCCGTCGGCAACCACCATCTCGGTGTAGAGCAGCGTGCGGCGCGTCAGCTGGCGATGCAGGAATCGGCAATGCCGGTCCGTCCAGTCCATCATTGGCGCGACCGCCAGGCGCGGCTGCATCTCGGTATAGAGGCGTTTTCTCATGCGTCCGTCATATCAATCGCGGAGCCATGCCTCAATGCCGGCTTCACTTGCCGAATTGCGCCACGAGGAACGCGATCACCTGCGCAACCGTTTCCGGCTTTTCAAAATCGCCGGTGCCGTGCCCGCCTTCCGGCAGCAGCACGAATTGCGCCGAGCCGCCCCGCGCAACCAGCGCCGCCGCCAGCCGCTCCGACTGGCCGCGTCCGATCATCTGGTCCTGCGCGCCATGCATGATAAGGAACGGCGGCGGCGTCACGCCAGCGGGCAACTTCTGGATATAGGTCAGCGGACTTGCCTCCAGCGCCCTTTGGGAATTTTCACCCACCGGCGCGCCGACAAGTTGCGACTCGGGCGAATCCGCTGCGTCGTTGCGGCCGGTCTTGCGCGTCACGCCGGTTGCTTCGATATCCGCGTCCATCGTGGTGAAATCGACTGGCGGAAACCAGCTCACCGCCGCCGTCAGCCGCGTCGCCGGATCGCCCGCCAGCGCAATGCCGGCCATCGCGCTCAAATGCCCGCCCGCCGAAGCACCGAACGAGGCGATGCGCGCGCCGTCGAAGCCGAACCTTGCCGCGTTCGTGCGCAGGAAGCCGACCGCTGCCCTGATGTCGTCGAGTTGCGCCGGCCAGATCGCCTCGCTGCTGAAACGGTAATTCATCGACGCGACCGCAATGCCCGCCTCGAGGAACTGCGCCAGCCCTTCCGGCTTGGCCTTGTCGCCGAACTTGAACGCTCCGCCATGAATCCACAGCACCAGCGGCGGGTTGGCCGCGCCCTTCGGCAGATAGATGTCGAGCACGTTTCGGGTGGACGCCTGACCGTATCGCTGGTCGGCAAAGTCCGGCTTTTGCGAAGGCGTGCACGCCACCAGCAGCGCCATCGCCGATGTGACCAGAAATTGCTTCAGCACCGCACCCACCCCTCAGGATTGCCCCTCCCGATCTATTGCCAGAAGGCGGCCCGGCAATGCAATGGTTGTGGACGTCGCGCGGGTGCACTTTGATGGGGACTACTCCCCCCACAGGCCCCGGATCACCTTCACGGCCTCGGCGCGCATGGGCGCGATCACCGGCGTCAGCAGCTTGATCCGGTCGAATTCACCCGGCTGGTCGGCCAGCGATTTGCGAAGCGCGTTGCCGAACGCCATGCGCAGCTCGGTGCCGACATTGAATTTCGTGACCCGCGTTTCGCGAGCCACCTGCCGCCGCACCGCATCGGGAATGCCGCTGCCGCCATGGAGGACGAGCGGCAGCCTTGTCACGGCCTCGATCGCGCGGATGGCGTCCATGTCGATGCCCGCGGTCTTTTCCGTGGACAGATGAACATTGCCGACCGAAATCGCCAGCGCATCGGCGCCGCTTTGCCGGTCGAACAGCGCCGCCTCCTGCGGCGAGGTCATGGCCGATTGCGCGCCCGAGACATAGCCGACGAAGCCGACCTCGCCCTCGACGGAAACGCCCGCGCGGTGCGCCACCTCCACCACGGCGGCAGTGATGTCGATGTTCTGCGCGATGGGGTAGCTTCGAGCCGTCGATCATCACCGAGGTAAAGCCGTTATCGATGCCCCTCGACGCATTCCTCGAGCGTGTAGGCATGGTCGATGTGGCAGACGACCGGCACGCGCGCCTGTTCGGCCAGTATGCGGAACATCTTGCCGAGCACCGGAACGGGCGTGTGCCGGCGGCAGGCCGGGACCCGCCTGCAGGATGATCGGCAGGCCCGGTCTCCTCGCCGCCTCGACAAAGGCCCGCGCATCCTCCCAGCCGAGCACGACGAGGCCCGCGACCGCATGGCCGCGAGTTCGCATCGCGGGCAGGAGCACGTCGCTGAGCGTCGCGGCACGTCATTTGAACTTCGCGATCATGTCCTTGATGCCGGGAATCGTCTCGACCTGGTAGGCATGGGCCGGCTGGAAGAACTGCACCAGCGGCCGCTGGCTCAGCCCGCCGAGGATGGTGAAGTAGTACATCTCGTAGCCCGGCGCGGCGACGCAGGGGTGATAGCCCTTGTCGAGCACGATCGTCGAGCCGTCGACGATATGATAGGCATCGCCGACCTTGCCGTCCTCGCGCTGCACCAGTTGCAGGCCGAAGCCATGGTTCGGGCGGAAGCGGAAATTGTAGGTCTCGTCATGCCGCGTCTCGAGCGGCAGCCGGTCCGTGTCGTGCTTGTGCGGCGGAAAGCCCGACCAGCCGCCCTGCCCGACCGTGAAGAGCTCCGACACCAGCAGCCGGCCGACGCGGTCGCGGTATTTGCGTGCCGAGGATGTGCTTGATCTTGCGGTGCGTCTTGGTCTCGTCCGAACCGTACTGCACCTTGTCGATATCCGCGGCGCGCACCGCGAAAGGCGTCAGCACGCCGTCGAACCTCGCCCCGGCAACGAAGACCTCGGCGGTGTCGGACATGCAGACCATGCGTCACCCGCGCGCCGGACGGTGCGTAGACGCCCTCCGGTTCGCCATCCCAGACATCGACGCCGCGATTGCCGATCGCCGCGAAGCGCTCGCCCTCGACCTCGACATCGATGGTGCCGGTCGCTGGCACGATGCCGGTCTCATAACCCGGCACCCGATATTCGAATGCCTCGCCGCGCTTCAGCTTGACGATGTTGAAATAGTTGAGCGGCACGCGCGCATCGTCCACATCGACGATGGGCTTGTTGGCGTTGTCGAATGGAGGAATGTGCATGTTCTGCCTTTCAGATGCGAAACCCTGTGCGGCGCCATGAAGCTGGCAAGTTCGTCCGGCGAGGGCATGGCCGGCGCGCAGCCGACGCGCGTGACGACGATGGCCGCAGCCGCCGATCCGCGCAAGACACAGTCCTTCGACGTCGAGGCCGGCGGCAAGCCCGGTGACGAAGCCCGGCCATGAAGGCATCGCCCGCCCCGTCGGCTTCAGCGCCTCGACGCGGTAAATGCCGGTCTCGAATTCTTCGCCGTCATGCAGGGTGACCGAGCCTTTTTCGCCCATCTTGTAGACGACGATCTTTGCGGAGGTCTTCGCAAGTTCGCGCGCCTGTTTCAGCCCCGCGCCACCCGCGATCACCGCGAACTCGACGTCATTGCCGATGACGATGTCGCTCGACTGCGCGGCCAGCAGGTTCACCGCCGCGGCTTCCTTTGCATCCGCCCATGAGTATGGCCGGTAGTCGATGTCGAGCACTACCGGCAGGCCCGCCGCCCGCGCCATTTCCATGGCGAGCAGACACGCGGCGCGCGATGGCTCCACCGCCAGTGCCGTGCCGGTCACGATCACCGCGCCATAGGCGCTGAAATCGACGCTGCGCACGTGTTCCGGGCTTAACTGGAAGTCGGCGACGCCATTGCGGTAGATCACCGATTGCGTGTCCTCGAGCCGCGTTTCCACGACGGCAAGCGAGGTGCGCGCTTCCCCCTTGGCGAGGCGCACATGCGTGGTGCCGATCTTGTAGCGCTGCATTTCCAGCGTGGTGAAGCGCCCAACGGCATCGTCCGAAACGCTCGTCAGCAACGAGGCCGCGCCGCCGAGCCTACATATGCCCGCGGCGATGTTTGCCGCCGAGCCGCCAAGCGCCGAGGTGAAGCGCGTAGCTTCCTCGACGCGCGTTCCCGGCGGATCGGCGTAAAGGTCCATTCCTGCCCGGCCGACACCAGGAATCGGTTCATTGCAATGCGCGACAGCGCCATCCCCCACAGCCTTTCGCGCCGGTATTGACGCGCCAGCGTAGATACGGTTTGTGGACTTGGCAACCGCTGCTGCGGCTTGCTGCGGAGGGGAATTTCGTGGGTTCTATCGGCATTGGCATTGTCGGTGGCGGATACATGGGCAAGGCCCATTCCGTCGCCATGAACGCGGTCGCCGCGGTGTTCGACACCGCCTTGCGGCCAAGGCTCGAAACCATCTGCACGACCAGCGAGGCCGGCGCGGCCGACAAGGCTCGCCAGTTCGGCTTTGCAAGCTCGACCGCCGATTGGCGCGTGCTCGTGGATAATCCCAAGGTCGAGGCGGTCGTCATCGCCAGTCCGCAGAACACCCACCGCGAAATCGCGCTGGCGGCCTTCGCACTTGGCAAGCATGTGTTCTGCGAAAAGCCTCTCGGCACCAGCCTTGCCGAAAGCCGCGACATGGTCGCCGCCGCGCAGCAGCAGCGGCTGCATCAACATGACCGGCTTCAATTACATCCGCACGCCCGCCTCACAGCTTGCCCGCCAGATCATCGCTGCCGGTGAGATCGGCGAGATCACATGGTTCCGCGGCGAGCACACCGAGGATTTCCTTGCCGATCCGCAGGCTCCCGCCAATTGGCGCACGCAAAGCCGGGCCAGCGGAAACATGGGCGATCTGTCGCCCCACATCCTCAACGCCACGCTGGCGCTCGCCGGACCCGTCGTTTCGCTGATGGCCGAGATCGAGACCGTCCACAAGACGCGGCCCGGCCCGAACGGCCCTGAAACCGTGACCAACGACGACCAGGCGCAGATCATGTGCCGTTTCGCCAATGGCGCCATGGGCCAGCTCTTCATCAGCCGCGTCGCGACCGGTCGCAAGATGGGCTATGTCTACGAAATCTTCGGCACGAAGGGCGCGATCCGTTTCGACCAGGAAGACCAGAACGCGCTGTGGCTCTACAAGGGCGATGCACGGCCCGACCGGCAGGGCTTCACCAAGATCCTGACCGGACCCGAGCACCCCGACTACCAGCCATTCTGCCTCGGCCCCGGCCACGGCACGGGCTACCAGGACCAGATCATCATCGAGGCCAAGGATTTCCTGACTGCGATTGCCACCGGCAAGCAGGTCTGGCCGACATTCGAGGACGGCATGCTGGTCAACCAGTTGATCGAGGCGGCGTGGATTTCCAGCGGCGAAAAGCGCTGGGTGAAAGTGGAAGAGGTTTGAGCATGACACGACTGAACTGGGGCATGATCGGCGGCGGCGAAGGCAGCCAGATCGGACCCGCGCACCGCATCAGCGCCGCGCTCGACGGCCTCTACGATTTCGCCGCCGGTGCGCTCGACGCCAACCCGCAAAAGGGCCGCGAATATGCCCGCCGCCTCGGCGTCGCGCCCGACCGCGCCTATGGCGACTGGCGCGAGATGCTGGCAGGCGAGAGGGACCGCCGCGACCGGATCGACCTCGTCACCGTCGCGACGCCCAATTCCACGCATTACGAGATCACCAAGGCATTCCTCGAAGCCGGCATCAACGTGCTGTGCGAGAAGCCGATGACCGTGACGGTGGACGAGGCGCGAGGATATCGTCGCAACGGCCGCGCGCACCGGTGCGATCTGCGCCGTCAATTACGGCTATTCGGGCTATGCGCTGGTGCGCCACATGCGGGCCATGGTGGCGCGCGGCGATCTGGGCAAGATCCGCCTCATCAAGGCCGAATTCGCGCACGGCTTCCATGCCGACGCGGCGGATGCCGACAATCCGCGCGTGCGCTGGCGCTACGATCCGGCACAGGCCGGCATCTCGGCGCAGTTCGCCGATTGCGGCATCCACGCGCTGCACATGGCAAGCTTCGTCGCCGGCCAGCAGGCGCGCGAACTCTCCGCCGACTTCGTCTCCTGCCTCGCAAGCCGCACGCTGGAGGACGACGCCATGGTCTCCTTCCGCATGGATGGCGGCGCGATCCTGCGGCTGTGGACGAGCTCGGTCGCGATCGGGCGCATGCACGGGCTTAACATCCAGGTGTTCGGCGAAAAGGGCGGCCTGCGCTGGGCGCAGGAATGGCCGAACCAGCTTTACTGGACGCCGCTGAACGAGCGCACGCAGATCATCGAGCGCGGCGGACCGGGGCTTTCGCCTGAAGCGGACCGGGCGTCGCCGCGTCACCATCGGACACGCCGAGGGCATGCCGCTAGCCTTCGCCAACATCTATGCCGACCTTGCCGAGGTGATCGGCGCCAGGAACGAAAACCGCCAGCCCGATCCCCTCGCCTGCCATTATCCGACGGCGGAAGATGGCCTGCGCTCCATCGCGGCGATCAAGGCGGCGGTGGATTCTGCGGCGAGCGGCGGCGGATGGGTCGATGCCCGCCCGCCCAGTCTTCGCAAATAAGCCTTCGCAAGTAAGTCTCAGACGTAGATCCTGAACGCCTTGCGGATCTGGTTGTCGACGATCGGGTCAATCAGCGGGGCATTGGAAGCGGCAAGGATCTTGTTCTTGCGCTCGATGGCCCGCTCGATCAGGCCCGGCTTGCCGACCTCGACCCATTCCTTCGGGCTCAGCCGGTCGGCGACCGCCGGATAGACGTACTCGCGTCTGCATCAGCGCCAGCGTCTGCGCATGGCCGAGATAATGCCCCGGCCCCTCCAGGCAGACCTGCCGCATGGTCTCGATGCTGACGCTGTCCTCGGTCACATCGATGCCGCGCACGCAGCGCAGCACCTGCCCGAGCATGTCGTCGCCCAGCACCAGCGATTCCAGGCAGAAGCCGAGCAGCGAGGCATGCATGCCGGCCGCCTCGTAGACCATGTTGAGGCCCGACAAGCCCGGCCATGACGTTGGAGATCGCCCTGCTCCCAGCCCGCCTGCATGTCCGGCAGCTTGGCGTCGGCAATGCCCGCGGCCGCTCCGCCCGGCAGGTCGTAGAAGCGGTGCATCTGCGCGCAGCCGGCCGTCAGCAGCGCCTGTTCGCCCGACCCGCCGGACATCGCGCCGCGTGCGCAGGTCGGAAACGAACGGCCAGGTGCCGAAGATCGCCGGAAAGCCCGGCGACATCGCATTGACATAGACGACGCCGGCCAGGCACTCGGCCACCGCCTGCACGATGGCAGTCGCGAGCGGCGCGGGCGCGGTCGCGCCCGCCTGCCCCGCCGAAAGCAGCAGCATCGGGCATGCCGGCGCGGACGCAGGCCTCCATCGTGATGCAGCTTTCCTCGGCGAACTTCATCGGCGGCACGACGAAGCAGTTCGAGTTCGAAACGAACGGCCGCGCGCGCCACTTGTCCTCGCCGCCCGCGATCATGTGCAGCAGGTCGAAGCAGCCCGTCACATGCGCGGGATCGGAAAAGCTGGTGCCGACATGCTTGGTCGTGCCGGCGCAGCAGGCATAAAGCGTGTTGATGTCCATGTCGAAATTGTCGACGATGTCGCGGCAGACCATGGCGCGCTGGAAGAAGTGCACATTGTCGAGCGCATGGGTCAGCTGCGCGGCGTCGTAGCAGATCCTTGCGCGGTCGAATTCGCGATAGTCGCGTCTTCTCGACATCGACGATATGCACCGCCGCGCCAGCCGTGCCGAAATGCACCTTGGTGCCGGAAAGATGCAGATCGTGCTTCGGGTCGCGCGCCGAACAGCGTGATGTCGCGCGCAGCGATGGCCAGCATGTCCTCGACCAGCGCGCGCGGAAACCGGATGCGCCCGTCATCGCCCTGGATCGCACCCGCCCCGGTCAGGATTTCGACGCCCGATGGCGGGGCCTGCGACAGGCCGATCTGCTCCAGCGCGTCCAGCGCCGCTTCGTGGATGCGCAGCACGTTCGGCATCGCGTCAGCGGCTTGTATTGCCCGCCCGGCAGCCCTGGCCGGATCGGCCGTAGGTTGTCGGCAAGCGGCGCGGAGCGAACCGCATGGCGAGCGGCGCGCCCGCCCGAGCGGCGCGAGCGCGCATCGGGCGCCAGTGCTGTCTTCCTTCAGCCATTTTTCTCTTCTCCCTGTGCGCCCTTCATCAGGCAGCGCGTCGATTTCACTGCCGCTTGCAGCCCGGGCAAAAGGCCCGAAATTTCCTTCGCCCAGCATGGCATCCATGCATCGCGGATCGCCGCATGCGTGACGCGGGCGATCTGCGAGCCGACCGAAATGCGTCGCGCGCCCGGCCTCGGCCAATTGCTTCACGCTCATGCTCCTGAACGGACCGGCGGCCAAGCGCGTTGACCGGCTTGCCGCCCGCTGCCGCCACGACCTTGCGCAGTGCGTCAACGTCCGGCGGCACCGGCACGTAGAGAAGATCGGCCCCTGCCGCCTCGAAAAGCCGAGATGCGCTTCAGCGCCTCATCCAGATCCGTAGGCACCGTTCATCACCCCGTCGGCGCGGGCGCAAAACACGAATGGCCTGCCCAAGCCCGCGCGCGGCCGCAGCGGCGGCCTTCACCCGCTCCACGGCAAGCTCGAAGTCATAGGCCGGATGGCCCTCGACCATCCGCGTGTCCTCGATGGAGCAGCCCGACAGCCCGGCTTCGGCGGCGAGGCGGATTGTCTGCGGCCAACGACATCGGGATCGTCGGCAAAGCCGTTCTCGAAGTCGCCCGAGACCGGCAGCGGCGTCGCCGCGACCAGCGCCTGCGCATGGGCCAGCGCCTCGTCGCGGCTCACATGGCCCATGTCCGGCCGCCCCAGCGTGAAGGCAAAGCCCGCCGAAGTCGTCGCCAGCGCCTTCGCCCCCAGCGCCGCCATCATCCGCGCCGAGCCCACGTCCCACGGATTGGGGATGACGAAGCAACCGGAGCGGTGAAGGTCCTCGAAAACCTGGTGCCTGCTCATGCGCGCACCCTTTCAGCCTTCGGATCGTACATCGGCGCCAGCGAGGCCATCGCCTCGTGGCGCTCGCCGGCGATCTCGATCTCGTAGGACGATGCCAGCACGTCCGTCCGCGCTCTCGCCCTGGCAGGGCACGTAGCCCAGGCCGATCGCGCCGCCGAGGAAGTGGCCGTAATTGCCGGAGGTGATCGGTCGCCGACGATCTTGCCGTCGCGCACGATCGGCCTCGTTGTGGAACAGCAGCGGCTCGCGGGTCTGTCAGCCGGAACTGCACCATGCGGCGCGTCAGGCCCTCGTCGCTGCTTGCGCAGCACCGCGTCGCGGCCGAGGAAGTCGCCCTTGGCGGTCTTCACGGCAAAGCCGAGACCGGCCTCCAGCACATGGTCCTCGTCGGTGATGTCGTGGCCGAAATGGCGGATAGGCCTTCTCGATGCGGCAGCGAATCGAGCGTGTGCAGGCCGCAGAGCTTCAGGCCGAGATCCGCGCCGGCCTCCTCCAGCGCCTCGAAGACATGCGCCGCCTGGTCGGTGGAGACGTAGAGCTCCCAGCCGAGTTCGCCGACATAGGTGACGCGGTGCGCGCGGGCGAGGCCCATGCCGATCTCGATCTCGCGCGCCGTGCCGAAGGGATGGTGCTGCGTTGGAGAAATCGTTCGGGCTGACGGCCTGCATCAGTTCGCGCGCCTTCGGTCCCATCACGCAGAGCACCGCTTCGGCCGCCGTCACGTCGGTGATGACGGCGAAGTCATCGCCCACATGCGCGCCGCAGCCAGGCGAGGTCGCGCTGCAAGCGTCGCGCCCGGCACGACCAGCAGGAAGGCCGTCTCGCGAAAGCCGCGTCACCGTCAGGTCGCTCTCGATGCCGCCGCGCGCGTTGAGCATCTGCGTGTAGACGATGCGGCCCGGCGCCACGTCCACCTCGTTGGCGCAGAGGCGTTGCAGGAAGGCGCAGGCATCGCGGCCCTCGACCCGGATCTTGCCGAACGAGGTCATGTCGAACAGGCCGACGCCGTTCGCGAACGGCCATGTGCTCGGCGCGCTGGTTGTCGAACCAGTTCTGCCGCTTCCAGGAATAGCGGTACTCGCGCTCCTGGCCCGGGTTGGCGAACCAGTTGGCGCGCTCCCAGCCGGCGACCTCGCCGAAGACCGCGCCGCGCGCCTTCAGATGCTCGTGCAGCGGCGAGCGGCGCACGCCGCGGGCGGTCGCCATCTGGCGGTAGGGGAAATGGTCGGCATAGAGCAGGCCCAGCGTCTCGGTGACGCGCTCCTTCAGATAGCGGCGGTTCTTCTGGAACGGCTGGGCGCGGCGGATGTCGACCTCCCACAGGTCGAAGGGCGGCTCGCCGTCGTTGATCCATTGCGCCAGCGCCATGCCGGCGCCGCCCGAAGAGACGATGCCGATCGAATTGTAGCCGGCCGCGATCCAGTAGCCCGTCGAGCTCCGGCGCTTCGCCGAGGTAGTAGCGGTCGTCGGGCGTGAAGCTCTCCGGGCCGTTGAAGAAGGTGTGGATGCCGGCGGTCTGCGCAGCATCGGCATGCGGTTGATCGCCATTTCCAGGATCGGCTCGAAATGGTCGAAATCCTCGGGCAGCTGGTCGAAGCAGAAGTCCTCGCGGATGCCGTCCATGCCCCAGGGCTTGGCCACCGGCTCGAAGGCGCCGAGCAGCATCTTGCCGGCGTCTTCCTTGTAATAGGCGCATTCGTCCGGCACGCGCAGCACCGGCAGCTGGCTCGAGGCCCGCGATGGGCTCGGTGACGAGGTAGAAATGCTCGCAGGCATGCAGCGGCAGCGTGACGCCGGACTGCGCGCGCGAGGTCGCGCGCCCACATGCCGGCGCAGTTGACGACGACATCGGCCTCGATCGTGCCCTGCTCTCCGCCCTGCTGCCCAGTCGACGCCGGTGACGCGGCCGTTCGCCTGGTGCACGCCCGTGACCTTGACGTCCTCGATGATCTGCGCGCCGCTCTGCCGCGCGCCCTTGGCCAGCGCCATGGCGATGTTGGCCGGGTCGCACTGGCCGTCGAGCGGCAGGTGCACCGCCGCCGACCACGTCCGAGACGTTGAGATGCGGATACATCGCCTTCACCTCGCCGGGCGAGATCTCGTGCACGTCGACGTCGAAGGCGCGCGCCAGCGTCGCCTGGCGCAGTAGATCTCCTCGCTTGCCGCTGCCTCGGTCAGCGCGACCGTGATCGAGCCGATCTGGCGCATGCCGGTGGCGACGCCGGTCTCGGCCTCGAGCTTGCACGTAGAGATCGGCCGAATACTTGGCGAGCCGCGTCATGTTCTGCGAGCCGCGCAACTGCCCGATCAGCCCCGCCGCGTGCCAGGTCGTGCCGGAGGTCAGCTGCTTGCGCTCCAGCAGCACGACGTCGGTCCAGCCGAGCTTGGCGAGGTGATAGGCGACCGAACAGCCGGAGACGCCGCCGCCGATGATGACGGCCCGCGCCCTGGCGGGAATGGCGGCGCTCATGCGAGTTCCCCCGAAGGTTCGTGTCCACTGGCAACCAGTGCATCGCGCAGCGCGGCGATGTGGTCCGGCCCGACCTCGCAGCAACCGCCGATGATCCGCGCGCCGTCGCGCACCCAGCCGAGCGCGAACCGCGCATATTGCGTCGGGGCCCAGATCGTGGCGCGCTTCGAGCGATTTCACCGTGCCGCCGGGCTTGAGGCTGTCGATTGCGGTGAAGCCGTTGGCATAGGCGCCGAACGGCAGCCTTGCGCCTTGCTGAACGCGCTCCACGACGCCGAGATCGCCTCCGGCGTGGAGCAGTTGAGCAGCCGCGCATCCGACGCCGATTTCGTCCAGCACCGCATGCGCCTCGGCAAGGCTTTCCCCGCCACGCAGCAACCCGGAACCATCGTCGCGCACCGTCATGCCGACCCAGACCGGCTTGCCGCTTTCCTTGGCCGCTGTCGCGGCGCGCGCGAATTTCCTTCACCGAGGCGAGAGTCTCGCACAGGAAGAGATCGCAGCGCCCTGCCTGTTGCTCGCACCACCTGCCGGTACAGCGCGAGGCAGTCCTCGTAAGACGGCGCCACGTCCGGGCGATAGCTCGCAAACAGCGGCGGCAGGCAGGCGGCGATGCTGCACCGGCTCCGCCGCAGATCTCGCGCGCCTGCGCCGCCAGCGCAGTGGCCCCGCTCCTGCAACGGCACGAACCACTCCGTCCATGCCGTCGCGCGCCAGCCGCTCCGGCGTCGCAGAATAGGTGTTGATGGTGATGACCCGCGCGCCCGCCCGGATGAAATCGACGTGCAGGTCGCGCACCAGCTCCGGCTCGTCCAGCAGCACGCGCGCCGACCACAGCGGCGTCGGCTCCTTGCCGGAGCGGCGGATCAGCTCCTGCCCCATGCCGCCATCGGTGAGCACGATCTTCATGCGCGAATTCTTTCGTTCTTCGGATCCCACAGCGGTGCGTCTTCCTGCACCACGGCCGTGAAGCCGCTCGCCGAAGATCTCGACCTCGAGTTCGGTGCCGGGCACGGCAAGGTCGGCGCGCAGCATGCCGAGCGCGATGGATTTGCCGACGCGATAGCCGCAAGCGCCGGAAGTCGTCTCGCCGACGACCCTGCCGTCATGCCAGAGCGTCGACATGTAGGGCGCGTCGCAGTCGCCCGCTTCCACGACCAGCGTAGCGAAGCGCTTGGTGACGCCGCGCTGCTTTTCCGCCTGCCAGCGCCGCCTTGCCGCGGAAGTCGCGGCTTTTCCCAGTCGACGAAGCGCTCCAGCCCGCCCTGCAGGATCGTGTAGTCGGTCGAAAGATCGCCCTTCCAGGCGCGGTAGCCCTTTTCGATGCGCAGGCGAGTTCAGCGCGAACATGCCGAAGGGCTTCAGCCCGTGCTCCTGCCCGCCGCCCAGACGGCGTCGAAGATCGCCGGCGTATCTGCGACCTTGCTGTGGATTTCCCAGCCGAGTTCGCCCGCGAAGGACACCCGCACCAGCTGGCAATGCCTGCCCCGGCGATCTGCGCGCTCTGGTGCGTCAGCCAGGGCAGCGTCAGATCGGCCGTCGCAGACCTCGGCAAGGATCGCGCGCGATTTCGGGCCGGTCAGGATCTGGCAGCGAAAACTCGTCGGTAACATCCTCGATGGTGAAGCGTGCATTGGCCGGGCAGGTGCTTCTGCAGCCATTCCAGGTCATGCCACTGCGCGACGGCCGCGGTGATCAGGAACATGAAGTCCTCGGCGCGATCGTCATCACCGACATTTCGGTGACGATGCGGCCCTTGTCGTCGGCGAAATAGCCAAGGCCGATGCGGCCCGGCTTCGGCACGATGCCGGTGATCTGCGTCGCGCAGCCAGTCGCTCGCGCCCGCGCCCTTGAGCCGGAAGCGCGAGAAGCCCGGCAGGTCGAGAATGCCCGCCGCATCGCGCACGGCCTCGGCATTCCTCGCGGATGCGCGGCTCCCACGGCCCGCTCGCGCGCCCAGGTCTGCGTCGCTTCCTCCGACGTGTCGTCGCCCGGGCTGCGCGTACCACAGCGCCCGCTCCCAGCCGTTATAGGCGCCGAACTGCGCGCCCAGCGCCTTGGTGCGGTCATGGATGGCCGAGAGCTTCTGGTTGCGCCCTGCGGGCCAGGCGTGGTGCGGGAAATGCATGGCATATTCGTGGCCGTAGACCTCCATGCCCTTTGCGACGCAGTAGTCCTGGTCCGTCAAAGGCGGTGAAGCGGCGCGGATCGCAGGACCACATGTCCCATTCGGTCGCGCCCTCCGTCACCCATTCGGCCAGCACCTTGCCGGCGCCGCCCGCCTGGCAGATGCCGAAGGTGAAGACGCAGGCCTCGAAGGCATTGGGCACGCCCGGCATCGGCCCGATCAGCGGGTTGCCGTCCGGCGCATAGGGGATCGGCCCGTTGATGACCTTGGACAGCCCCGCCGTGCCCAGGATCGGCACGCGCGCGATCGCGTCGTTGATGTACCATTCCAGCCGGTCGAGATCGTCGGGGAAAAGCTGGAAGCGAGAAATCCTCGCGGCATCGGATCGTCCGGCGTCGACCCAATGCGCGCGGCAGTTGCGCTCGTAGGGGCCGAGGTTCATGCCGTATCTTTTCCTGCCGCAGATAGTAGGAGCTGTCGACATCGCGCAGCAGCGGCAGCTTGTGGCCGGCCTCCTTCGACCAGGCCTCGAGTTCGGGGATCGTGTCGAACAGCATGTACTGATGGCTCATCACCATCATCGGCACGTCGCGGCCGAACATCTTGCCGACCTCGCGCGGCATAGTAGCCGGCGGCGTTGACCACATATTCGCAGCGGATCTCGCCCTTGCGGCGTCGAGATCGACCCATTCGCCGTTCTCGCGCCGCACGCCGGTCGACCGGGCAGAAGCGCACGATCCGCGCGCCCATGTCGCGCGCGCCCTTGGCCAGCGCCTGCGTCAGCTGCGCCGGGTCGATGTCGCCGTCATTGGGATCGTAGAGCGCGCCCGTCAGGTCATGCGTCTCGACGAAGGGATAGCGCGAGCGTGATCTCGTCCGGCGCCGAGGATGTCGAGGTCCATGCCCTGGTAGCGGCCCATGCCGACGACGCGCTGGAACTCCTGCAGCCGCTCCTTCGATATGGCCGAGCCGCACCGAGCCGGTGACGTGGTAGTTCATCGGATAGTCGACCGCCTCGCCGAGGCCGCGATAGAGCTCGGCCGAATAGCGCTGCATGTTCATGATCGACCAGGACGACGAGAAGGTCGGCACGTTGCCCGCCGCATGCCAGGTCGAGCCGGCGGTCAGCTCGTTCTTTTCCAGCAGCACGCAATCGGTCCAGCCGGCCTTGGCGAGATGATAGAGCGACGAGACGCCGACCGCCCCGCCGCCGATGATGACCACGCGCGCGTGCACCGGGAAACTTGCTCACATGCCCCTCCCTCGATTCGGCGCGCACTATCCGGCCGCGGACCGCCTCTTTCAATTCCGCCCGCACCGGTTTATTGATCGGAAAATCCGATCAGATTGCGCGGAGGATGCGAAAGTGCAAATCGAACTTCTCGAGACCTTCCTCGATCTGATCGAGACCGGCAGCTTCAACCGCACCGCCGACAGGCTGGGCGTGACGCAATCCACCGTGAGTGGCCGCGTCATGGCGCTGGAGGCAGCGCTCGACACCAGGCTTTTTGCCCGCAGCAAGGCCGGCACCAGCCCGACGGCAGCCGGCAAGCGCTTCCTCGAGCACGCACTGGCGATGCGGCACGAGTGGAACGAGGCGCGGCGCGCCATGGCGGCCTCGTCCAATCCGCAGCGCTCCCTGCGCATCGGGATGCAGAACGACCTTGCCGCAAGCCATATCGGCGAATGGGTGTCGCAGTTTCGCAAGGCGCTGCCCGACACCGCCTTTTATGTCGAGCTCGATTACTCAACCCAGATGAGCCAGGACCTGCTGGTCGGCGAACTGGACCTTGCCGTGCTGTTCACGCCGCGCCACCTGCCGGACCTGCACTTCGAAATGGTTGGCGAGATCGCCTATCGCATGGTCGGCACGGACGTCTCGTCACTGTCGCAGATCGGCCGCGAGCGCTACATCCTCGCCAATTACTCCCCCTCTTTCACCAAGACGCACCAACGTTTGTTGCCGCAACTGGCGGACGCGCCGATAGCCAGCGGCCAGAACGCCGCGATTTGCGGACTGCTCGGCACGCTGGGCGGCTCGGCCTATGTGCTGGAGGAGTCGGCGCGCGAACTTGTGGCGGCGGGCACGTGCAGCTTCATCGAGGATGCCGAGCCTATCCTGCAGCCCGTCTTCTTCGCCGTGCATGTGCGCAACCGGCATCAGCACCGCAAGGCGCTGGCAATCGTGAAGCGGCATTTTGGGCCTGCCGACGCAAGTGCGCTTTCAGGACAATCAATTTCTGGTTGAAAAAAGGCGCGATGTCTGATTCAAAAAGTTGAGGGCGGCGTCCTCAAAAAGGACCCGCCCTCCGCTTTGTCCACGGGAGGGGCGAAATCGCAACCTGTCCGCAGCTCATGATCAAAATATAACGCAATCCCTGGAATATGCAAATCCCCGCCGACCTCGAACAGCTTCAACGCATTGAACTGACGCTTCAACGAGAGCGTATTGCCCGATATTTTCGACCTGAGGGGTCAGACAAGGGGCATTCATTCCGGATGTATATCTGGAACTGCGCTCTGTGCGAAGCCTTCTACATACCACTACATTTTGTCGAGATCGCATTCAGAAATACAATGCAAAGGCAACTGCTGGCCCGCTTGGGACCCGCCTGGTTCGAATGCGATAGCTTTCTTCGGCTCCTGAGCGGACGGTTTGCTTCGGAATTACTCTCTGCAGTGGCGGCTGAACGCAAGCAGCACGGCAAAGGCATGACTTCACACCACGTCGTATCGGCACTGACTTTTGGCTTTTGGGAGCACCTGCTCACGAAACGGTTTGATCGATATCTCTGGGCCAAGGGCATCTCCCGAAGTTTTCCTAATGCACCGGAGGGCACGACCGCCACTGATATCCACAAAGTTGTCGAAAGCGTTCGGCGTTGGCGAAACCGGATAGCCCACCATCATGCGATCTTCGACAAAGGACCGATGAAGAAGCATGCCGATGCGCTGAAATTGCTGGAATGGATTTGCCTCGATACCCACAGATGGGTGGCCTCGATGTCCCGCCTGCCACGCACTCTTTCCATGCGTCCGAAGGAGTAAGACAGGGCTAGTTCACCCGGTTCGGCACTTCACGGCCTTCGGAAAAGGCGATTAGGTTCTCCAGCGCCTTGTTGCCCATGGCGAGGCGCGTTTCCTTGGTGGCGCTGCCGATATGGGGCAGCACGGAAGTGTTCGGCGTTCGCAACAGGCGCAGGTTCACGTTGGGCTCGTTCTCGAACACGTCGAGACCCGCGCCGGCAATCGCGCCCGCTTCCAGCGCATCAGCCAGCGCTTCCTCGTCGACCACCTCGCCGCGCGCCGTGTTGATGAGGAAGGCCGTCGGCTTCATCAGCGCAATGCGTTCGCGGTTGATGAGATGCCGGTTTTCCGCCCCGCCCGGGCAGTGCAACGAAACGAAATCGGCACTGCGCAGCACCTCCTCGATCGAACCGAGCTGGTGCGCTCCCATTGCGCGAACATCCTCATTGTCGATCCGCGAGCGGTTGTGGAAAACCACCTCCATGCCGAAGCCGTGATGGCAGCGCTGTGCAGTTGCCTGGCCGATGCGGCCCATCCCGATGACGCCGAGCGTCTTTCCTGTCAGCCGGGTGCCGAGGAAATGCGTCGGGCCGAAGCCCGCCCACTTCTGCTCGCGTACCAGCTTCTCGCCTTCTGTTGCGCGCCGCGCCACCATCAGCATCAGCAGCAATGCCGTGTCCGCCGTGCAATCGGTCAGCACGCCCGGCGTATTCGCGACAATGACTCCGTGATCCTTGGCCGCTGCCGCGTCGATATGGGCATAACCGACGCCGAAATTGGCAATCAGCTTCGTCCTGATCGTGCCTGCGGCGGCAAAAACATCGCGGGTGAAGCGGTTGGTGATCGTCGCCAGGATGGCGTCATATTCCTGCAACGCCTTGACGAGATCGTCCGGCGAAAGCGGCCTCTCATCGGGCGTGAAAGTCACGTCGAAGCGCCTGGCGGCCTCCGCCTCCACCGCGTCCGGCCATTTGCAGGTGATCAACACGCGCAGCTTTTCGTTTTCGCCAGACATGCAAACGTACCTTTCCGGAACTTACAAGATGCGGACGGCGGCAACGCCACTTGGCGCCAATTCAGCCTGACCTAGCACGTATTCACCCTTGCCCATGAATGGCGAGACATCAATCGTCGCGGAACCATAATTGAAGGCGAAGAGCAGGTCGCCCGCGCGGCGCAGCCGGATTTCATCCGGAAGGTCGAGAGTGGACAGGCCAACCCCGGTTGCAAGGCTTCCCAGCATGTTGCGCATGGCGAGATCGTCCAGCCAGCCGGCGAGGTAATGCAAGTTGCCCTGCCGCATCAGCAGCGGTTCGCCGTCCGCCATTTCCATCAGCGTCTCGCAGCGCGGCCCGGGTTCGGCAAATTCGCGCCAGTACCTCACCGCGCCCTTGAGTTCCGTCAGCGGAACCAGCGCATTGGCGGGCAGGCTCTCGATCCGCATTACCTTGATGTCGAGCAGGTCCTCGCCAAGTCCGGGCGGCAGATCTGCCGGAATGGCGAAATCGACCGTTTTCGATCCGCTGCGCGGGCCGATCACCACCTTCGCGCCGCTGGATGCCAGCGCCTTCGCCAGACCGTCGGGCCAGGCGAACAGCCCCGGTGCGGCGACAAGGCGATAGCCGTTGAAATCCGTGTCGCGCGAACTCTTGATGTCGACCGAAAGCCCGAGCGAGCGAAGTGCCTTGTAGAAATCGAACATCAGCGCAAAATAGTCGAACTCGCGACCCTGCGGCTGGATCTCCCAGGCCCATGCGGACGGGTAGTCCATCACCAGCGCGACGTCGGCGCGGGTCTGTCCGATGTCGCCAAGCATTGCAATTTCCTGCGCCACGGAGCGCGCCTCATGGAAACCGGGGGCCTCCACGCTGTCGGGGCGCAACAGCCCCGCATGCATCTGCTCCTGCGCGAAAGGCGCCTGCCGCCAGCGGAAATAGCTCACCACTTCCGCGCCGTGCGCGAAGGCTTCCCACGACCACAGCCGGACCATGCCGTTTCGCGGAGCGGGGTTGTGCGCCGCCCAGTTAACGGGGCCGGGCTGCTGTTCCATGATCCACCAGCGGCCACGGGAGGTGGAGCGGTAGAGATCGTGGTGAAAGGCCTGGAAATCCGGATCGCCGCTACGCATGAACTTCAGCTTGAAATCGGCCGGCCGGTCGGAGCGGTCTTCGAGAAAGCCGAGCGGATAGGAATCCCAGCTCGACACGTCGAGGTCCGCTCCGACATCGTAATGATCGAACGCCAGCGTGCGGCCCATGAAATTGTGGATCAGATCGCGCCCCGGCGATAGCCGCCGGATGATGTCGGTCTGCAATCGGTTGAAGGTGACCACCTGCTCGGACGAGAAGCGGTGAAAATCCATTCGATGCGACGGATTGAGCTCGGTCACCGCCAGGTTTGGCAGTTCGATCTCCTCGAAGGAATTGTATTCCATGGACCAGAACACATTGCCCCAGGCGCGGTTCAGCGCCTCGGGCGACTGGTATTTGCGCGCCAGCCAGTTGCGAAAGGCGTTGCGCGCCGCGCCGCGGTAGCGAGAGCGTGGTCTTGTGGCAGTCATATTCATTGTCGGTCTGCCACGCCGCAACGCCGGGGTGCTTGCCGAACTCGGTTGCCAGCGCGGTGACGATGCGTTTGCAGGCCTGCGCGGTAACCCTCATGCGAAAAGCAGTAATGGCGACGCGAGCCGAAGCCGCGCACCTTGCCGTCCGCGCCGACGGGCAGCATGTCCGGCATCTTGTCGACCAGCCATTTGCGGCGGCGTCGCCGTTGGCGTTCCCAGCACGACCTTGAGCCCCGCCGCGTGCAGCGTCTCGATCGACTGCTTCAGCCAATCGAATGTGTAGTGCCCTTCGCCTCGGCTCCAGCCGCGACCAGGCGAATTCGCCGATGCGCACGAAAACGATGCCAAGATCGGCCATGCGCCGGGCATCGCTCTCCCACCATTCCTGCGGCCAGTGCTCGGGGTAATAGCAGACGCCGAGTTGCGGGCGTGTCATGCGCTGATTTTCCTGTTGAGGTCAGTCGATGCCGAAGGCGCGATCATAGGCGGCAACCGTTGCGCGGGCGCGTTGCGCAGTATCTTTCGCGCTTGCCCCCGGCCTGTAGAGGCTGGAGCCGAGGCCGAAGGCGCGTATGCCCGCCTTGGCGTAGTCCGCGAAGTTGTCGTCGCCAACACCGCCAACCGCTGCAATCACCGTATCGGGCGGCAGAATCGCGCGGATCGCGGAAATCCCCGACGGACCCAGTACCGATGCGGGGAAGAACTTGAGCCCGCTTGCGCCTGCCGCCAGCGCCGCCAGCGCCTCGCTCGGCGTGAACACGCCCGGCATCACCACCATGCCGTGGCGCGCCGCCCTCGCAATCACCCCTGCCTCGACATTGGGGCTGACGAATAGCCGTCCGCCCGCCTCGGCCAGCCGGTCCGTGTCCTCGGCTGTGAGCACTGTGCCGGCGCCGATGAGGCAATGCCCGCCTGCGGCCTTCACGGCGATCTCGATGGAACGGAACGGATCGGGCGAGTTCAGCGGAATCTCGATGGCTTCGAGCCCCGCCTCCGCCAGCGCCATCACGACATCATGGGTTTCCTCTGGCTTGAGGCCGCGCAGGATGGCGACAAGATCGCGCCGCATGCGCGGCCAGGGTGCGGCGGCCATCAGCCTGCTTTCCTGTTGGCGGGGGCTGCAAAGAGCTGGCGCGCGACACTGGCAAGGCCGGCGATGACGCAGGCATCCGCATCGTGCAGCGGCATGGCTTATGCCTGCCAGGTCAAGCGCCTCGCCATACCTCGTGGCCGTTGCGCCGGATGCGATGAGATGCACGTTTTCTCCGCCGTGTGCGGCCATTGCCGCCGCGATCTCGCTGCCGATCAGCAAGCCGGATATCGCCTCGTCCGCGCCATGCGGCTTGTTGAAGCCGAGCAGTTCCCCCGCCCTGATCGCGAACAGATGTGCGCTCAAGGCCTGTGGCGCATCCAGGGCCTTGCGCACCGCCGCGGTAAAGATCGCACCGTCGGCGGCTTCGCCGCCATCGCTGCCTGCAAAATGCAGAATGGTGTGATGGCGGATCGCTGCGTAAAGTTCGCCCGTCATGAAAGTCTGGAAATGGCGCACCTGGCCATTCTCGATCCGCACCCATTTGGAATGCGTGCCCGGCATGCAGGCGACCACGTTATCGTGCAAGCCGTCGAATGCACCAAGCAGCTGCGTTTCCTCGCCGCGCATCACGTCGGGAGCGGCCGCTTCTCGTTGCGCAAGGCCCGGAACGATGCGCACCTGCCTGGCCGTGCCGGGCACCGGAACGGCAGCGGCTGCAAGGGAGGAAAGGCTGGCCGGCAGGTCGCAATAGCGCGCTTCCAGCCACCCCTGCCGTGCGCCCGCCATGCCGCAGATCACCACTGGCAGGCTTGCCGGGGCCTTGAGCTTCGACAGATGCGTCTCCAGGATCGGACCGTATTGCCCGGGTGCCAGTGTTCCCATGCCCTCGGCGCTTCGGCTTTGCGCCAGCACTTGCCCGTCCTCGCCGATCAGCCAGAGGCGGAAGCTCGAAGTTCCCCAGTCTACCGCGGCGCAAAACGGGTTCATGTTCCTAGCCTGTCACGACCACGCCGCCATCGACCACGAGGGCCTGGCCGGTCATCATCCGCGATGTGTTCGAAGCCAGGAACAAGGTCGGCTCGACCATGTCTTCCGGCGCTATCGGATGCGGAATGCACTGCCGCTTGAGATGTTCCTTGAGGTTCGCCTCCTCCTCGCCAACCCACAGCTTGCGCTGGCGCTCGGTGATCACCCAGCCCGGCATCAGCGCGTTGACGCGAATGTTGTCGACGCCAAGCTCGCGCGCCAGCCCGCGTGTCAGGCCGGTAATGCCGGCCTTTGCCGCCGTGTAGGCCGAATAGCCGCCATTGCCCATCATGTAGGAGACGGACGAGTAGTTGATGATCGATCCGCCGCCGGCCGCCTTCATGCCCGGCGCCACCGCCTGCACGCCGAAGAAGTGATGCCGCAGGTTCACCGCCTGCATGTAGTCCCATTCATCGACGCTGAACGGGCTGAGCGGATGCCGGTTGTCCCAGGCGGCATTGTTGACGAGCACCGTGATCGGGCCATGCGCCTGCGCCGATTGCGCCAGCACGGACTGGAACGCGGTAATGTCGGTGACGTCGCATTTGAGGAACAGCGGCCGGACGCCGTATTCCTTTTCCAGCCGGTCGCAGACCGCCGTCGCGTCCGAGCGCTGGCAGAAGGCGACCTTCGCGCCCTGCGCCAGAAACCCTTCGGTCAGATATTCGCCGATGCCCGAGCCGCCGCCGGAGATGAACACCGACTGGCCCTTCAGGTCGTGGAACGTCGCGGAAAATTTCATGCTGCTACACCCTGTTTGCGGCCGTCACGGAGCCATTCCGGCAGCCAGTCGCCATGCGCGGCGATCAGGTCGTCGACCAGGTCCCAGATCTGGTCGAGATCGAGCTCGGCCGCGGTGTGCGGATCCATCATCGCGGCGTGGTAGATGTGCTCGCGGTTCTCCGTCATCAGCGCCGCGACCGTCAGTTCCTGCACGTTGATGTTGGTGCGCATCAGCGCGATCAGCTGCGGCGGCAGGTCGCCGACGAAGGTCGGCTGGATGCCGTTGTCGTCGACGAGGCACGGCACCTCGACCGCGCAGCCTTCGCGGCAGCTGCGGTGATGAAGCCGTTGTTGCGACGTTGCCGTAGATCACCGAGGGCTCGCCGGTCCACGACCGAGTTCATGATCGTCGGCGGCATATTCCTTGGCTGCTTCACCTCGATGCGTGTCGGCCGTGCGATAGTCCTGCGGCCTGCGCCTTCCAGCGGGCGATCTGCTCGACGCAGCGCTTGGGATATTCGTCGAGCGGAATGCCGAACTTCTCGATCAGGTCCTCGCGGCCTTCCTTGATGAACCAGGGCGTGTATTCGGCGAAATGCTCCGAGCTTTCGGTGACGAAATAGCCGAGCCGCGTCAGCATCTCGTAGCGCACCTTGTTGGGGCAGCGCGGGTTCCAGTGGCTCGGCTTGGGGATGCGCCCTTCGCGATAGCCCTGCGCGCAGCGCCGGGATAGAGGTCGCGGTAGGTGCCGTCCGCCTGGCGGTGCTCGAACTTCAGGTAGAAGGCCATGTGGTTGATGCCGGCCGCGCGGTAGCGGATCTCCTCGACCGGAATGTCGAGATCGTGGGCCAGTTCCATCGGCCGTGCCCTGCACCGAATGGCAGAGGCCGACCTGCCGGATCGCGGGATACTTCTCCGCGATCGCCCAGGTGTTGATCGCCATCGGGTTGACGTATTGCAGCATGATCGCGTCGCGGGCAGACCTCCAGCATGTCCTCGCAGATCTTCCACAGATGCGGCACGGTGCGCAGGCCGCGCATGATGCCGCCGACGCCGAGCGTGTCGGCGATGGTCTGGCGCAGGCCGTACTTCTTCGGCACCTCGAAATCGATGACGGTGCAGGGCTCGTAGCCGCCGATCTGGAAGGCGACGACGACGAAATCGGCGCCTGTCGAGCGCCGCGCGCTGGTCGGTGTAGGTCTCGACCGTGGCCGTGCACGCCGAGCGTGGCGACCAGCTTGCGCGCCACGACTCGCGATTCCGCCAGCCGCTGCGGGTCGATGTCCATCAGCGCGATGGTGGCGCCGGACAGCGCCGGGCGCTGCAGGACGTCGCCGACGATGTTCTTCATGAACACCGTCGAACCGGCGCCGATGAAGGTGATCTTGACGTTGGTCATTTGACGGCTCCGAGCGTAAGGCCGGCGATGAAGTGGCTTCTGCATCAGGAAGAACATCAGCACCGGCGGCAGGGCGGCAAGGATCGAACCGGCCGACACCAGGTGCCATTGCGCGATCCATTGCCCGTTGAGCGAGGAGAGCCCCGCGGTGATCGGCTGGGTGTCGGCGCTCGTGCGTCAGAACCGTGGCCCAGAAGAAATCGTTCCAGATGAAGGTGAAGACGAGCACCGAAAGCGCGGCGATGGCCGGCCGCATCAGCGGCAGCGACGATATACCGAAGATGCGCCATTCCGATGACGCCCTCCACCCGCGCCGCCTCGATCAGTTCGAACGGCAGCGCCTTGATGAAGTTGCGCATGAACAGCGTGCAGAAGCCCGGTCTGGAACGCGATGTGGAACAGCGCCAGGCCCATACCAGGTGTTGTACATGCCAAGGTTGCAGCGTCAGGTCGCGCACCGGCACCATCAGGATCTGGAACGGCACGAAATTGCCCGCGACGAACATGAAGAACAGCAGGAGGTTCGACTTGAACTTGTAGACCGCCAGCGCAAAGCCGGTCATCAGCGACAGAGCAACCGCGCCGATGACCGTGGGAATCGTCACCTTGAACGAGTTCAGCATGTAGCTGGCCGATCGGCGTCTTGCGGAAGATGTCGACGTAATTCTCGAACGCGAGGTAGGACGGCACGCCGAAGTAGTTGCCCTGCGCCAGGTCCGATGCCGGGCGCACCGAGGTGATGGCGACGCCGAGCAGCGGGAACAGCCAGAGCAGCAGGGCGATGGGCAGCGGCGATGGTGTAGAGCCACTGCGTCGCGGGCGAGGTCTGCTGGATCGGCTTGGGAAACATGGCTCAGCGCTCCGTCTCGTCGCGCCACATCTTCCAGATGAAGCCCGAGATGAAGACCATCATGATAGCGAACAGCACCACCGCGATCGCCGCGCCATAGCCCATGCGGTAGCCGTATTCGCGACAGCGCCTGCTCGTACATGTAGAAGGACAGCACGCGGCTGGAGCCGTAGGGCCCGCCGTCGGTCATGATCGAGACGAGATCGAACGAGCGCAGCGCGCCGATGACGGTCACGACCACGGCGATGAAGGTTGCCGGGCGCAAGCTGCGGCAGGATGACGTACCACAGCATGCGCCAGCCCTTGGCGCCGTCCAGCCGTGCGGCCTCGATCTGGTCGGGCGCGACATTGTTCAGGCCGGTGAGATAGAGGATCATCACATAGGCGATCTGCGGCCAGAGGCCGGCGGCGATGATGCCGTAGGTGACGTAGGATCTGTCCGCCAGCATGGCAATGCCCGTGCCGGTGATCAGTTCGATCAGCTTGTAGAACGGTCCGAAATCGGGCGCGTAGAACCAGGAGAAGATCAGGCCGACGACGACCTGCGAATCACGAAGGGGAAGAAGAACAAGCGACTTGTAGAGCCGGATGCCGGTGACGGTCTGGTTCAGGAAGATCGCGATCATCAGACCGGCGGGCATTGCGAGCAGGTAGAGCACCAGCCAGATCACGTTGTTCTTCAGCGATGTGTAGAACGCCTCGTCGTCGAACAGCTCGACGTAGTTGCCGAGCCCGAGCCAGGTCTTTTCCCCCAGCCCGTCCCAGTCGTAGAAGCTGAGCCACATGGACTGGAAGATTGGCATCACGACATAGATCGTGAACATCAGCACGCCCGGCGCAAGGAACAGCCAGGGAGCGAGCTTGCGCTGGTTCTTGCGCCAGAAAGAGGTACGTGACCCGGTTGCCGCAAGAGGCGCGGTCTGCGTAACGCTCATGCCACCATCCTCGTCGAATTCGGTTGCCGGTATCTCAGGCAAGGGGCGGGCCCGGCCATGACGGCCGGACCCATTGTCGCTCTTACTTGTAGACGCGCTGGCGAACCTTCTCGAGGCGGTCGAGGATCGCATCGAGGTTCTCTGGCTTGACCATGAATTCCTGGAAGCCTTCCATGCCCGCCTTGGCCATTTCGGCCGGGGCGTCGCGGTCGAAGAACTGGGCGAGCGCATAGGCGCTGGACAGCGTCTCGAAGCCCGCCTTCAGGAACGGATCGTCGCCGACGGTCGAGTTCTTGTTGGTCGGCAGCTGGTTCAACGCCGTGTTCAGCTTGGTCTGTGCATCGGCCGAAGCCACGAAGGCCAGGAACTTCTTGGCGTCCTCGACATTCTTGGCGCCTGCCGGAATGTGGATCGTGTCGGTCGGTGCTTCCTCGGCGCGCGGCGAGGCCGGGGGTGATTTCCGGGAACACCATGAAGCCGAGATTGTCGTTGGTCATGCCGCCTTCCTTGAAGACGCCGACGGCGAAGTTGCCCATGACATAGTTCGCGGCCTTGCCCTGCACGAGCATCGCGGCTGCGTCCTGCCAGTCGATCGCGGCATGGTTGGCCGTGACGAAGGGCTGAATGCGCGCCCATTGCGCGAACACGTCCTTCACCTTCGGATCGGTCCACGGCACCTTTCCGGCGGTCAGGTCCATGTGCCACTCATAGCCGTTGGTGCGCAGCGACAGGTAGTCGAAGATGCCCGCTCCAGGCCACAGCGCCTTGGTGCCCGTGGTCAGGCAGTCGATGTTGGCGGCCTTGAACTTCTCGCAGTTGGCGACGAACTCGTCCCAGCTCTTGGGCTCGGAAACACCGGCTGCCTTGTAGGCGTCCTTGTTGTAGTAGATGCCCCACTGGTAGTAGGTGTAGGGAATTCCCCACTGCTTGCCGTCGATGGTCATCGAGGCCTTGGCCGAAGCCGAGCGCGTCGCCGAGATTGTTGGCTGTCCAGACGTCGGAGACGTCCTGGAACTGGCCCGCGTTGACGAACGGCGCCATGCGGTTGCCGGCATACCAGTTGGCAAGGTCCGGCGCGTCCGCGGTCAGGAAGTTGCGGATCGCGGTCTTGTAGCCTTCGTGATCGAAATTGTTGATCTTCACGTCGATGTCGGGGTTTGCAGCCTCGAAATCGGCAATCAGCGCTTCCATGGCGGCAAGCGGGATCGGATCGTAATCGGCGTTGTAGACGAGCACGCGCTTGTCCTGCGCGAAGGACGCGGAAACGAGCAGCGATGCCGCCGATGCGCCCAGCAGAAGTGATTTCAAAACATTCATTCGGTCGATCCTCCCAGATGAGACCTGTTGGTGAGCCGTTGCCGGCGTGTTCCCGGCAGGGGCAAGTCAAACATGCTTGTTCCAAATAACGGAACACGATTTGACTATTTAGAATTATCGGCGTATGAATGCCGTTATGTCAATAGGTCTCGTCCAATATGGCTGACCGGCGCGAGCGCAGCAGCGGCGCAACTGTACAGCCCGCCCAGGAAGAACCGCTTCTCCAAGGTCCCCAGACGGGAACATTGGGGAAGGCAATGGCCGTGCTCGAACTGGTCGCCTCCTCGCAGGAGCCTCCGCGCTTCACCGATATCCTGGCACGCAGCGATCAGCCGCGCGGCACGCTGCACAGGCAACTGTCGAACCTTGTGGAAGAGGGCCTCCTCAGCCTCAACCGCGACCACACCTATTCGCTTGGCCTGCGCCTGCTGATGTTTGCTTCGAAGGCGTGGGCGGGCAACCAGTTCCGCGCCATCGCCGAGCCGCATTTGCGAAAACTTCACGAGGCGACCGGCGAGACGGTGCATCTGGGGGTATTGCGCGGCACGGAGGTGATCTATCTCGACAAGGTCGAGGGCCGCCAGTCGGTGCGCATGTATTCGCAGATCGGCAACGCCTCCCCTGCCTATTGCACGGGCGTCGGCAAGGCGGCGCTCTCGGCCCTGCCCGACGAAAAGCTTCGCGAGATCGCCAAGGCGATCAAGTTCCGCCGCTTCACCAGCACCACCATCATGACGCCGGAGGCGCTGATCGCAGAGGCGCGGGCGATCCGCGAGTGCGGCAATGCCTATGATCGCGAGGAGCACGAACCCGGCATTCGCTGCGTTGCCGCGCCGATCCATTCGGCCGATCGCAGCTTCGTCGCCGCCGTGTCGGTGACCGGCCCCGCCTACCGCGTCAGCAACGAGGCCATCGAGAAATGGGCAGTCACCGTTCGGGAGACGGCGGCTGCGATCATGGAGGATATGCGCGTGCGAATGTCGCCCCGCGCCTGAGACGAAATTTTGCAATGCAACGGGAGGAATGAATGTCAGGTCTGCAGCTCAAGCAGGTGAAGAAGTCTTTCGGCGATGTCCACGTCATCCACGGCGTCGATCTTGCGATCGACGACGGCGAGTTCGTGGTCTTCGTCGGCCCCTCGGGCTGCGGCAAGTCGACGCTGCTGCGCCTCGTCGCCGGGCTTGAGGACGCGACCGGCGGACACATCGAGATCGGCGGCGACGACGTCACGCACCGCGAGCCCAGCGAAGCGCGGCATCGCCATGGTGTTCCAGTCCTACGCGCTCTATCCGCACATGACCGTGCGCGAGAACATGGGCTTCGGCCTGCGCATGACCGGCACGCCTGCGCCGCAGATCGCCCAGCGCGTAAGCCGCGCGGCCGCGATCCTGCAGCTCGAAGCGCTGCTCGACCGCCGGCCCAAGCAGCTCTCCGGCGGCCAGCGCCAGCGCGTCGCCATCGGCCGGGCCATCGTGCGCGAGCCCAAGGTGTTCCTCTTCGACGAGCCGCTCTCCAACCTCGACGCCGAGTTGCGCGTCGAGATGCGGCTCGAGATCGCCAAGCTGCACAAGGAGCTCGGCGCGACGATGATCTACGTCACGCACGACCAGGTCGAGGCGATGACGCTGGCCGACAAGATCGTCGTGCTGCGCGCCGGCGAGGTCGAGCAGGTCGGCTCGCCGCATCGAGCTCTACGACAACCCCGACAACATGTTCGTCGCCGGCTTCATCGGCTCGCCGCGCATGAACTTCCTGCCCGCGAAGGTGACCGCGTCGAGTGGCGGCGTCACGACCATTTCCGTGCCGGGGCACGGCGAGGCGAAGGCCGATTTCGCGCTCAATGGCGGCTCGCCGAAAAAGGGGGCCGATGTCGTGCTGGGCATCCGTCCCGAGCACTTTCACGCCAAGGGCAAGACGAAGATGCAGTTCGAGGTCGATGTGGTCGAGAACCTCGGCGGCACGACCTACGTATATACCAAGGCAAATGGCGCCGATGCGCTTACCATCGAGATGAAGGGCGAACGCGGCGTCAAGGAAGGCGCGCCGCTGAAAACCGGCTTCGATCCCGACAAGGCATTCCTTTTTGACGCCGCAACAGGCAGGCGCCTGCGCTGAAAATGCGCTACAAACGCTCAAATCGAAATCCACGGGTGGAGTTAGGAAATGACCGACAAAGCAAAACCGATGCTGCGTTCGCGCGCCTGGTTCGACAATCCCGACAATCCGGGCATGACGGCGCTCTATCTGGAGCGCTATCTGAACTATGGCCTGACGCGGCAGGAATTGCAGTCGGGCAAGCCGATCATCGGCATCGCGCAAACCGGATCCGACCTCTCGCCCTGCAACCGGCACCATATCGAGCTCGCCAAGCGCGTGCGCGACGGCATCATCTCGGCCGGCGGCATCGTCATGGAATTCCCGGTGCATCCGATCCAGGAAACCGGCAAGCGCCCCACAGCCGCGCTCGACCGCAACCTTGCCTATCTTGGCCTCGTTGAAACGCTCTACGGCTATCCGCTCGACGGTGTGGTTCTGACCATCGGCTGCGACAAGACCACGCCAGCCATGCTGATGGGCGCGGCGACCGTCAACATCCCCGCAATCGCGCTCAGCGTTGGCCCCATGCTCAACGGCTGGCACCGCGGCGAGCGCACCGGATCGGGCACCATCGTTTGGAAATCGCGCGAGCGGCTTTCGGCCGGTGAGATCACCTATGACGAGTTCATGGATATCGTCGCTTCCTCCGCCCCTTCGGTCGGCTATTGCAACACCATGGGCACCGCGACGACGATGAACTCGCTGGCCGAGGCGCTCGGCATGCAGTTGCCGGGATCAGCCGCCATTCCCGCCCCTTATCGCGAGCGCGGCCAGATCGCCTACGAGACCGGCCAGCGCATCGTCGCCATGGTGCACGAAGACCTGCGTCCCTCGAAGATCATGACGCGCAAGGCCTTCGAGAATGCCATCGTGGTCAATTCCGCGATTGGCGGCTCCACCAACGCACCGATCCACCTCAACGCCATCGCGCGCCACCTCGGCGTGCCGCTGGACAATGACGACTGGCAGGCGATCGGCCACAAGGTCCCGCTGCTGGTGAACCTGCAGCCGGCCGGCGAATATCTCGGCGAAGACTATCACCATGCAGGCGGCGTTCCGGCCGTCGTTGCCGAGCTGATGAAGGCGGGCATGCTGCCCCACCCCGATGCGCTCACCGTCAACGGCAAGACCATGGGCGAGAACTGCGAACGCGTCGAGAACCTGAATACCGATGTCATCAAGCCCGTCTCCGCGCCGCTCAAGACCCATGCCGGCTTCATCAATCTCAAGGGCAACCTGTTCGATAGTGCGATCATGAAGACCAGCGTGATCTCGCCCGAGTTCCGCGACCGTTATCTTTCCCACCCCAACGATCCCGAAGCCTTCGAGGGCGTGGCGCGCGTATTCGACGGGCCGGAGGACTATCACCACCGCATCGAGGATCCCGCGCTGGGCATTGACGAGAACACCATCCTCTTCATGCGCGGCGCCGGGCCGGTCGGCTATCCGGGCGGCGCCGAAGTCGTGAACATGCAGCCGCCCGCCTACCTGCTGAAGCGCGGCATCCATTCCCTGCCCTGCATCGGCGACGGCCGCCAGTCGGGCACGTCCGGCTCGCCCTCCATTCTCAACGCCTCGCCGGAAGCCGCCATCGGCGGCGGACTGGCGCTGCTGCAGGACGGCGACAAGGTGCGCATCGACCTGAAGAAAGGCACCGCGAACATCCTGATCTCCGATGCGGAATTGGCCACGCGGCGCGAAAAGCTGGCAGCCAATGGCGGCTACCACTTCCCCGGTCACCAGACGCCCTGGCAGGAAATCCAGCGCGGCATGGTGGACCAGCTTGCGCAGGGAATGGTGCTGAAGCCTGCGGTCAAGTACCAGAATATCGCCGAGGAAAAGGGCATCCCCCGCGACAACCACTGAAATAGCAAAAAGGCCGCAGCGCAGCGCCTGTTTGCGTTGCACCTGCATTTGGTGGAATATTTGTTCCGCACGTGAAACGGAAAGCTCCGGAATGACAGACGGCGATACCAGGCACCGCGCGCCGCCGCGCGAATTCGAAGCCCTGCGCACCGACGTGATCGCGTTGCGCGACACCCTGCCAAAGCGGCTCGCCCAGGCGGCGCAATACGCGCTCGCCCATCCGGACGAGATCGCGCTCGGCACCGCGGCAAGCATAGCCAATGCTTGCGGCGTGCAGCCGTCGACGCTGGTGCGCCTCGCCCGGCATTTGGGCTATGAGGGCTTTTCCGATTTGCAGGCGGTTTTTCGCGAGCGCCTGCGCAACCGCGCATCAAGCTATGAGGAGCGGCTGGAAAAAATCGAGAAATCCTCCGGCGACGGCTATCACGAAACCGAATTGCTGAACGGCTTCATTGCAGCCGCCCGCCAATCGGTGGACACGCTGGGCCGCACGCTGAGGTCCGGAGATTTCAGCAATGCCGTCGCGACGCTGGCCCGCGCCGACACGATTTACCTGATCGCCCGCCGTCGCGCCTACCCGGTTGTCGCGCACATGGCTTACGCCTTCGGCAAGCTCAAGATACGCGCGCTGGTGCTGGATTCGCCCAACGCCATCGATGATGAAATGGTGGCTCAGGTTCGCGCGAGCGATGCGGCGCTGGCCTGCAGCTTCGCCCCCTACACCGCCAATACCATTGAACTTGCCACGGCGATTGCCGCCTGCGGCGCTCCGGTCGTGGCAATCACCGATTCCGGCTTTTCGCCCCTGGCAAACATTGCAACACACATGCTGGAAGTTTCCGAAAACGACTATGCCGGTTTCCGGTCGCTGTCGGCCTCGATGGCATTGGCGACAGCCCTGCCGGTCGCGATTGCCGAACGCCGCCGCCTGGGCCTCTAAACGGCTCTTGAAATGAATATTCCGTTTTAGTATGGAAACGGAATATATGTTTTACCTCCCTGAAGGTCGCCCCAGATGAGCCACAGCCCCAGCCGCCAACTCGACCTCATCACCATCGGCCGGTCCTCGGTCGACCTCTACGGCGCAGCAGGTCGGCGGGCGGCTGGAGGACATGGGGTCCTTCGCAGAAGTACATCGGCGGCTCGCCCACCAACATCGCCGCCGGCACGGCGCGGCTGGGCCTGAAGTCGGCGCTGATCACCCGCGTCGGCGACGAGCACATGGGCCGCTTCATCCGCGAGCAGCTTGCGCGCGAAGGCGTCGACGTCCGCGGCGTCAAGACCGACCCCGAGCGGCTGACCGCGCTGGTGCTCCTCGGCATCCGCGACGAGCAGCAGTTCCCGCTGATCTTCTACCGCGAGAACTGCGCCGACATGGCGCTGTGCGAGGACGACATCGACGAGGCCTTCATCGCCGAGGCGCGCTGCGTGCTGCGCCACCGGCACGCATCTGTCGCACCCGCGCACCGAGGCCGCCGTGCTGAAGGCGCTGAACCTTGCCCGCAAGCACGGCGCGCGCACCGCGCTCGACATCGACTACCGGCCCGAACCTCTGGGGCCTTGCCGGGCCACGGCGACGGGCGAAAGCCGCTTCATCGAAAGCGCCGAAGGTCACCGCGAAGCTGCAGGCGACGCTGCACCTCTTCGACCTGATCGTCGGCACCGAGGAGGAGTTCCACATCGCCGGCGGCACGACCGACACCATCGCGGCGCTGCGCGCGGTGCGCGCGGTCTGCAGGCGCGACGCTGGTCTGCAAGCGCGGCCCGATGGGCGCGGTCGCCTTCGACGGGCGCGATCCCCGACACGCTCGACGAGGGCGAGAGCGGCCCGGGCTTTCCCGATCGAGGTCTTCAACGTGCTCGGCGCCGGCGACGGCTTCATGTCGCGGCCTGCTGAAGGGCTGGCTCGACGGCGAGGACTGGCCGACCGCCCTGAAGTACGCCAACGCCTGCGGCGCCTTCGCCGTGTCGCGCCACGGCTGCACGCCGGCCTATCCCTCGCTGGGAGGAGCTGCAGTTCTTCCTCAAGCGCGGCGTCGTCAGCCCGGCCCTGCGCAAGGACGCGGCGCTGGAGCAGGTCCACTGGTCGACCAACCGCCACCGGCGAATGGCCGCAGATGCGGGTCTTCGCCTTCGACCACCGGATGCAGCTCGAGGCGATGGCAGGGCGCGACGCCCGGCGAAGATCGGCGCGTTCAAGCAGCTCTGCCTCAAGGCCGCGCTGCAGGTGGCGCGACGGCCAGCCGGGCTACGGCATCCTCTGCGACAGCCGGCTTGGGCGCGACGCGCTCTACGCGGCCGCCGGCACCGGCCTCTGGATCGGCCGGCCGGTGGAATGGCCCGGCTCGCGCCCGCTGACGCTGGAGCCCGAGCTCGGCCCGGACTTCGGCGGCCTCGGCGGAATGGCCGCTCGAGCACGTCGTCAAGGTGCTCTGCTTCTACCACCCCGACGACGACGCCGCGATGAAGGCGCGAGCAGGAGGCGACGGTGCTGCGGCTGTTCGCAGGCCGCGCGGCGCAACCGGCTCGAATTCCTGCTGGAGATCATCCCGTCCAAGGTCGGTCCCGTCGACGACGAGACCACCGCGAAGGTCATCCAGCCGCTTCTACGACATCGGCGTCTATCCCGACTGGTGGAAGCTCGAGCCGATGACGACCGACGCCGCCTGGACGAACGCCTGCGCGGCGATCGACGCGCAACGACCCGCATACGCGCGGCATCGTGGTGCTCGGCCTCGACGCGCCGGAGGGCGAGCTCGCAGGCAAGCTTCGCGGCTCGCCGCCCGGCATCCGCTGGTGAAGGGCTTCGCCGTCGGCCGCACGATCTTCGGCGACGCTGCCGCGAGACTGGCTGGCGGGCGAGATCGGCGACGACGAGGCGGTCGCGGAGATGGCGCGAACGATACGCGGCCTGTGCCGCATCTGGGACAAGGCGCGGGCTGCGAGGAGGGAAGATCGCATGACGACGATCCGGCTGACGGCGGCGCAGGCGATGGTGCGCTGGCTATCGGTGCAGATGACCGAGGACGGCGAGCCCTTCATCGACGGCGTCTGGGCGATCTTCGGCCATGGCAACGTCGCCGGCCTCGGCGAGGCGCTGCACGGCGTCGCGCGACGCGCTGCCGACCTGGCGCGGCCAGAACGAGCAGACGATGGCGCATGCCGCCATCGCCTATGCCAAGGCAGCTTGGCCGCCGCCGCGCGCATGGCGGTGACCTCCTCGATCGGGCCGGGCGCGACCAACATGGTCACCGCCGCGGCGCTCGCCCATGTCAACCGCCTGCCGGTGCTGTTCATGCCGCGGCGACGTCTTCGCCAACCGCGCGCCCGACCCGGTGCTGCAGCAGATCGAGGACTTCGGCGACGGCACGGTCTCGGCCAACGACTGCTTCCGCCCGGTCGCGCGCTACTTCGACCGCATCACGCGGCCCGAGCAACTGCTGACCGCGCTGCCCCGCGCCCTGCGCACGCATGACCGACCCGGCCGACTGCGGCCCGGTCTGACGCTCGCCTTCTGCCAGGACGTGCAGGCCGAGGCCTTCGACTAGCCCGCAGAGCTTCTTCGCGCCGCAAGGTCTGGCGCAGCGCCGCCCCGAGCCCGATGCGCGCGAGCTCGCCGATGCCGTCGCGGCGATCCGGGCCGCGAAGAACCCGGTGATCGTCGCCGGCGGCGGCGTGCTCTATTCCGGCGCGGCGCAGGACGCTCGCGGACTTCGCCGAGACGCACAACATCCCGGTCGTCGAAACCCAGGCCGGCAAGTCGGCGCTGCGCTTGGGACCATCCGCTGCAACTTCGGCTCGCTCGGCGTCACCGGCGCGGCCTGCGCCAACGCGTCTGGCCGAGAACGGCCGATCTCGTCATCGGCGTCGGCACGCGGTTCCAGGACTTCACCACCGGCTCCTGGGCGCTGTTCAAGAACCCGGACCGCACGCATCCTGTCGATCAACGTGCACGGCCTTCGACGCCTACAAGCACGGCGCGCTGCCGCTCGTCTGCGATGCGAAGGTCGGCGCTTGACAGGCTATCTGAAGGCGCTCGGCAAGTACAAGCGCTTCAAGGCGCGCCGATGCCGGCCCTGCAAGAAGGACTGGTTCGCCGCCGCCGACGCGGTCACCGACCGCGCCAGCCGCCGGACAGCAATGCCCTGCCCACCGACGCGCAGGTGATCGGCGCGGTGCAGCGCGCCGCCAAGCCCGACACCGTCGTGATGTGCGCCGCCGGCACCATGCCGGGCGAGCTGCACATGCTGTGGCAGGCGGCGCAGCCGGCGGCTACCACATGGAATACGGCTTCTCCTGCATGGGCTACGAGATCGCCGGCGCGCATCGGCATCAAGATGGCCGCAGCCCGACGCGCGACGTGATCTGCATGGTCGGCGACGGCTCCTACATGATGGCGAATTCCGAGCTCGCCACCGCCGTGATGATGGGCGTCAGCTTCACCGTCGTCCTGACCGACAACCGCGGCTATCGGCTGCATCAACCGGCTGCAGATGGCGACCGGCGGGGCGCGAGTTCAACAACCTGCTCGACGACGCCCGGCACGTGAGACGCCGTCGCACATCGACTTCGTCGCGCATGCCGCGAGCATGGGCGCGAAGGCCGTGAAGGTCGGCACGATCGCCGAACTCGAGGCGGCGCTCGCCGCCGCGCGCAAGCCGCGACCGCACCGACGGTCATCGTCATCGACACCGACCCGCTGCCCGGCGACCGAGGCCGGCGGCCACTGGTGGGACGTGGCGGTGCCGGAGGTCTCGGCGCGCGACACGAGTGCGCAAGGCACGCAAGGACTATGAGGCCGGCGCTGAAGAAGCGCAGCCGCGTTTGACAGACAACGAAGAATTTCAGGGAAAGAACCGCACATGATCCGATACGGAACCAACCCGATCGCCTGGTCCAACGACGACGACCAGACGCTCGGCGCGCATATCAGCCTGGAGCAATGCCTCGCCGAAACCGCGCAAGATCGGCTTCGACGGCATCGAGAAGGGCCACAAGATGCCCAACGACGGGCACGAGCTGAAGACGGTGCTGGCGGCGCACGGCCTGGTCTTTGCATCCGGCTGGCATTCGACCAACCTGCTGGTGCAGCGACGTCGAGGCCGAGAAGAAGGCGATCCAGCCGCATCTCGACCTGCTCAAGGCGAATGGCTGCAAGGTCTGCATCGTCTGCGAAACCTCGAATACCGTCCATGGCAACGACAACGTGCCGCTCAACGACAAGCCGGTGCTGCCGAAGCCTCGCGCTGGGCCGAATTCGGCGCGCGGCTCGAGGCGCTGTCGGCGTTCATGCGCCGCGCAGGGCTCGACGCTGGTCTACCACCACCACATGGGCACGATCGTGCGAGACCGCGCGAGGAAATCGACCGGCTGATGGCAGACACCGGGCCGGCCACGCAGCTGCTGCTCGACACCGGCCATGCCTGGTTCGGCGGCGGCGACCCGGCGCGAGGTGGCGCGCAGCTACATGCACCGCGTGCGCCATATCCATGCCAAGAACGTGCGCCCGGACATCGCGCAAGCGAGGTCCGCGACGAAAACCTCAGCTTCCTGCGAAGGCGTGCGCCGCGGCGTCTTCACCGTGCCGGGCGACCCGGAGGGCGCCGTCGATTTCCTGCCCGTGCTGAAGATTGCCGCCGAACACGGCTATGACGGCTGGCTGGTGATCGAGGCCGAGCAGGACCCGGAAGTGCGCAATCCGTTCAAGTACCAGTCGATGGGCCTCAAGGCGCTGAAGGCAATGGCGCGCGAAGCCGGTCTCGACAAGAACGCCTGACGGCCAGCAAGGAACATGCGTTGAACAAGTTCTTCGACTTCAATCATCCGTTCTACCGGCCGCTGTGGATCAGGGTCCTCATTGTCGTGCTGACCGGCGGATGGGGGATTTTCGAGTTCATCGGCGGGTCGCCCTTCTGGGGCACGATCTTTTGCGGAACGTCGGCGCTCGCATTCCACAGCCTCTTCATCGCCTTCGATCCGCGCGAGCCTGAACCACCGGCGGACAAAGCCAAGGGAGACGAACCGAAATGAGCAAGCTTCTCGTCAAGCCGAAGGGAACGCATGGCCGCATCACCAAGGTGACGCCCAAGAATGCGGGCTGGACCTATGTCGGTTTCGAACTGCACCGGATCATGCCGGGCGAGACCGTTTCGGGCGGCAAGGAAGACCGCGAGACCTGCCTCGTCTGGGTCACCGGCAAGGGCAAGGCCGTCGCCGGCGGCCAGGATTTCGGCTCGCTCGGCGAGCGCATGTCGCCCTTCGACGGACCGCCCGCCGCCGTCTACATCCCGGCCGGAACGGACTGGCAGGTGACCGCCGAGACCGATCTGGAGCTTGCAGTCTGCTCGGCGCCCGATCGCGTGCGGCGACCTGCCGGCGCGCGTCATTGCGCCGGAGAAGCTGTCCAAGGAAACGCGCGGCAAGGGCACCAACACGCGCTACGTCACCAACATCCTGCCGGAGGGCGAACCGGCACAGTCGCTGCTCGTGGTCGAGGTCATCACGCCGGGCGGGCACACCTCGTCCTACCCGCCGCACAAGCACGACCGCGACGATCTGCCCGACGAATCCCTGCTGGAGGAAACCTATTACCACCGGCTGAACCCGCCGCCAGGGCTTCGCCTTCCAGCGCGTCTATACCGACGACCGTTCGCTCGACGAGGCGATGGCGGTGGAGGACGGCGACGTCGTGCTGGTGCCCAAGGGCTATCACCCCTGCGCCGCCTGCCACGGCTACGATCTTTATTATCTGAACGTCATGGCCGGGCCGAAGCGCACGTGGAAGTTCCACAACGCGCCCGAGCACGAATGGCTGATGAAAGCCTGACCTAGGCTGCGAGCGCCCCGTTCGCCGCCTGCCGTATGGCGTCGATATTGGCGCGGTAGGCATCCTCGCGCCCGCCTTTGAACACGGCGGAACCGGCCACGAGCACGTCCGCGCCGGCGGCTGCGACGAGCGGCGCGGTCTGCGCCGTGATCCCGCCATCGACTTCGATGTGAATGGGCCGCCTGCCGATCATCGCCTTCACGCGCCGGGTCTTCTCGACCACCGAGGGGATGAAGCTCTGGCCGCCAAATCCCGGATTGACGCTCATCAGCAGCACCAGGTCGAGCCGGTCCAGCACATATTCGATCACGCTTTCGGGCGTCGAGGGGTTGAGCGACACACCGGCCTTCTTGCCCAGTTCCCGGATAGCCTGCAGCGATCGGTCGAGATGGCTCGTCGCTTCGGCATGAACCGTGATGATGTCGCACCCGGCATCCGCGAACGCCTTGAGGTATGGATCGCACGGCTCGATCATCAAATGGCAGTCGAACACCTTGTCGGTGCGGTTGCGGATTGACTGGATGATCGGTGCGCCGAAGGTGATGTTCGGCACAAAATGCCCGTCCATGACATCGAGATGGATCCAGTCCGCGCCCGCGCGCACGACGGCCTCGACCTCTTCGCCCAGACGCGAAAAATCGCTCGAAAGCATCGATGGGGCGATCAGCGTCGCGCTCATGGCCGGTCCTTCCTGACGGGTGCGCCCTCACGGGTGTGCCTGAGCCTGCTTTGCACGAACCGCGAGGCTTGCGTCAAGCGCCGCCGCTCAGATCGGCCGGTCGTCCTCGTCGTCGGTGAGCATGCGCTGCGCCGCGCCGTCCAGATCGTCATATTGCCCGCTGCGAAGGCTCCACAGGAAACCCATCAGCCCCGCAAAGCCGAGGAACAGCGCCACCGGCAACAGCAAGAGGATCTGGTTCACGCAATCGCCTCCACGTTCTGCCGGTTCTCGCCAGCCGTTTGCTCGCGCCGAAATTTACGCTGGCGCTTGGATGCAAGCCGCATCGAGTTGGCGATGACAAGGATCGAGGAGGCCGACATGGCCACCGCGGCGATCAATGGCGTCACCATGCCGGCGAAGGCGACCGGCACCAGCAATGATGTTGTAAGCTATCGCCAGGCCAAAATTCTGCCGCACCAGCTTTTGCGCCTCCAGCGCGATCTCATGTGCCTGCGACACCGCCATGAGGCTTTCGCGCGTGAAGACGAAGTCGGCAGCCTGCCGCCCGGCATCGGATGCGTTCGCCGGCGCCATCGACACGTAGCCTGCCGCAAGCGCGGGCGCATCGTTGAGCCCGTCGCCGACCATCAGCACCTTGTGACCCTCGTCGGCGAGTTCCTCGAGGTGGTCGATCTTTTCCTGCGGCGTTGCTTCCGCCGTGAACGATGGCACGCCGAGCAGCAGTGCGACCGTGCGCACGGCGATGGGTGAATCGCCTGAAAGGATTTCGGGCGCAAGCCCTCCAACCTGCAGCGCATGCACGGCTTCGCGTGCGCTTTCGCGCAATGTCTCGCTCAGCAGGAAGCGGCGCTTCGGCTCGCCTTCCATGGCAAAGGCAAGCCCGGTGCCTACATTGGCGCTGCTTGCGGAAGCGATCTCGCCGACCCAGGCCGAGCGCCCCAGCCGCACCTTCTTGCCGCCCGAGATTCCCTCGACGCCGTGGCCCGGCACTTCCCGAATATTCGTGACCGGCTTGCCGCCGCTGCCCGCCAGCGCCACAGCCACGGCCTTTGAGGCCGGGTGAACAGAATGGCTGGCGAGCGTGCGGGCAACGCCTGCTTCCAATGGCGAAAGCTTGGGAACTTCGATGAACGGAATGCCACTCGTCAGCGTTCCGGTCTTGTCGAAGACGACGCGGTCCACCTCCGCAAGCCGCTCCAGCGCCGAGCCGTCGCGCATCAATATGCCGAGCTCGAACAGCCTGCCCGCGCCGATCACATGCACGGCCGGAACCGCAAGCCCCAGCGCGCAGGGGCAGGTGATGATCAGCACCGCGATGGCCGTATAGATCGATGCATGCCAGTCGCCGGTGGCGATCATCCACGAAATGAACGCCAGCGCCGCAAGCACATGCACGATCGGCGCATACATCCGCGACAGCCGGTCGGCGATGCGCACGTAACGGCCCCTGCCCCGCTCCGCCGCCTCCATCATGCGCATGACTTCGGCAAGGAAGGATTGCCCCGCGCCGCGCAGCGCCACCATGTCGAATGCGCCGGTGAGGCTCAGCGTGCCCGCCTCCACTTCCTGTCCCTCGACTGCGGGCACCGGCGCGCTTTCGCCGGTCACCAGCGAACGGTCGAGATCGGTGGCGCCGGCGACGATGCGCCCATCCACCGGCACGCGCTCGCCTGCCGCCACCCGCAGCCGGTCGCCAGGCTTGACCTCGTCCACTGGCACGTAGCTGCAGCGTGCCGTCTTCTGCCACTGCGATAGCGCCCTTGGCGGCGAGCCGCGTCAGCCCGGTGACCGCGCTGCGGGCCTTTTCGCGCATCAACTGGTCGAGATAACGCCCCGCCAGCAGGAAGAACAGCAAGGTGACGGCGGCATCGAAATAAGCCTCCGGCCCGCCGGTGAAGGTCTCGTAGATGCTCATGGTGACCGCGAGGATCACGCCCAGCGAGATCGGCACGTCCATGTTGAGATTGCGCGTGCGCAAGGCGTTCCAGGCGGAGCGGAAGAAGGGCCGGCCGCAATAGGCGACCGCCGGCAACGCGATCAGCGCCGACACGAAATGGAACAGATCGCGGGTCGCGCCCTCCGCGCCCGACCAGACCGAAACCGACATCAACATGATGTTTCCGGCCGCAAAGCCTGCGATGCCCAGGGCGCGCAGCAGCTCGGACGACTGGCTCTTCATCTGTGCCTCGGCCTGCGAAATGCTCTCGAACGGCATTGCCTTGTAGCCAAGCTTTTCCATTTCGCCGATCAGGAATCCGGGCGCACGCTGTGCGCTGTCGAGCCGGATGGTGACCCGCCGCAAGGTCAGGTTGACGCGCGACGAGACGATCCCCGGCACCTTGGCAAGCCCGCGCTCGATGGTGGAAATGCACGCGCCGCAGTGAATGCCGGGCACGTTCAGCACGTATTCCGCCGTGGAATCGGGCAATGCCCGCCCCGCCCGCGCCATCTCCTCGTCGAGCGCGACCAGCGACAGGTCGCTGGTGTTCTGGCTGAACTCGGCCGCAAGGCCGGCACCGCAACAGTTCATCGACATGGCGTCATTCCTTTACGCGGAAGCGGATCGAGTGGCGCCATGGCGTGCCATCCGGCGCGACTGCCTGGAAGTCGGCCTGCCACAGGCCCGCAGTAAGGCTGGCATCGGCGCTGAACACGCCGCCGGCGATGTCGATCAGCTCAAGTTTTCGATCATCGCGACTGGTGGCAGGATGCCCGACCATGGCCACGACGTCATCGGCATAAACCGGGCTGCCATCGGCGTTGGAAAGCGTCAGCTTCAGCGATCCCTCGCCGTACCGCACCACCGCCTGCCAACCGAGCTCCGCGGACTTGACCCGCTCTGCCGTGACCTCGTTGAAGCGCTGGCTCTCGACGTAGGAATTCTGCACCACCAGCCCCGTCCAGGTGCTGTTGGCGTAATAGGCCAGAACCAGGTTCACCGAGATGATCGTCCCGAAGAACAGGAACATGACGCCTACCATGTGCCATCCGGTAAATTCGTCGGCGCCTGTCAGCTTGCGGAGAAATGTCATTTGGCCGGACCCTCAAATACTGCGTCATAGACGTCGGTTTCGTTCGACTGGCTGTCCTTGGCGATCAGCCGGAACTTTACGGGTTCGCTCTTCACGTTCGGTCCTGCCTGCGTGACGAACACCTTGAGCGAGCGCAGCTTGTCCGGCTCCACCGGAATGCCGACCATCACCGTGCCTTCTTCGGCAATGCCGTTGATCGTCATCGTGGCGCCCGGCAGACCGGCGATCGACAAGCTGAATGACGCGCGGCTCGGGGATCATGTTGAGCAGCTTCACGGTGTAGCCATTGCGGATCGAGCCATCCGACAGCTTCACGAAGATCGGGTTGCGGTCATGCAGCACGTTGATCTCCAGCCGGTCGCGACCGGCAAGCGCGATCAGCATGGCAAGCCCGATAGCCGACCATGCAGCCATGTAGATGAGCGTGCGCGGCCGGATGAAGATCTTCCAGTCGAAATGGCGAACGATGTCATGGAACCGGCCGTTGGCATCGCGGACCCGGGCCGGCTCGATCGGTCTGCGTCACCGGGTTCTGCGCCACGGCCATGTTGTGCGTGTAGTCGCGCAGCGTCGTATAGGAGATCAGCCCGCGCTCGCGGTGCAGCTTGTCCATCACGTTGTCGCAGGCATCGATGCACAGCGCGCAGGTGATGCATTCGAGCTGCTGGCCGTTGCGAATGTCGATGCCCGTCGGGCAGACGGCGACGCAGGCATTGCAATCGACGCAATCGCCGCCTGGAAATGCCCGCTGCGGCGGCCTTCTTCGCGCCGCGCGTGCGCGGCTCGCCGCGCCAGTCGTTGTAGGTGACGACGAGCGAATCCTCGTCCAGCATTGCCGCCTGGATGCGCGGCCAGGGGCACATGTAGATGCAGACCTGCTCGCGCATGAGCGCCGCCGAACACATAGGTCGTGGCCGTCAGCACCGCGACCGTGACATAGGCGATCGGCAGCGCGTTGAACCGTGACGAAGTCGCGCAGCAGCGTCGGCGCGTCGGCGAAATAGAAGATCCACGCGCCGCCGGTCGCAACGGAGATCAGCAGGAAGATCGCATGCTTCATCACAAGCTTGCGCAGCTTGTCGAACGACAAGGGCGCGGCGTCGAGCTTGATTTGCGCATTGCGGTCGCCCTCGAAGAAGCGCTCGACATGCAGGAACAGATCGACCCAGACCGTCTGCGGGCAGGTATAACCGCACCATGCGCGGCCGACGACCGACGTCACCAGGAACAGCCCGACGCCGGCCATCACCAGCAGGCCGGCGACATAGAAGAATTCCTGCGGCCAGATTTCGATGAAGAAGAAGTAGAAGCGGCGGTTGGCCATGTCGATCAGCACGGCCTGGTCGGGCGCATGCGCGCCGCGATCCCAGCGAATCCAGGGCGTCAGGTAGTAGATCGACAGCGTCACCGCCATGATCAACCACTTCAGGGTGCGGAAATTGCCGCGTAACAGCCTTTGGATGAACCTTCTTGTGCGCCACGTAGAGCGGCAACCCCTGCTCCTTGGCGCGGGTGTTGACCGCCTGCACGTCGTGCGCCTCCACGTCGGCCACGGTGCCTGCGATTGCCTGATCGGTCATCATTCCATCCCTTGTTGGGGCAGCAATAACCCGCCGCGCAATGTCGGCCATTGACTTGGGTCAATCGCGCTAGTGCGGGGTGGCAAAAAAAGAAAGTCCGCGGCGTTGCGGCCGCGGACCTTGTCTTGATGTGCAACGAGGCTTATTCGCCGCCGCCCAGCCCGTGAACATAGACCGCAAGCTGCTTGACGGTGGTATCGCCCAGACGCTGGCCCCAGGCGGGCATCACGCCTTGCTTCGGCGCGGTGACCTGCGCGACGATCTGCGCGTGTTCACCGCCATAGAGCCAGATGGCGTCGTTGAGCCTCGGGCCGCCAAGCTCGCGAACGCCCTCGCCCTTCTCGCCATGGCAGGAAGCGCAGTTGTCCGCAAACAGTTGTTCGCCGCGCGTTGCAGCTTCCGCGTCTGCTTCCTGGTTCGAGATCTTGCGCACGAACCAGGCGACGTCGGAAATCTGCGCCGGCTCCAAAATGCCATCCTTGCCGAAGGCAGGCATGTCGGAGATGCGGGTGTCGTCGTTGCCCGGATGCCGGATGCCGTTGGTCAGCGTCGCGTGGATATCCTCAACCTTGCCGCCCCAGATCCAGTCGTCGTCGGTAAGGTTGGGATATCCACCACCGCCTGCTCCGCCGGTACCGTGGCACTGCACGCAGTTGACCTTGAACGCCGCCGCACCGCCGCCTTGACGCAATTTCGCGCAGCTCGTCGCTGGCGAGGATCGCATTGAGGTCGCTCGACTGCAGCATCGCCACCTTCTCTGCCCGCAATGCATCGGCGGCGCTCATTTGCGCGGTCAGGTCCGCCCGGCTGGACCAGCCGAACAGTCCCTTGGTTGCGGTCGTCGCCATCGGGATCGCCGGATAGACGATCACGTAGCCGATTGCCCAGAATGATGGTGGCGTAGAAGGTCCACAGCCACCAGCGCGGCAGCGGATTGTTCAGTTCCTTGATCCCGTCCCAGGAGTGGCCAGTCGTTTCCACGCCGGAGATGTCGTCGATTTCATTCTTGCCGGACATGGTTCAGTCCTCCTTGAAGGGAATTTTGGCGGCATCTTCGCCCGCCTTGCGGGCGCCCGGGCCGAAGGGTCCAAAGCACGATGCCGACGAAGAACCAGCACCATGTACGAGAAGCCCCCAGCTGTCGGCGAATGTGCGCATCGCGTGATAGTCGAAGTTCATGTTCGCCTCCTCAGCGGTAGTTTTCTTCCGGCTTGTAGATCGAGAAATCGACGAGCGTGCCGAGCATCTGCAGATAGGCGACCAGCGCATCCATTTCGGTCACGCGTGATGGATCGCCGTCGAAATCGCCGACAACCGCCTTGGGATAGCGGGTGCGAAACGCCGCTCGCATCCGCATTCGGGATCGGCCTGGGCAAGCATGTCGGCCGTCGGCGTTCTCGCACCATCTCGTCGCTGTAGGGCACGCCGACGCGGCGATTGGCGACGAGGTGCGCCGAGACGTCCTTCGCCTTCAGCTCGCGTTGTTCCCAGGAAGGCGTAGGTCGGCATGATCGATTCCGGAACGACCGAGCGCGGCTCGACCAGGTGCTGGACATGCCAGTCGTTCGAGTAGCGGCCGCCGACGCGGGCCAGGTCCGGCCCGGTGCGCTTCGAGCCCCACTGGAACGGATGGTCGTACATCGACTCCGCCGCAAGGCTGTAGTGGCCGTAGCGTTCGACCTCGTCGCGGAACGGACGGATCATCTGGCTGTGGCAGACATAGCAGCCTTCGCGGACGTAGATGTTGCGCCCGGCCAGTTCGAGCGGCGAATAGGGACGCATGCCCTCCACCTTCTCGATGGTGTTCTCGAGGTAGAACAGCGGCGCGATCTCGACGATGCCGCCGATGGTCACCACGAGCAGCGAACCGGCCAGGAGCAGGGTCGCGTTCTTTTCGAGGACCTGGTGTTTGCTCAAGAATGTTCATGACCCGCTCCTTATTCGGCCGGCTGCAAGACGGCCGGCTTCGGCGCCGATCGGCGCTTCCGCGCGGACATCTCCGCGGATGGTCATGTAGATGTTGAACGCCATGACGAGACCGCCGGCAGGTAGAGCAGGCCGCCCAGCATGCGCAGCACGTAGTAGGGGTACATGGCCGCGACCGATTCCGCGAACGAGTAGACGAGGAAGCCCTGGTCGTCGTACTCGCGCCACATCAGGCCCTGCATGATGCCGGACACCCACATCACCGCCGCGTAGAGGACGATGCCGAGGGTCGCCAGCCAGAAGTGCCAGTTGACCAGGCGCAGGCTGTAGAGCCGCTCGCGGTTCCACAGCTTCGGCGTCAGGAAGTAGATCGCGCCGAACGAGATCATGCCGACCCAGCCGAGCGCGCCGGAATGCACGTGGCCGATGGTCCAGTCGGTGTAGTGGCTGAGCGAGTTGACCGCCTTGATCGACATCATCGGACCTTCGAAGGTCGACATGCCGTAGAAGGCGATCGACGATCACCATCATGCGGATGATCGGATCGGTGCGGATCTTGTCCCAGGCGCCCGAAAGCGTCATCAGGCCGTTGATCATGCCGCCCCAGGAGGGCATCCACAGCATGATCGAGAACACCATGCCGAGCGTCTGCGCCCAGTCGGGCAGCGCCGTGTAGTGCAGATGGTGCGGACCGGCCCAGATATAGAGGAAGATCAGCGCCCAGAAGTGGATGATCGACAGGCGGTAGGAATAGACCGGCCGGTTCGCCTGCTTGGGCACGAAGTAGTACATCATGCCGAGGAAGCCGGCGGTCAGGAAGAAGCCGACCGCGTTGTGGCCGTACCACCACTGCGTCAGCGCATCCTGCACGCCGGAGAAGGCCGAGTAGCTCTTCGACGCCGAGGAACGACACCGGCATCGACAGGTTGTTGACGACGTGCAGCATCGCGATCGTGACGATGAAGCTGAGGTAGAACCAGTTGGCGACGTAGATGTGCGGTTCCTTGCGCTTCAGGATGCGTGCCGAGGAACACCAGCAGATAGGCGACCCAGACGACGGTCAGCCAGAGATCGACATACCATTCGGGCTCGGCGTATTCGCGGCCCTCGGTGATGCCGAGCAGATAGCCGGTCGCGGCCATGACGATGAAGAGCTGGTAGCCCCAGAACACGAACCAGGCGAGATTGCCGCCGAACAGGCGCGCCCGGCGACGTGCGCTGCACGACGTAGAAGGACGTGGCGATCAGCGCGTTGCCGCCGAAGGCGAAAATGACCGCCGAGGTGTGCAGCGGCCGCATCCGGCCGAAATTGAACCAGGGCTCGATGTTGAGATCGGGCCAGGCCAGCTGCGAGGCGACGACGACGCCGACCAGGAAGCCGACGATGCCCCAGAACACGGTCGCGATCACGCCGTAGCGCACCACGCCGTCCATGTAGGCATCCGGATCTTCGGGTACTTTCGATGCGCCGGCGGGCATGAACTCGACCCTGCGCATCAGCAGGATGGTCGAAACCAGCAATACGACGAACAGCACGCATCGCGTGCTGCTTGAACAAACTGTCTTGTGCGAATGCGACGCCCATAAGCGCGGCGAACGCAGCCAATCCCACTAGGATGGCTTCCGTTGCGTGTTTCATCCTGGTCCCTTTCCCGCCTGGCATGCACGCAAGAACCCCCTCCCCCCAATGACTGGGAGACGGCTTGCGGCTGATGTTCAATCGCCCGTTGGCGCGTCATTCGCCTTGATTTGGATCAAGGAAGGAAAGGCTGCTTCTTGCCTAATGTGGCGCAAGGCAATGATGCCGTGGCAGCAGGGGGCGCTTGGGAGCGGAAGATGAGCGAGGAAAGCCGCGATCCTGACAAGATAAGAATGGAACTTGGGGACAAACTCAGCACGTTGAGCAGCATCTGCTCCAGCCTTGAAGAAATTGCCGACGGACTTCCGGAGAATGTCGACCGCCAGAACTGCATGGCGCTGGCGCGCACCATCTACCCGACAATCGTGAACTCGCACAAATTCGAGGAAGGCATCGTCTTTCCATTGCTGCGCCGCACCGCCAACGTGCCTGGCCTCGACGACACGATAGAGCGCCTGCGCTTCGAGCATTGGGAAGACGAGAGCTTCGCCGCCGAGCTGCAGGAATCGCTGTGCGCCTTCGTCAATGGCCGCCAGCAGCAGGAAAATGTCGAGACACTGGCCTGGATGCTGCGCGGCTTTTTCGAAGGCCTGCGCCGTCACATCGCCTTCGAGCGCGAGCACGTTATGCCGATGCTGACGAAAGCCGCTTCATGAGCGCGCAGGGTGACGAAGCCCTGCTGGCGCGGCTGGGCGAATCGGTCCCGCGCTACACCAGCTATCCGACAGCTCCGCATTTTGCCGATGGCCTTGGCCCGCGCGTCTTCGAGGCAATGATCACCGCCCTGCCCGCCGATGCGCCGGTGTCGGTCTATATCTGCACATCCCCTTCTGCGACCGGCTGTGCTGGTTCTGCGGATGCCACACCAAGCACACGCAGCGCTACGCGCCGGTTGAAGAATATGTGCGCCACGCTTGCGCCGAAATCCGCATGGTCGGCAGGCGCATCGGGCAAAGGCGCAAGCTCGCCAACCTGCATCTGGGCGGCGGCTCGCCCAGCCTGTTGCGCCCGGCGGAATTCGCAGCGATTCGCGAAGCGCTGGAAGAGGTATTCGACATCGTTGCCGGCGCCGAGATCGCGATCGAGATCGATCCGTCCGACTCGAACGACGCGTTTCTTGAAGGCTTGAAGCTTTTGGGTGTCACCCGCGCCAGCATCGGCGTTCAGGATTTCAACGCCGATGTGCAGGCGGCGATCAACCGGCCGCAGGGTTTCGAACTGACGCGCGACATCGTCCACGCACTGCGCGGCGCCGGTGTCGCTTCGGTGAACATCGACGCGCTCTACGGCCTGCCGCTGCAGACGCTGGAGACGCTGACCGCCACGCATCGACCAGGTGCTGGAATTGCGGCCCGATCGCGTCGCGCTCTTCGGCTATGCCCATGTGCCCTGGGTCAAGAAGCACCAGAACATGATCCGGACGGAAGACCTGCCCGGTCCGCTGGAGCGCTTTCGCCAGTCGACCTCGGCAGCCGCGCAGCTTGCAGCCGCCGGCATGATACCGGTCGGCATCGACCATTTCGCACGGCCGGGCGACATGCTCGCCGCCGCCGCGCAGAACGGTACGTTGCGGCGCAATTTCCAGGGCTACACGACGGACGCCTGCGCCGCGCTCATCGGCATCGGCGCATCCTCGATCCACGGTTATGGCGGTGGCTTCGTGCAGAACATCGTTGCCACCGGACAGTACCAGGCCGCGATCGAGCGGGGCGAGTTGCCCCATGCGCGCGGCTGCGAGCGCAGCGCTCGACGACCGGATGCGCGGCGACGTGATCGAGCGTCTGATGTGCGATTTCTCGGTTGCTTTCTCGCCCATGCGCCAGCGCTATGGCTCGCACTTTGACGCGGTCTATTCTGATGCGCTGGAAGTGGCGGCGCTGGACCAGGAAGACTGGTGCGGCGTTGACGGCGAGCGCTTCTACATCACTCCGGAAGGCAAGCCGTTCACGCGCATCATCGCATCGAAGTTCGATGCCTGGCTCAACAAGGGCAATGTGCGCTATTCCAAGGCCGTCTAGTCGTGCGACGCCTCGCAGGCGTGCCGCAGCGCATCGACATTGTTGACGATGACGGTGCGGGTGTTTTCGATCTGGATCAAACCCGCCTTGCGCAGCTTGGTAAGCTGACGGCTTACGGTTTCGATCGTCAGGCCGAGGAAATCGGCAATGTCGGAGCGCTTCAGCGGCAGCTCGAAACGAATCTGCGAATGCGAGTTATGCGCCTCCGGATCATGATGCGTCGCAATCAGCAGCAGGAAACTCGCGACCTTCTCATTTGCATTCTTGCGGCCCAGCGTCAGCATCCACTCGCGCGCCTCGTCGAGTTCCTTCAGCGTCTGCTCGTGCAGCCGGTGTTCCATTTCGGGCGATTGCCGCGTCAAATCCTCGATGCACGTTGCGCGGGAACGAACAGACCCGCACGTCGGTCGCCGCTTCCGCCACCACGTCGCTCTGGCGCCGGAAAGGCCGGCCAAGGAAATCGGGAGCGAATTGCAGCCCGACGATCTGCTGCCGGCCGTCCGACATCATCTTTGTCAGCTTGACGACGCCCGAAAGGATGTTGGAATAGCGGTGGATATCCTCCCCCGCCGCCATCAGCTCCTGCTCGCTCTCGAACACGTGCTTGGACGTGTGCTTGCTCAAATGGATCAATTGCTCGGGCGTCAGCGCGCCGCAAATGCCGCGATGGCGCAATTCACAAGCCCGGCAAACCACCGGCAACTCGGAGTTATGGATGTCTTTGCGCTCTAGGTCTTTTTGCATGATAAGGCAACCTTGGGGAGCACGCAGTCGCGGAGCTTGCAACCAGTCACTGTACTATAGTTGATATGCCAACTCATTGCCAAGTCAGCAAGCGACTTTTCGTTGCGGTGCAAAATACTTGTAAGCGACGGTAAACTGGCTATTTTTTGGAGATCTTGGTCAGCTCTGCCAATATTTCTCGCGTATTTTCGCCCAGATTGGGCGCGCGGCGCGATGACACGGCCGGTTTCCCGTCGAACCGGATTGGCGTGCGCAGGCCTGGAACGCCGTCGATGTCGATGCGCATTTGCCTGTGGACGAACTGCGGATCGGCAAACACATCCGCCACGCTGTTGATCGGCCCGGCCGGAACCACCGCCCTTTCAAGCGCGGCCAGCAGGCTCGTCGCGCTGCCAGCCAATCGTCTTCGCCTCGATCAAGGCGGACAGCTCGACGCGGTTCGCAACGCGCAACTGGTTCGTAACGAAACGCGGATCGCCGGCATCAAGTCCGAGCACCGTGCAGAGCCGCTGGTAACTGCTCGTCATTGCCGACCGCGACGATGAGATGGCCGTCGGCCACCGTGAAGGTCTGGTACGGCGCGATGTTGGGATGGGCATTGCCCATGCGCTTCGGCGTGACGCCGGAGGCGAGGAAATTCATCGCCTGGTTGGCGAGCACGCCCGTCATCGCGTCGAACAGCGCCATGTCGATATGCCGGCCCTTGCCGGTGCATTTGACGCTCCTGCAGCGCCGCCTGGATGGCGATGACGCCGTACAGCCCGGTAAAGATATCGGCAAAGGCGACGCCGATCTTCTGCGGCTCGCCCGCTGGATCGCCGGTCAGGTCCATGATGCCGCTCATGCCCTGGATCATGAAGTCGTAGCCGGCGCGGGCAGCATAAGGTCCGTCCTGCCCAAAGCCGGTGACCGAGCAGGTGATCAGCCGCGGGATTGGCCCTCGCCAGGGTCTCGTGGTCGAGGCCATGTCTGGCGAGCCCGCCGACCTTGAAATTCTCGATCATCACGTCGGCAGTTTGCGGCCAGCGCCCGCACGACTTGCGCGCCTTCCGGCGTGGCGAAATCGGCCACCATGGACCGCTTGCCCCGGTTGCAGGCGTGGAAATAGGCAGCCGAGCGCTCGCCCTCCACCTCGATCCAGGGCGGACCCCATTTGCGGGTATCGTCACCCTGCGGGCTTTCGACCTTGATGACGTCCGCGCCGAGATCGGCCAGCGTCTGCCCGATCCAGGGACCGGCAAGGATGCGGGCAAGTTCCAATACCCGCAGCCCCCTCAGCGGTTGCGGGCCTGCGTCCGGCTCCTGCATCAGAAGAAGGCCTGGATGCCGGTCTGCGCGCGGCCGAGGATCAGCGCATGCACGTCGTGCGTTCCCTCATAGGTGTTGACGGTCTCGAGGTTCTGCGCGTGGCGCATGACGTGGTAGCCGATCTGGATGCCGTTGCCGCCATGCATGTCGCGGGCCTGCCGGGCGATATCGAGCGCCTTGCCGCAATTGTTGCGCTTGACGATGCGAGATCATCTCCGGCGCCTCGCGGCGCTCGTCCATCAGCCGCCCGACCCGCAGCGACGCCTGCAGGCCGAGCGCGATCTCCGTCTGCATGTCGGCGAGCTTCTTCTGGAAGAGCTGCGTCGCCGGCCAGCGGCTTGCCGAACTGCTTGCGGTCGAGGCCATATTGCCGCGCGCGATGCCAGCAATCTTCCGCCGCGCCCATCACGCCCCACGAAATGCCGTAGCGCGCGCGGTTGAGGCAGCCGAACGGCCCCTTGAGGCCGCGACACGTTCGGCAGCAGCGCGTCCTCGCCGACCTCGACGCCTTCCATGACGATCTCGCCGGTGATCGAGGCGCGCAGCGACAGCTTGCCGCCGATCTTCGGCGCCGAAAGGCCCTTCATGCCCTTGTCGAGCACGAAGCCGCGAATGGCGTTGTCATGCGCGTCCGACTTCGCCCACACGACGAACACGTCGGCGATCGGCGCGTTGGAGATCCACATCTTGGAGCCGGAGATGCGATAGCCGCCGGCGCGTCTTCACGGCCCGCGTCTTCATGCCGCCGGGGTCGGAACCGGCATCCGGCTCGGTCAGGCCGAAGCAGCCGATCAGATCGCCCGACACGAGCCCGGCAGATACTTGTCGCGCTGTGCCTCGCGACCCGTAGGCGAAGATCGGATACATCACCAGCGACGACTGCACGCTCATCATCGAGCGGTAGCCCGAATCGATGCGCTCGACCTCGCGCGCCACCAGTCCGTAGGAAACGTAGTTCGCGCCGGCCGCGCCATATTCGCTCGGGAATGGTGATGCCGAGCAGTCCGGCCCGCCCCATCAGCTTGAAGATCTGCGGATCGGTTTTCTCGTCGAGATAGGCTTCCTCGACCCGCGGCGCGAGCTCGGCATCGGCAAAGGCGCGGGCGGCATCGCGGATCATCCGCTCCTCCTCGCCAAGCTGGTCCTCGATCAGGAACGGATCGTCCCATTGGAATGCCGCCCTCGACTGGGGCTTTTCCTGCATGTTCATCGTTTTCTCCCTGGTCGGCGCCAGACTAGCCCCGCATTGCGCAAAGGAAAAGCCGCCCGCCGCCGTCAAATCGCATCAAAGCAATACATGTGGCCCGATTGTGCATTTCAAACAGGCGCGGCAGCGGCTTATGATGGCGCGACTGATTGCCCCGCCCCGCAAGAACCGAAATCGGCCCGCCATTCCGGCAATGCCAGCCTTCTCAGCGAAAGCCAATCGGCGATGACGCTTTCAATTCCGCCGGCTGCCCTCGCGCTCATCCTGGGCGCGGCAGTGCTTCACGCCTTCTGGAACGCGCTGGTGAAGGGCTCGGTCGATCGCGCTCTGACCATGGCGCTGATCAGCTTCGGCCACGGCGTCCTGGGCGCGGTGCTGATCACGATCTACCCGGTGCCGGCGGTGGAAAGCTGGCCCTACATCGCCCTCTCCACCTTCATCCACCTTTTCTATTACGGGCTGTTGGTGCTCGCCTATCGCGACGGCGACCTTAGCCAGGTCTACCCGATCGCGCGCGGTGTCGCGCCGCTGCTGGTCTCGGCAGGCGCATTCATCTTCGCCGACGAGATTTTGAAGCCCTGGGCCTGGGTCGGCATGTTCGCCATCTCCAGCGGCATCGGTCTCCTCTTCTTCAGCAATGGCAATGCCAAGGTGAACCGCACAGCGGTGCTGGCCGCGCTCGGGGTCGGGCTTACCATCGCCGCCTACACGATTGCCGATGGCAAGGGCGTACGCGCCTCCGGCAACGCCATGGGCTACATCGCCTGGCTGTTCCTGTTCGAGTGCCTGCTCGGCTTCGTCTTCCTGTTCTACCGCCGCAACTACCTGCGGCTCGCGACCGCGAAGGGACTGGCGATCGGGCATTGCCGGCGGCATCATTTCGGCTACCGCCTATGGCATGGCGATCTATGCGATGAAGCTGACTCAGCTTGGAGCGGTTTCCGCGATCCGTGAATTCGAGCGTCATCATCGCCGCGCTGATCGGCGCGGTCTGGTTCAAGGAACGCCCGTGGAAAATGCGGGTTGCCGCCGCATGCGTGGTCGCCTGCGGCGTCATCCTCATCGCTTTTGCCTGAGGCTCAGCCGGCGATGGCCGCGTCGAGTATCTCCAGCGCGCCCTTCTTCGTCAGCTTCACCGGATTGCCGCCGGCAGTCGGATCGACAATGGCCATCTCGGCGATCAGCGACGTGCGCTTCTTGTCCATGTCGAGGCCCTTGATCAGCCCGCCCAGCGTGTGCGGCACGCCGAGCTCCTTGCGCAGCTTGATCACCGCCTTGCGGAAGCCGTCGAAGCCGCCCTTGATGCCGAGATAGCGCGCCGCAGGCTCGATCCGCTCCTCGATCGCCTCGCGGTTGAAGTCGAGCACATAGGGCATGAACACCGCATTGGTCATGCCGTGATGCGTGTCGTAGAGCGCGCCGATCGGATGCGACAGCGAATGGATCGCGCCGAGCCCCTTCTGGAAGGCCGTCGCGCCCATCGGCCGCCGCCGACATCATGTGTGGCGCGCGCCTTGATGTCCGTGCCGTTCGCGATAGGCCTTGGGCAGGTTCTCGAACACGAGCCGCATGCCTTCGAGCGCGATGCCGTCGGCCATCGGGTGATAGCCCGGGGCGCAATAGGCCTCGAGGCAATGCGCCAGCGCGTCCATGCCGGTGCCCGCCGTGATGAAGGGCGGCATGCCGACCGTCAGTTCCGGATCGCAGATCACGATCGCCGGCATCATCTTCGGGTGGAAGATGACCTTCTTGGTCGTGCGTCTCCTCGTTGGTGATGACGCCCGGCGCGCCCGACCTCGGAGCCGGTGCCGGCGGTGGTCGGCACGGCGACGATCGGCGCGATGCCGGCCGGATCGGCGCGCGTCCACCAGTCGCCGATATCCTCGAAATCCCACATCGGCCGGGTCTGGCCCGCCATGAAGGCGATGACCTTGCCGGCATCGAGCGCCGAGCCGCCGCCGAAGGCGATGACGCCGTCATGCTTGCCGGCGCGCACCGCCTTGATGCCCGGCCTCGACGTTGGCCGTCGATCGGATTGGGCTGCACGTCGGAGAACAGCGCCGGACTGATGCCGGCCGCGTCAAGGCCCTTCAGCGCCTCGGCGGTGATCGGCAGCTTGGCGAGGCCCGGATCGGTGACGAACAGCGGGTTCTTGATGCCCGATGCCGTGCAGGCGTCCGCCAGTTCCGCTGATGCGCCCGGCGCCGAAACGCACGGTGGTGGGATAGTTCCAGTTGGCGGTGCAGGCTCATGTCTTGCGTTTCCTCAGGTGGTAGGATTTCGGCCGGGTCAGGTTGTGGAAGCCGATCTCGCGACAGCGCGCCGCCCCGGCCGGTCTCCTTGCAGCCGGTCCAGCACAGCGCCGGGTCGAGATAATCGGCGCGGTTCATGAACACGGTGCCGGTCTCGATCCGCGCGCCGAGCGCCGCGGCGCGGTCGACGTCCTTGGTCCAGAGCGATGCGGTCAGTCCGTAGCGGCAGTCGTTCATCAGGCGCGATCGCTTCCTCGTCGTCCTTCACCTTCATGATGCCGACGACCGGGCCGAAGCTCTCCTCGCGCATCACGCGCATCTGGTGATTCGACGCCGATCAGCACCTGCGGCGCCAGGTAGGTGCCCGATCCGGTGTCCTGCGGAAACCGCGCCGGATCGATCAGCGCCTTGCGCCCTTCGCGCAGCGCTTCCGACGTCTGCGCGCGCACCTCGTCGGCAAAGCGCTTGTTGGCCATCGGCCCGAGCGTCGTCGCCGGGTCGAGCGGATTGCCGAGCGTCAGATTGTTCACCCAGCCACCGCCTTCTCGACGAAGGCGTCGTAGAGCGTCTCGTTCACATAGATGCGCTCGATGCCGCAGCAGCACTGGCCGGAATTGTAGATCGCGCCGTCCATCAGCGTGTCGACGGCCGCGTCGAGATCGGCGTCCTCCATCACATAGCCCGGATCCTTGCCGCCGAGCTCCAGGCCGAGCCCCGTGAAGGTGCCCGCCGCCGCCCGCTCGATGGCGCGGCCGCCATTCACCGAGCCGGTGAAGTTGATGAAGTCGAACGTGCCCGTCGCCGATCAGCGCTTCGGTGGTCGCGTGGTCGAGGAAGATGTTCTGGAACACGTCCTCGGGCACGCCCGCTTCGGTGAAGGCCCGCACCATGCGCTCGCCGACCAGCAAGCGTCTGCGTCGCGTGCTTGATCACCACGGCATTGCCCGCGATCAGCGCCGGCGCGATCGTGTTGATCGCGGTCAGGTACGGATAGTTCCACGGCGCGATGACGAAGACGACGCCGTGCGGCTCGCGCTCGATGCGGCGCTCGAAATTCTCGCTCTCCTCGACGACAATCGGCGCCAGCGCCTTGTGCGGCGATCCTGGCCATGTAGCTGCTGCGTTCGTTGACGCCGCCGAACTCGCCGCCATAGCGCACCGGCCGGCCCATCTGTGGGCAAGCTCGACGACCACGTCGTCCTTCATGGTCGTTGAGATGCGCGACGCCCGCCTCCACCAGCGCGATGCGCTCGGCGAGCGGGCGCGCGGCCCAGTGCTTCTGCGCGGCGCGCGCCTTGTTCAGCGCGGCGCGGGCGGCATCCATGGAAAGCACGGGACGTTCGGCGTAGACCGATCCGTCGATCGGCGAAATGCATTTGACACGGTATCGATCGTGGCAATGATCTACTGTTCTTCGTGACCTGCTGCCCCTAGCAAGATCCGATCGGTAGATTGCCGCTCGAGCGCGGAATCGGCTGCAGGTCGCAACCGAGCGGTAACTCTAATGCTGTGTCTTACGTACCGCTCGAAGCCGCGATGCAGCTTCCCAATCGGTGATGCGCCGGTCATATTCCAGCTGCTCCCAGCTGGCGGTGTGGACATAGTGCTCGACCACCTCCTCGCCGAAGCCGCGCGCAGCATCGGCGACTTCGCCAGCATGTCGATGGCATCGCGCAGCGTCTTGGGAATCTCCGGCAGCTTGGCGCTGGCATAGGCGTCGCCCTCGAAGGGCTTGGCGAGTTCCAGCTTCTCGTCGATGCCGGCAAGGCCGGCGGCGATCAGCGCCGCGAAGGCGAGATAGGGGTTGAGGTCGGCGCCGCCGATGCGGCATTCGATGCGGATGCCCTTGGTGCCCTCGCCGCAAAGCCGGAAGCCGGCCGTGCGGTTGTCGCGGCTCCAGTTATGCTTGGTCGGCGCGAAGGTGCCGACCTGGAAGCGCTTGTAGGAATTGATGTAGGGCGCGAGGAAATAGGTGATGTCGCGGGCATATTTCAGCTGCCCGGCGACCCAGTGCTGCATCAGCTCCGACATGCCGAACTCGGCCTTCTTGTCGAAGAACAGCGGCGTCTTGCCGTCGGCGCGCCACAGCGAATTGTGGACGTGGCTGGAATTGCCGGCGAGCCCGTAATTGTACTTGGCCATGAAGGTGATCGCCTTGCCCTGCGGCGTCGGCGATTTCCTTGCAGCCGTTCTTCAGGATGACGTGCCGGTCGGCCATTTCGAGCGCCTCGGCATAGCGGACGTTGATCTCTTCCTGGCCCGGACCCCACTCGCCCTTGGAGTTCTCGACCGGAATGCCGGCCGCCTCCATCTCGTTGCGGATGGCGCGCATCACGTCCTCTTCCTTGGTGGTCATGCAGGATGAGGTAGTCCTCGATGTAGGGCGAGGCGGTCGTCGAGGTTCTGCCAGTGCTTGGCGCGCGCCGAGTCGTAGGTCTCGTCGAACAGGTAGAACTCGAGCTCGGAGGCGAAATAGGCGAGATAGCCGCGTTCCTTCAGCCGCTTGACCTGGCGCTTCAGGATGGCGCGCGGCGATGCGGCAGGTCTTCGTGGTGTGATGGTCCTGCATGTCGCAGAGCACCAGCGCGGTCTTCTCGAGCCAGGGACATGCGCGCAGCGTCGCGAGGTCGGGCTTCATGACGAAGTCGCCATAGCCCTTCGTCCAGCTCGCCGCCTTGTAGCCGGGCACCGGCTCCATGTCGATGTCGTTGGCCAGCAGGTAGTTGCAGCCATGCGTCTCGTCATGCGCGCGATTCGACGAAATACTGCGCCAGGAAGCGCTTGCCGATCAGGCGGCCCTGCATGTCGACCGCACAGGCCAGCACCGTGTCGATCGCGCCCGATTGCAACTGCCGTCTTTAAGCTCGTCGAGGGTCAGGTTTCCGGCCATTTCGCTTCTTCTCTTTCACACTTTGCACAAGGCATGCATTGCACATGGAAAGACCGGCCGCCCGAAGGGCAGCCGGCCGTCTTGCACGTATCGTCAGGCGGTTTCGCCGACTGCCTTTTCGGCAGCGGCGATTGCCGCCTGGCGCGCTTGGCGATTTCGTCGCCGATCGGCGGACCCTGGAAGCGACGGTTCTCGAACACGAACCAGATCGACCAGCGCCAGCACGATGAAGCCGATGGTGATCGAGCAGCGCCCAGTCGTTCGGCGGCTGGATGCCGATGAAGAAGATCAGCGTCATCGAGACGATCGACAGCACCGCAACCAGCTTGTACATGCCTACGCCGATGTTCCACGGCCCCATTGTCGGCCACTTCGGCGCCGCCGATGGTGAACAGGCCAAGCGCGATCGGCACCGCGAAGGACAGGAACAGGAAGATGACCGTGCACGACACGACGATCGAGTAGGCCGGCGTGCCGGCGATGGTGATCGCGCGACGTGAACCAGACGAACAGCACCGCCAGGATCGACGCCGGTCCAGATCGCAGCCACCGGCGTGCGGTGCTTCGGGCTGACCTTGGCCAGCGCCTTCGAGGCGCCGGGCATGCCGCCATCGCGCGAGAAGGCGAAGAGCATGCGCGAGGCCGAGGTCACCGTCGCGAGGCCGCAGAGCCACTGCGAGATGAAGATCGCCAGGTAGAGCAGGATCTTGACGGTCGGGTTCACCTGGCCGTCCATGGCCCAGAAGAACACGTTCCAGCCCTGCTTGGCCGCTTCGTCCATGTTCGGGATCATCAGCACGAAGGCGCAAAGCATGATCCAGCCGAACAGCGCCGACCAGAGCACCGACGAGACCATGCCGCGCGGCACGGAGGTCGCGGCCTTCATCGTTTCTTCCGAAGTATGCGCCGAGGCGTCATAGCCGGTGATCGTGTAGATCGGCAGCAGCAGGCCGAGCAGGAACGCCATCAGGCCCGACACTGCGACCGGCCAGACGCCGCTTGCGCCCTCGGTGCCGGTGTAGTTGGCGAAGGTCACACAGCCGCGAGAAGTCCCAGTGTCGGCGCCGAGATCAGGCAGACGATGGTCAGCGCGACGGCCGTGGCGAAGATCAGGTAGCCCGAGAAGTCGGTGAGCTTGGCCGTCAGCCTGATGCCGAAGTGGTTGATCAGCGCCTGCAGCGCCGGTGATGATCGACCACGAAGGCGACGCGGTGCGTCAGCGTGTCCTCGATGCCGAAGGTCGCGCCGAAGGTGCCGAAGAAGAAATAGAAGGTGCCGACGTTGATGGCGCCGAGCACGGTGATCAGGCCGAGCAGGTTGAGCCAGGCCGTGAGCCAGCCGGTGAAGCGGTTGCCGAGGATCGAACCCCAGTGATAGAGGCCGCCCGCGGTCGGATAGGCCGAGGAGATCTGCGCCATCGCCAGCGCGAAGACGCCGGAGATCGAGCACGCCGAGCGGCCAGCCGATGCCGATCGCCGCGCCGCCGGCGCCCGAGGTCGCCTGGCCCAGCGAATTGATGCCGCCCGACAGGATGCAGATGATCGAAAACGAAATGGCGAAGTTCGAGAAGCGGCTCATCGCCGCTCCAGTTCCTGGGCATAGCCCATGCCGTGGAGGATATGGATGTCCTCCTTCTTGTCTTTTTCCGTGTAATCGCTCGTAGTCATTTGACTGCCTTTTTGGTTCGAGCCCATCTCTTTCATGCGAGTGGCAACGGCTTGTCCCCATGCACGTTTGCGCAGCCGCGAGGCCGGCAAACATGGAAAGTGTCGTTGTCCAAGGATCGGCAGTGTCCCCCGTCCTTGGTTCAGACTAGACCTTAGTATGGTGAAACGACAATGGGCGGGCCGCGCCGCCCTGCCGTTTTGCGCAGCTTTGTTGCCTTTGGACTTATTTCGGGCACAAATTGCCCGCCCTGCCTCTGCCACAGGCGAAAAACCGGACCGGAGGTCCCGTCATGGCGAATCAGATCGGCGAAAGCCTGAACAACATTCCCGTCGGCATCGACGCCACCGGCACGCGCATCGAGCGCGATTCCATGGGCGAACTCGAAGTGCCGGCCGACCGCTATTGGGGCGCGCAGACGGCGCGCTCGCTCAAGCACTTCGCCATCGGCCCGGACAAGATGCCCAAGGCGGTCTACCACGCCTATGGCCTGGTGAAGGAGGCCGCCGCGATCGTCAACCGCGATGCCGGGCGGCTGGAGCCGCGCATCGCGGGGGCGATAATCCAGGCGGCGCGCGAGACCGCGCGGGGCGAACTCGACGCGCATTTCCCGCTGCATGTGTGGCAGACCGGTTCCGGCACGCAGACCAACATGAACGTCAACGAGGTCATCGCCAACCGCGCCATCCAGTTGCTCGGCGGCTCGATCGGCTCGCGCGAGCCGGTGCATCCCAACGACCACGTCAACATGGCTCAATCCTCCAACGACACATTTCCGACCGCCATGCATGTCAGCGCGGTTCTGGCCATCGACAATGATTTGCTGCCGGCGCTGCGCGAACTGTCCGCCGCCATTTCGCACAAGGCGGAACAATGGATGGGCATCGTCAAGATCGGCCGCACCCACCTGCAAGACGCCGTACCGCTCACCGTGGGGCAGGAATGGTCGGGCTATGCCGCGCAGCTAGACTATGCGGCGAGGGCCATAGAGGCGTCCCGCGCGGGCCTGCTGGAGCTTGCCGCGGGCGGCACCGCTCTTGGCACCGGCATCAACGCGCCGAGGGGCTTTTCGAAAAAATTCGCTGCCGCCATTTCCGGCATCACCGGCAAACGCTTCGTCACCGCGCCCAACAAGTTCGAGGCGCAGTCCTCGCTCACCGCAATGCTTGGCGCGATGGCTGCGCTGCGCGGCCTTGCCGTGGCGCTGCTGCAGATTGCCAACAACATTCGCTACCTTGCATCGGGCCCGCGCAGCGGTCTTGGCGAACTGTCGCTACCGGAGAACGAGCCCGGCTCGTCGATCATGCCCGGCAAGGTGAACCCCACGCAGTGCGAGGCGCTGATCATGATCGCCACGCAAGTGATCGGCCTCGACAACGCTGTCGCCTTCGCCGCTGCGCAGGGCAATTTCCAGCTCAACACCATGCGCCCGATGGTGATCGCGAATTTCCTCAACAGCGCACACATGCTGGCTGACGGCTGCACGAACTTCCGCCGCTTCACCGTCGAGGATACGCAAGTGAACGAGGCGCGCGTCGCCGAACTCGTGGCGCGCTCGCTGATGCTGGTGACAGCGATTGCACCTATCGTGGGATACGATAACGCTGCCCGCATCGCGCACACGGCGGCGGTGGAAAACACCACGCTGCGCGAGGCGGCGCTCGCCTCCGGCCTGATCGACGCGGCAACTTTCGACCGGGCGACTGACCCGGCCCCGCTCACCGGCAAGGGCGTTTCGGGAGCTTAGCCGGCCATCCGCATTTCATGCGCGACCTTCTCGGCGATCATCACCGTCGGCGCATTGGTATTGCCGCCGATCAGCGTCGGCATCACGGAAGCATCCACCACGCGCAATCCCTCGACGCCGCGCACCCGCAGCGATGGATCGACCACAGCCGTGCCGTCGATCCCCATGCGGCAGGTGCCGACCGGATGGTAGATTGTGTCGGCACGCGAGCGGATATGCTGCTCCAGTTCGCGGTCGCTCTCTTTTCCCGTCAGGTATTTTTCGCTGTGCAGATATTTGCGGATGGGTGGAGCGGCCATGATGCGTTGCGTGATGCGCGTTCCGGCAACCAGCGCCGCAAGATCGCGCTCGTCCGACAGGAAGTTCGGGTCGATGCCCGGTGCCGCCAGCGGATTTGCGCTGGCCAGTTGCACCTGTCCGCGCGAATGCGGCCGCAAGGCGCAGACATGGCAGGAATAGCCATAGCCGAAATTGATTTTCCGCATGTGGTTTTCGCCGATGCCCGGCAGGAAATGCAGCTGAAGGTCGGGCTTGGCAAGATCGGGGCTGGACTTCAGGAATGCGCCTGCCTCGGCAAGGGGTGAAGCGCCCAGTCCGGTGCCATCCTTGCGCCATTGCATGACGGCCTTGTACATCTGCCAGATCCCCGAGGGCGACACGCCGATGAGGTCCTTGTCGCGCGAGCGGAAGAGCTGGATGAAATCGATGTGGTCCTGCAGGTTCTGGCCGACGCCCGGCAGATCGTGAAGCGTGGCGATGCCGTGGCTCGACAGATGCGCGCCCGGACCGATACCGGACAGCATCAGCAATTGCGGCGAGTTGAACGCTCCGCCGCACAGCAGGATCTCGCGCCGCGCGCTCACGCTTTTCAGCGCGCCGCCCTGCCTGTAGGTGACAGATGCCGCGCGCCTGCCCTGGAAGTTCACCCTGGTGGCATGGGCCGATGTGATGACCTCAAGGTTCTGGCGCGTCATCACCGGATGCAGATAGGCTGCCGCCACCGAGCAGCGCTCGCCGCGCCGAGGACCGGACCAGAACTGCGTTACCTGGTACAGGCCCGCGCCCTCCTGATCCGGACCGTTGAAATCGTCGTTGCGCCGGATTTGAACCTCTTCGCATGCGTCCAGGAAGGCATGCGAGATCGGTCTCGGCGACACCTGTTCCCCTACCTGGAGCGGGCCCTCCGCGCCGTGATGATCGTCAGCGCCGCGGCAATTGCCCTCGGCCTTGCGGAAATACGGCAGCACGTCCTTCCAGCCCCAGCCGGCCGCGCCCATCGCCTCCCACTCGTCGTAGTCGGTCGGGTGCCCGCGCGTGTAGAGCATCGCGTTGATCGCGCTCGATCCGCCAAGCGCCCGCCCCCGCGGCTGGTAGCCACGGCGCCCGTTTAGCCCAGGCTGCGGGGTGGTCAGATAGGCCCAGTTGTTGATCTTCGGACGGCCGGAAACCATGGCAATGAGTCCGAAAGGCATGCGGATCAATGCGCCCTTGCCATCGCCGCCCGCCTCCAGCAGGCAAACCGTGACCGCCGGATTTTCCGTCAGCCTGGCGGCAAGGGTCGATCCGGCGGACCCGCCGCCGACGATCACATAGTCGAATTCCATGTTCTCCACCCTTCATTGCTTCCGGCACTCTTGTTACCGGCAGCCGCTCATCCCCGCCTTTGCTGTCGCAGCATCGCGATGTTGCGCGTTATGCTCTCCAGCGTCTCCTCCACTTCCATCATGCTGTTGTAATGCGCGATGCCGACACGCACCACGCCTTGCGAGGCGGGAATGCCGAGGAAATGCACCACCTCCCAGGCGTAATTGTGCCCGGCCCAGAAGAAGATGTTCTCCGCATTGCACAGCCCCACCAGCGATTTCGGCGTGATGCCATCGACGGTGAACGACACTGTCGGCACGCGATGCTCCACCCGGCGCGGATCGGTGATGCCGTGGATGGTCAGCCCTTCGATCTTCTGCAATCCTTCGATCAGCCGCAGCCCCAGCGGCGCCTCGTGATCCACGGCAATGCGATAGGCCTCATGGATCTTCTCGCGGCGGCTGCCCGACGCTCCCGCCATTTCTCCCACTTCCGCATAATAGTCCACCGTCGCGGTCAACCCCGCCAAGAGTTCGATCTGGGGCGTGCCGGTTTCGAGCCTGCCCGGCAGGTCGTTGGTCGAGCAACGCAGCTTGTATGGCGTGAAGCTGTCGAGCACGGCCCTGCGGCCATAGACAATGCCCATGTGCGGGCCGAAAAACTTGTAGGCGCTGCAGGCGAGGAAATCGCAGCCGATCTCCTCTACGTCGACCAAGCCGTGCGGCGTGAACTGCACCGCATCGACATAGACCAGCACGCCGGCCTCTTTCGCTATCGCCGTCAATTGCTTGACGTTGTTGATGGAGCCCGTGAGGTTTGAGGCATAGGAAAGAGCCAGCAGTTTCGTGCGGCCCGACAGCGCCGCGCGCAGATCGTCCGCCTCAATTTGCCACGTCTCCTTGTTGAACGGCAGGAACTTCACGGTCGCGCCCTTGTCCTGCGCGATCTGCATCCATGGCCCGACATTGCCCTCATGGTCCATGCGCGTGACGATTACCTCGTCGCCCGGCCCCCAGTCGCGCCCGATTGCACGCGAAAGCTGGAAGGTGAGGCTCGTCATGTTTGGGCCGATGACGATCTCCTCATGGCTTGCAGCGCCCAGCAGCTCCGCCATCGCGGCATGCGCGCCGTGCCACACCTCTCCCGCCATGACGGAACTTGCGAAAGCGCCGCCCAGATTGGCGTTGCGGTGGAGGATGGCATCGTGGATCGCATCGGCTACCCGCAGCGGCACCTGCGTGCCGGCGGGATTGTCGAGATAGATGCGGCGCATTCCATGGTCGCGCATGGCAAGCGAGGGAAACCGGTCGCGAACCGCATCCAGCGGAAATGACATTGAATACTCCTCAGTGTTTCGATTGCCAGGCAAGGATCGCCCCGGCCAGATCTTCCAGCGCCGCGCCCACCGACTTGAACAGCGTGATCTCTCTGCCATGCGCCCTGCCGGCATGATTGCCGCGCGCAAGCTCCGACAATTCGGCCTTGATGGAAGCCGGATCGAGCGCGCCGGACGCAACCGCCATCACGATGTCGCCAGCCTCCCTGGTTGCGCCGGCGCGCGTGTCGACAAAGACGCTCGACCGGCGAACGGCCTCGTCGTCGCTCTCGCGCGTATCGGGCCGGAACGCCCCGACAAGATCGACATGCACGCCCGGCTTCAGCCATTCGCCCTGGATGATCGGCGTCGCCGACAGCGTGGCGCAGGAGACGATGTCGGCCTGCGCGCAGGCATCCTCGAGGTCTGCGGCTGCAGCCGCCTCGAAGCCGAGTGCCTGCGCCTTTTGCGCGACGATCCGCGCCTTTGCGATATCGCGGCCCCAGATCGTGACGCGGTTGATCGGCCGCACGCTCGCATGCGCCTCCACAAGGTTTAGCGACAGGCGTCCCGTGCCCGCCACCAGCAGATGGCTGGCATCCTTCCTGGCAAGGTAATCGGCTGCGAGCGCCGATGCCGCCGCCGTTCGCCGCGCCGTCAGTTCGCCGCCATCGATCAGCGCCAGCGTCTCGCCCGTCATGGCACTCATCAGCACGTAGGATGCGTTGACCGCCGCCTGCCCGCGCGCCGAATTGCCCGGAAACACCGTGGCGATCTTCACGCCCAGATGCGAACCGGTCTGCCATGCCGGCATCAGCAGCAAGGTGGCGTCAGGTTCGCCCGGAACCTTCATAGTGTGGTGGTGGCGAACCGGCATTTCGCAGCCCGAGGCGAACATTGAACGCAGCGCCTCCACCAGCGGGCGGAATGGCAGCGCTGCCTTTGTCTCCTTCGCGTCGAGCAACAACATGGTTCAGCCCTGCGCCGCGATGACCATGATTTCAACCAGGAATTGCCGGGCGGCAAGCTTCGCCTCGACAGTTGCGCGCGCGGGTGCATTCGCCTTGTCCACCCAACCGTCCCACACCTTGTTCATCTCGGCGAAGGTCGAGATGTCGGCCAGGAATATCTGCGCCGACAGCAGCCGCGCCTTGCTGCTTCCCGAAAGCACCAGCAGGCGGTCGATCTCGGCGAGGATCTTCTGCGTCTGTTCGGTGACGTTGGCGCCTTCCGCCACCTGGCCCGCGAGATAGACGGTGCCGTTGTGAATGACGGACTGGCTCATGCGGGCGCCGCTTTCATGGCGCGTAATGTTCTGGCTTGTGCTGGGCATGCTGTGTCCTTGCGGGTTTGATACGCCTGCCATAGGAACTGCTTGACTGCTGAAAATCAACGTCCGCCGCTCGCGGGAGCGACAATTTACCCGCTTATCCCCCCTAAGGTGCCGTTGCATCCGGCGGGTTTTTCATGATTGATAAAAAAAGTAACAAAAAATTCTTGGCGACGTTGGGGCAAATGGAGCAAAAATTATCTTCCAGGCAGCAAAAAACACCGGATTCTGACCTTTCGTCAACCGGCGTTCCTGCTGTCATTGAACTTCGGGGCATTCACAAGAGCTATGGTTCGCTCGAGGTCATCAAGGGCGTGGACCTCGTGGCGCGGCGCGGTGATGTCACGGCGCTGATCGGCTCGTCCGGTTCGGGCAAGAGCACGCTGTTGCGCTGCACGAATCTCCTCGAAATTCCCCAGCAGGGCGATGTTGTCTTCCAGGGCGAACCCGTGACCTGGAAGGGCTCTGGCGAAGGACGCAAGCCCGCCGACGCCGCACAGGTACGCCGCATCCGCACGAATCTCTCCATGGTTTTCCAGCAATTCAACCTTTGGTCCCACCTGACCGTTCTGCAAAACGTGACCGAAGCCCCCATCACGGTGCTTGGCAGGGACCGCCATGAGGCTGCGGAAATGGGCCGCGCCTTGCTGGAGAAGGTCGGTATCGGCGACAAGTGCGACAACTACCCCTCCCAGCTTTCCGGCGGCCAGCAGCAACGCGCCGCAATCGCCCGCGCCCTTGCGATGGAGCCTGCCGCGATGCTGTTCGACGAGCCGACTTCCGCGCTCGATCCCGAGCTGCAGGGCGAAGTTGTCCGGGTTATCAAATCCCTTGCGGAAGAAGGGCGCACCATGCTTATTGTAACGCACGACATGAAATTGGCCAGTGACGTTGCAAACCATGTAATCTTTCTGCACAAAGGCAAGATTGAAGAAGAAGGCAAGCCTTCTGAATTGTTTGGAAACACACGCTCACTGCGCCTGCAGCAGTTCTTGAAAGCATCTGCTGCATAAGAGCGCCAGAGTACGAAATTTAACTGTGAAAGGTGTAAAATAATGAGAAATCTACTGATCGCACTGGCCGTTGCAATTGTTGCATCCGGCCCCGCCATGGCGCAGGACAAGACAATCCGCATGGGCACCGAAGGCGCCTATGAGCCGTACAACTTCATCAACGACAAGGGCGAGGTCGACGGCTTCGAGCGCGAATCTGGGCGACAAGCTGTGCGAACTCGCCGGCTACAAGTGCGAATGGGTGAAGAACGACTGGGACACCATCATCCCCAACCTGCTCTCGGGCAACTATGACACCATCATGGCCGGCATGAGCATCACCGACGAGCGTAAGCAGAAGATCGACTTCACGCAGAACTACTTCCCGCCGGCAGTCAGCGCCTATGTTGCCAAGGCAGGCGCTTCCGCAGACGTGATGAAGGGCAATGTCGCCGCGCAGGTCGAACACCATCCAGGCCGGCCATGTCGCCTCCTCGGGCGCGCACCCTCCTCGAATTCGCAACGCCCGACGAAACCGTCGCTGCCGTGAAGAACGGCGAGGCCGACGCCGTGTTCGCCGACAAGGACTACCTCCAGCCGATCGTCGAGCAGAGCAATGGCGAACTCGCCTTCATCGGCGAGGACGTGCCTGCTTGGCGGCGGCGTCGGCATGGGCGTGCGCAAGTCGGACACCGAAATGCGCGACAAGTTCGACGCGGCCATCACCAGCCATGAAGAAGGACGGCTCGCTGAACGCGCTGATCGCGAAGTGGTTTCCCGACAAGAAGGGCTTCTGATACTGGTCGCCCCAAAACCTCATGAATACCGGGGCCCGCCAACGCGGGCCCCTTGCACCATTTTCGGATAGGGTATTTGCATGCAGATGTGCATGATCCGTCGGCCCTCGAAGGTGCTGCCTGGTTCGTCTGCTATCTGACCAACCCGCAAGCATCAGCAATTCTATTTCAGCTTCGTCACGGTGCTGGTGCTGATAACCGTGACCGCCCCCATCGTTCTGGCGCTGGGCTTCGTCGGCGCGATGGCGCGGCGCTCGACATTCCTCGTCCCGCGCATAATCGGCCAGGCCTACACCAACATGGTGCGCGGCGTGCCCGACATCGTCTTCTTCCTGTTCGTCCCCGTGGCGCTCGACCAGCTGGTCGAATACAGCCGCCACAAGATCTTGTGCCCGCAGGTGACCGAGCCGGTCTATCGCGGCAATGACTTCGTCGTCTGCGTCCCGCGCAAAATGCCGCTGAGCAGCGCCCCGCAATGGGTGCACGAGGGCTGGGGCTTTGCGCTTGCCGTCGTCACCTTCGCCATCGTCTTCGGCGCCTTTGCCGCCAAACGCTCTACGGCGCGATGCACGGCCGTGCCCCGCGGCCAGCTCGAAACGGCACGCGCATTCGGCATGACGAACGCCAGACCTTCCGCCGCATCCACTTGCCGCAGATGTGGGTCTACGCCCTGCCCGGCCTGTCGAACCTGTGGATGATCCTCATCAAGGCGACGCCGCTTCTGTTCCTGCTCGGCGTCTCGGACATCGTCTACTGGGCGCGCGAACTGGGCGGCTGCAAGACCGGCATCTTCGACTACCCGCACCCCGACTGGCGGCTGTGGTACTTCCTCGCGCTGCTGGTCTTCTACCTCTCCATGACCTGGCTCAGCGAGAAAGGCCTTGGCCGCCCTCACGCGCCGGTCTCGCGCGGACAGGCGACGGCAGCGGGGCGAAGCCCTGCGGAGGCGGCGATGACCTGCTGGGAGACCATCGCCGACTATGGCCTGCGATCGATCGGCATCGGCGAGCGGCTGCTGCCAAGTCGATTTCACGCTCTGCCAGCAGTTCACGCTGATCGGCTGCGGCCTGATCTGGAACATCTATTTCGCGTCGCTGGCCCTCATCTTCGGCTTCTTCCTGGCGACCGCGCATTGCGATGGCGCGCACCTGCCGTAACGCGCTGGCTGCGCAAGCCGGCGGAATGGTTCATCTTCGTCTTCCGCGGCTCGCCGCTGTTCATCCAGTTCTTCCTCGCCTACGAGGCTTTCGTCCTGCTGCCCGCGCACCGGCTTCGACCTTCCGCTGGGCTTCGCCACCGTCACGGTCGAGACCAGCTGGCTGACCAAGGCCTGGGCCGGGGCGCTGATCGTGCTGTTCCTCAACACCGCCGCCTACTCGGCCGAGATCTTCTATGGCGCGCTGCGTTCCGTTCCAAAGGGCGACATCGAGGCGGCCGAGGCCTACGGCCTGGCTGGCTGCCAGCGGTTCCGCCGCATCGTCTTGCCCACCATGCTGCGCCTTGCCTGGCCGGCCTATACCAACGAGGCGATCTTTCTGTTCCACGCCACGACGCTGGTGTTCTTCTCCGGCTTTCCGGCCTGGCAGCAGCAGGGCGACGCGCTCTACTACGCGAACTACTTCGCCGACAAGACCTTCAACCCCTTCGTCCCCTACCCCATCGTGGCCGTCTACTTCATCCTGTCGACAATCGGGATCATCCTGGTGTTCGGTCTTGCCAACCGCTACCTCAACCGGCATCTGGAGCCGGCAAGGCGGCCGCGCCTGACCTATCGTCCGCAGTTGGTGCGTTAATCGGCGTTTCGCCCGTTTCCCTCGCGCTTGCGATCGCCGCGGCGGGCTTGTGCCTGCGGCGTCCAGCTACGCTTGTTGCCGAACTGGTCGAGCATGTGCATCTCGGCAAGCGAAATCTTGCCGAACGTTTCGCCGGTGTCGAAGCGAAGCTCCGTGCCGAACCGGCGCGCCAGCTTCTTCATCGCGTCATTTCCCGAATGCGTCGTGATTTCGATGCTGTCGAGCCCACGCGACCACGCAGCCTCAACGATGAGGGCAAAAAGCGCCGCGCCAACGCCCCTGCCGCGCCACGGTGTTGAAACGCTGAAGGCAAGCTCGGCGCTGTCGGTGCCCGCCGGGTGCAGTTCCGCAACGCCGATCACCGACCCTTCCGCTTCGGCGGCCAGCAACAGGGTGCCCGGCCGGATGCAGCTGCGCGCGTAATCTTCCACCCAGCCCGGACTGGTGATGCCGTTGAAGCGATCACGCAACGAGGCTTCGTCGAGCGACTTCAGGTGACCGATCAGGAGCGAGATATCGTCCTTGCCGAGGATGCGAAGATGCACACCCGCAGGAACAGGAAAATCGGGGTCTGGCGCGAGCTCGAAATGCATCGGGCTGTCCTTGGAAAGTTGGAGCCTGTATCAGGCCACCCCTCCCAGGCGGCATGCCTTATATGCAGTGCAGCATAAATTGGTTCCATGCCGGCGACAAGCAAGCATTGGCGGCTAAAACCGCCAGATCATTTCAAATCAGACATATCGATTGACGATATTCTCCAGCAATTCCTGGCGGCCGGAGCGCGGCTGCGGGTCGATGTTCTTCTTCACCACGCGCTCGGCGATCTCTTCCAGGCTCCGTTTGCCCGCCAGCATGGCCTTGGCCTCGGCGCTGTTCCAGCCGGCATAGCGCTGCGCCAGCGGGCTCGGACAGCGCCTTGTCCTCGATCATTCGCGCCGCGGCCTTCAGACGCGCGGGCGCAGCAGTCCATGCGCGCCGATATGGCCGATCAGCAGGTCCTGCGGGATCGAGCGACTGGCGGCGCAGCTTGGCGTCGAAATTGGTGCCGCCGGTCTTGAAGCCGCCGCCCTTGCAGGATCTCGTAGATAGGCCAGCGCCATTTCCGGCACGTTGTTGGGGAACTGGTCGGTGTCCCAGCCGGACTGGTAGTCGTTGCGGTTCATGTCGATCGAGCCGAAAATGCCGAGCGCATTGGCCAGCGCCAGCTCGTGCTCGAAGGAATGGCCGGCGAGGATGGCGTGGCCCTGCTCGATATTGACCTTCACCTCGTTCTCGAGGCCGTAGCTGCTTGCAGGAAGCCGTAGACGGTCGCGACGTCGTAGTCGTACTGGTGCTTGGTCGGCTCCTGCGGCTTCGGCTCGATCAGGATCGTGCCCTTGAAGCCGATCTTGTGCTTGTACTCGACGACCAGGTTGAGGAAGCGGCCGACCTGGTCGCAGCTCGCGCTTGAGATCGGTGTTGAGCAGCGTCTCGTAGCCCTCGCGGCCGCCCCACAGCACGTAGTTCTCGCCGCCGAGCTGCTTGCGTCGCGTCCATGCAGGTCTTCACCGTCGCCGCCGCATAGGCGAACACGTCCGGATCGGGATTGGTCGCGGCGCCCGCCATGAAGCGGCGATGCGAGAACAGGTTGGCCGTGCCCCACAGCAGCTTGACGCCGGTCTCCTTCTGCTTGCCCGCGAAGATAGTCGACGATCTCGTCGAGGTTCGTGCGTGCTCTCGGCGAAGGTCGCGCCCTCCGGGCCGCACGTCGGCATCGTGGAAGCAGTAGATAGGGCACGCCGAGCAGCGAGAACATCTCGAAGGCGACGTCGGCCTTCAGCTTGGCCTGCTCCATCGTGTCGCCGAACCATGGCCGCTCGAAGGTCTGGCCGCCGAACGGATCGCCGCCCGGCCAGGCGAAGGTGTGCCAATAGGCGACCGCGAAGCGCAGATGGTCCTCCAGGCGCTTGCCCATGACCATCTCGTCGGGATTGTAGATGCCGGTAGGCGAGCGGATTGGTGCTGTCCGGACCCTCGTATTTGATCTTGCCGATGTCGCCGAAAAAGCCGGTGCTCACGTCTGTACACTCCTTGATTGCGGGATAAGTGTTCGCGGTAGCGCTGCTAGCCGGTCCTGATAGGCGGCGCTGAGCGCGCGCATCCGGCTCGATGGTCTCGGCGATCGGCGGATGCGTGCAGACCGAGAGCGGATCGGCCCCGGTTGCCGCGATCAGGCCGAGCCGCGCCGCGCCGAAGGCAGCGCCGAAATCGCCGTCGGCCGGAAGGTCGACCGGGATGTCGAGCGCGGTGGCGATCGCCTTCAGCCAATAGCGCGAGCGCGAGCCGCCGCCGATCGCGGTGACCCGGGTCAGCGTCGGTGCCGGCCTGCGCGCAGCGCCTCGCAGGCTGTCGCGGAAGGCGAAGGCGACGCCCTCGAGCACCGCCTGCGTCAGCGCGCGGCGGTCGGTTTCCTGTGCCGAGGCCGGTGAAGGCGCCACGGATCAGCGCATCGTTGTGCGGCGTGCGCTCGCCCGAAAGATAGGGCAGGAAACAACGTGCCGGTCGGTGCGTGCAAGCGTGTCGCCAAGTTCGGCCGGTAAGCGCCGCCGCGCTGCTTGCCGGTGACATCGCGCCAGCCAGTTCAGCGAATCGGTGGCCGACAGGATCACGCCCATCTGGTGCCAGGTGTCGGGCAGCGCATGGCAGAAGGCATGGACCGCGCTTTCGGGCTTGGGCAGAAAGCCGTCATTGGCGGCGAACAGCACGCCCGACGTGCCGAGCGAGACGAAGGCCTCGCCTTCGCGCACCGTGCCCATGCCGCAGGCGGAAGCCGCATTGTCGCCCGCACCGCCGGCGATGACGACGCCCGGCCCCATGCCCCATCGGGTTGCGAGTTCCGTCGCGCAAGGTGCCGGCGCTGTCGGTGCCCTCGACCAGATGCGGCATCTGCCGCTCGTCGAGGCCGGTCGCCGCGAGCAGTTCGGCCGACCAGCGCCGTGCGCCGACATCGAGCCAGGAGGTGCCGGCGGTGTCCGACATTTCCGAGATGTGTTCGCCAGACAGCCAAAGCCGCAGATAATCCTTCGGCAGCAGCACCCAGCGGATCGCGTTGAAATGGGCCGGCTCGTTGTTCTGCACCCAGGCAGCTTCGGCGCGGTGAAGCCGGGGAAAACGATGTTGCCGGTGAGCCGCCGGAACGCCGGATCGGCGTCGAGTTCGTGCGCCTCGGCATGGCTGCGCGTGTCGTTCCACAAGATGCAGGGGCGGAGCACGGTCATGGCTGTCGACCAGCGTCGCGCCATGCATGTGGCCGGACAGGCCGATGCCCGCACCGCCGCAAGCTCCGCGGGGTGGCTGGCCTTCAGTTGCAATACCGCGGCGTCGGTCGCGCTTTTCCAGTCGTCCGGCTCCTGCTCGGACCAGCCCGGATGCGGATTGGCGACGCTTAGCGGCGCATTGGCGGAGGCGACGAACTTCTGGTCGCCATCCATCAGGAAGGCCTTTACGCCGGAAGTACCCAGATCGATGCCGAGGAACATGGCGTCAGATCGCGCCGGGGCCAGGAATTGCGCCGGGCGGGCACTTGCCGAGGATGATCATGCCGAGCACCTCGTCCTTGGTCACGTCGCTGGTGTTCGCCGTGCCCACCACTCGCCCGTTCTTCATCACCGACACGCGGTCGGCGAGATCGAAGACGTCGTGGATGTCGTGGCTGATGAGGAAGATGCCGATGCCCTCGGCCTTGAGCTGCTTGATCAGCTCGCCGACCTGCGCGGTTTCCTGCGGCCCGAGCGCCGCCGTCGGCTCGTCCATGATCAGGATGCGGGCGTTGAAATGGATGGCGCGCGCGATCGCGACCGACTGGCGCTGGCCGCCGGACAGCTTGCTCACCGGCTCCTTGAAGCGGCGGAAATTGGGGTTGAGGCGGTGCATCACCTTGCGGCATTCCGCCTCCATGGCGACGTCGTCCAGCGTGCCGAACGGCGTCTTCAGTTCGCGGCCGAGATAGAGGTTGGCGGCGGCATCGACATTGTCGGCGAGCGCCAGCGTCTGGTAGATCGTCTCGATGCCGAGCGCCTTGGCGTCGCGCGGGTTGTTGATTGTCGACTTCCTCGCCATTGATGAGGATCTGGCCGGGGTCGCGCTTGTAGGCGCCGGACAGCACCTTGATCAGCGTCGACTTGCCGGCGCCGTTGTGGCCGAGCAGGCCGACCACTTCGCCCGGGATAAAGATCGACCGTGGCGTGGTCGACGGCCTTGATGCCGCCGAAGGCGATGGAGATGTCGCGCATCTCGATCAGCGGTGTGCCGCGATCGCCTGCCTTGGCAGGTTGGGGCGCCGATTTGTTGCTTGCAGCCTTTGCCATGGTCTCCTCCTACTTCACGCGCCGGCGATAGACCTGGTCGACGAAGACCGCGAGCACCAGCACGACGCCGACGACGATGTTCTTGTAGGCGGATTCGAAATTGAGCAGCGTCATGCCCGACTGCAGCGACTGCATCAGCAAGGCGCCCAGCATGGCGCCATAGATGGTGCCGACGCCGCCGGCCAGCGACGTGCCGCCGATGACGGCCGCGGCAATGACGTAGAGCTCGTTGAGCTGTGCCCAGCGCAGTTGGTGGCGGCATCGAGGCGGGCCGAGGTGATGATCGCGGAGATCGCCGACCAGCACGCCCATCAGCGTGAAGACCTTGACGGTCAGCCACTTGGTGTTGATGCCGGCAAGTTCGGCCGCTTCCGGATTGCCGCCCGTCGCATAGACGTAGCGGCCGAACTGCGTGCGCGTGGCGATGAAGCGTCATGACAACGCCGACCGCGATCGCGATCAGCACCGGAATGGCATAGCCGGTGTAGTAGATGAGGCCGTCGGTGCAGCGCACGACCTCTGTCGCCGGCCATGCAGATGGCATTGCCGTCCGTGTTTTCGACGCCTGGCGGAATGGGGATGTTGTTCGCCTTGCGCATAACTTCTCGATGACCTTCGGCGGCCAGGGATAGGAATTCACGACGCCAGGTGGTGCCCAGCACGACGACGCTGCCGCATGACCGCGAGCAGCACTTCCGCCCAGACCGGGCGCTGCGGAAACTTGAAGCGCTGGCGCTGCCGGCGGCCGTGCAACGATGGCCAGACGATGACCAGCGCACAGGCGACGAATGCCAGGACCCAGCTCCAGAACGGGCCGATGCGAAGCGAGCGGGCCGTTGCCGCCGATCAGCTTGAAGGTCTTGTCCATCGGCGCGACGGTCTCGCCGCGGCATGAGCGCACAGGCGATGCCGCTGTAGGCGATCAGGCCGCCCAGGGTGACGATGAAGGCCGGGATGCCGGCATAGGCGTCAGCATGCCGTTGAACGCACCCGATGGCAGCGCCGAGGCACAGGCCGAAAATGACGGCGATGATCCAGATCGCAGGATGGCCGACGCCAAGCGCCGGTGCCGAGCTCAGTAGACCTGCAGCACGCCCATGGCGACCGCCACGATGCTAGAGCATCGAGCCGACCGAAAGGTCGAGCTGGCGCATCACGATGAGCAGCACCATGCCCGTGGACATGACCGCGATGGACGAGGTCTGCACCAGCAGCGTCCACAGATTCCGCGGCGTCAGGAAGGAGCCGCCGAACAGTCCGATATTGGGGCGCAGGATGCCGCTGTAGATGTCGAAGCCGACCCAGATCGACGACCAGCGCGCCGACCATGCCGAGCATGCGCGTGTCGATCTCGGTGGCGCGGAAGAAGCGCGGTTACCGCGCCTTCCTTCTGCGAGAGCCGGATCGCTCGCTGGTGTCAGCGGCGTTGCTCATCGGCCTTCTCCCCGCGGTCTCTAGCTTCTGTCGTTAAGAAAATGACCGCGCCATTCATTGCAAGCGGCGCGGCCATGATGTTTCAGTTCAGCACTGAGGGCAAGCGATTAGCCGCAGGCGGGAACCGCTCCGGCCTTCACGCCGGCGCAGGCCTCTTCCTTGCTGATCCAGCCGGCGTCGATCACCTCGTTGAGGTTGTCCTTGGTGATCGGGTTCGGCGCGAGCAGGATGGAGTTCATCTCGACGCCCTTCTTGCCCGCCGTTGAACTTCGCAACGCCCGGCAGCGAGTCCATCGCCGCGCCGTCGGCCAGTGCGACTGCGGCTTCACCGGCAACCTTGCCGAGAACGCGCGAGTCCTTCCAGACCGACACGAGCTGGGTGCCGAGCGCCACGCGGTTCAGTGCGGCCTTGTCGCCGTCCTGGCCGGTTACCGGCACGGTGCCGGCAAGGCCCTGTGCTTCGAGAGCGGCAACGACGCCGCCGGCCATGCCGTCGTTCTCGGACACGACCGCGTCGACCTTGTTGTCGGTCGAGGTCAGGCACTGCTCCATGTTCTTCTGGGCATTGTCCGGCTTCCAGCCGTCGGTGAAGGTCTCGCAGACATTCTTGATCTTGCCCGCGTCGATATTGGCCTTCAGCACTTCCATGATGCCCTGTGAACAGGAAGGTGGCGTTCGGGTCGCCCTTGTCGCCCTTGATGAAGGCGAAGTTGCCTTCCGACTTGCCCTTTTCGAGCATGGTCTTGGCCATTGATGCGGCCGACGCCGACGTTGTCGAAGGTGACGTAGAGCGCGTTCGGATCTTCGAACTGCACGTCATAGGCAATCGACTTGATGCCGGCGTCGCTGATCTTCTGGATCGACGGCAGGATGGCGTCGGAGTCGAATGCGACGACGAGGATGACGTCGACCTTCTGCGCGATCAGGCCTTCGATGTCGGCTGCCTGCTTCTGCGCCGAGCCCTGTGCGTCGGTCGAGATGTACTTGTCGCCAGCGGCTTCAACGACTGCCTTGATGGCTGCTTCGTCGGTCTTCCAGCGTTCTTCCTGGAAGGTCTTCCAGGATACGGCGATGGTCTTGCCGGCTGCCAGCGCGCTGCTGGAAACCGACATGGCAAGCGCAGCGCCCGCGAGCGCCAATACGAATTTCTTCATGGATGTTTTCCTCCCGGCGCGATGAGCGCCATGTGATGACGTGCCGCGGAACTCCCGCCCCGTCTCAATGCAGGGAAAGAAGTTGCGGCGACTGCGAGCCCCTTTAATTCGAGGTTCGAAAAAAATAGTGACTCAGTCCAAATGCTGTGTCAACATCATTTTGCGCCAAGCTAACTTATTGCAATGCAAAAGAATTTTGTTGCGCTGCAATATTTGCCACTTATGAGGCCTTGAGCGCGCCGCGGCCCTGGAAAGAGCCGGTCGCAGGCTCGAGGGCCGCACCCGGCCGATCAAATTTTGCCATGCGAGCCTTCAGGAGGAAGCCCGCGCCACATGCCTGTCCTCGCCCGCCCCGACGATTTGCGCCGCCAGAATCAGCGGCGGATCCTCGCTGCACTGCGGCAGTCGGGGCCGTTGTCGCGTACGGAATTGAGCGGCGCGACCGGTCTGAGCGCATCGACCGTTACGCTGATCACGGCGCACCTTCTGGACCGCGGCGCGCTCAGCGAAGACCTCTCGGGCGAAGCGCCCTCCCCGCTCGCCCGCCGGGGCCGTCCCAAGGTCGGGCTGGCGCTCAATGCCGCGGCCGCCAAGGTTGGCGTCGTGCTGCTGACGCTCAACCGCATCTCGGCATCGGTGATCGATTACTCGGGCCGCACGCTTGCGGAAAAAATCCTCCGCCTGCCGACCATGACAACCGGCACGGAGGGTTTGCGAAACGCGATGACCGGCCTGCTGAAGGAGGCGATCGCCATGACGCCCTCGGCTACATCGCCCCTGCGCCACGTCGCCATTGCGGTGCAAGGCGTGACGGATGCGGAAGGCAGCCGTCTGCTATGGTCGCCAGTCACGCCACTCACCGATATTCCGGTAGCGCAGTGGTTTTCAGATGTATTCGGCGTCGAGGTCACGGTCGCCAACGACTGCAACGTCATCGCCAGCGCCTTGCGCAGCGACGAGCCCGAGCGCTTCCACGACAGCTTCGCCGCCGTGCTGCTGTCGCACGGCATCGGCATGGGGCTCTACCTCAAGGGCGGCATCTTCACCGGGCTGAAATCCTCGGCGGCCGAATTCGGGCACATGTGCTTCCAGCTCGGCGGCGCGCGCTGCCGCTGCGGGCGTACCGGCTGCATCGAGGCCTACGCCGGCGACTACGCCATCTGGCGCGCCGCAAAGGGCGCGGACCCCGACGCCATCCCGGAGGAGGACATCGACTTCGAGACGATGCGCGCGCTTGCCGCCGTCGCAAAGGCACATGAGGGGCCGGAACGCGCCGCATACCGCCAGGCCGGCAGCGCTATCGGCGCGGGGCTGCGGAGCCTGTTCTCGCTGCTGGACCCCTTCCCGGTGGCGTTTGCCGGATCGGGCGTGCTGGCCTTCGAGCTCATGGAGCCTGCGATCCGCGAAGCCATAGGTACGGGCGCGGCGGGAGTTTCACACTGGCAAATACCGATGCATTGCTACCCTGACGAATATCCGCTTATCCAGCGTGGCGCCTTGCTGAGCGCGCTCACGCATATCGACAACCACGTGTTTGGCTCGTCCGACAGTCACGACAAGGGCTTACAGCATGCCAATCAGGATTAACCGCCTCCTCGCCGCACTCTTCATTACCCTGCTCGCGCTAACGGCAGCGCCCGCAAGAGGCCTTGCCGCGCAGGACGATACCTTGGCGCGCGACACCCTTCACACATGGTACCGGCTGATCCTGGAACTGGTGCGCCACACCCCGACCTATTCGCCGCCCGTGGCCAGCCGCTCCTTCGCCTATCTCGGCGTCACCGCATATCGAGGTCGGTCGCAAGCGGAGCGAGCGACCTGCAGACCCTCGCGGGCCAGCTCAACGGCCTGGCGCCGGTGCCGCCTCGCGAGCCCGGCAAGACCTATGACGATGCCGTGGTGATCCAGGCGGCGATGGCTGCCGCGGCGCAGAACTTCTTTTCCAACACCGGCCCGACCGGTCAGCGCGCCCTGAAGTCGCTGGAGGCAAAGCTCGGCGAAAAGGCCGCCGCCGGCGTGCCCGCCGGATGTGGTTGCCCGCAGCGACGCCTATGGCAAGGCGCTCGCCGCGCATATCCTTGCCTGGTCCGCGACGGATGGCGGCGCGGTCGTCGAGAACATGGGCTTCCCGTATGCCTACGATCTGGCGAAGGGCACGGAACACTGGGTGCCGACCAGCCTCGTTCGCCAGCAGCAATTGCCGCTGCTGCCGAACTGGGGCCAGAACCGCACCTTCGCCATGCCGCAGGGCGCCACCTGCGCCCTGCCGCCGCCGCCCGCCTACAGCGAGGACCCGAACTCGCAATTCTACAAGGAGGCGCGCGAAGTCTACGAAATCCGCAAAAACCTCACGGACGAGCAGAAGACGATCGCGCGTTTCTGGTCGGACGATCCGATGCTGTCGCCGACGCCGCCCGGTCACTGGATCTCGATCGCATGGCAGATCCTGCGAGCAAGAACGAGACCGACCTCGAAACAAGCGCCGACGTGCTGGCGCGGCTCGGCATTGCGCTGGCCGACTGCCTTCATCGGCTGCTGGCACACGAAGTTCGAGTACGATCTGGTGCGGCCGGTCACCTACATCCGCCGCGTCATCGACCCGAAATGGGAGCCGCTGCTGATCACCCCGCCCTTCCCGGAATATCCGAGCGGCCACAGCACGCAGTCCGGCGCCGCCGCGGTGGTGCTGACCGCCATGCTTCGGCGAGAATTTCGCCTTCGAGGACGCCACCCACGAGGCCGACGGCCTGCCGGCGCGCGGCCTATCCAAGTTTCTGGGCAGCGGCCGAGGAGGCCGGCATTTCGCGGCTCTACGGCGGCATCCATTTCCGCTCGGCCATCGAGCAGGGGCTTGAACAGGGCCGCTGCATCGGCGGCCTATGCGGCCGCACTGAAGACGCGGAGACAGATGATGCGCGCATGTCCAGTCGCCTTGCTCCTGATGCTGGCGCTGGCATGGCCCGCTGCCGCCAACGCGGCCGATCTCAGCCATTCCGCAGCTTCGTCGAGGAAACCGCCACCGCCGGCGTCGCCACCATCTATGAGGGCGAGTGGGAATACATGGTCGGCGGCGGCGTCGCGACCTTCGACTGCAACGGCGACGGCTTTGCCGACATGCTGCTGGCGGGCGGCACGGCCCCGGCAAAGTTCTACCGCAACACCGCGCACAGCGGCGGCCCGCTGAGCTTCGAGCCGCAGCAAAGCGGGCTCGAACTCGACAAGGTGACCGGCGCCTATCCGCTCGACATCGACAGCGACGGCAATGCCGATCTGGTGCTGCTGCGCGTCGGCGAAAACGTCGTCATGCGCGGCCTCGGCGACTGCCGGTTCGAGCGCGCCAACGAGGCCTGGGGCTTCGACGGCGGCGACGCCTGGTCGGCCGCCTTTGCCGCGACCTGGGAGAAGGGCGCGCACTGGCCGACGATCGCGATCGGCAACTACATCGACCGGCGCGAGGAGGCGTTTCCCTGGGGCTCCTGCACCGACAACTGGCTGCACCGGCCCGGGCGAGCCGCGGCAAGTTCGCCGCGCCCTTGCCGCTGAAGCCGAGCTTCTGCGCGCTGTCGATGCTGTTCACCGACTGGAACCGCTCCGGCACGCCGGCGCTGCGCGTTTCCAACGACCGCGAATACTACAAGGGCGGCCAGGAGCAGCTGTGGCACGTCGAGCCGGGCAAGCCGCCGGTGCTCTACACCGAGGCGGAGGGCTGGAAGCCCCTGCGCATCTGGGGCATGGGCATCGCCAGCTACGACCTCGACCGCGACGGCTACCCGGAATATTTCCTGACCAGCATGGCCGACAACAAGCTGCAGACGCTGGCGCCGCCCGCCGCCGGCCAGCGCCGAAGCCGACCTACACCGACATCGCCTTTGCGCAGCGGCGTCACCGCGCACCGCCCCTACACGGGCGACGATCTGAAGCCCAGCACCGCCTGGCACGCGCAGTTCGAGGACGTCAACAATGACGGCCTCGCCGATCTGTTCATCGCCAAGGGCAATGTCGGCGAAGATGCCCGACTTTGCCGCGCAGCGATCCCAACAACCTGCTGCTGCAGGGCGGACGGCAAGTTCGTCGAAGTCGGCGACAAGGCCGGCGTCGCCAGCGGCGCGATCTCGCGCGGCGCGGCGCTCGTCGACTTCAACCTGGACGGCCTGCTCGACCTGGTCGTCGTCAACCGCTGGGAAAACGCCCAGCTCTGGCGCAATACCAGCACCAATGCGGGTCACTGGCTGGAGGTCGGCCTGCGCCAGGACGGCGCCGAACCGCGACGCGCATCGGCGCCTGGATCGAGGTCCGCGCGGGGCTCGGCGATCCAGCGCCGCGAGATCACCGTCGGCGGCGGACATGCCAGCGGCCAGCACGGCTGGTGGCATTTCGGCCTCGGCAATTTCGCCCAGGCCGAGGTGCGCGTCATCTGGCCGGACGGCACGCAGGGCGACTGGCAAAGGCTGGAAGCCGGCAAGTTCCACGTGCTCGAGCGCGGCAAGCCGCCGGTGGAATGGCCCGTAAATTGAGCCTGAACTGAGCCTGTCCCCTTCCATGTTGCACTGCGACACTGGACAATCCAAAACCGGGCAGATAAAAGCGCCCGAGTCATTTTTGGCTTGACGCCCGCTGAAAAGCCGGGAAAACCAACGTCAAGTCACGGCAAGGCGCATCCGCAGCCGGATGGCGTTTTCACGCACGTGACCGGCCCGCGAGCCGGCATGGCGCAAACGGATCGCTGCTCACGAGATTGAAGAGGCTAATTACAGTGACAACCACGTTCGACAAGGTCGCAGACATCATTTCCGAAACGAGCGAGATTCCGCGCGAGGAAATCACGCCGGAAAGCCACACGATCGACGATCTGGGCATCGACAGCCTCGATTTCCTCGACATCGTGTTCGCGATCGACAAGGAATTCGGCATCAAGATCCCGCTCGAGACCTGGACCCAGGAAGTCAATGACGGCAAGGCCTCGACCGAGGAATACTTCGTCATGAAGAACCTGTGCGCCAAGATCGACGAACTGGTCAAGGCCAAAGGCTGCCTGATTACTGTTACTGGCGCCGGTCTGGCGCCAAGGCAAGATGTTGTTGAGGCCCCGTTCGGCGGGGCCTTGTCGTTTAAACCGGGCGCGAATTTGCATGCTGCTTGAATATTTCCAGATGATCGACCGCATCGTCTCCGTCGACCTGGAGAGCGGGTCCTGGTGGCCCGTTCGGTGGTGCCGCAGCAAAGCACCGTGTTCGAGGGACATTTCCCCGGCCACCCGCTCGTACCTGGCGTCCTGCTGATCGAGACCATGGCGCAGGCCTCCGGCATCATGATCATGCACACCATCGATTTCTCGCGCATTCCGCTGCTGGCGCAAGTCAAGGAAGCGAAATTGCGCGATTTCGTCGGCCCGGGAACCGAGCTCGAAATCACCGCCACGCTGGAACATGACGGCTCCGGCTATGCCGTGACACGCGCCGAAATCCGCTCCGGCGCCAAGCGCATCGCCAATGCACAGCTGACTTATACAGTCATGCCCTTTCCCTCCCCCGATTTGCAGGACTTGATCAGGCAGCAAGTCGCTGACATGAAGAAGCCTGCATGAGGCGCTAACGGCCTCTGCGCGAATTTGGTAACTGGCGCCATTGGCGCGGACTGGATGAATGCAATGGACAAGCGTGAGGTTTGGATTACCGGCGTGGGCCTCGTCTCCTGTTTCGGGGAAGGCGCGGAGCACCACTGGCAGACGCTTGGCGGCACGGTTGCGCCGCAGCCCGTGATCGACAGCGAGCGGTTCGCGCCCTACAGCGCCCATCCATTGCCGGAAATGGACTGGAGCAAGCAGATCCCCCGCAAGGGCGACCAGCGCCAGATGGAAAACTGGCAGCGGCTCGGCACCTACACCGCCGGCCTGGCACTCGACGACGCTGGTCTCAAGGACAACGAGGAAATGGTTTCGACCATGGACCTCGTCGTGGCGGCTGGCGGCGGCGAGCGCGACATCGCGGTCGATGATTCGATCATGCGCGACGCCGTTGCCCGCAACGACCGCGAGCAGTTGCTGAACGAACGCCTGCCATCCGACCTGCGCCCGACGCTGTTTCTGGCGCAATTGTCGAACCTGATGGCCGGAAACATCTCCATTGTCCACAAGGTGACAGGCTCGTCGCGCACCTACATGGGCGAGGAATCGGCCGGCATCACGTCCATCGAAAACGCCATGCGCCGCATCGAGGCCGGGCAAAGCACGCATGTACTCGTCGGCGGGGCGTTCAACGCCGAGCGGCCGGACCTGTTCCTGTCGATGGAGCTTGGCCATTTCGCGTGGCGCGGCAAGCCGCTGCCGATCGCCGAGCGGCAAAAACAAGGCGGCGGCGTCATTACCGGCAGCGCCGGAGCCTTCCTCGTGCTGGAGGAAGCCGAACATGCCAAAGCGCGCGGCGCAAAGCCATATGCGCGGCTCACGGGCGTCGTTTCCGACCTCGGCACCCGCGAGGAAGCCGCCACGCGCGAACGCATTTCCAGAATGCTCGACAAGCTCTCGCCAAAGCCCGGATCGGCCGTCGTATCGGGCGCGACCGGCAGCGGCGGCATCACCGACCTCGAATTCGAGATGCTGCGGCAGCGCCTTGGCGACGATGTCGCCCTGCGCGCTTTCGGCACGATGGTTGGTAATCCGATCGAAGCGAATTTCCCCACCGGCATCGCGCTCGCGGCGCTGGCGATCTACCATGGCGGCTTCTATCCGCCCTTCGAAGCGACCGAAAAACCTGTTGCGGGCGCGCCTTCATCCGTGCTCGTAAGTTCCCTTGGCCACTATCGCGGCGAAGGCTTCGGCCTGGTGGAAAAGATCTGACGCGCCGTCGGCGGCGCTCAACAACGGAGGTTTTGCGATGTCCAGCAAGCACAAAGACCACAAGGGACGTCCCGTTGTCGTCGTCACCGGCATGGGCGCGGTCACCTCGCTCGGCCGGGGCAAGAAGGACAACTGGGCGGCGCTGACTGCCGGCAAGTCCGGCATCCACCGCATCAAGCGTTTCCCCACCGCGGGGCTGAATACCTCCATCGCGGGCACCGTCGACTTCATGGACACGGAGGAAATCTCCGCACCGGCGATTTCCTACGCCATGGCCGATTCGACCGCCGAGGAGGCGCTTGCCGAGGCGGGCTTCGGCCGCGCCGGTTTTCCCGGCCCGCTGTTCTTCGCCGCACCGCCCGTCGAGCTGGAATGGATGCACCGTTTCAAGCTGATGGGCGAAAGCACCGAGGGCGAGCCGGGCTATGAGCGCCTGCTCGCCGCCGCCCGCGCCAACCGTCACGAGCGCATGCACCAGCTGATCCAGCTTGGCACCATCGCCTACCGCATTGCCGAGAAGTACGGCACCAAGGGCCTGCCGATCTCGCTTTCGACCGCTTGCGCGTCCGGCGCGACCGCCCTGCAGCAGGGCGTCGAGGCGATCCGCCGCGGCGAAGCGGAGGCCGCCTTGTGCGTTGCCTCCGATGGCTCGGTCACGGCCGAGGGGCTGATCCGCTTCTCTCTGCTGTCGGCGCTGACGACCCAGAACGAAAGGCCCGAAAAGGCTTCCAAGCCCTTCTCCAAGGATCGCGACGGCTTCGTCATGTCCGAGGGATCGGCGGCATTGGTGCTCGAATCGCTCGACCATGCGCTGGCGCGTGGCGCGAAAATCCTGGGCGTCGTGCGCGGCGTCGGCGAAAAGGCCGACTCCTTTCACCGCACCCGCTCCAGCCCCGATGGCAAGCCGGTCATTACCGCGCTGAACCTTGGCCTGGAAGATGCGGGCGCCGACATCGGTGACATCGACTACATCAATGCCCATGGCACGTCGACGCCCGAGAACGACCGCATGGAGTACAACTCGCTTCATGCCGTGTTCGGCGATCGCATCCATTCGATCCCGATCTCGTCGAACAAGTCGATGATCGGCCATACGCTGACGGCGGGCGGCGCGGTGGAAGCGGTGTTCTCCTTCCTCACCATGCAGGAAGGCGTCATTCCGCCGACCATCAACTACGACAATCCCGATCCGGACATTCCGCTCGACGTCGTTCCCAACGTGAAGCGCAATGCAAGGGTCACCACCGTGCTGTCGAACTCCTTCGGCTTCGGCGGCCAGAACGCCTGCCTTGTGCTGGGCGGCGACGTTCTGTAACGAGCGCAGCCCGGCTGCACCGATTTTATCGACTACCGAAAGGCATTACTTTGCGCGCGCTTCAGCTTGTCTCCGACCGTGAGGTGAAGATCACCGACATTGCGCCGCCCCCGCCTCCCGGCGAGGGCGAGGTGCAGCTCAATATACGCGTCGTCGCGCTCAACCACATCGATGTATGGGGCTGGCGGGGCATGGCCTTCGCCAAGCGCAAGCTGCCCATGGTGGTCGGCGCGGAGGCCTCCGCCGTTGTCTCGGCCATTGGCCCGGGCGTATCAAACGTGCGCACCGGCGATCTCGTGTCGATCTATGGCGCGCCGACCTGCGGGCGCTGCCGCCCCTGCCGGGAAGGTCGCGACAACCACTGCGAACACCCCAAGGGCGTGCACGGCTTCCACCTCGACGGCTATGCGCGGGAATACGCCAACATGCCGGCCCGCAATGTGATCCCCGCGCCCGAAGGCGTCAGCGACATCGGCGCGGCGCTTGCTCCCGTGACCTTCGGCACCTGCGAGCACATGCTGTTCGATAATGCCAAGCTCGAATCGGGCGAGACCGTGCTGGTGCATGCCGGCGGTTCGGGCATCGGCTCGGCGGCGATCCAGCTTGCCAAGAAGATCGGTTGCACGGTCATCACCACGGTCGGTTCCGACGACAAGATCGAGAAGTGCAAGGAACTGGGCGCCGACCACGTCATCAACTACCGCACCGACCGGTTCGAGGGCGCTGTGCGCAAGATCACGAAGAAGCGCGGTGTCGACGTCGTGTTCGAACATGTCGGCAAGGACACATGGGCCGGTTCCATGCTGTCCATGCGCCGCGGCGGCCGGCTCGTCACTTGCGGCTCGACCAGCGGGGTTTCCGCCGAGACGAACCTCATGATGCTGTTCCAGCAGCAATTGCGCCTGATCGGCTCCTTCGGCTGCAACATGCGCAACATCGCCGATGCGATGGAAAAGATGGCCAAGGGCTATGTGAAGCCTGTCGTCGACACGGAAATCGAATTCGGCGACATCGCCACTGCGTTGCACCGCATGGAAACGCGTCAGGTCTTCGGCAAGATCATCATGCGCGTCAGCGGCTGACCATCGATCAGGCAATGGCTGAATCCGGCGACAAAAAGAAAACGGGCAAGAAGCAGCCGACCCGTATCCCGCGCTGGTACGCCATCGGGCGCAAAGCCGTGCAATGGTCAATCGCCAATCTCTTCTTTGGCTTCATGGCCGCCGTAAAGCTCCTGCCCGCCGATGCCGCCATCAATGCCACCGAGAAGGTCGGCCGCTTCGTCGGCATGCGGTATCAGCGCACACGCCGCGCAAGGGAGAACCTGCGCCTCGCCTTCCCTGAGAAGAGTCCCGAAGAGATCGAGCAGATACTGGAAGATTCCTGGGGCAACCTTTCGCGCACTGCCGCCGAATACGCCTATCTCGACAAGATCTTCGACTTCGACGACAACAATCCCGATCAGGGCCGCTTCGAGATCACCGGCATCGAGCATTTCGCCGAGTTGAAGGCGCTGAAGGGCCCGGCGATCTGCTTCACCGGCCATACCGGCAACTGGGAATTGCTCCCTGTCGCCTCCGCCGCCTATGGCGTCAACATCACGGCGTTGTTCCGTCCGCCGGAAAACCCCTATATCGCCCGCCGGGTATTGTCGGCCCGCACGACCTCCATGGGCCACCTGGTTCCATCGAAGGCGGGCGCGGCCCATGCCTTGGCCGATATCCTGGAATCCGGCGGCAAGGTCGGGCTGCTGGTCGACCAGTATTATTACCAGGGCTTGCCGATCACCTTCTTCGGTCACCCGACGCGCGGTAATCACCTGCTGGCGAAACTGGCGCGCCGGTACGACTGCCCGGTCTATCCCGCGCGCTGCATCCGCCTGCCCAATGGCCGCTTCAAGATCGAGATGCAGCCTCGCCTCACCTTGCCACGCGATAGCCAGGGCAAGGTCGACGTGCAGGCGCTGACCCAGCAGGTCAACGATGTCGTCGAAGGCTGGGTCCGCGAATATCCGGGCCAGTGGCTGTGGCTGCACAAGCGCTGGCGCACGAAGACGAACAAGTCTACCCGCGTCCGCGAAAAGAAGCGCCGGCTCAGGAAAGAAGCGGAAGCCGGAAACTGATCCCGCTCAGTGGGTGATCGAGATCTTCGTGTTCTTCGACCCGGCCGATTGCACCATGCCGTAGAGCGCCCTTGCATTGTCCGTGTGGAGCCGGATGCAGCCATGGCTTGCCGGCATGCCGAGTTGCTTCACCGCGCCGGTGCCATGGATTGCATAGCCGCCGCGAAAGAAGATCGAATAAGGCATCGGCGAGTTATGGTACTTGCGCGAATAGTGCATCTTCGTCAGCCTTGTGGGCCGATAGTTTCCGGTTGGCGTGACATATCCCTTGCGGGCGGTTGATATCGGCCAGGTGTGGCGCAGCACGCCGTTCTGGTAGACATTCATCCGCTGTTCCGAGATGTCGATCCTGGCTTCTATCGCGCCTGCCATCGCCTGTGTTGTCAGGCCGGCAAACAGCAATAATGCCGCGCCCAGCAAATTTCGCATCGCTGCAATCCTTTCGCTGCCCCCCCGGGCAATGGTTTGAATGTATAATTTCGTACTTTTCTTGCGGTGATCAGGTATTGATCCTGAGAACTGAGCAAGTGACGGGTTCACCCAGTCAGCCTGGAAGAATACTCAAGCATAACATTGAAGCAAATGCAGCGGAAATTTCGAGGAATGGTGAACAAGCGCCGTTTTACGTTTGCGCGCCACGTTCTGCGACAGGATCGACGGCGATATTGTCTATGAGCCGCACGTCGCCTAGCCAGGCTGCTGCCAGCAGGCGCGCGGTGCGATCAAGTCCTGTCATGGGAGCAAGCGCGTCAGCCGAACGCAGTTCGATATATTCGACCTCGCGAAATCCTGCCGCCATGACCTGCCGCCGAGCCTCAGCCATGACTTCGCCCGTATCGCGACCCGCGATGATCGCACGCGCGGCTTCTCGCATCGCGGCATTGAGCGCTGGCGCGATCCGGCGCTGAGCGCTGTCCAGCCGCCGATTCCGCGACGACATGGCAAGCCCGTCGGCTTCGCGGACCGTCTGGCAACCGACCACTTCGATGGGCATGTTGAGATCGCGCGCCATGCGCCGCACGACCAGCAATTGCTGGTAGTCTTTCTCGCCGAAATACGCGCGGTCGGCCTGCGTCATCAAAAAAAGCTTGGCGACAATGGTGGCAACGCCCTCGAAGTGCCCCGGCCGGTACTTGCCTTCCAGATCCTGGCCAATGCCGGCAACGCTCACGGTCGTCGAAAACTCCGGCGGATAAACATCGCCCGCGTCGGGAACGAACACCACGTCCACGTTCGCGGGCGCCAGCAGGCGCGCATCCGCCTCTTCCGTGCGCGGATATCTGGCGAGATCCTCGGCACTGTTGAACTGCCTTGGATTGACGAAGATCGTGACGATCACCCGGTCGCATTCGCCTCGCGCCTGGCGGGCCAGGCTGACATGCCCCTCATGCAGGGCACCCATGGTCGGGACCAGGCCGACGCGCTCGCCGGATTGGCGCCATCGGGCGACACGGGCGCGCAGGCCCGCGAGTTCGCGGATGATTTCGGTTTTCAATGCTTTGCCTGTTTTGGCGGAACGGCATCGCCGAAGACGTGCTCGGCAGCCGGAAACGTACGTTCGCGAACCTCGCGGGCATAGTCGGCAATTGCGATTTCCGCGGCACTGCCAAGCTCGGCATAGCGCTTGACGAATTTCGGCCGGAATGACGTGAACAGGCCGAGCATGTCGTCGATCACCAATATCTGCCCGTCGCAGTCGGCGGAAGCGCCGATGCCGATGGTCGGAATGGCGATCTCCTGAGTGATGCTCTTGGCAAGGCTGCCCGGGATCTTCTCCAGCACCACGCTGAACGCTCCGGCCTCGGCCACTGCCTTCGCATCGGCCATGACGCGGGCGGCGTCGCCCGCCCTGCCCTGCACCTTGTAGCCGCCCAGCACATGAACCGCCTGCGGGGTAAGCCCGACATGCGCCATCACCGGAATGGAGCGCTCAACCAGGAAGCGGATCGTCGGCGCCATGTGGACGCCGCCCTCCAGCTTCACTGCCGACGCACCGGTTTCGGAAAGCAGTCGTGCCGCATTGGCGAAGGCAGCCTGCGGCCCGGCCTCATAGCTCCCGAAGGGCAGGTCGATGACCAGCGTCGAATTCGCTATTCCCCGAGCCACCGCCTTGCCATGCATGATCATCATTTCCATGGTCACGCCGAGCGTGTTGGGCAGGCCGTGCAGCACCATGCCGACGCTGTCGCCAACCAGCACCACGTCGCAATGCGCATCCACCATGCGCGCCATCGGCGTGGTGTATGCCGTCAGGCAGACCAGCGGCACGCCGCCCTTGCGTGCCTTCACATCGGCCGGGCTGGGCGGCAAGGAAGGGGCGTTGGCGCTCATCGTGCGATACTCCAATGGCTTTTGCGCTTAATAGCCGCCATGGGCAGACAATTCCAGCGCGCGCATGGCTGCGGCAGGCAAACAGACCGTAAAAACTGAAAAACCGGCTTCCGCTTGGCTCGACGCCAAATGGAAACCGGTTTTGAGACGCAAGGCCCCCTTTTACCCGAAGGGGGCGGCCCCGGTACGCAGTACCTGATCCGGGGTGCAACGGATGCATCCGCCACACCACCGTTCTAGGCGATCATCGTAAACAGCCGGTTAGGAGAGCGTTACGCAGGCATTAACGTGCGGGATAATTTGAAAAAATCTGCGTATGCGCTGCTGTGGGACCAGCAAACGAAATCCCGAAATCGTTTGACTGCAAACATCGCCTGGGATAGACATAAAGAAATCTTTATATCCTGATTTTGCCCTGACCGCACAAGGTGCCACGCCCATGACCGCAACTGAAAACCCGCTCCGCAGCCTGCTCGCCGAAAAGGGAGTGCTGCTGGCCGATGGCGCCACGGGAACGAACCTGTTCGAAATGGGCCTCACTTCCGGCGATGCGCCGGAGCTTTGGAACGAGACCAATCCGGACAAGATTTTCACCCTGCACAAGAACTTCGTCGATGCCGGCGCGGATATCATCCTCACCAACTCCTTCGGCGGCACCCGCCACCGGCTCAAGCTGCACCATGCGCAGGACCGCGTGCACGAGCTGAACAAGCGCGCCGCGCAGATTGCCCGCGAAGTCGCCGCGACGGTTGACCGGCCGGTCATCGTCGCCGGCTCCGTGGGGCCGACCGGCGAACTTCTCGTTCCGCTCGGCACCATGACCTATGACGAGGCAGTCGCCTCCTTTACCGAGCAGATGGCCGGGCTCAAGGATGGCGGCGCAGACGTGCTGTGGATCGAAACGATGTCGAGCCCGGAGGAAATCCACGCCGCAGCCGAAGCGGCGATCGCAAACGACATGCCGTACGTGGTCACCGCTTCATTCGATACCGCCGGCAAGACCATGATGGGCCTGGCGCCAAAAGACATACACGGCGTGCTCGCCGACCTGCCGCAACAGCCGGAGGCCGTTGGCGCCAATTGCGGCGTCGGCGCTTCGGACCTGCTCGCCTCGGTGCTCGACATGACGCAGGCGAACGAAAATGCCATCGTCGTCGCCAAGGCCAATTGCGGCATTCCGGTCGTCAAGGGCGATGCAGTCATCTATACCGGCACGCCGCAGACCATGTCCGATTACGCCTGCTTCGCGGTGGATGCCGGCGCGCGGATAGTCGGCGGCTGCTGCGGCACGGCCTGCGAGCACCTTGCCGCCATGCGCCAGGCCATTGACGCGCACCAGAAGGCCGAGCGACCGGAACTCGACACGATCATCGCAAAGATCGGCCCGATGGTGAACAAGACCTCCGCCGCCAACGACGCCCAGCCCAAGCGCGAGCGCAGCGGCAAACGCCGGGGTTGAGGGTCCCGAAAAGCCCGCCAGACCGGGCGGGCTTTTCAAGGCATTTACCTCCCCAGCCCTGCAGCAAGGCGCACCAGCGTCGTGAACTCCCCGCGGTAGCCGAACGGATCCGTCCCGCGGGCACTATCCGCCAACAACCCGATGTCGCCGTAGCTGTAGCTTGAAAGCGCATCGGTGCCGCGCAGCTTCTGCCCGAATGCAGCCACGGCGATCGAGAAACGCACATCCTGGGGCGCGCTTGCAAGATCGGCGACTGCGTTTGCTTCGCCGACCGCCTGGCTGATCAACTGGCTGGTTTCACCGCCCGGCTGCTTGTAGCGGATCTTCACGAAGGCAAGCTCGGCACCAGGCTCCGGCGCCTGCGCATCCGGCGAAACTCCGTAGCGCAGCGCATCGACGCTGAGCGCGGGGCTGCCCTTGGGCGTCACCTCGTAGATCGCCGTCACCGCATGTCCGGAGCCGATTTCACCGGCATCGATCCGGTCATTGTTGAAATCCTCGCGGTTGAGCGCCCGCGTCTCATAGCCGATCAGCCGGTATTCCGCGACGGATCGCGGGTTGAACTCGACCTGTATCTTCACGTCCTTGGCGATGGGAAACAGCGTCGATTCCGCCTCCTGCACCAGTGTCTTTTCGGCCTCCGCGAGCGTGTCGATATAGGAAGCCGTGCCGTTGCCGTTCTGCGCGAGCACCTGCATCATCTGGTCGTTGTAATTGCCCTCGCCGAAGCCGAGAACCGACAGGAGCACACCGCTCTTGCGCTTCTCCTCGATCAGCCTCTTCAAGGCCTCGTCGTCGGACGGCCCGACATTGAAATCGCCGTCCGTCGCAAGCATCACGCGGTTTACGCCGCCCTCGACATAGCTCGACTGCGCCAGCCGGTACGCCTCCTCGATGCCGGCCGCGCCTGCCGTCGAGCCGCCCGCGCCGAGGCGCTCGATCGCACCCAGGATTTTCGCCTTTTCCGAAGCCTTGGTCGGCTCAAGCGCGACGCCTGCCTCGCCTGCATAAGTAACCAGCCCGACGCTGTCGTCGGGGCCAAGCCGGTCGAGCAGCAGCCGCAGCGAGGCTTTCAATAGCGGCAGCTTGTCCGCGTCCTGCATTGATCCGGAAGTATCGACCAGGAACACCAGATTGGTGCGCGGCCTTTGCGCGGCGGCGATTTCATAGCCCTTGATCGCCACATGCATCAGCCGCGTGTGCTGGTTCCACGGCGTCGGCGTTACCGTGACACTCGCCTTGAACGGCGTCTGCGCGCTGTCTGGAGCGGGCCAGTCATAGGGGAAATAATTGATCAGCTCCTCGACGCGCACGCTCTCCGGCTCCGGCATGCGGCCCGCCCTCAGTGCGCGGCGCACGAACGAATAGGACGCAGTATCGACGTCGATCGAGAAGGTCGAAACCGGCTCCTCGGCAACGCGCTTGACCGGGTTGGTGGAGAATTCTCTGCACCCGGTCACGGTTCGGTTCGTCTATCGCAAAGGGTTCGGCACCCGGCGCCGACGGAGCGATGGTCTCGGCAGCCATTTTGCCGGGCGCGACATTCATCATCTGCCGCTGCATTGGCGCGCTTTTGCCGAGCAGCGCAGGAGCGACGCTTTCGGAACGCGTCTCGACCTCGGCCATCTGCTGGTCGGCGAGCTGGTCGAGCTCCTGCACGGGCGCAGCGGCGGGCCGGTTTGCATACAACATTGTATCGGTCTGCGAAGCCGGAACCGGGACGTAGGCAGCAGTGCTGCCTTTCAGGCTCCATTGCTGTGTCTCGATGATCGACCAGGCGGCGATCCCGGCCAGCGGCACGATCAAGAGGGTTGCGAGCGCCTGGCCGGCGAATTGTTTGGTGGACATGATTTCTCTCCAGTGGTTGGCCCCGGAGATGAGACGCGCCAGCAAGCCCTGTCCTTGGGCCGCGGTCGCGGAAATTTTCGGCGAATCGAACTCCTCCATCGCGCGCGAAAGCGCCTCCTGGCGTGCCGCTTCGTGCGGGCTTGGCGGCTTGATGCTTCCAAGCATGTCCAGCGGATCGTGGTCAGTCATGGCTGCCTCCAGCCTTGAGCATTGTCTTGAGACGCTTGCGCGCTTCGTGGATGTGCCAGGAAACCGTGCTCTCCGAGCAGCCCATGGCAGCGCCCGCGGCTGCGTGGCCCAGCCCCTCGCCATGCACCAGCAGCACGGCGTCGCGCTGCTTGTCGGGCAATTGCCGCACCGCCTCCCACAGGGCCTCGGCAGGATCGGCGGGAACTGGCGTCAACGGCTCGGCCAGCGCCTGCACTTGCACCGCTTTCGCCAGCAGCTTCATGCGCGCCTGCTTTCGGCCATGGTCGCGCGCCGCGTTCAGCGTCAGCGTATAGAGCCAGGTGCGGAATCCCGCGTCGCCGCGCCAGCTCCTGATTGCCGATGCGAGGCGGATGCAGACTTCCTGCGCGATGTCCTCGCCGTCCTCGCGGCTCCCGCTCCAGCGCCAGGCCACGCGGAAGATGAAGTCGTAATGCGCCGCCACAAGCCGTGCGAAGGCGCGCCGGTCTCCCGCGCATGCCTGCGCCAGCAGCTCGTCGGCCCGCTCGTCACCCGCCATCAGGTTCAGCACCATGGTCATCCTGAATGCTTGGACGCTGCCGGTGGGGCAATCCTTGGGCAAGCTGGAAAATATTTTGCTCGGCGGTTTTCAGCGCGCGAATGCCGCCATGTGAAAACGCAGCTGGTCTTCGTTATAGCGCCATTGAGTGCCGACCGGACAGGCACTGCGCGCGGCGCAGCCCTCCCCCATGCAATCGGGCGTCGCAGGCGAACCTGCCAGCCACGTGCGGCAGGCAGCCACCGCAAATCCATGCGCGCTGAAAGCCCCGACCGGACAGGTGTCGAGGCACGGTTTGTCCGCGCAATCATCGCAGGGATGCTGCCCTGCCTTTACCGGCGTGACGCTCTCCATTTCCGGAAAGACAATTGCGGCGCGCAAGGCATGCCATAATCCGTATTGCGGATGGATCAGCAACCCGAGCGGCGAGGATTGCAGCCCCATCGCCCGGCGCGCGAAGCGCTGAAACGGCCAGATCTCGCCGCCAAAGGGGAACAGCGCCGTCGCCCGAACGCCAAGCTGGGGCAACGCGCCCTCCACTATCCGCCGCGTCCAGCGATCCATCGGATGCGCCACGCCGTCGCGATATTCGGGGCTTTGCCGGAAAGCGTCCCACATCGCGGGGCCATGATTGCCGATCAGCAACGCCGCCGATCCGGCTGTCACCGCTTTGCTGCCGGCGGGAATGTCGCCCGATTCGATTGCGAACCAGCCGCGCGGCTCAAGTCCGTGCTCGCCCAGAAGCATGGACAGATGGGAGGCGATGTCGCCGCCGCTCATGACTCAAACGCCGGTCTTCGCGTCCAGCTTCCAGACGCTTTCGACAATTCGGTTGCCCACGATCGTCCGGGTGTGGGCCTCAGGCGCGCCGTGACCCTTTCAAGTGAAGGCGTCGGGCATCGAATCCTTCTTGTTCTTGACGAAATCGCGCAGCTCCTCGTCCTTGGCGACATCCAGCGCCGGCGGCTCGTATTGTTCGAGCCATTGCTTGGCGATCGCGACCGCCCGCTCCTCGGTGCGCTTGCCGCCTTCCACCTCCCACTGTTCGAAGGAATTGTTGTCGGCGACGTTCGAGACGTGAAACGCGGTCTGGAAATTCTCGCGCGTATGCGTGCAGCCGAGGTAATGATTGCCCGGACCCACCTCGCGGATGGCGCTCATCGCCTGGCCGTTCTCGCTCATGTCGATGCCCGCCGCCATCTTCTGGTGCGCGGCAAGCTGGTCGCAGTCCATGACGAACTTCTCGAACGAGGAGACCAGCCCGCCTTCCAGCCATCCGGCCGCGTGCAGCATGAAGTTGACGCCGCCCATCATCGCCGGCCACAGCGTGTTGGCGCTTTCATAGGCCGCCTGCGCGTCCGGCAGCTTGGAGCCGGTCAGCGCCCCGCCAGAGCGGAACGGCAGATTGTAGCGCCGCGCGAACTGCGCCGCGCCGAGCAGCACAAGAGCAGGCTCGGGCGTGCCGAAGGAAGGCGCGCCCGACTGCATCGAAATCGCCGTCGCGAAAGTGCCGAAGATCACCGGCGCGCCCTTGCGGCAAAGCTGGGTGAAGGCGATGGCGCTCGTCGCCTCGCACAGCACCTGCGTCAGCGTGCCTGCCACCGTAACGGGGCTCATCGCGCCGCCGACGATGAACGGCGAAATGATCGTCGCCTGGTTTGCCTTGGCATAGACCTTCAGCGCGCCGAGCATGGTCGCGTCCATCACCATGGGCGAGTTGCAGTTGATGAGGCTCGTCAGCACGCAGTTGCGGTCGACGAACTCCTCGCCGAACAAGATCTGCGCCATCTTCACCGTGTCTTCCGCCCGCTCCGGCGCCGTGACCGATCCCATGAAGGGTTTGTCGGAATAGCGGATATGCGTGTAGACCATGTCGAGATGGCGCTTGTTGACCGGCACGTCCACCGGCTCGCAAACCGTGCCGCCCGAGTGGTGCATGGCCGGCGCGACATAGGCGAGCTTCACGAAATCGCGGAAGTCGGCAATGGTCGCATAGCGGCGGTTGCCCTCGAGGTCGCGCACGAATGGCGGGCCGTAGACCGGGGCGAACACGGTGTTCTTGCCGCCGATCTCGACGCTGCGCTCGGGGTTGCGCGCATGCTGGGTAAACTGGCTGGGTGCGGTCTTCATCAATTCGCGGCACAGCCCGCGCGGCAGGTGCACGCGTTCGCCCTTGACGTCCGCGCCCGCGTCCTTCCACAGCTTCAGGGCCTCTGCGTCGTCGCGGAACTCGACGCCGACCTCTTCCATCAGGATGTCGGCATTGTGCTCGATGATCTCGACAGCTTCCGCCGACAGGATGTCGGTCGGCTCCAGCTTGCGGGTGATGTAAGCCATCGACACCGGCCTGGCCGCGCTACGCGCCTGCCTGCGTGCGGTGGCCCCTCCGCCCGCGCCACGGCTGCGCCTGCCTTCTGCCGCGCCCTCTGCCGGATTCGTTCCTGCGCCCGGATCGATCTCGCTCATCGCCTGTTCCTCGAATTTGCCGGCGGCCGGTCTGGCTGCCAAAACCTGTTGCCGCAATCGTAAAGCAACGCCGCGCCAGCTTTCGCCTCAATGCGGCGCAGCCTGACGTTTTTCGCAAACAGGCATGCCCGCTCGATGCGTGCTTGGCAAGGTGACGGCAATCGCATATCTGCTGTTGGGCCCGAAGCCGTCGCAAATCTCTGACCGAAAGTCGTTTCAGGCACGGTCAAGGAGAGGCAAAGGCTTGATAAACGATAGCAACGGACTTCCTCCAAAAGGAATTTGAAATGGCCGACGACGAAATCATCCTCTCCGAGCTGTCCGACGACGAACTCGTGCAGCAGATGCACGACGACCTCTATGACGGGCTGAAGGAAGAGATCGAGGAAGGCACGCAACATCCTGCTCGACGCGCGGCTGGACGCCCTACGACGTGCTGACCAAGGCGCTGGTCGACGGCATGCGCATCGTCGGCGTCGATTTCCGCGACGGCATCCTGTTCGTGCCCGAAGTGCTGCTGGCCGCCAACGCCATGAAGGCCGGCATGTTCATCCTGCGCCCGCTGCTGGTCGAGACCGGCGCGCCCAAGCATGGGCAAGATGGTGATCGGCACCGTCAAGGGCGACATCCACGACATCGGCAAGAACCTCGTCGGCATGATGATGGAAGGCGCCGGCTTCGAGGTGATCGACCTCGGCATCAACAACCCGGTCGAGAAGTACCTCGAGCGCGATCGAAGAGCACAAGCCGGACATCCTCGGCATGTCGGCGCTGCTGACCACGACCATGCCCTACATGAAGGTCGTGATCGACACGATGAAGGAAAAGGGCATCCGCGACGACTACGTCGTGCTGGTCGGCGGCGCGCCGCTGAACGAGGAATTCGGCAAGGCGATCGGCGCCGACGCCTATTGCCGCGATGCCGCCGTGGCGGTCGAGACCGCCAAGGAGTTCATGGCGCGCAAGCACAACCAGATGGCCCGCGGCTAACGGGCGCGCCTGATCGCAATTTCAAGGGCGCGCCTTGCCGGCGCGCCTTTCTTGTTTGGAATGAAGGTTTTGGCACAATGTCCAGAATCGAAACATGAGGCTGTTGAGACCATGTCAGCGCCTTCGATCGCACCCGAGCGCATCCGCGTCATTGCCTGCGGCGCGATCGCGCGCGAGACCATCGCCGTGCTCGCCGCCAACGGCATGGACCATGTCGAGCTGACCTGCCTTCCGGCGATCCTGCACAACCATCCACAGAAAATCCCCGGCGAGATAGAGCGCGAAATCGCCGAGGCAAAAGCCGATGGCGTGTCGCGCATCTTCGTCGCCTATGCCGATTGCGGCACCGGCGGCCTGCTCGACGCCGTCTGCGAAAAACACGGCGTCGAGCGCATTCCCGGGCCGCACTGCTATTCCTTCTTCCTCGGCAATGCCCAGTTCGAAGCGGAAGGCGACGGCACCATGCTCTCCTTCTTCCTCACCGATTTCCTCGCGCGCCAGTTCGATGCCTTCGTCACGCGGCCCCTGGGGCTGGACCGCCATCCCGAGCTTATGGAAATGTATTTCGGCAATTACGAAAAGCTGGTCTATCTGGCGCAGTCGGACGACCCAGAGCTCAACCGCCGCGCCGAAGCGGCCGCCGACTTCCTCGGCCTTGCCTATGAGCGACGGCGCACCGGCTATGGCGATCTTGCGACCAGTCTTGCGAGCGATGAACACGCCATGAAGGACGTCAGCATCATCGGCTTCGATGCCGACGACACGCTCTGGCACCACGAGCGCCACTACAAGCTGACGGAAAACCGCTTCCGCGAGCTTCTGGCCGATTATGCAGGGCACGAACACCTGGCCGAACGCCTGATCGCCGCCGAGCGCCGCAACATCGGACATTACGGCTATGGCGTGAAGGGCTTCACCCTGTCGATGATCGAGACCGCCATCGAGGTGACGGGCGGCAAGGCCCCGGCAAAGGTCATCTCGGAAATCCTGGAGGCTGGCCGCGAATTGCTTGCCCATCCGGTCGAGACGCTTCCGGGAGTGCGCGAGACGCTCGAGGCCCTGAAGGGCAATTACCGCCTGGTGGTGATCACCAAGGGCGAGTTGCTCGACCAGGAGCGCAAGCTCGCCGCTTCCGGCGTTGACAAGTTCTTCGATGCGGTGGAGATCGTCAGCGAGAAGGACGCGCCGGTTTATTCCCGCATTTTCGCGCGCCATGGCGAGGGGCCGCAAAAGGCGATGATGATCGGCAATTCGCTCAAGTCCGACATATTGCCCGCACTGGAAGCTGGTTCATGGGCGGTCCACGTTCCCTCGGAGCACCAATGGGTGCTGGATTATGTCGAGGAGCCGCAATTGGGCGAACGCTACCGCCGTGCGGGCGAAATCACGCAGGTGCTTTCGATCTTGAAAGAGCGCAGCTAGTTCGCGGCGATCTTCTCGTATTGCGAAATCTTTGGCGGCTCGTTCAGCCACCCCGCTGGGCCCTTGAGCCCGTCGGCTACACCGGCCTTGTACAGAAGCTGCATGCGCTGTGCATCGAAATCCAGACCCTCGTTGGAGAGCGGAATGGAATCTGGAATTTGCGTCAGGTGGAAGGACGCACCGACGTTTCGCGCCACGACGAAATCGCGATAGACCGTTTCGTCCTGCAACACCCGCATCATCTCCACAATGGACTTCTGCGCGATGTTGGCGAGCGTCGGCTTGATGGCGACCGACGAGTTCAGCTTAGTCGTATTGCCGTTGACGACCATGTAGAGCGCCTTCGGCTTCCTGTCCTCGGGAAACATGAACCCGGTAACCAGTATCGGCGATTTCACGCCGCCATCGACATGCGCCTGCCGCAGCTCGATGCCACGCTGCGGCTTGATGTATACCGGCGGGAAATAGGCCGGCACTGCCGCAGATGCGCGCAGCACCTTCTGGAAATGCTGGACGCTGTCCGTGCGGCTGCCGCTGGCGATCTCGCCCATGTCCCAGATTACGAAGTCGCCCGCGTCGAGGTTCGTGGTGCCCACGTATAGCCGCCTGCCCTTGGCATGCTCGGCCGCGATCAGCTTGAGGATATCGGGCGTCACGAAGGCTTCGATCTGCGCCTTGAGCGGGCCGTTGTCGTACAGCGAATCCCCAAAGACGCCGTCGAGGCCGCGCTTCTTGTAGATCTTGTCATTGGTCTGCTTGGTATAGAAATCCTCGAGCTTGTCGTCATATTCCGGGCCAAGGAACGCCAGCACCGCCATCAGCGCTCCCGTGGACACGCCGGTTACCACGTCGAAGTTTGGCCGCTTGCCCGTTTGGGTCCAGCCATTGAGAACGCCCGCGCCATATGCGCCATCCGAGCCGCCCGCCGAAAGCGCCAGCACGGTGTGGACGCCGTCGTCGTCGGTTGCCGTGCCAATGGCCGAGCGCGCCATGACCTGCTGAGCCGTCGCGTTGGCGTCGATTGCCTCCATCGGCTGCAGGGTCCGGATGACCGCTGCTTCCTGCGGACGTTGCACGCAACCGCTCGCAACCGCCATGACGCCCACGATCATGGACGCGGCAGCCGCTGTCTTCAGCGCTTTGCGGAACAAATGCATTCCTCACCCGACGCTGCCGATCCCTCGAAATCCCCGGGTCGGCTTGGCGGCAGACACTACACCAAATCAGCTGATTTCCAAGTATCGGACTGTAAATCGTAAAGGTTTGGTTAACCATGTTGCCCAGCGGCCATGCCGTTGCGACAGCTTTGACGGGCCCTGGCGAGGCGTTGACAAAAACCGCCGCGGCCCTCCATCTTCGCCGTGCAGTTGGAGAATTCCCTTTCATGACATTCCGCTATTTCGACGATTTCACGCAAGGCGAGGAAATCGACCTCGGCTCGCAAACGGTCACGGCAGAGGAAATCATCGACTTTGCAAGCCAGTTCGACCCGGCGCCCTTCCACCTGAGCGAGGAAGGCGGCAAGGCCTCGATGCTCGGCCGGCTGTCGGCATCGGGCTGGCACACCTGCGCCATACTGATGCGCATGATGTGCGACACCTTCCTGCTCGACAGCTCCGGCCAGGGCTCGCCCGGCATTGACGAATGCCAGTGGCTCGCGCCGGTTCATGCGGGCGACACGCTCACGGGGCGCGCGACCATCGTTTCAAAGCGCCTGTCGGCGAGCCGCCCGGACATCGGCATCATTCACTTCCGCTTCGAGCTGTTCAAGGACGACGGCAACAAGGTGATGACGGTCGTCAATCCCATCATGTTCCGTCCGCGCAGCTCAGGAGAAGCCGCATGAGCCTGCCGCCGATCTTCACCGTGGGCCATGTCGAGCAGCTCGGCAGCCACGTCTTCACCGCCGACGAGATCATGGCTTTCGCGCGCAAATACGACCCGCAGATCTTTCACCTGGATGAGGAAGCCGCCCGCAAGAGCGTGCTTGGCGGATTGTGCGCATCGGGTTGGCATACCGCCGCGATCTGGATGCGCAAGCAGCGCGACCGCACCACGCAAATGCTGGCCGAACTGGAGCGCGACGGCCTCGGAAAGGTCGAATACGGCCCCTCGCCCGGCTACAAGAACCTGAAGTGGATACGCCCGGTCTATGCCGGCGACGAGATAGCCTACATCAGCGAGACCATCGAGTGTCGCGCTTCCGCCTCTCGCCCCGGCTGGCATGTGATGCGCTGCCGCAATGCCGGCACCAACCAGAAGGGCCAGCCGGTTTTCGCCTTCGAAAGCACCGTTCTGGTGCGCTATCTCGCTTAGCCTCTTTGCCGCGCCGTCGCTTTTGTCCATTCGCCTGTCGCGGGCGGCGTAGCGCCATCCACGCAATCCGAACAATGTCGCTGCGAAGACAGGCTCCGGAGAAATTGCATTGGCGCAGCTCATCATTGTCCATTGGCGCGACATCCCCGCGCAGGTGATCGTCAAGTCGGGCCGCAAGAGCGCCAAGCGCGAACTGCCGCTGCGCTTCACCGAGGCGATCGACATGGCCGCCATGCGCTCCGGCGCGGCGGAGACCGACGCCTACCTGGCCGAATGGCGCAAGGCCGATCCCGTCGAGGTCTCGCGACGACCTCGAAGCCGAGGCGGACAAGGCTTTCGCCGCAGATCGAGGCGCAGTGGCCGCAGGAAAGGCTGGTCGCCCTCGCCAAGGCCGGAGGCAAGGACGATGCTTGACACGCCTGTCAAGACCCGGCGCCCGCCCCGGCGGCGAAGAAGCCCGCCCCGCCAAAGCCCGAGACAGGCCCGGTGCAGTTTCGCCGCCGACGGCCGCCGCCGCCGCACCTTCACGGCTGAAATACTGGTCGATTCGCAATTCGCGGATGCTCGAATCGTTCTATGCCCTGTTCGACAAAGACCCTGCTGTCCGCCGCACCCGCTGATGGAGCGGATCGGCATGACCGGCTGGAGCGGCCCGTCGCTGCGCTCGAGCGCGGCGTCAAGGGCGTGCTGTTCGACTGCCGCATGTGCGGCCAGTGCGTCCTGTCGTCCACCGGCATGTCCTGCCCGATGAACTGCCCCAAGCAATTGCGCAACGGCCCCTGCGGCGGCGTGCGCGCCAACGGCAATTGCGAGGTCGATCGCCGACATGCCCTGCGTCTGGGTCAAGGCCTGGGAAGGCTCGCGCAACATGGTCGAGGGCGACACGATCCTCGAACGTGCAGAAGCCGGTCGACCAGTCGCTGCGCGAAACCTCGGCCTGGCTGCGCGTACGCGCAGTGCCGCCGCGCGAGAAACGCCAGCAGGGAGCCGCCGCCATGATGCGATCGACATCCAGCCGACGAGAATCCGACCCGGCTCGACCTGCCGCTCGATCCGCTGCCCGGCCATTCCTCGCGCGGCCGGCTGGAGCGCGTGCTGCGGCGCGGCGAATTCGCGGTGACGGCCGAGCTCAACCCGCCCGACAGCGCCAATCCGAGGACGTCTACGAACGCGCGCGCGATCTTCGACGGCTGGGTCGACGGCATCAACGCCGTCGATGCCTCCGGCGCCAACTGCCACATGTCGTCGGTCGGCATCTGCGCGCTGCTGACCCGCATGGGCTATGCGCCGATCATGCAGATCGCCTGCCGCGACAAGAACCGCATCGCCATCCAGGGCGACGTGCTCGGCGCGTCGGCGATGGGCGTGCACAACATCCTGTGCCTCACCGGCGACGGCGTGCAGGCGGGCGACCAGCCCGGCGCCAAGCCCGTCTTCGACCTCGATTCCATGTCGCTGCTCGAGACCATCCGCATCATGCGCGACGACGGCGAAGTTCCTCTCGGGCCGCAAGCTCACCACGCCGCCGCAGGTCTTCCTCGGCGCGGCGATCAACCCGTTCGCGCCGCCCTTCGATTTCCGCCCGATCCACCTCGGCAAGAAGATCGCGCGCCGGCGCGCAATTCGTGCAGAGCCAGTACTGCTTCGACGTGCCGATGTTCCGCAGAGTTCATGAAGCGGGTGCGCGACCTCGGCCTGCACGAAAAGTGCTTCATCCTCGTCGGCGTCGGCCCGCTCGCCTCGGCGCGCACAGCCCGCTGGATCCGCTCCAACGTGCCGGGCATCCACATTCCCGATGCGATCATCGCGCGCCTCGAAGGCGCGCCAGGACCAGAAGGACGAAGGCAAGCGGCTCTGCATCGACATCATCAACGAGGTGAAGGAAATCGCCGGCGTCTCCGGCGTGCATGTCATGGCCTACCGCCAGGAAGAATATGTCGCCGAAATCGTCGACGAATCGGGCGTGCTGAAGGGCCGCCGGCCGTGGCAGCGCGAAGCCCGTCGCGACGAGGCCAGCGGTCGTCGAGCGGCTGGACGCACTGCTGCACGACGAGGCGATTATCGCCGCAGGAGACATGGTCGACCGCGCCGTCTGCTCATGACCAGTCACTTGAAACAAACTACATAACGATATAAAGAACTCTTTATATCGTCGCTCACACATCCGGAGAACCCTGCATGACCCGTACGATCGTCGCCTCGGCCACCAGAGAAATCGTCATCGGCTTCGACCAGCCCTTCTGCGTGATCGGCGAGCGGATCAACCCGACCGGCCGCAAGAACCTCGCCGAGGAGATGGAACGCGGGCAATTTCTCGACGGGTCATCAGGGACGCGATTGAGCAGGTCGAGCCGGCGCGACCATGCTCGACGTCAATTCGGGCGCGGTGTTCTCCGGCAAGATGGCCGCGGACCCGCGCTACGCCGACAACAACTTCGTCGAGCCCATGCTCATGCCGACAGCTGATCGAGATCGTGCAGGCCGTCGTCGACGTGCCGCTGTGCGATCGACTCGTCCGTGCCCGGCGCGCTCGAAGCCGGCGCTGAAGGTCGCCAAGGGCCGCCCGCTGGTCAACTCCGTCACCGGCGAGGAAGAGAAGCTCGAAGCGATCCTGCCGCTGGTCAAGAAATACAACGTGCCGGTCGTCGCCATCTCCAACGACGAGACCGGCATTTCCGATAGACCCGGACGTGCGCTTCGCGGTCGCCAAGAAGATCGTCCAGCGCGCCGCCGATTTCGGCATTCCCGCGCACGACATCGTCGTCGACCCGCTGGTCATGCCGATCGGCGCGATGGGCGACGCCGGCCGCCAGGTCTTCGCGCTGGTGCGCCGCCTGCGCGAGGAGCTGGAGGTCAACACCACCTGCGGCGCTGTCCAACATCTCCTTCGGCCTGCCGCACCGCCACGGCATCAACGCCGCCTTCCTCCCGATGGCTTATCGGCGCCGGCATGACCAGCGCGATCATGAACCCGGTTTCCCTGCCCGTCGGCGCCAAGAAGATCGCCGAGAAGCGGGCGGAGGTTGAAGCGGCCGGCATTGTCCTGCCGCCGGACATGGACGACGAGACCTTCGTCAAGCTCTTCGGCCTCGGCTCCACCAAGTCGCGCCCCGGCAAGGAGATGGAAGCCATTCGCGCCGCCAATTTCCTGCTGAACCAGGATGCGGGCGGCGCGGCGTGGATCGCATTCAACCGCGACCCGGACGCGGCCCTTGCCGGCGCACGTGGCCGCAGGGGCGCGGGCGGACGCGCCCAGCGTTCGCAGGGCTGATCGTGGCAGGCGCGCTCGAAAACGAATAAAGCCGCTGACTCGGCGGCCCATGCCACCGAAATCCTGGCGCTGAGCCCATTCGTGATCGGCAAGCGCATGGCGCAGATGTCGCGCGACACGCCTTTGGGTGCCGCAATGTCGCTGCACGGCTTTGCCATGGAAAAGGGCTTCGCTGCGCTGGAATCGGGCACCGCGATCTGGATGGAATTGGCGCGCCAATCCATGGAAGCCGGCCTTGGCCGGCATACGAGTGCGCACAAGTCGGCCGAGGGCATCGCCAATGCGGCGCTGAAGCCGCTGTCGAAGCGCGTGCGCGCCAATCACAAGAGCAAGAAGACGAAATGAACGCCAGCCGCGACCCGCTCGTCCTGTTCATGCCGTCCGGCAAGCGCGGGCGCTTTCCCGTCGGCACGCCGGTGCTCGACGCCGCGCGCCAGCTCGGCGTCTATGTCGAGAGCGTGTGCGGCGGGCGCGCGACCTGCGGGCGCTGCCAGGTCGAGGTGCAGGAAGGCAATTTCGCCAAGCACAAGATCGTCTCCTCCAACGACCACATCTCGCCGAACGCGGCGCCAAGGAAGAGCGCTACGCCAAGGTGCGCGAGACTGCCCGAGAGCCGCCGCCTCTCCTGCTCGGCGCACGATCCTGGGCGACCTCGTCATCGACGTGCCGCAGGACACCGTCGTCAACGCCGCAGGTCGTGCGCAAGAGGCCGCCAGCGACCGCGTCATCGAGCGCAATGCCGCCGTGCAGCTCTGCTACGTCGAGGTCGACGAGCCCGACATGCACAAGCCGCTCGGCGATCTCGACCGCCTGAAGGTCATGCTGGTGAAGGACTGGGGCTGCAGAAGCTCGACCTGCTGGTCGGACTTCCACCTGATCGCCGCAGGTGCAGAAGATCCTGCGCAAGGAGAACTGGGGCGTCACCGCCGCCATCCACCGCGACGACGAAGTCGGATCGCGCCGCGCATCATCGCGCTCTGGCCGGGCCTGCAGAACGAGGCCTACGGCATCGCCTGCGACATCGGCTCGACGACCATCGCCATGCATCTCGTCTCGCTGCTGTCGGGCCGCATCGTCGCCTCGGCCGGCACGTCCAACCCGCAGATCCGCTTCGGCGAAGACCTGATGAGCCGCGTCTCCTACGTGATGATGAACCCGGACGGCCGCGACGCCATGACCGACGCCGTGCGCGAGGCGATCAACGGGCTGATCGGCAAGGTCTGCGAGGAAGGCGGCGTCGCCGCGCGACGACATGCTCGACATGCGTCTTCGTCGGCAATCCGATCATGCACCACCTGTTCCTCGGCATCGACCCGACCGAACTCGGCCGGCGCCCGTTCGCGCTGGCCGTCTCCGGCGCCACTGCAGCTGCTGGGCGCATCCGAGATCGGCATCAAGGCCAATGCCGGGCGCGCGCATCTACATGCTGCCCTGCATCGCCGGCCATGTCGGCGCGGACGCGGCCGGCGCGACGCTGTCGGAAGGCCCGTACCGCCAGGACGAGATGATGCTGCTGGTCGATGTCGGCACCAATGCCGAGATCGTGCTCGGCAACCGCGCAGCGCATCGTCGCCGCTCCTCGCCGACCGGCCCGGCCTTCGAGGGCGCGGAAATCTCCGGCGGCCAGCGCGCCGCGCCCGGCGCGATCGAGCGCGTGCGCATCGATCCCGAAACGCTGGAGCCGAAATACCGCGTCATCGGCGTCGAGCAGTGGTCGGACGAGCCGGGTTTCGACGAAGCCGTGCAGGCGACCGGCGTCACCGGCATCTGCGGCTCGGCGCATCATCGAGGTGGTCGCCGAGATGTATCTCGCCGGCATCATCTCGGAAGACGGCGTCATCGACGGCGCGCTCGCGGCCCGCTCGCCGCGCATCGTCAGCAACGGCCGCACCTTCTCCTACCTGCTGCAAGCGAGGGCGAACCAGCGCATCACCGTCACGCAGAACGACGTGCGCGCCATCCAGCTCGCCAAGGCGGCGCTCTATGCCGGCGTCAAGCTGCTGATGGAGAAGCAGGGCGTCGAGACGGTCGACACGATCCGCTTCGCCGGCGCCTTCGGCTCCTTCATCGACCCGAAATACGCCATGGTGCTGGGCCTGATCCCCGACTGCGACCTCGACGAGGTCAAGGCCGTCGGCAATGCCGCCGGCACCGGCGCGCTGATGGCGCTGCTCAACCGCGACCACCGCCGCGAGATCGAGACCATGGTCTCCAACATCGAGAAGATCGAGACGGCGCTGGAGCCGCGACTTCCAGCAGCTGTTCATCGACGCCATGGCGCTGCCCAACAAGGTCGACCCCTTCCCCAAGCTCGCCGCCGCAGGTGAAGCTGCCGGAGCGCAAGGTGCTGGCCGAGGGCGATGACGGTCGCCGCCGCCGCCGCCGGTGAGCCGATGAAGGCGGTCTATTACGAAAAATTCCGCGAAACGCCGACCATCGAGACGCTGCCGGACCCCGCGCCCGCGCCCGGTGGCGTCGTCATCAAGGTCGAGGCCACCGGCCTTTGCCGCAGCGACCACCACGGCTGGATGGGCCACGATCCCGATATCCGCCTGCCGCATGTGCCCGGCCACGAACTTGCCGGAACCGTTGCGGCCGTCGGCAAGGGCGTGACCCGCTTCCGCGAAGGCGAGCGCGTGACGCTGCCCTTCGTCGGCGGCTGCGGCCATTGCCACGAATGCCACTCCGGCAACCAGCAGGTCTGCCCGGACCAGTTCCAGCCCGGCTTCACCGCGTGGGGCTCCTTCGCCGCAATACGTCGCCATCCACTACGCCGACACCAACCTCGTGCGCCTGCCCGACGCCATCGACTACGTGACGGCGGCGAGCCTCGGTTGCCGCTTCGCCACCGTCCTTTCGCGCGCTCGTCGACCAGGCGCGGGTGCAGCCTGGCGAATGGGTGGCGATCCATGGCTGCGGCGGCGTCGGCCTGTCGGCGGTCATGATCGCAACGGCCGCCGGGGCCAATGTCATCGCCATCGACCTCAACGACGAGCGGCTGGCGCTGGCGACCGAGCCTTGGCGCGGTCGCGACGATCAACGCCGGCACGCGGCGATGTCGTCGCGCGCGTGATGGAGATCAGCGGTGGCGGCGCGCATGTCTCCATCGATGCGCTCGGCCACCCCGTCACCTGCTTCAACTCGGTCGCGAACCTGCGGCGGCGCGGACGCCACGCACAGATCGGCCTGATGCTGGGCGAGAATGCCCGCGCCTCCATCCCGATGAACAAGGTCATCGCGCATGAACTGCAGGTCTTCGGCACGCACGGCATGCAGGCCTGGCGCTACGACGCGATGCTGGAAATGATCCTTGCCGGCCGCATCGACCCCCGCCGTCTCGTCGGCGAGGAGATAGCGCTCGAAGACGCACCGCTCGCCCTGGCGCAAATGGACCAGGCCACCGGCGCCGGGATTTCAGTGATCACGCGGTTCTGATCAACCGTTTTGGGTGGCTGCCTTTTGGCCCGCAAATCTGCCGCTATAGCCGCGTACTGGCGTTCCGAGCGTCTGCTCGAATATCAGTTGGCATATTCTCATTCCGCTTCGTGAGATGGATCGGATGGAGATTGTAGTTGTACATCTCCAGCCTGATCTGGCCTTCAAATCCCGCGTGGATCGTGGTGCCGGTAATGTGAACGCTGATGCCAAGCCTCGCCAGTGAACTCTTGCCTTCAACCCTGCGGCCAATCGAGAGTTGCTTGGCAATTCGACGTACTCCGTCGTCCATGCCAGGATCATGGACTTGGGCTGAAAGTCGTAACCAGCGGGTTCGATGTCGTAATTGGGTGCTGATCGATGGAGAGCACCTCTTCATGATTAAAGCCCTTTGCCGCCGGATCAATCGTCAGGTTCAATCCGGGCGTCGGATCGATTGAAAATGGTTATGATCCGGTCGAGCGTCAGATCCAAGGCTCGTTGAACTGAACTGGACTTGCTGAGGAGCAGGATCAACTACAATTGCTCCCGTGTCTAAGAGCAGCTTCGATCTCCCTGTCAGTAAGAATCATTGCAGCCCCCGATCAGTCAGGCTGCAATCATCTCCATTGCAACCCATACGCGCCAAGATCCATTTAATGTTTCGCGCGGTAAGTTCGACAAGATACCTGTCCGTCGATTTCCTGTATAGGATAACCGATTTCGAGGGTGTTATTTTCTCTTAATTGAGCGATTGTGAACAAAAAGCCGTTCTTCGCCAGCTTGCTGTTCGAACAGCCACAAGCAAGCTCATTTGGATGAGCTCCTTTTCCGACTTTGTCGACTTTTAATTTTCATTTCGCTCCCCGATCATCAACTTGCGCCAACGTTTCGAATTGAAATTACAATATCGAAGGGCTTGAAACAACAACCTGAAATTTCAGGGTGCTACGTCACCCCCGCGCCGCCACCATCGACTGCTCCAAGATCCCCAGCGCTTCGTTGAACGTCTCGTCGCCGATGGTGATCGGCGCCAGGAAGCGGATGACGTTGCCATAGACGCCGCAGGTCAGCAGGATCAGCCCGCGCTTCAGCGCCTCCTCCCGCACGCGGCCGGTAAGGCCGGCGTCCGGCTCGTGCGTGCCGGCGACGTTGAATTCCACCGCGATCATGAAGCCGGGGCCGCGGATGTCGACGATCTCGGGCATCGTCGACGCGCATCGCCTGCAGCCGCTGCTTCAGCCGGTTGCCGAGCTCGTTGGCGCGCTCGCACAGCTCTTCCTCCTCGATCACGTCGAGCACGGCATTGGCCGCGGCGATGCCCAGCGGGTTGCCGCCATAGGTGCCGCCGAGACCGCCGGGATTGGGCGCGTCCATGATCTCGGCGCGTGCCGGTCACGGCGGCGAGCGGCAAGCCGCCGCCAAGGCCCTTGGCCATCGTGATGAGGTCGGCGGCGACGCCGTAATGCTCCATCGCGAACAGCTTGCCGGTGCGGGCAAAGCCGGTCTGCACCTCGTCGGCGATCAGCACGATGCCATGCTCGTCGCAGATCTTGCGGACGCGGCTGCACCAGAGTCGCGCGGCGCGTGGTAGAAGCCGCCCTCGCCCTGCACCGGTTCGAAGATGATCGCGGCGACGCGGCGCCGGGTCGAGGTCGGCCTTGAACAGCTTGTCGAGCGCCGGCAATCGCCTCGTCCACGGTGATGCCGTGCAGGTCGATCGGGAAGGGCACGTGGTAGACATCGCCCGGCATCGGCCCGAAGCCGTTCTTGTAGGGCTCCACCTTGCCGGTCAGCGCCATGCCCATGAAGGTGCGGCCGTGGAAGCCGCCGCCAAAGGCGATGACCGCCGAGCGGCCGGTGGCGATGCGCGCGATCTTGACCGCGTTCTCCACCGCCTCGGCGCCGGTGGTCACGAAGATGGTCTTCTTCGGGAAATTGCCGGGCACCAGCTGCGTTCAGCCGCTCGGCCAGCGGATGTAGTTCTCATAGGGCACGACCTGATGGCAGGTGTGGGTGAAGCGGTCGAGCTGGTCGCGCACCGCCGCCATCACCTTGGGGTGGCGATGGCCGGTGTTGACCACCGCGATGCCGGCCGCGAAGTCGATATAGCGGTTGCCCTCGATGTCCCAGACCTCGGCGTTTTCGGCGCGCTCGGCATAGATCTGCGTCGTGATGCCGACGCCGCGCGAAATGGCTGCGGCGCGCCGCTCGGGCAAAGAGTGGGCAGTCATGATGGTCTTCCCGTCTGGTTGTTTGCAGGCACGATATTCCGCGGCGGAGCGGAAGGGAAGGCTGACACCCTCACCGCACGCCGAAGCTTGCGCGCAGATGGTCCGCGGCGGCTTGCACCGGCGCGCTCGCATCCTCTGCAACGATCATTCCCAGCGTGTATTCCGGCAGAGGCGGCAGGCCGAATTCCGGACCAGCCTCGATGATCTCGCCCGTCAGCGAGGAAACCGGCAGCGGGGCGACAGCAAGGTCGGCGAGGATCGCGGCGCGCTGGCCCGAAATATAGGCGCTGTGGAACGCGATGCGGTACGGGCGGCCCTGCCGCTCCAGGCCTTCCAGGCCCGCCTTGCGCCAGATGCAACCCTCCTCCCACACGGAGACTGGCAGCGGCGTCTTTTCCGCCGCCACGCCGCCCTTGCGGATTGCCCACACCAGCCGCTCGCGCAGCAGCACCTCGGCATTCTCGGACCCCGGATGCATCGGCGAGCAGGTGACGAGCGCGATGTCTACATTCTTGCGCCGCACGCGCTCTATCAGCGGATTGCTGTTCTCGACGATGACATTGACCGTGACGCCGGCATGGCTCTCGCCAAAACGGCTCAGCATTGTGGGAAGGAAACGTTCGGCCGCATCGTCGGGAGCGCCCAGCCGAACTTCGCCGGCAATGTCGGGCGCACGAAACTTCGCCACCAGTTCGCGATTGAGCGCCAGGAGGCGGCGGCCATGCTCGAGCAGAACCTCGCCGTCGCGGGTCAGCTTCACGGAGCGCGAATCGCGGATGAACACCGCGCGGCCGAGCATGTCTTCGAGCTTCTTGATCTGCATCGAAACTGCCGAGGGCGTGCGGTAAACCGCCTCCGCCGCCGCGGCGAAACTGCCGGTGTCGGCAATCGCCACGAAGGTGCGCAGCACGTCGAGATCGAGCAGCGGGAACGGATGATTGAGCGAAACATTCATGGCGCTTGTCCAGACTGAATTCAATTTTCCTGACTGGTGCGATCATATCATTTCGATTGTCTGAAATCAAGGCCGGAGATCATATGTGGTGCGTAGAAACACCAGCGCCGAGGAGAAACAAAATGCGCTTCCCTGAAAAGATCGTTCTAGCCTGGCACGAACTGTCGCGCCGCAACCGTGAGCGCCGCACGATCGCGGCAATCTCCGAATTGCCTCCGCATCTGTTGAAGGACATCGGCTGGCCCGGTGCGCATGATCGCAAGCATACGATCGAATATTGATGCCCGCCAAACGAGCCGGGCCCGCTTGAACGGCGCAACAGCGCTTCGGGCCCGGTTCATGAAATCCTCTCAAGTTGCGTCGCAATCAGGAGGCCTTGTCCCCTCCGCTGTGGCAGCCGGTATTCGGCCTTTCCCAAAAAGTTAATGAAACATGAATGACTTGGCTCTGTCGGGCGGTTTGGCGCTGGCCGGCTGCGACAAAATTGCGGATGTCGCAAATATTTGTGCCCGGCGTCGTTTTCATCTTGTTTTTTTGCGGTGCACAATACTATATCCGTCAATGTAAGAGCCGCCCCAAATTATCCTTGTCCGGGGCAACGTTTCGGGAAACCGCAACACAATCCGGACACATGGCAATGGTCAAAGGCCGCTCCGTGTAGACACCGAACGCATGGAGATCGTCATGAAGAAGTTTGCAGCCCTGTTCGCGCGCAAGAGCGTGAATCTCAATACCGAATTCGCACGCCGCCGCCTCGCAAAGTCGATGCCGGGTGAAGTCGGTTCGATGCAGTCGCTTCGCCTCACCGGCGTCAGCCTCTGATACATCCGCCGCTGGTTCGCCGGCGCGCAACGATTACCAAGACCCCGCCAATGGCGGGGTTTTCGTTTTCATGAACCAGCCAGCACATGCTCCAGTTCGCCGGGACTGGCTACAATGTCGGCGGTATGCACCGGCATCCCCTCCACGTCCGCTTCGCAGGCGACCGGAACATAGGCGTGCCCGCCGACATTCGCGAGCGTGAAGAAGCAGTTTGGCGTGCCGCCCATCTGCCGCAACTCCACCACCGCGCCCGGGTGCATGAACGCCATGTTGGTCAAGCCCGCGCCATGCGGCCCGCATAGCGCGCGCGCACCGGCAAGCAGCCGAACCTGCTCGCCAAATCGCATGCGCTCCAGATGCACGCGCGTGAAGCCGTGCCGCTGCAGAACCGGCAGCACCTCCTCCTCGTTCGCCAGCCGCCGGAAGCGCGAATGCGCGCGGCTCACATAGAGCCGGTCGCCGCCTTGCATGACATCCAAGGCAAAATGAGCGCGCATCCGCGCCCCCACTTTCGCCGCCAGCACCGGATGTTGATAGCCCTCCGCGCTCGCGCGATCCGGCAGCGTCAGTTGATCGACGCGTGCCGAAAATCCGTCCGGCTGGGCGGTCAGGCGCACTTGCGGGTAGGCCTGCAAGCTGTCCGTTACGAAGGGCTGCGCCATCACACGGCGCGGCAACAGCAAATCGGCCTCGCCGTGCTTCAGCAGCCATGCTTCCAGGCGCGGCAGGCAATCGCAGATCCAGTGATAGTAATTGTGGCTCATGCGGTCGGTGATCCACAGATAGGCGCCGGGCAGAGGCGCCGGATCGGCCCATGCCAGGCGGTGCCGCCGCGCGAAGCGGGGAATGTCGCGGGCAAGATGGCGCGGCGACAGGAAACTCGCCTCCAGCACGCCCTGCGCATCGAACAGCTCGCCCGCCTCGTTGAACACGATGTCGTGCAGCTGCACCGTCCAGATCGAAGGCAGGTCGTAGCGCGCATGATCCTCGAAGAAGCGTTCGTCGCCAGCGCGCAAGCCTCTAGGCATCTCGCCTTTGAAATGTGTCGCTTCGATCAGGCACATTGCGCAAGCTCCGGTCCGCAAACCCGTTGGGGTCAACTGTTTTACCGCAAATCCCCGTTTTGCCGCTTGCCAGTCAAACCATTTTTCTCTATGTCGCAATCAGAATAGGGCCGGACACATTTCCGGCAGGGGTTTTGTCATGAGCGCCGTCGACCACCGCTCAGTGGTTTTCTTCCTGGTTCCGGAATTTTCCATGATCGCCTTTACCACGGCGATCGAACCGCTCCGCCTCGCAAACCGGATGATGGGACGCGATTTCTATTCGTGGCGGCTCGCCTCCATGGATGGCGCGCCGGTTGTCGCTTCCAATGGCGTCACCGTCAATGCCGTCTCCTCGCTGGAGCGCGAACGCCACAACCTTGCGACCTCCTCGCGTCCCTCCATGATGTTCCTGTGCTCGGGCGTCTTTGTAGAGCGCTACGAGAACAAGTCGCTCTACGCATTCTTGCGCGAGAGCCGCAATTCCGGCGTCACCGTGGGTGGTCTGTGCACCGCCGCGTATCTGCTGGCCGCGGCGGGCCTGCTCAACGGCAAGCGCTGCGCCATCCATTGGGAAAACCTTCCCGGCTTCACCGAGCGCTTCCCGACCGCCGATGTCTATGCCGATCTTTACGAGAAGGACGGCAACATCTGGACCTGCGCCGGCGGCACCGCCGCGCTCGACATGATGCTGTCGCTGATCGGCGAGGATCACGACGAGGAACTGGTCAACCGCGTCTGCGAACAGGCGCTGACCGACCGCGTGCGCAACCCGCACGATCGCCAGCGCCTGCCGCTGCGCGCCCGCCTCGGCGTGCAGAACGCCAAGGTGCTGTCGATCATCGAGTTCATGGAAGCCAACATCGCCGAGCCGCTGCCGCTGGTCGACATCGCGCGGCTATGTCGGCCTGTCGCGCCGCCAGATCGAGCGCCTGTTCCAGGGCCACATGGGCCGCTCGCCGGCGCGCTATTACCTCGAAGTCCGGCTCGACCGCGCGCGGCACCTGCTGATGCAATCGACCATTCCGGTGGTCGACGTGGCGATCGCCTGCGGCTTCGTCTCGGCCTCGCACTTTTCCAAGTGCTACCGCGAGATGTACGGCAAGTCGCCGCTGCAGGAACGCGGTTGAGCGCGGTTCACTGCCACTCCAGTTCACGCATTCGCCGTTCCCAGATTTTCTCTCCGGCAAGACAGTCGGCTTCGCCCGCCTGGGCCTGAGCCAGTTGAAGCAACGGTCGTTTAGGCGGCGAGGCGGAAATCTCCAGCACCATCTTGCGGCGCACGGCCTGCGGAAATTCTTCCCAGGTAAAGACCGGAAGAACGAAAGAACCCGGCCCGCCTATGACGCAGTCACGATAATAGGCATCCAGGTTGTCGATGCCGAAGCCATAGGTGTTGGCGCCGATCATCAACGGCAGCCCGTTGATCACCACGCCCTTGCGCACCCATTCGTCTCTCGCGAGCGTCACCGGCATGCCCTGGTTGTTCGGGCCGTCGCCGGAAACATCGATCACGCGGCGCGTCGCAGGATAACCGCTGGTGCCAAAAAGCGCTCCCGCGGCCATGATCGCGCCCGATATCGAAGTCCGGCTGAGCCGCTGCGGTGTCTGCATGGCGAGGGCGTCCGCGAACCGGTTCGCCGATGCCGCATCGCTGATGATGGTCCACGGCAGCACCACGCGCTGTATGCCGCTGCCCGCCCACTCAAGATAGGTGACGGCTATGCGCCCGTTGAGGCCGCCGGTGATCGCATCGATGACTTCTGATGAGCGGAACGCCTGCGTATAGCCCTCGCGTTGCAACTGCTGTTCGCCGAAATCCATCGAACGCGACACGTCAACGGCCAGAACCAGTTCCAGGTCCACGCCCTCCTGTGCCTTGGCTGCGCCCAGGGTGCCGAGCAAGAAGACGAAACTTGCAAACATTGCAGGCAGCACACGAGGCATCGACAGTCCTCCTGATCGCTTCCCCCAGACGCCATTCGATATCAAAACAAAAGCGCGGCAAAATCACTTCGCCGCGAGGCGGTCAGCGCCGCTTGACCAACAGGGCGTTGTGAACGGCCGTTTCCCCCTCCACCCAAAGGTCCTCACGGTCTTCAACCCACAACTGCGTCGAGCCGCCGCCATCCAGTGCAATCGCCGCGTCGCAGCCGAAATAGCCGCCCTCTTCTGGCTTCCGCATCAGCCATCCCGCCTCGTAAAGGCTCATGCCGCTGCCCGAAAGCACAAGCAGCACCGCCTCCCCGTTCTTTACGGTGCAAAGCAGGGTGCGCGGCCGCCAAAGCGCCTGGTTGGTGTTCATCGCCCACTTGCCGCCGGGCTCGATCATCAGCGGCTTGGACTGGAGGATGGTCGCAGGGCTGTCCGGCACATCTTCCCGGCTGGGCATTATCGCGATGCGTTCATCGCCAAAGAGAATGAAGCCGCCGGTGCTTTTCCATCGCGGCGAGCGCGCCTTGCCCTTGAGGCGCAGCAGGCCCACCGAATAGAGCCCCTTGCCGCTTTCCCGCTCGCCAAAGAATCCTCCGTTAACCGCCACCAGCGCTTCGCCGCGCGGTCCGAAGGTATCGACGCGCTCGCCATCGGGCTTTTCCTGTACCGCCACGTCAAAGCGGAACAGTTTTTCATCGACCTTGAAGGCGGTGATCGTCAAATTGCCGGAACTGCTGGCGCGCAAAAGCGACAGGCCGGGCTCGATTTCTTCCCAGGCGGCGGCGTCGATTGCAGCCCGCGCCTGCACCGTGCGCTCCGGCGTATTATCCTGCGCCGTCGCGAACGCAGGCATCGCCAGCAGCGCGGCGAGGATCGCCATGCGGAAGCTTTTGGGGATCATGCTCGCCGAACTCATGTCCGGCAAGCTACGGTCGCGGAGGTCGCAGTTCAACCACCAATCGGCTCAGCTGCGCGGCTTGAGGTTCTCCGGATCGTAAAGCGGCTTGTAGCCGACGCCGGCGACCTCGACCGGATAGGTCTCGCCGAAATACTCGACCTCCAGCTTGCCGGCCCTCCTGGCAATGCTCAGCGGCAGATAGGCGAGCGCGATGTTCTTGCCGATGCGTCGGGCCGATAGGCGATCGAGGTCGTGAAGGAGCGCCGGCCGAGCTCGTCGACCAGCGTCTCGCCGGTCTCCGGATCGAGGATCGGGCAGGTGCCGACCGGATAGCGGGCGACGCCCTTGCCATCGATGTTGTCGGTCATCACCAGCGTGCACAGCATCGCCGGCTGGTGCGTCGCGCGCGCGGTATTCGAGATGCTTGCGCCTTGCCGCGGAAGTCGGCCTCCTTGACCTTCGGGCGGGCGAGATCGGCCTCGAGCAGATTGTACTCGGTCAGCAGGTCGGCGTTCTGCAGCCGCAGGCTCTTTTCCATGCGGCGGCGTGTTGGCATAGGTCTCGACGCCGAACGCCATGACGCCGGTGGAGCGCAGCGCGTCCCAGACGGCCAGCGCCGTCCTCATAGGCCATGTGCAGTTCCCAGCCCTGCTCGCCGACATAGGAGATGCGGAAGGCCGTGACGTTCTTGCCGGCGATCCGGATCTGCTTGATCGCCGCGAAGGGGAAGTTCTCCGGCGACAAGCCCGTCCGGGTCCTCGACCACCTTCTGCAGCGTCGCGCGCGCATTCGGACCCCAGATGCCGATGGTGACGTATTTCTCGCGTGACGTCCGTGATCGTGACGTCGAAGCCTTTGTCCTGCGCCGACGCGCTGCATGTAGTGGAAGTCGCGCGGGCCGGCATCGGCGCCGTCGATCACGCGGCAGCGGTCGGCCATGCGGATGACGGTGAAGTCGGCGCGCACCATGCCCTCGTCGTCGAGGAAGTGCGTGTAGATGCCCTTGCCGATATTGGCGTCGCCGCCGATCTTCGCCGCGCACAGCCATTCCATCAGCTCGACATGGTCCGGACCCTCGACGTCGACACATGTAGAAGTGCGACAGGTTGACGATGCCGCAATCCTCGCTCATCGCGAGATGCTCGGCATTGGAGACGCGCCAGAAATGGCGGTTGTCCCACTCGTTCTCGCGCACCGGCACGCGGTTGCCGTACTTCTCCAGCAGGTGCTCGTTGGCGGCATAGCCATGCGCGCGCTCCCAGCCGCCCAGCTCCATGAAATAGCCGCCGAGTTCCTTCTCGCGCTCGTAGAACGGCGAGCGCCTGATGTTGCGGCCGGTCGCGATAGGGCTCGCGCGGATGCACCGCCGGATTGTAGACCTTCTGCGCCGCCTCGGTGCAGCGCGCCCTCGATGAACTTCTCCTCCAGCTGGTGCGGATAGAAGCGCGCGTAGTCGATGCTTGGCGTGGTCGATCTCGGTGCGCCCGTCGGTCATCCAGTCGGCGATGAGCTTGCCCATGCCCGGGCCGTCCTTGACCCAGATGCGCGACCGCATACCAGAGGCCCCGCACCTTCTGGCTCTCGCCGATGGACGGCCCGCCGTCGGCGGTCACCTGCAGCAGGCCGTTGAACGAATGGCTTCTCGTTGTAGCCGAGCTCGCCCAGGATCGGCGTCAGCTCGATGGCCCGCTCCAGCGGCTCGATGATCTGCTCCATGTCGAGGTCGCGCTGCGAGGGCGACAGCCGGGCCTGCGTCCTTTTCGAGGATGTCGCGCGGATGGCAAGAGGCGCGGATTCTTCTCCTCGTAATAGCCCCACTCGATCATGCCGCCTTCGGCGGTCGTCGGGATCGCCGGTGTCGCGCATATAGGCCGAATTGCCCTGGTCGCGCAGCAGCGGCCAGCCGATCTCCTTGCCGGTGCCGGCGAACTCGTTGTAGGGGCCGAAGAAGGTCAGCGGATGGTCGACCGGCATGACCGGCAGGTCCTCGCCCGCCATGTCGGCGATCAGCCGGCCCCACAGGCCGGCGCAGACGACCACATAGTCGGCCATGATCGTGCCGCGGTCGGTCACCACGCCCTTGATGCGGCCGTCCTCGATCACCAGCGACGTGGCCGGCGTGTTGGCGAAGGCCTTGCAGCTTGCCGGCTTGCGACGCCCTGTCGACCAGCTTGCCCGCGACCGTCTGCGAGCGCGGGATGACCAGGCCGGCATCGGGATCCCACAGGCCGCCCTGCACCAGCGCCTCCTCGATCAGCGGGAACTTTTCCTTGATCTCGGCCGGCTCGATCAGCCGGGCGCGCGTGCCGAACGCCTTGGCCGAGGCGACCTTGCGCTTGATCTCGTCCATGCGGGCGTCGTCGCCGACGCGGGCGACCTCGAGGCCGCCGATGCGGGCGTAATGGCCCATCTTCTCGTAGAAATCGATCGAGTAGAGCGTCGTCCAGCACGACAGGAAGTCGTGGCTGGTCGTGTAGCAGAAGTCGGAGGCATGCGCCGTCGAGCCGATGTCGGTCGGGATGCCGCGACTTGTCGATGCCGACGATGTCGTCCCAGCCGCGCTCGATCAGGTGATGGGCGACGCGACGCGCCCACGATGCCGCCGAGCCCGACGATGACGACCCGGGCGTGCTCGGGGAATTTCGACATGGATTTTGCCTCGTGAATGGATGCTTGTCTGGCGCAGACTATCGGTGAACAGGCGAAACGTCACTTGTCCCGCAGCGACATTGCCGGGCGGATCAACCGGCGGTCCTTGGCTCAATCCGCTTCGGCATATTGGTGCAGGATCGAGTTGATCAGCGTCTGGTAAGGCATGCCGAGCTTTTCCGCCTTGGCCTTCAGCTTTTCGAGATCGAGCTCGCGCACCATGATGGATATGCGCCCGCGTTTGGTATCGAGAGCTTTTTCGCCCGACGTTCTCCAGGCTTCCATTTCCGTGCTTGAGACAGGAGGATGCCCTGCCGTTTTTCCTCGTTGGCGAATTCCGGTAGAACCCCGCTCCGCGCTCTCTTCGCTTCAACCATCATGACCACCTCGCAAATAGATCGCCGTATACTGTCGGCTTGGATTACATCGTTTTCAGGAAAGCAATCCCGCTATCCTGTACACAGGGTACCACCCAGGCATGGTAGTCGATCTCGATCACCAGCATCTTTTGATGTGGGTATTTCTGCAGGTTACCCAATCAACTCCTCCATGCCATCGCCAAGCCGGTCTTGAAGCCGCCAATGCGCGCGCTGACACTCTCCAGCCCCGGCACCGGCCCGAACCACGCTTCCGTGTCCTTTGGCATCAAGCATGTTTCGCGGCCGCACGCCGGCCCAGCGCTCGATTACCGGCGCGCCTGCAAGCACTGGCGCAAGCGCCAGCGCCTTTTCCGCAAAGACAACATCGGCGGGGTCGAACCAGTCCGGCTCGCCGCTCCAGTTCTCGACCGTAGACGAGCCGATCGCCACGCGGTTGCCGGCCTGCGGCACCACGTAAGCCCCGTCGTGGTAGAGGATGGGCCGCTCGTCGCCGTGATCGAAGGCGAGCAGCATCGCCTGCCCCTTTACCCCGCGTCCGATCGGCGCACCTTCTGTCATCACGCCCATATGCGGCTGCAACAGGCAATATGCCTCCCAGCCATTGGCGACCACGATCTCCCCTGCCGCAATCAGCGATCCGTCCGCCAGCACGGCCCTGCCCGGCTCCAGCCGCACCACCTCGACACCCTCGCGCAACTCGCCATGCGCCCGCACGAATGAGGCAAGGGCCGCCACCAACGCACGCGGATCGATCCGCGCGGAAAGACTGTCGTGCTGCGCACCGAATGGCGCGACATCCGCTGCCAGCCATCCATCGGCCAATGTTCCGGTAAAGGGCGGATCGAGCAGACTCATCGCAAAGCCGGGCCAGTGCTGCTTCGCGCCCTCCATGCGTGCTTCGACGATGGACCGCGTGCGCTCGTTGGTGATCGGCATCAGCCGCCCGCAGCGCCGATAGCCGCAATCCAATCCAGTGTCCGCTTCAAGCAAGCGGATGGCTGTTTCGAGCCCGGTCAGCGCCTCGAACTGGGCTTGCTTTTTCGCGTTCCAGCGATCCGGCATGTGCGGCATCAGCGCCCCGAGAAAGCCACCGGAAGCCCCTGCCCCCGCCTTTCGCTTGTCGACCACCAGCACGCTTTTGCCGGCCTTGATGGCACGGCGCGCCGCCCACAGCCCGAACACACCCGCGCCGATCACCAGCACGTCGGGATTGCCGTTGGAGCTCATGCGTGCTTGAAGCGCTTGAATCATTCTTTCAGCCTGCGCAGCCAAATGCCGGAAAACAAGGGAATAAATCCCGCGCGTCCCGAACTTGAATCAATACATGAACTGGAGTGGGTGGACGGAACCATCCCGCGCTCGGCGATCTTTGGTGACACCTATTTCTCCAGGGCTGGCGGTCTGGCGGAGACCGGCCACGTCTTCATCGGCGGCAACAATCTGACGCAGCGCTGGCCGCAGATGGGCCATTGCACCATCGCGGAACTGGGCTTCGGCACGGGCCTCAACTTTCTCGAAACGCTGCGCCAATGGCAGGAGCTGAAGCCGTCGGGAGCGATGCTCGACTACATCGCTTTCGAGGCTTTCCCGATGTCGCGCACCGATCTCGAAAAGTCACTTTCGTACTGGCCGGAACTCGCCGATCAAGCCGCTACCCTCGCCGCGTTGTGGACTCCGCTTGCCGGCAACATCGATGCCGGATTCCTTGAAGGTGTGCACCTGATGGTGCATTTCGCCGATGCGAACCTTGCACTGCCGGACCTTCAGTTCGAGGCGGACGCCTGGTATCTCGACGGCTTTGCCCCGGCGCGAAATCCGCAGATTTGGTCGGGAGAACTGATGGCGCAGGTATTTACCCACACCGCGCCGGGTGGCAGCTTCGCCACCTACACGGCGGCGGGATGGGTGCGGCGCAATTTGCAGGCGGCGGGCTTTGCCGTTGCCAAAGTGCCGGGCTTCGCCGGCAAGCGCGAGATGACGCGGGGCATCAAGGCTCAGCCCTGAAGCATCGCCGGAATGCAGATTTCCTCTTCGTCACCAATATGCCGGATGAAGAGCGTGTCGAGCCGCTTTGCCTGGACCAGCAATTCGTCGGCCCCCGTGAGCCACTGGTCGCGCATCTGCTTGTCCGAACCAGTGGGTGCGACCGTGAACCCGTCGACTGCCTTTTCCAGCGCGTCCAGCACCTCGGCCAAAACCTTGTGGTCGCCGTCGAGCAGTTCCAGCGGGTGCTGCAATTGCGGAAACGCCCGCAGGAACATCGGGAAGAAATGGTCGTCCTCGATATGATGATGCCCGTGTGCGTGATGGACGAGTCGCCTGCCCAGCGATTTGATCTGCGGCGCGATCTGCCCCATGCGGCTCATGTCGCGCTCTTCCAGCGCCTGCTGAGACCAGGCCGCCAGCGTAGCCGAAGCCGAGAGCAGGCCCTCGTGGATCTGCGTCCAGAATTCCGCCTCGCCTCGAAAGGCAGGATTTTGCGGCCACCGCTCGCGTGGCAGCACGAACAGCGATTTGCGCAGTACCGGCGAAAGGCAACTGCGTTGTTCGACGTGGTTTTCGGACGCGTTGTAAGTGAAATCGGTCATGCGCCGCACTTAAGTCGCGAACGCCAAGGATGCAATGCCAAATCCGGCCGCAGCCTCAGTGAACTTCCTTCGCCACGCCCTCCTTGATCTGGGTGATCACCGGCTCCATGCTGGCGAGGACGTCAGGCGGCAGATGGCACTTGATCTGGTAGTCGCCCGGCGCGATCTCGCGCAGTCGGCGGCACCTCCGTCTCGCACAGATTGCCCGGCACCTGCTGCTTCCAGCGGCAGCGCGTCTGGAACGGGCAGCCGGGCGGCGGGTTCATCGCCGAGGGAATGTCGCCCTCCAGCACGATGTGCTTCTTGACGACGCGTGGTGTCGGCGATCGGCACCGCCGACAGCAGCGCCTCGGTATAGGGGTGATAGGGCGGCGAGAAGACCTGGTCGGTCGTGCCCTGCTCGACGATATGGCCGAGATACATGACCACGACCCGGTCGGCGAGATAGCGCACGATCGACAGGTCGTGGCTGATGAACAGCATCGTCGTGCGTGTTCTTGCGCTGGATGTCCATCAGCAGCTCGGTCACGGCCGCCTGCACCGAGACGTCGAGCGCCGAGACCGGCTCGTCGGCGACCACCACCTTCGGCGTTGCCGGCGAAGGCGCGGGCGATGCCGATGCGCTGCTTCTGGCCGCCCGAGAGCTGGCGCGGCATGCGGTCGGCGAAGGCGCGCGGCAGCTTCACGAGGTCGAGCAGCTCCAGCATCCGCGTCGCGGCGCTCGGCGTCGGTCTTGCCGACGCCGAACTTCTCCAGCGCGCGGATGATCTGCGAGCCGACGCGAATGGCTGGGGTTGAGCGTGTCGAACGGGTTCTGGAACACCATCTGGATCGAGCGACACGGTCTCGGCGTCGCGCTTCTCGATCGCCGGTCGACTGCCGATGTCCTGGTTGCCGAGCGTGACCGTCGCCGCCGGTCGCCGTCTCCAGCCCCATCAGCACCTTGGCGAAGGTCGACTTGCCGCAGCCGGATTCGCCGACGATGGCCACCGTCTCGCGCCTCGCGCGCCTCGAAGCTGAGCGTCTCGTTGGCCTTGACGGTGCGCCGCTCGCCGCCGCCGAAGAGCGCGTTGGCCGACGACCTTGTAGTACTTCTTCAGGTCGTCGATCTCGAGCACCGGCGCGCCGGGCTTCGCCTTGCCTGCCTGGCCTTGGCGCGTCGGGCGGCGCGCTCCCAGTCGATCTCGTCGAAGCGCACGCAGCGCGCTGCATGGCCGTCGTCGCCCGCGACCGGGATCATCGGGATCTCGGCGGCGTCGCAGCGGCCCTTCGACGAAATAGCTGGCAGCGCGGGCCGAAATTGCAGCCCTGCGGCCGCTCGTGCGGCAGCGGCAAGCTGCCCGGGAATCGGCGATCAGCGGCCGCGCGTTCTTGTCGGCGCCGGGCAGCGGGATCGAGCGGAACAGCCCCTGCGTATAGGGGTGGCGCATCTGGTCGAAGACGTCGCGTGATCGTGCCGGTCTCGACCGCCTCGCCCGAATACATCACGCGTGATGCGGTCGCAGGTCTCGAGGATCAGGCCGAGATTGTGGCGATAGAAGAGCATCGAGGTGCCGAACTCGCTTGCCGAGCTCCTTGACCAGCTCGACGATGCCGGCCTCGACCGTCACGTCGAGCGCGGTCGTCGGCTCGTCGAGGATCAGCAGCGCCGGCTTCGACAGCAGCGCCATGGCGATGACGATGCGCTGCTGCTGGCCGCCCGAGAGCTGGTGCGGATAGGCGTTCATGATGCGCTCGCGGGTCGGGCAGCCGCACCGCGTCCACGCATCTCGAGCGCGCGCTTGCAGGCCTCCTCCTTGCGACACCTTGTCGTGGATCATCGGCACTTCCATCAGCTGCTGGCCGATCTTCATCGCCGGGTTCAGGCGACGCCATCGGCTCCTGGTAGATCATGGCGATCTCGGTGCCGCGGATCTGGCGCAGCTCCTCCTCGCTCATGCTCGCCCATGTCGCGGCCCTTGAACTTGATCGAGCCGCCGACGATCCGCCCGTTCTTGCCGAGGTCGCGCATGATGCCGAGCGCCACGGTCGACTTGCCGCAGCCGGACTCGCCGACGAGGCCCATCGCCTCGCCGGGCATGACCGTGCAGGAGAAGTCCATCACGGCCGGGATCTCGCCATGCCGGGTGAAGAAGGAGATCGAGAGGTTCTCGATCTCGAGGATCGGGCGTCTGCGGGTTCGTGCTTGCACGGCTTCGTTCATCGGTCAGCCTCCATCAGTCCTTCAGCGATTGTTCGCGCAGCGCGTCGGCCAGCAGGTTGAGGCCGAGCACGAGCGACATCAGCGCGAGCGCCGGCGGCAGCGCCGGGCCGGATGATAGGAGCGCAGCAGGCGGCTTGGGCCGTCCTTGATCGTCGTGCCCCAGTCCGGGCTTTCCGGCGCCAGGCCGAGGCCGAAGAAGCCGAGCGTGCCGAGCAGGATGGTGGTGTAGCCGATGCGCAGGCAGGCATCGACGATCAGCGGCCCGCGCGCATTGGGCAGGATCTCCCACAGCATGATGTACCAGGGCGCTCTCGCCGCGGGTCTGCGCCGCGGCGACGTAGTCGCGCGTCTTGATGTCCAGCGTCAGGCCGCGCACGATGCGGAACACGCCGGGGCTGGAGGCGAAGACCACCGCGACGAAGATGTTGAGCTCGTTGGGCTCGATCGGACGATGCCCAGCGGATCGGCGTCGAAGACCAGGCCGGCATAGACCCAGCCGCCGATCACCAGCGTCAGCGCCGAGACAGCGATCAGAGCTTGTCGCGGCCGGTTGCGTGAACCGCGTCCAGAACAGCACGCAGAAGAAGATGATCGGGAACAGGAAGAAGAAGCCCGGCCATGGCATAGGGGATCGGCGTCTCCATGATGCCCGGCGTCACCAGCAGGTAGAACAGCAGGATCACCGGGAAGGCCAGCACCAGGTTGGCGAGGAAGGACAGCACCGTGTCGATCCTGCCGCCGATAGTAGCCGGCCGGCAGGCCGAGCGTGATGCCGACCATGAAGGCGAACAGCGTCGCCGCCGGCGCGATCGATCAGCACGATCCGGCTGCCGTAGACCATGCGGCTGAACACGTCGCGCGCCAGCTTGTCGCCGCCGAAGCAGGATAGACCATGCCGGTGTCCGGGCTCGATCGCGCCGGGCAGCGCGTTCTTCATGACGGCGACCTGGGCGCAGCGGGTCGAACGGCGCGACCACGTCGGCGAAGATCGCCGTGAACAGCCAGAAGACGCAGATCGACGACGCCGACGATGCCGACGCCGGCTGTCGAAGAGCTGGCCGTAGAGGCCGAGCCTGCTGCTGGAAGCGTGAAGCTCGGCGCCGAGCAGCGATCGCCAGCGCCAGCCAGACCGGCCAGAAGCGGACGATGATGCCGAGGATGATGCCGAAGAGCGCCGACGTATTCCATGCATGCGCTCCCTCAGCTGCACCCGGATGCGCGGATTGAGATAGACATAGCCGATGTCGGAGATCAGCTGCGTCACCAGCACGACGAAGACCGAGACGAGCGAGCAGGCCGAGCAGCAGGTCGATGTCGTTGTTGCCGGCCGCCTCGACCAGCGTCCAGCCGAAGCCCTGGTAGTTGAACATCGTCTCGACGATGACGACGCCGGTCAGCAGCCAGGGGAACTGCAGCATGATGACCGTGAACGGCGCGATCAGCGCGTTGCGCAGCGCGTGCTTGATCACGACGCTGCCGAAGCTCAGGCCCTTGAGCCGCGCGGTGCGGATATATTGCTGCGTCATCACCTCGGCCATCGAGGCGCGGGTCATGCGCGCGATGTAGCCGATGCCGTAGATCGCCATGGTCATCACCGGCAGGGTGAAATTGTAGAAGGTGATGCCCTGCGCTGGTCGCCGTCGCCGGCCGAACCGTTCAGCCAGCCGAGCCAGGAGGCGAAGATGACGGTGAAGATGACGCCCGAGACATATTCGGGCGTCGCGGTCGTGGCGATCGAGGCGACCGACAGCGTGCGGTCCGTTCGCGAGCCCTCGCGCATGCCGGCCAGCACGCCGATCAGCAGCGACGATCGGGCACCATCACGACCATCACCCAGAACATCAGGATGCCGGTGGCCTTCAGCGCCTGGGCAAGCAGCTTCGTCGACCGTGCGTCTTGAACGCGGTCGAGCAGCCGAAATCGCCCTGCAGGATGCCGGAATAGGTCGGGCACCGACGGCTCGTTGCAGTAACGGAAGCGCGGCACGCGGCTGCCGGTCGCGGGATCGATCACCGGCTGCTTTGGCGCCACGCCGAGCCAGTGCGCCGTAGCGGACGAAGAAGTTGTCGCGGTAGCCGTTGCGCTGCAGCCAGTTCTCGAGGTCTGCGTCGGCTGCGCGCGCATCTCGGTCTGGATGATCGCCAGCTTCTCGCAGGTTCGGCTCGAGATTGACGAGGAAGAAGACGACGAAGCGTCAGGCAGAGCATCGTCAGCACCATGACGCCGAGGCGCCGCAGGATGAAACTGCAAGCATGCAGCGCTCCCCACTAAGCTGGCTGCCGGCCGTTTCCCGCGTGTTGCTTCATCTGATTGGGGCCGGTAGCCGCGAAGGGCGTCGATGCCGCTCCCGCAGTCGAAACGAGGCGGGAGAGGCTTGCCCTCTCCCCCTTGCGCATGTCGATCTACTTGTCGAGCCAGACCTTGTCCAGGTGGAGCTCGAAGGTCGGGTGCATCTCGAAGTTCTTCACATACGGCGCATGGTGTGGCGGTAGAGCGAGCGCCAGAACGGCTGGATGATGATGCCGGAGTCCTGCAGGATCTGCTCGATGTCCTTCATCAGCTCCTTGCGCTTGTCGGCGTCGGCGATCGCCAGCGCGGCGTTGAGCTTGGCGTCGAAGTCGGGGTTCGAGTAGGCCGCCTCGTTCCAGGCTTCGCCGGAGCGGTAGGCCAGCGCCAGAACCTGCACGCCGAGCGGACGCATGTTCCACTCGGTCGTCGACAAGGGATACTTCGTCCAGTCGTTCCAGAAGGTCGAGCCCGGAAGGACCGTGCGCTTCACCTTGATGCCGGCCTCGCGGCACTGCGCGGCGATCACGTCGCCCGGGTTCTTCACATAGTCCGCGTCGTACGAGATCAGCTCGAACTCGGTGTCGATCTGGCCGGCTTCGGTCATCAGCGCCTTGGCCTTCGCGATGTCGCGCGGCGACCTTCGGCAGCTCGGAATATTCCGGGTGGATCGGGCAGACATGGTGGTTCTCGGCCACCGTGCCGGCATTGTTGTAGCCGAGCTGCAGCACGATCGCGTTGTCGACCGCCAGCTGCAGCGCGTTGCGCACCTTCTGGTCGTCATAGGGCTTGTTGGCGACGTTGGTGCGCAGCACGATGGTCGACGCCGTCACGACTTCCGACTTCACCAGGCCCATGCCGTCGAGCAGCGTCACGGTCTCGCCGACGGTCTGGTAGTTGGCGTCGATCTCGCCGGCTTCGAGCGCCGCAACGATGGCGTTCGGGTCGGTGCCGTAGTCGATGAACTCGATGCCGTCGAGATAGGGCTCGCCGCCCCACCAGGTGAAGTTCTCGCGGCGCTTGACGACCGCCGACTTGCCGACGTCGTAGGAGACGAGCTCGTAAGGGCCCGGTGCCCGGCGTCTTCAGCAGGTCGCGGGTTCTTGTCGAAGTCGCGGTGGACGACGAGCGCCGGATAGTCGGCAAGCCCGGGATGATGGTGATGTCGGACTGGCGTGGTCTTCAGCTTGACCGTGTGGTCGTCGACCTTGGTGATCGCGCCTTCCGCCGGCCTTGTCGGTCCTGGGTCGATCAGCGTGCCGATGCGGCCCGCCATCGAGTTGCCTTCGGCCTTCTTGTCGCACCAGCGGGTGAGGTTGAAGATCACGTCGTCGGCGTTGAAGTCGTCGCCGTTCGACCACTTCACGCCCTTGCGGACGTTCAGCGTGTATTCGGTCGCGTCGTCGTTGACGTCCCAGCTCTCGATCAGCTGGCCTGTCGAAGGTGAAGTCCTTGGTGTAGCGCACCAGGTAGTCGTTGCACTGGCGCATGACGTTGGCCATTTCCGACCAGTCCCAAGTGCGCGGATCCTTCATCTCCTTGATGATCATCTGCATCTTGAGGATGCCGCCCTTCTTGCCTTCCTGGGCGCGCGCGGGTAGGCGCAGCAAGGCCGAGCAGGCCATAGGCGGTCGCGGTGGTCGCGCCGAAGGCGCTGGCCAGGGCAAGGAATTCGCGGCGGTCCATCAGGCCCTTGCGTGCATCTTTCGCCCAACGCGAAACCTGCTTGTGAAGGACGTCGCCCTTCATGTCTTTCATTTGTTCCGTCATCAAAACCTCCCGGAAATGACGATTGCATGTTGGCGGCTCGCCGAACGCGAAATCCGCTCCCGATCTTGTCAGCTGTTCTTAACCCCTCATTCTTCGTGCGCAGGGACAGCATTTGCCAGCGCAGTCGATATCAATCGCAACACAGTCGTATGGCGAGGTCAACACCCGCTTTCGCCATTTGGCGTGCTTGGGACAAATCTTGCCGCTTTGCTATCCTATGTCCGCAACATAAGTCTGGACCACGACGCGGGTGTCGTTATCGGGACTTATCGCAGGCCCGTCCACCTGCCAGATTTGGCCGACTCGTCTATTTCCCGGAAGGTCAGGCCCATGAACGCACATGCCGCAACCGCGCTGACAGACGCCACCTTGCGCAGCGCCGCCGCGCCCATTGCCCAGGCGCAGGGACTGCCCAACTGGCTCTATGCCGATCCGGCGGCGCTCAAGGCCGAAAAGGAAACGCTGTTCGCGCCGGGCTGGGCGGGTGTCGGCTTTGCCAAGGACGTGCCGCGCATCGGCGACGTCAGGCCCATCACCTTCCTGGGCGAGCCTTTGCTGCTGGTGCGCGATCGCGACAACATGGTGCGCGTATTCCAGAACACCTGCCGCCATCGCGGCGTGGTGCTGGTCAGCGAACCTGCGCACACCACCGGACTTCTGCGCTGCCCCTACCACGCATGGTGCTACACCCTGAAGGGCGAACTGAAGCAGACGCCGCACATCGGCGGGCCAGGCATCCACGAGCACGAAGCGATCGACAAGTCGAAGCTTGGGCTGGTCGAGATTCGCAGCCACATCTTCCTCGACGTCGTCTTCGTCAACCTGTCGGGCGACGCCCTGCCCTTCGAGGAATACCACGCCACCATGCTGGAGCGTTGGAAGGACTTCCGCAAGCCGGTGCATTTCGGCGGGCCGGAATCATCGTTCAAGCTCGAGGTCGCCACCAACTGGAAGCTGGCGGTCGAGAATTACTGCGAGAGCTATCACCTGCCCTTCATCCACCCCGGCCTCAATTCCTATTCGCGGCTGGAAGACCACGAGAACATCCTGGGCGACGGGCCATGGTCGGGGCAGCTCACCCGGGTCTATTCGGCGCAGCTCGATGCGGGCGGGCGCAGCTTCGCCCAATTCGACGACCTGCCGCCGCGCTGGGATGCAAATGCGGAATATCTCTCGCTTTATCCCAACGTGCTTCTGGGCGTGCACAAGGACCATGTCTTCGCGATGGTGCTTGAGCCGGTCGACGAGGGCCACACCGTCGAGCATGTCGCGCTCTACTACGCCAAGCCCGAGATGGCCGACGATGCATGGGGAGAGATGCGCGAGAAGAATGCGCAATTGTGGAAGGGAATTTTCGTCGAGGACATCGGCGTCGTCGAAAGCATGCAGAAAGGCCGCAAGGCCTCCGGCTTCGATGGCGGGCACTTCTCGCCGGTGATGGATGAATCCACCCACCACTTCCACAGCTGGATCGCAAACCGGTTCCTGGCCGATGCGGAACGCTGAAATCTGATTTCCTTTGATGATTTGCACGAAGATGTGCTAACGCCCGCGGTGAAGCGTCCCTGGGAAAATATCCGTGCTTCTGCCGATGGGTCCCACCCACATGACATTCCTGCTGGTCGAGGACTTCTCGGCCATGTGCCTGATATCCGCCATCGAAGGGTTGCGGGCGGCAAACTATGTCTTGGGACGCGACGCCTATAGCTGGAGCCTGGTCAGCCATGACGGCAATCCGGTCAAGGCCTCCAACGGCATCGTCATGGCGGTGGAAACCGACATTGGCCGCGACTTCCGCACGGATTTCCTGTTCGTCGTGTCGAGTTTCGTCAACAACCCGCCCTACCGCTCCAAGCTGCATTCGCGGCTGCGGCACTTCGGCCGCGCCGGCGTCAAGCTTGGTGCGATCTCCTGCGGCACCTTCATCCTGGCGCGGGCCGGCCTGCTCAACAACGCCAAGTGTACGCTGCACTGGGAATACCAGCCGGCCTTTGCCGAGGAATTTCCCGACATCGATCTCGTCACCGATCTCTACGTCATCGACAACAACCGCTACACGTCGTCAGGCGGCATCGCCAGCATGGAGCTGGTGCTGCAGGTCGTGACCGAGCAGCATGGAGAGGCTGTGGCGCGCAAGGTCGCCAACAACTTCCAGCTCGACCGGATCCGCAATGCCGGCGTTTCGCAGCGTTCCGGAGCTGTGGCGCGCATGGACACCATGCCCCCCGCGGTGCAGGAATCGGTCCGGCTGATGCTGGCGAACGTCGAGCAGCCGCTTTCGAACGTCGAGATCGCAGGGCACATCCACACTTCGGTGCGCAATCTGGAGCGCATGTTCAAGCGCAACCTCAAGGCCTCGCCGGCGAAATATTACGTCGCCTTGCGGCTGGAAAAGGCCCGCGAACTGCTGATGCACACCAACCTTCCGACGCTGGAAGTGGCGCTGCAATGCGGATTCTCGTCGAGTTCCTATTTCGCGCGATGCTTCCTGCGCGAGTTCGGCCACCGTCCCTCGGAAGTGCGACGGATCAAGGCTTGATGCGTCAGCCGCGCGGCGGCTCGCTCGCGGTCATCGATGGCCGCCTGGCGAAGGCGTCATACCACTTTGCCAAACCCGGCCGCGTGTCGCGCCAGCCTGAATTTGCATAGCGGAAATCCAGGTATCCGAGCGCCGCGCCAATCGCGATGTGCCCCATCGTGAGCGGCCCTTGCAGGAAATCCAGCCAGTCGTTTTCGAGGCTGTCGAGCGCCGCCCAGACCTTGGTCATCTGACCCTCGATCCAGCCCTTCCAGCGCAGGTCCTCGGGACGCATGGCCGTCTCGTAGCGCGTCAGCACCGCCGCATCCATGATCGCATCGCCCAGCGCCTCGGCGGTCATCACCTTGAAGCGCTGCGGCCCCGATGCGGGAACAAGCCCCGGCTTGAGGCTGTCGAGATAGGCGCAGATGACGCGGCTGTCGAAGAGGACCTGTCCATCCTCAAGTTCCATCGCCGGTATCTTCCCGGCCGGGTTCAGCGCCGCCAGGCCGGCATGGCGGTTTACCGGCGAGGTGCTTGCCTCGACAATCTCGATGCGATCGGCAAGGCCCAGCTCATGCGCCGCGACGATGACCTTTCGCACGAACGGCGAGGAGGGTGAGTACCAGAGTTTCATGTGGGGAGGTTCCGCTTCGATTGAGCACTGAACCTAGCCGCAAAGCCGCTCGCCGTGCAAGTGAACCAACCGCAGGCAAGGGGCGGGAACGGCAATTTTGGGGGTTGCGTTCCACAGCCCCAACCGGTGTGGGGTCCGGGCCTGCGGCAGGCCGGATCAGCGATGTGACCGGCCTGAACCCAACGTAGCAGAGAGGCTGCAACACCCGTTTAAGCTGGTGTTTAAACTTCGAATCAATTGACGCCGTCTGGCGAGCGGGCGTCGATCCCTGCAAGGAATGCGCGCAATGCGGCATTCACCTCGCGCGGGGCTTCGGTCTGGATGCAATGCCCGCTGCCCTTGACCATCAAGCGCTGCGATCCGGCCAGCAGGTCGGCGAGCGCCAGCCCGTTGCGGCTGGGAGTCATGCGGTCGAATTGCCCCACAATGCACAATGCCTTGCCGTGAAAGGCTTTGGCGGCGACCTCGCCCTTGTCGTAGGCGGCGCAGGCCTTCAGCCCGTCGGCGAGCGCATGCGGGCTGGCGTGGCGCATCACGGCAACGCCGAACGAAGTGTGGTTCGCGCCGGGCCAGGTGTTTTGCGCCATGTGCGCGCCGGGCCCGTAGCCCCAGGAGTTCATCGCAGCATAGGCCTTTTGCGGCTCGTTGGTCGCCATTTCGATCAACTGCCTGTTAACCGGAATTGCAGCCGGCGCGCCGATCAGCACCAGCGCCGCGACCCTGTCAGGCGCGATCCGCGAAATTTCCAGCGCGGTCAGCCCTCCCATGGAATGACCGGCCAGCACGGCCTTCGCGGCGCCCGCTGCATCCATTACCGCAAGGATGAATTGCGCCATTTCCCCGATGCTCTTCAGCGGTTCGCCGCCCGACAGGCCATGGCCCGGAAAATCGGGCGCGAGCACGTTCCATCCGTCATATGCAATTGCGCGCGTCTGCAGCACCCATGTGAGGTGCGAATAGCCCGACCCGTGCAGGAACACGATCCACGGCCTGCCGGGCCGGTGGGCCACTCCGCCCGTCGCCACGTGAATCTCGTTGCCTGCGATCTCGATTTTCACGGCTTTGCCCTGGTTGCCGCCTTCAATGCCCGGTCGAAATCCGCCTTCAGATCGTCGATGTTCTCAAGCCCGACCGAAAGCCGGATCATGTCTTCCGAAAGCCCGCCCGCCTTCATGTCGTCAGCCGAGATATGCGAATGCGTCGTCGAGGCCGGGTGGATCACCAGCGTCTTGGCATCGCCCACATTGGCAAGGTGCGAGGCGATCTGCACGCCTTCGATGAAGGCCTGCCCTGCCGCGCGGCCGCCCTTGACGCCGAACGTGATGATGGAGCCCGCACCCTTGGGCAGCAGCCGCTTGGCAACCTCGTGGTCGGGATGATCCGGCAGCGAGGGATGGCGCACCCATGCCACCGCCTCGTGGCCCTTGAGAAATTCGAGCAGCGCAGCCGTGTTGGCCATGTGCCGCTCCATGCGCAGCGGAAGCGTCTCGATGCCCTGCAACAGCAGGAAGGCCGTCATCGGCGACATGCACGGGCCGAAATTGTAGAGCGCCTCGGCCCGGATGCGCGAGGCAAGCGCGATCGGCCCGAACTCCTCCCAGAACACCAGCCCGTTGAGCGCATAGAACGGCTGTGTCATCGTCGGCCAGCGATCCGACTGGCCCCAGTCGAAATTTCCGCCATCCACCACCGCCCCGCCGATGGCGACGCCATGCCCGCCCATCCACTTGGTCAGCGAATGGATGACGATGTTGACGCCATGTTCCAGCGGCTTGAAAAGGTACGGCGTGCAGAACGTCGCATCCATCACCAGCGGAATGCCGGCCTCGCGAGCGATCCTCGAAAGCGCCGTAACGTCAACGACATCGAGGCCAGGATTTCCGATCATCTCGCAGAAAAGGAATTTCGTATTTGGCCGAATTGCCCCGGCGATTCCCGCATGGTCGCGCACATGCACGAAGCTGGTCTCGACGCCGAATCGCGGCAGCGTGTTCTTCAGCAGATTGATGTTGGCGCCGTAGAGTTGTGCGGTGGAAACGATGTGGTCGCCCGCGCTCGCAAGCATGGTCGCGACGCAGTGCAGCGCCGCCATTCCCGACGACGTGGCGATGCAGGCCGCGCCGCCTTCCATGGCGGCAACGCGCTGCTCGAGCACGGCAACAGTGGGGTTGGAAATGCGCGAATAAAGATGGCCGCCCTCTTCCATGTTGTAGAGGGCGGCCGCATGCCGTGCATCGCGAAAAACATAGGAAGTCGTCAGGTGAACCGGAACTGCCCGCGAGCCATGCTCCGCATCAAGCTTGTGCCCCGCATGCAGGGCCATCGTCTCAAGTTCATGAAAGAACGACATTTTTCTCGCAGTAATTGCCCTTCACGAGGCGGACGCTCCTGTTGTAGCGTCCATCGTCGCGGCGGAAGGTGATATCCGGGAACGTGCCGGAAATGCTGCATCCCTTGCCACCGCAAGAACCTGAGCTGTGATAGCGGTCGCCCTCGACCGACCAGTTGCCCACATATGAATTCCCGGCGAAATCGATGGTAACCGTCTTGCCTATCCGAGAATAGAACAGGCATCCGAACTCGGGACTGACAATCGAATTGCCGCTCAACAAGGACTGTATTTCACCGCCACTCAATTCACCCGCCATTGCGGCATTCGACGCTGCGAGAAGCAGCGCTGCCGCGCCCAAAAGCGACTTGCGCATTCATTCCCTCCAACTGTCTTGCGCCGGCTTTTTGGTGCCACCCTGCCAGCGCGCCTAGTGAACAGGCATTTTCGTGCCGAGGCAAGTGTGGACTGCCAATGTCCACCATTGGTCCCGAAAACCTCATTTTGTCCCATTATGTCCATCCGACCGCCAGATTTCGCGACGAGGGTAGGGCAACGAAAAGCGCCGGTGCGAAGCCGGCAAACGGGTCCGCACGATGTTCCGACGCATTCTCGCCGCTGCGCTGATTGGGAGCACCATCCTTGGGGCCGGGTCGCCGGCGCTTGCCAAGGAATGCGAGCAAGCGGCGCAGCGCGTCCGCAAGGAAGCGCGCGACGCGGGGATCTCCGCGCAGCTTGCGGCGCAGGTGGACCTTGCCATCCAGCGCGCGCTGGACCGGCGCAAGGTGGGTGACGAGATCGGCTGTCTTTCCGGCATGGAAGCGGCACGGAAGATTTTCGAGGCGCAATGAAACCTCGACATCGGTTCCGGCGCGGCGAGCGCCGGACCGCGATGGCGCTGCGCCGGTTCCCCAGCCGAAGGCGCGCCATCCGCGAGAGGCCGGCGGGATGAGCGGAACATCCCGCCGGCTTCGCCTGGTTATCGCTGGTAGGTGCCCGAGATCCAGTCCTCGAGGCGCGCCTTCTCCACATCGCGGAGCAATTCGATGAAGCCGCTGGCCTGGTGCAGTGCGGTCGCCGCGCCCTTTTCCGCCGTGGCTTCCTTGGCCTCGCCCACCACTCCCTCCGGGTTGAGGTCGGAGGCGATCCAGGCAAAGGCATGGGTGCCGGTGTGGCGCAAGATGCTTGAATTCCTTGCGCGCCGCCTCGACCCGCGAAACGAAATTGCCGGCGCGCCGCATGTCCACCGTCTCCGGCCGGAAGTGCAGCATCAGCGATGTCTCGACGTCGCCGCCATGAATGCCGAACAGCCGCTCCTGCTCGCCATACATGCCTTCCGGCAGGCCGAAGCGGGTCCAGCGACGTCTTCACCGCCATCATCATGCATTGCACACGCAATTCGCGCGCCACGATGCCCATGATCTCCTCGTTGCCGCCATGCGAATTGACGAACACGAACTTGCGAACACCCGCACGCGCCACCGAAATGCCGAGCTCGCGTCCAATGCTCGATCAGCGCCGGCGGCCGGGATCGTCAGCGTGCCCGGCTGGTACATGTGCTCGTTCGACTTGCCCACCGCCTGCACCGGCAGGAAGCGCACGTCGATTTCCGCCGGCAATAGCGGGAAGACCGTCTCCAGCATGCCGTTCATGATCGAGAAGTCGGTCGACACCGGCAGATGCGGGCCGTGCTGCTCGATTGCCGCGACCGGCAGCACCGCGATGGTGCGCTTCCGGATCGATGGTTTCGAATTCGCGGGCGGTATGATCGCCCCACCAGACCTTGCGGCTCATTGTGCTTCGATGCTCCAGTAACTCAAAGTCGCCGCTGCCACGGCCTCGATCTCGACGGTGAATTCCGGCCGCGCAAAGCCCGACACGATCATCAGCGTCGACGCGGGCAGGCTGTCCGCAAACAGCGCGTTGCGCACTTCCATATAGGCTTGCAGGTGCTCGCGCCCGCTCACATAGGCGTTGATGCGCACGATGTCCGCCAGCCCCATCCCTGCTTCGCCGCAGTACCGCCTCGATGTTGGCAAAGCACAGCCGCGCCTGCCCGGCCGTGTCCGGCGGGATGGTGTCGTCCGGCGCGATGCCGAGCTGGCCGGAGCAGAACACCAGCCGGCTGCCGGCGTGGAACCTCGCATCGCCGTGGCTGTAGCGCGAAAACGGCGCGCGGATGCTGGCCGGAGTGATTGGCTGGTTCATGTGCGTCTCCCGATGCCGCAACGATAATGCGGCCCCCGCCTTGTGGATAGTGCCTGTGGATAGTCGCGAAATGGCGAATAATTGACGCTGCCCACCAATTGGGCAAAAGAAACTCCGGCGCTGATGAAAAAAGCACGGATTTGTCCATATTAGCCAGCGGCAACAAGGTTATACTGGTTTTCGGAAATGGCATGAACCTTGCTGCCATTCATGTGTAGCGAATTGCGTCAGGAAGCGCCTCCATTCCGGAGCGCCGTTGGGATCGGGTGACAACAAGATGAACCGTGGATTGCTTATTTTCGCGGCGGCGCTGACTGCGTCGACCGCTTCTTCCGCCTTCTCCGCCGAGAAGGTGACGTTCCAGACCAACTGGCTGGCACAGGCCGAGCATGGCGGCTACTACCAGGCCGTCGCCGACGGCACCTATGCCGCGTGCGGCCTCGAGGTCACCATCGCGCAGGGCGGCCCGCAGGTCAGCGGCCGTCCGCTGCTGCTCGCCGGCAAGATCGACTTCTACATGGGCGGCAACATGCTGCAGGCCTTCGCCGCCGTGAAGGAGGGCATTCCGGTGCGCATCGTCGCGGCCATCCTTCCAGAAGGAGCCGCAGGTGCTGATGACCCATCCGGGCCAGGGCCTCGACACCTGGGAGGACCTGAAGAACGCCGAGCAGTACATTCTCGGCGACGAAGGCTTCCAGAGCTACTTCCAGTGGATGATGGCCGAGTTCGGCTTCGATGCCGGCAAGCGCGTGCCCTACACCTTCAACCCCGCCCCGTTCATCGCCAACAGAAGTCGGTGCAGCAGGGCTACGTGACCTCCGAGCCCTATGCGGTCGAGAAGGAAGGCGGCTTCAAGCCGAACCTGTTCCTGCTCGCCGACTACGGCTTCGACACCTACGCGACCACGATCGAGACCATGCAGGACACGATCGACAAGCGTCCCGAGGTGGTGAAGTGCTTCGTCGATGGCTCGGCCAAGGGCTGGTACAACTACCTCTACGGCGACAACGCGGCCGCCAACGCCCTGATCAAGAAGGACAATCCGGACATGACCGACGAGCAGATCGCCTTCTCGATCGCCAAGATGAAGGAGTACGGCATCGTCGATTGCGGCGACGCGCGAAAAGCTCGGCATCGGCGCCATGACCGACGAGCGCATGCAGAGCTTCTACGACAAGATGGTCAAGGCCAGGCGTCATGGAAGCCGGCATCGACATCAAGAAGTCCTACACGCTCGACTTCGTCAACAAGGGCGTCGGCATGGACCTCAAGAAGTGATGCCTTCGGGAGAAACCCTGGCGTGAATGCGAACCTGGCACCGGCGAAGATGCACGCCGGCGAAACGCAGCTGATCCTGCGTTCCGTCGGCAAGACCTTCGCCAACGGCACGGTCGCGCTGTCGGACGTCGACCTGACCGATCCGGCAGGGCGATTTCGTGTCGCCTGCTCGGCCCGTCGGGCTGCGGCAAGTCGACGGCGCTGCGGATGATCGCCGGCCTCGCGACGCCGACGTCCGGCGTGCTCGACTGGCGCGGCCCGCGCATGGGCAAGAGCGATCTCGGCTTCGTCTTCCAGGAGCCGACGCTGATGCCCTGGGCGACCGTCGTTCGACAATGTCTGGCTGCCGCTGCGCCTGCAGGGCGTGTCGCGCCGCGAGGCCGCGCCGCGCGTCGAGGCGGTGCTGGCCGGCGTCGGCCTCACCGGCTTCGAGAACGCCGTGCCGCGCGAACTGTCCGGCGGCATGAAGATGCGCGTCTCGATCGCGCGCGCGCTGGTCGACCAGCCCGCGCCTGCTGCTGATGGACGAGCCCTTCGCCGCGCTCGACGAGATCACCCGCTTCAAGCTCAACAACGACCTGCTGAAGCTGTGGCAGGCACGAGCGGCTTCACCGTCGTCTTCGTCACCCATTCGGTGTTCGAGAGCGTCTTCCTGTCGAACCGCATCGTCGTCATGGCGGCGCGGCCGGGCCGCGTGTTCGCCGAGATCGCGGTCGATGCGCCCTATCCGCGCGACGACAGCTTCCGCACCTCGGCCGCACTACGCGCGACTCTGCCGCGCAAGGCGTCCGGCGCTGCTCGCCAGCGCGATGGGCAATGACGGCGGACGGGCATGGCCACCACTGAGCAGCCTCGACGCGGCGCCGCGCATGACCCTCGATGCCGAGGAGAGCGCGCCGCCTGCGCGAGCGCAGGCTCGAGCGCGATCGGCCGCTGGCTGCTGCCGCTCGCTGATCATGATCGCGGCGATCTGTGCTGTGGGACCGCATCTGCGTGTGGAACGACATCCCGCACTACATCCTGCCGCGCCCCGGCGAGGTGCGTGGCAACGCTCTACACCGATGCCGGCGCTGCTGTTCGGCGCGCTGCTGGTCACGCTGCAGATCACCTTCCTCGGCGCTGCTGCTGGCGGTCGTCGGCGGCGTCGGGCCTGGCCGTCCTCTTCACGCAGTCGAAATGGGTGGAGATGTCGTTCTTCCCCTACGCGGTCATCCTGCAGGTGACGCCGATCGTGGCGATCGTGCCGCTGATCATCATCTATGTCGACAACCAGACGGCGCTGCTGATCTGCGCCTGGATCGTCGCCTTCTTCCCGATCCTGTCCAACACGACGCTGGGGCTGAACTCGGTCGACCACAACCTGCTCGACCTGTTCGAGCTCTACGGCGCCACCCGCTGGCAGACGCTGTGGCACCTGCGGCTGCCGGCCGCGCTGCCCTACTTCCTCGGCGGCCTGAAGATCGCCGGCGGCCTCGCGCTGATCGGCGCGGTCGTGGCCGAGTTCGTCGCCGGCACGGCCGGCGCAGTCGTCGGGCCTCGCCTTCCGCATCCTCGAGGCCGGCTACCGGCTCAACATCCCGCGCCTGTTCGCGGCGCTGATCCTGATCTCGCTCACCGGCATCGTGATCTTCCTGGTGCTCGCGCTTCGTCTCGCACCTGGTCCTGCGCCGCTGGCACGAAAGCGCCCTCAAGCAGGAACGATGATGCCGCAAATGACGATCAGCACGACCGTGCCGCTCGCGACTCGCCTCGGTGAACCTGCACACGACCGCCGTGTCGCTCGCCGGTCCGCGCAGCACGACAGCGACGGCTTCGGCGTCGACGACCTCGCCGATCGGCGACGGCCGGATCGCGTCGCGTCGACGCCGGCGCAGGCGACAGGACTGGCGCAAGTCGACCTCGCCGGCGCATGGTCCTGCCGGCCTTCGTCGACTGCCACACCCATCTCGACAAGGGCCACATCTGGCCGCGCCAGCCCAATCCGGACGGCACGCTTCATGGGCGCGCTCGACGCGGTCGGCGAGCGACCGCGCGGCCAACTGGGCGGCGCACGACGTGGCGCGCGCGCATGGAGTTCGCGCTGCGCTGCGCCTACGCCCACGGCACCGGGCGATCCGCACGCATCTCGACAGCGTGCCGCCGCAGGAGACGATCTCCTGGCCGGTCTTCGACGAGATGCGCGAGCGCTGGGAGGGCCGCATCGAGCTTGCAGGCGGCCTGCCTGTTCGGCATCGACCAGGCCTCGCGACGAGGACTGGTTCCGCGCACATGGTGGCGACCGTGCGGCGCCATCGCGGCGTGCTCGGCGCGGTCACCTACATGATGCCCGACCTCGACGAACTGCTCGACCGCATCTTCCGCGCCGCCATCGAACGACGGCCTCGACCTCGACTTCCATGTCGACGAGACCGGCGACGTCGACGGCGGTCTCGCTGCGAGCGCATCGCCGAGGCGGCGCTGCGCCACGGCTTCGAGGGCCGCATCGTGGTCGGCCATTGCTGCTCGCTCGCCCGCCAGCCCGACAGCGATGTGCGCACACGCTCGACCAGGTCGCGGCCAGGCCGGCATCGGCGTCGTCTCGCTGCCGATGTGCAACATGTACCTGCAGGACCGCCGGGCCGACGGCCGCACGCCGCGCTGGCGCGGCGTCACGCTGCTGCACGAGATGAAGGCGCGCGGCATCACCGTCGCCGTCGCCTCCGACAACACCCGCGACCCGTTCTACGCCTATGGCGACCTCGACATGCTGGAGGTCTACCGCGAGGCGACGCGCATCCTCCATCTCGACCATCCGGTCGGCGACTGGCCGCAACGCCGTGCTGGCGAACCCGGCCAGGCGCCATGCGGCATTGCCGGCCGGGACGCTCGACCGCCGGCGCGCCGGCCGACTTCGTCCTCTTCCAGGGCCGCAGCTGGACCGAGCTCCTGTCGCGCCCGGAGAGCCGACCGCATCGTCTTCCGCGACGGCGTGCCGATCGAGCGCGGCCCTGCCCGACTACGCCGAACTCGACGACCTGATGGAGCCTGCACGATGATGGACCTTGCCGCGCTTCCGCGCCGAAATCGACGGCATCGCGGTCGAGGACAATCCCGCGCATCGTCAAGCAGAAGAGCCGCGACTTCTACTGGTACTCGCCCGGTGCTGAAGCGCGCAGCTCGACCACGTCACCGGCCGATCTCGTCGTGCTCGCCGCCAGACGAGGCGGAGGTGATCCGCGTGCTCGCAGGCCTGCTACCGCCACGGCGTGCCGGTCACGCCGCGCGGCACCGGCACCGGCAATTACGGCCAGGCCATGCCGCTCTCGGGCGGCGTCGTGCTCGACCTCGCCGAGCATGAACGCGGTCAAGCGCGATCGCAGCCGGGCCGCGTCGTCTGCGGAGCCCGGCGCCATCTGCGCCGACATCGACGAGGCGACGCGCGCCGCACTCCGGGCAGGAGCTGCGCCTGCATCCCTCGACCTACGGCACCGCCACGATCGGCGGCTTCATCGCCGGCGGCTCGGGCGGCGTCGGCTCGATCCGCTGGGGCGGGCTGCGCGACCTCGGCAACGTCATCCGCCTGCGCGTCGTCACCATGGAGGCCGAGCCGCGCGTGCTCGAGCTCACCGGCGAGGACCTGCACAAGGTCACGCATGCCTATGGCACCAACGGCATCATCACCGAGGTCGAGATGCCGCTGACCGCCGCCTATGACTGGGTCGACGTGATCGTCGGCTTCGACGACTTCATGGACGCCGCGCGCTTCGGCAACGACGCTTGGCCGACGCAGGATGGGCTGCTGCTGAAGCATCATCGCCGTCATCGCGGCGCCGGTCGCCGCACGACTATTTCCAGCGCCACCAGAAATTCGTGACCGCCGAGGACAACCTCGGTCGTCGCGATGGTCGCGCCGCAGGCGCTGGACGCCTTCCGCACCTTCGCGGGCTTGCGCGGCGCGCGCATCGTGTTCGACGCCTCCGCCATGAGCGAGGCCGAGCTGAAGGGCCTGCCGCCGGTCTTCGAGCTCGCCTGGAACCACACCACGCTGCGGGCGCTGCGCGTCGATCCGGCGATCACCTATCTGCAGGTGCTCTACCCCTTCCCCGACCAGCTCGAGCTGGTGCGAGAAGACTGCACGCCATGTTTCCGGCGACGAGGTGCCGGCCATCTCGAATTCGTGCGCTTCGACGGCGACATCACCTGCTTCGGCCTGCCGCTGGTGCGCTTCACCACGCGAGGAGCGGCTGGACGAGATCATCGCGCATCCACGAGGACAATGGGCTGCGCCGATCTTCAATCCGCACCGCTACACGCTGGAGGAAGGCGGCATGAAGCAGACCGACGAGGTCCAGCTCGCCTTCAAGCGCGAGGCCGACCCGCAAGGGCCTGCTCAACCCCGGCAAGATGATCGCCTGGGACGACCCGGACTACGACTACCAATCGGGCGTCTGGCTGTTCAAGGGATTGCAGAAGGCAAGCTGACCGATGCGCATCCTGCGTCCTCCACGCCCATCCGGTCGCGGAAAGCTTCAACGGCGCGCTGCATCGCATGGCAGTCGAGCGGCTGGCGGCAAAGGGCCACGAGGTCGATGATTGCGACCTCTACGCGGAGGGTTTCGATCCGCGCCTGACGCGCGAGGAGCGGCTCGCCTATCACGACGAGGCGACCAACATCGCAGCCGGTGCGCGAGCATGTCGAGCGGCTGCGGCGGGCGCGAGGCGCTGGTGCTGTGCTTCCCGGTCTGGAACTTCGGCTTTCCGGCAATCCTCAAGGGCTATTTCGACCGCGTCTTCCTGCCCGGCGTCTCGTTCAAGCTGGTCGAGGGGCGGGTGCGACCTGCCCTGCAGCACATCGAAAAGGTCGCCACCATCACCACCTATGGCGGGCCGCGCTGGCGCGCATTCGTGCTGGGCGATCCGCCGCGAAAGCTGGTGCAGCGCGTGCATCCGCGTGCAGGTCAAGCCGGGCGCGCCCATGCCCTACCTCGCCCACTACGACATGAACCGCTCCACGGACGAATCGCGCACCAGCTTCATGCACAAGGTGGGCCGCGCGATGGACGCGTTCTGATGCGGGTGCTGCTGGTCTATTGCCATCCGGTGCCGGAAAGCTTCTGCGCCTCCCTGCGCGATACCGCGGTGGCCGCGCTCACGGCGCGTGGCCACGAGGTGCGGCTTCTCGATCTTTATGCCGAGAATTTCGATCCGGTAATGCGCGCGGACGAGCGCCGCAAATACAATGAAATGACCGCCGCCGAGCATCCGCTGCCGCAGCATGCCGCAAACCTGCAATGGGCGCAGGCGCTGCTCTTCGTCTATCCCACCTGGTGGTATGGCTTGCCGGCGATGCTCAAGGGCTGGCTCGACCGCGTCTGGACGCCGGAGATCACCTTCTCGATCCCCAGGGACGGCGGCCCGATCAAGCCGCTGATGACCCATGTGCAGAAGATCGGCGTGATCACCACCTGCGGGGCGCCGCGCTGGTGGTCATGGGTGGTCGGCCATCCGGGCCGCAAGCTTGTCCTGCGCGGTTTGCGTGCGCTGTGCGCGCCACGCTGCAAGACGCTCTTCATGGCGCATTACCTTATGGATGCCTCCACGCCGCAATCGCGCGCCGCGTTCCTGGCGCAGGTCACGCGCAAGCTTTCCAGCTTCTGACAAATGAAAACGCCGGCTTTCGCCGGCGCCTGTCTCATTCGGCCTGTCTCATTTGGCCTGTCTCATTCGGCTGCCTTGAGCCTCGTGCGCGAGGGCCTTCGCGGCGCGCCCGCGTTCTCGACAGAGGCAAGGCGCAACCGCAATTCCTCGATCTCTTCGCGGCTTTCGGCAATCGCCTCGGCAAGTATATGTGCCGCCGGTTCTTCGGGCTCGGCTTCCTTGGGCCCGATGAAGCGGCTGAACATGCGCGCCAGCACGCGCGACAGGTCGTCCATGATCAGGAAGAACGACGGCACGACGATCAGGCTGAGGATCGTGGAAACGATGATGCCGCCGATCACCGCCGTTGCCATCGGAGAGCGGAAGGATCCGCCCTCGCCCACGCCCAGCGCCGAAGGCAGCATGCCCGCCGACATGGCGATGGAGGTCATGACAATCGGCCGGGCGCGCTTGCGGCCCGCTTCCATCATCGCCTCGTAGCGGTCCATGCCCCGCGCGATCATCTCGATGGCGAAGTCCACGATCAGGATCGCGTTCTTGGTCACGATGCCCATCAGCATCAGGATGCCGATCAGCACCGGCATCGAAACCGCGCTGCCCGTGACGATCAGCGCCGCCGCGACGCCGCCGATGGCGAGTGGCAGTGAGAACAGGATCGTGAATGGCTGGATGACGTTGCGGAACAGCAGGATCAGCACCGTCAGGACCAGCATCAGGCCAAGCAGCATCGCCTGCTGGAAGCTCTGCAAGAGCTCCTTCTGGATTTCGGCGTCACCCGTTTCGGCAACTCGCACGCCAGCGGGCAAATCGATGGAGTTCGCCACTTCGCGGAACTTTGCCGTCGCCGTGTCCAGCGCCACGCCCACCGGCAGGTTCGCGCCGATGGAAGCCTTGCGCTCGCGGTTGAGGCGGTCGATCTTGCTCGGGCCTTCCGCAATGCGAATGTCGGCCACCGCGCTCAGCGGGACGCTGCCGCCATTGTTTGTCGGCACCCGCAGCACGCCGATCTTGTTGGCATCGCTGCGCAGGTCCGAGTCGAGCTGCACCCGCACGCGGATAAGCCTGTTGTCGATGGACAGCTTCGCGAGCGCCGCATCGCCATCGCCGATCGTGGCAACACGAATCGTCTCGGCGATCTTCTGCGTCGTCACGCCAAGACGGGCGGCCTGCTCCACGCGTGGCACGATCTGCACTTCCGGGCGCGGCAGCGCACCGGAAGAGCTGACATACTCCAGCTCGTCCACCGTCCGCAGCTTTGCCTCGAGCAAGGCGACCGCCTTGTTGAGTGCAGCGTCATCGTCGGACAAGACGTTGAACGAGATGTCGCGCTCGCCGCGGTCGTTAAGCTTGTAGGCGCGCACATCGGGTACCTTGGAGACGATGGAGAATACCTCCGCCTCGATGTCAGATTGCGGCCGCACGCGACCGTTCGCCTGGATCGGCGGCAGGAAGCTGTCGAGGAAGGGCAGCTTCTCGCGCAGGCTTCGGCGTACCTTGTTGAGCAGCGAGTGGTCGAGCTTTTCAAGCACCACCGTCACCGCCGCACGGCGAATGTCGCGGTCGCCCTTGGGATCGGCGCCGCCAAGCACGAAGACGTTCTCCACGCCATCGAGCGGCTGGATCGCCTGCTGGATCTGCAAGGTGGCGCGGTCGGTATCCTCCAGCTTGGAGCCCGGCGGAAGCTCGACGCTGATCGAGATGCGCGACACGTCCTCCGGCGGAATGAAGCTGCCGGGTATGCTCACCATCAGCTTGACCGAGAAGATGACGACGACGATCGCAACGGCAAGCGTGATGTAGCGGGCCGGAATGAAGAACAGCCGTCCGGCGGTCGTCTTGCTGACGAGCGCGGTGTAGCCGCGCATGATCCAGCCTTCCTTTTCCTCCTCTTCATGCGCATCCTTGTCGCGCATCAGGTAGGCGGCCATCATCGGCGTTATCAGCCGGGCGACAAGCAGCGAGAACAACACCGCCAACGCGACCGTGATGCCGAACTGCCGGAAATACTGGCCCGGAATGCCGGCCATGAAAGAGACCGGCACGAACACCGCAACGATGGTGAATGTCGTTGCGATGACCGCCAGGCCGATTTCGTCCGCCGCCTCGATCGCTGCACGATACGGCGTCTTGCCCATGCGGATGTGCCGGGCGATGTTCTCGATCTCCACGATTGCATCGTCCACGAGAATGCCGGTCGCCAGCGTCAGCGCCAGGAAGCTGACGAGGTTGAGCGAGAAGCCTAGCATGTTCATGACGAAGAATGTCGGGATGGCCGAAAGCGGGATCGCGATCGCCGTGATGAATGTCGCACGCCAGTTGCGCAGGAACAGCAGCACCACGAAGACGGCCAGGATCGCGCCTTCGATCAGCGTGTGCAGCGCGGCTTCGTAGTTGCCGTAGGTGTAGAACACCGTGTCGTCTACCGGCGAGATCACCACGTCGGGATGTTCTGCGCGGATCTTGTCGAGCGCGCCATTGACGAGCTCGGCCACGCTCACCTCGCTGGCGCCCTTGGCGCGGAACACCGAGAAGGTCACGACCTGCTCGCCGTTGAAGCGCGAGAAGGAGCGCAGCTCCTCATAGGTGTCGATCACGCGGCCGAGGTCGCCCAGCTTCACGTATCGGCCCGACGGCAGCGATATCGTCGTTTCAGCCAGCTTTTCGGCAGATTCCGCATCGCCGAGCGTGCGGATTGCCTGCTCCTGCGACCCGATCTCGCTGCGTCCCGAACCAAGGTCCGCATTCGTCGCGCGGATCTGCCGGTTTACGTCGGCCGCCGTGATGCCATGAGAATTGAGCTTGGTGGAATCGAGCTCGATGCGAATCTCGCGGTCGGCCCCGCCATAGCGGTCGATGCGACCGATACCCCGCTGGCCTTGCAATGCCCGCTTGATCTCATCGTCCACGAACCAGGACAGCTCCTCGATGGACATGTTGGGCGATGCGACCGCGAAGGTCATGATCGCCTGACCCTCGACATCGATGCGGGTCACCACCGGCGTATCGACATCGCCCGGCAGGTCGCCGACGATCTGGTCGATCGCGTCCTTCACGTCCTGCACGGCCTTTTCGGTCGGCACTTCCATGCGGAACTCGATCGCCGTCGTGGTCGAGCCGTCATTGACCGTCGAGATGACATTCTTGACGCCGGTGAGGCCCGCCACCGCGTCCTCGATTTCCTTCGTCACCTGCTTCTCGAGTTCGGCAGGCGCAGCGCCGCTCTGGGTGGTGGTCACGGCCACCAGCGGAACGTCGATATTGGGAAAGCGCGTGATCGGCAGGCTGTTGAACGCCTGCCAGCCGAGCATCAGCAGCAGCGCGAACGCCAAAATGGGCGCAATGGGGTTGCGAATGGACCAGGCGGAGAAATTCATGGAGAAATCCTAGTTCGAGACATTCGCAACGGCATCGATCGACACTGGGTTGATGCGGTCACCGTTGCGCACGAATGCGCCTGCCTTTGCCACCACCAGATCGCCCTCGGAAATGCCCGAGGCGATCTCGACCTTGTTGCCCTCGCGGATGCCGGTCACAACCTGGACTTCTTCGACGCGGTCGCCGACCACCTTGAGCGCCGTGGTTCCTTCCGAATTGATGCCGATGGCCGATACGGGCAGCACCACCACTTCCTTCGATTGCGTCACGATGTCGACATCGGCGAACATGCCCCAGCGCACCATCTGCGGATCGTCGATCTGGATCCGCACCCGGCCCAGACGCGTCGTCGTGCTGACGGTCGGCTCCACAAGGCGCACCGTGCCGCTCAGTCTCGCGTCCATGCCTGCCACCTTGAGCGTGGCCTTCTGGCCCGGCGCGAGCCGCAGCACGTCCTGCTCGGCGACTTCCGCGCGCAACTCCAGTTGCCCGTCGCGCACCAGCATGAACATCGGCTTGCCGGTGGCGCTGGCGATGCTGCCGACCATGGCGTTGCGCTCGACCACCTGTCCGCCCACCGGCGCGCGAATTTCTGTACGTGCAAGCTTCAGGTCGATATCGGCGATCTGCGCATCGATGACATTGACCTGTGCCTCGGCGGATTTGCGTGCCTGCGCGGCCGAATTGACGCGCGCCTGCGCCACTTCGGCGTTGGAACTCGCCTGGTCGGCGGTAGCCTTCGCCGATATTCCCTTCTTCGAAAGATTGGTGGCGCGTTCGCTCACGCGTACCGCTTCCTCGAACGCGGCCTGTGCTTCCGCCTGCAAGGCGTCGGCCTGCGCGATCGACGCCACGGCGCTGGCGCGCGTAGCCTCGAGCTGGCTGCGCTGCAACTGCAACGCGGAGGTCGAAAGCGTGGCGAGCACTTCGCCTTCCTTCACCTGCGCGCCGACGTCGACCGCGAGCGTCTCGATTGCCTGCCCCTCGATCTGCGGCTGCACGGAGACCTGCTCCACCGGCTCGATGATGCCGGACGCAAGCACGCGGTCCGTGACCTTTTCCCTTGCCGCGGTTGTGACGGAAATGGCCGGCAGGGTCGGGGCCGGCTTGGCCGGAACCGCCGCTTCTTCCGCCATCGCCGGTGCGCCAAGGGCAAGGCTCAATGCCATCGCCGAAAAGATCATCTTGAATGTCATTGGTCAGCCTGCTTTTTTCGTGGCTTGCGCATCGGTTTCGATGTCCGGCAATCCGTCTACGATTTTTTCAATGGTTTCGATCACCAGTGCGGCAAGTTGCCGGTCCCGCTTGTAGAGCGGGTCGGCCTCGCTGCGCACCTTCATTGCCGACAATCCCTGAATCAGCAACATCACCAGCCTCGCCTGCGGGGCGAAACGCTGCTCCGCCGTCGCGGCCGGCACGCCTGCAATATGGGCGAAGACTTCAACGATATTGCGACACATGTGCTGCTCCATGCGCTGAAGCAATGCCGCGATCTCGGGCCGGCGAAACGCCGTTGCCTGGATTTCAGCCCAGATGGGCCCCTTTTCGCAGTCCATCTCCTCGACATGCTTGCGGATGAGATCGCGAACGGCCTCGCGCGGCCGGTCGGAATGCTTGATCCGGTTGAAGTCTAGCTCGGCATCCTCGAGATTGCGCTGCACCAGCGCCTCGACAATTGCGGCCTTGGAGGGGAAATAACGGTAGAAATTGCCTGCGCTCATCGACGCGGCGCGCGCAAGATCCTGCATCGACGCGCCGTCGAACCCCTTTTCAGAGAATACGGCTCGGATGCGGTCGAGGATTTCCTGCGACTTCAGTGCGGTCGAAGCGTTTTCAGCGTCCAATGTAACTGCTCATTTTCCAACAATGGTATTTGTGCGCTGCATATAGGTGAATGAACGTTCATTCAGCAAGGGCTGCAATTAAATGTGATCGACAAAAAAGGGCCGCGTGCGCGACGCGGCCCCGTCTGTTTTCTCGCAGAAATGCTCAGTGCGCGACCATCACGTGGCGGACGGCGGTGTAGTCCTCGAGCGCGTAGAGCGACATGTCCTTGCCGTAGCCGGACTGCTTCAGCCCGCCATGCGGCATCTCGTTGACCAGCATGAAGTGGGTGTTGATCCAGGTGCAGCCATATTGCAGCCGCGCCGCCGTCGCCATCGCCCGCGACGACGTCCTTGGTCCAGACCGAGGAGGCGAGGCCGTAGTCGCTGTCGTTGGCCCAGGCGACCGCCTCGTCGACGTCGGAGAAGCGCGTGACCGAGACGACCGGGCCGAACACTTCGCGGCGCACGATCTCGTCGCTCCTGCAGCGCGCCGGCGATGACCGTCGGCTCGTAGAAGAAGCCCGTGCCGTCGCCCGGCTTGCCGCCGGTGGTGATCTCGATGTGCTTCAGCTCGGAGGCGCGCTCGACGAAGCTCGCGACGCGGTCGCGCTGGCGCTTGGAGATCAGCGGCCCGATCTCGTTCTCGGTGTCGTCCGGCTCGGTCGTAGCTTGATGGTCGAGACGGCCGAGGAGAGGTCGGCGACGAGCTTGTCGTAGATCTTCTTGCCGGCATAGATGCGGCAGGCGGCGGTGCAGTCCTGGCCGGCATTGTAGTAGCCGAAGGCGCGCAGGCCGTTGACCACCGCGTCGATGTCGGCATCGTCGAAGACGATGACCGGCGCCTTGCCGCCGAGTTCGAGATGCGTGCGCTTGACCGACTTGGCGGCGGCCTGCAGCACCTTCTTGCCGGTGGCGATGTCGCCGGTGATCGAGATCATGTTGACCTTGGGATGGTTGATCAGCGCGTTGCCGACGCTCTCGCCGCGGCCGAGCACGACGTTGACCACGCCCTCGGGCAGGATCTCGGCCAGCACCTTCGCCAGCTTCAGCGTGGTCAGCGGCGTCTGCTCGGACGGCTTGAACACCACCGTGTTGCCGCCGGCGATGCGCCGGCGCGAGCTTCCACGCCATCATCATCAGCGGATAGTTCCACGGCGCGATCGAGGCGACGACGCCGATCGGGTCGCGGCGGATCATCGAGGTGTGGCCGGGCAGGTATTCGCCGGCGACCGACGCCGGGCATGGAGCGCACCGCGCCGGCGAAGAAGCGGAAGCAGTCGACGATCGCCGGGATCTCGTCGTTCGAGCACGGCGTTGATCGGCTTGCCGCAGTTCAGCGCCTCGAGCGCGGCGAAGTCGTCGGCCTCGCGCCTCGATCGCGGTCGGCGATCTTCAGCAGATAGCCGGAGCGCTGCGCCGGCGTCGTGCGCGACCAGGTGGCGAAGGCCTTCTCGGCGGCGGCGACCGCGCGCGTCGATCTGCGCCGGCGAGGCCTCGGGCAGGCTCCAGGATGGCGTCTGCCGGTGCTGCGGGTTGAGGACCGTCTCCTCGGTCTCGGTGCCCGCCTCGAAGTGCGAGCCGATCAGCATCTGGGTGTCCATGGACTTGTTCTCCCTGTTCGATGTCATTTGCCGTGCGCCGGCGACCTGGTCGCCGTCGCGCGTCAGGTAGTAGGCGGCGAGGATCGGCAGCAGCGTCACGAGCACGACGACCATCGCGACGACGTTGGTGACCGGGCGCTGGCGCGGCCGCACCAGTTCCTCCAGCATCCAGATCGGCAGCGTCTGCTGCTGGCCGGCGGTGAAGGTGGTGACGATCACCTCGTCGAAGGACAGCGCGAAGGCGAGCATGCCGCCGGCGAGCAGCGCGGTGCCGATGTTGGGCAGGATGACGTGGCGGAAGGTCTGGAAGCCGTCGGCGCCGAGGTCCATCGAGGCCTCGATCAGCGAGCCCGAGGTGCGGCGGAAGCGGGCGACCGCGTTGTTGTAGACGACGACGATGCAGAAGGTCGCGTGGCCGAGCACGATCGTCCAGAACGAGAACGGGATGTCGGCCAGGCTGAAGGCCGAGCGCAGCGAGATGCCGGTGATGATGCCGGGCAGCGCGATCGGCAGGATGACCAGCAGCGAGATCGCCTCGCGGCCGAAGAACCTGCGTGCGCGACACGGCCGCGGCGCACAGCGTGCCGAGCACCAGCGCGATCGGCGGTGGAGATCGCGGCGACCTGGACCGACAGCGCCAGCGCCTCCCAGACGTCCGGCCGGTTCCAGGTGACGGCGAACCATTGCGAGCGTCAGGCCCGGCGGCGGCAACTGGATAGGTCTTCTCCTCGGTGGTGAAGGCGTAGAGGAAGATCAGCAGGAGCGGCAGGTGCAGGAACAGCAGGCCCGCCGGCGGCCGCGAGCTTCAGCGCCGAGCGGCGCGCGATGGCTGCGTGTCAGAGCGCATCGAAAGCCCCCATGCGCTTGGCGACCCAGAGATAGACGCCCATGATGACGATCGGCACCACCGTGAAGGCGGCGGCGAGCGGGATGTTGCCGGCCGTGCCCTGGTGCGCATAGACCGCCTGGCCGATGAACAGCCGCGAGGTGCCGATGATCTGCGGGATGATGTAGTCGCCGAGCGTCAGCGAGAAGGTGAAGATCGAGCCGGCGACGATGCCGGGCAGTGCCAGCGGCAGGATCACGTTGCGGAAGGTCTGGCCGCGGCGTGGCGCCGAGATCGGCCGAGGCCTCGATCAGGTTGCCGGCACGCGCTCCAGCGCCGCCTGCATCGGCAGGATCATGAACGGCAGCCAGACATAGACGAAGACGATGAAGGTGCCGATGTAGCTGACCGACAGCGAAGTGCCGCCGATGACCGGCAGCGCCAGCCAGGCGTCGAGCAGCCAGGTCAGGTGCAGCTTGCGCGAACAGCCAGGTGAGGATGCCTTCCTTGGCGAGGATCAGCTTCCAGGCATAGATCTTGACGAGATAGCTCGACCACAGCGGCAGCATGACGCCGAGATAGAACAGCGCCTTCCAGCGCCCGCGGGCATAGCGCGCGGCGTAGTAGGCGATCGGAAAGGCGATGACCGCCGAGGCGAGCGTGACCAGCGCCGCCATGCGTCACGGTGCGGAGGATGATGTCGAGATTGGCCGGCGCGCAGCAGCTCGCCATAGGTCTTCAGCGTCGAACGTCGTGGTCGATCAGGCCGGAGAACTCGTCGATCGAAAAGAAGCTCTGCGCAGCAGCGCGAACAGCGAGCCGAGATAGACGACGCCGAGCCACAGCAGCGGCGGCGCAGCAGCAGGAACAGCAGCAGTTTCGGGCGGCGCCAGAACAGATCGGACAGCGCGCCCGAGACAGGCCGCGGCGGTGGCGGCGGTCGATGCGCGGGCGCGGCGATCGCTCATGCCGCGCCGTCCATCAGATGCAGGGCGGCCTTGGCGCCAAGGCGATGCGCGACCGGCGCGCCATCGCGCGGGCAGCCGCGCGCCGGAGGGCACCAGCGCATGCAGCCGCGATGCCCTCGAGCGTCGAGTGCCGAGCCGGGTCGTGCGCGCCGAGGAAGCTGCGCGGCCCGAACGCGTGGCCGCGATGCCCGCCCTGTCGCGACCGAGCTGGATCGCTCTCCGGGCGCAGGCTCGCCCAGCGTTCGCTGCGCCAGCCGAGCGGCGACGAAATCGGGCGGCAGCACGTTGGACGAGCCGACGAAATCGGCGACGAAGCGCGTCGCCGGGCGCTCGTAGATCTCCTCCGGCGTGCCGACCTGCACGATCCGGCCGTCGTTGAACACGGCGACGCGGTCGGCCATCGACAGCGCCTCGCCCTGGTCGTGGGTGACGAAGACGAAGGTGATGCCGAGCGGCGCTGCAGCGCCTTCAGCTCCTCCTGCATCTGCTCGCGCAGCTTGAGGTCGAGCGCGCCGAGCGGCTCGTCGAGCAGCAGCACCTTGCGGCTGGTTGACGAGCGCGCGGGCGAGCGCCACGCGCTGGCGCTGGCCGCCGGAGAGCTGGCCCGGCCGGCGCGCGCCGTAGCCGGGCAGCTGCACCAGCTCCAGCGCCTCCTCGGCGCCTCGCGCCGCCGCTCGGCCTTGCCGACGCCCTTGACCATCAGGCCGTAGGCGACGTTGTCGAGCACGTTCAGGTGCGGGAACAGCGCGTAGTCCTGGAACACGGTGTTGACGTTGCGCCGGTAGGGCGGCACGCCCTCGGCGCGTCTCGCCGAAGATCTCGATGTGGCCCGACGGTCGGCTGCTCGAAGCCGGCGATCAGGCGCAGGCAGGTGGTCTTGCCGGAGCCGGACGGGCCGAGCATGGCGAAGAACTCGCCCTCGCGCGATCTCGAGATCGACGGCGTCGACGGCGTTGACCGCGCCGAAATGGCGCGAGACCTTGCGAGAAGGAGACGGCGTGTGAGTCATCGACCAGCCTGTCGTGACGTTTGGCGCGGGCCCTCATCCCGACGGCGCCTGTCCCGGCAAACGGGACGAGATGCCGTGACCGCCGGCAAGCCGGCGGTGGATGGCATGCGCGCGGTCGATGCCTCCTCCCCGCGCACGGGGAGAAGGCAGGGCGTTGCGGCAGCAGCCGTGCTTAGCGGCCGCCGATCACGCCGATGTAGTCGGACACCCAGCGGTAGTAGGGCACGCACTGCGTCGTTCTGGCTGGCGCACTTGGAGATCGGCGTCTTCCAGAACTTGATCTTCTCGAAATTGTCGAAGCCGTTGGTCGTGCAGCCTTCGTCGGTCAGCAGCGCGTTGCCCTTGCAGGCGGCCGGCACCGCCGGCACCGAGCCGAACCAGGCCGAGACGTCGCCCTGCACCTTGGGCGAGAGCGAATGCTCCATCCACATATAGGCGCAGTTCGGGTTGCGCGGCGTCGGCGTGCAGCATGGTGGTGTCGGCCCAGCCGGTGGCGCCTTCCTCCGGGAAGGTCGAGGCGATCGGCTGCTTCTCGGCCTTCAGCAGGTTGACCTGGAACGGCCAGGAGCCGGAGGCGACGACGCCTTCGTTCTTGAAGTCGTCGATCTGGATGATGGCGTCGTGCCAGTAGCGGCCGACCAGCGTGCGCTGCGCGCGCAGCAGGTCGAGCGCCGCCTTGTACTGGTCCTCGTTCAGCTCGTAGGGGTCCTTGATGCCGAGCTCGGGCTTGTGCGCCATCAGGTAGAGCGCGGCGTCGGCGATGTAGATCGGGCCGTCATAGGCCTGCACGCGGCCCTTGTTCGACTTGCCGTCGGGCAGCGTCATCTCCTCGAACACGACGTTCCAGCTGTTCGGCGCTTCCTTGAAGACCTTGGTGTTGTACATCAGCACGTTCGGGCCCCACAGGTAGGGCACGCCGTAGTGCACGCCGTCGACCGTGTGCCAGGGCGCGTTCTGCAGGCGCTCGTCGATGGTCCACCAGCTCGGGATCAGGTCGGTGTTGATCGGCTGCACGCGCTTGCCGGCGATCAGGCGCAGCGAGGCGTCGCCCGAGGCGGTGACGAGGTCGAAGCCGCCCTCGTTCATCAGCGCGACCATCTCGTCCGAGGTGGCGGCGGTCTTGACGTTGACCTTGCAGCCGGTCTTGCTTCTCGAACTCGGTGACCCAGTCGATAGTCCTTGTCGGTCTCGCCGCGCTCGATGTAGCCGGCCCAGGCGACGATGTTGACCTGCGCCCTCGCCCGCGCCGAGTTCCTTCAGCATTCTGCGCGACGCCTGGCCGGCGCAATGCGTCGCCAGTACGATCGACAGTGCAGTACAGGATTGACAGGAATGACTTTCATGTGGCGTCTCCCGGTTTGGCGGCACCGATCTCGCTCGGCGCATGTTCCCGATTGACATGCTGAATGCATTCCGCTACGTTCGCAAATTCATTTGTCAGAAAGGCGATATCGGTTTTTCCGATATCGCAGTCAGCCGCTGGTCCGTGACGCGATGCGCTGCGCCTGCGCGAGGTCGATGAAATCGCGCGCCGGCCTGCGGCAGGCGTCGAGCCGCGTGCGCCAGACCATGCCGACCTGCACGACCGGCAGGGCGCCGGAAATGTCGCGGCGACTCGATGCGGTCGCCTTCCAGCGACCACGGCCGGTAGACGAGGTCGGGCAGCAGCGCGACGCCGGCGCCGGTGGCGACGAGGCTGCGCACCGCCTCGACCGAGCGGGTGCGGAAGGCGACGTGCGGGCGGCGCCGAGCGCGTCGAGCAGCTTGCCGGTGTTCTCCTCGATCTCGTCGACGGTCAGCATGATCAGCGGCTCGCTGGCGATGTCGGCGAGGCTGATGATCTCGGCGCCGGCCAGCGGATGGCCGAGCGGCAGCCACAGCCGGTAGGGCGAGACTTCGAGGATCTCCGCCTGCAGCGCCATGCGGTCGCGCAGGTTGGAGATCACCATCACCGCGACGTCGAGCTCGCCGCCGATCAGCAGGTGCTCGAGATAGTCGCCATTGTCCTCGATCGCCGTGACCGTCGACGCCGGGATAGGCGCGGCGATAGCGGGCGAGGAGGTCGGACAGCACATAGCCGGCGACCAGCGAGGTGACGCCGAGATTGCAGCTTGCCCGCCAGCGGCGCCTGCGCTTCGCTGGAAAGCGTGCGCGCGCATCCGAGACGCTCGGCGAGGATGCTCTGTCGCGTGGCGCAGGAACTGGTGGCCCTTGTGGGTGATGTTCAGGCCGCGCGGATGCCGCTCGAACAGCGCGACGCCGAGATCGCTTTCCAGCTCCTTGATCGCCTCGGTGACCGACGACTGCGAGATCGACAGGTTCTGCGCGGCGCCCGAGACCGAGCCCTGCTCGGCGACGGCGACGAAATACTGCAACTGCCGGAATGTGAAGGCCATTTGCCCGTTCCGGCCCACCGGCCACTACTTAGTAGCGCTACGCAATCTGCCTCATGCTCTGGTAGTTGTACAGTATGGCTTTGAAGCGCGACCACGGCTAGATTGCACCCGAACACGATGGAAGCGATTAATTGCGATGATGAGCAAGATCAGTTCGGGGAAAGGCCCGACAGGCAAGTCTGGAACGGGAAAATCCGGCGACGCGCCGACCGGCAGCGCGCAATTTCGCACGTCGGTGGAGCAAAGCCGGCAGGCGCCGGAAGCCAAGGCGGTAGAGTCGCGCGACAATCCCGCTCCCTTGCCGGTCGATCGGGATCCGCCGCAGAAGCGCCGCAAGCCGCCGGTGTTCGAGACGAGCCATACGCTCTCGCTGCGTGAGGCGCTCGAGATACAGGGAATGACCGCAGCGCTGCTTTCCGCCCAGGGCCGTTCAGTGGAAGAGGATCCGCCGGGGATCACCGTGATTACCCGCGATGGCTCAAGATCGGTAAATCCGCCCGCCGAACCATTGCTCGCCTTCCAGACCATCTTCATGGATGGGAACCAGTACGATACCTGGAGGGCAGGTACGGCGGAACCGGCTCTTTCGAAAGCCGTCGGGGATATGCTCAACGCATTCGTGACCGGCTCCGGCAAGGAATGAGCCTGTCCCGAAACGGGAATACGTATCGATACAGCACCGCACAATCCCGGCGCGGCACAGGCCCGGCAAATATTAAATACATTAATACAATGGGTTAACGATTTTTCTGGATGTAAATTGCAATAAATGCGTCAGCGTATGCGCAGTAAAATAAAATATCGGACAATTTAATCGGCAATTTCGCCGCGCCCCCGGATTGGCGGCTGACTGGCACGATTCTTGAGACCCTGTTGCCAAATGAAGGCGGGCACAGGCTCCATGCAAGCGACACAAAACACCTATACCACCGAGGCCAGGATCATCATCGTCGATCCGCATCCGCTGGTGCGCGAAGGTTTGCGCCTCAGCCTGGAGCGGAAGCACAATGTGGAAGTGGTCGCGGAAGCCGGCGACGGCATGGCGGGTCTCTACGCCGCGGCCAAGTTTCCCGAGGCAATCCTGCTTACCAACGCCAGCCTGCCGGACACATCCGCAGTCGACCTGGTGCGCCGCTTCCAGTCGGAGGCACGGCAGGGCACCGGCGTCGTCATTTGCCACCTGCCGCAGAATGCATCCCTGATCCGCCAATTCGTCGAGAACTGCGCCAAGGCGTTCATTGGCCAGAATGCCGGATCGCGCGAATACGCCGCTGCTATCGAGGCGGTGTTGGCCGGCGGCATCTTCATGTCGTCGAACCTGCTCGACTGCCTGCTCCTGGACAAGGATACCGGCCGCAACCGGATCAATCCCTACAAGCTGACGGACCGCGAGGTGGAGGTTCTAAACTGCCTCGCACGCGGCTTCTCCAACAAGGAAGTCGCCAACGAGTTCGAGCTCTCTGTGCGGACCGTCGAGGCGCACCGGTTCTCCATCCGCCAGAAGACCGGCGCCAATGTGCTGTCGGAACTGGTCCGCATTTCGCGCATGATCGAGAGCGACAACACCGCACACGAAACTGCCGCCCTGCCCGAGCACCGGCCGTTCATGAAAGAACTGGCGCCGCCTCCCGCGTACCCCTCGCTGCAGGAGAAGCGCGATGCGTAAGCGCTTGCGCCTCCCGCTGGCAATCGCACTCGGCGCATTCGCGGCCTTCCCCCTGGCCGGCCGTGCCGATGCCGTGGACTACTCGAAGTTTCCCTCCTTCCATCACTACGACGTGGACAAGGAAAACGGCGACCAGTCCGAACCCGTATCCATCCGCCAGTCGAACGCGGGCGAGCCGGTCGCGGAAGGCGCCGTCGCCGCGGACCCGGAAAAGAGCATCTTCGTCCTGGAGCAGGGCCTGCGCGAATTCCTCCTGCTTGCTGCAAAACGCAACAATGTGCGCATGTCGGTCTCCTCCAGCGTGCGCGGCACGATTCGCAACCTGGCGCTACCTTCCGGCATGGACGCCATGCTCGACATGCTGGCGCGCGAGTTCGAGTTCGAATGGTTTCGCGAAAGCGGCACCATCCAGGTTTCATCGACAAAGGACTTCGGTGTCACGCGTCCTCTTCCTCGGACGCATGCGCATGGAAGATCTCGAAACCTCCATCAAGGAGGCGGGACTTGCAGGCGAGGGTTACGAGCTCGACTTCGTCGAAAGCTCCAACTCGGTAGTCGTCAAGGGCCCTGTGGCGTTGATCGCCAAGATCGAGCTCATCACCGAGGCATTCAACAAGAAGAATTCCGGCGTCCGCATCATCAAGCGGGGCAAGGAAAGCTGACGGGCATCCGTCGGCGAGAACTCGATACCAGCAACCAGCAAAGGGAGAACATCAAATGGAACCAAATCAGGCAGCAGGCGCGGCGGGCGTAAACGGCACAGGCGCCGGAACGGGCAACGAGAAGCTCACCGAAGCCTTCGACTACGCCATCAAGGAAGCAAGCCAGACGCTGACGATCACGACCAAGAAGGGCGCCGATCTCTACGCGCTGAAGCAGCGTCCGCAATAACGCCATACGCGGGGCGGCGCCGAAATCGTGCCGCCCCCCGCAAGACGCCAAAGGCGCAAGACTAGAAACGGGACTGGTGCGAAATGACCATGTGGGTAAGCGATACGGGTGGATCTGGCTGGCGCGCCGCGCTGGACAAATGCCGCATCACGGTCACAGGTGGCGCTCATCGCGGCGCAACCATCGTCAACAGCACGGGCGCCATCACCGTTGGCCGCGCCGAAAACTGTGACGTCGTCCTCTTCGCCGACGATATCGAGCCCGCCCATTTTCGCATCAAGGTCGAACCAGGCCTCCTGGGCAAGCTCGTGGTTCACGCATTGCAAGGCCCGATCGAGATCAAGGGACGGACCCTCGTCGACGTCGGCGAATATTGCGAGATCGCCGCCGGGGCCGAAATCATGGCCGGCAGCGCCACCGTGCGCATCGATCGCCTTGCGGACCCGAACAACCTGGCGGTGCCTGCATTGCGCGCCGGCATCATCGTGCTGGCGCTCTCTACCGCCTGGGTCGGCTGGAGCCTTTTCACCAGCCTGGCAACGCTCATTCCCGCCGGCGCCAGCTCGGTGATCGAGACGGTCAGCGCACCGGTGTCGCGCGAAATCGGAGCCGTCATGGGCACGCCCGCATCCAAGGACGCCGCGACGCTCGAGGCATTCGCGTGGCGCGCAAGGGCCCAGCTCGAAGACCTCGGTCTTAATCGCGGGCTGCGCATAAACTCCGGAGCACCTGGCGCGCTCAAGATCACCGGCTCGATCAGCGAGGCGCAATCCGCCGCATGGAACGAGTTCCTGCGCTGGTATGATGGCAACGCCGATTTCCCCAAGCTCATCCGCGAAGTCAGCCGCAGCGAGGTCGATACCGGCCTTCCGGCGCTTCAATCGGTCTGGCTGGACGGCGAACCAACCGTCTACTTCAAGGACGGCGCTTCGGCGACGGTCGGCGAAACCATCAGCGGCGACTGGATGATCAAGGAAATCACCGCCGCTTCCGTACTCGTGGAACGCGACGGCTCCACCGTCGCCCTCACCTTCTGAACCGCAAGATCAAGGCACCAAGGCAGCCATGTCCAGGATCGACGTTCCAACACACACATCCGCCCACGGCGTCGGCGCCGGGCGCGGCAGCGATTCGGCCGGTGCCCTGGGTGCATTGCGGATCGACCGTCTGGGGGCCCTCGCCCCGCGCTCGCGTGTCCAGGCGCGCAGCAAGGCGCGGCAGCTTCGAGGTCTCGCCTCGGCCACGCAGGTCAGCGAACATGACATAAACGAACTGCGCGAGCGCCCGCGAGACGACGTCATCACGCAGCTCTCGCGAATTCTACTGACGGTGGAAAGCACCGGTGAGCGCGACGAGATCGACGCGATCTTCAGCTCCATCGTCAACGAGCACGTCCGCCGGCTGCTTCTGGTGAAGAAGCCCGCGCCATCCGGCGAAATGGCGGGGTACTGACCATGGCGCTGACCTTTGCATCCCGAGCCGCGGCTCCTTCTGCCCGGCAAGACGCCGCGGCAGCCGCGCCGCAGCCTGCCGCCAGGCCGGTTCGCGACGGCGCACCCGCATACGTTCCGCTTGCGCTTGAAGCGGAAGATTTCCGCCTGCTTGTGCGCGCTGGCCGCACTGCAACTGCGCTACGGCAAGCCGCAAGAGGCCGCCGGCTATCTCATGGCGCTGCGGCGCATGCAGCCGCGTAATCCCCAGGTGCTGCGCCTGCTCGCGATCTCGCTGATGAAGCTTGGCCGCTGGCAGGAGGCCGAGCTGATCCTCGACGAGCTCGATGCCGCAAGTCCCGGGTCTGAGCGCAGCCTGCCGCTGTGGCGCTCGCTCATCCGCTTCCGCACCAACCGCCTCGCCGAGGCGCGCGAATGGTTTCACAAGTTCATCGGCTGGAGAGATTGACCATGACCAAGTTCCTCTCATTCATGCGCGACCGGCAGGACCTGATCCTGATCGCGTTGCTGATGGTCTCGGTCACGGTGATGATCATCCCGCTGCCGACCCTGCTGATGGACTTGCTGATCGGCGTGAACATCGCCTTCACCATGCTGATCCTGGTGGTGGCGGTCTATGTGAAGCGGCCCGAGGAATTCACCGCTTTCCCGGCCATCATCCTCATCACCACGATGTTCCGGCTCGCGCTCACCATCTCCACCACGCGCCTCATCCTGCTCGCAGGCGACGCCGGCGACGTCATCGACGCGTTCGGCAACTTCGTGGTGCGCGGCAACTTCGTGGTCGGCGCGCGTCATCTTCCTCATCCTCACCATGGTCCAGTTCATCGTCATCGCCAAGGGCTCCGAGCGCGTGGCCGAAGTGGCCGCCCGCTTCACCCTCGACGCCATGCCCGGCAAGCAGATGTCCATCGACGCCGACACTGCGCGCCGGCGCCATCGACATGCGAGACGGCGCAGGCGCAAGCGCCGCGACCTCGAGCGCGAGAGCCAGCTCTTCGGCGCCATGGACGGCGCCATGAAGTTCGTCAAGGGCGACGCCATCGCCGGCATCATCATCATCGTCATCAACATCGTCGGCGGCCTCGCCATCGGCGTGCTGCTGAAGGGCATGCCCATCGAAGCCGCGCTCAACCTTTATTCTCGCCTGACCGTCGGCGACGGCCTCATCGGCCAGATCCCCGCCCTTATCGTTGCGCTGTGCGCCGGCACCATCATCACCCGCGTCAACAGCGGCAAGGACAATGACCTCGGCACCGACATCGTCTCCCAGCTGACCGAGCGGCCCGAAGGCACTTTACGTCTCCGGCGGCATTGTCGCGATGATGGCCATGATCCCCGGCTTTCCCTCACTGATCTTCCTGGCGCTCGGCGGGGCGCTTGCCCTTGGCGGCTATGCGATCACCCGCCGCAAGGCAGCGGAGGCAGCCGAAATCGAAGGCGCGGCGCCCGCTGCCCGGCGCCCGGCAGATCGGCGCGATCAAGCCCGCTGCCAAGGGCGCGTCGGCAAATGTCCAGGCCGAACCTGGCAGCGTCGTCGTCATCATGCTGGGCAGCGCCGCCTTTGCAGCGATCGAGCCGCCGGTCTTCATGGCGTATCGCGAAAGCGAACTCGAGGCGATCTTTGCCCGCACCGGACTGCGCCTGCCGCAGTTCGGTATCCAGCTCGACGAGACGCTCGATCCGAATGCCATCCGCATCCTGCTCGACGGCGTCCCCGGCTTTGAATCGACGCTCGAACCCGGCATGCAGATCGCCGTGGCCGAGAACGACATCCTCGACATCAACCAGATCGAGACCATTCAGCTTGACGCAAAATGGGGCCTGCGATCCGCGTACTGGGTAGATGCCCGCGCGACCGGACTGCTCGAGGCCGCCGAGGTGGAGATGACCAGCCTCACACAGCTGGTCGTCCAGACCACCGCGCGGTTCATCGTGCGCAACACCGCACGCATCGTCGGCTACAAGCAGGTGCAGGCGATCATCCGCGAACTCGGCCAGGAACACGAAAACCTTGCCGCGCAGGTCAGCCAGACCATCTCCGCCGTGCAACTGCTCAACCTGGTGCGCCGCCTGCTGCGCGAATCCGTGCCTCTGCTGCCGCGTCGCATCCTTTTCGAGGCATTGCTGGAAGCCTCTGTCACATCAGCCAGCGCCGAGCATCTGGTCCGTGCCTCGCGCACCGCGCTTGCCCGCCAGATCTGCTCGACGATTTCCGACGCGAACAATCTCATTCCTGGCTATGTCATCGAACCGGATCTCGAGCTGACCCTGCGCGACGCACTGGCGCGCCAGGGCGACGAGACCGTGCTGTCGCCTGGCCATTCGCTTGCCTCGAACCTGCTGACGGAAGCGCGCAACGCCCTCACCGGCCATGAACTCGGGTCCAATCCGCCGGTAATACTGACGACAGACGACCTGCGCTGGCCGCTCGGCGCTTTCCTGCGCAACAACTCCATCGAGGTCATCGTCATGGCGTTCCACGAGATCACGCCGGAATTTACCTTTGCGCCGGTGGGAACCCTCTCCGCGTCCGGAAATGACCGTTGGAACGAGCGCGATGCCGCTTGAACGGCGGCATCTAGGTAGTCAGTACGGATGGCAATTAACCAAATGAAATGAAATGGTTGCCTGTTTTGGTGAAAGCTCGCGCAGCGATCGTTAAAACAATGTATACATTCTCTTCAACACAGAACCATTCCTGAAAAACGAACAAGAATGGTTAACCGGGGAAAGCAAAATGGCTCTCGCACCAATCAACACAAGCTCCAAGGGAAGTCCGCCCACTGCCCCCGAGGCGAGCACGACGGTCCTGGCGAAACTGTTCAACCAGATGATCCAGAAGATCCTCAACGACGCCAAAGAAAACGCAAACAGCTAACAGTATCGAGGGACATCTCCATGGCTATCGAAGCAGTCGCTTCCGTCGCAACCCAGAACACCAACGCATTGCGCGAGGCGGCGCTCAACCAGGCGCCCGCCAAGGAAGCGCCTGCCGCGCAAGCCATGGAGCCCTCGCTTTCCGTCAACGTCGCGCCGGCGCAAGTTCAAGGCCAGCCCGGCTTCGCGGACCAGATGGCGAACCGCATCTACGACGCCATCGACAAGGTCGGCGTGCAGCTGCCGCAGGTCGAGGCCAGCACCCAGTCGCGCATCGACAAGGCCAAGGCTGAAATCAGTCCGCAGAGCGAGGAAATTTCCGCAGGACCCAAGGCCGAGACCAGTGGCGAGGACGGCATCATGATGATCTCGCGCACCTTCGACCACGCCATCTTCATGGCATCGGTCAACCAGGTGCTCAGCGGCGTCTCCGACACCGCCCGCACGCTGGTCAAGCAACAGTAGGGATCGCCCGGCCAGGCCGGCCCGCGTCCGCACCAATCAAATGCTCAGGAGGCATTTCCCGATGGTTTCGCGCTATTCTTCCATTGGCCGCAAGACGGCCCGGATCGCACCTGCGATCGCACTTGCGCTGTTCCTGGCAGGCTGCCAGGCGGAACTTTACTCGAACCTTCCCGAGCGCGACGTCAAGGAAATGGTGATGGTGCTCAAGAAGGTGGGCATCGAAGCCACGACCATCGCCGGCAAGGAAGGCAAGTTCTCCATCGAGGTCGAGCGCAGCCAGCTTTCAACCGCCATTACAGAGCTTTCCCGCAACGGCCTGCCGCGCAAGGAATACGGCTCGCTTGGCGACATATTCGCCGGCGACAAGCTGGTCTCCACGCCGTTCGAGGAACGCGCGCGCTTCATGTATGCGCTCAACGAGGAACTGGCCGACAGCCTTACCCGTATTGCCGGCATCACCTCGGCCCGTGTCCACCTGATGCTGCCGGAGGCCTCCCCCTTCGACAAGGGCAAGGCGAAGCCCCGCGCCGCAGTGTTCATCTACAAGGCGCCGGGCGCCGACCTTTCCGCTCTCGTCCCGGTGGTGAAGAACCTCATCGTCAACAGCCTTGACGGCCTGGAATACGAGAACGTCGAGGTCGCCATGTTCGACGGCGCGTTTTCCGATCCGAAAAGCGCCAGCATTTCCGCATCGACACAAGGCCTGGTCGGCACCGTGATCATGCTGGGACTGCTGGCAGCAGCGGTCATAGCCGCGCTTCGCCTGCTCGGCAGGCTTCGCCGCGGCGGGGCCGGCAATGCCGAGGCGCCAAACCGGCCGCTCGCCAATCTCCTCCAGACGAGGATTGCAAAATCATGACAGGCCTCATTCATACCGATTGTTCCCGTCTCGACCAGCGCGCGATCGAAGGCCTCGGCGAGCGGATCGGCTCGCACCGGGTAGCGATGGCGGCGGCGAAAGATCCGCGCCTTGCCGCCAAGGCCCTGCGCTCGGTCTTCGCCACTTACGGCATCGCGCCGAACGGACATGCCGTGAATTCGCCGGCAGTTGAAGCGGCCCGCATCTATGTCGCGAACCCCGACAGGTTCGAGCGCATCTGCGGCCTTGCCATTTATGGCGGCATCGTCCGCCAGAGCGTGGACGCGCAGGCGTATCGCAAGCTGGCAAAGCTGTTCAGCCCGCAGGACATGGCCATCGCCTGCCGCGTTTCGGATGCCGGCAACATTCGCCTCGAAAACGGCGTCGACCTGGAGCGGCTTCCCGAACTCGTCGAATATGCCGGACGAAATGCGATCCTCAACTGGTACCAGGGCATTCCCGACATGCTGGCCAACGAACTCGAAATCTCCGCCGTGGCGCCGCGCCTTTCCGGCCAGCCGCGCGGCGGCCGGGCCGACATCGCCACCTGCACGCAGATGGTCGAGATGGTGGCGCGCGAGCTTTCATCGATGGAGAACGCGTGAACATCTTGGAGTCGGGCTTTTCACCTATGCCGGCCGCATCATCGTCTCGGAAGAGGCTGCCGAACCAGCGGAAGCTGCCAGCGGACCTTTCGACGCCCAGACCGCTACGCCCGCGCAGGCCCATGCCGAAGCTGCCGCCATCATTGCCGCAGCGGTTGAGGAAGCCGCCGATATCAAGGCGCGCAAGCTCGCCGGAATGGAAATGGAATTCGAGCGCCGCCTGGCCGAACGACTCGACTTCGGTCGCCCGTGAATTCAACTTCGGCATAGCCGAATGCGGCGCCATCCTCTCGGAAATCGTGTCCGACGCGCTGCTCGACATTGTCGGCGATACCCGCTCACCGGATGTACTGATGACGCAATTGTCAAAGCCTCAGCCAAGCACACCGACAAGCAGAGCCTGACCGTGCTGGTTTCGCCCGATGACCACCCGCGCCTGGAAGTGCTGCGGCTTGGCATCCCGGAGGTGAAATCGATCCGTACCGTTGCGGATGCATCCATTGAAAAGGGCCGCTGCGTTCTCAACGCAGGCGGCAAGCGTTACGATGTCAGCATCGATGCGCAGATGAACGCCTTCCGCAAGCAGGCCCACAAGCTTGTCGCCGGGATGGCTGGCAGCGAGGCCGGCGCGCAATGATGCACCAGAATGTCCGCCAGAACATGCTGAGCGCCGCATCGCAACTGCGATACGGTCTGCAGGGACGCGTCTTCGGAAATGAAATCGGAACCGTGCTGAGGGTGTCCGAAGGACAGGTCATCGCCCGGCTCAAAGGCGCCTTCATCGGCGAGATCTGCCACCTCGTCGATCGCCAGGGCGGCCGGCGGATCAACGCACAGATCGTTTCGGTCGAAGGCGACAATGTCGTGCTCTCCCCGTTCGAGCCGGTCGGCGGCCTTTCCGTCGCAACCGAGGTCGAAAGCACCGGCGACGCTCTCAGCGTCAAGGTCGGAGACTGGCTGATCGGCCGTGTCATCGACGCGCTCGGCCGTCCTCTCGACAGCATGCCGATCCCGCCTGGCGGCAATTTTCGCCCGGTTACCAGCACCAATGTCGCGCCCATGGACCGCCACGTGATCGACACGGTCATGCCGACCGGCATCAAGGCCATCGATCTCTTCAACACCATCGGCGAAGGCCAGCGAATGGCCGTTTTCGGCTCGCCAGGTTCGGGCAAGTCGACGCTGCTTTCCATGCTCGCGCGTCACTCTCAGGTCGATGTCGTCGTGCTGGCGATGATCGGCGAACGCGGCCGCGAAGTGCGCGATTTCCTCGAGCGCCAGATACCGCCCGAAGTTCGAAACCGCCTCGTCGCCGTAGTCTCCACTTCCGACCGGCCGGCGATGGAACGCGTCATCGCCGCCCATGCCGCCATGACGATCGCGGAAGATTTCCGCGCCCGTGGCCGCAAGGTGCTGGTGCTGTTCGACAGCGTCACCCGCTTTGCGCGCGCCTTGCGCGATGTCGGCCTGGTGGCCGGCGAAGCCGTTGTGCGGCAGGGACTTACGCCGTCCTTCTATTCGGAGCTCCCCAAGCTGATCGAGCGCGCCGGCAAGACCGCGACCGGGTCGATCACGGCCTTCTTTACCGTGCTGTACGAGAACGAGGGCGTGAACGATGCCATCGCCGACGAAGTGACCAGCCTCACCGACGGGCACATCATACTCGATACCGCGCTTGCGTCCTCGGGGCACTACCCCGCGATCAATCTCCTGCGCAGCAAGAGCCGCCTGATGCGCGAGATCGCCAGCCGCCAGACGGTCGCCAATGCGGGATACCTGCGTGAAATGATGGCGAAGTACCAGGAGATCGAACTCCTCGTGCAGGTCGGCGAATACCAGGCTGGCAGCGATCCCGATTGCGATACCTCGATCCGGGCCAAGCCGTTGATCCAGAAGCTCGCTCGCCAGGAAGTCGAGGAATTCGTCAGTTACGATCACGCGAACTACCTCGCCGGGCAGGCGGTCGATGGCCTCAAGAACCACTAAGATCGACAAGCTGTCGCAGGTTCGCACGGTCCGCCGCAAGTCGGCCGAGCAACGCAACCTTGCTGCCCGCAATGCGCAGCGCGCTGCCGAGCTGGCGCAGGAGCAGCGCCGCGTCGAGTTCGACGAAACCATCGATGGTGCGCAACTGACGCGGCGCAAGCGAATGGAGGCGATTTTTGCCGCCTCGAACAGCCACGGACTGCACCAGGCAAATGCCGTTGCAGCATATGAATTGACCCAACAGGAGATCAACGAAGCGCGCGAGGCATGGCGTGAGGCCCGCGATTACGCCGATGTCGCACGGTTCCGTGCCAATCTGGCACAGCGCGAGCTGGCACGCGCCATGCAGATAGAAGAGAAGGTGAAGCACCTCTCGCGTGTCCTGTACCAACGGGAGAAGGAGGTGGAAAGCCGACAGGAATAGACGCGGAAGAGGGGCAAAAATGACTTCCGTCACGACTTCGGATTCCAATGACGGCAAGCGCCGGCATGTAGCGGGGCTGCTCGAGAAACTCGCCGGCAAATCCCGCCAATATGAGCTCGATCGCGCTCACGGATATGCTTCCCCCATCACCCAGCAACCGCTTGCACAGCCCGAGCCGCGCCGCGACAGCATCGCCGAGGCGGCGCAGCAACTGCGGGGCCATGCGCCCTCCACCCAGCTCCGGCGAAACTGGCCGGACGTCATTGCCCCGATGGCATTCACGGTAGGCGGTTGCGAATTCGAGATCGAGACGGCAGCGAGCTTCGACAGGGCGGACGCGATGCGCGGCTGGACGATCGCCGAGGGCGCTTTGAATGGCGAGCCGTTCATTTTCTTTGCCGATGCGACTTTCATGGAGATGATGCTGATCGAGTTCGATCCGGCGCTCTCATTCCTGCCCGCAAGTTCGCAAGACGCGGCGCTGACGCTGCACGTCATCCTGGCGCAGGCCATTCACCGGATCGAGGGACGGACCAGCCAGACGATAGACATCGCCTCGGTCGTGAGCTCGGAAACGCTCCCCGACGTGAACTGGCTGCCGGTGAAGTTGCGCGGCAATGATCGCGAGGCAAGCGGCGGCTTTGCCGGCGGGCCGGCGGCCTGCCGCATCCTGGAGGCATTCGCCACGCAGAACCTGCATCCGGGTGAGCGCAACATCGACAGAAGATTGCGGGTGAAGATCGGGCCGGTCGCAATGTCCACCGAGCAGGTCTACCGCTCACGGCCGGGCGTCACCGTCGACTGCGGCGCCGACCCCTCGTCCGAAGTGCGCGGCATCTTGCAGCGGTCCGACGGCAGCTACTGGCCGGTCAACATCGAGGACGAGGCCATCCGCATCACCGGCGCCATGCAAAAGCCGCTGGCCACCAACCCGGCCAAGGGCACGACGCTGGTGGGCATCTGCATCGGCTCGATGGAAATGCCCCATCATGAGCGGCTCTCGCTCGCTCCCGGCCAGCGACACTCCATCGACCGGATCAGGGACAACTTCGCCGAATTCCACGTCGGCAACAAGGCGCTGATGCATGGCACGCTCGATGTCATCGCCGGCTCGCTGGTCGTTCATCTGACGGGAACCGGGGAAGCAAACTGATGGCCGACAACTCATTTGGCATCGTCGTCCTCCTGCTGACGACGGCCTTCCTGCCGATTCTCGCCGTGACCGTCACCGCATTCGCCAAGATCGCGGTCGTGATCTTCATCGTGCGCAATGCGCTCGGCATCCAGCAATTGCCGCCGAACATCATCCTCTACGCGCTCAGCCTCATCCTTGCGGTGTATATCGCGATGCCCGTGCTTGCGCAGGGTTATGGTGAACTCGAGCAGCGCGGCTTCCAGTTCAACTCGCTTGCCGAATGGCAAGACGCCGGCGAGGCCATTTCGGTGCCGCTCAAGGCATTCCTGGTCAAGCACACCGACCCCGGGCAGGTCGCCTTTTTCAGCAACTCGACCAACACGATCTGGGGCGAGAAATACGCCGCACAGGCATCCGGCGACGCTTTCGCCATCCTCGTTCCCTCGTTCCTGCTGACGGAGCTGACGCGGGCCTTCGAGATCGGTTTCCTGCTCTATCTGCCGTTTGTCGCAATCGACCTGATCGTCACCACGGTGCTGGTCGCCCTCGGCATGATGCAGGTGCCACCCACAACCATCGCCGTGCCTTTCAAGCTGATGCTGTTCGTCTTTCTCGACGGATGGACCAAGCTCGTCCATGGCCTGATCCTCAGCTACGCATAGGAAACGCCATGGAACCCGCCGTCCTCAGCAACGCGCTCTACGAGATGCTCTATTACACGGCAATCTTCGTCACCCCGCCGCTGGTGGTGGCGACGCTCATCGCCTTCTTCGTCGGCCTGCTGCAGGCCGTGACGCAGATCCAGGAACAGACCCTGCCGCAGACGATCAAGATCTTCGCCATCGCCGCGGTGCTGCTTTTCTTCGGCACCGCGCTGGCTTCGCCGCTTTACGCTGCCTCCGACAAGCTGTTCAGTTCCTTCCACACCTACGAGCCTCGCTGATGAGCGCCGAGCTCTCGGCATACCTTCTGGCCTTCACTACCGGCTGGTCGCCATGGGTGGTGCTCGCGGTGGCGCGGCCCTTCGGCTTCACCATCCTGTTCATGCCGTTCTACTGGGGCCATGCAGCAAACGGCATGATCCGGATGGCCTTTGCCGTGACACTGGCCCTGCCTGCGCTGGGTTTCAGCACCGCCGTCCCGGACATGGCCATGCTGGACGCACCCTACCTGCTGCTGCTGGTCAAGGAAGCTGCGATCGGAATGCTGCTGGGCTTGCTCGCCTCCGCGCCGCTGGCCATAGCGGTGGGCGCTGGCGGCATCATCGACATGTACCGCGGCGCAAACCAGGGCGGAGCCGATCCCTCGGGCGGCCAATCCACCGTCATCACCGACCTTCTTGCCGTCGCCTCGCTGTGGATTTTCGCCAATGTCGGCGGGCTGTGGACCTGCGCCGCCATCATCTATTCAAGCTATGCCGTCTGGCCCGTGACAGCCACTTTGCCGCCCTTCGCAGCGGGCTTTGACGCCGCGCTCGCGGTGCTCGAGCACATCGTGCTGGGTGCGGTGCTGCTGTCCGCTCCGATGCTCTTGATCATGTTCGTCTCCGACGTCGCCTTCCTTGCCTCGAGCAAGTTCGGCAAGAACATCAACGTCACCTTCATGTCCTTTTCCTCGAAGGCGCTGATCGCGGCGATTGCCCTGCCGTTCTTCATGTTCGTTGCGTTGCGCGCCTTCCGCACCCATTACGAATGGCTCGACAATGTCCTGCCGCTCGCCCGCAAGGTGTTCGAATGAGCGACGACAGCGAAGAGAAAACACTAGACCCCACAGACCACAAACTTCGAAAGGCCCGCGAGAAGGGCCAGGTCGCGACGAGCCAGGACTTCGTCAACGCCGCCGTCACGGTTTCGGTGATCATCTACCTGATCTTCGCCTGGCCCTCGATGGTGGAGAGCCTCGACCACATCTTCCGCCTGACCGTGGATGCGGCGCCGCGCACCGGCCGCGACGGCATCCTTCCGGCATACAACATGGTTCTGTACCTGGTTGGGGCGATGCTTCTTCCCTTCGGCGTCGTTGCGGTTTTTGCAGCAATCGCCGCCAACATCATCCACCACAAGGGCATCCCGTTCTCGATGCATCCGGTGACGCCGGATTTCAACCGCATCAATCCCTCGCAGATCTTCAAGAAGGTGTTCGCCAAGCGCAATGCGGTCGAATTCGGCATGTCGCTGCTGCGCATCACCGTCTGGTTTGTCATTGCCGGCGTGCTGCTGTGGTTCACCGCGCCGCAGATATTCGCTGCGACCATGTGCGAAGGTCCCTGTACCCTCGACATCGGCCTGCGGGTGGTGATCATCCTGGTGGTCGCGCTCGTCATCATGCTGCTGGTTTTCGGTCTTGGCGACCTGCCGCTGCAAACTGCACTCTTCAATCACGAGCAGAAGATGGGCCATCGCGAACTGAAGCGCGAGATGAAGGACACCAACGGCAATCCCGAGTTCAAGTCGCACCGGCGCAACCATCACCAGAGCATGGTCGATGGCGGCACGGGCGGCGGCGGCGCCAAGGTCAAGGAAACCATCATACTGTTCGGCCCGAGCTGCGCCGTCGGCCTTGTCTATCACGCCAAGGATGCACCGGTGCCGCGCGTTGTTTCGCGCCACAGCGCCGCCTCCGTGCGCGCGGTACTGGCGAAGGCCGCCAAGGCGGGCATTCCCGTGGTCGACGATCCGTCGCTGGCCAACGACATCCACCAGAGCGTGAGCAAGGACGCACTCCATTCGCGAGCGCCACTTCACCCGCGTCGCGCAGCACATGGTCAACAAGGGCCTGCTGTGAGCACCGCCGATACGACGGCCGCGACGGTGGGCGTGCGGCGGGCGACCGCCGCCGACGCACTGTTCCTGGCCGAGATGATCGACCTTTCCAACGCCGGCGCCGATCGCGTTGATTTCGACCGGGCGATCGCCAATGTGCTGGTCGCCCGGTTCCGATGTCGGCTTTGCAAACGCCGTCATCGTGGAAGTGTCCGGGACGCCCGTGGCCGCCATGGTCGTCAATGCGCCGCTGGGCGAACCCCTGGACCTCTGCCACGTGAAGCCGGAACATCTCCCCTACGAGGCCCTGAAGGTGCAGGTCCCGGGCATGCTCTATCTACGCAACATTGCCGTGCTGCCAGACTTTCGCGGCATGGGCCTGGCATCGATCCTCATGGAAGTGGCGCTGAACATGGCGAGCCTGTGCAATGCCACAGGCCTGTGCGCCATCGTCCACCGCCGCAACGAGCCGATGCGCAAGCTCATGCTCGCAAAGGGCCTGACCGTCACCGCCAGCGGCTTCCTGCCGGCGCACCCGCATTTCGCCGACGGTGTCGAACTCGACCTGTGGACCGTGAGGTTCGCGCGGTAGCCGAGCGCGGCAAATGGCTTGGGTGGGACGCACCGCAAGCGTGTCTTGCTTCTCCGATCCCCGGCCTTACCGAACTTGCTGCTTGTAGCAGTGCAGGAAAATGCCCCCCAACAGTGGTGATTTCCATCGTCTTCTGCGCTTCATTAATCGCAGTGTTGAAAGCCTTTTCAAGATCTTCGTTACCTTCCGCCGGGTTCTTGCCGACCAAGCCGGTCGAATTCGTCGAGTAAGGCGTTGTGCCAGTATCTGTAATCTGTGCCATGTCCCATCCTCCAAAGGTTAATGGGCATGGTAAACGCGGCTGTATACGCAGTCACCTGTGTTTAACTACCTACGTAGTACGCATCGAAAGGCGCCCGGGGGACCTGCCCCGGACGCCTTTTTGATGCTGTAACTTCGCGAGTTGCCTTACTGCGCGCGCTGCTTCAGGGCGTAGAGGTCGGCACCCATGACGGTGGTGATTGTCAGCAGTCCTCTGCGCTTGCGTGATGGCGGTGTTGAAGGCGGCCTGGAGCTGGTCGTTGCCGGCTCCCGCACCAGGCATTTCACCGCCTCCTTCCGTTGTACCGGTTGTGCCGGTTCCCGTACCCGTCCCACCTACTGAGGTATTTTGCATGATCGTTGGTTCCTGGGTTCTGGATTGAACGGGGCCGGCGGGCACGATAGCCCGCCGGCCAGGCTCGCTAGGCTACGGCCGCTTCCTTGGCGTCTACGATCTGCTGGGGCAGTCTGTTCCCGTCGATCGTCCAGCCCTTGCCGGCTTCCTTGGCAATGAACGATCCGTCATGGGTCGCCGCATCCAGGCTCACGCCGTCATGCGACTGCTTGATCGCCAGGTTGTTGGCTCCATCGACATCCATGCCCAGACCGGTAACCTGGAAGGCATTGTCGCCCTTGGTAATGGTGAGCGTGGAAGTGATCGTTCCGCCCTGGTTGCCGAATGCGACGGTGCCAGCAGTAATCTTGGTGCCGTCCTCAAGCTGGAACGTGGCGTTCTTCTTGAAGTCGAACTCGGTCGTTCCATCGCCGTTGACGTCGACATGCGGGTCGCCGAAGACGGTCGTCTGGCTGTGATCGCTCTTGTCGGCGACGGTCCAGTTCGACGTTCCCTCGTGGAAGCCGATTGCGTACCGGTCTCCAAGCGTGATTGTCGCGGTGCCGTTCTTGACGGGCGTCGTGGTCCACACTTCCTTCGGCTCGGGCTTCGGCTCGGGCTTCGGCTCAGGCTTCGGCTCGGGCTTCGGCTCGGGCTTCGGCTCGGGCTTCGGCTCGGGCTTGGGCTCGGGCTTCGGCTCGGGCTTGCACGGATCTTCCGTCTTCACCGGATCTGCCGGCACGTGCTCGGTCTTGTCCGCGAACTGCAGCTTCTCGATCGAGATCAGCATGTCCTTGTCGCCATTGGCCTTGTCGACGACGCTGGTCGTGCCATCCTTGTGGGTCACGATGTAGCAGTTGCGGGCCTTGTCGTAGACCGCAGTGTCGATGCCTTTGCCGCCGATCAGCGTGTCATTGCCCTTGCCGCCGATAAGGGTGTCGTTGCCCTTGCCGCCGATCAGGGTGTCGTTGCCCTTGTCGCCGATCAGGGTGTCCTTGCCCTTGCCGCCCATCAGGGTGTCGTCGCCCTTCTTGCCGATCAGCGTGTCGTTGCCCTGGCGTCCGATCTGGACGTCATTGCCCTTGGTGCCGATCAGTACGTCATCCTTCTTGGTGCCGATCTGGATCTTTCCGCCGCCGCTTGGCGCCGGAGCTTCTGTGTGGACATAGCCGCCACCGGTCTTCGGCGTTTCGACCTTCGGTGTTTCAACCTTCGGCGTTTCTACCTTCGGCGTCTCGACCTTTGGCGTTTCGACCTTCGGCGTTTCGACCTTGGGCGTTTCAACCTTTGGTGTCTCGACCTTTGGCGTCTCGACCTTCGGCGTCTCGACCTTCGGCGTTTCGACCTTTGGTGTTTCAACCTTCGGCGTCTCGACCTTCGGCGTCTCGACCTTTGGTGTTTCGACCTTCGGCGTTTCGACCTTTGGCGTCTCGACCTTCGGCGTCTCGGCCTTCGGCGTCTCTACCTTCGGCGTCTCGACCTTCGGCGTTTCGACCTTTGGTGTCTCAGCCTTTGGCGTTTCTACCTTCGGCGTTTCGACCTTCGGCGTCTCGGCCTTCGGCGTCTCGACCTTCGGCGTCTCGACCTTTGGCGTCTCTGCCTTTGGGGTTTCGGCCTTTGGCGTCTCGGCTTTTGGCGTCTCTGCCTTCGGCGTCTCGGCCTTCGGCGTCTCGGCCTTTGGCGTCTCTGCCTTTGGGGTTTCGGCCTTTGGCGTCTCGGCCTTGCATTCGCCGCCTTCAGACTTGCCCGACTCGCCTGACTTGCCGCCGCCGTCGATCATCTTTTCGAGCTTCGAGCACAGGTCCGAGAGGCTCTTGCCAATATCGCTGGTCGAGTCGCCCTTGCCCTGGCCTTCGCCCTTGCCCGCGCCCTGGCCCTTGCCGGAGCCTTCACCCGCCTTGGCTTCGCCGCCGCCGAGCTTTGTCAAAAGGTTCTCGAGCAGCTTCATGACCTGCTGCAGCAGCGACTTGATCTCGGAGGTTGCCGACGAGCCGCCCGCGCCTTCGCTCTTGCCCGAACCTTCGCTCTTGCCCGAACCTTCGGACTTGCCCGAAGCTTCGTTCTTGCCAGACGCCTCGTTCTTGCCCGAGCCTTCGCCGCCGCCCTTGTAATCCGACTTCTGCGAGGTCGACGACTTGTCTGCCTGGCCGCCCGTAGCGTCGCCCGCATGCTTGCCGGCGAGATCCTTCACCAGCGTCTTGACCTGGCCGACCAGCTCGCGAATTTCCTTCGAGCCTTCGCCTGCCTTGCCCGCGCCGGCATCCTTGCCGTCCGAAGCTTCGGTCTTGCCGTCCATGGCGCTCTTGCACTTGCCCATCGCCGAACGGACATCGTGCTGCAGCTTGGCGCCGCCCGCATCCTTGCCCGTTTGCGTCTCCGAACCACCAGACTTCTCGGCCCGTGCCTCGGCGTTCTGCGCCGCCCTTTCCAGGCCCTTGCCGTGGCCCAGTTCGGCCTTGGCTTCCATGCGCTCCTTGTGCGCTTCCGCATTCGCCTGCTTCATGCGCTGGCCGAACTGGTTTGGGGCGCAATCCTGCTGCTTGCTTGTCTGCTGCGTCATCACCTGGGTTGGTTTCGATGTCGCCGATGTTGCTGCCGTATTCATGGGTCTCACTCCGTTTGTTACTCAGCCCGGCACTCGACGCACCGGTTGGAGCCAATGTGTCAAAGCTGCGCGTAAAACATCATCCGGCCTGACTACGGGAGAGCCCCAGCTATCTACCTATCGAGGTCCGTACTGCGCACTCCTCGTAGGTAGTGCGCAAAAAATGCGGATTTCGCGGGAACAAAACCGCGCCTGTGACGTTGAATTCGGGCTTCCCATCCACTGAATTTGATTCGACCGGATACGGACGCAGTCGGGGAATTGATGAATCTCGTTGTATTATCAACGCTTTACAAATTGACCGACCGGCTGTACCGGGCACAATCAAGCGAAGAGGTCTTCGAAGCCGCGCTCGACGCGATCACGCAGTCGCTTGGCGCGCGCGCATCGATTCTGCTTTTCGACGAGACGGGAGTGATCCGCTTCGTTGCCTGGCGGGGCTTGTCCGAAGATTACCGCAAGGCGGTGGATGGTCACTCGCCCTGGAAGGCAGGCACGCCAGATCCCGATCCCATATACGTGCGCGACATCCTCGAAACCGAGGAGTCCGAGTGGCTCAAGGATCGCATCGTCAGCGAGAACATTCGCGGCCTTGCCTTTATCCCGCTGGTCGCGAAGGGGCGCACCATCGGCAAGTTCATGACCTATTATCCCGAGCCGCACGATTTCACGCCGCAGGAGTGCGACCTGGCACTGACGATCGCGCGGCAGGTCGGCTTCAGCCTCGAACGCGCCTATGCCGAGCGCGACCGCCGGGCAGCCGAGGAGGAATTGCGGCTCTCGCAGGAACGCTTCCGCATGATGGCGGAGGATGCTCCGGTCATGATCTGGGTGTCCGACGCCAACGGTCACTGCGTTCACCTCAACCGCATGCTCCGCAACTTCTGGAACGTGACCGAGGAGCAGGTCGAGAACTTCGACTGGCGCACCACCATGCACCCGCAGGACATGCAACACATCACGCAAAAGATGTTCTCGGCAATGCAGAACCGCACGAGCGTTTCGGTCAAGGGCCGCTACACCTGGGCCCTGGGCGGCTATCGCATCCTGCAGACCGAAGCCCGGCCGATCGTTTCGGCAGCCGGTGAATTTCGCGGGATGATCGGAGTCAATGTCGACATAACCGACCGCGAACTTTCGGAACAGGCCCTGCGCGAAAGCGAGCAGCGTTTCCGTGGTCTTGCCGAAGCCGTGCCGCAGCTTGTCTGGACGGCCAACTCGGAAGGCAATGTCGACTACTGGAATTCCCGCATCAACGACTATTCCCACAGCCACCGCGATGGTGACGACCAGTTCCGCTGGGAAGGGCTCCTGCACGAGGACGACCTTGCCGCCACTGCCGCATCCTGGCAGCAGGCCGCGAGCCACGCTGAAAGTTTCCAGTTTTCGCACCGGCTCAAGATGAGCGACGGCACTTATCGCTGGCATCTGAGCCGTGCCAATCCGGTGCTCGATGGCGAGGGAGGGATCGCCAAGTGGTTCGGCACCGCGACCGACATTCACGACCTGCGGATGGCGGAAGAGCGCCTGCGCGAGAGCGAGCAGCGCCAGCGCATTGCCGTTTATGCCGCGGGGCTGGGCGTGTTCGAATGGAACATGGAGGCGGGCAGCACCCTGTGGGGCAACGAGCGCATGTACGACATCTTTGGCCATACACTGCAGGATGGCACCGTCTCCTACGCCGACTTCATCAACTCCTATCTCCATCCGGAAGATCGCGATGCGCTCGAGGATGCCATGCAGGCGGCCATGCGGCCGAACGCCATCTTCCAGACCCAGTGCCGCATTTTCCGCAAGTCCGACAGCCGCGTGCGCTGGCTCGAAGTCGCCGGAAGATTCACGATGGGCGCCGACGACAAGCCGGTCCGGCTTATCGGCGTGATTGCCGATGTCACCGAGCGACGCGCCACGGAGGAGCACCGCAAGCTTCTCGTGAACGAACTCAATCACCGCGTGAAGAACACCCTGTCGGTCGTGCAAGCCTTGGCGCAGCAGACATTCCGAACCGACGGGACAGAAGATGCGCGCGTCACTGTCTTCAACGGACGGCTGTCGGCCCTTGCCCATGCCCACAACCTCCTTTCAAACGAAAACTGGCAGACTGCCGACCTCGGCGATGTCGCGCGGCGCTCGCTCCTGACCAGGGGCCCCGACAAGGCGCGTATTCACCTCGATGGTCCGACAGTGATCTTGAAGCCGAAGCAGGCGGTGACCATGGCGATGGCCCTGCACGAACTTTACACCAACGCAGTCAAGTACGGCGCGCTGGCCATCGAGGGCGGCAGGATAGACCTTGTCTGGAACGTGAAGTTCGATGGCATCCGGCGGCTCGACATGATCTGGCGCGAATATGACGGGCCTCCGGTCAAACAGCCGACACGCCGCGGGTTCGGTTCGCGCATGATCACCCAGGCGCTGAAGACGGAGCTCGGAGCGACGGTGGACATGGACTTCCGGACCGATGGACTGATATGCCACATCGACGCGCCCCTGACAGAGATCGGAACACGTCAATGAACGCCGTCCTTGCAGGCAAGAAGATACTGATTTTGGAGGACGAGTTCCTGATCGCGCTGGAGGCGAGCGAGGCGCTGGAGCAGTTTGGCGCCATTGTCGTCGGACCGGCTCATGACATCGACACGGCGCTCGAGCTGGTCCGCAACAATAGCATCGACGGCGCGCTGCTCGACGTCAACATCCGCGGCGCGCTGAGCATTCCGGTAGCCGCGGCGCTGGAGGAGAAGGGCGTGCCGGTGGTGTTTGCCACCGGCTATGGCGACCACTTCGGCTCAGCAGGAGCGGCGTCGGTGATTGGAAAGCCCTATACCAGGGCGCAACTGGCAGAGGCATTCGAACAGAAGTTCGCGGATCTTCGTGACAAGATCCGCCAGAATTGAAAACACTACAGGCGGCGGAACAGGCAGGTGAAACGCGGTTGGGCATTGGCATCGGCGCTGTTTGCGGCTTCGACCGCCATGTTCGTTGCAGCATCGATCATGGCCGATCGCACGGCGGTCATTGAATCGGTGCAGGAGCGAACGCAGTCGCTTGCCCGCATGATCGTCGCGCACGGCGATGCCGCAGTGGGCGAGGCGGACAAGATCATCCGATCCGTCGAACCCGATGTGGCCGGCTGGGATTTCTCCGACGAAACCAAGGGCCGCGAGCTACACACCAAGCTGCGAAATCTCATCATCGGCAGCGGCCAGATATCCTCGGCCTGGGTAGTGGACGCAAATGGCGTCAGCCGCCTCGACACCTGGGCCTATCCCTCGCGCCAGATCGATGCCAAAGCGCGCGGTTACTTTCTCAAGCATAAATCAGGGTTCAAGGACCTTCTTGTCGCGGGAGACCCGCGCCCGGGCACCGTGACAGGCAAGGAGCGCTTCACCGTCAGCCGGCCGCAATACAATGCCGATGGCACGCTTCACGCCGTGATTGTCGTCGGTATCTACACCGAGGCATTCAACACGCTCTACAAGGAAGTCGCCAACTGGCCGGACGCGCGCGCCGGCTTTTATACGCTCGATGGCGACGTGCTGGCGCGCTTGCGAACCAAATCCGAGCCCTCCCCCGCCTATGCCGCGCGCATCAATGCGAATGTGCGAACCTTGTCGTTCGGCTCGGTCGAGATCGACGACGGCGGCTCGCCGCGCCTGGCCTCCTGGCAACGCTCCTCCTCGCATCCGGACCTTTATGGAACCAGTTCGCAGACCATCGCGGCCGCTCTGGTCGACTGGCGCCGGCGTTCCATCGTCACCGCCGCCACGGGCGTGCTCGCAATCGCGCTTTTCGGTCTCTTCGTCTGGATGGCCTTGCGCGCGGGACAGGCAAGGCAGGCGGCCAGCATCAACGAGCTCGCAATTCGCGAGGTGCATCACCGCGTCAAGAATGCCTTGCAGTTGATGGTGAGCATGATCGGGCTGCGCATCGCCAAGGCGCCCGACCCTGCGACCCGCGCGGAACTGGAGGAGATCGCTTCCAGGATCAGGGCAATCGCCGATGTACAGGACCTGCTGCAGTCGACCACCACGCTTGACGTCGTGGACCCCGGTGCCCTGCTCGCCCGGCTGTGCCAGCAGCTGCAAAGGGGCTATTCCGGCAGCATCCGTTATCATGGGGAGGAAGGTCATTCTATCGATGCGGCAAAGGCCACCTCGCTGGCCATCATCGCCAACGAGCTTGTTACCAATGCCATGAAGCACGGCGACGGCATCATCGACGTCAGCTGCGAAATCGGGCCAAGCAAGATCGAGGTGGCGGTCTCGGACAATGGTCCGGGCCTGCCGGAAAACTTTGACGTGGACAGTAACGACCGGTTTGGATTGCGTGTCGCAAGGACCATGGCGGAATCGATCGGCGGCCGCATCACCGCCTCCAGCGAACCGGCGCGCGGCGCGACCTTCCGCCTCGAAATGCCCTCGGCGCAGCTCGCTGCTGCATGAAAGAGCACAACCGCAACACACGCGCCTGCGAGTTCATCGCATCACCGGCATCGTGATATTTAGTGAGGACTTGCGGCGCGAAAATGAGGCCAGTCGAGTGACGGCGATTGCGGCCGCCGAAACCAGCGACCGCTTTTCGCGTTGAGGGCGTGCTAACGCCGAACGGCGCGCCCGATGGCAATCAGAATGACAGCCCCGATAAAGCCGGCAATGAGATAGCCGATCCATCCGGTAAGCTGGACCCCAAATACGCTGAGCAATGCGCTGGCGATGATCGCGCCGACAATGCCCAGAATAATGTTCATGAGCATGCCCATGTTGCTCTTCATGAACTGCTCGGCGAGCCAGCCTGCAACTCCCCCGATGATTATGGCTGCAATCCAGCCCACTCCGGCGTCTTCCATGGGTTCTCTCCCGCGTTGGATGTACTTACATCGCGGTTACGCACGAACCGTCAGAAGGTTCCCGCAAAGGAAGCTCGATTTTTCAGAGGGCCAGATTCTCCCTCGCCCGCTCCCGACCCTCGAAAACCAGCACGGCTAGGCCCGTCACCATCACCAGCGCCATGCCTGCAACGGCAAGGCTGTTGGGAATGTCGCCGAAAATCACGAAACCGAACAGCACTGCCCACAGCGTGAAGCTGTATGTGAACGGCGCGACGAGCCTTGCATTGGCAAAACGGAACGCAAGGAAGACGAAAAAATGCCCGCACATCAGGAAGAACCCGGCCATCAGCATGAGACCCAGTTGCCAGGGCGCCGGCACGACCATCTCCTCGAACACGAGCGAGCCGGCCAGCGCGAAAAGCATCACCGTCAGCAGCGTGTTGAAGGTGACCACCAATGCCGGAATATCGTGCGAGACCTTGCGCGAAATGATGTCGCGCAGCGCCGCACCCGCCGCGGTGACGAAACCAAGCGCGGCATAGGGTGAAGCCGTCGAGGAGCCCGGCTGCGCCACCAGCAGCGCGCCGCAAATGCCCAGCGCAATGAACAGCCATCGCATCGGGCCGATCCTTTCGCCCCAGATGATCGACGCCCCGATCAGCACCAGCAGGGGCGATATCTGCACAATCGCGGTGATGTCGGCGATCGCCATGCGCGGCAGGGCGAAAACGAAAGCCAGGATTGCCATCGTCTCGAACAGCGAGCGCAGGATCACCCAGCGGTTTACCGCATGCGGCAGTTCCTTGCCGTAGCCCAGTATCAGGAGGATCGGCAGGCACCAAAGGCACGCGGCGATGCCGCGCATCGCCAGCACCTGCAATGGCGGCGCCTCGGCCATTACCAGCTTCATGCAGCTGTCATTGGCGACGAATGTTCCGGTGGCCAGCACCATGCTGGCTATGCCGCGAAGACTGGACTGGGGAATCATGCGACCTCGGCGGTGCTGTTGACAGATATCACTATCGCAGCCGGGCGGCCTTGCAACCTGTCTTAGGCCCGTTGCCGGCGCCAAATTGCCCTGGATTGACGAAACAGCCGGTCAACAAGGTTCAGCTTTGCAACAAACCCGCCCTTTTGTAGGGTGTACCGCAACGGCAATGGCGGATTCACGCAAGTTCACGCAAGGACGGGGAATCATCGATGGACAAGCCAATCGCCGGCGCGCCCGATATTCCCTCGCGCGTCGGCGTGCTTATGCCGCCAGAAATGGCGCTTGCCTGCGAAGCTGCGGGCCAGGCGAAGGCTGCCCGCGACGCTGTTGCCTTGCTGGTACTCGGCATTCTGGCCGGCGCGTTCATCGCCCTGGGCGCCTTGTTCATGACCGTGGTCGCCACCGGCGCCGGCGAGTTGCCCTGGGGCGTGGCGCGGCTCCTTGGCGGGCTCGCCTTCTCGCTCGGGCTCATTCTGGTCATCGTCGGCGGCGCCGAACTCTTCACCGGCGATTCCCTGATGATCGTCGCCTGCGCGAGCAAGCGCATCACCATCCGCGCGCTGTTGCGGGCCTGGGGGATCGTCTATGCCGGCAATGTCGCGGGCGCTTTGGCAACTGCCGCCCTCGTCTACCTTTCGGGCCAGCACGGATTTGCCGGCGGCCAGGTAGGCAAGAGCGCGCTGGCGATCGCCTCCGCCAAGGCCGCGCTGCCAACCGTGGAACTGTTCTTCCTCGCGGTGCTGTGCAATGTGCTCGTCTGCCTGGCGGTCTGGATGTCGTTCGGCGGACGCAGCCTTGCCGACAAGGTGCTCGTGATCGTTCCCCCTGTCGCGGCCTTTGTCGCCGCGGGCTTCGAGCACTCCATCGCCAACTTGTACCTGCTTCCCTATGCGCTTGCCTTGAAGGCCGGTGCGGGACCCGAATTCTGGGCGGCGATCGGCCAGACGGCAGGCGACTATCCTATGCTCACCATCGGCAATTCGCTGCACAACGTCGTCGTCGCCACGATCGGCAACCTGGTCGGCGGCAGCCTGATGGTTGGCGCCGTCTACTGGTTCGTCCATTTGCGCAAACGCTGAGCAACCCCCAAACGAGGCAAACCGATGATCTTCCCAAGAGCCGGCTCCACCGCAATTTGCACGATCGCGATTGTCGCCGCCCTGGTCTTTCCGGCAAATGCCCGGCCCGATCCCAGGTCGATGACCTGTCAGCAGGCGCAGGCGCTTGTCACCCGGTCCGGCAAGATCGTGATGACGACCGGCGCCAACACGTTCGCGGAGATCGTGGCGAGCTCCGGCATGTGCCGCGTCAGCAGCGCCCGGGCGCAGATCGTGACCACGAGGGACAATCCGCGCTGCCAGATCGGCTTCGTGTGCCGCCCGCGTACAGGCGGTCGCTGACTGCCGCCGGGCAAAAACGGTGTCCGCCTCGCAATTAGTCGTTTAAGAGCAGGCTGCACGATCAGCATTTGCCTTACCAGGGATTTTCAATGAGCAAGACGATTGCCTTTTTCGACGGCCACAATGATTTCCTGCTGCGCCTCTACATGGCGCCGGCGGAGCGCGAAGCGCTTTGGCTGGGTGACACCGGCAAGGGACATCTGGACCTCGGCCGAATGGAGGAAGCCGGTTTTGCCGGCGGGCTGTTCGCCATTTTCGTGCCGCCCGCCTCCAGCGGCTCGCCCAAGGATTTCGCCGCGATGATGGCGAAGGCGCCGTTCGAAGTGCCCCTGCCCCCGCTCGTGCCCCACGTCGCGGCACAGCCTGTGGCGCTCGCCATGGCCGGTTCCCTGCACTGGATGGAGCGCACTTCCGGCGGCAAGTTCAAGGTCTGCCGCACGCCTGCGCAGATACGCGAGGCGTTTGCCGGTAACGTCATTGCCGGCGTCATGCACATCGAAGGCGCCGAGGCGATTGGCCCCGATCTCGACGCGCTCTACCTCTTTCACGACATGGGACTGCGCTCGCTAGGCCCGGTCTGGAGCCGCCCGACCATATTCGGATACGGCGTCCCGATGAAATTCCCCGGCGACGCCAATGTTGGCCCCGGCCTGACCGAAACCGGAAAGGATCTCATCCGCCTGTGCAACGAACTCGGCATCATGGTCGACCTTTCGCACATGAACGCCGCCGGATTCGAGGACATAGCCCGCATTTCGAACGCGCCGCTGGTCGCAACACATTCGAACGTCCATGCCTTGTGCGCTTCCTCGCGCAACCTCGATGACCGCCAGCTGGCGCAAATCCGTGAAACCGGCGGCATGGTCGGCCTCAACTTCGCGACCTCGTTCCTGCGCGCCGACGGCATGGGCTCCCCGGACATGGGCTGGGACGCAATGCTGCGCCACCTCGACTACATGATCGACAAGCTCGGCGAAGACCATGTCGGCCTCGGTTCCGATTTCGACGGCTGCACCGTTCCCAACCCCATTGGCGACGTGAGAGGCGTTCCGAAACTCTTCCAGGCGCTGGGAGAGCACGGGTATGACGATGCGCTGCTGGTGAAACTCGCCCGCGAGAACTGGCTCGCGTGCCTCGAGCGCACCCTCAAGCCATAATTCCACCCGACCTGCCCTTTAGTAATTGTCTGAATATTGCTATTTTCTTGCAGTATCCAATTGCTCGAATGGGGAATCAGGACATGTCGATAGCTGCAAATTCCAAGGGCCTGCGGCCGGGCGCCGTCATCCTGCACGCATTGGCCCGCAACTGGTGGCTGCTGCTGCTGCGCGGCCTCGTTTCCATCCTGTTCGGCGTGCTCGCCTTCATCTGGCCGGGCATCACCCTGCTCAGCCTCGTGATCATCTACGGCGCCTACGCGCTGGCGGATGGCATCTTCGCCATTATCGCCGCCTTCAGGGGCGAAGGTGGCCCGGCCCCGCGTTGGTGGCTTGTCCTGGTCGGCCTGATGGGCATCGCCGTTGGCGTGCTCACTTTCGCGCTCCCCGGCCTTACCGCCCTGACGCTGCTGATGCTGATCGGCGCCTGGGCGCTGGTGCGCGGCATCTTCGAGATCGTCGGCGCGATCCGCCTGCGCAAGGAAATCGACAATGAGTGGATGCTGATCCTCAGCGGCATCATTTCGGTGCTGTTCGGCGCATACATGCTGTTGGCGCCGGGTGCGGGCGCGCTGGCCCTGATCTGGGTGATCGGCGCCTACGCGATCATCGCGGGCGTACTGCTGGTGGCGCTTGCGTTCAAGCTGCGCAGTCACGCCTACTGAGTTGGCGCATCACAACAAGGCGGTCGCGATGGCTGAATTGTTTTCCACTGCGACCGCGCATGAATTCTGGGACGACCGCTGGCAGACCGAGAGCGGCCGGCGCGGCTGGAGCATACCCGATCCACAGGTGCGAGCCTGCCTGCAAGCGCTGCAGCGGCAGGGCTTCCGCGCGATGCTGGACCTGGGTTCGGGCGCAGGCCGCCATACGCTGCTGATGGCGGAAATGGGGTTTGACGCGACGGCTCTGGACGCCAGCCCGACCGGCCTGAGTTATCTGGACAGGCAGGCCAAGGCACGCCATTTCGATGTCCGCACGGTGGAGGGGCACATGTGCAAGCTGCCCTTTCGCGAGGGCGAATTCGACTACGTGCTGGCCCTCAACGTGATCTATCACGGCAATGAATGCGAGGTGCGGCGGGCAATAGGCGAGGTGCGCCGCGTCTTGAGGCCCGGCGGAGTATTCCAGGGGACCTTGCTGTCGAAAAGGCACCGCGAATATGGCCTTGGCCGCGAGATTTCGCGCAACACCTTCATCCAGGAACATGCGCCCAACAGCGACCGCGACCATCCGCACCATTATTCGAGCGCCAGCGAGGTCATCGGCCTGCTGGAAGGCTTCGAATTGAGGCGCATGGTGGATCGCGAGCAGAAGCGCCCGGGCCAGTGGCACTGGTATTTCGAGGCCGAGCGGCTCTGATCCGCACATTAAAATCATTGCCCCGGAGCAGCGGCCCACTTGAGGCAAATTCCTGTACTCCCCACTTTATTATCGGATATCATACACGGGTAGATCCGATGCCATTCAGGTCCGTCGAGGCCTGGATGTCACAGGGGAATACCGGATGGACCAAAGGCTCGCCGCAGTGCTCGCCGCCGACATGGTTGGCTACAGTCGTCTCATCCAGGCTGACGAGAAAGGCACGTTGGCCCGTCTTCGAACGCACCGCATAGAGCTGATCGATCCGGCCATCGCCAAAAACAACGGACGCATCATCAAGACGACCGGCGACGGCATGCTGGTGGAATTCCAGAGCGTCACCGACGCCATGCGCTGCGCCTTCGAGATCCAGGAACGCATGCGCCGCCGCAATGCCGACGTTCCCGAAGACCGGCGTATCCAGTTCCGTATCGGCATCAATCTTGGCGACATCATCTTCGATGACGGCGACATCTATGGCGACGGGGTCAACATCGCCTCGCGGCTGGAGCAGATTGCAGAAGTGGGCGGGGTGTGCATTTCAGCCGCCGTCTACGAACAGGTCTCCGGCAGGATCGAGGGCTCGTTCGAGGATCTGGGCGAGCAGACGCTGAAAAACATGGCCCGCCCCGTTCGCGCCTATCGCGCCGTGCTTCCCGCCGCGGAGACGCATAATGCTCCCGCGCCCGGCAACTCCCACCCCGGCAACCCGGTGTCGAGGCCGGCGCTCGCGGTAATGCCTTTCGCAAACATGAGCGGCGATCCGGAACAGGAGTTCTTCGTCGATGGCCTGACCGAAGACATCCTGACGGAACTGAGCCGGCGTCACGAATTGTTCGTGATCTCGCGCAACTCGACATTCGTCTACAAGGGCCGTGCCGTGAATGTGCGCGAGGTCGCGCAGAAGCTGGGAGCCCGCTACATCGTCGAGGGCAGCGTCCGCAAATCCGGCGACCGCTTGCGCGTGACCGTGCAGCTGATCGATGCCACCAACGATGCCCACATCTGGGCGGAGCGTTATGACCGCAAGCTGGAAGACGTGTTCGACCTGCAGGACGAAGTGACCTCCGCAATAGTCGCAACACTTCCGGGCCGCGTGGAGGCCGCCCAGTACGACCTGCTGGCGCGAAAGAAGCCTTCCAGCCTTGCCGCCTATGAATGCGTTCTGGCGGCCAAGGTATTGCACCACCGAAGCACGCGCGAGGACAATGAGCGCGCGACGAAGCTTATCGAACGCGCCATCGAGCTCGATCCCGATTACGCCCATGCCCATGCATGGCGCGGATGCATTCTCGGCCAGGCCTGGGGATATGGCTGGCGCGCGGACCCCGAGGCCACCTTGAACGAAGTTTCGACATCGCTGCAGAAGGCGCTCGCCTCCGACGAGAACGATGCCGACGTCCACCGCATACTGGCGGCTGTCCATATCAGCCAGAACGATCTCACCCGCGCCCGCCACCATCAGGAGCGCGCGCTCTCGCTCAACCCCAATTACGATCTCGTCGTGGTGCAGATGGGCGAGCTCCTGACCTGGCTCGGCCGCCCGGCTGAAGGCGTCGACTGGATAAGGAAGGCGATGCGGCTCAACCCGCACCATCCTGCCCGGTTCTGGAGCCATTTGGGCCGCGCTCATTTCACCGCCGCGCAGTATCACGAGGCGCTGGCCGCATTCATGAACCTGTCCGTGATGGACGTGCCCCAGCACGCTTTCGTCGCGGCCAGCCATGGCTGCCTCGGCGACCGCACCGCAGGCGAGGCGCATGTCGCCAGGTTGCGCCAGCTGGACCCGCAATTCAGCGTGGGCGGCTTTCTTGAGACCATGCACTATGCAAATCCGTCGGACCTGCAGCACCTGCGCGATGGCCTGTTGAAAGCCGGCGCGCAGTAACGCGCCGCGTCCTTGCTTGCAGGGTCATCGCCAATCCACTAATTGCGTTGCAGGCATGCCGCCCCGCACCCTTCCTGCCAACCGGTAAAGCGATGTCGTGGTTTGAACGCTGTCTCACGTTCTGGGTCGCCCTGTGCATCTTTGCAGGCATTGCGCTGGGGCATTTCATGCCGGGCCTTCCAGGTTCGGTCGCGGCGGCGGAAATCGCCAGGGTCAACATTCCGGTCGCCGTGCTCGTGTGGCTGATGATCATCCCGATGCTCGTGAAGATCGACTTCCGTGCGCTGGGAGGCGTCGCCTCGCACTGTGGCGGCATCGGCATCACGCTTGTCGACAACTGGGCGGTGGAGCAGGCGCGATGACAATCGTCATCCATCACAATCCCGATTGCGGCACGTCGCGCAATGTCGTGGCGATCATCGAGGCGGCAGGCTGCAAGCCGGTAATCATCGAGTATCTGAAAACCGGCTGGACGCTGCCGCAATTGCTTGGGCTTTTCGCCGCCGCCTCGCTGACGCCGCGCACTGCGCTTCGGGAAACAAGATCGCCCGCGCATGAGCTTGGCCTCCTCGATCCTTCCGTCGACGACGAGACCCTGCTTGCCGCCATGCTCAAGCATCCCGTGCTGGTGAACCGGCCCATCGTGTGTTCGCCCAAGGGCGTGCGGCTGTGCCGGCCTAGCGAAACCGTGCTCGACCTGCTCGACCGACTGCCGCCGGGCCCGTTGTACAAGGAAGACGGTCAATTGCTGATCGATGAGCAGGGTAACCGCGTAGCATGAGCGATGTCTGCGGCAATGGAACGGGCGCGCGTGCTCGCCGACGCGGGCCGGGCAACCACAAACGTGAGACAATTGCTGGAAAATCTTGGTGGTGGGGACAGTCTACCGGCCTGCACGTAATCATAGGCGGAGAAGATCCGAACGATCCGGAGAAGCCGAAGTGAGGCTCGCATTGTCCTGCATCTGCTCGGCAAGCCAGCTTCTTCAGCTTGGCGTTCTCTTCATCCAGTGCCTTCAGCCGCCTGGCATCGGACACATCCATGCTTGTAGAACGAAGCTTCCGAAACGCCGTGCTTACGGCAGCCATCGGCAGTCTTCACCCCCGATTCCTGTTCCCGCAGCCGCTCTTCCGTGAACCGTGAACGCTTCATTTGTCCGCCTGCCAAGTTCGACGGCCTCTGCCAAAACCGGTGGAGGGCTCAGGTCAGCGCAGATATGAGCCCTGCCCTACCAGGGCTTCCTGCACAACAACAGCGTGACTGTTATCGAGGCGATGAGACTGGGCGGCTATCAGGAGCCCCAAGGCCATGGAGCCTGGTCTCAACAGCCCATGAAACCCGCAAGATCCTCAATGCTTGTTGCGACAACATCCCAATCATCCTCAGCGACCAAGTCACTTTTCTGATTTGGTCCGTATTCTGTTGGTCTAGGAATAAATGCAGTCTTTAGACCGAGCGCACGTGCCGCCACTAGGTCATCGTTGTGCGACGCGCACATCATTACGCGGGATGGCTCAATGTCCATCAAATTGCAGGCGCCGAGATAAGTTTCTGCATCAGGTTTGTAGCGACGGAACAGTTCGCATGAGAAGATGAAGTCCCAAGGTAGGCCGGCGTGCTTCGCCATGTTCACTAGAAGCGCTACGTTCCCGTTGGATAGCGAACCAATAACATACTTGGCTTTGAGCCGCGTTAGACCACTGATTAAGTCATCCCATGGCTCCAGTCTATGCCACACGTGGTTAACATAGACGTGCTGCGCCGGCGTGAGAGCCGGAACATTCATTTCCGTAAGCACGTGGCTCAACGCCTCACTATGCAAGGCATCGAGATTTGTCCACGCAATTTCGCCTGACCGAACACGCTCCATCTGCGGTTTATATTGCCCACGCCAACGCAGAGCCATATCGGCCCAGTCAATTGCGATGCCTTGGTCGGCACCCCAATGTGAAAGGTCGCGAATGATGCTGCCGCGCCAATCAACAACCGTGCCGAACGTATCGAAAATGATGAGCCTGATTGCCGAAGGTTGAAACATGTCGATCCGTCACTTCTGCAACAACTGCCCAAAGAAACTACGCCAATTCCTCCAAAATTGAATAAAATTTCGACTTGGACTCGAAGCCAATTCCGGGGATATCTGGCATCGCAATTGCGGTGGAGTGCGCGGTTGTCATCCAGCGTGAACTGGCGTTGGCACGAGGCGGCCTGCTTTCCGGCTTATGGCATCGGTAAGGTCAGCTGGGAAATGCCCTCCGCTACCGTCAAAAAAGTTTAGCGCTAGCATCAGTCAAAAAGAATCAGCTCCGGCCGGAATCTCTCCGTTTATTGCGCGGGCCCTATCCGATTTTCGACTTCAGATAGCCGACTGCCAGGACCAAAGTGGCGATCTTGGGATAGTCAGCTTCGGGGATATCAACGCCAAGGCGCTTGTGCAACGCAGTGACCAGATTGAGGAAATCCATGGAGTCGATCTCGAGATCATCCTGCAAATGGTCGTCCGGTCCCACTGTGGCCGGGTCTATGTCGGGAGCGATCCTGGTCAGCTCTTCAAGGAATGCACTTCGTATTTCAGCTTCGGTCATAGGGCCTCCGGAGTTTGCAGGGCCTTGCCTATCTCTGCCAGGAATTTCGAGCCGCGCCGGCCGTCGCTGACGCGGTGATCGGCCGAAAGAGTGAGGGTGACGGTCGTGCGAAGGGCGATGCGATCATCCGCGATCCAGGGGCGCCGTACCGGGGCGCCTATGCCCAGAATGGCAACCTGCGGCGGAAATATCACTGCGGCCATCGCATCGGCGCCCGTTTCGCCAATGGCCGAAATGGTGATGGTTCCATCGGTCATTTCCGATGAACGCAGTCGCCCGGTCCGGGCACGTGCAACGACGTCCTTCATCTTGGCCATCAGTTGATCCAGTGACAGGGTTTGCGCATCGCGGATTGCCGGCGCGATCAGGCCGCCACCGCGCAATGCGACCGCGACGCCGGCGTGAACGGTTTCGGAAGGGCTGAAGCCACCGGGACCATAATGGCCGTTCACCTCGCTCACCTTTGCTGCGGCGAGTGCGCTCGCCTTGACGAGAAGCGCGCCGATCAGAAGCCTGGCGTCGGGTGTCCGCCCGGCATTGAGCGTGGCCAGCCAGTCGGCGGCATTTTGCAGATCTATCGTTTGGGTCAGGTAGTAATGCGGGATTTCCCGCTTGGACCGTGCCATGGCATTGGCGATGGCCGCGCGCATTGCGCCAGCGTCAAGTCCCGGTTTGGCCGGTGCGGTCCGTGGATGGGCGGCGGCGGCGGCTTCCACATCCGCCAGAAGGATCGCGCCTCCGGGGCCGGAGCCGGCGAGTGCGCCGAGATCGACACCGCGCTCGGCAGCCAACGCGCGGGCCGCAGGCGAGGAAGGCGGGATTTCGCCCGGAATGGCGCCATGCGTCTTGCACGGACTCCGGCGCCTGCTTGCCGGCCAGCCGTACAGCTGGAGAGTCGGCGGGCCGGGACGGCAGCACGAATTCGGCGCCCTCGCGCAGTTGCGGCGCAGGCACGGATGGTGTTTCCGGCTTTGCCTTTGCTGGCGCAGGCGCTTCGCCGCCGGCGATAATGGTGGCGAGCGGCGAGCCGACCGGAAGCTCCTGACCGAGTTTGGCCTCGAGCCTTTCGACGATTCCTTCCTCGAAGCACTCGATCTCGATGGCGCCTTTCTGCGTTTCCACCACGGCGATGACGTCGCCGCGCTTGACGCGGTCGCCGGGCCGCACCATCCATTCGACAAGCTTGCCGGCCTCCATGTCCGCGCCGAGCGAAGGCATGAGGAAAACGCCCATGGTTCAGCCTTTGCCCAACGCGGCTTTCGCGGCCGCGACGATTGCCGGCACCTGCGGGAGTGCGGCTTGTTCCAGGTGCGCGGCATAGGGGATCGGCACTTCGGCAGAGCATACGCGGCCTACTGGCGCATCCAGCCTCCAGAATACTCCCTCGGTTATCCGGGCCGAGACCTCCGCCGCGAGCGAGCCTGTGCGCCAGCCTTCGTCCACGACAACCGCGCGGCGCGTGCGGGAAACGGATTCAAGGACCGTCGCCTCATCCAGCGGGCGCAGAGTGCGAAGGTCGATCACCTCGGCCTCTATCCCTTCTCCAGCCAGTTTCTCCGCTGCTTCAAGCGTTTTCCACAGCGACCCGCCGTAGGTTATCAGAGTGACGTCCTTGCCGGCGCGTCGTATGGCGGCCTTGTCGATCGCAACCGCGCCCGCGTTTACGGCAATGCGGCCCTTCATGTTGTAAAGCATCACGTTCTCGAAGATCAGCACCGGATCGGGATCGGCGAGCGCGGTCAGAAGCATTCCGCGCGCATCCTCCAGGGTCGCGGGCGCCAGCACCTTCAGCCCGGGAATGTGCGCGAACCAGCCCTCAAGCGAATGCGAATGCTGGGCAGCGAGCTGCCTGCCCGCGCCGGTGGCCATGCGTATCACCAGCGGAACGCCAAATTGACCGCCCGACATGTGCCTGATCGTGGCGGCAGTGTTCAAAATCTGGTCGAGCGCCAGGAAGGAAAAGTTCACCGTCATCAGCTCGACGATCGGGCCGGAGCCCCGCCGCCGCAGCGCCAATTCCCGCGCCGGTGAAGCCCGACTCGGCCAAGGGTGTGTCGCGGATCCGATCCTTGCCGAATTCGGCCATGAGGCCCTTGGAGACTGCGTAGCAGCCGCCATACGCGCCGACATCCTCGCCCATCAGGAAGACGCGATCATCGCCTGTCATTGCTTCGCGGATGGCCTGCCTCACCGCTTCGCGGTACGTTGTTTCGACCATTTGCGCCGAGGGCTCAGGCGATTGCCGCGGAACGGGGCGTTCTTCCGACAGGACATGCCGCGTCAGCGTTTCGACGGGCTCCAGTTCGCCCTTGTCCGCGAAATCCACGGCCTCGGCAATCTCGGCATCGATCGCGGCCTCGATCCGGGCGACGTCTTCCTCGTGAATCAACCGGTTGGCAAGCAGCCACGTCTGAAAGCGGGTGATCGGACCCTTCTTGCGCCATTCCTCGATTTCGGCCTTGTCGCGATAAAGCTGGGCGTCGAACATGGAATGTGGCCGGAACCGGTATGTGCGTGCCTCGAGGAAGTAGGGGCGTCCGGTCGTGCGGATGTGTTCCACCGCCCGGCGCGCGGCCGCTTCGACCGCAACCACGTCCATCCCGTCCACCACCTCGCTCTCGGTGCCGTAGGCAGCGGCCTTCGCGTGAATGTCGGTGACGGATTCGGTGCGCTCCAGCGCGGAGCCCATCGCGTATCCGTTGTTTTCGCATACCCACAGCACTGGCAGGTCCCACAACTCGGCCAGGTTCATCGCCTCGTGGAATTCGCCTTCGGCCACTGCGCCCTCGCCGAAGAAACAGGCTGTGACGTTGCCTTCGCCGCGCATCCGGTCGGCAAGCCCCAGGCCGGTTGCCAGGGGCAACCCGCCGCCGACTATGGCATTGCCGCCATAGAAGTTGGTCTTGGCGTCGAACAGGTGCATCGATCCTCCACGGCCGCCGGAGCAGCCATTGGCGCGTCCGAACATTTCGGCCATGACCGGCCCCATGGGCACGCCACGCGCGAGGGCATGGCCGTGTTCGCGGTAGGTGGCGACAACCCGGTCGTTCGGTGCCAGGACAGGGATCACGCCCACCGCCACCGCCTCTTCACCATCGTAGAGGTGCAGAAATCCTCGGATCTTCTCGCGGGTGTAAAGCTCGGCGCACTTGTCCTCGAAGCGGCGGATGCGGATCATGCCGCGCAGAAGGTCCAGCACATGGGCATGCTCAAGATGTGGTCTCGTGTCCGTGCTCATTTCTCGTCCACCTCCAGGGTGGAGATGTCGCCTTCGGGCAAGCCCAGTTCGCGCGCCTTCAGGAGCCTGCGCATGATTTTGCCGGAGCGCGTTTTCGGAAGCTGCTTACGGAAGGCGATGTCACGCGGGGCCACGGCCGGGCCGAGCCTCTTGCGGGCATGCCCGCGGATGTCGCGCTCCAGTTCCTCTGACGGATCGAAACCGGGATTCAAGGCGACAAATGCCTTCACCACCTCTCCCGCGGTCTCGTCGGGGATGCCGATCACCGCTGCCTCGGCGACCGCCTCGTGTTCCACCAAGGCGCTTTCCACCTCGAACGGGCCGACCAGGTGTCCGGAGGATTTAATCATGTCGTCGGCGCGGCCGACAAACCAGAAATAGCCGTCCTTGTCCTGCATCGCCAGGTCGCCCGACAGGTACCAGCCTCCGGCAAAGCATTTTTCATATCGGGCCTGCTCGTTGAGATAGGCACGCATCATCGACGGCCAACCGGGACGCAGCGCCAGTTCGCCGATTTCCCCCGCCTTGCACTCGCGGATCGAATCCTTCCCGCGCGCCACTATGCCGGCCTCAATGCCCGGAAGCGGCTTGCCCATCGAGCCGGGGTGTATGTCCATCCCGGCGGTGTTGGCGATCATGATGCCGCCGGTTTCCGTCTGCCACCAATTGTCGTGGAACGGCCGGCCGAACACCTCGTTGCCCCAGACGACCCCCTCCGGGTTCAGCGGTTCACCGACGCTCGCGATGAAGCGAAGGGCCGAGAAATCATGTTCCTTGGCGGGGTCCTTGCCCGCGCGCATCAACATTCGGATGGCGGTTGGCGCAGTATACCAGACCTGGACTTTCTCGTCCTGAAGTATGGAATACCAGCGGTTCACATCGAAATCGGCCTCGTCAACGATCATCGTGACGCGGTTCACCAAGGGCGAAATGATGCCGTAGGAGGTGCCTGTCACCCAGCCGGGATCGGCAGTGCACCAATAAATGTCGCCGGGCTTTAGATCGAGCGCGAAACGGCCCGTGGCGGTGTGCGCGACAACCGCCTCGTGGACATGAACGGCCCCCTTGGGTTTTCCGGTCGTGCCCGAGGTAAAGTGGATCAGCGCCATGTCGCCGGGCCTGGTTCCCGCCGTCGCGAAGTTGTCGGCCGCCGATTGCATTTCATCGGCAAGGACCACGCACCCCTCAGGCGCCGTGCCTTTGACGATCAGCACGAGCTTCAGCGAGGGAACCTCTGCGCGCCAAGGCGCAACTTTCTTGCGGTACAGAGCTTCGGTGGTGACGAGCACGTTGCCTTCGCCGATCTCGATTTGGGCCTTGATCGGCTCGGGACCGAAAGCGGCAAAGAGCGGAGTGAAAGTCATGCCCGCCTTCAAGGTGCCAAGGGCGGCCTTGTACAACTCCGGTACCCGCCCCATCAGGCAAAAGACCCGGTCGCCGTCGCTTAAACCCGTGGCGATGGAGCACGCTGGCAAACCGCGCCGCATCTGACGCCAACCCGGCATAGGTGATATCGCGCCTGGAGCCATCCCTGCCGAGCCAACGGATCGCAACCTGGCCGCCATGGCCCGCGGCCACGTGCCGGTCGAGCGCTTCGTGCGCGATGTTGAGACCGCCACCCGGCAATCCATCGAGCATTTCGCGCGCGCGATCCCAACTGAACTCCGCCCGCACCTTTTCGGTAAGATTGGCCGAAGCCCGGTCGGAGGGAGTCTTGGTGATCGTAGGCCACGTCATGCCTGTTCTTCTCCCGTTTATGTGAGAGAATACGATCAACCCGGGCGCGGCCTTGACACAGGTCAACGCCGCACGGCGACGCCGCGGCCGGATTGCCTTCGGGGTCGTGACCGTCGATTTCGACCACCACGGAGCGCAGAACAGCACAATGGCAAATCGGGTTCTTGCACTTGCGGCAGTCGTCGAGATCGCGACCGGCATTGCCATGCTGGTCGCCCCTTCCTTTCTGGGGCAGTTGCTGCTTGGGGGGCCGTTGGATGGCATCGCGATAAAGACGGCGGGCGTGGCCGGCATCGCCCTGATCGCATTGGGAATAGCCTGCTGGCCCGGCCCGGCGCTGGCGGGCATGTTGGCCTACAGCGCCGGCATCACCCTCTACCTGGGCTATCTTGGACTGTCCGGCGGTGCAACGGGCGCTTTCCTGTGGGCAGCAGTTGTGTTTCATTTTGCCCTGTCGTTCCTCCTGGCGCTTTCGTGGGGCGACGCGAAGCGCGACGGCGCGATCGACGCTCCTCGCTCGCGATGAAGGGGCATCCCATGTGGCCTGACCGGCGAATATGCGAGCTTTTCCAGATCGAACATCCAATCATACAAGCCCCGATGTTGGGTTCCTGCACGCCGGCGCTGGCAAGCGCGGTCAGCAATGCCGGCGCACTTGGCTCGCTTGGATGCGCGGATCGGACGCCCGACTGGATAAGGGAGAATGTCGCTGCAATTCGTCTGGCAACCAACCGCCCCTTCAACCTGAACTTCTTCATCCGGCCGGTTCCAAGTACCAGCCACGAGGTTCTCCAAAGGACGCGCGAACGGCTGAGGCCCTGGTACGAAAGCCTGGGCCTCGGCGAGCCGCCGGCTGAGCTTCCCGAATTGGGGCCGGGCTTCGATGAGAGCCGGCTGGATCTGGTCGTCGAGATTAGGCCGGCCTTCATCAGTTTTCATTTCGGGTGTCCGGACGCCGCGACGATCGGCGCGCTGAAGTCGGCGGGCATCAAGCTGTTGAGCTCGGCGACAACAGTGGCCGAGGCGCGAGCCCTGGCGGCTGCCGGAATGGACGCCGTTATTGCGCAGGGCTGGGAGGCTGGCGGCCATCACGGATCGCACGAGCGCAGGCTGCCGTCGGATGGCGTCGGCACGCTCGCCCTGGTCCCGCAAATCGTCGATGCCGTATCCGTGCCGGTCATTGCCGCCGGAGGTATCGCGGACGGGCGAGGGATAGCGGCCGCCTTTGCGCTGGGAGCGGCCGGCGTCCAGATGGGCACGGCCTTTCTCTCTTGCCCTGAGGCGGCGACGGGAGAAGCACGCCGTGAACTGCTACGCCGGGCCGCCGAAACCGATACCATGATGACCGATGCTTTTTCGGGGAGGGCGGCCCGGGCACGCCGGTCACGATTTGCGCAGGAGATGGAACGCACGCGTGAACCAATCCCCGACTTCAGGCACATGTATGCGCTCAGCCAGCCGATCTGCGATGCCTCCGATGACGACGAGGCGTCTTTCCACCTCTATGGCCAGGCGGCTGCGCTGAACCGCGAAATCCCCGCGGCGGAGCTGATCGCGACATTGGCGGATGAGGCATTCGCTGTTTTCGCCAGGCTGGGGTCCCAGCGCCCCGGAACGCAATCGTAGGACAGCCGCAATGCCCAGCCCGTCCGGGTCCTCAGTGCGACGGCTCGTTTGGCCGGCAAGCCTCAGTTTCCAGCTTCAAATTGCCGTCCTTGCCGACGACAACGCGCGGTCCGTTGTCCCGTCGCTGTTCATTCATGAGACGGCATAGCCACGAAGCCTCTTCCACGGCAGCGCGGTTCAGCCTGAAATTCCGGATCCTGAAGGGGGCCATCGCCAGGGATTTCAGCCGGCCCGCATCGTCGAGCGTGGGAATGTACATCACGCTGAGGTCCGGCCGGTATTCTTCCTGGCCGCCAATTCCCTCGTAGTCATTCACGAAATCCCCGCAGCCATAAAGGATCAGGTGTAAATCGTGGATTTCGAAGCCTTTGACGTGGTGCGCGGAATGGCCGTGAACGAGGTCTATTCCCGCATCGTCGACGACCGAATGCGCGAATGAAACATGCGCAGGTTCGATACCGTAGCCCCAATTGCCGCCCCAGTGGATCGATGCCACGGCAATGTCGCCCTTCCGTTTGAAGCGGGCCACGCTCCTTGCAACCATCCCGACCGTATCCGGGTCCGAAACATCGATCATGTTGACGCCGGGGCGGTTCGGCCGGGCAGCCCAATGTCCGGGCACTCCGCTGTCCGGCGATGCAAAGCCAAACACCAGCAACCTTCGGGCTCCGACCGGAATGATAGCCGGGAAGGCGGCCTCGTTTTCGTCCCGCCCGGCGCCCGCCGTCGCCATGCCAAGTCCCCGAAGCGTGTCGAGCGTATCGCAGAGGCCGTCGCCGCCCCAGTCCAGTACGTGATTGTTGGCGAGGACGCAGCAGCCAATTCCCAACTCGGCAAGCTTGGCCACATTGGGCGGGTTCATCCGGTAATTGATGCCCTTCGGGTCCGGTGCGCCGCGCGCGGTGACGGCGGTCTCGAGGTTCACGATGCCAACGGACGGTTTCTCCTTCTCCAACACCGCGAATGCGTGGCCCCACACATAATCGAGGCCGACCCCGCGCGGGACAGGCCCGTTGACCTGCTCCGCGATGGCGACATAGTCCTGTGACGACTGCATCCATTGCTCGTGGATTTCAGGATTGCCCGGGTGCTCGAGTATCTGGTCGATGCCCCGGCCAAGCATGACGTCGCCCGTAAGGAATATCTTCATCAAGGCAGCGCTCCGGCGGTGCGGTTGAATGCTCGCATTCCTCACCGCCGCCGGATTTGATCGATGTCATGGCAAAGTCTTTTTGGGAGCGTAGCTTTCCCATATTGGCAGAAACAAGTGCGGCACGAATGACCACGACCACGGAAGTCATCATCCCGCCGCTTGGGCTTGCGGGTTTGTTGAGGGTGCCAGCATTTCCCCGCGGCATAATTGTGTTTGCGCATGGAAGCGGCTCCAGCCGGCACAGCGTGCGCAACAACAGGGTGGCTGAGGCGCTAGCTGACAGCCGGGTTCGCCAGCTTGCTGATGGACCTGCTCGCCGAAGAAGAAGAGGCCGACCGCACGAATGTATTCGACATTCCCCTGCTGGCGCAAAGGCTGATCGGCGCCATACGCTGGCTTTCCACGAAACCGAGCACGAGCCGCCTGCCCGTCGGACTTTTCGGGGCCAGCACCGGCGCTGCGGCCGCGCTCGTTGCGGCGGCGGAACTTGGCGAGGGCATCCGCGCGGTGGTCTCGCGGGGCGGCAGGCCGGACCTTGCCTCCGGCGCGCTGGAGAAGGTGCATTCGCCCGTGCTTCTCATCGTCGGCGGATCAGATGTCGAGGTGCTGCGTCTCAATGAATATGCGCGCCAACGCATCGCCGGGCCGGTGCATCTCGAGATCGTTCCGGGCGCCACGCACCTGTTCGAGGAGCCGGGCGCGCTGGAGAAGGTGACAGACGCGGCCCGCGACTGGTTCGAACGCCATGTTCAACCAGCTGCAAGATCGACGGAGCCCTGACGCCGATGCCGTTTCGTGATCGTGTCGATGCAGGGAGGCGGTTGGCGGAGGCTTTGGCAGGCCGGAACGGAAGCGATTGCGTGGTTCTCGCCTTGCCCCGCGGCGGCGTGCCCGTGGCCGCCGAGATTGCACGCCGGCTTGGCGCGCCGCTGGACCTTTTGCTCGTGCGTAAGATCGGCGTTCCGCAGCAGCCGGAGCTTGCCATGGGCGCGGTGATCGACGGCGACCAGCCGATCGTGGTTCGAAACCACGAAGTCATGCGCCTGGCCAACGTGACGGAGGAGGAGTTCCAAGAGGTTTGCGATCGGCAGGTCGAGGAGATCGAGCGCCGGCGACTGCACTACCTTGCAGGTCGCCCCCAGGTGGACGTGGCCGGCAAGGTCGCGATCATCGTGGACGACGGCATTGCGACGGGTTCCACCGCGGAGGCCGCAATTCGGGGCATCCGCCGGCGGGAGCCTCGCGCGATCGTTTTGGCGGTGCCTGTGGCGCCGCCGGACGCAATCGACAAGTTCCGTTCCGAGGTCGAGGAGATCGTCTGCCTCGAGCAGCCCGAGCCCTTCTTTGCCATCGGCCTCCATTACTCCGATTTCCGGCAGATCCCGGATCAGGAAGTCGTGGACCTGCTCAATGATTTTCCCGTCCCGCAGGCCGGGCATGCCATCATCCACGCTCACCTGTCTCCTCCAGTTGTTACCTTGTCAATTCGGAGGAACAGAATATATTACGGTTTGTCAGGATAAGTCATTGAAATCCTTGGTGGGTGCGACAGGGATCGAACCTGTGACCCGCTGATTAAGAGTTCAGCTGCTCTACCAACTGAGCTACGCACCCGGATCAAGTCGGGCATACATAGTCATGTCGGCGCGCCGCGTAAAGCCTAGTTTGGGCCGTTGCGGCATTTTCTGCGGACTGCCGTTCTTGCTGGTTAACCGTGAAATTGCGCCATGAATGCGCGCGCCGGCAGCGACATGGCCGGATGCGTTTCTCCCGGACCAAAAGCGAAGATCGCGTCGAGTTCGTCATCCTTGCCGCCGGCGATGAACGCATTTGCCTGTTGCACCAGTTCGTCGGCGCTTTGCCTGAAGCGGTAGACCCGCATCAGCGCGCCCGTGCGGGCGCCGCGGGCAAGCAGGTAATGCGGCTCGGCGTCTGCGTCCGATAGCAGCAGCCCCGTCTCCTCGCGCAGTTCGCGCGCCATGTTGCCGTCGATATCGGCGATCCCTCCGGGAAAATCCGCCGCCTCCAGCGAGCCCGAGGGAAAGAAGATGCGACCCGCATTGGCAGTATGTCCGGCCATGCGGCCCATGATCGCCTTTCCGTCACCGGACACTACCGCCGCCCAGCAGTAGATGTGGAAATAGCCGCTCGCCACAGCCTCTTCCTCGGTGAGGCCAAGGAAGTGCAGCAGCCCGGCATAGCGGATTGGCCGGCAAATGCCCTCCAGGCGCCCGCCCACGATTTCGAGCCTTGTCGCCAGCACCACATCGCCGTCGAAAAGCCTCGGATTGGCTTCGAAACGCCGCTGCCAATCCGCCTCGATGCGCTGCTTGGCCTCGGTTTCGAGCGGATGGCGCGCGTCTTCGAGCCGCACATGCGCATGGGTTATCACGGTAAAGGGGGGTTGCTGGTTCAACGGGCTCACACGATGTTCAACGTCACGGCGACCGGGCAATGGTCGGAGGCCTTTGGCCGGTCCCATCCGGTGCGGGGATAGCGCTCCACTGCCTGGCCAGGGGGAAAGGGCGTGCGGAACGGCTGGCCGTTGCGGATGATATCGGGCACGGCCGAGCCATTGGCCTGCGCCAAGGCCGGCGAGGCGAGGAGATAGTCGAGCTGGCACAAATGCTGCTCGTCCGGCCCGCGCGTGTGGAACAGCGTCCAGCGGTCCATCACCGGGCGGCGCAAGACGAGGTTCTCGCAAAAGCCGTCCGCAAGCAAAGGGTCGAAACCGGCGCTTTGCTCCTGTGCCGGAAGGAATTCGAAGCCTCGCTGCTGGGTGCCGCGCACGATGATCTTTTCGCGGTAGTCGTTGAAATCGCCACAGATGAGGAAGCGCTTGCCGGCTGTATTGCCGGCGCCGAAACGCTCTTCCACGATCTTGCGCACCGCGCGCGATTCAGCACGGCGCACCGGCATTGTCCAGTCGCGCCCGTCGACGCCTTCCCTGCCCGGCCCCATGGACTTCATGTGCACCACGAAAAGCGTCAGCGGCTTGCCGCCAATGGTGAAGTCGATCTCCAGGCAATCGCGGCGGAAGACCTTCTCGCCCGGCGCCTCTCCCATCTGTTTGAGCGCTTCGTCGAAAATGCCAAGCTCGTCATAGGTGCGGTGCGCATGGCTTTGCAGGCGCACGAACTCTATCGGCTCGCCATCGGCTGTCTCGTCGCGCGTCAGCACGGCAACGTCTATGCCGCGTCCGTCATTGCCCTCGGCGATGTATTTGCGCCGGTAGCCCGACCCCACCATGCGGAACAGATAGCCGTATTCGAAGGCTTTCAGCGCTTCCAGGCTTTCGATTTCCTGCAGGCACAAGATATCGGCGCAGGTGTCGGCGATTGCGAGCGCGGTGAGCTGCATCTTGTCGTCGGTATGGGCAATCACCCGCGCCTGCTCCAGCTGGCGGAACTGCGCCTCGTTCTCCACCGCCAGCATCTGCAAGGCGCGGTCGCGAACGAGCTCGTTGCGATATCCGGAGAAGTCGAAGCGCTGCACGATGTTTTCTGCGTTGAAGGTGGCAATGCGAAGCGCCATGCGGAATATCCGTTGTCGGGAGCCTTACTGATACAGAATGCCGGCGACGCCGGAAAGCATTTCGCACGCTGCAAGAAATCCGCCGGGGGGTTGATCCGTCCCAGTCTTGACAGCGTAAAGATTGCGGCGAACGATCAAGTCTCGCAATTCGACGGAAGGTGACCATGCAAGAAATACGGACTGTCCTCGTTACGGGCGCAAGCGGCTTCATAGCAAAGCACATCGTGCTGCAACTGCTGCAAGCCGGTTACACCGTGCGCGCATCGCTGCGTACGCCGGGGCGCGAGGCGGAGGTGCGCGATGCCGTGCTGCCGCATCTTGGCGCTTCAGGAGATGCAGCGGCGCGGCTCAGCTTCGTCACGCTCGACCTTGGCAGGGACGAGGGCTGGCCGCAGGCGCTTGCCGGCGTCGACGCGCTGCTGCACACCGCCTCGCCCTTCCCGCTCGAACAGCCTGCCGATCCGCAGGACCTTATCCGCCCAGCGGTCGACGGCACGCTGCGCGCCCTTCGAGCGGCGCGCGATGCGGGCGTCAACCGCGTCGTAATGACCAGTTCCAACGCCGCCATCAGCAATGCCGAGCCTCCCAAGGGCCGCCCCTTCGACGAGCGCGACTGGTCGACGCCCGGCTACAAGACCCTGACGCCCTATGCCCGTTCCAAGCTCGAGGCGGAGCAGGCAGCTTGGGACTTCGTCAAGAACGAAGCTCCGCAAATCCAGCTGACCGTAATCAACCCGGTATTCGTGCTGGGTGCGCCGCTGGACAAGCACTACGGCACCTCGATCCGGGTAATCGAGCGCTTCCTGCGCGGGAAGGACCCAATGCTGCCCGACATGGGATTTGCCTGTGTGGATGTGCGCGACATCGCGCAGATGCATGTGCGCGCGTTGTCAACGCCCGCCTCGATTGGCGAACGCATCATCGGCGCGTCCGATTTTCTGTCTTTCCAGGACATGGCGAAGGCGATCAAGGCGCGTTTCCCGCAACGGCGAATTCCCACGATCGTCGCACCGCACTTCTTGATGAAAGTGCTCGCGATCTTCGACAAGGCCATCGCTTCGATCATTCCGGCGCTCGGCCGCCGAGAGAGTATTTCCAATGGCCGCGCGCGTGAAATGCTGGGCATGAGCTTTCGTGATCCGCGCACTTCCGTTGTGGAGGCGGCCGAATACCTGGTGGAACAAAAACTCGCCTAAGGCCTTTAAATTGCATGCATGTCGACCAAACAGAGGAGGCATCCATGCGTAAGCGTGTACAAAGAATGGCATTGGCCGGCCTGACGGCCTTGTCCATCGTGGCACTGCCTGTTGCGCAGGGCAATGCAGTGACCATCCGTCCTGTTTCAAGCACCGCAGCAGCGGCCGTCGATGACATGGTCGTCAATGTGCGCCACGGCGGCGGACATGGTACGAGATACTGGAAGCACCGCAACAGGGGCGGCGGCGGCTGGAACCGCCACGGCGGAAACTGGAACCATCACGGTCACCGGCACGGCGGCCATGGCCACGGTGGTTGGGATGATGACTGGTGGTGGCCGGGACTGGCTGGCGTCGGCGTGGGCCTTGGCCTTTCGCTGCTGAACCCGCCGGTTTATTACAATCAGCCGGTCTATCGCGTGGCGCCAGGCATCAATAGCGGACACGTAGCCTGGTGCGAGCGCCGCTATCGCAGCTATCGCGCTTGGGACAACACGTTCAAGCCCTATCACGGACCGCGCCAACAGTGCATCTCGCCCTACATGTAAGCTGGCAGGGTATTGGAAATTTGGTGTGAGCATGTTTGCGCCGGGCGCCCTTGCGGGGTTGCCCGGCGCATTTGCTTCGTCCACTATCGTGCCGAGGGCTCCAGAGGGATGGGATTGCACATGACTTTCAGGAAGATCGCACTCGTGCCGATTGCGGCAGCCATGCTGTGCCTCGCGCAGCAAGGCGCGCAGGCGCAACTTGCGCCATTGATGCTTGCCGACTGGATGATCAAGAAGTCCAACAAGGAAGCGGCGGCCACCCCCGGTCACGCCGAATGGTGCGCAGCCAGCAAGCCCGGCTACCGGCCGCAATGGAACAACTGGCGCACGGCCGACGGCCGCGTCACCTATTGCGCCTCGCCCTACTACACCCCGCCATGGCAGGTGCCATACGCAAAGCGCTGATCAGCCGATCAGGGCAAGCCCGCCTTCATTGCCGTTGCGCCATACGAGGCGCACGTTTTTCGCGAACTTGTCGTCCTTGAGCTGGATTTCGCAGGTTTCCGGCAACTGCTGGAACTCGCCCGCGCGAATACGCAAACCGCCATCGCACGAATCGCGCACCACCACGTCCATCACCGAAAGCCGGCCATGGAACACCAGCCGCGCAGGCTTCAGCACGCGGCGCCGGTGCTGCGCCCGCCGATCTTCCCCGGCATAGGTAACAACCGGCGGCGCCACAAGCGCGGCCGTCACCACGGCTGCATTGCCCGATACCGGGACATCCGTCTTGAAATGAAACATCTCTGCCACCCTCCAGCTGCAGTTTCACACCGCATTGCAAGAGAGATGCCAAAAGTAGCGAATAGCGAGTAGCGATTACCATCACGAATAAGCGGCAGGCCATAAACAAAACGGCCGGCGAGTTTCCCGCCGGCCGACTGCATCCCGTTCGCTACTCGCTACTCGCTAGTTCTTCGCTTTGTCGACCAGCTTGTTCTTGGCGATCCAGGGCATCATGCCACGCAGCTTCTCGCCGACTTCCTCGATCGGATGGCTGTCGTTGAGACGGCGGGTCGCCTTGAAGCGCGCCGCGCCCGAATGCCATTCCTGCATCCACTGCGAGGTGAACTTGCCCGACTGGATGTCGTGCAGAACCCGCTTCATCTCCGCCTTGGTCTCGGCCGTGATGATGCGCGGGCCGGAGACATATTCGCCCCACTCGGCCGTGTTGGAGATCGAGTAGTTCATGTTGGCGATGCCGCCTTCATAGATCAGGTCGACGATCAGCTTCACTTCGTGCAGGCACTCGAAATAGGCCATTTCCGGCGCATAGCCGGCCTCGACCAGCGTTTCGAAACCGGCGCGGATGAGCTCCACCAGGCCGCCGCACAGCACCACCTGCTCGCCGAACAGGTCGGTCTCGCACTCTTCGCGGAAATTGGTTTCGATGATGCCCGAGCGGCCGCCGCCAACGCCGCACGCGTAGGAAAGCGCCAGGTCGTGCGCATTGCCCGAGGGGTCCTGGTGCACCGCGATGAGGCACGGCACGCCGCCGCCCTTGGTGTATTCGCCGCGCACCGTATGGCCGGGGCCCTTCGGCGCGATCATCACCACGTCGACGGTCGACTTCGGTTCGATCAGGCCGAAATGCACGTTGAGGCCGTGCGCGAAAGCGATTGCCGCGCCGTCGCGAATGTTGGGGGCGATCTCGTTCTTGTAGATGCCTGCCTGCAATTCATCGGGCGTCGCCATCATCATCAGGTCCGCCCACTTGGCGATCTCCGACACTTCCATCACGGTCAGGCCATCGGCCTCCACCTTCTTGGCGGTCGCCGAGCCGGGGCGCAATCCGACGCGGATTTCCTTCACGCCCGAATCCTTGAGGTTCAGCGCATGCGCGCGGCCTTGGCTGCCATAGCCGATGATGGCGACCTTCTTGCCCTTGATGAGGTTGAGATCGGCATCGCGATCGTAATAAACGCGCATGAAACTACCCTTTCGTGGTCTGGTTTGCGGTTTTTGTCTTTGCCCCGTAAAGGGCGAGGAACTGCCGGGCCGCACGCCTCGCATCGAGCGCGATCTGCCCCTCAGTCATTTCAAGCCGGTCGCCAAGCAGCAGCCGGATTTGAACATCACGGCCCGCAAGGCCGAAAAAAGTGCGGAACGCGGTCTCCGCATCGTCGAAATTGATCAGCCCGGCCGCCCTGCCCGCTTCCAGCACCGGCTTCAGCCGCTCGCCGATCGCAAAGCGCCCGTTCGCGAGCACGATTTCGCCAAGCCGGCCCTTGCCGGCCGCCGCATGCGAAATCGCCACGCGGTTGAGCGCTATCGAAGTGCGGCTGGAAATAACCGTCAGCCAATTCGCCGCAAAGGCCTCGAGGCTCTTCTCCAGCGCCTGCGCATCGAGCCTGGCCCTGTCCCAATTGCCGGCGCGCACCCGGCCCGCCTGCCATCGCACGGTTGCGCTCAGCAGGCCATCGCGGTCGCCAAACCACTTGTACAACGTCTCCTTGGAACAGCTCGCGCGTCGCGCCAGCGAAGCCATGGAAAAGGCGTCGCCCTCCTGCGCCATCAACTCCAGCGCGCAGTCCAGTACCTCGCGCTGGCGCGGCGAAAACTCGCCGTCCTGCGCTTCAGTTCCGGTTGCCGTGATAATCGCCCCATATTCCATGGCGCTGCCTGTACCGTACCGTACGGTACTGTGTCAAGGATGGAGTTGCGCGCTGCGGCACGGGACATCCGTTCCACGTCACCCCCACCCCGGGCTCTGAGCGCAGGCACCCTGGACTAAACAATCACCTGCGTGCCGATTTCCACCACGCGGCCCGTGGGAATGCGGAAATATTCCGTTGCGTCAGATGCGCTGCGGGCGAGCGAAATGAACAGCTTGTCCTGCCATAGCGGCATGCCGGAATTCACCGAGGCTTTCAGCGAGCGCCGCGACAGGAAGAACGAGGTCGACATGATGTCGTATTTCCAGCCGAGCTTGCGCGCAATGCCGAGCGCCTTGGGCAGGTTCGGCTCCTCCATGTAGCCGTAGCGAACCGTGACCACGGAGAAAAGATCGTTGATCGTTTCAATGACGACGCGGTTTTCCGGCGTCACGCGCGGCGTCGGCATGGTCTTGATCGACAGGATGACGTTCTGCTCATGCAGCACCTTGTAGTGTTTCAGGCTGTGCAGAAGCGCGGTCGGCGCACTCTCCACGTCGGAGGTCAGGAACACCGCCGATCCGGGAACCTGATGGGGTGGCTTCTTGGCGAGCTGGTCGGCAAGCAGGCCAAGCGGCACCTCGGATTTGCGGGTCTTTTGCGCCAGCAATCCGCTTCCGCGCACCCAGGTCCACATGATGACGATCATCATCACGGCAACCAGGATCGATACGAAGCCGCCGTCGAGGAACTTGGAAAGGTTTGCCGACAGGAAGACCAGTTCCAGCAACGCGATCGGAACGACGATCAGCACCGCCATCCAGACGGGCTTTTTCCACTGGTGACGCGCCACCACGAAAAGCAGGATCGAGGTGACGACCATCTCGCCCGTAACGGAAATGCCGTAGGCGGACGCGAGCGATTCCGACGATCCGAACGAGATCACCAGCAGCAATACGCCAAGCAGCAGCAGCGTGTTGACGCGCGGCAGGAAGATCTGGCCCGACTGCTGCTCGGAGGTGTGGCGAACCTCGAAGCGGGGCAGCAATTGCATTTGCACGGCCTGTCGCGTCAGCGAGAACGCACCCGATATAACCGCCTGGCTGGCGATGATGGTTGCAAGTGTCGCCAGGATCACCATCGGCAAGGTCGCCCAGCCCGGCACCATCTCGAAAAGCGGCTGTTCGATGATCTTGTTGCTGGCAATCACATAGGCGCCCTGCCCGAAGTAATTGATGACGAGGCACGGAAACACCAGGAAGAACCAGGCTAGGCGGATCGGCCGCCGGCCAAAGTGTCCAAGGTCCACGTACAGCGCTTCCGCGCCCGTTACCGCCAGGAAGGCAGCGCCCATCACGGCAAACGCAACGCCCGGATGGTTGATCAGGAAGAACACCGCCATGAACGGGTTCACGGCCGCCAAAATGTGCGGATGGTCGAAGATGTGCATTGCCCCGGTTATGCCGAGGCATACAAACCAGACCGCGGTCAGCGGACCGAAAATCGACGCCACGCGGCCAGTGCCGAAGCCCTGGATCGAGAAAAGCCCGATCAGGATCATCAGCGTAAGCGGCACCACGGCTTCGTCGAGGCCGGGCGAGACGACCTTGAGGCCCTCGACGGCCGAAAGTACCGAAATCGCCGGCGTGATCAGTGCATCACCGAAGAAGAGCGACGCCCCGACGATGCCGAGGCCAAGCATCAATCCCTTGTACTTGCCAGTCACTGCTTCGCGCGCCAGCGTCATGATCGTCAGCGTGCCGCCCTCGCCCTTGTTGTCGGCGCGAAGGACGAAGCCGATATATTTGACGGTCACGATAAGGGTGAGCGACCACAGGATGATCGACAGGATGCCGATGACTTCCACGTTCGTGGGTGGCCGGTCGTGTGCGACTGCCCGAAGCGCTTCGCGCAGCGCATAAAGCGGACTGGTGCCGATGTCGCCATAAACGACACCGATCGCCCCGAGCACGAGAGCAACCATGCCCTTGTTGTCCTGGTGTCCGTGTCCTGCTTCGTTGACATCGCCGCCATTTGCCTGGACGCCGCTGATCGCAGCGCCGGCAGTGGACTGATTAGCTTCCAAGGATCGTGCTCCCGATAGGCCGCGGCATATATCGCTTGCTGCACCGCAAAATCAAGGGCGAAACAGCAGTCCTTTGGTATCGTGTCTGCCGCTGCGGTATGTCAACGCAAGGCAGCCACAAAGCGTTGCACGGCACCTGCCATTCCGTGAACCAGCGCCTCCGCCGTCAGTGCATGGCCTATGGAAACCTCGGCCAGATGCGGAATCGCCTGTGCAAGCGCCGGCAGGTTATCCACCGTGAGATCATGACCCGCATTCACGTCAAGCCCCCGCTCAGCCGCGAGTTTTGCGGTCCTTGCAAGTCTTGCGACCTCGACCTTTGCCCGCGCCGGATCGGCGAAACAGCTGCCATAGGGGCCCGTGTAGAGTTCGATGCGCTGCGCTCCGGTGTCGAATGCCGCATCGAGCTGGCGCGCATCCGCGTCCGGATCGGCAAACAGCGACACCCGTATGCCCTTGTCGCGAAGGCGGGCAACAACGGACTTCAACAGTTCCGCATTGGCGAGGAAGTCCCATCCGTGGTCGGACGTTGGCTGCGAGGGATCGTCCGGCACCAGCGTCACCTGCTCCGGTTCGTTGGCGATCGTCAGCGCCAGGAAATTCTCGTCGGGATAGCCCTCGATGTTGAACTCGCAGCCCGCGAAGCGGTCGTCGATCAGCGCCCTGATTGCAGGAACGTCGCTGAACCGCACATGGCGCTGGTCTGGCCGCGGATGCACCGTCAGCCCTGAAGCGCCCGCCTCCAGCGCGATTGCGCCAATGCCGGTAACGCTTGGCCAGGGCAGGTCGCGGCGATTGCGCAGCAAGGCTATGGCGTTGAGATTCACCGATAGTTTGGCAGCCATGAGACCAGCATTTCCTGTTGGATGATTCCCTCGCACGGTTTGCGTGCGAATGGCGCAGCATGTCGCCGCGTTCGGGTCATTGCAAGCTGCAATCAGCCCGCAAGCACCATCCGGCGGTGCGGCTTCATGAACTGGCTGACCTTGGCTTCCAGCATCGACGGGGAAATCGGCTTTGTCATGTAGTCGTCCATTCCGGCCGCCTTGCAGCGCTCCATGTCGCCTTTCAGCGCATGTGCGGTCACGCCGATGATCGGTGTGTGGATGCCGGCCTGCGCCTCGCGTTCGCGAATCGCCTTTGTCGCCTCCAGGCCGTTTAGTTCAGGCATCGACACATCCATCAGGATAAGCCGGGGCTTCAACTCCAGCGACATGCGCACGGCCTCGCGCCCGTTCGCCGCCATGGCGAAGGTCCAGGGCGTCGATGTCAGTATCTGCGAGAATACGATCTGGTTCACCTCGTTGTCCTCGGCGATCAGGATATCGATGCAATCCTGCTGCTTCAGGCTCTGTGGATGCGGCGCTGAAAGCGTGCCGAGCGGCCCTGACATGTCGCTTGGCTGCGAAGCCATGCCTGCAACGAGCCTGGCTGCCGCAATGCCCTCCGAGGCACGATAGGTCCCTTCGCGGCGGGCGGAGGCATCGGATACGACCTGCGTCACCGTATCGAGCAACAGTGCCGAGCGGGTCGGCTTGGTCAGGTGCGCGGCTATGCCCAGCGACATGAACGAGCGCCCCTCCTCCGTCTGGTCGACGGAAGTCAGCATCACCACCGGTATGCCCTCTGCCTGCGGCATTGCCTGCAGCGCGGTCGCGACCTGCGCACCGTTCATCCGCGGCATGTGATAGTCGAGCACGATGCAGTCGATGCGCACGCCCTGCTCATTGGCCGCCGCGATGACCGCAAGCGCCTCGCTGCCGCTGGCAACCGCCGCCGAATCGAACCGCCACGCCGCCATCTGCTCCAGCAGGATGGCCCGGTTCACGGCATTGTCGTCGACGATCAGCACGCGCGAGCCGCTGATATCCTGCGGCGCGGACCGCTTTGGCGCCCGGGCGTTGTGCGCGGTCAGGGTGATGGCGACCTCGAAAACCGACCCCTCGCCCTCGACACTCCTGACGCGGATCGTGCCGCCCATCAGATCGACGAGTGATCGCGATATCGCCAGCCCCAGGCCCGTGCCTTCATGCTTGCGCGTGGTGGAATAATCCACCTGGCTGAATTTCTCGAACACCCGCTCCTGCTTGTCGGCAGGAATGCCGATGCCGGTATCCTCGATGCGGAAGCTTAGCCGGTAGACTGGCGCGGCGTTCCCCGGCTCTTCCACAAGGGTGCCGCTGACGTCGATGAAGATGTGCCCGCGTTCGGTGAATTTCACCGCATTGCCGACGATGTTCGTGACAACCTGACGGATGCGGCCGACATCGCCGATGAACATCTCCGGCAATGCCGGATCGATGCGGACTGAAAGCTCGAGGTCCTTTTCCGCAACTTTGGATGAGACCAGTGCTGCCACGTCCTCGATGGCCTCGCCGAGCACGAAGGGCTGGTGATCCAGTTCCATCTGTCCGGCATCGATTTTCGAGAAATCGAGAATGTCATTGATGATGGTCAGCAGCGAACTGCCCGACTTGAGGATGATGTCGGCGAAAGTGCGCTGCTTTGCATCCAGGCCGGACTTTGCCAGCAATTCGGCCATGCCCATGACGCCGTTCATCGGCGTGCGGATCTCATGGCTCATGTTGGCGAGGAACTCCGACTTGGCCATGTCGGCGCGTGTCGCTGCGGCCCGCGCCTCGTCGAGCTCGATCATCGTGCGGCGCAGCGTTTCCGTAAGCTTGACGTACCAGTAGACGACCGGTGTCGACACGATGGCGGTAATGACGGTCGTGATCCCCACTTCGGACATGATCCGAGACGGATCGACGATGCTGAAGATTACCAGCACGACCGCGTCTGCAAGCGCGATGCACACGGCGATCGGCTTGATCATCTGCGTCAGGAAAGTGATGAGGCCCGGTTTGATCACGAAAGGATTTTCCTGGATTTTGCTGGTTCGAACACGGCCCTTGCCGTGTTCCTTGATGGCATGCCGCCGGTCAGGCGATCAGCGCGCGCTTGTTTTCCGGCTCAAGCCACTGGGCGATCTTGGCTTCCAGGCGCGAGGGCGAGACTGGCTTGGTCAAGTAGTCGTCCATGCCGCATTCAAGGCACCGCTCCATGTCGCCCTTCAGCGCGTGCGCGGTCACTCCGATGATCGGCGTGTGCTCGCCCGTCCCGGCCTCGCGTTCGCGGATAGCCTGGGTCGCCTCCATGCCGTTGAGTTCAGGCATGGAGACGTCCATCAGGATCAGCCGGGGCCGAAGTTCCTGCGCCATGCGCACGGCTTCCTTGCCGTTGCTTGCCATTGCGAAACGCCACGGCGTCGATGAAAGGATCTGCGTGAATACGATCTGGTTCACCTCGTTGTCTTCCGCCACGAGAATGTCGATGCGCTCCGGAGCCGGCGTTGCGGCGGGCATTGCTTCCACCGTCGTGCGAACCGGCGTCACGATTTCAGGAGCCTTTTCCACCGCCGCAACCGGTGCCGTATTCTGGATGGCGGTGCCGGTCGTGCCGACATCCATGCCGCCGATCAAGCGCGCCGCGGCAATCCCGCCCGACGCCTGGTATGTGCCGTCCCGACGTGCCGCTGCATCAGAGACCACCTGCACGATCGTCTCGAGCAGCAGGGAGGAACGGGTGGGCTTGGTGAGGTGCGCCGCAATGCCCAGCGACATGAAGGTGCGACCCTCCTCGGTGTGGTCGACCGAGGTCAGCATGACAACCTGGATTCCGTCCGCCTCCGGCATCTGGCGCATGGCGCTGACGACATCGGCGCCATTCATCTGCGGCATGTGGTAGTCGAGCACCATGCAATCGATGCGCAAGCCCCGCTCGTGCGCGGCCTTGATGACGGCAATCGCCTCTTCGCCGGAGGCCGCAGCGGCAGCATCGAAACTCCAAGCCGCCATCTGCTCGGACAAGATCGCCCGGTTCACCGAATTGTCGTCGACCACGAGAACGCGCGATCCTGAGATATCCATGGGAGCCACCCTCTTTGGAGCGCGGGCATTGTGTGCCGCAAGTGCGATGTCGAACTCGAATGTCGATCCCTTGCCGACACTGCTTTGCACTGCGATTCGCCCGTCCATCAGTTCGACCAGCGAGCGCGAGATCGCGAGGCCAAGGCCAGTTCCCTCATGCTTGCGGGTTGCCGAATAGTCTACCTGGCTGAACTTCTCGAAGATGCGCTCCAGCTTGTCCGCCGGTATGCCAATGCCTGTGTCCTCGATGCGGAAGTTGAGGGTATAGCTCAACGTTCCGGAGCCATCTTCGCGCGCCGCGCCCGTGACCTCGATGAGCACATGGCCCCGATCCGTGAACTTCACCGCGTTGCCGACCAGGTTGGTCACGATTTGCCGCAGGCGACCCACATCGCCGACAAACATGTCCGGCAGTTGCGGATCGACGCGCACGGCAAGTTCCAGGTCCTTCTCCGCCACACGCGAAGAGACGAGCGTTGCGACGTCCTCGATCGCCTCGCGCAGGACGAAAGGCTGCGGATCGAGCTCCATCTGCCCCGCATCGATCTTGGAGAAATCCAGAATGTCGTTGATGATCGTCAGCAATGCGCTGCCCGACTTCAGGATGATGTCGGTGAAGGTGCGCTGCTTGGCATCGAGTCCGGACTTTGCGAGCAACTCGGCCATGCCCATGACGCCGTTCATCGGCGTGCGGATTTCGTGGCTCATGTTGGCCAGGAATTCCGACTTGGCGCGGTCTGCGGCCTGCGCGGCGTACGCCACGTCCCTTGCCCGTACCGCTTCCACCTCGAGCTTCAGCCGTGCGCGAGAATTGTCGTTGAAGATGCGCAGCGCCCGCGCCAGCACTCCGATTTCATCGCCGCGGTCCTCGCCCGCGAATTCGATTTTCTCATCGCCATCGACGACCTGCTGCGTGGTCTGCGTCAGCTTGTGCAACGGCTTCAATACGGTGAAGCGCAGCAGCATCATCAGGACCGCCAGCATCAGCAATGCAGCAGCTGCGGTGCTGACCGAAAGGTTGATGGCCTTGGCGCGCTCTTCGGCATATGCCGCGGCAAGATCTACGCGGGCGGAGTACAAGCCCAGCAGCTCACCTTTCTTGATACCCATAGCAGCGGTGTGGCAGGAAGCGCACTTCTCATTGGAGGCGTCGCCCTGTCCCAAGATCACCGGCCGGGTCAGGCGCAGCGAGCGGTCGTCCGTGAAGACTACTTGTGGCTTGGCCTCGGCCAGTGTCTTGCGGTCGATTTCATCCTTCGGCCTTTCCACTTCGCTCTGGCGTTTCGATTTCTGGTAATCGATCACCTTCTGCGACATTACCAACCAGACCTTGATCTGATCGTTGCTGCCCGAGAATTGCTGCATCGTGCCGTTCAAGGTTTCGATCGCCGGGTCGAAATCCTGCTCCTGCTGCCGATTGAGCATTGCACTGACGTGCATTGCCTGCAGCATGTCGAGAGCGTTCTCGCCCGCCTCTTGCGCGGCATGTTGGACGTGCTCGCGCTCTTCGACGATGTCCATCCAAACGATGGGCGTTACCGTGGCGGCAGTAACCAGCGCGACGCAGCCGATGATCTTCGTCGCCAAACTTGTCCGAGAAAGAAACGCCATGAATGCCCCCAACGCCCGGGGCGATATTTGACCGGTTTAGGTTAACGAACCCCCACCGGTGCCGGATTTTTCAAAAAAGTAGGTTATTTAACAATGGTTAGGGTTTCCGCCGCCCGCGTAATGGCCGTGTACAGCCATCTTTGCCGATGCTCGCGAAAGGCAAAGCTTTCGTCGAAAAGCACGACCTCGTCCCATTGCGAGCCCTGCGCCTTGTGAACGGTCAACGCGTAGCCGAAATCGAAGTCGTCATGCCGCCGTTTCAACTGCCACGGAATGTCGATGTCGGGCTCCTCGAAGACCTGCTTCAGCACCTTCACCTTTGCCGAAACGCGCTCGATCGCCCTCGTCTTCCGAGCGGATCAGCAACGTCATTCCGAAGCCTTGACCGTCTCGCGCGGCGCGTCGTCACCTGCCACAGCGATCCGTTGAGCAGGCCCTTGGCCGTGTCGTTGCGCAGGCAGACCAGCTTGTCGCCCGAGGCCGGCAGCAGCCCCTCGAAGCCCTTGAGTTCGCGCAGGCGGTTGTTGTAGCGCCGCCGCGTGCGGTTGGTGCCGACCAGCACCTGGTCGGCGCCGAGCACCAGATCCGCGGTCACATCGGACTTGCCGATCACCCGCGCCGTCGAGCCATAGTCGCCATGCATGACCTCGCGGCCCTCGCGCACGTCTGCGCCAGGTCGATGATCGGATTGTCGCGCGCCTGCCGGTGCACTTCCTCCAGCAGGATAGTCCGGCTCGTGCTCGGTGAAGAACCCGCCGCCCGAGATCGGCGGCAACTGCCCCGGATCGCCGAGCACCAGCACCGGCGTGCCGAACGACAGGAGATCGCGGCCCAGTTCCTCGTCCACCATCGAGCATTCGTCGATGATGATGAGCTTGGCCTTGGCCACCGCGCTCTGCCGGTTGAGCGTGAATGTCGGCGACATGGATGGCTTGCCGGTCTCCTCGTCGGAGACCACCTCCTCGCCGCGCGGCCGATAGATCAGCGAATGGATGGTGGAAGCACCGCGCGCGCCGCGCGAGCGCAGCACCTGTGCCGCCTTGCCGGTGAAGGCGGCGAACAGCACGTCGCCGTCGACGCCCTCGGCAAGATGGCGCGCCAGCGTGGTCTTGCCCGTGCCGGCATAGCCGAACAGGCGGAAAACCTGCCGATCGCCGGCCTTCAGCCAGCGACTCGCCTCGATCAGGGCGCGGTCTTGCTGCGGTGAAAAATCCATCGCCACTCCATTGCACGATTCCGCGCCTGCAAGGCACATCAAACACGCAGCATCGGCCACAGCGAGGCGGCCAGCAGCAGCGCCATGGCGATGTTGAACCAGCGCAGCGTGCGCGGATCGGAAAGCAGCCTGCGCAGCGCCACGCCCATGCCCGCCCAGAACGAAACGCACGGCACGTTGATCGACCGCGAACACCGCCGCGATCAGCACCACCGGACAGCACGTAGTTGGCCGGGATCGTGTAGACCGACATGGCCGTCACGGCCATGAACCAGGCCTTGGGATTGACCCACTGGAACGCCGCTGCCTGCAGGAAGGTCATCGGCACGGCCTCGCCCTCGCGGTCCTCGATCGGGCCGGCGGTCGCGATCTTCCAGGCCAGATAGAGCAGGTAGGCGCACGCCGACGACCTTGATGGCCAGGTGCAGCGCGGGCGCGCTGTTGCAGCACCGCGCCAAGGCCGAAGCCCACGCACAGCAGCAGGAAGGCGAAGCCCGCCGCCGATGCCGAGCATGTGCGGCAGCGTGCGGCGGAAACCGAAATTCACTCCGGACGCCAGCAGCATCAGATTGTTCGGCCCCGGCGTGACCGACGAGGCGACGGAAAAGCCGACGAGCGCCAGCATGAGTTCAAGCGGCATGAAGCACCTTCATGAATAAGGGAATGGGCGAGCGAAGGGCTTACATCCCCTCCGTGCCGCGGTTCATCGCGGCAACGCCGGTGCGGCAGACCTCGACCAGGCCGAGCGGCTTCATGATGGCGATGAACTGGTCGATCTTGGAAACTTGCCGGTGATCTCGAAGATGAAATGCTCGGTCGTCGCGTCGATCACCTTGGCGCGGAACGCATCGGCGAGGCGCAGCGCCTCGACCCGGTGCTCGCCCTTGCCGGCGACCTTGACCAGCGCCAGTTCGCGCTCGATCGGCCGGTCCTGGCCGAGTTCGCGCGGCGCGCACCGTCAGGTCGACCACCCGGTGCACCGGCACGATGCGCTCGAGCTGGTCTTGATCTGCTCGAGCACATGCGGCGTGCCGCGCGTCACGATGGTGATGCGCGACAGATGCGTCTCGTGCTCGGTCTCGGAGACCGTCAGGCTCTCGATGTTGTAGCCGCGGCCCGAGAACAGGCCGATGACGCGGGCAAGCACGCCCGGCTCGTTGTCGACCAGCACCGAGAGCGTGTGGTTCTCGGCCATCTCCGGTGTCCTTGGCGATGAAATAGGCCGAGCCGGTCGGCTGGAGCTGTGCGTTCATGATTCGTAGTCTCTGTCCCAGATTCTGCGATCCGGTATCAAACCAGCTCCCTGCCCTTGGCGTCGATGGCGTTGGCCACCGCTTCGTCGGTCGCCTCGTCCGGCAGCAGCATCTCGTTGTGCGCCTTGCCCGACGGGATCATCGGGAAGCAGTTGGCGAGCGTCGGCGACGCGGCAGTCGAAGATCACCGGCTTCTTGACGTCGATCATCTCCATGATCGCGTCGTCGAGATCGTCCGGGCTTGTCGCAGCGGATGCCGTGCGCCGCCATAGGCCTCGGCCAGCTTGACGAAGTCGGGCATCGCCTCCGTGTAGGAGTGCGACAGCCGGTTGCCGTGCAGCAGCTGCTGCCACTGGCGCACCATGCCCATGTACTGGTTGTTGAGGATGAAGATCTTGATCGGCGCGTCGTACTGCATCGCGCGTCGCCATCTCCTGCATGTGTCATCTGCACCGAGGCGTCGCCGGCGATGTCGATGACCAGCGCGTCGGGATGCGCGATCTGCACGCCGAGCGCGGCCGGCAGGCCGTAGCCCATCGTGCCGAGGCCGCCCGAGGTCATCCAGCGGTTCGGCTCCTCGAAGTGGAAGATACTGCGCCGCCCACATCTGGTGCTGGCCGACCTCGGTGGTGATGTAGGTGTCGCGGTCCTTGGTCAGCTCGTAGAGCCGCTGGATCGCGTATTGCGGCATGATCGACGTCGTTCGATCGGCCGGTAGGCAAGCGAGTTGCGCGCGCGCCAGCGTGCGATCTGCGTCCCACCACTTGGCCAGCGCCGCCTTGTCGGCGCTTGGCCGCGTGCGCCCGCCACAGCCGCAGCATGTCCTCCAGCACATGCGCCGACGTCGCCGATGATCGGCACGTCGACGCGGACGTTCTTGTTGATCGACGACGGGTCGATGTCGATGTGGATCTTCTTCGAATGCGGCGAGAACGCGTTGAGCCGGCCGGTGATGCGGTCGTCGAAGCGCGCGCCGATGCAGATCATCACGTCGCAGTCATGCATCGCCATGTTGGCCTCGTAGGTGCCGTGCATGCCCAGCATGCCGAGCCAGTGCTTGCCGGACGCCGGATAGGCGCCGAGCCCCATCAGCGTCGAGGTGATCGGGAAGCCGGTGAGCTCGACCAGTTCGCGCAGCAGCTGGCTGGCCTCGCGGCCCGGAATTGATGACGCCGCCGCCGGTATAGAAGACCGGCCGCTTGGCGCCGGCCATCAGCTCGACCGCCGCGTCGATCTGCTCGAGGTCGCCCTGTGACCTGCGGCTGGTAGCTGCGGTGCGCGGACTGCGCCTTCGGCGGCGTGTAGGTGCCGGTCGCGAACTGCACGTCCTTCGGGAATGTCGACCAGCACCGGGCCGGGACGGCCGGTCGTGGCGACGTGGAAGGCCTCGTGGATGACGTCGCGCCAGCTCGTTGACGTCCTTGCACCAGCCAGTTGTGCTTGGTGCAGGGCCGCGTGATGCCGACCGTGTCGGCCTCCTGGAAGGCGTCCGAGCCGATCAGCGAGGTCGGCACCTGGCCGGTGATGCAGACCAGCGGGATCGAATCCATCAGCGCGTCGGCAAGCGGCGTCACCGCGTTGGTCGCGCCGGGGCCGGAGGTGACCAGCACGACGCCCGGCCTTGCCGGTCGAGCGGGCATAGCCTTCGGCCGCATGGCCCGCGCCCTGCTCGTGGCGCACCAGGATGTGGCGGATGTCGTCCTGCTGGAAGATCTCGTCATAGATCGGCAGCACCGCGCCGCCCGGATAGCCGAAAATGTGTCGACGCCGTTGTCCATCAGGGCCTGGACCACCATTTCCGCGCCGGTCATTTGCAGTTTCTTGCTCATCGCCAAAAATCCGTAACCCGTTCAACCGCTGTTTCGTCCACGGCCCCCGCCTGAAACCCGCAATGTGCGATCTGTCCGGGGGCAATAAAAAAGGCCCCTTCCGGAGCCTTCGATCTGCGCACACGCTGCTTGAAGCCGGTGGAGTTACTCCACCACGCGTGTGCGCCTGCCTACCACAAGAATGATGCACTGTTGCATTTCGCAGTCCCTTTTGGTTTGCGCACACTAGTGATGTGGCAAACCCGCGTCAACAGGCTTTGCTGCCGCAAATGCCGCAAACCTCAGGCGGCGACGCGGTTGCGGCCCTCGCGCTTGGCCTGGTAGAGCTTGCGGTCTGCTGCCTTGAAGAAATCCTGGGCATTGTCGGTGCCGTCGGCATTGGTGGCGACGCCGATCGAGATCGTCGGCTTCAGCACGACCTTTCCGATCTGCACGTTAAGCGCGCTGATCATGGTGCGGTAGCGCTCCGCCACATTCATCAGCTGTTCGGTCGTGGCGTAAGGCGTGATCACCGCGAATTCCTCGCCGCCGATGCGCGCGACCACGTCGTTGTCGCGGGTGATGGCGCGCAGCCGCAAGGCAACCTCGCGCAGCACCATGTCGCCTGCGTCATGGCCGTGCGTGTCGTTGACCTTCTTGAAGTGGTCGAGGTCGAAAACGAGCAGTCCCAGCGGCGATTTGCGGCTGTTGAACTCGGTAAGGTATTCCTGCAGCGCCTGCTCGAAGAAGCGACGGTTATGCAGCCCCGTCAGCGGATCGGTCGTCGCCTGCACTTCCAGCGACGCCGCCAGCGTGTGGAACTGCGCCTTCTCCTGGCGGCTGCGCTTGATCATGGGGATGATGATGCCCAGGAACACCATCAGCGATGCGGCCAGCATGCCACAGGCATAGAGGAGCTTTTGAACGGTCTTGGCAAAGCCGTCGGCCACGGGGATGACGATTTCGCGGATGCCAATGATGTCGCCGCGCTTGTAGGGCGTCGCGCCGGTATTGGCGCATGTGCCGCAATCGGCCGCGGCCCGTAGCGGCCCTGCGATGCGCACGACCTTGACGCCCTCGTTGCTGGCTGTCTCGATCTGGCTCTCCTGCCCGTCACGGACCGCCATCAGCGCCTGCTCGCGAAACGCATCCGGCTTCTCGGAAATTTCCGCCAGGTTCAGGTGATCGGAGAAAATCTTCAGTTCCGCGTTTTGCCGCCCGCGCGCGATCTGCGTCCTTGCCGCTTCCATGCGCCGCAACAGGCTCAGCGTGCCGTCATCGTCGAGGCGCATGCCGCTCAAGCCGTCATCGCTCGAAAGGTCGTCTGACATCGCCATGACGGTAGCCGCCAGGTCCCTGCTGTAGCGAACGGGCGCATCGCTGATTTCGCGGTATGCCATGATTACCAGCAGGCCGGCGACGGAAATCAGGATGGCGTCGATCACCATCACGATGTCAAAATTCCTCGCCGAAAAACCGCCGCGCATGAAAGAGTGCCGCATACCTTGCATTATCGCCATGGCTGACACTTCTAACCGCCACGACTAAAATAGCCGTGAACGCATACGGTTAATGCGATGTAATAAATTTCACGCCAATTTATGACGTTACGTAATGCGTATCCAGTCGCCGCCGAGTTGGTGCCTGAACCATGTCGACTGGCGCTTGGCGTATTGCCGGGTTGCCGCCTTGGCGCCCTCCCCGGCCTCCTCGAGACTGGCCTCGCCGCGAAGGTGCGCGGCAAGTTGCGGCACGCCGATCGCCTTCATCACCGGAATTTCCGGCGGCAGTCCGAGTTCCAGCAGCGCTCGCACCTCGTCCACGCGCCGGCAGCCAGCATGACGTCGAACCTGCGGGCGATGCGCCCATGCAGTTCCGCCCGCGCTGGTTCCACCAGATATCGCTCCACGATCGCGCCTTCCAGCACTGGTTCGCGCGCGCCCCGCGCCTGGAAATGCGAGATCGGCATGCCGGTGCTGTCGAACACTTCGAGCGCGCGCACGAGCCTTTGCCGGTCGGCGGGTCCCAACGAAGCCGCACCCGCGGCATCGCGGCGGGCAAGTTCGCCATGCAGCCGCTCCGGCTCGCTGGCCGCAACGGCGCGCCAATGCGCCCGGATGTTCGGATCGGGCTCCGGCATTGCGGAGATGCCCTCCAGGAGCGCCTTGAAGTAAAGCCCCGTGCCGCCGGTGAAGATCGCCGTGCGGCCTTGCGCCCGCAGCTCTTCGAACTGCGCCCGCGCATCGGCGAGCCACAACGCCACCGACCACGGCGCATCCGCCGCCACATGGCCGTAAAGCCGGTGCTCGGCCTGTGCAAGTTCGTCCGGCCCCGGCCGCGCCGTCAACACCGGCAGCGCGTCATAGACCTGCATCGAATCCGCATTGACGATCACGCCGCCTGTGCGCCGCGCCATTTGCAGCGCCAGGGCGCTCTTGCCGCTCGCTGTCGGCCCCGCTATCAGGATCGCCTGCGGAAGGTCAGCCACGGCCAGTCGCCGCCCGCTTGCGCGCCATGGACGAGAACATGAATTTGCTGGCCACGCTGATCGCCAATCCGAAAAATCCCGTGCTCGATGCGGCCCTTGTGGCATCCGCCGCCCGCACTGCCGGCGCGATTGAAGTCGTCTGGCTCGCTCCCGGCATCGCCTGCGACCTGGTGCTGCCGCGAGGCGCGAACCTGCAGGCAACCGGGGGTGAACTCGCCGCACTGCTGGAGGGCCGCGCCATCGATCTTGCTGTGCAACAATCCGCAACGCGGCGCAAGAAGGTGCTGATTGCCGACATGGATTCCACCATGATCGAGCAGGAATGCATTGACGAACTGGCGGACATGGCCGGATTTCGTGAAATAGTCTCTGCAAATCACGGCCCGCTCGATGAACGGCGAAATCGAGTTCGAACAGGCGTTGCGCGAGCGCGTCGCGCTGCTGAAGGGCCTTCCCGCATCTGTGATTGCAAATGTGCTTGCCGACCGCATCACCCTTGCCCCGGGCGGCCGCGAACTCGTCGCCACCATGAAGGCGCAAGGCGGCTGGACGGCGCTCGTCTCGGGCGGCTTCACGTCATTCACCGGTCCGGTCGCAAGCATGCTCGGCTTCGACGAACACCGCGCCAACATTTTGTGCGAGGCGGACGGCACGCTCACCGGCACGGTCCGCGAACCCATCCTCGGCCGCCAGGCCAAGGTCGATGCGCTACGCGACATTGCCGCCATGCGCGGCATTTCGCCGGACGATTTCATCGCGGTGGGCGATGGCGCCAACGACCTCGGCATGCTGCAGGTCGCCGGCACCGGCGTAGCCCTGCACGCCAAGCCCGTGGTCGCGGCGCAGGCCCGTTTCCGCATCGATCATGGCGACCTGACGGCGCTCCTGTACCTCCAGGGGTACCGGCAATCCGACTTCTCCGGCTGAAAACGAAAACGGCCCGGATCGCTCCGGGCCGTTTGCTCGCACAATCCGTGCGTCATTCGATGCCGACGACCACGAAGCGGATGTCGCCCGTCTTGGTCGAGACCATAAGAAGCGCGTTCTTGCGGCCTTCCTTCTTCAGCGCCGCTACCCGGTCGGCAACGTCCTTGGGTGTCGCGACGCTCTCCTGCCCGACTTCCACGATGACTTCGCCCGCCTCGATGCCCTTGTCGGCGGCGATGCTGCCATCGTCCACCTCGGCCACGAGCACGCCGTTGACGTCCGGTCCGATATCGCTCGCCTCGCGTTCCTGGTCGGTGATCTCCTTGAGCGAGAGTCCGAAGACCTTGTTCGTTACCGGCGGCTCCTCGGCAGCGTCGGGCTGTGTCGTCTCGGCCGACGCCATCTGCTTTTCGCCGTCCTCAAGCCGTCCTACCGTGGCGGTCAGCGTCACTTCGCTGCCCTTGCGGAAGACGACCACCGGCACCTGCTTGTCGACCGGGGTATCCGCGACGATCTTGGGCAGATCCCGCATCTCGGCCACCGGCTTGCCGTCGAAGGTCAGCACCACGTCGCCCGACTTGATGCCCGCCTTGTCGGCAGGGCCCGATGCGACCACGTCGCCAATCAACGCGCCGCGCGCCTTGTCGAGGCCGAGCGTCTCGGCAATCTCGTCGGTGACGGTCTGGATCTGCACGCCGAGCCAGCCGCGGCGCGTCTCGCCGAACTGCAGCAGTTGGTCGATGACATTCTTCGCCATGTTGCTTGGAATCGCGAAGCCAAGGCCGATCGAGCCGCCCGAGGGCGAGATGATGGCCGTGTTTATGCCCACGACCTGCCCGTCCATGTTGAACAACGGACCGCCCGAATTGCCCTTGTTGATGGACGCATCGGTCTGGATGTAGTTGTCGTAGGGACCCGAATTTATGTCGCGCCCGATGGCCGACACGATGCCCAGCGTAACGGTGCGTCCGAAGCCGAAGGGATTGCCGATCGCCAGCACCCAATCGCCGACGCGCGCCTTGTCGCTGTCGCCGAGCTGCACGAAGGGAAGCGGCTTTTCGGGCTTTACCCTCAGCACTGCGATATCCGTCTTGGTGTCCTTGCCGACCACCTCGGCGGTCAGCTGCGTGCCATCGGAGAAATTGGCGATCACCTCGTCGGCATCGGCGATGACGTGATTGTTCGTGACGATGACGCCGCTTGCATCCACGACAAAGCCCGAGCCCAGCGACTGCCGCGTGCTTTGGGAATCACCCTCCCCGCCCGGACCACCGCCATCGGGGAACAACTCGTCGAAGAATTCCTGGAACGGGCTGCCTTCCGGCGCCTTGGGCACGGGCAGCTTCGGGCGGTTCTGTGCAACTTTTTGTGAAGTCGAGATGTTCACGACCGCACCGATCAGTTTCTCCGAGAGATCCGCGACCGAACCCGGCCCCTGCTGCGCCATGGCGGGGCCGGCCAGTTGCACCGGGACCACGAGAACCGGCACTGCCAGCAATGCCGCCAATGCCACGCCTCGCGTGGACTTTCCAAGCAAACTGCCCATACGCAAAGACATCACCATTCCCTCGAGTCTGCGGTTTCCACCACTGCTGCGTTTATCACCTTACCAGCCAGACCAGCGCAATCCCGATAATCATCGCGATTAAGCCAAAAATGCGAAGCGTGCCGTCGCTGACCTGCGGCAATTGGCTGGCGAGCCGCTTCAGCCCGAGCGGAAAGCCTGCATAGAGCAGGCCCTCCAGCACCAGCATCATTCCAAGCCCGGTCAGCAGCGCTTGCAGGAACTCTCCGCTCACGCCTTACCCCCGGCAATCCGGCCGTCACTCGTCATTGCTGAACGGCTGGCTCTGCAGCCGCGGCAGCAGGAGGGGCCGCCGTCGCAGGCTGGTTTGGCGCTGCGGTCCCGGGCTGCGACTTCGCCGACCCTTGCGGGTTTTCGAAGAAGCGGAAGAAGTCCGAGTTCGGCGACAGCACCATGGTCGTGCCGGAATTCTCCAACGCCTGGGAATAGGCCTGCATCGAGCGGTAGAACTCGAAGAATTCCGGATCCTTGTTGAAGGCCTCGGCGAATATGCGGTTTCGCTCCGCATCGCCCTCGCCTCGCAGGATTTCCAATTCCCGCTGGGCCTCCGACTCGATCTCCACCACCTGACGGTCGGCGATGGCGCGGATGCGCTGGGCCGCTTCGTTACCGCGGGCGCGGATCAGCTCAGCTTCGGCAAGACGCTCGGCCTTCATGCGTTCATAGGTCTGGTCCGAGACCTCCTTGGTGAGATCGGTGCGGCGGATGCGGACATCCTTGACCGCAAGGCCCAACTGGGCGGCATCGCCGCGCAGCTGATCGGCGACTTCACGCATCATGGCCGCGCGTTCCTCCGAAAGCGCAGCCTCGAAACCGCGCACGCCGTAGGACCGGCGCAGAGCGGAGTCGAGACGGGTGCGAAGCCGTGCCTCGGCAAGGCCAAGGTCACCGCCGACGGCGGAGCGGAACTTGCGCGCGTCCTCGATCGAATAGATCACGAAGGCATCGACCTCGTAGAACTTTCCGCCCGAAACCTGAACGCGGATGTCGTCGAGATCGAAGCGTAGCAGCCGGTCCTCGATGATCTGCACGTTGTCGAGCTCGAACAAGGCCAGCGGCATCTTGAAGAAGATACCGGGCTCGGTCTTCACGTCCTGGATTTCACCGAAACGCACGACGATGGCCTGTTCGCGCTCGTTGACGACGAAGAACGAATTGTAGGCAATGATCGCGATTACAGCGATGGCGATGCCGATGATGGAAAGGCGGCTCATTGCTGGCCTCCCGTCTGGCTGGTGGCTGTCGCCGGACGCCGGGTGAGTTCATTGAGCGGCAGGTAAGGCACCACGCCCTGTCCGCCCTGGCCCTGCTCGATGATCACCTTGTTGGACGACTTGAGCACCCCCTCCATGGTTTCCAGGAACAGGCGCTTGCGGGTCACTTCGGGAGCCTTGGCATATTCGTCGTAGACCGAGACGAAGCGAGCGGCTTCACCCTGGGCTTCCTGCACGACACGATTCTTGTAGGCCGCCGCCTCTTCGCGGATCTGGGCAGCCTGGCCGCGTGCGGCGCCAAGCTTCTGGTTGGAATACTGCTGGGCTTCCTCGACGAAGCGGTCTTCGTCCTGCTCGGCGCGCTGCACCTCGTCGAACGCGTCGGCCACCTGACGCGGCGGCGCCGCATCCTCGATGGAAACAGTGTTGATCTGCACCCCGAGCCCGTATTCGTCGAGCGTCTGCTGCACGGTGGCGCGCACGGCATCGGAGATGCCGCCACGGTCGTCACGGAACACGTCCTGCGCCGGACGGCGGCCCACGACTTCGCGCATGGCGCTTTCGGCGACCTGGCGCACGGCATCGTCAGGATTGGAAACGTTGAACAGGAATGCCTTGGGATCGACCACCGAATAGAGCACCGAGAAGGTGACATCGACGATGTTCTGGTCGCCGGAGAGCATCAGGCCCGAAGAAGTCTGGTTCGCCCGCTGCGAACTGCCGATCTCGATCTGCCGTTCCTGGATGTTGGCGATCTCGACCGTCTCGACAGGCCAAAGCACGAATTGCAGGCCTGGCTGGGAAACCTCTTCCTTTGGCTTTCCGAACCGCAGCTCCACGCCGCGCTGGTCCGGCTGCACTGTATAGACCGACTGGAAACCGTAGAGCAGGATTGCGACTATGGCCGCGATGCCCCAGAACAAGGGAGTGCCGACGCCGGAATTGCCCGGAAGCGCCCGCTTCAGGCGATCCTGGCCACGCCGGATGATTTCTTCGAGATCTGGCGGGTTTCCGCCGCCGCCACCGCCGCCGCGCGGCCCTTGCGGCCCCTGTCCCCATGGGCCACCTGGCCCCGAATTGTTACTGTTCCAGCCTCCGCCGGATTGATTGCTCCAGGGCATTTATTGTCCTTGTTAAGGGTGTGGTGGGAGGAAAACCTCCCGGTGAGAAGTGTCCATCCGTTTATAGGTATCCAGACCAGCGCTTTCAACGTCGCTGTTGACGCGCCCGAAGTCCCAGTTTCCCTGACAATTGCGTCCGTTTTTGTACTTTTGTCAGAGGCGTTTATTTGAACTTGTACGCTCATACACCACGAAGCGCATTTGTGCGCTATCGTTTTCGCCCGCCTCGATCACCTCGCTGGAGACGGGCAGCCACTCATCCTGATGGATCGTCGGGAAGCGCGTGTCCCCCTGCGGCTCGGCCATCACGTGGGTGATGTAGAGCCGGTCGGCGATCGGCAGTGCCTCTTCATACAACTGTCCGCCGCCGATGACACAGATCTCGGCCGCATCGCCCTGACCCGCCATCACGATGGCCTCATCGAGCGAACCTGCACGGTCGACGCCGATCTCGGCAAAGCTTTGCGAGCGCGTGACGACGATGTTGCGCCGGCCCGGCAAGGGGCGCCCGATCGATTCCCAGGTCTTGCGGCCCATGATCACCGGCTTGCCCATGGTCACGGCCCTGAAGCGCTTGAGGTCCGAGGGCAGCCGCCATGGCAGGCTTCCGGCATTGCCGATGATGCCGTTGATCGCAACCGCGGCGACCAGCGCGATTTCCGTCTTCTTGTGGGGCTGTTCCGGCATAGCCGCCCTCCATCCTGTGCTGCAGCGGGTTTAGTGACTTTGCATTGCTTTGCAAAGCTCTACAGTTTTGTATTGACTTCCCGCGCTACTCGCCCGACCAGACTGCCGAATTGCAAACCCTGAAGGGCACCATGGACATAACCGCGTCACGGACAGGCTGGAGGGACACGGGCGAGCGCATCGCAGCCGCGCTGACCAGCCATCCGGTGCTGATCCTGGCGGTCTACTTCCTCGTGCAGGCGCTGATCCGCGCTCTGCTTGGCGCGCCGCCCAACCTCGACGAGGCCGAGCAGTTTGCGCTCTCGGACCACTATGCCTTCGGCTACGGCCCGCATCCGCCGCTGTACCAGTGGCTGCAAACGACCGCGTTCAACCTGCTGGGCGTCAATTTCCTCGCCATCGCGGTTGTGAAGAACGCGTTCCTCTTTGGCGCCTATGCGACGTTGTATTTCCTGGCGCGCGAGGTAACCGGCAGCCGCACGCTGGCGGTGGTTGCCAGCTTCGGACTGCTTTTCAGCGCCAATTTCGCCTGGGAATCGCAGATCGACCACACCCACACGGTCTCGAACACGTTTCTTGCCGTCGCCACGGCCCTTGTAATGTTCAAGCTGGCCGCCCGACCCGCACCCTGGCTGTACGTGGCGCTCGGCGCTGCAATAGGGCTGGGCCTTGTCGCCAAATACAATTTCCTGCTTTTCTTGGTGGCGATCATCCTTGCCTTTGCAATGGACCGGCAGGCGCGCCGCATAGTCATCTCGCCATGGTTCGCGTTCTCGCTGCTGATCGCGGCGGCGATTGCAGCGCCTCATTACCTCTACATCGTCGCCGACCCGGCGACCGGCGCTGCAAAGATCGCCAATCTGGGTTTCAACCGCTACGGCTTTTTCCAGACGCGGGTTGCCGGCATCGCCACTTTCCTTGCCGCGATTGCGGGCGTTCACGGCATCTGGCTGGCGCTGGTGGCGCTTGGCTATATGGACGTGAAACGCCGCCCTCGCCCGCTTGAGAACCACATCCCCGAGGTGAACAGGCCCGCTTGCAGGCGCATGGTGCGGCTGTGGCTGATCCTCATGATCATCTTCATCGGCCTGGTGCTGGTGGGCGGCACCACCAGCTTCCGCGACCATTGGCTGCAACCCGAATCGGTGTTCTTTCCCCTCGTGCTGGCGATCCTTCTGGGCAGATACATCGACGCAGTGGCGTTCCGGCGGCTGGCTGTCGCGGCAGCCATGCTGATGGTGCTGATCCCGCTCGTCGTGATTGGCCACAAGCGCTTCTTCACCGGCGCGCAGCGCGATGCGGCCATGCCCGACCCAGCGACGCTGGTGCAGATGCAGCCCGGCATCGCCACCGGACAACTGCCGCTCATCGTGCTTGGCGAGGACAACATTGCCCGCTGGTATGCTGCAGGTCACCTGCGCTACTGGCTGCAGATTGCGCCACCGCCCCATCCGCAACTGGCGGCAACTTTGCCGAAAGGGCCGCTGGCCGTCCTTTTCGCCAGCAAGGATGCGGACCCGATGGCGACACTGCGCACGCTGACGCAAGCCGATCTTGCAGGTTTCGGCGCACCCGCCGAAATCGCCGCTTTCCGGCCCGCTCAAGCGCGCAAGAAAGCCCCGCGCTGGTACCTCGTCACCCGCTGATCACACGGCTATCGGCGCACGTATGGCCGGATCGGCCACGTAGTTCTCCAACTCGAAATCGCCGGGCGTGAACGCGAATATGTCCCGAACCGCCGGGTTGATCTTCATGCGCGGCAGCGGCTTGGGCGTGCGTGTCAGCTGCAATCGCGCCTGCTCGAAGTGGTTGTGATAGAGATGCGCGTCGCCCAGCGTGTGGATGAAATCGCCCGCCTTCAGTCCCGTCACCTGCGCCACCATCATCGTCAGCAAGGCATAGGACGCAATGTTGAACGGAACGCCGAGGAATATGTCCGCCGAGCGCTGGTAGAGTTGGCACGACAGTCGCCCGTTGGCGACATGGAACTGGAACAGGCAGTGGCACGGCGGCAGCGCCATCTCGTCCACCTCCGCCGGGTTCCAGGCCGAAACGATATGCCGGCGCGAATTGGGGTTCTTGACGATCCCCTCCACAAGCTTGGCTATCTGGTCGATCTGTCCGCCCTTGCCGTCCGGCCAGGAGCGCCATTGCCGCCCATACACCGGGCCGAGCTCGCCCTGCGCATCGGCCCACTCGTCCCAGATCGTCACGCCATGCTGGTGCAGATAGGCGATGTTGGTGTCGCCGCGCAGGAACCACAGCAATTCGACGATGATCGACTTGAGGTGCAGCTTCTTGGTGGTGAGGACGGGAAATCCCGCATCCAGGTCATAGCGCGTCTGGTGGCCGAAGATCGAGCGCGTTCCCGTGCCGGTGCGATCCGCGCGGTCGACGCCGTGCTCAAGCACATGTGCGAGCAGATCGTGATATTCCTGCATTGCCCTTAGCCCGTTTGGCGATCCGGTCCAACCGATTCGCCGCCATTCTAGACGGCGAGGCCCAGCTCCGCTTCTTTGGCGATGTATTCGCGCTGCTTGTCCACGATATAATCGCGCCGGATCGACACGGCGTCGCGCTTGCGGCTGAGTTGCATGTGGAACACTAGCTGGCTGCCGGTCAGGAACATCATCTCGGCGCTGATGAGATAGAACTCCCACATCCGTGCGAACCGCTCGTCATACAGCGCGACCACCTTTTCGCGGTTCGCCTCGAAGCGCTCGCACCAGTGCTTCAGCGTCAGGGCATAGTGCAGCCGCAGGAATTCGAGATCGAGACACCACAAATTGTTGTGCTCGATGACCTGGAACACCTCCGACAGCGCCGGAGAATAGGCGCCCGGGAAGATGTACTTGCGATACCATGGGCTTGCGGTGCCCGGCGGGCTCATGTGCCCGATCGAGTGCAGCACCATGACGCCGTCGTCGGGCATCAGCTCGTTTATCTTCTTGAAGAACTCGTCGTAATGCCCCACGCCGACATGCTCGAACATGCCTACGGAAACGATCCGGTCGAACTTCTCCGTGACCAGGCGATAGTCGCGCAACTCGAACCGCACGCGGTTGGAGAGCCCAAGATCCGCCGCGCGCTGCGTCGCAAGCGCATGCTGCTCCTTGGACAGCGTCACGCCCAGCACTTCGACATTTTCCAGTTGCGCCAGGTAGAGCGCCAGATCGCCCCAGCCGCAGCCGATGTCGAGCACGCGCTGGCCCGGCTTCAAATCGAGCTTGGCCGCCAGCAGCCGCAGCTTGTTGCGCTGCGCCTCCTCCAGCGTGTCGTCATCCTTCCGGAAATAGGCACAGGAATACAGCATGTTCTTGTCAAGGAAGAGCTTGTAGAGATCGTTCCCCAGGTCATAGTGATGGGCAACGTTCTTTTGCGCCTCGCCGATCCGGTTCGATTGCTGGATCTTTCGCACCAGCATCTTCATTCCATAGAGCAGGCGTTGCGAGCGAATGTCGTCGAGCGAATAACGGTTTGCCGAGAACAGCGTCAGGAAATCGCGAACGCTGGAACCTTCCTCGAACGTGATGGTCTGGTCCATGTAGGCTTCGCCGACATGCAATTCGGGATTGAGCACGATCTTGCGGTAGAGTGCGGGGTCGTGAACCTTGAGCGTTACCGGTTTCAGCGCTTCCCCATTGGGCCCGTTATTGCTCCGGCCGGCAAAGACATGCCTCTGGCCGGAAGCATCGATCACGGTCAACTCGCCGAACTTCACGAAGCTCTTAAGCAGCCTGTCGAGCGGAAACATGGCCTACTCCTGCATTCAACTTCCCAATAGTCGCTTTTAACACAATTTTCCCGTGGCTTGTCCACCACGCAGTGGCGCGGCGAACAAATCGCAAATACATTTTTGAAAGTCAGAGCGCGGGCAGTTTCCCCAGGGCCTTTGCCACCAGGTAGTAGAACGTGACCCGCTGCTTGGTGCGGTCCCGGGCCATCAGCTTGCAGACTTTTTCAATGGCCTCGTCGCAGGCACGCTCGTCGGCGCCGAGCTTCTTGATGCACCAGTTTTCGCGCACCCGCCTCAGTTCCGCCGGGTCGTCGCAGGCCACCAGCGCGGCGTCCTTGTGCAGCGCAATGGCGAGGTGCCGGACGATCATTTGCACATGGTCGGCGGTCGCGTGGAAATCGTACCGCTGCACGTCAGCGAGATAATCGCTCGCACTCATGGGTCAGCTTCCCGTCCGCCCCTGTTTTGTGCGGGGCAAGGCGAAACATAGGCCTTTATCTGGCAGGGGTTCAAGCCTATATAGGTGGTGCCGGCTTGCCGGATATGACGATAAATGGCCTGTGTAATAAACCTATCGGACCCGGGGGCGGTACCCGGCGCCTCCACCAAATACCTTGGCGACTTTGGCTGAACAAGGTCTTTGGCGGGGGCGAAACAGGATCGACGAGGGCGTAAAGACAGTGTTTTCGTTCGGTATGGTACCCGCCGATATCGGGCCGTCTCAATAGTTGCAAACGACAACTATGCGGAAGTACGTCTCGCTGCGTAAGCGGTGTGATAACTTCAAACTAAACTCCTGACTGTTCGCACGGTCAGGCGGGGTTCGGAGGCACCTGGCAACAGAAGCCTCCACTTAAATTGCCCGGAAGATTGCAGCCGCCTTCCAGCAGGTCGGACACTTTGCCGCCATGTTCGGCGAATGGCGGGTTGCCTCTTTTGCCGAAACTGCTTTTGGGCTTATATCTGTTTCATTGTGGGAAGCTGCGGGCCCAACGATCAAAATGACCGACGATCTGATCCGTTACGACATTCTGACCCAGGACGCCTTGCGGCGCGTGATTCGCAAGGTGCTCGAGGAGGTGCAGCGTACCGGCCTGCCGGGCGAGCATCACTTCTTCATCACCTTCTCCACCGCCTATCCCGGCGTGCGCCTGTCGACACGCATGCTGGAGCGCTACCCCGACGAGATGACCATCGTCATCCAGCATTCCTTCTGGAATCTCGAGGTTACCGACACGGCGTTCGAGATCGACCTTTCCTTCGACGACATCCGTGAACGCCTGCGTATTCCCTTCGATGCGGTGCGCGGCTTCTTCGACCCTTCCGTCAAGTTCGGCCTCCAATTCGACGTAGCGCCCGTTACGGCGCCCGCTCGCACCGAATCCGAGACCGCCGCTCCCCCGCCGCCCGCACTGGCTTCGCGCAACGATCTTGCCAAGAAGTCGCCGGCGGCCGTGCCTGCCCCCGCAAAGCAGAAGCCGGCGGCGGAAAAGCCCAGGAAGGAAGCGCAGCAAAAGCCTGCCGATTCGGGCGCGGAAGTCGTCTCGCTCGATTCTTTCCGCAAGAAAAAGTAGCCGTGGCTGAAATCGTCAATTTGCGGATGGCGCGAAAGCGCCTGGCCCGCAAGGCGAAGGAAGCGACCGCGCAAGACAATCGCGTTCTGTCGTCCATTCCGGGAAAGCTGCGCCGCCGCGAGGAAGAGATTCGCCGCATCGAACAGGCCCGCCACGAGGGCAACCGCATCGAACGGCCTGAAGACCGCGAGCCCTGACAGAGCCATGCTGCGCAAGCACTCCGTGACAATCAACGGGCATGGCACTTCCTATTCCATCGAGGACGAGTTCCACGAGGAACTGGCGCGGCTGGCAAGTGCGGAGGGCAAGCCGCTGGCACGCGTCATTGCCTCGATCGATGCTGCAAGGCAGCCCGGCACCAACCTCTCCTCCGCCATTCGCCTGCATGTGCTGAACGCACTGCGCGCCAACCGCTAACTGCCTATTGGAATAGCTCGTCGAGATTTTCGAACAGGTTCCTGGACTTGGGCTGAGGTTGTTCGGGCGCGATTTCCGCCGGCGGCTTGGGCAGGTCCTTCACCGTGATGCCAGCCTTGCTGCCATTCGTCTTCGGTACAGCCTCGTTGAGAATCTGCTGGCGCGCGGCTTCCTCCTCGGCGGCCTTGCGCGCGGCCTCCTCCTCGGCGGCCTTGCGTGCGGCCTCCTCCTCGGCGGCCTTGCGCGCAGCCTCTTCCTCGGCCGCCTTGCGCGCAGCCTCTTCCTCGGCCGCCTTGCGCGCAGCTTCCTCCTCGGCGGCCTTGCGCGCAGCTTCCTCCTCGGCAGCCTTGCGCGCAGCTTCCTCCTCGGCGGCCTTGCGCGCAGCCTCCTCCTCGGCCTTGCGCCTCGCTTCCGCTTCCTCGCGTGCTATCCGCTCAGCCTCCAGCCGCTGCTGCAGTTCCTTCAGGCGCAATTCCTCGGCTTGCCGCTCCTGCTCGCGGATCGCGGCCCTGGCATTGGCGGCAATGATCTCACGCCGCAGCCGCTGCTTTTCCAGCACCGACGCCTGCAATATCTCGACGCGCCGCTGCTCCTGTTCGAAGGCGCGCAATGCCAGCCAGCCCTCGAGCGCGGCGGTGTCGGCGGTGCGTTCCATCGCGCCCGGAACGCCATCGAAATTGAACGTCACCGCCGGTTCGGCACCGGCCAGCGCTTCCTTGCCGGGATCGGGCTTCAGCGTCAGTCTCGCGCTGGTCTCTCCGCTGGAAAGATCGGCCAATGCCTCCGCCTCGGCATTGCCGCCCGGCAAGCTGGCGCCAACATTGCGGATCGCGACCTTGCCCGCGCTCACGGTGAATGTGCCCGTCAGATCGCCGATTTCCAGCTTTCCGCCCGTAAGCACCCTTTCGGCGAGCGGCGCGACCGTTTGCGCATTCACCTCGAAACCTTCCTCGTCGGCGACGGGAACGATTCGGCCAAGGATCGCCAGCCGCACTCCCGGCGAGTGACCAGGCCGCGCACGGCAATCGTGCCGCTGCCGGCAAGATCCGCCACCAGCGCCTTCAGGCTGCGCCCCTGCGTGTCGAGCGAAAAGCCGGCGTCGGCATTGCCGGAAAGCACTGGTGCATATCCGCTCTCGGCGAGTGCACGCGATCGCGTCGAAACCGGCGAGATTGCCTTGCAGGCTGGCATTGGCGCTGCCGCTCACGTTCTTGATCGACATTGCCCCGGTATACTGTCCGCCGAGCCAACCTGCCGAAACCTGCGACAGCGACAGCGCTCCTTCAAGCAATGCCGCCTGGCCGGAGAACTTCCGTCGCGGCCTCGCTGAACCCCGTCTCGAAACGCGCGCCGACAAGGCGACCTCACCGTCGATACCCGTGAAATGGGGCGACTGGAATTCGGCCTCGCTGATCGAATTGTCGAACGACTGTGTGCCGAAAGTGCCGCTTCCGGTCACGAATTCCGCCAATACCGGCAGCGACAACGTGTCAATGTCGAGCTTGCCTGCCAGCTTCGGCCGCGTTCCGGCGGCCATCGCCAGAGTAAGGTCCGCACTGAAGGCATTTCCCGCCATCTGGCCTTTGATGCGCGTCGAAACTCGTGGCTCTCGCGCTTGCCCATGACCTGCGCCAGACAGCGAAAGCGGCGTGCCCTCGCCGGCGCCGGGAAACACCCTGTCCGAACATGAAGAACCACGGATCGGCATCGCGCACGCCCAAGGTCACCGTCGCGGAATAGGCAGGCTGCGAAAAATCCGGCGCCGCCGAAGTTACCGCCGGTGCGAACGAAAGTGTTCCGGTTGCCGAGAAATCGGCTCCGGGCGCAGCCAGCGCCAGCAGGCCCTCCATGTTCTCCAGCGGCCTGCCCGACAAGTTCAATGTCGATCGTCACCGGCCCTTCGGGCGGCAACGGCAGCGCTGGCAGCGACAACTGCCGCGCCAGCACATCGGGCGCGTCATGGCTGATCTTGACCGTCAATGCCGTGCCGCCCTCGCCCCAGCGTGCCGGCTGGCCGGTCGAATTCGTCGTGCAAGTCGAGCCGCGCCCCGCCGAAAACCCGCTCGCGGTGATCGTCGCCTTCGCCCCTTCGCCTTCGGGGCGCGCATCGACCGAAACGCGTCAAGTCGAGATCCGCTCGACAGCGCCGGATCGACCGACAGCGCATCGAGAAACCGGTTTTCGCCCAGCCTTTCCCGCGCCAAGTTCCACCAGGCCGGATCCGTCGTCCGCGCGCACCTTCAGGCTCCAGATTGCCGCTGGCCTTGCCGAGCAGATCGTTGAGCTTGCCGGAACTCTCGATCCGTCGCCCCGTAGAAATCGCCAAGATTCAGCCGCTCGACCGAGACGGCGCCCTTGCTCGACGCGTAATTGCATGTCGACATCGCCGGCCTCCAGCCCGTCTGCGCGCAGCAACGCGGTCTTGAGGGTAAGGTTGAGATCATGGCCCGCCCAGGCCCGCACCTGCCTCCTCGCCGGTCAGTGCCTGCATGGCGCGCAGGTCCTCCAGGTCGATCTCCTCGCCTTCGAGCACGGCGACCAGTGACGGGATGCCAGCGCCGTTGGCTTCCCGGTGGACCGAGCCGGAGATCGAAACGCCGTCAAGCACCAGTTCCAGATTGTCGAGCAAGGTCTTGTCCGGCGTCAGCACCACATCGGCTGAAAAGCCCGCGCTCTTCAGCCGCCGCAGCGAGGCATCCGACTTGCCCGATAGCCAGTTGGCAAAGCCGGTGGGCTGGCGCGAGGCCAGCAGCAATTTTCCTGCAAAGCCGAAATCCTCGCCCGCGCCGAGCCGCCCTGCAGCCTCCAGCGTGGTGTTGCCGGGCAGCGTGGCGCGCAGCCGCGCGACCTGCCAGCCGTTCCCCTCGGGCTTGAGCAGCGCACTGACCTGGCGAATGACGGTGTCGCCAGCCACGATTGCCGGAAGTTCGAAATCGATTTCGCCCTTCACCTGCGGCACCGGCACCGCGTCCGCTATCCGCCGCAGCGCCGCCACGCGGGTGGCAAGGCTTGCCGCCGGAACCGGCGCGGTACCCTCAGCCCCGGAATTCGGCAGCCGGTCGAGATCGATCTGCCGTCCGTCCGCCTCAACCCGGAAGGCGATTTCATCTCGGATCTGCGCCTTGCCCTTGCCGGTGATCGTATAGGGATCCTGCCGTCCGCCGATTTCCAGCCGGTATTCGGGCACGTCCACTGCATCGGGCGTCGCCGCGAACATTCCCGATACCAGGATAGGCAAGGCGGCGCTATCCGGCTTCCCCTCGGCTGTGAGCGCAGGCGAAATACCGAAACCGCCCTTCCAGCCGATGATCCCCTGGTTCACTTCCACCGGTCCGTCCAGCGAGAGCCTGTATGGATGATCGAGCCGCCGGCCTTCCAGCGACACGCGCAGCGACCCCTCGTCCTGCAATTGCCCCGTCGTGATCGTGAACTGGGAGGCGACCCCGTCGATCTCGCCATCGGCGGTAATTTTCCACGGCCCCGCCAGCGTCTGCGCGGAAATCGCCGCGTCGAAACCCTGCCCTGTGATCCGACGCCCGCCGGCAAGCCCCTCGATCTCGAAGCTGGCGCCGGTCACGACCATGCGCTCGAGCAGCACCTTGCCCGGATCGACCAGCGCCTCCTTGCGCCGTGTCCAGTCGATAGTGCCGTTTTCATTGACGCGGATGATCGCGTGCGGCCCCTCGAGGCGCATGTCGACGATCTTCACCTCGCCGCGCAGGAACGGCATCAGTTCGGCATCCATCGAGAAGGAGCCCGCCGTCATCATCGCGGTGCCATCCTCGTACTGCCCGACGGAGATGTCCGAAAAGGTCACGGTCGGCAACGGCAGGATGCGCATGCTGGCGCGTCCCGACACCTTTACCGGCTGGCCGATGATGCGCGAGGCCTCGCGCTCGAAGGCGGCGCGATGCGATGTCCAGTCGACGAACAGCGGGGCCAGAAGCGCCGTGAACAGCGCAATCACCAAAAGCCCGCCGATCGTGATGAATATACGGTACAGCGTCTATTCTCCGCCTGTGACCTGCAATTTCAGGGAAATTCCGGACAGCTCAACTCAGCGCCATCACCTTGCCCGGATTCATGATGTTATCGGGATCGATCGCTCTTTTTATGGCGGCCATCACATCCGCGCCATCGCCATGCTCCAGCCGCAGGAAGCGCCGCTTGCCCTGCCCGATGCCATGCTCCCCGGTGCAGGTACCCTCCATCGCCAATGCCCGCAAGCGCGAGCCGCTCCACGACGCCCTCCGCCCGCGCCAGTTCATCCGGATCGGCCGGGTCGAACGTCACCGCCGCGTGGAAATTTCCATCGCCGACATGCCCCAGTATCGGACCGTAAAGCCCGGCTTCGGCGATGTCGCGCGCGGTCTCCGTCACGCATTCGGCCAGCCGCGAGATCGGCACGCAGGCATCGGTCGACAGCGACTGCTTGTCGGGCGCTGCTGCCCGCAATGCCCAATAGGCATCGTGCCGTGCCTTCCACAGCCGGCTCCTCTCCTCGGGCTTTGCAACCCACTCGAAGCCGGTGCCGCCGCAATCCCTCGCGATTTCGCCGAAGCTCTCTGCCTGTTCGGCAACGGAAGCCTTGCTCCCGTGAAATTCCAGCAGCAGCAGCGGCGAAAGCGGGAAACTCGGTCTTCGAATAATTGTTGATCGCCTCCACGCATTGAGTGTCGAGAAGCTCGATCCGCGCCATCGGAATGCCGGTCTGCATCGCCGCGATGGTCGCCTCGCAGGCTGAGCCGATATCCGGGAAGGATGCTATCGCCGCCGACATCGCCTCGGGTATGCCCTGCAGGCGCAGCGTCAATTCCGTGATCACGCCCAGCGTGCCTTCCGACCCGACGATCAGCCGGGTCAAATCATAGCCGGCCGAGGATTTGCGCGCCCGCCCGCCGGTCTTGATCACGCGCCCGTCCGGCAGCACCGCCTTGAGGCTTATCACGTTGTCGCGCATCGTGCCGTAGCGCACCGCATTGGTGCCGGAAGCGCGCGTCGCGGCCATGCCGCCGAGCGATGCATTCGCGCCCGGATCTATCGGAAAGAACAGGCCCATGTCGCGCAGATGCGCATTCAATTGCTCGCGCGTCACGCCCGGCTGCACCGTCACGTCGAGATCGCCGGCATTGACCTCGAGAATCGCGTTCATGCCCATCAGATCGATGCACAGCCCGCCTTCCGGCGCGTTGACATTGCCCTCCAGCGAGGTGCCCGTGCCGTAGGCAATGACCGGAACCTTGTGCGTGGCGCAGATGCGCACGGCCTCGCGCACATCGCCTTCATGGGTGGCGAAAAGCACGGCGTCCGGCAGTTGCGGCGTCAGGTAGGTGGTCGTGTGTGCATGCTGCTCCCGAAGCGCCTGCGACGTCTTCAGCTTCTCGCCGAAACGCTGCTGCAGCACCGCTATGGCCGTGACAATTCCGGCCTCGTTGCGGTGCGCTCCAAGAATGTCTGCCAGTGCCAAGGGACGATCCTCCTCTTTGCACCGACATTAGCCGCCACGGCCGTCATTTTAAAGACGCAAGACGCCGCGCTCCATGCATTGTGCTACCGCAATTAAGATCGTCGGACATCGCCGGGAAGCTTTCCGTAATCTTTGCGCGATAAACAGGACCATTGGGTCCGCATGTGCGTTTTGATTGTGACAATGATCAGTAAAATCAGACAATTTCTTGCAGATACTGCCGGAACCTACGGAACGCTGTTCGCCATCGCGTCGCTGCCGGTCATGGGTTCAGTCTCCGCAGCGCTGGAATACTCCAGTGTCTACCGCACCAAGAGTACCATACAGCAGGCGCTCGATGCCGCCGCTTTGGCCGCTGCCAAGGAACTGGCCTACAGCAATGACGTGGACTATCTGAAGGCCTACGGCCGTGATTTCTTCGACGCCAATCTCAACTCGGTCGTCGAACCCAAGGACGTGGACTTCGACCTCGACCTTTTTCGCAGGCGACGTAGGCGGTGGCCGGATCGACGTTTCTGCCCATCACGTCTACGACACATACATGGCGGGCGTCATCGGCATCGACACGATTCCCCATGCGCGTCTCCGCTTCGATCGCGACCGGCAACCGGACGATCGAAGTGGCGCTTGTCGTCGACAATTCCGGCTCCATGGACACCAATACCGGCTCGGCCGGAATGACGCGGATGACACAGGCGCGCCAGGCAGCCAACGATCTGGTGACGCGCCTGAAGCAGGTTGCCGCGTTTTCCAACAAGCCGGACCCGGTGAAGTTTGCGCTCGTGCCCTTCGCAGGCTCTGTCAATGTCGGCCCGCAATATCGCGGTGCGGACTGGCTGGACCCAAGGGGCTGGTCACCCGTTCACCACGAAAACATCGATTGGAACGGCGCAAGCACCAGTGGCGATACCTGGTCATCGGCGGTCAAGACCGGGGGCGGCTGGAAATCAGCGACGACCAGCACTGTCAGCGTCGGCCCGACCCCGCCGGCAGTGCTGCCGGATGGCGTCTCCAGCTACAGCACCACATGGCTTTCCCGCTGGACCTTGTTCGACGCGCTGGCGACGCCTTGGGCCGGATGCGTTGAAATGCGCACCGACCCCTTCAACACCTCGGATGCGGCGCCGAACGATCTCGACACCGCAACACTGTTCGTGCCGATGTTCTCGCCCGACGAGCCGGACCGCAAGAATTCCAGCGAGGACGCCGATTACGGCAACAACTATCTCAATGACTATGTCCGGGTAGGCACGGACTATTCCGCAACCACGACCAATTACGGCAGCACCAGCAAACAGGCAAAGCGGCAGGACTGGCCGCGCAAATACAATCTCGATGCGCGGCTGAAGGACAGCAGCAACCGCATATTGATTGGCCGCTCGCGCTCGCGCGATGCCGGCGTCTATGGCCCGAACCAAGGCTGCACCACGCCGGCACTGACACCGCTGACGACAAATTCGGCCATCATCTTGGATTCTATCTCGAAGATGATCCCGGCCGGCTACACGAACCTGCAGGCCGGGCTGGCTTGGGGCTGGCACGTACTTTCGGAGGGCATTCCTTTCACGCAGGGCCGCAGCTACGGCCAGCCCGAGAACGACAAGTACATCATCCTGCTTACCGACGGAAACAACACCTACCCGGCCCAGGCAACGCTGAACAAGACCGAGTATTATGCTTGGGGATACGGCAAGGATAACCGCGTCACCGCTGGACTTGCGAGCGCGACCTCGGACGTTGACGCCATGAATCAGCAGACCGCCCGGACCTGCGCCAACATCAAGGCGATCACCGACGCGGACAACGAGCCGGCATACAAGATATTCACCATCGTCTACGACGTGCCAGACGGATCGTCGGTCAAGACCCTGCTGCAGAATTGCGCCTCGGTCGGCAAATATGGCGAACGCTATTATTACGATGTGCAGGGCGACGCCATTGCCGACGCAATGGCCGCCATCGGCAGCGTCATTTCGGAACTGCGCGTGGCGCGCTGATCGCTCACATCGGCATGGGATATTTGCGCCGCACCGTCTCGATGTCGGCGAGCATGTCGGGCGTGAGCACCAGCTCGGCGGCAGACAGGTTGATCTTCAGCTGCGCCATCGACGTCGCGCCGATGATCGGCAGCGCCGGGAACGGGCGCGTCAGGCAGAACGCGATCGCCATGGCGCTGGGGTCGATGCCGTATTTGCGCGCGACGCCCAGGTATTCCTTCACCGCCTCGCCGCTTTGGGCCGTCACGCGCCCGTTGAGCGTCGGCTGCATCGAATGCCGCGTGCCCTCCGGCACGATGCCGCTGGCGTATTTGCCCGAAAGCAGCCCCGCCGCCAGAGGCGAAAACGCCAGCAGCAGCACGTCCTCGCGCGCGCCGAGCTCGGCCATGTCGGTGTCGTAGAGCCGGCACAGCAGGCTGTACTCGTTCTGCATGCTGGCAACGCGCGGCAGGCCCAGCCGCTGCGATGCCTCCAGAAACTTCATCGTGCCCCAGGCGGTCTCGTTCGACAGGCCGAAGGCGCGCATCTTGCCCTCGCGCATCAGCGCCGCCGACGGTCTCCAGCAGGTCCGCGACCTCGCCGTCCATGTCGCGCACATCGGCCGACATGGGATCGTAATCCCACACCTTGCGGAAATGGTACGAGCCCCGGTTCGGCCAGTGCAATTGGTAAAGATCGACGTGATCGGTTCGCAGACGCTTCAGGCTTTGCTCCAGCGCCTCGCGCAACGCCTTGCCGTTGACGCGCGCGCCATCGCGGATGTCCGCATTGCCCTCGCCCGTGACCTTGGTCGCAATGATCAGCTTGTCGCGATCCGCCCGCTTTTGCAGCCACGTGCCGAGGATTTCCTCGGTGCGCCCGGTGGTCTCCTTCAACCGCGGCGTCGTCGGGTACATCTCCGCCGTGTCGATGAAGTTGACGCCGGCATCAACGGCGAAATCGAGCTGCTCGTGCGCCTGCGCCTCGCTGTTTTGCGAGCCCCAGGTCATGGTGCCGAGGCAGATTTGCGAAACCTGACATGCCGGTCCGGCCAAGCGGGATGGTCTTCATGGGAGGCGGTTCTCGACTGGCTGGAGGCTCTTTTTGGCGGGGAAAACCGCATTTACCGCCCCCGCCTGCGCATATCAAGCAGCCATTGCGGCAAAAGGCGGCTATGGAAGGCGATGCTTTCCTTTCGCGCCGGAATCACTAGATTCGCATGATGTCCAACCCGCACAAGTCAAATCCCGCCAACGCCCCTGCGGACGCAGTACACGGCTCGCAGCCGCAGGCGGGCGGCATCGCCGCGCGTGCCCTCGGCGCGCGCCGTGGCGGCGAACCGGCCATGCCCTGGCTCGAGGGCCTCAACGCCGAGCAGCGCGACGCGGTCGAGACCACCGAAGGCCCGCTGCTGGTGCTGGCCGGCGCGGGCACCGGCAAGACCCGCGTGCTCATCGCGCGCATCGCGCACATCCTGGCCACCGGCCGCGCCTGGCCCTCGCAGATCCTCGCCGTGACCTTCACCAACAAGGCCGCGCGCGAGATGAAGGAGCGCATCGGCCGCTACATGGGGCCGGAGGTCGAGGGCATGCCCTGGCTCGGCACCTTCCACTCGATCGGCGTGAAAATCCTGCGCCGCCATGCCGAGCTCGTCGGGCTGAAATCCAACTTCACCATCCTCGACACCGACGACCAGATCCGCCTGCTGAAGCAGCTGATCCAGGCCGAGGGCATAGACGACAAGCGCTGGCCCGCGCGCCTGCTCGCCGGCATGATCGACGGCTGGAAGAACAAGGGCCTTGCCCCCGCCAACATCCCCGAGGGCGACGACCGCGGCTATGGCGAAGGCAAGGGCCGCAAGATGTATGCCGACTACCAGGAGCGGCTGAAGACGCTGAACGCCGTCGATTTCGGCGATCTGCTGACCGAGACGATCCGCCTTTTCCGCGAACAATCCGGACGTGCTGGCCGACTACCAGCGCCGCTTCAGATACATGCTGGTCGACGAGTACCAGGACACCAACGTCGCGCAATACATGTGGCTGCGCCTGCTCGCGCAAGCGCCGACGCTCCGCGAGGGCGGCGCAGGAGCGACGGCCGCCTCTTCGGCGGCTGGGGGGCAAACTCAAGGCGGCGAAGAGCCGCCCGGCCGGTCAGGCCGCCCCCGCGGAGCCGATGCGCATGCATCCGGCGTGAGCGCAAACAACCAAGCCGGCGAAGCTGCTCGCGTGAGCGCAAAAAACAGCAAACATTCTCCGAATATCTGCTGCGTCGGCGACGACGACCAGTCGATCTATGGCTGGCGCGGCGCGGAGGTCGACAACATCCTGCGCTTCGAGAAGGATTTTCCCGGCGCCAAGGTCATCCGGCTGGAGCGCAACTACCGCTCCACCGGCCACATCCTCGGCGCGGCCTCGCACCTCATCGCCCACAACGAGGGCCGGCTCGGCAAGACGCTGTTCACCGACAGCAACGAGCCGGACGCGGCGAAGGTGATCGTCGCCGCCGCATGGGATTCGACCGAGGAAGCCCGCGCCATCGGCGAGGAAATCGAGGCGCTGCAGCGCAAGGGCCACGCGCTCAACGACATCGCCATCCTCGTGCGCGCCTCGTTCCAGATGCGCGAGTTCGAAGACCGCTTCGTCACCATCGGCCTCAACTACCGCGTCATCGGCGGCCCGCGCTTCTACGAGCGGCTCGAAATCCGCGACGCCATGGCCTATTTCCGCGTCGTGTGCCAGCCGGCCGACGACCTCGCCTTCGAGCGCATCGTCAACACGCCCAAGCGCGGCATCGGCGAGGCCACCGTGCGCCAGATCCACGATCTTGCAAGAGCCCGCCGCATCCCGCTGCTGGAGGCGACGCGCGAACTCACCGACACGGAGGAGCTGAAGCCCAAGGTCCGCTCCACCCTGAAGGCCCTCGTCGCCGATTTCGCCCGCTGGGCCTCCATGCTCGACAACACGCCGCACACCGAGCTTGCCGAGACCATCCTGGAGGAGTCCGGCTACACCGAGATGTGGAAGGCCGACCGCTCCGCCGAAGCGCCCGGGCCGGCTCGAAAACCTGAAGGAGCTGATCCGCTCGATGGAAGACTTCGAGGGCCTCGCCGGCTTCCTCGAGCATGTCAGCCTCGTCATGGACGCCGACAACAACGCCGTCGCTCGACGCCGTCTCGCTCATGACGCTGCACTCGGCCAAGGGGCTGGAGTTCGAAACCGTCTTCCTGCCCGGCTGGGAAGAAGGCCTCTTCCCGCACCAGCGCGCGCTCGACGAGGGCGGCCGCGCGGGCCTCGAGGAAGAGCGCCGCCTCGCCTATGTCGGCATCACCCGCGCGCGCGAGCGGCTCTATATCTGGTTCGCCTCCAACCGCCGCATCCACGGCCTGTGGCAATCCTCCATCCCCTCGCGCTTCCTCGACGAACTGCCGGCCGCCCATGTGGAAGTGATGGAAACCGGCAGCTCCTATGGCGGCTATGGCTCGGCGCGCGCGGGCGGGGCCTATGGCGCCAGCCGCTTCGACACGTCCGACCCGTTCAAGAGCACCTATTCATCGCCCGGCTGGCAGCGCGCCCAGACCCGCAACCCCGAAGCCGCGAAGCAGAACTGGGGCACCCGCTCCGGCCCGCAGACCAAGGCGCGCACCATCGAGGGCGAACTCGTCGCCTCCTCGGTCGCCAAGACGGCCTCGCCCTTCAAGACGGGCGACCGCGTGTTCCACCTCAAATTCGGCTACGGCATCATCGCCGGCATCGACGGCAACAAGCTGACCATCGACTTCGACAAGGCCGGGCAGAAGCGGGTGCTGGACAGTTTTGTGGAGGCGAAGGGGTAGGCTACAAGGCACGGTCTCCTGTCGCCCCCCTTGAGGGGGAGAAAGCGATTTCGGTGGCTTAGCCGAAGGCTAAACGCCAGAAATCGCAAGAGGGGGGATATTCTCTCCTTGCACACCTGCACGCACCCTGCTTCGCTTGATCCAAGGGGGCAAGATGCGGCGAAGGATACCTGACGCACATCGCGGTTTTGCGAGAACCTATGCGCAGTGAACCAACGGTCGCCGAGGCGCGCCTTTGGTTGATGTTGCGCGGCAAAAAGCTCGAAGGCCTGCGTTTTCGCCGCCAGCATCCCATCAGGGGATTTATTGTCGATTTCATCTGCCTCGACGCCCGGCTCATCATCGAGGCCGATGGTGGTCAGCACTCGGAAAATCCGCGCGACCTGGTCAGGGATGCCGCCTTGGCGGAACTCGGTTTTCGCGTGCTGCGATTTGGGAACGAGGAAATACTCGGCAATGCCGATGGCGTTGCCGGGACAATTCTCGCGGCTGCGGGCAAACAATGACAACTGCCGAGGATCAAACAGCACCCCCACCGGCTCACCTGCGCTTCGCTTGGTGTCGCCCGCTGCCGGGGCGAGCCATGGGGGATTGCGATGCATGGCATCCCCAAAACGGCTCATCGAGCACCCCCCACCCGCTCTGCTTCGCTTCGCTCGCAATCGCGCGCCTCCCCTCAAGGGGGAGGCTGCGTGCCTCATTCGCTCGCCTCCCCAATGGGAGGGACTTTGACGCAGTGCCCCAAACAAAACTTATCCCCATCCCCACCCCCTCCCTTACCATCCCCTCACCAATTCCCGCGCGGACGACGGTAGGCCGCCGAAGCATATCGTGGGAAATTGGCTGCGGAGCGGCTGGAAGCGGGTGTCGGACCCGGGAAAGGCCTGCCGGACGAGATAAGTAGGCTATCCCAAACGGCAAAGCTTCCGCGCTGGCCGGGCCGAAACGGCGAGAGCCAACAAGGCGTCCATGATCTCCGAAGCGGGGCATCCGGTGGATGCCACACAAAAACTAAACAGAGGCACCCGCTGGATGCCCCGCAGTCCGTTCACGACGGACAGGTTCTTTGACAAGCCACGGGCGATGAGCCGCGTGAACGACAAGCCATGCTCTTTCGCTGCCGGCTGGCATCGGATATTGCGGCACAAACACGGAGAACCCCAATGGAAGTGCGTGATTCGAACGGAACCCTGCTGGCCGAAGGCGACACCGTTTCCGTGATCAAGGATTTGAAGGTCAAGGGCTCGTCCTCGGTCGTGAAGCGGGGCAGCACGTTCAAGGGCATCCACCTGACCGATGATCCCGACCTGATCGAGGTGCGTTCGAAAGAGATCAAGGGCCTGGTGCTGCGCACCGAGTTCGTGAAGAAGGGCTAACCCCACTTCTCCAGAAACTTCTCCGCCGAAAGCTGCTGCATGTCGGCGATCGCGTCGAAGATCCGGCCCTCGTCCCAGTCCCACCAGGCGAGCGCCAGCAGCCCATCGGCGATCTCGGGCGCAAACCTTGGCCGCAGCGGGCGCGCGGGCACGCCGGCGAAGATCATGTAAGGCGGCACGTCGCGGGTGACGACGGCATTGGCCCCGATCACCGCCCCCGTGCCGATGGTCACCCCCGGCATCACCACCGCGCCATGGCCGATCCACACGTCGTGGCCGATGGTCACGCGCCTGCCGGAGCGATGGGCGCGGAACCCCTGGTCGATGCCCTGGTGCCGAAAGTACTCGTTCGGCCGGTAGCTCATCTTGTGGCTGGTCACGCGCTCGATCGGATGCTCCAGCGCGTTGATGCGGGTGTTGGCCGCGATCGAGCAGAACTTGCCGATATCGGCATAGATCGCCTCGGCGTGGCGCTCGAAATAGCTGAACGCGCCCATGCTCACGTCGCGCAGCACGGTGCGCTCGCCCACGGCGCGAGTAACGCCCGAGCTTGCAGCCCTTGGTGTGCGCGGAAGGGTGGATGCGCGGCGCGGGATCGAGAAAGCGGTCGTTGGGATCGACGGCCATCGGCTACAGCGCGTACCGCGCGATGTCCCAGGCGAGCCCGGCGCGCTCGTCGGAAACGGTTGCCATCTCCAGCCGCTTCCAGCCGGTGGCGCGCAGGTCGCGCCACAGCCGCTGCGAGGCGGCGGTCCAGTTTGGCTTGCCGGGCTTGCCGGCGACGCAGGAGACGATCACCTCGACCGTGCGCGGCACGCCTGCAGCCAGCTTGCGCAGATGCGTGACGCTTTGCGCGATCGTAATAAAGCACCTCCGAGGCGACGATGATGCGCGGGGCCACCGGCTCGGGCCGCCCGTCCCAGGTGGCGACGCTGGCGCGCACCGGCGCGACCGGCACCGCGCCCTGGCGAATCGACTTCAGCGCAACGCCGGAAATATCCACCGCGATGTAGCGCTTGACGGTCGCGGCATCGAGCTGCGCCAGCAGCAGCCCCTCGCCGCAGCCAAGGTCGGCAATTTCCACCGGCCCGTGCTGGCGGGCGGCGCGGGCGATCATCGCCGCAATCGCGGTAAACCGCTTCAGCTCCGCCGGACGGTGCAGGAAATCGAGCTTTCCCGCCTTGAAATCGGCATCCCACCGCGCCGCGCTCTTCATGACCCGCCTCTCATGATCCGCCAATGGCCCCTGCCCATCATGGCCGCTATCGCGGCGCGCGATATTTCGCACGTCCGCAACGTAATGCAAGCCGTTTGTGCCACGCGCTTGCGCCATGCTAAACCCCGTTCAAATCACAGGGGTTCCCGCATGCGCGCCATCTTGCGAATTGTCCTTTGGCTGGCTTCGGCCGGCCTTGTCCTCGCCCTGGCGCGCGGGGGTGTACAATCGCGACAATCTGGTGCGGCTCTACAACGTCAACACACTGTTTGACGAGGGCAACATCGTCTCCAACTTCTCGCACATGAAGGACCTTTTCTTCTGGAAGGAAGTGAAGCGCTCCGGCGACACGGTCGCCCTGGCCGGCCGAGACGGCGGAACTGCCCAAGGCCTACGACTACGACGGCTGCGGAAAAGGACATCGCGGCGTTGCTTGAGCGCACCGCGACCACCTCGCTGGTCGTCATCCGAGACGGCAAGCTGGTGCACGAGGAATACCGCCTCGGCACGAAGCCGGAGGACCTGCGCATCTCGTGGTCAATGGCCAAGAGCTTCCTTTCGGCCATGTTCGGCAGCGCAGTCTCCGACGGCCGCATCGCGCTTTCCGACCCGGTGGACAAATACGTGCCGAGCGCTGAAGGGCACGGTCTACGAGGGCGTGAGCGTGCGCAACGTGCTCAACATGGCGTCCGGCGTGAAGTTCGACGAGGACTATCTCGCCTTCAATTCCGACATCAACCGCATGGGCCGGGTGCTGGCGATGGGCGGCTCGATGGACGCCTTCGCCGCGGGGCTGGAGGCGCGCGAGCGCGAACAGGGCACGGCCCGCCAGTACACCTCGATCGACACGCATATTCTGGCGATGGTGCTGCGCGCCGTCACCGGCAAGGACCTGCCGCAACTGATGAGGAGACGCTGTGGTCGCAGCTTGGCGTCGAATCGGACGCCATCTATCTCACCGACGGCGATGGCGTCGCCTTCGCGCTGGGCGGCCTCAACGTCACCAGCCGCGACTACGCCCGCTTCGGCCAGATGATGCTGGACCTTGGCCGCTTCAACGGAAAGCAGGTCGTGCCGCTCGCCTGGGCCATCGATTCGGTCAAGCCAACGTCGCCCGAAGCCTGCGAACGCGCAAGACCCGTTCGGCTATGGCTACCAGTGGTGGGTGCCGCCCAGTGCCGACGACGAGTTTTTCGCCGTCGGCATCTACGGGCAATACATCTACGTAAACCGCCCGGCGCGCGATCGTCATCGTCAAGACTTCCGCCGACCGCGCCTTTGCCGACGACGGCGCCGATGGCGACAAGATACAGGCCGAGACGATCGAGATGTTCCGGGCCATCGCCGCGGGCATCACGGCGTGGAAGCCGAAGCCGTCGAACTGATGCCGCAGACACGACTTTTCCTCACCACGACCGGCGCAAAGGCCGGCCGCATCGCCCGCGTGCTCGAAGCCGAATTCGAGGAGGATGCCGCTGCCGGTTTCCTCATTCGAGATCGACGAGAAAACGGGCATCTGGAGCGTCTCGGTCTATGTGCAGGCCGCCGACGTGGAGACAATCGAACGCCGCATGGTCGCGGCGCTGGAGCGGGCGGGCCTGCCGCACGGCATCGGGCACGAGCCGCTTGCCGACATCGACTGGGTCGCCGCCACGCTCGCCGAACTGAAGCCGGTGCGCTCGGGGCGGTTCATCGTGCATGGCAGCCACGACCGGCACGTGCCGCGGCCCTGGCAGCACGCGATCGCTCATCGACGCCGGCCTTGCCTTCGGCACCGGACATCACGGCACAACGGCCGGCTGCCTCGACATGCTGGGGCAGTGCCTCAAGCGGCGGCGCTACTTCAATGCGCTCGACCTTGGCACCGGCAGCGGCGTGCTCGCCATCGCGGTGGCCAAGTCGCTGCCGATCGACGTGCTCGCCAGCGACATCGACCCGGTGGCAACGCAGGTGGCCCGGCAAAACGCCAGGATCAACGGCGTCGCCGTCGCCGCGTCGAATGCATCACCGCCACCGGCTTCAACCATCGTCGTTTCGGCGAGCGCGGCCCGTTCGACCTGGTGCTGGCGAACATCCTCGCCCGTCCGCTGGAAATGCTGGCGCGTGACCTCGCCCGCCATCTGGCGCGGCCGGCCACGGTGATCCTGTCGGGGCTGTTGCCGCACCAGCAGGCGCGGATCGTCGCCGCCTACCGCGCGCAGGGGCTGCGGCTCGTCAAGGCGCATCACCGCGAAGGCTGGCTGACGCTGGTGCTGGAATTTCCGCCGCGTGCCTAGGCGACTTCGCTTGGCCGGCCGGTTTCGCCATAATGCGCGCTCGATGATCGCCAGCGTCTCGCGCCAGTCCTTGACGCAATTGACCACATGCTGCGGACCGTCGGCGATCAGCGCCTGCGCCAGCGGCAGGTCGTTGCCGCCCTCGCTGATCGTGTCGCCGAAGAAATGCACGGTTGCGCCCGGGCGCGCGGGCGCGCACCTCCTTGAAGACGCGGGCCTTGTTCCAGCCGCGCGGCGCGATGTCGATCGAGATCTGGCCGCCGCGATTGCACTCGTATTGGGGAAATGCGCCTCGATCGCGGCGATCAGCCGGTCACGCTCATGCGCCGACGCGGTCGTGACGAACTGATAGTCGCGGCGCTGCAACAGGTTCGCATTGCGCCCGACGACGGAAATGTTGAGCGAACCCGTGCGCTCCTCGATATGCCGGCCGGTGCGCACCGGATAGGCCGAACCTTCGAGCAGCTCCGCAGCGAGTGCGATCGAGTTCCGGCGGAAAAATATGCCGCATTTCCATGACGAGCCGCGGCCGCGCCAGATCTCGTTGCCGAGAGCAGCAGAACACGCCGGCAGCGATTTCGAGAATGTCGCGTGGCGCCTGCGCCTCGAGCTTGGCGCGGTCGCTGCCGGTGACGAAAACACCTGCCGGGCGGAAATGAGTCGGCGCAATGCGCGCGCCATCGGCTCGTCCATGGGCGAGCGAGGCGGTGTCAGCGTGCCGTCGACGTCGAATACCAGAACTTCATTCATCCCCATGTCCCGTTTCCGGCGCCTTCAGGCGGTGTTTTCCTTTTGATTCGTCTCGCCTGCCCGGACGAAAGAGCCTGACACATCATACACTTACATCGCCACCGTTAAAATCGCTTGAATTTGTATTTCCAGATTGTTTCGCGCGACTTCTGCCGGCGCGGGCGATGCTGCCATTAAATCTTTGTAATATCAGCATTAAATCTTCGTAAGGTTGAGATTTGGGCGTGATTGTCGCCACAATCATCGCCACATTGCGCACAGTCGAAGCGCGGAGAGCATTTCAGTCTTCACTCCGATTCCGCCGCCGGACAGTTCCGGCGGCACACAGCGAGAGACCCAAAGGAGAACGACACATGGACAGACCCACCATCACAAGGCGCATCCGAATCGCCGCACTGGCATCGGCGGCGGTCATCGCCGCACCGCTGGCATATGGCACGTTTGCAGTCAGCCCGCTTGCGCAGGCCGAACCGGTTCCCGCCTTCGGCGCCGCGCATCGTGCAGAACGGCGCCGTTTCCTATGCGCCCATCGTCACCGCCAACCGCCCGGCCGTCGTCACGATCAAGATCGTCCGGCAAGAGCGCCGACGATCAGGCAGGACAATCTTCGATCCGTTCGGCGGCCAGGAAACCCCGTTCAACGACTTCTTCAAGCGCTTCTTCGAAGCAGGGGACCGGGTGGCGGCGGAATGCAGGGCGAGCGTCGCAGAATCGCCCGCACCGGAACATGCAACCGCGCACGCGCTGGGGCTGGGCTCCGGCTTCATCATCGACGGCAACGGCACCATCGTCACCAACAACCACGTGATCGACGGCGCGAGCGAAATCACCGTCGTTCTCGACGACGACACCGAACTGCCGGCGAAGCTGCTCGGCACCGACCCGAAGACCGACCTCGCCGTCATCAAGGTCGAGGCCGGCAAGCGACCTGCCCTCGCTGACCTGGGGCGTTTCGAACAACATCGAGCCGGGCGATCCGGTGCTGGCCATCGGCAACCCGTTCGGCATCGGCACCACGGTGACCTCCGGCATCGTCTCGGCCCGTGGCCGCGACCTGCGCAGTGGACCCTATGACGACTTCCTGCAGGTCGATGCGCCGATCAACCGCGGCAATTCCGGCGGCCCGCTGTTCTCGGTCGACGGCAAGGTCGTCGGCGTCAACACCGCGATCTACTCGCCCAACGGCGGCAATGTCGGCGTTGCGTTCGCCATTCCCTCCGACCAGGCGCAGGCAGATCGTGGACCGGCTGATCAAGGACGGGTCGATCGAGCGTGGCTACATCGGCGTGCAAATACAGCCGGTGACGAAGGACGTGGCCGAGGCCGTCGGTCTGGCGAATGCTTCGGGCGCCATCGTCGCTCAGGTCGATGAGTCCACTCCCGCAGGCAAGGCGGGAATAAAGGCCGGTGACATTGTGACGAAGTTCGGCGCTACCACGATCGAAAACCCGAAGGCGCTCGCCCGCGTGGTTGGCGACCTCAAGCCCGGCACCAAGGACAAGATCACGGTCTGGCGTCAGGGCAAGGAAGTCACGCTGGACGTGACGGTCGGCAATCTGAAGGACGACCGCATGGCGTCGGCCGACACCGGCAGCATGAACGAGCCGTCGCAGACCGCCGATGCCTCGGTCAACCTTCCCGACCTTGGTCTCAAGGTCGCGGACCTGACCGACGAAATGCGCGAAAGCCTTGGACTGGACGCGGACGTTTCGGGCGCCATCGTCAACCAGGTTGACGAGGGTCCGGCACAGGACCGCGGCATCAACGAAGGCGACATCATCGTCTCCGTCAACCAGGAGCCGGTGACCTCCGCAGCCGCTGCCCGCGACGCGATTGCCAAGGCGAAATCCGAAGGCAAGAAGTCCGTGCTGATGCTGGTGCAGCGCAAGGATGGCCAGAACTTCGTGGCACTGCCGTTCCAGCAGAGCTGAGACGGTCCATCCCGAAAATGAGAAAGGCGGAGCTTTCGGGCTCCGCCTTTTTGTTTGCCTGGCAGGCGCTCAAAATGGATGGAGCGATGATTCCTGCCGTTCCAGAACCTTGCGGTCGTATCCTGCACGGATCAGTGCTTCATCGTCCATGGCCAGAAGCACGCCGTTGACGTAACGCTGTGCCTGCCGCTGGCGGGCCTCGACGACGCGGTTCATGCTGTCGCGCGTCGCGCGTCCCAGATCACCGAAGAAAGACATTGTGCGCTCCTTTTCGGGTTCGCCGATTTCTTTCCCTCCACGCCTGCCAAGGTGAGGTGGGCCGGTCCAAAGCACAACAGCCGTCGACGCATGCTGCCAATGCACTCACTGCATGGTTGGCTTAAAACCTGTGCATCCGATGCCGGATTCCGCCCGGAGCAGGCTCACGCGCATTAACCTGTTGGCTTGTTTGCAGGCAATTGCACTGCGTATAGTCCGCTCAACGCTTTGCTCGGGGAAATTCATGTTTCAGACATTCGAAGTCAAATCGAACCCGGCCGCCGTCGCGCCCCGCATCGCACTTGTTCGCCAGGCAATGCTTCGGTCCGGTTTCGATGCACTGCTCGTGCCCCATGGCGATGAATACCAGAACGAATACCTGCCGCCCTGCGCCGAGCGCCTCGCATGGCTGACCGGCTTTACCGGCTCCGCCGGCTTCGCGATCGTCACGCAGAACGCCGCTGTGCTGTTCGTGGACGGGCGCTACGGCCTGCAGGCGCGCGAGCAGACCGACACCGCCATCGTGACCATTGAAAGCCTGGTCGACCTGCCGCCGGAAGAATGGCTGGCCAAAAACACCAGGGCCGGTTGGAAGATCGGACACGATCCCCATTTGCTGACGATTGCCGCGCAATCACGTTTCGCCGCGAAGATCGAAAAGGCCGGGGCCGAACTCGTCGCCGCGTCGAACCTCGTCGATGCCGTCTGGAACGACCGGCCTGCCCCGCCGTCCGGCAAGGTCTCGATCCAGAAGATGAAGCATGCCGGTGAACGCTCGCTCGACAAGCTGGCGCGGCTCGGGGGCATTCTGCGCGAAAATGGCGCAGACTATTGCCTGTTGACGGACCCGGTCTCGATTGCATGGACCTTCAACATTCGCGGCGACGATATTGCCCATATTCCGGTGACGCTGGCGCAGGCGGTGCTGCGCAAGGAGGGGCGGCCGCTGCTCTTCATCGACAGCGCCAAGCTGAACCGCGAGACCGACGCCTACCTGACGCAACTCGCCGACATCTTCCCGCCGCAGGCCATGGAAACCGAACTGCGAACCCTGGCGCGCGGCGCGAAGGTGATGTGCGACCCCGAGCGGGTAAGCGCGGCGCTCGCCGACAAGGTGACGGCAGCGGGCGGGCAGATCGTCAAGGCGCGTGACCCGGTCGTGCTGCCGCGCGCCATCAAGAACGAAACCGAGATCGCGGGTTCCCGTGCGGCCCATCTGCGCGACGGCGTTGCGGTGACGCGCTTCCTCGCCTGGCTCGACCATCAGCCAGCCGGTTCGCTCGACGAGATCACCGCCGCAAGCAAGCTCGAGGAAATGCGCGCCACGACCGCCCATGCGCTCGGCTCCAGGCTGCTGGAGATTTCATTCGACACCATTTCCGGCGCGGGACCCAACGGCGCCATCGTCCACTACCGCGTCAACGAGGCGAGCAATGCACGCCTTGCTCCCCACTCGCTCTACCTGGTCGATTCAGGCGCGCAGTACCGCGACGGCACCACCGACATCACCCGCACCGTCGCCATCGGCACGCCGCCGGTGCAGGCCTGCGAGGACTTCACGCTGGTGCTGAAGGGCCACATCGCCATAGCCACCGCGCGCTTTCCCAAGGGCACGCGCGGCGTGGACATCGATGTGCTGGCCCGTATCGCATTGTGGCGGCACGGGCGCGACTACGCCCACGGCACCGGGCACGGCATCGGATCCTATCTGTCGGTGCACGAGGGGCCGCAATCGATTTCCAGGCGCGGCATGGAGCCGCTGGTCGCGGGCATGATCATCTCCAACGAGCCCGGCTTCTACCGCGAGGGCCAATGGGGCATCCGCATCGAGAACCTGGTGCTGGTGGAGCCGGCAAGGGCGCTCTACGGCGGCAATGCCGAGACGCATGGCTTCGATACGCTGACGCTCGCGCCCATCGACCAGCGGCTGATCGACACCGCGCTGATGACCCGCGAGGAGCTCGTCTGGCTCGATGCCTATCATGCCCGGGTGCTCGCCGAACTTGTCGCCGCACCTGGACGCGCAGGATCGAAACTGGCTGGAAAACGCCTGCCGCCCCTTGCGTGGCTAGAACAAGTTCCGAAACGTCACCAGCACTACGAGGCCGAGGGCCACGGTAGGAATCGGCCCCAGCCGCAGGGACACGAGGCAGACGAAAATGATGGCGATTGCCTCCGCCGGTCCGTTGGAAAAGGCCGGCGGCACGATCAGCGGCGTCATCACCGCGACCGGAACGGCCTCCAGCCCCGCCTCGACACGCGGATGGATCCGCTTGAACCGCGACAGCAGCACATGCCCGCCAATGCGCGTGAGGTAGGTCACCACCGCCAGCACGATGATGAGAACCACGATATTCCCGTGAATGCCGCTCTCAAACACGCGACGTCACCCTTGGCGCGGCAATCGCCGCCGCCCCGATGCCGGCAAATGCGCCGAGCGAGATATGCCAGGGCGAGCCCAGCAGCTTGTATGCAAGCAGCGAAACCATGCCGCTAGCGACAGCGACGAGCACGAAGCGGTCGCGCTTGCGGAAACCCATCAGCACAGCGAGGAAATAGATCGGCAGCACGAAGTCGAGGCCCCATTGCTCGGGATGGGCGATCAGCTTGCCGAACAGCCCGCCAATGATGCTGGTGACCACCCACATCACATAAAGCGGCAGGCCCATGCCGAAGTAGTAACCGGCGCTCACCCTGCCCTGCTCATTGGCGGCAGCCCGCGCCTCCACGCCCGCGAACTGGATGTCCGTCAGCAGAAAAAACGCCAGCGCCTTCTGTACCGGTGAAAGGGCCGCGATGCGCCGTCCGGTCGAGGCCGAATATAGTATGTGGCGGAAATTGATGGCGAATACGGCAAAAACCACCGTCCACGCCGGCACGTTCTGGGCGTTCACCTCGATGAACACGAACTGGCTCGCCCCGGCAAACAGCAGCGCGCTGGTAAAGACGTTCTCGAACATGGAATAGCCGGCCGCGATTGCCGCCGCCCCGAAGACGATGCCGAAGGGCGAAGCCGCGATCAGCAGCGGCATGGTATCGCGCACACCGTCCATGAACTCGCGGCTGCTGCGCGCTGCTTCTTTTTCCGCCTGCGCCATGCCGCTCAACGCCCGGCCACGAGCGTCAGCCAGGCATCCTCGTCGATGACCTCCACGCCGTGCTTCTTCGCATCGGCAAGCTTGGAGCCCGCGCCGGGGCCGGCGACCACCAGGTCCGTCTTTTTCGACACCGAGCCGGAAACCTTCGCGCCCAGCCGCTCGGCCATGGCCTTGGCTTCGTCGCGGGTCATCTTCTCCAGCGCCCCGGTGAAGACGATGGTCTTGCCGGCAACCGGCGTATCCGAGGCCGCCGCCGCCATCGGTCTTGGCCGCACCTGTTGCAGCAGCGCGTTGTAGACTTCCAGGTTGCGCGGTTCATTGAAGAATTCCTGCAGCGCCTCCGCCACGGTCGTGCCGATCCCGTCTATGGCGGTCAGGTCGCGCCAGGCTTCGCTCTGCTCGCCGTCCAGCGCCATAGCTGCTGCGGTAAACGCCTCGACGCTGCCATAGGCGCGCGCCAGGTCCTTCGCCGTCTGTTCGCCGACATGACGAATTCCAAGCGCATGGATGAAGCGGTTAAGCTCGATGTCGCGGCGCGTCTCGATCGCCTCGAACAGCTTGTTCGCGCTGAGCGGGCCCCAGCCCTCGCGATCCTTCAGCTTCTTCAGGGATCGCCTGTCGCGCTCGGCCAGCGTGAAGATGTCCGCGGCATTGGCGATCAGGCCGTCCAGGTAGAAAGCCTCGATCTGCTTTGCGCCCAACCCCTCGATGTCGAAGGCGTCGCGGGCGACGAAGTATTTCAGCCGCTCCACCGCTTGCGCCGGGCATACAAGACCGCCCGTGCAACGCGTGACGGAATCGAGCCTGCCGGTGCGCGGATTCTCCTCCCGCACCGCATGGCTGCCGCAGGCGGGGCAGATCTTCGGGAATTCATAGGGCACGGCGTTCGGCGGGCGGCGGTCGAGATCGACATCCAGCACCTGCGGGATGACATCGCCGGCACGCTGGATCATCACCGTGTCCCCGACGCGCAGGTCCCTGCCGCCGCGAATGACCTCGCCATCCTTGCCGCGGCCCTTGATGTAATCCTCGTTGTGCAGCGTCGCGTTCTCCACGACGACGCCGCCCACGGTCACCGGCGCCAGCCGCGCCACCGGAGTCAAAGCCCCGGTTCGGCCAACCTGGATGTCGATGCCCTTGAGCAAGGTCCAGGCCTTTTCGGCGGAAAACTTGTGCGCGATGGCCCAGCGCGGGCTGTTGGAACGCAACCCAAGCCTTTCCTGCAACGCCAGGTCGTTGACCTTGTAGACGACGCCATCGATGTCATAGCCAAGCATCGCGCGCTCTTCCTCGATGGCATGGTAGTGCGCGATCAGTTCATCGACATCGGTGAAGAGCTTCATCAGCGGGTTGGTAACGAAGCCCCACCGCGCCATCGCCTCCACCATGCCCATCTGCGTCGCGGCAGGCAGGCTGCTCATCTCGCCCCACGCATAGGCAAAGAACTTCAGCGGCCGCGATGCCGTCACCTCCGCCTTCTTCTGTCGAAGCGAGCCGGCGGCCGTGTTGCGCGGATTGACATAGGTCTGCTTGCCCTCGGCCTCCATGCGCTCGTTCAGCGCCCGGAAGGCCTCGATGGTCATGTAGACCTCGCCGCGAATTTCCGCGACCGCGGGCACGTCACCACCGGCAAGTTCGTTGGGAATGTCGGAGATGGTGCGGGCATTCGCGGTGACATCCTCGCCCGTTGTGCCATCGCCGCGCGTGGCGGCGCTGACAAGGCGGCGGTTCTCGTAGCGCAGCGACAGTGACAATCCGTCGATCTTCGGCTCGGCCGTCAGCGCCAGGGGCACGTCTTCCGGCAACCGCAGGAAACGCCTGTTGCGCTCTGCGAAGTCGCGCACGTCCTCGTCGCTGAAGGCGTTCTCCAGCGACAGCATGGGGCGGCGATGCACCACCTTGGCGAAAGTCTCGACCACCGGCGCGCCGACCCGCCGCGAGGGTGAATCCGCCCGCACCAGTGCGGGAAAGCGTTGCTCGATCGCAAGGTTGCGGCGTCGCAGCGCATCATACTCGGCGTCGCTGATCTGCGGCGCATCCTTGGCGTGGTAAAGCTCGTCATGGCGAGCGATCTCGGCTGCCAGGAAGGCAAGCTCGGCTGCTGCCTGTTCTTCGCTCAGGTCTTGAATGGGAATTTGCTTTTGCAGCATCTGGAAACCGGTGTGGGGGGCGGCCTTTGCCGTTCTTACCCCCCATGCGGCCCCTGCTCAAGCGTGCTATTCGGCCTTGAGCAGCGCGATCTGCAGCTTGGTGATCTTGCTGGAATCGCGGTTCTCCTTCACGTCGAAGGCAGTTTGCTGCTTCTTCAAGTCATCCGCGATCTTGTTGAAGCGACGGTCGGCGAACTTGCCGAAATCGCGGCATCCGAGCGCGACCGTCCCCGAAAGCGACTTCAATTCCTTCTCGATGCGCGCTGCTGCCGCCTTGGCGTATTTGCCGTGCGTCTGTTCGTGCACAAGCAGTTCGGCATAAAAGCGGTCCCAGGCCTTGCGAACCTTCGGGTTGGCTGAATTCTTCATCGACCACTTGGGATAGAGATAGACGATATCGAGCGTAACCTTGACGTCGTTGACGACGCAGCGCCCGTTGCGCACGCCAACTTCCGCATCGCTGATCGAAAAGCGGGTCGAGGTGGCGGCGATAGCATGGTGCATGCTGATGGTGCGCGAGCCGCCCACGAGCATGGCCTTGCTGACTTCGAGCCCGTCTCGGCCCTTGACCGGGTAATACTTGATCTTCTCGGTCACCACGATTTTTGCCGACGCGCTCGCAGGTACCAGCATCGCTGCCGCGCCAAGGGCCGCGCCGGTGATGAGTGATAGCAATCGCTTGTGTCGCATGGGTGCGCCCAGGGTTTTGTTGAACCTCATGATAACCACACCGCCGGTTCGCGGAAAATCAAAAACTTGCCATTCGGCACAATTTGCTACCTTCGCGTGCACTTCCGCGCGTCAGGCATCTGCCTTCAAGGTCAGGCCGCCGTCTGGCTGATGAGCTTCTCCGCGGCCGCACGCGCTTCCTCGGTGATGGTTGCGCCCGCCAGCATGCGTGCGATTTCCTCTCGCCGCTCTCCGCCTTCGATGCGGTTGACGGCGGTGACCACACGCTCCGTGCTGCCCGCTACCGCATCCTTGCTGATGAGGTAATGCTCGCCGGCGCGCGCAGCGATTTGCGGCGCATGGGTGACCGAAAGCACCTGCACGCGCGAGGCAAGGCGTGAAAGCCGCCTGCCGATGGCGTCGGCCACCGCCCCGCCAACGCCCGAATCGATCTCGTCGAACACAAGCGTCGGAGCGGAGCCGCGATCGGCCAGCGAGACCTTGAGCGCCAGCAGGAAGCGCGCGAGTTCGCCGCCGGAGGCAACCTTCATCATCGGCCCGGGACGCGTGCCGGGATTGGTCTGCACCCAGAATTCGATGCTGTCGAAGCCGTGCGGCCCCGCTTCGCTCTCGCCGGTCTGGACGATGAATTGCGCCCGCTCCAGCTTCAGCGATGGCAATTCCTGTGCGACGGCGGCGCTCAGCGCCTCGCCCGCTTCCCGCCGCTTTCGCGAAAGCTCATGCGCCAGCCGCCGGTATTCCGCTTCGAGCGCTTGCGACTGCCGGGTCAGGGCGGCGAGCCGCTCTTCGCCCGCATCGATGCCGGCAAGCGCGTCCGCATACCTGACCGCGAGCGCCGGCAACTCGCCGACCGGCACCGAGAACTTGCGCGATGCCGCGCGCAAGGCAAACAACCGCTCCTCCGAGCGCTCCAGCACCTGCGGGTCGAACTCGGTGTCGCGCAGCGCGCGTTCCAGCTCCTGCGCCGCTATCAGCAACGAGTTGACGCCCTGGTCGAGCGCATCGACCGCCCCGCCCAGCACGTCGCGCATGTCCGCCGCCTTGCGCTCCAGCCGGCGCAACAGGCTGGAAAGGCCGGGAATGGGCGAGCCCGGGCCCGACAGCTGCTCGCTTGCCTCGTTGAGTTCGGAGGCAATCTTCTCGACCTTCATCATCCGGGTTCGTTGTTCGGCCAGACGCTCCTCCTCGCCGGGCTCGGGCGCCAGCGCGTTGAGTTCGTCAAGGCTGGCGCGCAGGTAGTCGCTTTCGCGCGCGCCCGCCTCGATGCTGGCGGTCACGTTCTGCAATTCGCGCTGCACCTTGCGCCAGGCGTTCCAAGCAGCTGCCGTCAACGCCACGTCGGCATCCAGAATGCCATAGGCGTCCAGCAACTGGCGATGCGCGTTCGCATCCACCAAAGCGCGGTCGTCATGCTGGCCGTGAATTTCCACGAGGGTGCGGCCGATATCGCGCAACAGGCTTGCCGATACCGGCTGGTCATTGACGAAGGCGCGGGTGCGGCCATCGGCGCCCTGCGAACGCCGCAGGATCAACTGGCCTTCCTCGGCAATGTCCGTTTTCCGCCAGCAACGCGAGGGCCGGATGCCGCGGACCTGGCTCGAACACCGCGGTCACCTGCCCCTGTGCCACGCCGCTGCGCACCAGCGAACCGTCGCCGCGCGCGCCAAGCGCCAGCGAAAGCGCGTCGAGCAGGATGGACTTGCCCGCGCCCGTCTCGCCTGTCAGCACGCATAGGCCGGCCGGAAAATCGAGGTCGAGCCGCTCGATAAGCACGATGTCGCGTATGGAGAGCCGGGAGAGCATCGCGGACGCACGCTCCCTTGATCAGCTGCGCGGTGGCTGGCTACCGGCGAACAGCTTGGAAATCCACGAACCGGTGTTTTCGTTCGGCTCGACGCCGCCCGTTTGCAGCAGCTTCACCGAATCCTTGTACCACTGGCTGTCCGGATAATTGTGGCCAAGGACGGCCGCCGCCGTCTGGGCTTCGGGAACGACGCCGAGCGACATGTAGGCCTCGGTCAGGCGGTACAGCGCCTCCTCGATGTGGCGCGTGGTCTGGAAATTCTCGACCACCTTGCGGAAGCGATTGATGGCGGCCAGGTATTCGCGGCGCTCAAGGTAATAGCGGCCCGTCAGCATCTCCTTGCCGGCGATCTGGTCGAGGGCAATGCGCATCTTGGTGCGCGAATCCTCGACGTATTCGCTCTGCGGATAGCGCTCCACGACCTCGTTGAAAGCGCCATAGGCACGCTGCGTGATGGTCTGGTCGCGGCTGACATCGGGCATCTGGCGGAAATACGACATGCCGACGAGGTACTGTGCATAAGCCGCTTCTGCGTCGCCCGGATAGAGCGAGACATAGCGCTTGCCGGTATTGATCGCCTCTTCGTACTCGTTCTTGCGGTAGTGGATGAAGGTCTGCAGAACGAGCGAGCGGCGCGAATATTCCGAATACGGATGCTGCTGGTCGATTTCCTCCAGCTTTTTGCGGGCCGCTTTCATGTCGCCGCCGTCAAGATCGGCCAGCGCCTGATTGTACAGTTTGTCGGCCGGCTGAATGTTGTCGACGAAATCGTTGCTGGTGGTCTCGCTTGATGTGCAGGCCGCAAGCGCAACCATGGTGCAAACCGGAAGGGCGCGCAGCAGGAACCCCGCAATACGGCCGGAACCGCCCTCGCTCCTGGGTTTTGCAATCACATTCATGAACCTACCCGCTTTCGATACACGCGCCCCGTGGCCGCGCGCACCTTATTACCTGAAAAGGCATTTTGCGCCAGAGTGCTCAGACCCGTTATCGCCGCATTGGCGCGAAACTGTGGCAGGACCGCGCGGCGCTGCAATACGCCGCGGCCGCTCAGATAAGCTGCGCCGCGTAGGCGGGCGCATGAACCGCCACCAGCTCGGCGTGACGAACGCGCGGCTGCGACGTTGCGGACCCGACAAAATCAAAGGCGCTGCGGTCGGACAGCAGCGCCTTGAGCACCAGTGCATTGAGTTTATGGCCGCCGCGATACGAGCGATAGCATCCAAGGAACGGCGCGCCGGCAAGCGCAAGGTCGCCCACCGCGTCCAGCGCCTTGTGCCGCACGAACTCGTCGCGATAGCGCAGGCCCTCGGGATTGACGATGCGGTTGTCGTCGCCGATCACCACGGAATTCTCGAGGCTTGAGCCGAGTGCGAAGCCCGCTGCCCAAAGCCGCTCGACATCCTTCATGAAGCCGAATGTGCGTGCGCGGGAGAGTTCGCGGCGGAAAACATCTTCGTTGAGGTCGGAATGGAAGCCCTGACGGCCGATCGCCGGGCTGTCGAAGTCGATCTCGATCTCGTAGCGCGTGCCGGCATAGGGAACGAATTCGCCCCAGGAAGCGCCCATGTCGACGCGCACCGGCTTGTTGATGCGGATGTAGCAACGCATTGCCGCGAGCGAGGAAAGCCCCACCGCGCTGATGGCGTCGACGAATTCGGCGGCGCTGCCATCCATCACCGGGACTTCGTTCGAATCGACCTCGACGATGACGTTGTCGACATTGAGAGCGCGCAGCGCTGCCATCAGATGTTCGACAGTGGCGATGTGGATGCCGGACGGGATTGCCGAGCACGGTGCAAAGGTCGGTTGCACCTACGGCTGTGATATTTGCGGGAAGATCGAGAGTGCTTTGGCTCTTGGGGCAGGTGACGCTGAAGACGATGCCGGTATTGGCTTCTGCCGGGCACAGTGTCATGGACACCGGTTTGCCGGAATGGACGCCCACGCCCGTCAATTCGACGCGCTCGCGTATCGTTGTCTGGAAGCCCAGCACGTTGATCCCCATTCTTTCGCCCTGCTTGCATGGCGCGCTTTTCAGGAATTTCCGACCGGGCCGATCTGTGCCTGCCCTGACCGTTATCGATCCTGTGCGCGTCCCCTTGTTTCGTACCCTGCGAACCGGTTTGGAACATACAAACTGCGGCCACAATGACCAAATCACGCTTTCTTACCTTTTGTTACCTTCGGTCAAATTCGCGCTGTAACATTTTGTAACAAAATCAGAGGCATGCGAAGAATGATCTCGCATGCCTCTCATGTTACATCAGCCCGTGATCAGACACGTTCAGGCGCTTTTCAGCTGGATTGACGCCGCAGGAATGCCGGAATTTCCAACTGGTCGTCCTCGCTCACGGTTTTCTCGCTCAGGAGTGATTCGCCCGTTGCGGTCGAGACCCGTGCCGCTTGGGCGCAAACGGATTGTCGTCGACCCTGTCCGTGGCCTGCCTGCGGAGCGTTGGCCGAAGGGTTCTGATGCGTGCGGGCCTGGGCGCCTGCGGCTCCACGCGAGCCTGCGAACGGGCCGGCTGGCGCGCAGGCTGCGGCTCGTGCTCTTCCTCGCGCGCGCCGAAGCCATGCGCCAGCTTCTTCAGCAAGCCCATTGGCCCGCGCTCCTCCTGAGCCGGCGCGCGCTGCCCGGAACGCTGATTCCATTTCGGCCTGCACCATCGGCGGGAAGTCCTGGACCTCGGGCATGCGCGTCGCTGTGAACGGCATCTCCGGCAGTTCGGCCGCCGGCGGAATGAAGTCCTCTTCCTGCACCGGCGCCAGTTCCACTTCCAGCGCCGCGCGGAATTCCTCCTCGATCGCCGGCGTCCGAAAATGCTGGCCGGGTCGAGCGGCTCGACGCTCACGCCGTCCTTGGCGGGGCGGCTTGCCGGCTGAACCGCCTGGGGCGCGATCGATGGCACCGACTGCGGCCGGACGGGAGCGGCGGCGAAGCCGGACGCTGCTGCCTGTTGCGGCGCGGCGCGAAGCGGCATGGCGCCGACATTGACCGGACGGCTCTGCGCTGGCGGTGCCGGCACGGTTGCCGGCGCTGCCGGGGAACGCGAGATCGCGCTGGCGACACGGTTGGCCTCGAAGCGCTCGGTCTCGGCCTGCGCCGCGCGGTCGATGCCGGTCGCCACGACCGACACGCGGATGATGCCCTCCAGCGCTTCCTCGAAGGTCGCGCCGAGGATGATGTTGGCGTCCGGATCGACTTCCTCGCGGATGCGGGTCGCCGCCTCGTCGACCTCGAACAGCGTCAGGTCGCGTCCGCCGGTGATCGAGATCAGCAGGCCGCGTGCGCCGCGCATGGTGGTCTCGTCGAGCAGCGGGATTGGCGATCGCAGCTTCCGCCGCCGCCATCGCGCGGCCTTCGCCGGAGGCTTCGCCGGTGCCCATCATCGCCTTGCCCATCTCGCGCATGACCGAGCGCACGTCGGCGAAGTCGAGGTTGATGAGGCCTTCCTTGACCATCAGGTCGGTGATGCAGGCAACGCCGGAATAGAGCACCTGGTCGGCCATGGCGAAGGCATCGGCGAAGGTCGTCTTGTCGTTGGCGATGCGGAAGAGGTTCTGGTTCGGAATGACGATCAGCGTGTCGACGTTCTTCTGCAGCTCGGCGATGCCGGCATCGGCCGTCTTCATGCGGCGCTCGCCCTCGAAGTGGAACGGCTTGGTGACGACGCCGACCGTGAGGATGCCCAGTTCGCGCGCGGCCCGCGCGACCACCGGCGCGGCGCCGGTGCCGGTGCCGCCGCCCATGCCGGCGGTGACGAAGGCCATGTGCGTGCCCTGCAGGTGATCGATGATCTCGTCGATGCACTCCTCGGCGGCTGCGCGGCCGACTTCCGGCTGCGAGCCGGCGCCGAGGCCCTCCGTCACGTCGACGCCGAGCTGGATCACGCGCTCCGCCTTCGACATGGTCAGCGCCTGCGCATCGGTGTTGGCGACGACGAACTCGACGCCTTGCAGGCCGCCATTGATCATGTTGTTGACGGCATTGCCGCCGCCGCCGCCGACGCCGAAGACGGTGATCCTGGGCTTCAGTTCCGTGATGTCGGGCTTTTGCAGATTGATGGTCATTTCCTCGTCTCCATGTTCCGGCAGAAGGGTCTTGGCACTCGCCCCTGCCTTCTTGCCAGTTGTCTCTTCCGACTTCCGCCCCGCCCCGGGCCGAAATCCACGCCGCACCTAAAAGCTGTCTCTCAACCAATTTCCCAGGCGCGAAAACGCGCCGCCGGTCCCCGTAAGCCGCAACATCGCAGGCGCCGCGCCTGCATTGCGTAATTCTCCAGATGCGCCATCTGCGGATAGATCATCAGGCCGACCGCCGCCGCGAAGGCCGGGCCCTTGCCCGCTTCCGGCATGCCCGAAACGCCGAGCGGCCGGCCGAGGCGCACATTGCGCGCCAGGATGCGGCGCGCCAGTTCTCCCAGGCCCGTCAGCTGGCTGGCGCCGCCGGTCAGCACGATCCGCTTGCCGACCACGCCGGCAAAGCCCGAGCGGTTCGAGCCGGTCGCGCACCAGTTCGAGCGTCTCCTCGACGCGCGGGCGGATGATGCGCGTCAACTGCGCGCGGGATCTGGTTCGGCAGGTCGCGCTCGTCCTCGCCGATCGGCGGGACCGAAATCACGTCGTCCTCGCCATTGCCGCCGCCCAGCGCCGAGCCGTGCAGGATCTTCAGCCGCTCGGCATCGTCGAGGCGCGTCGAAAGCCCGCGCGCGATGTCCATCGTCACGTGGTTGCCGCCGATCGCGACCGCGTCGGCGAACACGAAGCTTGCCTTCCGCGAAGACCGAGATCGTCGTCGTGCCGCCGCCCATGTCGATGCAGGCGCAGCCCATCTGCGCCTCGTCGTCGACAAGCGCCGACAAGCCCGCCGCATAGGGCGTCGCCACCACTGCCTCGACCGACAGATGCGCGCGGTTGATGCAAAGCTCGAGATTGCGGAGCGGCGCGTTCTCGGCCGTCACCACATGCATGTCGACGCCGAGCTTGTCGCCGACCATGCCGCGCGGATCGCTGATGCCGCTCTCGCCGTCGAGCGAAAAGCCGATCGGGAATCGAATGGACGACCGAACGCTCCGCCGCCAAGCGCGTGCTCGGCGCCCGGCGCGCAACACCTTTGCGATGTCGCTGTCCGCGACCTGGTGCCCGCCGAGGCTGATGTCGGCGGAAAACGCCTCGGTCATCAGCCGGCCGGCGGAAATGGAAACGATCAGCGATTCGACCGTGACGCCGGCCATGCGCTCGGCCGCATCGACCGCAGCGCGGATTGCCTGCTCGGCGGCTTCCAGATCGACGACGACGCCGGACTTGATGCCGCGCGAGCGCTGGTGGCCGATGCCGATCACCTCGATCGTGTGGGTGCGGCCGGGCAGCACGCGGCTTTCCTCGCGCGGCTTCAGCCTGGCGATCAGGCAGCAGATCTTCGAGCTGCCGATGTCGAGCACGGAGACGATCGTCGGGCGCTTTGTCGACGGACCGCTTCATGCGCGGCAGGAAACCGTGGTTGGAAAGGAGGCTCATGTGTCCTTCCCCGGCTTCTTCTTGGCGGCTGTTCTGTTCGGCTCTTCGAGCCGCGCGGCAGCCTCCGGCGTCAGCCGCACGACCAGCCGGTCGGCGATGCCGCATGTCGACTTCGCCGATGTCGCGCGACAGCAGCCGGGCTCTTCGGCCTCGATCCGCGCCAGTTCGCCGAGCTCGCCGCATCCTCGCGCCCTTCGGGCAGCTTGACGGTGACGCCGTTGTCCAGGACGAGGTTCCAGCGGCGCTCGCCGACGCGCACATGCGCCGGTGACGCGCTCGGCAAGCTCCGGATGGCGGCCGATCATGGCGAGGAACTCGGCGGCCTTTTCAGCGGCGCCGGCGCCGACGATCAGCGGCAGGCCGGCAAAGCGTTCCTCGAACGGCACGATCTTGCTTGCCGTCGCGCTCGATCAGCCACAATTCGCCATTGTTCTGCCAGACGGCGAACGGCTGACTTCTCGACGATGTTGATGACGAGCCGGTCGGATAGACCTTTGCGACGCGCGCCTCGGCAACCCAGGGCAAGTTCGCGAAGCGCCTTGCGCGCGGCATGCACGTCGAAGGAGAACAGCGACCGGTCGACGCCAAGGTCGATATTCGTCAGCACGTCGATGCGCGAGATCTCCTTGATGCCGTTGATCTCGACGTCCTCGATCTTGAAGCCGGCAAAGGCGGTGGCCTGCGCCACCGCGCAGCTCGCCAAGGCCGCTCTGCACCAGATAGCCCGAGCCCGCGAGACAGCACGACCAGGCCGGCCGCGCCGAGGATCATCCTCGGCTGCAGCAATCGCCTCGCGGCTGAAGATGCGCGAGAAGTGGCGCACCGGCTTGCGCAGGAAACGCGGCAGCACGAGGCCGCCCGCATCAGCGACCGGTGCGGCCTGCATCTGCAGTCGGGTGCTGCTTTGCGCTGCTTCCGGCCTAGCGGCAGCAAGATGCGTCCTCCACCATCCAGGTGACCAATTCCTCAAAACTGTGGCCCGCATGGAGCGCCAATTCGGGCACCAGCGACGTCGGTGTCATGCCCGGCTGGGTGTTGACTTCCAGCCAGACCAGCTCGCCATTTCCCATCGGTCCGTCGTCCAATCGGAAGTCCGATCGGCTGACGCCCCGGCACCCGATCGCTTGATGTGCCTTGAGTGACAGTGTCATTACTTTTTGGTAAATAATTCGTTTAAGATTTGCCGGACATTCGTGTTTTGATCCGCCCGGACGGTATTTTGCATCGAAGTCGTAGAAGGTCGGGCCCGGTCGGCAAGATCTCGGTCACGCCGAGCGCCACGTCGCCCATCACCGCGCAGGTCAGTTCGCGGCCGCGCGACATAGCGTTCGACCATCACGATGTCGCCGTACGGCCAGTCCTTCGAGTAGAGTTCCTGCGGCGGATGCGACATGTCCTCGCGCACGATCAGGACGCCGAAGGACGAGCCTTCCGCGACCGGCTTGACCACATAGGGCGGTGTCATCGCATGCTTTTCCGCCGCTTCCAGCCGGTGCATGACCACGCGACTGCGCCACCGGAATGCCGGCGGCCTTGGCGATGATCTTCGCCTTCTCCTTGTTCATGGCGAGCGCCGAGGCGAGCACGCCGGAATGCGTGTAGGGAATGTCCAGAAATTCGAGGATGCCCTGGATCGTGCCGTCCTCGCCGAACGGGCCGTGCAGCGCGTTGAAGGCGACGTCGGGCTTCAGTTCCTGCAGCACGGTGGCGATGTCGCGCCCGACATCGACGCGAGTGACGCGGTAGCCCGCATCTTCCAGGGCCTCGGCGCAGGATTCGCCCGAGGACAGCGACACCGGCCGCTCGGACGACCAGCCGCCCATCAGCACCGCCACGTGCTTGTCCTTGTTGATCTTCCGTCATGGCCATCGGGCGCATTCCTCAAGCATGTCTGCGGGCCGGAGCCTGTTCGGCGCTCTGCCGAATCCAAAAGCACGCCTGCGGAACCACTCCGCGACGCTGATGTACAAACCTGCCCTGTCACTGGATGCATGGCTGGTGATTCCAGCCTTTGCCGCATCGGTTTCCGGTTAATTCTTCTGTCCCGAAAACTCTTTCACTTCGCGTCCCGGCTCGAAATTTCCGATGCGCTTGATTTCCCACTCTAGCTGAATCGCCGGATTTTTCCAATACCTTGGCGCGAACCGTTTCGCCAAGTTGTTCGAGATCGTAAGCGCTTGCGCCGCCAGTGTTGATCATGAAGTTGCAATGCATCGGGCGACATCTGCGCGCCGCCGATCTTCAGCCCGCGCAGCCGGCCTCGTCGATCAGCTTCCAGGCCGAATGACCATCCGGATTCTTGAAGGTCGAGCCGCCGGTCTTTTCCCTGATCGGCTGCACCGTTTCGCGGTGATGCTGCACGGCGTCCATCGCCTGCCGGATCTCGTCGCGAGGCTTCCGGTTTCGCCCTCGAAAATCGCCGAGGTGAAGATCATGCCCTGCGGGCGCATTGCTGTGCCGGTAGGTGTAGCCCATGTCGGCATGGCTGAGCGTCACCTTGCGCCCGTCGCGCGTCGACGCCGTGGACCTCGACGACCCGGTTCGGTCGTCTCCGCCGCCGTTGGCGCCGGCATTCATGATAAGCGCGCCGCCGATGCCGCCGGGTATGCCGTGGTAGAACTCGAAGCCGCCAATGCCATGCTCGAGCGCCGCGGCGGCGAGCGCCTTGTCGAGCACCGCCGCGCCCGCCTTCAGACGGTTTTCGCCGAGTTATTTCGATGCCGCCGAAGCCTTTGGCCGAGAGGCGGATCACGACGCCGTCGATGCCGCCATCGCGCACCAGCAGGTTCGAGCCGACGCCGACGACGGTGACGGGCACATCCTGCGGGCAAGGCCTGCAGGAACGCCGCCAGATCGTCCTCGTCGGCGGGCTGGAACAGCACCTGCGCCGGCCCGCCCGCCTGGAACCAGGTGAGCTTCGACCATCGGCTGGTCGAGCGTGATGCGGCCGCGAATCGTCCGGCAGCAGCGGCTCCAGCCGCTCCATGAGTTCTGCGCCAGACATCAGGCCCCGCTCTGCCGACAGCGCTTCGAGTTCCCCCGGCAGCGCATAGGCCCATTGGGTGATGTTGCCGGCGCCGAGGAAGATGACGAAGTCGCCGGGCCTGGCGATCTCGGCGCACGATAGGCGCGATGTCCTGCGGGCCGGAGATGGCGCGCGCATTGCGATGGCCGCCGGACTTGAGGCCGCGTCACCAGCGCCTCCGACGTAACGCCTTCGATCGGCGCCTCGCCTGCCGCATAGACCGGCGCGATCATCACCGTGTCGGCATCGTTGAAGCAGGCGCAGAAATCGTCGAACAGATCATGCAGGCGCGTGTAGCGATGCGGCTGCTTGATCGCGATGACGCGGCCGGTTGCCGATTCGCGCGCCGCCTTCAGCACCGCCGTGATCTCGACCGGATGGTGGCCGTAATCGTCGAAGATCTCGACGCCGTTCCACGTGCCGGTATGGGTGAAGCGCCGCTTGACGCCGCCGAAAGACGGCAAGCCCGGCGCGTATGGCCTCCGCGCCGATGCCAAGCTCATGCGCGACCGCGATCGCCGCCGTGGCGTTGGAAACATTGTGCCGGCCGGGCATCGGCAGCATCAGATCGCCGATGACTTCCGACAGCGCCGGTCTTGCGATTGCGGATCTCGACGTCGAAGCGGTTCCTGCCGCCATCGACCTTGACGTCGAAGAAGCGCACATCGGCCTGCGGGTTCGCGCCATAGGTGATGACCTTGCGGTCCTCGATCTTGCGAGACCAGCGCCTGCACCTCGGGATGGTCGAGGCACATCACGCCGAAGCCGTAGAACGGCACGTTCTCGACGAACTGCGCGAAACGCGTCGCGCACCTTGTCGAAGCTGCCGTAATGGTCGAGATGCTCGGGATCGATGTTGGTGACCACAGCGATGTCGGCCGGCAGCTTCAGGAAGGTGCCGTCGGTCTCGTCGGCCTCGACCACCATCCAGTCGCCGTCGCCCATGCGCGCATTGGTGCCGTAGGCGTTGATGATGCCGCCATTGATGACGGTCGGGTCGAGGCCGCCGGCCTCGAGCAGCGTGCCGACCATGCGAGGTCGTCGTCGTCTTGCCATGCGTGCCGCCGATGGCGATCGCCTTGCGGAAGCGCATCAGCTCGGCCAGCATCTCGGCGCGGCGCACGATCGGCAGCAGCGTCTCGCGCGCCGCGACGCAGCTCGGGATTGTCCTTCTTGATCGCGGTCGAGACGACGACGACTTCGGCGTCGCCGAGGTTCTCGGCGCGTGTGGCCGATGAACACTCGATGCCCTTGGCGCGCAGCCGCTGCACATTGGCGCTGTCGGCCTGGTCCGAGCCCTGCACCTGGTAGCCGAGATTGTGCAGCACCTCGGCGATGCCGCTCATGCCGATGCCGCCGATGCCGATGAAATGCACCAGGCCGATGCGTCTGCGGCATCTTCATGGCGAGTTCCTTCAAACCATTCCGGCAAGTTCCTGCCGCCAGCTTCTCGAGGCAATCGGCGAGCAAGCGCGCCGCGTCCGGGCGGCCGCTCGGTCTTGCGCTGCGCCGCCATTTCCGCAAGCCTTTGCGGGTCCTGCAATCGCTTCGTCAAGAATTTCCGCAAGTCGTTTGCGGCGCAATGCCGTTTGCTGCGACAATGCTTGCGCCGCCGCCGGCCTCGCAGCGCTGCGCGCATTGAGCGCCTGGTCGTGGTCGAGCGCATACGGATAGGGCACCAGCAGCGCCGGCCGGCCGATCACCGCGAGTTCCGACACGGTCGAGGCGCCGGAGCGGCTGACGACGAGATGCGCGTTGGCGATGCGCCTTGCCATGTCGGTGAAGAACGGCGACACCTCGGCCTGCGACGCCGAGCGCGGCATAGGCCGCCTTCACGCGCGCCTCGTCCTCCGGCGCGCGCCTGCTGCACGAGCCGCAGCAGCGCGCGCTTTTCCGGCGGCAGCAGCGCGATCGCCTGCGGCAGGGCCTGCGAGAAGAACTGCGCGCCCTGGCTGCCGCCGAAGACCAGCAGGTTGAACGGCTCGTCCGCCTGCCGCACGGGATAGGCCGTCTTCGCCGCCTCCAGTCACCGCCGGGCGGACCGGGATTGCCGGTCACCACGATCTTGTCGCCTGCCGCTCGACGCCCTCGGAAGCCCCGGCGATCGCATCGACGCGCGGCGCGAGCACCTTGTTGGCGCGGCCCATCACCGCATTCTGCTCGTGGATCATCGACGGCATGCCCATGCCGCGTCGCGGCCAGCAGCGGCGGCACGGTCGGATAGCCGCCGAAGCCGATCGACGGCCGCCGGCTTCAGCGATCCGAGCAGCAGCGCGCGCCTGCCGGTAGCCGCGCAGCAGCGTCAGACCGGCCATGGCCAGCGTGAACGGGTTCTTGCCCGACGGTGTCGACGAGGCGATCGCGTGCATCTTCGTCGGCCGGAAAATTGCCGGCATAGCGCTCGGCCCGGTCGTCGGTCGCCAGATGCACTTCCCAGCCGCGCCCGGCGAGTTCATGCGCCAGCGCCTCGGCCGGAAACAGGTGCCCGCCGGTGCCGCCGGCGCACAGCAGGATGGTGCCGCTTGTCTTCATGCCTTGCCGCCCTCGCCCGCCGGCCGGTATTCGCGCAGCGCGAAGCCGTACGGCGTGCTTGCCCGCGTCTCCGGCCGCCGGCGCGTCAGCGCCAGCACGAAGCCCATGCGAGATGGCCATCGCGATCATGCGACGAGCCGCCATAGGAGATGAACGGCAGCGTCATGCCCTTGGCCGGCATCAGCTGCAGGTTGACCCCCATGTTGATCATCGACTGGATGGCCGAACAGCAGTGACCAGGCCGGCGACTGCAAGCGCGTACATAGGCGTCCTTCTCGCGCAGCGCATGGTTGAGGCCGCGCAGCACGATGAAGGCGAAGAGCGCCACCAGCAGCATGCAGACGATGATGCCGAACTCCTCCGCCGCCACCGCGAACGACGAAGTCGGTATGGCTGTCCGGGATGATGCGCTTGACCGTGCCCTCGCCCGGCCCCTGCCCCAACCAGCCGCCATGGATGATCGCCTCGCGCGCCGTGTCGACCTGGAAGGTGTCGCCCTCGCCGGTGAGGAACCGGTCGATGCGGCCGGCGACGTGCGGGAAGAAGGTATAGGCGCGCCGAAGCGCCGCCGACGCCGATGCCGCCGAGCCCGACGATCCACAGCCACGGCATGCCGGCCATGAAGAACATGCGCGCCCCAGACGATCGGCGACCAGCATGGTCTGGCCGAGATCGGGCTGCGCGACCAGCAGCGCGCGCGACGATGCCGAACAGGATGATGGCGAACAGATTGCCCGGGATTTCCGGCTGGCGCGCGTGTTCGGCAAACAGCCAGGCGCAGATGACGACGAAGGCCGGCTTCAGGAATTCCGACGGCTGGATGCGAGATGCCGGCCAGGGTGATCCAGCGCCGCGAGCCCTTGACCTCGACGCCGAAGAACAGCGTCGCCATCATCAGCAGGATGCGAGATGCCGAAGAGCATGAAGCGCGCGCGCCGCACCTGCCGTGGCGACAGGAACGAGAGCGCCGAGCATCAGCGCCGAGCGCCGGGATCAGGAACATCGCGTGGCGCTTGACGAAGTGGAAGCTGTCGAGCGCCGATGCGCTCGGCGACCGCGGGCTTGCCGCGAAGGAAAGCAGCACCCCGCACAGCATCAGGAACATCACGGAGCCGAGCAGCGGCCGGTCGACCGTCCGCCACCACTCCGCCATTGCCGACCGATCGACGCGGCTAACCATGCAATCCTCCAGTGATACGGCGTGACATCGTCATCGCTGCGCCTCCTGCCCGCCGCCTGCCCCGTCGAAGGCGCAAGCACGCAGGCGCGGAACGCGTCGCCGCGCTTCTCGAAATTCTTGTACTGGTCGAAGCTGGCGCAAGCCGGCGACAGCAGCACGACCGACTCCGCGGCCTTGTCCCGCGCCGCATCCGCCGCCGCATGCGCGCACCGCCGCGTCGAGCGTCTGCGAAATCTCGTAAGGCACCTTCTCGCCGAGCGTCGCGCGCGAATTGCGGCGCCGCCTCGCCGATCAGGTAGGCCTTGGCGATGCGCGGGAAAGAACCGCGCCAGCGGCGCGATGCCGCCTTCCTTCGGCAGCCCGCCGGCGATCCAGTAGATGCGCGGATAGCTCGACAGCGCCGGCGCGCGGCATCGGCATTGGTCGCCTTGGAATCGTTGACGAACAGCACGTTGCCGATCGCCGGCCGACCTGCTCCATGCGGTGCGCGAGGCCGGGAAAGCTGTCGAAGCCCGGCCTGGATCTCGCTTCGGCGCTCAAGCCCGACCGCCGGCAGGCGGCGAAGGCCGCCGCCGCGTTCTGCGCATTGTGGTCGCCGCGCAGCGCCGGATGCCTTGACGAGGTCAGCGACGGTCGCCACGACGCGGCCCTTGCTGGATACGAGCTTGCGCCCGTCGGCCAGACGCCGTCGGTCAGCTTGGAGCTCGACGCGATGCGAATGACGTTCTTGCCCTGGCCTGCAGGACGCGATCGGCGATCGGACGCGGAATAGTCGTCGTCCATGCCGATGATGGCAACGCCGCTGCCGGCCACCAGCCGCTCCTTGATGGCGGCATAGTGCTGCATCGTGCCGTGACGGTCGAGATGGTCGGGCGTCAGGTTGAGCAGGATGCCGACGGTCGGGTTGAGCGAGGGCGCAAGATCGATCTGGTAGGACGAGCACTCGACGACATAGAAGCCGGTTCGGCGCGGGCGGCTCGAGCGTCAGCACCGCCGTGCCGATATTGCCGCCCATCTGCACGTCGCGCCCGGCGGACTTGAGCATATGGGCGATCAGCGCCGTCGTGGTCGACTTGCCGTTGGTGCCGGTGATGGCGATGAACGGGCAGCCCGGAGCGCGTGCCCGGCGCTCGCGCGCGAAAAGCTCGATATCGCCGATGACCTCGACGCCCGCGGCACGGGCGAGCTCCGACCGTCCAGTGCGGCTTCGGATGGGTGAGCGGCACGCCGGGCGACAGCACCAGCGCGGAAAAATGCCGTCCAGTCCGCGCTCGCGAAGATCGCCCGTGCGGAATGCCCTCGCGCCTGCGCCTTGCGCCACGCTGCTCGGGATTGTCGTCCCAGGCGATGACGTCGGCCCCGCCCGCCACCAGCGCATGCGCCGTCGCGATGCCCGGACCCGCCAAGCCCGAAGAGCGCGACGCGCTTGCCCTTGAACGTGGTGACCGGGATCATCGCGCTCCCCTACCGCAGCTTGAGGGTGGAAAGGCCGAGCAGCGCCAGGATCACCGCGATGATCCAGAAGCGGATCACCACCTGGCTTTCGGTCCAGCCCTGCTTCTCGAAATGATGGTGGATCGGCGCCATCAGGAACACGCGCTTGCCGGTCATCTTGAACGAGCCGACCTGGATGATGACCGACAGCGCCTCCATGACGAACAGGCCGCCGATGATCGCCAGCACGATCTCGTGCTTGGTGGCGACCGCGATCGTGCCGATCAGGCCGCCGAGCGCCAGCGAGCCGGTGTCGCCCATGAAGATCGCCGCCGGCGGCGCGTTGAACCAGAGGAAGCCGAGGCCGGCCCCGATCATCGCGCCGCAGATCACGGCGAGCTCGCCGGTGCCCGGCACGAAGTGGATCTGCAGATAGTCGGAGAAGACGGAGTTGCCGGACAGATAGGCGATCAGCCCGAACGAGGCGGCGGCGATCATCACCGGCACGATGGCCAGCCCGTCGAGGCCGTCGGTCAGGTTCACCGCATTGCCGGCGCCGACGATGACGAAGGCGCCGAATGGCATGAAGAACCAGCCAAGATTGAGCAGGAAATCCTTGAAGAAGGGAAACGTCAGCGAGGAGGAGAAAGGCGCCTGCCCTATGTTCATGATCACACACGCAGGCGATGCCGCGATGGCGAACTCGATGGCGAGGCGCACCTGGCCCGAGAAGCCCTTGTGCGTCTGCTTCGTCACCTTGAGATAGTCGTCGTAGAAGCCGATGCCGCCGAAGCCGAGCGTCACGAAGAGCACGACCCAGACATAGACGCTGGCAAGGTTCGCCCACAGCAGCGAGGAAAACGATCACCGCCGAAAGGATCATCAGCCCGCCCATGGTCGGCGTGCCGGCCTTCTTGAAATGGGTCTGCGGCCCGTCGGCGCGGATCGGCTGGCCCTTGCCCTGCCGCACGCGCAGCGAGGAGATCATCGGCTTGCCGAACATGAAGACGAAGAACGCTGACGTGATCAGCGCGGCCGCCGTGCGGAAGGTGATGTAGCGGAAGAGGTTGAAGAGGTGAAATCTGCCCCGACAGTTCCTGAGAAAGGTACATAGAGCATGTCCCCCCTATCGCGCTCCGGCCGTCTCGGCCGTGGAAGCGCTGAGCAATGTTTGAACGATGCGAGCCGAATTTCGAGCCCGTTCGAAGACTTGATCATGACGATGTCGCCGGGCCGCAGAGCCGGCAGCAGGGCCTGCGCCAGTTGCGCCGCGTCCTCGAAATGCCCTGCCAGCAGCCCCGGCGGTAGCTCGGCGGCGAGCGCCGGCCATGTCGGGACCGGCCAGAAACACCAGATCGGCGCGCGATTCCTCGACCGGCTTGCGCAGCGCCCTGTGCAGTTTCGGCGAGGTCTCGCCGAGCTCCAGCATGTCGCCGAGCACCGCGATGCGCCGCCCCCTGGGCTGCTGCGCCGCCAGTACCTTCGAGCGCCGCTTCGATCGAAGCCGGATTGGCGTTGTAGCTCTCGTCGATCAGCGTCACGTCGCCGCCCTGACAGATCGCAGCTTGTGCGTTTGCCCGCGGCCCTTCTCCGGCGCTGCATGTGCGAGCGCCGCCGACGGAGCGCTCCAGATCGGCCCCGACGAGCGTTGCCGCGCCGAGCACGGCCAGCGCATTTATCGCCATGGTGCTCGCCCGGACGGCAGGCGGTAGCTGACCCGCTGCCTTGCCGCATGGCCGCTTCGATCTGCGAATGACTCCGGGCCGGCTTCGAGCGAAATCAGGCGGAAGTCGGCAGCTTTCTTGCGCGCCGAAGTCTTGATGTGCTCCACGCCGGCTTCGCCCGCCAGCTTCTTCAGCAGCGGACTAGTGCTTGATGTCGCGGTTGATCAGCGCCGTGCCGCCCGGCTCCAGGCCCTCGAAGATCTCCGCCTTGGCCGCGGCGATCTCGTCGATGTGCGCGAAATGCCCGAGATGCGCGGCGCGATCGTCGTGATCGATCGCCACATGCGGGCGAACCATCTTGACCAGCGGCGTGATCTCGCCGGCATGGTTCATGCCGATCTCGAACACGCCGATAGCGCGTCTCCGGCGGCATGCGCGCCAGCGTCAGCGGCACGCCCCAGTGATTGTTGAACGATGCCGCCGACGCATGCACCTGGCCGACGCGCCAAGCACGCGTGCGCAGCATTTCCTTGGTGGTGGTCTTGCCGGCCGAGCCGGTCACCGCGATGATCTGCGCCCGCGTCCTGGCGCGCGCGCGGCCACGCCGAGCTTCTCCAGCGCCGCCAGCACGTCGGGCACGACGATCATCGGGACGCGCAGCCGCGCCGAAGCGCCGGCAGCTTGCGCCTCGGCGACCACCAGCACGGCGGCGCCCGCCTTCATCGCCTGGTTGGCGAAATCATGGCCGTCGAGCGTCTCGCCCTTGATGGCGAAGAAGGCCTCGCCCGGCTTCACGCGTGCGCGCTGTCGATCGAAATGCCGGTGATGTCCTCCGGCATCGTGACCGAACGGCCGGCCGTCCATGGCCTGCGATCATGTCGTCGAGGGTCCACAGAGCGCTCATGCGCGCGCTCTCCAGCGCGCGAGCGCCTTGCGCACCTCGGCATGGTCGGAGAACGGCAGCGTCACGTCGCCGACGATCTGGCCCTCCTCATGGCCCTTGCCGGCGACGATCAGCGTGTCGCCCGCCTGCAGCATGGCGACCGCCGTCGCGGATCGCCTCGCGCCGGTCGCCGATCTCGATGGCGCCGGGCGCAGCCGGCCATGATTGCGGCGCGGATCGCCGCCGGGATCTTCGGAGCGCGGATTGTCGTCGGTGACGATGACGACGTCGGCGAGCCGCGTGCGCGATCTCGCCCATGATCGGCCGCTTGCCCGGGTCGCGGTCGCCGCCGCAGCCGAACACGATGACGAGCCGGCCGGTGGTGAAGGGCCGCACCGACGTCAGCACGTTCTCCAGCGCATCGGGCTTGTGCGCATAGTCGACATAGACGGGCGCGCCGTTCGCCGTCGATGCCGACCAGTTCGAGCCGGCCCGGCGCGCCCTTGAGGTGCTCGAGCGCCGCAAGCGCCTTGCCGGCCGGCGCTGCCGGTGGCGATCGCAAGGCCGGCCGCGACCAGCGCATTGGAGATCTGGAAATCGCCGGCCAGCGGCAGGTCGCACCTCGATGGATCTCGCCGCCGTGCTGGACCTCGGCGCGCTGCCTGATAGCGCTCGTGCTCGACCCGCTTCAGCGCCAGGAAATCGCCGTTGCGGCCCACCGTCAGCACCTCGCGGCCGGCCTCGGCGGCAGCCTCGATCGCCGGCTCCGACCACGGGTCGTCGGCGAAGATCACCGCCGGCGCGCCCTTCGGCAGCAGCGTGTCGAACAGCCGCATCTTGGCGTGTGAAGTAGTCCTCGACCGTCGGGTGATAGTCCATGTGGTCGCGGCCGAGATTGGTGAACGCGCGCGGCGGCAAGCCGCACGCCGTCGAGCCGGCGCTGGTCGAGGCCGTGGCTGGAGGCTTCCATCGACGCATGGGTGACGCCCTCGCCCGCGAGTTCGGTCGAGCAGCCGGTGCAGCGCGACCGGATCGGGCGTGGTCAGGCTGCCATATTCGTTGCGGCCGGGCGCAGTGACGCCGGTCGTGCCGATGCTGGCGGCGGCCTGGCCGTCCGCTTCCCAGATCTGGCGGGGAAGGAGGCGACCGAGGTCTTGCCGGCGGTGCCGGTGACGGCGACCATGGTGCCGGGCTGGCGGCCGGAGAAATGCGCGGCGGCATGCGCGCCAGCGCCGGCGCGGATCGTCGACGCGAAAGCACCGGCACGGCTTGGCGGCCGCAGTACCGCGCCGGCGCCAGCGATCGCCACGGCGCCGCGCGCCACGGCATCGGCGCATAAGCGCGCGCCGTCGGCCTTGGTGCCGGCGAGGCGGCGAACAGGAAGCCAGGCTGCACCTTGCGCGAATTCGCGGTGATCCCGGCCACGGCGATGTCGGCGGCGCCTTGCGGAACCGCGACATCGACTGCCGGCAAGATCGCCTGAATTTCATTGTCGCCGCATCCCGTCGAGGCCGTTCGGCTCGAATCACTATCGTCAGGCGCTATTTGGCAACGCCCCGCGACAGTGAAATCCATTCAGCGCGACACGAGCACCGGTTTTGCATCGTCCTCGAAATCGGGCTTCACGCCCAAGCATCGCCGCCGAGCGGCGGATGATATTGCCGACCATTGGCGCGCATTGAGGCCGGCAGTGGCCGCGCCCATTGCCCTTCTTCCGGCTTCGGTTCGTCGATGACGACCAGCACGACATACTTGCGGATCGTCGATCGGGAAAGCCGCGAGGAAGGCGTTGAAGCGCTTGTCGGCGGAATAGCGGCCGTCGACGACCTTTTCGGCCGTGCCGGTCTTGCCGCCGACGCGGTAGCCGGGCACCTCGGCGCGCTTGCCGGAGCCCTTCTACGCACGTTGAGCCGATAGAGATAGCGCATGGCGTCGCTGGTTTCCTTGCGGACCACCTGCTTGGCGACGCCAGTCGGCCTCCTCCGGCGTGCGCGGCAGGAAGGTCGGCTCGATCAGCTTGCCGCCATTCATCAGCGCCGCCGCGGCGACCGCGGTCTGCAGCGGCGTCGTCGACACGCCGTGGCCGAAGGAGATGGTGATCGAGTTGATCTTCTTCCACTCCTTGCGGCTCGATCGGCGTCGCCACCTCCGGCAGTTCGGTCTGCATCTTGTCGAGCAGGCCGATGCGGTGAAGGAATTCGCTTGTGGCCGTCGATGCCGACCGACGTCGGCCATCTTGCGCCGTGCCGATGTTGGACGAGTAGATGAACACCTCCGGCACGGTCAGCACGCGGCTGCTTGCCGTGGAAGTCGTGGATGGTGAAGCCGCCGATCGCGGAGCGGGCGCGATGCGTCGAACGTGTCGTTCAGCGTGACCTTGCCGGAATCGAGCGCCATGGCGGTGGTGAAGCTCTTGAAGGTCGAGCCCATCTCGAAGATGCCCGCCGACATGCGGTTGAGCCGGTCCTTGTCGAGCGCATCGCACCGGATTGTTGGGATCGAAGTCCGGCAGCGAGACCATCGCCAGCACCTCGCCGGTGTTGGACGTTGAGCACGACGCCGCCGGCGGCGATCGCATGGTAGCGCTCCATGCCCTGGCGAGTTCGTCGCGCACGATGTGCTGGACGCGGAGGTCGATCGACAGCTTGACCGGCTCGAGCGGCTTGCCGGTCGTCAGGCCGGCGTCGCGCAGGTCGGCGAGCCCCTGGTCGTCGATATATTTCTCGATGCCGGCGATGCCCTGGTTGTCGATGTTGACGTAGGCCGACGATGTGCGAGGCGGTGGCGCCGCCGGGATAGAAGCGGCGCTTCTCCGGTGCGGAAGCCGATGCCGGGAATGCCGAGCGCCAGGATCTGCGCCTGCTGCTTCGGCGTCAGCTCGCCGCTTCAGCCAGACGAAGCCGGCCGTCTTGGAGCTTGTGCGTAGGTCCGTCTCGACGTCGAGGTCGGGCAGCACGCGTTGACAAGCTGCTCGACCGCCTCGTCGGCATCGACGATGCGTGCGCGGCTCGGCGAAGAGCGAGGCGGTCTTGATGTCGGTCGCCAGCATCTCGCCATTGCGGTCGACGATGTCGGCGGCGCGCCGAGATGGTCGCGTCGGCCTTGATCTGCGCCGCCGTGCGCGTCGGGCTCCAGCACGCCGAGATAGACGAGCCGGCCGCGATGATCAGCAGGTAGACGCAGGAAACCACGACCATCGCCATCATGATGCGCGAGCGCGCCTGCGACACCGCCAGCCGGCGCCCTGCAAGCGCAGCGGCTTGACATGAAGGTTCCGCCGCTCTCGTCCATCGACGCCGATGACGCTCATTGGCGCTTCTCCCATGGTTGCGTGTTCGGGCAGCCTTCGGGCAGGTCATCGACCGCCTCGACCGATCGGCAGCCGAGCGCGGCGATCGATCCGTTGACGGTGTCATCGCCCGTGCTGGCGGCCGTCGTCGCGCGCAGTTGCTCGCCGTCGATAGGCGGCGAGCTCGAGCGGCTTCGGCGGGCATCTCGTCGATGGTCACGATCTGGCGCGGCGATAGCGGCTCCAGCCCGAGCTCCTCCTGGTGGCGCTCGACCAGCTTCTGCAGCCGGTCCGGGCTGGTCAGCAGGCTCCAGTCGGCCTTGAGCAGGTCGATCGCCTCGCGCTCGAGCCGGATGCGCGTCTCGAGCGTCTCGACCCGTGCCGCCGGCCTGCTCGGCCTCGTGCTTGATCTTGTAGGTGAAGCGCCGCGGCCGCCGATCATCACGGCGATCATGACGATGTCGAGGGTACGAACCATCGCGGCCTGACCTTCCCAGCGAAGCCAGTGAAATGAGATCGGGCAGCTTGAAGGGCGACCAGTCCTCGTCGAGCGCGGGCGCGCCGGTGCGCATGCCGTAGCGCAGCTTGGCCGAACGGGCGCGCGGGTTGCGCTGCGCCTCGTCCTCGCTCGCGGCGATGGCGCCGCGCTGCTTCAGCGTGAAGCTTGCGGCGCTTGGCCCGGCTTCCGGCAGGTGGCGCGAGCCGCCGCCGCCGCCGGTACGGTCGGCGAGGAAGCGCTTGACGATGCGGTCCTCCAGCGAATGGAAGGTGACGACGACGAGCCGCCCGCCGGGCTTCAGCAGCGCGCTCGGCGGCGAACAGCGCGCCGGCCAGCTCGCCGAGCTCGTCGATTGACGAAGATGCGCAGCGCCTGGAAGATGCGCGTCGCCGGATGGATCTGGTCCTTGGCTGCGGCCGACTGCCTTTTCGATCAGCGCCGGCGAGATCGAGCGTGCGCTCGAAGGGCTTGCGCCGCCCGCCGCTCGGTCGATGGCCCGCGCGATGCGGCCGGCGCGTGCCGCTCCTCGCCAAGGATGCCGAAGATGCGCAGCAGGTCGTCTGGCTTGGCGCGGTTGACGACATCGGCGGCGCTCGGCCGCCTCGCCGCCATGCGCATGTCGAGCGGCCCGTCCTTGCGGAACGAGAAGCCGCGCTCGGCCTCGTCGAGCTGCATGGACGAGACGCCGATGTCGAGCACGACGCCGTCGGCCGCTTCCATGCCGTTCGCGCGGGCGATAGTCGTCGAGATCGGCGAATTCGCCGTGCACGAGCACGCAGCCGGCCGCCCAGCGCGCCACCATGCCCTCGCCCGCCGCGATCGCCGTCGGGTCGCGGTCGATGCGCGATGACATCGGCGCCGGCATCGAGGATCGCCTCGCTGTAGCCGCCGGCGCCGAAGGTGCCGTCGACGATTGCGGCTGCCGGGGCGGGCGCCAGCGCGGACAGGACCTCGGCGAGCAGGACCGGAACATGGCGGACCGGTCCGCCAGCAACGCCTTCGTCCGAAAGGCCGCTGCGATCCGTCATGTTCCTGCTCCCCCGTCCGCGCGGGCGCCTGTGCCTGTATCCGGCCCGCGGAGACCGAGCGCGCGGCGCATGTCGCGAACGCGTGCCCTGGCAGCGCTGCGATAGGCATCGTACTTGCCCGGTTCCCAAAGCCAGAAGGATAGTCCCCGCCCCTCGAACAGCACCTGGTCGGTAATGCCGGTGTGTTCGCGCAGGCGGTCGTTGATCTGGATGCGGCCCTCGCCGTCCAGCTTCAGCTCCAGTGCATCGCCAAGAATGTAGTGCGACCAGTCCTCATAGGCCTGGCTGAACGGATCGAGCTTGTCGAGCCGGCGCTCATAGGCCTCGATCATCGCCTGCCCGCCGGCTTCCACGACCGGATGCTCCACCGAAAGCAGGCCGCGCAGCACGGATTGCCCGCCAAGCGCCGAACGGAACGCCGCCGGGATCGAGACACGACCCTTCTTGTCGACATTGTTCACCGTGTTCGACGCGAAACGATCCATGGGTCCCGTTCTTGGCGCCCGGCCGGGCATGAGCGTGCAGTGGGAAAACCGGCGGCGGCCGGTCTGGGCACCGGCCTGCAGGAACGTTCTGAAACCTTTTCAGCGGGCGCACATTCGCCCCGTCCAAGCCCGTTTCACGCCTGCAAATCCAACACCGAATATCCCTCGCATTTGGGATAACATGGGATTTTTTGGATATCAATGGTTCACGTTTGGGAAATCCCGTCCAAAATTCAGGTTTCGGCACGCCAATTCGAGAGTGCTGACGCAGCAGTTCCAGCCTGTTCGACCGGTGCAAATTTTGCGCGCAAAAATCACAGGCGGGCGATGAGTTAAATCGACTCACCGCCCGCCGGCCCGCGTGATCGAGAAAATTGAAATTGCCAGCCGGCCTGTAAGCCGGGTTCTGTATGGCCCCCGCGGTTGCCCGCAGGGACGTGGCGGCCATTCCTCTGGGACATCCGTTGCCGGATGCCTCGGCGCGACCTACCCGGACGACTGGCCCGGAAACAGGCTGGCGGGTTGCCCCGCCACGTCGTCCCTATTCGGTCTTGCTCCCGATGGGGTTTACCGTGCCGCTGCCGTTGCCGGCGCGCGCGGTGGGCTCTTACCCCACCGTTTCACCCTTGCCGCGGCAAGCCGCGGCGGTTTCCTTTCTGTGGCACTTTCCCTCAGGTCGGCGGTTCCCCGCCTTCCTGGCCGGATGTTATCCGGCATCGTGTTTCCATGGAGCCCGGACTTTCCTCCGACGCAGCCTTTCGGCGAGCGCGTCAGCGGCCACCCGGCCGGCTGGCGACTTCACTTAGGCATGCCGGTGAGACACGTCAAGGAAAGCAGACGGACGGCCGCCGCACGCCGGAATTTCGGCGCAATCGGCTGCATGGTTAACCGCTGGTTAGCCCGTGGGCGCTAGGTTTCGCACCAATTCGCACAACAGGAGTCCCGCAATGGACAGAAGAAGGTTTCTGACTGCTCGCCGCCTCGGGCATCCTCGTTGCGTCGCTGCCCGTGTTGCGCCCGGCGATTGCGCTTGGCGCAAACGACCAAATCCGTATCCTACGGCTCCGGCAAGCTCGACATCTATTCGCCCGGCGGCGCCGGGCGCGCCGATCCTTGTCTATGTCCACGGCGGCGCGTGGAAGGCCGGCTCGCGGCACAGGTCGGCGCCATGCCGGAATACTTCAACAAGCGCGGCTATGTCTTCGTGTCGGTCGGCTATTCGCTGGGCTCCAATGTCGGGCAGCAGGCGGACCAGGTCGGACAGGCAATCAACTGGGTCCGCGCCAATGCGGCAAGCTTCGGCGGCGATGCCGGCGCGCGTCGCGGTGATGGGCCACTCCGCCGGCTGCCATCTTTCCAGCCTTGCCGTGCTTGTCGGGCCGTGCGCAGGGCGTGCGGGCGCTCGTCGCCAACGACACGGCCGCCTATGATGTTGCCTATCTGGCGCAGATCAACAACGACCGGCTGCCCATACTCTATGCCGGGCCGTTCAAGGACCGCTCGAAGTGGAGCCAATGGTCGCCGATCACCTATGCAGGCGGTGGCGGCGGCATTCCCGTGCTGGTCGCCTGGTCGGGCGGCAGGGACCGCGAGGAGATCTCGCAGCGTTTCGCCAACGCGCTGGAAGCGGCGGGCCACCCGGTCATCCGGTTCGACGGACAGCAGCTACAACCACATATCCATCAGCAAGGCGGTGGGACGGGCCGGGCGACCCGCTCAACCGCGAAGTGACGCAGTTCCTCGACAGCCGTGCTCGGCGCTCCGGCTGAGGCGGCGGCAAACTGAGCAGCGCTTGCGCGCAGATAAAAAAAGCCCCGCATCGTGCGGGGCTTTTGCTTTATCGAACCGGCTTGTCAGGCGCGGCGCAGGTGCCGCTTGACCTTGCCGCAATAGGCGGCGCTGATCTTGTTCATGCGCTTGGCGCCGTGCCCGGCATTGTAGCGCAGGATAGTGCCGCAGGTTGATCCGCGGCCAAGCTGATGCGCCTTGCCCAGATACTTCATGCCCCAGCGCAGGTTCGTCGCCGGATCGTACAGGGCCTTGGCCGAGCCGGTAAAGCCCATGCCGCGCGCCGTCGCCGGCTTGATCTGCATCAGGCCGATCTCGCCTGCCCTGCCGCGTGCATTGGTGCGGTAGTTGCTCTCCACGCGGATAACCGCATGGGCGAGCGCAACCGGAACGCCTTCAGCCGCGGCATACTTGGCGATCAGCCCGTTCAGGTTCGCCGGTCCCTTGACCGCCTTGACCGCGCTTGCGCCTGCCTTTGTCGCCCGTGCCGCCCTGCGGTTCGATCGGCTTGAAGAACTGCAGCTTGCCGAAAATGGCATTTGCCCGCTCGATGGCGGCCGCCTTGGCCGCTTCATCGGTTTTCAACGGTGCGGCATTGACCGTGGATACTGCCAGGGCGCCGATCACAAGCATTGCGCCCGCGGTTTGCACCGCGCGATGAAAAGTCTGCATGTATGATTGATTTCCTTCTTTTCTGCGTCGGGCCGGACATCCGGAACATCCCGTTCCGAACCATTTCCGGCGGCAGGATCTTGCCCGCCTGGCAACCCCGGCCAAGCCATGATGACTTGCAGCTCTTGTGCCGTGCTTCCGCCGCGCTTCCCTAAATGCCCCCAAGCCCGCTTACCGGACGCTGTGGCAAGCATGAAGTCGCAACCATGGAAGGCAGGAATGTGGCGGTGAATTCAACTCATGTTTCAAGATGTTACAAATCAAACATCATGTTTTGGGCAAGGATCCGAGCAGCCGGTGCGAGCGTCTTGCGGGTCGATGCATCGGCTTGGCCGTCAATCCTGGCCGGCCGATAATGACGTTGAAATGCCCGCACCACGGCAGCCGTCGCCGCGTCGAACTGGCCGCTCGCCTCGATGCCGAAACCCCACCTGGCAAGATCGCCCTGAAGCGAAAGCACACCCTCGCCGCTATCGCCCTCGCGAAGGACCGGCCCCTCGTATTCGCGCGAGGGCGGCACCCAAATCCCGACGCCACCCGCGGCAAGCCTGCGCCACGGGAACAACTCGCCCGGATCCTGCTTTCTCGCGGGTGCGATGTCGGAATGCGCCACGACATTGCGCGGCTCGATGCCGTTGCGGCTCGACGATGTCGCGCGACAGTTCGATCACGGCGCGTATCTGCGCGTCGGGGAAGGTAACGTAGCCGAATTCATGCCCCGGATTTGCAATCTCGATGCCAACCGAGCGCGAGTTGAGATCGTCCATGCCACGCCAGCTTGAAGCGCCGGCATGCCATGCCCGCTTTTGCTCCGGCACCGACTGCACCACGGTTCCGTCGGTGAAGACGAAGTAGTGGCATGATACCCGGCTCTCCTGCCGGCACAGCCAGTCCAGGGCGCCTTCTTCCGACTGCATCCCGGTATAGTGCAGCACCAGCAATTCGATCTTGCCGCACACGCTCGTCGTGATTGATCGCGCCGCGCCATTGGCACGCAACAAGGGTATCGACCGGCCCGCCGGTATTCACAGCCCCCGCTCCGTGCGTATGGAAGCCCATGCCGTGTTGATCGACGGCAAGCCGGGCATTGGCGATGGCGATGAATTCTTCCGGCACGCCGCGCGCAATCAGCCGGTCGGGGTGGTTCTCCTGCACCAGCTTTCGGTAAAAGGACTTGAGTTCTTCATTGCTCCACTGCGGCAAAGCCCCGATCAGCTCGTACGGATTGCCGTCTTCAGGGTGCATGTGGCGCAGCCGCACCCGCTCATACGCATTGCCCTCCACCCCGAAGACCTGGGCGATGCGGTCCATGAAATCCATTTCCTTTTCGTGGACCATGCCGTCGGACTTGGCGATGTGGAAAAGCGCGTCCATCACATCGACGAGAATCGCCTCGTCGCCAGGGAAAAGGTCGCGGATGCGCCGCGCATAGGCGCCGAAACCCGCAACATCTTTTTTCGCAAGATTATAGAGCCTGACAACATGTGCGGCGTCGGCTGCGGGAATTTCGAAGATGTCGCGAAAGGCATCGACCTCGGCCTTTGACACGACCCCGTCGGCCTTCGCCATCTTCGCCGAAAGCGCGATGATGGCGATTGAGAATGAAACCTGCCGGCGTGTTGCCGGATCGCCCTCGAGAACGGTGCGGACGGTTTCGATCACCGCCGAGAGTGCGGCGGCGGGCGCGGACGAAACGAATTCGGAAACGCGGCTCCAGACGGTCATTGGCGTTTAATAGCCAAGTACTGGAGAAGGGGAAAGCCTGCTGCGCTGCAACAGGCCGGATATTACCTGCTCAGCGGAAAATCAGGCTGCGGACTGGTCTGCAAACGTCTCGTCTTCTTCGATGACCGACTCAAATGCCGCCGATGCATAAAGGGCTGCGTAGGCAAGGACGTAAAACAACTTTTCCATGGGACTGCTCCTGTGCGAGCCTGCTTTCGGCTCTTTGCAAAACTTCAATGATCCCTGGATACCTGCCGTTAAGGGAGAAGTTTGGACCGCTTTGTGGCCGAATTCCGGCTTTCGAAGTTATTTCAACTTTCTAGCGGATATCGGACAGGCATGTTGCCGTCAGTCGGCATCGCGCTGTGCCAGTTCCATCAGCACTTCGCCCTCGGTATTGCGAAGTGCGAGGCGCTTGCCAACGCGTTCAAAGCTGCGCACCTCGTCCAGCATGGCGAAGAACTTCGTTTCCGCCGCCATTTCCGGTTCCGGGCACGCCATGCGCGTGGAAGCGAGCGGCCCGATCTTGATCGAACCGTCTTCGGCGATCTCGTATGCTCCGGTAAAGCGGTTGCAGCCGGAATTGCCGGAGACCCGCCCGTTTGCGCCGAACTGGATGAACGGCTTGTCCTCGCCGCTCATGCCCCATTCGCTGCCTTCGAGGCGCTCGCTTGCCGCGGCGATGTCGCCGCCTCCCCCGAAGGTCATGATCTCGAATATGGCGAACGCCACGAATGGCAAGGCAAATTTCAGCATCGCTCTCTCCCGTCGCGATCACCGCTCTTGCAAGCGATTCAGCGCCGGTACAATAGTGCGGCGAACATGTCGGCATGATGGCTGACGTTTGGAAACAATGGCAGGCTTTCATGGCAAACCCGGGCAAGTGGGACTTCTGGATCGATCGCGGCGGCACCTTCACGGACATCGTCGGACGCGACCCTGATGGAGGCCTGCACGCGCACAAGCTTCTGTCCGAAAACCCCGAAGCCTGGCGCGATGCCGCGGTGCAGGGCATCCGAGACCTGCTCGGCGTCAAGGCCGGCGAGCCCGTCCCCTCGCACCGCATCGGCGCGGTCAAGATGGGCACGACCGTAGCCACAAACGCGCTCCTGGAGCGCAAGGGCGAGCGCACCGCCCTGCTGATCACGCGCGGGTTTGGCGATGCACTGGCGATCGGCTACCAGGCGCGCCCCGACATCTTCGCCAAGGAGATCATCAAGCCGGAACTGCTTTATTCGCGCGTCATCGAAATAGGCGAGCGCGTGCTTGCGGACGGAACCGTTGAAGCACCCGCCGACGAGCGCGAGATCAAGGAGGCGCTGGCGAGCCTGAAGGCCGAGGGCTTCGACGCGCTGGCCATCGTATTCCTGCATTCATGGAAATATCCCCGGCATGAACAGCTCGCGGCGAGGCTCGCCCGGGCTGCCGGTTTCTCGCAGGTCTCGGTCAGCCACGAGGTCTCGCCTCTGGTCAAGCTGGTCGGGCGCGGCGACACGACGGTAGTCGATGCCTACCTCTCTCCGATCCTGTCGCGTTATGTTCGACAGGTCGCCGAGGATTTGGGCATCTCTTCCCACTCCCCCCTTGCGGGGAAGAGGGGTGACGGCCCCAAGCTCATGTTCATGATGTCGTCCGGCGGACTGACGGCGGCCGATCTTTTCCAGGGCAAGGACGCAATCCTCTCCGGTCCCGCGGGCGGCGTCGTCGGCGCGGTGGAGACGGCGCGCATCGCCGGCTTCGACAAGATCATCGGCTTCGACATGGGCGGCACCTCCACCGATGTTTGCCATTACGACGGCGAACTGGAGCGCGCCTTCGAGACGGAAGTCGCGGGCGTGCGGATGCGCGCGCCGATGATGCGCATCCATACCGTGGCCGCGGGCGGCGGCTCGATCCTGCATTTCAAGGACGGACGCTTCCAGGCCGGACCCGACAGCGCCGGGGCAAATCCGGGACCGGCCTGCTACCGGCGCGGCGGACCGCTTGCGGTGACCGACGCCAATGTGATGGTCGGCAAGCTGCGACCGGAATTCTTCCCCGCGATCTTCGGACCCGCGCGCGACCAGAGGCTCGACGACGCCGTCGTGCGCGAGAAGTTCGCTTCGCTTGCCAGGACCGCCGGCAGCAGCCCGGAGGAAGTCGCCGACGGCTTCCTGCGCATCGCGGTCGAGAACATGGCGAACGCCATCAAGAAGATTTCCGTCAGCCGCGGCTATGACGTCACCGGCTACGCGCTCAACTGCTTCGGCGGGGCGGGCGGACAGCATGCCTGCGCGGTCGCCGATGCGCTCGGCATGCAGACCGTGCTGCTGCACCCCTTCTCCGGAATTCTGTCCGCCTACGGCATGGGCCTTGCGAGCATCCGCGCCCACCGCACGCAGGCGCTGATCCAGCCATTGTCTGAATCAATACATGAAGTCATTTCTGACTCTTTGGCGAAACTTCAGCTTGAATCGGAATCGGAACTGCAGTCGCAGGGCGTAAGCGCTTCAGAGACCACATCATTTTTCCGTGTGCACATCCGCTATGACGGCACCGACACGCCCATTCCGGTGGCATTCGAAAGCATCGACGCCATGCGGCGCGCCTTCGAGGAAATGCATCGCCGCCAGTTCGGCTTCACCTTCGAAAACAAGGTTCTGATCGTCGAGGCGGTGGAGGTTGAAATCGGTCGGCGGCGGCGCAGGCATAGACGAGCCGCTATCGGCGCTGGACGAGCGCATCGCGGCCCCCGCGAGCGAAGTCGAGGTCTTCACCGGCGGGCAATGGCGCAAGGCCGGCGTGCACATGCGCGGCGCGCTGAAGCCGGGCAACCGCGTCATCGGACCGGCGCTGATCATCGAGCCGCACCAGACCATCGTCGTCGAGCCGGAGTGGCAGGCGCAGATCAACGCGCCCGGCCATGTCGTGCTGACCCGCATCTCCGCCAAGCAGCGCGAAGCCGCGATCGGCACCGGCAAGTCCGGCGCGGGCGCGGACCCGGTGATGCTGGAAGTGTTCAACAACCTCTTCATGTCGATCGCCGAGCAGATGGGCGTGACGCTCCAGAACACCGCCTATTCGGTCAACATCAAGGAGCGGCTGGATTTCTCCTGCGCGGTGTTCGCGGCCGACGGATCGCTGGTCGCCAATGCACCGCACATGCCGGTGCATCTGGGTTCCATGGACCGCTCGGTCGAAACCGTGATCGAGAAGAACAAGGGCCATATCCGACCCGGCGACGTCTATGTGCTCAACGCTCCCTATAATGGCGGAACGCACCTGCCGGACCTCACGGTGGTGACGCCGGTCTTCGCCGAAGGCAGCGACAGCGAAATCCTGTTCTGGACCGCCTCGCGCGGCCACCATGCCGATATCGGCGGCATGGCTCCGGGCAGCGCCACTCCCCGCGCCACCCATGTGGACGAGGAAGGCGTGCTGATCGACAATTTCCATCTGGTCGACAAGGGCATCATCCGCGAGGCGCAGATGATCGAGCTGCTGACCTCCCATCCCTGGCCCGCCCGCAATCCGGCGCAGAACATGGCCGACATGCGGGCGCAGATCGCCGCCAACGAGAAGGGCGTGATCGAGCTTCGCAAGATGGTCGCCCATTTCGGCCTGCCGACTGTCAAGGCCTATATGGGCCACGTGCAGGACAATGCCGAGGAAAGCGTTCGCCGCGTCATCGAGGCGCTGTCGGACTGCGAGGCGCAGTACCCGACCGATACCGGCCAGACCATCAAGGTCAAGATCACGGTCGACAAGGACAAGCGCGAGGCGACGGTGGATTTCACCGGCACTTCGCTGGTGGAAAAGAACAACTTCAACGCGCCGGAGCCGGTGACGCGCGCCGCCGTGCTCTACGTATTCCGCCTGATGGTGGAAGCGCCGATTCCGATGAACGCCGGCTGCCTGAAGCCGATCCGCATCATCATTCCCGAAGGCTGCATGCTGAAGCCGTCCTATCCGGCGGCCGTCGTCGCCGGCAACACCGAGACCAGCCAGCACGTCACCAACTGCCTGTTGCAGGCGCTGGGCGCGGTTGCCAATGCGCAGGGCACGATGAACAACCTCACCTATGGCAACAAGCGATACCAGAACTACGAGACGATCTGCTCCGGCGCGCCGGCCGGCCGCATGAATGACGGGCGCGGCTTCAACGGCGCCGACGCCGTCCACACCCACATGACCAACACGCGCATGACCGATCCCGAGATCTTGGAAATGCGCTTTCCGGTGGTGCTGGAGGAGTTCTCGATCCGCAAGGGCTCGGGCGGCAAGGGCCGCTTTCATGGCGGCGGCGGCACGCGGCGCGTGGTGCGCTTCATGGAGGACATGGACTGCGCAATTCTCTCCTCGCACCGCAAGCGCCCGCCTTCCGGGCTCGCGGGCGGCGGCGACGGCGAGGTCGGCATGACGCAGATCCGCCGCCTCGACGGCACGCTGGAAATGCTCAAGCACGCCGACCAGACATCGGTGGTCGCGGGCGAGGCGGTGATCGTGACGACGCCAACAGGCGGGGGGTATCTGCCCCGTTAACAAGCCGCGCCCGTGGCGAACGGGCGCGGATTTCAGGTGTGAAGCTACTTGCGGCGCTTGAGGCCGGTGACCATAGAGCGCACCAGGTTCTCGGAATGCTCGACGCTGGCGAAAATCACGCCTGCGACATGCAGCGCAATGAGAACGAGCGTGCCGTAAACCAGCGCCTCGTGCGTTTCCTCGACCCACTCGATGCCCCAGAACGCATCCGTGGTCATCATGTAGCCGGTGGTGCAAATTCCGGCGATGGCCAGCAGTAGCGCGATCACCATCAGCCCGCCCAGCGGATTGTGGCCGAGATAACGCTTCGCCTTCAGCCGCATGGTGTCGGCAATGAAACCGAGCGTCGTCGCCGGGGCGAATACGAAATCGGAGAAGCGGGCATGCCGCGTCCCGATCAGGCCCCAGATGACGCGGGCCGCAACAAGCCCGGCAACCGCATAGCCGATGGGCAGGTGCAGTTTCTCCCATTCGTCGCCCGTCACGAAGGCGGCGGCGAAAAGGATCACCAGCGACCAATGGAACATGCGCACGAACGGGTCCCAGACCCGCACCATGTCCCGCGGCGTATCACCGCTGGAAATGGTTTGCGCGGAGGTCTCCGACATCAGTCTTCATCCGCCTTGCCGGCCGGCTCGCCGGTGACCGGGTTGAAGTTTACTTCGACCTTCTGGCCGTCCTTGATGCCGTAGACTTCGTAGCAGCTACCTTCGACCTTCACCTGGCGCACTTCATAGCCAAGCGCGGTGGCCTTTGCCGTCATGTCGTCCTTGCTCATCCACTGCGCCTGCGGGGCATCGCCGCAAGCTTCGTTCAATTCGGCGAATGCCGGGGCCGACATTGCGGCGCTTGCGGCGATTGCGGCCATGACGATCTTGAAGTTTCTCATGTATGTTCTCCGGTATTGTGGAGGGGGCGAATGGCCGTCCTCCGGTTTCGACAACACCGGTATGCCGCAGCGCGCATTACCGGCGGCTGATGCCCGTTGTCAGCATCCGGTAATGTTGAGAGCGATACGGAAGGCCCATGCGCAATCTTGCCCGCAAATCCGCCGCACTGGTCCTTGCCGCCACAACGGCGGCATTGGCCTGCATGCCCGCGTTTGGCGACGACAAGCGCCGCGGACACGACGAGGCCTATGAGGCGAGCCAATCGGGCGAGATCCTGCCGCTGGCGTCGATCCTCGACAGGCTGCGCCCGCAGATCGGCGCGGACATTGTCGAGGTCGAATTCGAGAACGACGATGGCCGGCAGGTCTACGAGATCCGCTACATAGACGCGTCGGGACGCCGCCACGAAATTCACGTCGATCCGCGCAACGCGGCCATCCTGAATGAGGAAGTCGACTGACCATGCGCATCCTCGTGGCCGAAGACGACAGGCGGATTGCAGCGGACGTCGCTGCGGCGCTCGATGCCTCAGGCTATGTCGCCGAGATCGAGCCGGACGGCGAAAACGCCTGGTTTCGCGGCGACACGGAGAACTTCAGCGCGGTAATCCTCGACCTTGGCCTGCCCGGCATGGATGGCCTTGCCATCCTGAAGAAATGGCGCACCGCCGGCCGCGACTTCCCCATCATCGTGCTCACCGCCCGCGGCTCCTGGACCGAGCGCGTGGAGGGCATCGAGGCGGGCGCGGATGACTATCTGCCCAAGCCCTTCGAAATGGACGAGCTGATCGCGCGCCTGCGCGCCGTGCTGCGCCGCCACGCCGGCAATGCCGCGCCAAACATCACGGCGGGCGAGATCACGCTCGACAGCCGCCGCATGCGCGTCACCCGCAATGGCGTTCCGGTGGCGCTGTCTCCACAGGAATACCGGCTGGTGCAATATCTGATGCACCACCTTGGCCGGATCGTGCCGCAGCAGGAACTGGCCGAGCAATTGCACGGCGATCTCTACGAGCGCAAATCCAATGCCGTGGAGGCGCTGGTCGCACGCGTGCGCCGCAAGCTGGGGCCGCAGGCCATCCACACTCGCCGCGGCTATGGCTACATGATCGGCGGCGAAGGGGGCGAGAGTTGAACGCCCAATCGCTGCGCCGCCGCCTGCTGCTCTTCGCCTTTGGCGGCATTCTCGTATCGCTGGTGCTGACCGGGCTGCTGCTCTCGGCCCTGTTCGAGCGGCACGTCTCGCGCCGCATCGTGGACGAGCTCGACAACCACGTCTCGCGCATTGCCGGCAATCTGACGATCGACGCCAATGGTGCAATCACGCTGCCGGTGGAATTGGCCGACGCGCGCTTCAACATGGTGTTTGACGGGCTCTACTGGCAGGTGCTGGACGAAGCGGACGGGCAATTGCTGCGCTCGAAGTCGCTCTGGGACGACAGCCTGGAGTTGCCCACCGACAAGCCTGCGCTTGGCGTCTTCCACACGCACTACATCGAAGGCCCGCGCGAGCAGAGCCTGATGGTGCGCGAGCGCCGCATCGAACTGGGCGATGCCGCAAATCCCGTTCCGGTGCGCATTGCGGTTGCCATCGACCTTGCCGACATTCACGCGCTGCAGGCCGATTTCAGCGTGGAGATGGTGGTGGCGCTGGCCCTGTTGGGGCTGTTGCTGTTCGGCGGACTGCTGCTGCAGGTGCGCCTGGGGCTCGGCCCGCTCGACAGCCTGCGCGGCGGCATTGCGCAGATCCGCGAGGGCAGGACCGCGCGGCTGACGCGCAACCTGCCGGAGGAAGTGCTGCCGCTGGTCGATGAAATCAACACGCTGCTGGCGGACAAGGAAAAGGAGATGGAGCAGGCCCGCAACCGCGCCGCCGACCTCGCGCACGGGCTGAAGACGCCGCTGACGATCCTGGCAGGAGACATTCGCCGCCTGCGCGAAAAGGGCGACAACGAAACCGCCGCCAATATCGACAGCGTCTCGCAGATCATGCGCCGCCATATCGAGCGGCAATTGGCGCTTTCGCGCCGCCGCGCTGCCGGGCAGATGGGCTCAACCGTCAAGGTGCGCCCGCAGGTGGAGCGCCTCGTCGCCACGCTTTCGCGCCTGCCGGGCCGCGAGGAACTCGACTACCGCCTCGAAATTCCGGATGGCGCGATTGCCGGCATGGGCGCGGATGATTTCAACGACGTCATCGGCAATCTGCTGGAAAACGCCAGCCGCCACGCCGCCTCCATGATCACGCTCACCGCGAAGCGGCGCGGCAATGCCCTGCATCTGTCCGTCGCCGATGACGGCCCCGGCGTGCCGCCCGGCAAGCTCGACGCCATCCTCCTGCGCGGCATCAGGCTGGACGAGAAAGCCGGCGGCAGCGGCCTTGGCCTCGCCATTGCCGGCGACATCCTCGAAGCCTATGGCTCGAAACTGGAGGCCGCCCCCTCCCCGCTCGGCGGTTTGGAGATCGGCTTCGAACTGCCGCCCGCGCGCGAGAGCGGCATTTGAGCGCGCCCGGTTGATTCGGCTGAAGCGGCGCTATCTCGTGACAATCGGCAAGGGGGCTGTGCATGACCAACAGGATCGAAGTCTTCCATGATGGCGATTGTCCGGTTTGCCGGCTGGAGATCGCCTTCTACCGCCGCGTGGACCGCGCTGCCCGCATCGCCTGGACCGACATCGTCGCAGCTTGCCGACCCGAATTGCCCGCCGGGCAAGAGCCGCGCCGACCTGCTCGGCCGGTTTCATGTGCGCGAACTTGGCGCAGTGCGCGGGAGCGATTGGCATGTGGGCGTAGACGCCTTCGCGCGCATATGGCGCGAACTGCCCGGCTTCCGGCTGTTTCACTGGATTTTCGCCGTGCCCGGTATCCGCCAGTTGGCGCAGATTGCCTATCTGGGCTTTATCCGCTGGCAGGCCCGGCGGCGGGCGCGGGAAGCTTTCAGGGCGGGGTGAGGCGCGAGCCGTCGGCGAATTGCGTGCGAGCGGCGTTCGGCAACAAGTCGATCCCCGTAATGCCCGCCTCGGCAATGGTCATGGAGCGGGTCGCCCCGTTCGCCAGCGTCACCATGATCTTGAAGTCGCCGAAGGCGGCATCGGCGGCAGTGAGCCGGCCGTCGCCATTGGTGTCGAACCGGTTGCGCAGCGCCTGCATGTCGCCGCCTGCGGTCCCGCGGCCGTCGCATGGCTCCGGGCGTTCGGCTCTGGCAAGGCTCCACCGGGCCGCCTCGGCTGCGCCGCGCCTCACCCCACTCGGTGAAGATGTAATCCCGGGCCGAGCTGCCAGACCACTCCCCAAATTTAGGGGGGATAGCGCTCTGGCAGGCCCGGCACGGCACAAAAAAAGTTCAAAAATTAACAGTTATTAACCCAGCGTTAACCATGTTTGTTCACGTTCTGCCCATGGAGGAGCATTCATGGTCGAACATACGAGAAAGCCCCGTCTCACCCGCCAGCAAGATGTGCTCAATGTCGTGCTGGAGCTACGCAAATACGGCATTTCCGGCGCGGACCTCTACCACACCATCGCGGATATCGGGCCGGTCGATCTGGACCTGCTGAACGAGGTGCTGGGAATGGCGCGCGCTGAAGACGCGGTGCACGCTGCCTAAATCCGGACTGGATCGGGACTAGATCCGGCGGATCATCGGGCCCATGCGCATTCCCGGCGGCGGATTTTCGCCGACGATCATCACCCAGTAATGCGTGCGCTGCGGGTTCTTCCCCGACACGTTGAACGCATAGGCGATGCCGCCGCGATCGTAATTGCGGCGCATGAAGATTGCCCGGTGCTTGGGCGAATTGAGCCAGCCATCGATGGCCGCCTCGATCGATCCGTAATTGACGCCGAGATTTTCCCCCGCCGATCCCTCGAAGCCGACAGCCGCGATCCGCCGCGGGAACAGCGTCTCGCCGCCGAACTCGTGGCCGAACTCGCCCGTGCGCGCCAGATAATCCGCATGGTTCTGCGCCGCCTGCTGCAGGCGCGGATCCATCTCGAAAGCGCCCAGCAGATGCTTGCGGCGCGTGGCGTTGATCGCCGCCATGCCTTCCACCGGATTGAACTGCAGCGGCTGCGCTTGCGAAGGCCGCATGCCGGCGTGGCTGGAGCCGGCCTCGCGCTTCGACGCGCATCCGCCGAGCAGCGCCAGCGCCAGCGCGCCGCCGCCCGTCAGCACGGCGCGCCGCGTCGTCTCGCCTGGAAATTCAACTGCCGCAGTCATGACCCGCCTTGAACCGCGCCCGAATGGCGCTCCTCCCACAGTTTGCCGTGCAAACTTTAACAATTCTCCGAAGCAGATCACGTGAGATCACGGCGAATTTCCGGCAAGTTTTTTTCATTTGACTTGTCTTTTTAATCTCAAGTTGCATTTTTTGGCAGTGCCTCTCCCCAATTTGAGGGGATTGTCTATTGCCTCTCATGCTTGGATAGTCGGTGTGGCTTGAGCCGGGGACGCCCCAAACGACCCGATTTCGAAGGCTCGGCCGGCTGCCCGGTTTCTCGTGGGTTGGAACCGGGCAGCCTTTTTCTTATGGAATATATCGCCGCCGGTTTGCATGAAATCGGCGACAATTTCCTTCATGCGTTTAGTCTGATAGCCCGCAAATCGTGGCAAAAAACCCTCGGCCGCAGACCCTGCGCGCTTGAAGTCACCGGGGTTTGAGGTTACATCGCCAGCACGGTGGCGGTGCACAGGCATCTTCGATCCGTGCTCCCCTGACACGCGGCGGTGACCCGCCACACATTCAAATCGGAATATTACATGGCTTTCTTTATGTCGGATTGGATGGGAACCCCGGTCTGGCTCTGGGCCGGATTCATGGCCCTGATCACCTTCCTGATGGTCCTCGACCTCGGAGTTTTCTACCGCAAATCCCACGTCATCGGCATGAAGGAGAGCCTCAAGCTCTACGGCTTCTATGCCTCGCTCGGGCTGCTGTTCTCGCTGTTCATCTGGTACTACCGCAATTCGCAGGACGCGTTCCTGTACCTGACCGGCTTCGTCATCGAGCAGAGCCTGTCGATGGACAACGTGTTCGTGATGGCGATCATCATGAACTACTTCGCCATCCCGCGGGAATACCAGCACCGCGTGTTGTTCTGGGGCATTCTTGGCGTCATCGTCATGCGCGGCGCGGCCGTCTTTGCCGGCGCGGCGCTGATCTCCGAGTTCGAGTGGATCCTCTACTTCTTCGCGATCTTTCTTGTCGGAACCGGCGTCAAGATGCTGTTCGACGCCGATTCCGAATATGACGTCTCGGGCAATCCCGCGCTGAAGCTGATGCGCAAGTATTTCCGCATCACGCCCGGCCTGCGCGGCGACGCGTTCATGGTTCGCGAGGCCGACAAGACCGGCAACATCGTTTGGCACATCACCCCGTTGCTGGTGGCGCTGGTCGTCATCGACGTCGCCGACATCATCTTCGCGGTCGACTCGATACCGGCGATCTTCTCGATCACGCAGGATCCGTTCATCGTCTTCACGTCCAACATCTTCGCGGTATTGGGCCTGCGCGCGCTGTTCTTCGCCCTGTCGGCTCTGCTCGACAAGTTCCACTACATGAAATACGCGCTGGCCCTGGTGCTGGTGTTCATCGGATCGAAGATCTTCATCGAGAAGTTCTTCGAGCTGGGACACCTGTCGGCCGGCTGGTCGCTGACCATAACCCTGGCGATCCTTGCGGGCGGCATCATCGTGTCGATCTACAAGCCGCTGCCGCAGGCACATGCGGCCCTGGGCGATGGTCACGGCGACCGCGACAACTGAACGTGAAAGCTCGGCGGTCAGCCGCCGAGCTTCTGCCTGATCAGCGGCCCTGCCTTGGCCATGTCGATCTGGCCGCGATAGTGCTCCTTCAGCCAGCCCATCACCTTGCCCATGTCCTTGACGGAGGCGGCGCCTGTCTCGGCGATGCCCTTGGCGATCACCTCGCCGGTCTGCGCCTCGGATAGCTGGCGCGGGCAGGAACTCGCGGATGATCTCGATCTCGCTCAGTCTCCTTCGCCTCCAGTTCCGGCCGTCCGCCTTCCTTGTAGAGCCGCGCGCTCTCCTCGCGCTGCTTGATCATCTTCTGCAAGCAGGTCGGCAATCTCCGCATCGTCGGCCCGTTCCTTGCCCTTTCCGCGATTGGCGATGTCGCGATCCTGGATTGCCGCGTTGACCAGCCGCAGCGTCGCGACGCGCAGCCTGTCCTGCTCCTTCTGGGCCTTCGTCAGTGCCTGTGATATCTGTTCGCGCATAAGCAATTCTCCTGGCAAGCGGCGAGCATAGACGAGGCCGGTACAAGGCACAATCCCCGCTTTAATGTGCAAGCAATTGAAAGATAACGTCTTTTAGGCCGGCGCTTGCGGGTTGACGGGTCGCATGCGCTTCGACTAGTTTGCCGCTTCAGCCTGAACGAATCCGGAACCGTCCCGCGCGCGATTGCACGCCGGGGACGCGCGCCGCGCAATGCGATGGAACCACGCCCATGCCAAGCCAACCCTGGACCACTACCAAGCCGACCGCACTTGTCGTGCTTGCGGACGGCACCGTCATCGAGGGCAAGGGCGCTGGCGCAACCGGCGTGCGCCAGGCGGAGATCTGCTTCAATACCGCAATCACCGGCTATCAGGAAATACTGACCGACCCCTCCTATGCCGGCCAGATCGTCACCTTCACCTTTCCCCATGTCGGCAATGTCGGCGTCAACGAAGACGACGTGGAGACGCTCAACACCGGCAGCGCAGGCGCGCGTCGCCGGGCGCTGTGTTCAAGGCCGACATCACCGATCCGTCCAACTGGCGCGCGGTTCGCCATTTCGACGACTGGCTCAAGTCGCGCGGCATCGTCGCGATGAGCGGCGTCGACACGCGCGCGCTCACCGGCATCATCCGCGACAAGGGTCTTGCCAATGCGGTGATCGCCCATGATCCGGAAGGCAATTTCGACGTCGAGGCGCTGAAGAAGCTCGCCGCCGAGCTGGAAGGGCCTGGAGGGCGCCGACCTTGCGATCGAGGTCACCTCCGGCCAGAGCTCGACCTGGGACGAGCTGCCATGGGACTGGGACATCGAGGGCGCAGACGGCAAATACGGCAAGCCGGGCGCAGCCGACTTCAACATCGTGGCGGTCGACTACGGCATCAAGCGCAACATCCTGCGCCTGCTGGCGGGGCTGGGCGCGCACGTCACCGTAATGCCCGCAACCGCGACGCGCAGAAGAAATCCTCGCGCACAAGCCCGACGGCGTATTCCTCTCCAACGGACCGGGCGACCCGGCCGCGACCGGCTCGGCCTATGCGATCGACGCAATCAGGGGCGTGCTCGACAAGGACGTGCCGGTATTCGGCATCTGCCTTGGCCACCAGATGCTGGGGCTGGCGCTCGGCGCGCGGACCGTGAAGATGCACCAGGGCCATCATGGCGCGAACCATCCGGTGAAGGACCACACCACCGGCAAGGTCGAGATCGTGTCGATGAACCACGGCTTTGCGGTGGATGCATCCACGCCTGCCGGCCAATGTCGAGGAGACGCATGTCTCGCTGTTCGACGGCAGCAATTGCGGCATCGCGCTGAAGGGTCGATCCGGTGTTTTCCGTCCAGCATCACCCCGAGGCATCGCCCGGCCCGCAGGACAGCCATTATCTCTTCCGCCGCTTCGCCAATCTGATCCGCGAGCGCAAAGGCATGGAAAAGATCGCCGAACGCTGATTCACGCAACCGTTCACCGCAAATTCATCGCACCGCCATCAAAATGGCGCGTAGCTGTGCTGAAAAGCTGGATTGTCATTCCCATATAGGGGGACAGTTCCAGTGATCCATTTACCGCAATGGGCGGCCTGGCCATCAAGAGCCAGCCGCCGCGAAAGGTTGAATACAATGACATGCTGCATCGAAACTCCAGTGCATTTCCGGAGCCGATCTGGCCGAGGCACGGCCTGAACAGATCGGCGCCGCGCTCGGCGCAATTGCCCGCCGGTCGCAGCGCGACTCGCATGTATTCCGACGTCATGGATCGCCTCGGCGGAATTGCATGACGGCAGCGCGTCCTCGCTTTCCGCGACGAAGACGAACCTCGCTCTGTGATCGCTAGGCGATCAGGCCGGGCGGCGTGCGGCCGCCCGCTCGACCCGCACGCCGCCGACCGTTCCGGTCCTGCGCAGCCCGCTTCGCCGCTCCCCTGCACGCACTGTTGAAACCGCGTCCGGCGCCCACCAGCAGCCGGGCGATCGTCATTGCCATCAACGCGCCCGCCGCCGCCATACACAGCGCCTGGCGTCGTCACCGGCAGCGCCGGCTTGAAATCGCTCCACGCGCCTTCCACCAGCGTCGCATCGGGTGTTTGCAGCATGAAGAGCGGGCGCAGCAGCGGATCGGCCTCGTTCCATTTCGTCGCTCTGGCGGCTGAGCAGGTAGTAGCGGGTGATCGTGCGGTTCATGCTGGCGCCGCGGTCGCGCGCGAACTGCGTCGGCGAACCCAGCATCTGTTCCAGCGCCTCGTCGCGCGTCAGCTGCGAATTGGCAGCGTCGCGGTCAAAATCGGCGACGATGACGCGCAACTCGTTGATCGCGCCTCCAAGGCGCTGGCTGTACTGCTGGGCAAATTCGGGCAGCTGCGAAAACGAGAGCAGGCCCGCCGCCGCGAAAGCTCCGGTGATGGTCTTGGCGATGGCGCCCATGGCGTTCTCCTTCAAGGACATAACGCCTGGAAGACCGCGCCTGCTCCAAATGAGAGCAGGTGCATCGTCAGCTCGTGCCCTGCCGTGATCAGCGCGCGTTGAACGTGTCGCAGGCCTCGATGCGGCCCTGGTCGAAGCCGCGCGCGAACCATTCCTTGCGCTGCTCCGAAGTGCCATGGTTGAACGCGTCGGGCACGACATAGCCTTGCGTGCGGCGCTGGATGGTGTCGTCGCCGATCTGCTCGGCCGCGTTGATCGCCTCCTCAAGGTCGCCGCGTTCGAGCCAGCCTTCCTTGGCGACGTAATGCCCCCAAACGCCCGCAAAGCAATCGGCCTGCAACTCGACCTGCACCGACATCTGGTTCACCTCCAGCTTGCCCATCGACTGGCGCATGCGGTTGAACTCCGGCAGCACGCCGATGATGTTCTGCACGTGATGGCCGACTTCATGCGCCAGCACATAGGCCTGGGCGAAGTCGCCGCCGGCGCCGAATTCGCGTTCGAGCTGGTCGTAGAACGTGAGGTCGATGTAGACCCTCTTGTCGCCCGGGCAATAGAACGGGCCCGAGGCGGCCGACGCCATGCCGCAGGCAGACTGCACGCCGCCCGAGAACAGCACCAGTTCGGGCGCGGGGTAATCCTTGCCATAGGATTCGAAGATGCCGCTCCAGACCTCCTCGGTAGAGCCAAGGATCGTGCTGACGAACTGGCTCTTCTCGTCGTCGCTGCGAGTGCTGCCCTGACGGCGCCTGTCGATCGATCGCGGCATCTGGTCTCGGCAGACTGTCGGCACGATCTGCCCGCCGGTCAAGAGGGTGAGCGGATTGATGCCGAGCATCCACAAGACGATGCCGATGACGATCAGCGTGCCGCAGCCAAGTCCGCCGCCACCGGCAGTGCGAGGACCGCCCGTGGGGATTCGGATGGCCGCCGCCGCCGGGAAATCCGCCGCCGAAGCCGCCGCCAAAACCGCCGCCGCCCTGCCCCCGGATATCGCGAACATTGGTGCTCTGCCGCCTGCCCTGCCAACGCATGTGATGCTCCCGCCAATTCGCCTTCCCGCGCACAAAAGCACAAACGTTCCGCGATGGAAACTGTTGCAGCGTGCGGCGCGGCTCACAAACGAAAAGGGCGCCTTGCGGCGCCCTGTCTTCATTGTTGGGCGTGTGCTGTCAGCGGACGGGCGCGCGCCACAAGGCCGCGATGCGGCTCACGATTCGTGACAGCCCGCACGAAAAGGTCGCGTGACGGTGAAGGTCCATTTCCGGTTCGCGCGAAAATGCGGTGCCGAGATAAACTTGCGAAAGCATGCCCGTCTCCATGGTTGCCGCCGGCTCTCCACCGGCCAAGCGCACATGATGACCGCCGCACTGGTAAATTTTCCATTAACCCCGTGGTGCAGTTTGCGACACGCGTCACAAAAACGTGCCAAACCTCGACCAGATTGTCTTGCGCAAACATCGGGGGATGCAATGACGCCTGGTGAGTTCAAGTCGTGGCGGAAATCTCTGGGCCTGAAGCAAAAGGACATCGCCGACCTTCTCGGTCTCAAGAAGCGCGTCATCCAGTATTATGAAAAGGGCGGCGCGACGGAAAGCCGGTGGAAATTCCGCGCACCGTCGAGCTTGCCAGCTATGCCATATCGGTAGGCATCGGCGGTTTCGACGGCAAGGACACGCAGCCCCTCGCCGCCCCGGCGGAGGCGGCAAGGCAAATGGAGCCGGCCGAAGACTAGGCCGACGCTCAATCGTCCGACGGCGGCAAGCCGCGATTGCCCTCGGCGCTTTCGCGAGCGTTCCTCGAAGCGTTTCGCGCCCTTCTTCATGGGCGAGCCTTTTTCCGCTTCGCGCTTGTTCTCGTCTGCCTTTGCCTCGCGGTGAAGCATCTGGCCGGCCTTGTCGCCCTTTGCGCGGGCATCGTCCCTGGAGCTCATCATTTTCCCTTTCGGCGGATAAGTCCGCTGTCCCCAAACGCCTGCGCGCCACGGCCGGTTCCGCGCGGGTGCATTTAGTGCGGGTACAATGCCGCACGGGGGTTACATGGCCGCGTCAACTTCCCCTATAAGGCCGCTTCAGCCACAGACGCATTCTGCCTGCGCGGGGCGGTCACGACCGACCGCCTTTTTTGTGCGCGGCGACGGGACGGAAAAACATGCCAAAGCGCACCGACATCAACGTCGATCCTGATCATCGGCGCCGGCCCGATCGTCATCGGCCAGGCCTGCGAATTCGACTATTCCGGCACGCAGGCCTGCAAGGCGCTGAAGGAGGAGGGCTACCGCGTCATCCTGGTCAACTCCAACCCGGCCACCATCATGACCGACCCGGAGCTGGCCGACGCCACCTATATCGAGCCGATCACGCCCGAAGTCGTGGCCAAATCATCGCCAAGGAGCGGACCGACCCCGCGGAAGCGCTGCTGCCGACCATGGGCGGCCAGACCGCGCTCAACACCGCGCTGTCGCTCAAGCGCATGGGCGTGCTCGACCGCTACAATGTCGAGATGATCGGCGCCGATCGCGCCGCCATCGACAAGGCCGAGGACCGCGCGCTGTTCCGCGAGGCGATGGACCGCATCGGGCTGGAAACGCCGAAATCGATGCTCGCCAACGCCACCGCGATCAAGAAGGACGACAAGGCCCGCCACCGCGCGGCGCTCGAGCGAGCAGGCGCCGAAGATGCCGGCGACGCGGCGCTGACAAGCGCGCTCGACGCGCTGGAAACCGAGTGGAACCTCGGCGAGGGCGACCGCAAGCAGCGCTACATCGGCCACGCCATGGCGATCGCCGCCGCAGGCGCTCGACGTACGTCGGCCTGCCGGCCATCATCCGCCCCTCCTTCACCCTGGGCGGCACCGGCGGCGGCATCGCCTACAACCGCGCGAATTCTTCGAGATCGTCGAGGGCGGCCTCGACGCCTCGCCGACCACCGAGGTGCTGATCGAGGAATCGGTGCTCGGCTGGAAGGAATACGAGATGGAGGTCGTCCGCGACAACGCCGACAACTGCATCATCGTCTGCTCGATCGAGAACATCGACCCGATGGGCGTCCATACCGGCGATTCGATCACCGTCGCCCCGGCGCTGACGCTGACCGACAAGGAATACCAGATGATGCGCAACGCCTCGATCGCGGTGCTGCGCGAGATCGGCGTCGAGACCGGCGGCTCCAACGTGCAGTTCGCCGTCAATCCCGCCGACGGCCGCCTCGTCGTCATCGAGATGAACCCGCGCGTGTCGCGCTCGTCGGCGCTGGCCTCGAAGGCCACCGGCTTCCCGATCGCCAAGATCGCGGCCAAGCTCGCCGTCGGCTACACGCTGGACGAGCTGGACAACGACATCACCGGCGGCGCGACGCCGGCCTCGTTCGAGCCGTCGATCGACTATGTCGTCACCAAGATCCCGCGCTTCGCCTTCGAGAAATTCCCCGGCGCCGAGCCGACGCTGACCACCGCGATGAAGTCGGTCGGCGAGGTCATGGCGATCGGCCGCACCTTCCAGGAATCGCTGCAGAAGGCGCTGCGCGGCCTCGAGACCGGCCTGACCGGCCTCGACGAGATCGAGATCCCCGGCCTTGGCCAGGGCGACGACCGCAACGCCATCCGCGCCGCCCTCGGCACGCCGACGCCGGACCGGCTGCGCATGGTGGCGCAGGCGTTCCGCATGGGCATGTCGCGTCGAGGAGGTGCACGACATGTGCAAGATCGACCCGTGGTTCCTCGAGCAGATCGACGGCATCGTCGCCATGGAAGCGCGCATCCGCGAGCACGGCCTGCCGGCAGGATGCCGAGAACCTGCGCATGCTGAAGGCGCATGGGCTTTTCCGACGCGCGGCTGGCCTCGCTGACCGGCACCGACGCCGAGCGACGTCGCCGCGCTGCGCGAGCGGCTCGACGTGCATCCGGTCTACAAGCGCATCGACACCTGCGCGGCCGAATTCGCCTCGCCGACCGCCTACATGTACTCGACCTACGAGACGCCCTTCGCCGGCAGCCTGCGCTCGGAGGCGCAGGTCTCCGACCGGCAAGAAGGTCGTCATCCTCGGCGGCGGGCCGAACCGCATCGGCCAGGGCATCGAGTTCGACTATTGCTGCTGCCATGCCGCCTTCGCGCTGCGCGACGCCGGCTTCGAAGCGATCATGGTCAACTGCAACCCCGAGACCGTCTCGACCGACTACGACACCTCCGACCGGCTCTATTTCGAGCCGCTGACGGCCGAGGACGTGCTGGAGATCCTGCGCGCCGAGCAGGCGAAGGGCGACGCTGCTCGGCGTCATCGTGCAGTTCGGCGGCCAGACGCCGCTGAAGCTCGCCGAGGCGCTGGAGAAGGCCGGCATCCCGATCCTCGGCACCGTCGCCCGACATGATCGACCTCGCCGAGGACCGCGACCGCTTCCAGAAGCTCCTGATGAAGCTCGACCTGACGCAGCCGAAGAACGGCATCGCCTATTCGGTCGAGCAGGCGCGCCTCGTCGCCGGCGAGCTCGGCTTCCCGCTGGTCGTGCGCCCGTCCTACGTGCTCGGCGGCCGCGCCATGCAGATCATCCACGACGAGGGCATGCTGCAGACCTACCTGCTCGACACCGTGCCGGGCCTGGTGCCGGAGGACATCAAGCAGAACTATCCCGAACGACAAGACCGGCCAGATCAACACGCTGCTCGGCAAGAACCCGCTGCTGTTCGACACCTATCTGACCGACGCCATCGAGGTCGATGTCGACTGCCTGTGCGACGGCAAGGACCGTCTGCGTCTGCCGGCATCATGGAGCATATCGAGGAAGCCGGCATCCATTCGGGCGACAGCGCCTGCTCGCTGCCGGTGCACTCGCTGCTCGGACGAGACGCTCGACGAGCTGGAGCGCCAGACGAAGCAGCTCGCCAAGGCGCTCAATGTCGGCGGCCTGATGAACGTGCAGTACGCCATCAAGGACGGCGTCATCTACGTGCTCGAAGTCAATCCGCGCGCCTCGCGCACCGTGCCCTTCGTCGCCAAGACCATCGGCACGCCGATCGCCAAGATCGCCGCGCGCATCATGGCCGGCGAGACGCTGGACGACGCCGCGGCGCCTATGGCGGCCAGCCCGACCCGCGCAAGCTGACGCACATCGCCGTCAAGGAAGCCGTCTTCCCGTTCGCCCGCTTCCCCGGCGTCGACACGCTGCTCGGGCCGGAAATGCGCTCGACCGGCGAGGTGATGGGGCTCGACTATCGATTTCGCGCTGGCCTTCGCCAAGAGCCAGCTCGGCGCCGGCGTCGACCTGCCGCGCTCGGGCACGCTGTTCGTCTCGGTGCGCGACGACGACAAGCCGCGCGTGCTGCCGGCGGTCGCGGCTTGCCGGGCCGGCTTCAAGGTGCTGGCGACCGGCGGCACCGCCCGCTTCCTCGCCGAGAACGGCGTCAAGGCGACCAGGTCAACAAGGTGCT
>CAVONR010000007.1:0-135985 GCA_963697325.1 uncultured Alphaproteobacteria bacterium | reverse complement strand
CGGAGCATCGGCCTCATCTGGGTTGATGTTATGCGGCCTTGCGCTGATGCAAGCGGCGGTTTCGGATGGTCTTTCCTTGATCCTTTCTCCTTTCGAGGATGGCTCCGGCGCGGCCGAAGTAGACGTCGGCCGGGGTCAGGTTGCCGAGGCTCTCGTGGTAGCGGTGGTGGTTGTAGTGGTCGACGAAGGCGGCGATCTGCGGCCTCGAGATCGCCCGGCAGGAAGTAGTTTTCCAGCAGGATGCGGTTCTTCAGGGTCTGGTGCCAGCGCTCGATCTTGCCCTGGGTCTGGGGATGGTAGCGGCGCGCCGCGGACGTGCTCGATGCCCTTGTCGTCGAGCCAGTCGGCCAGATCGCCGGCGACGTAGGACGGGCCGTTGTCGGACTGAGCAGCCGCGGCTTGTGGACGACCTTGGCGCTGTCGCAGCCCGATGCCGCCAGAGCGCCATCTCCAGCGTGTCGGTGACGTCCTCGGCCCGCATGGTGGTGCAGAGCTTCCAGGCGATGATGTAGCGGGAGTAGTCGTCGAGGATGGTCGACAGGTAGAACCAGCCCCAGCCGATGACCTTGAGATAGGTGAAGTCGGTCTGCCAGAGCTGGTTCGGCGCCGTGGTCTTGTCGTTGAACTCGTCGGCGGCCTTGATCACGATGTAGGCCGGGCTGGTGATCAGGTCGTGGGCCTTGAGCAGGCGGTAGACCGAAGCTTCTGAGACGAAATAGCTCTTCTGTATCGGTGAAGCGCACCGCCAGTTCGCGCGGCGACAGTTCCGGCTCGTCCAGCGCCAGTTCGACGATCTGCTCCCGCATCGCCTCGGGGATGCGGTTCCAGACCCGGCTCGGGCCGAGGGCCGGTCCTCGAGCGCCTCGGGCCGCCGTTCGACGATAGCGGTCATACCATCGGTAGAACGTGGTGGCGCGGGATGCCGAGCTTGGCCAGGTGCGCCTGCGCCGGCAGATGCGATCCCTCGACCAGCCGGATGATCTCGAGCTTCTCGGCGGCGGGGTATCTCATTCGTGGTCGCCCCCATCCCCGATCATGCTTTTTTTGAGCAGGCGGTTCTCGAGGGTCAGATCGGCGACGAGCTCCTTCAGCGCGCAGGCCTCGGCGCGCAGCTCCTTCACCTCGCCGGTAGTGGCCTGCGCGTGCCGTGTCGCCGGCCAGCCGCTTCTTGCCGGCCTCCAGGAACTCCTTCGACCAGCTGTAATACAGGCTCTCGGCGATGCCCTCCTGCGGCACAGCTCGGCGATGCTGTCCTCGCCGCGCAGGCCGGACCAGCACGATCCGGATCTTCTCCTCGGCCGAATGCTGCTTGCGGGTCGCGCGGCGGATGTCCTTCACCACCTGCTCGGCAGGCGCCTTCGCATTCGTCGATTTGGGTCTCATCGTCGTTCCTTCGTCACTGCGACGAGACCAAAACCCTCCTTAAGTCACAACCCAAATCTGTGCCATAGGTGCTGACGGGGACGCCCCGCTCCCTATCTTGCACGCAGCACGGTGTAGCGCATGCAGTTCGAACTGGCGCGATCACAGACGGTGTACTGCGCCATGCCATTGCCGGTCGCCACGACCGCGGCACGCTCCCCCTTACGACGATGACCCGAAATGGTGCAGCTTCGCCGTCGCTGCTCACCGTACGCAAGCGTGGCGGCCGCAAGCGGGCATTGGGCACCAGGGCGCCGATGGTGGTCCCGCAGGATGCAAACCAGCGTTGGAGCCTCGACTTCGTATCCGACACACTCGTCGACGGTCGCCGCTTCCGCATCCTGTGTGTCATCGACGACTTCAGCCGGGAATGCCTTGCCACCATTGTCGACAACTCGATCTCTGGCGAACGTGTTGCCCGCGAGCTCGACATCATCGCCGAGCATCGCGGCTATCCCTGCATGATCGTCTCCGACAACGGCACCGAGTTGACCTCGAACGCCATGTTGGTGTGGCAGGAAGACCGGCAGGTCGAATGGCATTACATCGCGCCGGGCAAGCCGATGCAGAACGGCTTTGTGGAGAGCTTCAACGGCCGGCTGCGCGATGAGTGCCTCAACGAACAGCTCTTCACCAGCTACCGGCAGGCCCGCAACAGCATCGAGGAATGGAGGATCGACTACAATGTAAACCGACCGCACACGAGCCTCGATGGGCTCACCCCGCACGAATTTGCAACCCGGCCCAGAATGGACCACAAAGTGAACAGGGCTAACTTATAACCGGGGACAAAACGGGGAGCAGGTCACAGCGTCGTTCGCAGTCCTTCCGGCCCAGGCCTTTGCGGCCACCGGAAACGTACAGTTCAATGCGACCGTCACGCACACCTGCGTCATCAACATCGGTTCGGCCGGTACACTGACCGCCAGCACCGACTTCACCACCTTGGGCTCGACGCAGCCTGGCGGTTCGGCCGGTACGGCCACTGTCGCTGCTTCCGGCAACGGCTTCAAGATCAGCGTGGATGCTCCTTTGCTGTCCAAGCCGTCGACCGACACCAGCTCTGAAACGCTGACCTCCGCGTATACGGCAACCGGCGCGACATCCACGTCCGGCACCAATGCCAGCACGCCCAACAACCTCGCGAATGGAACGACCAACGTGTCGGTCAACATGACCGCCGTCAAGTCCGGCTCGAACGTGTTCGAAGCAGGCACCTACACGGGTACGGTCGTTCTGCGCTGCGAATAACACCAAGTGCAAGAAAGGCACAGACAAGACATGAAGACCTTCAATACCAAGATACTGATATCCGTTTCGTTTCTTGGCTGTGCCTTTGCACTGCCGCTGCTGCCTTCCCAGGCAGCAGCGCAGGCTATGTCCCCGATGCGCGGGGAAGTGAAAAGCTTCTCGGACTCCTTCGCACTGAAGGTCTATCCGGCAAATCCTTACGAGCATCGCATCCGCATCGAGGTCAAGGTCTACGACCAGGACTTCAACCCGGTCGAAGCGCAGGTTTCGCCTGCCAACTTTACCCTGGCAGGACGCAACTCGCGCCCCGTCAACGTGATCGTGCCGTTTCAAACCGGCGAAGCGACGCGCAAGATCCGCGTCTGCACTGAATCAATTCCGTTTCCTGGCCAATCAAGAACAACAACAATCAAGGCTCAGATATGTGGAAAATTCTTAGGGGAGCGTGTCCAGTAGCAGCAGTCCTGCTGTCTACTTTGCTTCTCACCGGCGTACAGGCCGCCGCTCAGGACAACTACATCAACCAGAACATTTCGGGCTTCAACCTGCCCGGAGTGTCCCTCTCCCAGGGCCATGATGAAGTTCGCGCTGCCGACGGCACAACCTGCCGTTCGGCGGTGGGCGGATCCGGCGCCTACATGGACGTCGGCATCATCGGCAATCCGGAGCAGGATTACGACGGCAATTCGAGCATGTCGGCTTACGGCCGCATCGTCGTGCCGCTTGGCAAGCTGCCCAAGCGCATCGATTGCAGCAAGCTCTACAACCTGGAAGTCGCTCGTCTCGAGCTGGAGTTGAAGCTTGCGCAGATGGGCCTGACCCGCGGCATCTCCCCGGTTTCCGAGGAAGAAGGCGGCGCCGAGGAGCCTGTCGAGGTTTCGCAGACCGAAACTCCCGTCGAAACCCCGGTAGTCAAGGCCCAGGTGGAAACGCCAGCCGAAGAAGCACCCGCCAAGCCGATCAAGGTCGCCTCCGCCAAGAGCAGCAGCAGCGATTGGGACGACGATGGCTGGTCGATGGAAGGACTGAAGAAGTGATGTCAAACCGTTCCGGAAGCCGCTCCGTCGCTTTCGGAGCGCGCATGATGCTGGCCTCGAGCCTTCTGGCAATCGTGCTTGCCGCGCCGGCCGCCTTGCCGGTTGCCGCGCAGACGGCGAACGCCGAACTGCCGGCAGAACTGCCCGACAGCCTCATTCCCTCAGGCGAGGCTGCAACCGACAAGCAGACCTTGAAAAACGCCTTGAAGGAGATCGCAAAGACCCAGGGCGGCGCCAAGGGCAACCAGTTTTGTGCCATCATGGTCAATAGCCATGGACAGCTTTCGCCATCGCCCGAACAGGCCGAGTTGAGCTCGATCGCCTATGGCGGCAGGCCGGGCCAGGTGGAAGTTGTAGCCAGCACCGGCAGTTTTTCGTTGTCGATCGATACCCCCCTCGGCTTTTCGCTGGCTCCCGTCGGCGGAAACGATTCTACAGTGATCAAGGCCTCTTTTTCCGGCTACGGATCCACGAATTTTTCCGATGTCCCCGGCAATGTGCCCGTGCGTCTCAAGCCCGGCGCAACGAACGTTGTCGCGCAACTCGTCGCCACCAAGAACGGTGGCATGTTCCCGGCTGGCCAATACCGCGCCGAATTGACCCTGCGATGCGAATGAAGGATCGTGGGGAGTTGATGAAATTGTCTGAACGCCCGTTGGCGCGCTTGCCGCGCATTTTCGCGCTTGGCGCATGCGCCTTGTTCCTGTCTGCGAACGTCGCCTCCACCGCACAGGGCAACGTCAACTTCTGGGGCAACATCACCAACAACAATGCCTGCGTAATCACGCTGGTTCAGTCCGGCGCACTGGGCGTAAGCACCGATGGCAGGCAGCTCAGCTCGAAGATCGCGGGCGGCCAGCCCGGCATCGCCGACATCGCTTCGATGCGCAACTACGACATCTCGGTCGATGGTCCCGTCTTCTTCATGGACGCGCCCAATGGCGGCAATGACGCAGTGACCTTCACCACCACCTATTCCGGCACAAGCATCAACCGCGGCCGGGATTTCCCAGAACAGCCCGGCAGCACGCTCGTGAAGTTGCGCGGCGCAACAAGCACCACCCGGGTCGAACATCCATCTGGTCGCGAACAAGCCGACGACCTTTCCAAGCGGCACCTACCGCGCCATCACGACAGTGCGCTGCGAATGATCAGCTTTCCGGCAGCTGGACCTTCTCCAGGATCTGCGTCCAGTTCATCGAGCCGTTGCCGATCTGCTCCTTGACCGTCACGCCAAGCTGCGGCGAAAACCACAGATAATGCTGCATGCCGCCTGGGCAATTCCCGGGCCAACCGGCATCTTCACCTGAACCGTGCGGAATGTACCGGCCGGCAGCTTGATCGTCTCGATGCCCATGACCTCGACGACGCCGCCGCCATCCGTTTCCTGCTTCTTGCGGTGATCGAGGATTTCCAGGCGGTCACCCACTTGTCGCCAGCCTTCAACGGAAAGCGATAGCGCTCCTCGACCGGCTTGTAGGTGACCATCGCCTTGTCCTTGGCGTCGCGATAGCCTTTCAGGGCGAAACCGGAAGTGTCGTAATAGGCATTCGACCGTCTCGCTAAGCCCGCCCACCGAGGTGAGCTTGAGGTACTGCCAGTCGCCGACCTCACCAGTCCGGCGACCTTGTAGCTGATGACCGGCGGCAGGGTGGACCAGTTGTTGCGCCAGGTGAAGACCGTGCCGGGCTTGGGTGGTTCGTAGCGCTCGACGACGTCGGAACGGCGCTTCGACCGATGCCGTGCGGGTCGTCGTATCGACCCCGCGGCTCCGGCATCGGCTTTCGGCTTCGGCGGGGCCTTCTCGTTTGTCGAACCGCTCGTTCATCCGGGCCGGAGTGAGACCTTGCGCCGGCATGCCAGCCGCTGCAGCGCCGTTTGGCGCCCGTTTAAACGCAGCATGAACCGCCCACGGCAAAGCTCATCAGCGCGCAACAGTTGAAAAACTGTGCTTGTGCGTTCACGAGCCTCGAAACCTTACGACAGGTCACAATTCAATTAGGGCCGCATTACTGCTAGTAAACATTTAGTGACCGAAACGGGCCCCGGCTTCCGCAAGGGTTTTACGGCCCGGCAAGGCATCATGGTTAGCGACCCGGGCTTGACGTTCCGGGCCCGGATTTTTTCCGGCGCGCGCGTCGCCAGCGCGACGGCGCCCATCACCACCGCCATGCCCAGCAGCTGGATCGGCGTCAGCTTCTCGCCGAAAAGGAACCAGGCGATCACCGCCGTCACCGCCGGCACCAGGTAGAACAGCGATGCCGTGCCGGACGCCGTGTTGGTGCGGATCAGCAGCATCAGCAGCCCGACCGCGCCGATGGAAAGCACCAGCACCAGCCAGGCCAGCGCAAACACGAATTCGCCCGTCCACTCGACCTGCCGCGTCTCGGTCAGAAACGACAGCAGCAGGAACGGCACGAGCGCGCCGACATATTGCGCGACCGTCGCAAGCCGCAGGTCGAGCCCCGTGACGAAGCGCTTCTGGTAGACCGTGCCGAGGCTGATGCCGATACCGCCGCAAAGGTGGAAGCCAGCGTCACCGGCGTGATGCCGCTGACATCGACGCCGCCGAGCAGCTGTGGCGCGACGACCAGCGCAACGCCGAACAAGCCCGCGACCAGCCCCGCCAATTGCAGCGGCCGCAGCTTTTCGCCCAGCATCAGCCCTCGCGGCAAACGCGGTCGCCAGTGGTTGCAGCGCGACGACCAGCGCCGCAACGCCCGCCGGCATGCCCCGGCTGATCGCGAAGAACACGCCGCCAAGATAGACCCCGTGCACCAGCACGCCCGTCACCATGGAATGAGCCGAACGGCTTGCGCCCGGCCAGCGCCGCACGAAGAGCAGCGCCACCGGCACGAGCATTGCCAGCGTCAGCACCACGCGGATCGACAGGAACGTGAACGGCTCGGCATGCGGCAGGCCCGAGTTTCGCGCCGATGAAATCCGGTCGACCACAGCACGCACGAAAATGGACGGTGCGGCCTTGCCCAGAAGGCCGGCGCGATTGCCTGACGGCATGGTGATCTCCGACGGGGTTGCCCGGTTGCGGAACGCCGTCATAAGGCGCTGCGGACAAAGCCGCAAGGAAGCGCAGCCTGATAAAGACAGGCGGTAACAATCACAACGGAGCAGTCCGCAGTGCATGCTGAGCGGCTACAAGATCGCGGCCTTTCGACGCCGCCCATCTGGAGGCGGTGCAGGCTGCAATCGACTTCAAGACCAAGCCGCCCGGATCGCTCGGCCGCATCGAACAATTGGCGCTGCAGATCGCCGGGCGCGCAGGGACGCTGAAGCCCGCCGCCGATCCCGGCCCGCCTGCTGCTGTTCGCGGGCGACCACGGCATGGTCGCCGAAGGCGTCTCCGCCTGGCCCAGCGAAGTGACGACGCAGATGGTCGCCAACTTCCTTGCCGGCGGCGCCGCGGCCAATGTCTTTGCACGCGCCAACGACATCGCGATCACCATTATCGATGCGGGCATTGCCGGCGAGATGGCCCGATTCGCCCGCAGCTCCTCCGCGCCAACATCGCCAAGGGCACGCGCAACGCCATGCACGAGGACGCGATGAGCGCGCCGAGCTTTCGGCGCGCGCTGGAGTTCGGCGCAAGTCTTGCCGCCCGCGCGGTAGAGGAGGGCGCCGCGTGATTGCGCTCGGTGAAATGGGCATCGGCAACACATCGTCCGCCGCACTGCTCGCCCATGCGGTCGAGGGCCTGGACCTTACGCAGCTTCTGCGGCCCCGGCGCCGGCCTCGATGCGCCGGGAGTGGCGCGCAAGGCGGAAATCCTCAAGCGCATCGCGGCGCGGCGGCCCGGACGGCTTTCGCCGCAGGAAGCGCTGGGCGGCGTTTGGCGGACTGGAGATCGCCGGCATGGCGGGTGCGCTGATCGGCGCTGCCGCGCGCGGCGGCATCGTGCTGGTCGACGGCTTCATCGCCACTGCCGCAGCCCTTTGCGCGCTGCGCGCCCGGCCCGACGCGATGCCCTACGTGGTCTTCGCGCACCGCTCCAAGGAACCCGGCCACCGCCTGATGCTGGAAGCGCTTGGCGTGGAACCGCTGGTCGATCTGGACCTGCGCCTCGGCGAAGGAACCGGCGCGCTGCTCGCCTTCCCGCTGCTGCGCGCCGCCTGCGCCATGCTGGACGAAATGGCGACATTCGACTGCGCCGGCGTCTCGGGCAAGGAGGGCTGATGCATGAGCGGAACTCGGCAAGCTGGCCCAGGCCTCGGTTTCTTCACGCGGCTGATGCTGCCGGACCGGATCTGGCGGCATGCCGCGCCGTGGCGGCTCGACCAATGCGCGCGCTGGTTTCCCGCCGCGGCCTGCTGATCGGGCTTGTTCCGGCCCTGGTGCTGGCTCGTCGCCGCGCATTGGCTGCCGCCGGTCATCGCGGCGGGGCTTGCAATCGCGTCTGCCATCGCGCTGACCGGCGCGCTGCACGAGGACGGCCTGGGCGACACCGCCGACGGCCTGTTCGGCAGCGCATTCGCGCGAGCGGGCGCTGGAGATCATGCGCGACAGCACCATCGGAACCTATGGCGCGGCGGCCCTGTTCTTCTCCATCGGCCTGCGCTGGGCGGCGCTGGCAACGCTCGCGCCATGGGCCGGAGCCGCTGCGCTCGTCATCGCGCATGTCGTGGCGCGCGGATCGATTGCGCTGGCGCTCAACCTTTCGCCATACGCCCGCAAAAACGGAACCGGCGCGCTGGTCTCGCACGGCATGCTCGCGAGCGGAACTTGCCCGCACGCTCGTAATCGCGGTCCTGATCGCGGCTTTGTTCGGCGGCTGGTCCGGGTTGCTGGCGGCACTGGCGGGCATTGCCGCGGCGGCGTTCCTGCACTGGCGCATCGCCTCGCGGCTCGGCGGCTATACCGGCGACACGCTCGGCGCGATGGAACAGGTCTGCGAAATCGCCATTCTGGTTGTGCTTGCGGCGATGTGGAGCGTCTCGTGATTTTCCTGCGTCATCCGCGCCCGGGCGTCGAACCGGGCATTTGCTATGGCCGGCTGGACCTCGACATCCACGAGGACGGTCACGGCCAGATCGAGCGCGCGGTGGAACTTGCGCCGCCCGCACGGCTGCTGCTGGCGAGCCCCGCGCTGCGCTGCCGCAAGCTGGCCGAGGCGATCGCCTTCAGGCACGATCTCGAGATCCGCTTCGACGAGCGCCTCTGGGAAATGAACATGGGCGACTGGGAGGGCCTGCCGTGGAAGGACATTCCCCGGCACCTGAGCGAGCCGTGGCTGGCCGATCCCTTCAACCTTGCCTGCCCGAACGGCGAATCCTTCCGTGACGTGCAGGACTTCGCGTGACGCAGGCGTTGGACGGACCATGGCGACGACACCATCGTCGTGTGCCATGCCGGGCCGATCAGGGCCGTGCAGATGGCCTGGACGGGCCTGACCTTCAGCCGAGGCCTTCGCCTCCACCCCGCCCTATGCCGAGCCGATCGAGATCATCCGGCCAGCAAGAGTAACGGCGACGACTGCCCACAGCGCATAACAGACCGCGCGCAAAGAGTCTCAACGCCGCATCGATGTCGGGCGCATCGAGTCTCCGTGCGTCCGGCCGCGTTGAGCCACGCCTGCTGGACGCTTTCGCCGGCGTAGACGCGCGGACCGGCCAGCGAAATGCCCAGCGCCGCAGCGAATGCCGATTCCGGCCAGCCGGCATTGGGCGAACGGTGCAGCCCGGCATCGCGCATGCGCGCCATTGAGGTCTTGCCGCGCCATGCGTAGCCGCCGAGGCTTGCCGCGCCGAGCGCGACGATGGCCGCCGACATGCGCGCCGGGAATCGAATTGGCAACATCGTCGGCCCGCGCCGACCAGCGTCCGAAATGAAGATACTTCTCCGTCGCGATGGCCGATCATCGAATCGGCCGTGTTGATCATCTTGTAGGCGAAGAGTCCCGGCAGGCCGAACAGCGCGATACCAGAAGGCCGGAGCGACGACGCCGTCTGAGAAGTTTTCCGCAAGGCTCTCGATTGCAGCGCGGCTGACCCCTGCCCTGTCGAGCGAGTGCGGATCGCGCCCGACGATCATCGAGACCGCGGCGCGCTGCCGCCGTCAAGCCCGCCCTCGCGCAAGCCCGTCGCGACCGCCCGCACGTGATCGGCAAGGCTCTTTTGCGCCAGCAACATCGAGACAACCAAAATTTCGAGCAGCGAGCCGAGCGGGCCGAACAGGCGCAAGAAGCCGTGCAGCAATCATGCCCGCAACCAACGCAACGGCAAGCATCGCGAAGAAGCGCAAGGCTCCGGCGCGCACTTGCTGCGCCGGTCGCTTCGCCCGCATGGTTCAGCCGCTTGTCGAGAACCCGACGACGCGGCCGAACCAGACCACCGGATGCGGCCAGCGCCGCCAGATCCGGTCCGGATCGCCGACGAACCAGTCGAGCACGAGCGCGGCCAGAAGGATCGGCCGACTGCATGGCTTCACGCCTGAGGAATTGCTGCAATGGCGGAGCGCAGCGCCGCATCTGGGCATCTTCGGCGCAGAGGCCGAACCGGACCAGCCCGTCGCGATCGGGGAACGGCCGCACCAGGATGCGCGAGCGCTGCAGCGCATCGTATAGTGCCCCGGCGCGCTTTCATGCTAGGCCAGCACGAACAAGCCATTGACGCCGACGATCTCCATGCCGTTGTCCTGCAGCATTTCGGCAAGCGCGCGCGAGCGCGCCGCCAGCCACAGCCGCGTCGTGGCCGTCCATTCGCGATCGGCCAGTGCAGCTGCGCCGATCTCCAGCGCCGGCCCGCTCACCGCCCACGGTCCGAGATGATCGGCGATGCGCCTGCCGCCAACTGGCGGTCGCAGATCGCAAAGCCGAGCCGCAGCCCCGGCAAGGCCGAAGAACTTGCCGAACGACTTCAGCACGATGACGTTGCGCGGCATGTGCGGCACCAGGCTCGGTCCGGATCGGTGTCGCAAAACGCCTCGTCGATGATCAGCCGTCCCTCGATGCGCCGCATCCGGTCGGCGAGTTTCAGCGATCTGCGCCTTGTCGTGAAACAGCCCGTCCGGATTGTTCGGGTGAACGGCGATCGCCGAGAGTCTCGTCCGCCGGCAACGTCTTCCGGCTAACAGCGCCTCGCCGACCTTGCGCCCTGCCTTGGCGGCAACAATTGGCGTGCTCGCGATAAGTGCCGGCCCGCGGTGCAATGATGGTGGCCGTGCCGCCGCCGAGCAGTCTGCGGCAGTGCTTCGATCAGCGACTGCGTGCCGGGCGCAGGCAACGACCGAGAAGCCCTCCGGCACGCGGTAGTAATTGCGCGCCACCGCCACCAGCCAGGCATGCGCCGCGGCATCCGGCAGGCGCTGCCAGGAATCGGCGCTGACCGGCGGCACCGGCCAGGGTCGCGGATTGATGCCGGTGGAAAGGTCGAGCCAGTCGTCGCGATTGCCGCCATGTAGCGTCATCGCGCGGTCGAGACCGCCGCCATGAAACACCGGTCCGGGAGGTTCGATAAACGTTCATGCCGCGTCGATCACGTGAAGATAGGAACCCATGACGCTGCCATTGCGAAGGCCTTGGCGGCCAAGCTCCGCGCCCAGCGCGTCACTGGCGGTGAAGAGCGGCTCGCCCTCTCTCGCGCAGCGCGCTCGAATAATGGAACTCGTGCGCGCAAAGGTTCTGTCCGAAGCGGAAAGCCCTGCCCCGCCACGGCGCGGCGATAGCCAAGATGCAGCTTGCGCCGGGCAAAACTCGTCTCGAGTTTCAGCAGCCCGGCCATGGCATGGCGCTTGCCCGTCCGCGTCTTCCAGCCCTTCGCCCAGCACCATGTAGCCGCCGCATTCGCCATAGACGAACACGCCGCGCGTCGCCGCGCGGGCCAGTCCATCGCGGAACTACGTTCGCCGCCGCAAGTTGTGCGGCATGGAGTTCCGGATAGCCGCCCGGCAGGTAGATCGCATCGGCATTTTCCGGCGGAGCCTCGTTCGCCAGCGGCGAGAAGAACATCAGTTCCGCACCCTGCGCCCGCCAGTCGTCGAGCTGGTGCGGATAGGCGAATGTGAAGGCCGCATCGCGCGCGATGCGCCATGCGCTGGCCCGGCGGCGGCAGGCGGTTCATGGGAATTTCATCCTGAATCAGAACTTCAAAGGCTTGAATCAGGCCGTCAATATCGATGTGCGAAGCCGCTGATTTTGCAGCATTTACGACAAATTCATCCATCGCATGATGTTCGCTCGCCTGCACCAGGCCCAGATGCCGCTCCGGCAGGACGAGATCGGTCGAGCGCGGCATGCAGCCGAAAACCTTGACGCCGATCTGCGCCCAGCGCCGCCTTCAGCATCGCCTCGTGGCGCGCCCCGCCGGTCTTGTTGAGGATGACGCCGGCAAGGTTCAGTCCGGGCCGGTGATCGCGAAAGCCGCGCACCAGCGCCGCCACCGAATGCGACTGCTTGGCGGCGTCCACCACCAGCACGACCGGAGCGCCGAGCACCATGGCAAGGTCGGCGGCGCTGCCGCTTCCATCCGCCGCGCCGTCGAAAAGACCCATCATCGCCTCGATGAGCAGATGCGTGCCGCCTTGCGCGCGCGCCAAACCGCGCAGCCGGTTCGCGCGCCATCGCCCAGGGATCGAGATTGACCGATGGCAGCCCGCTGGCGACGGCGTGGAAACCCGGATCGATGAAATCCGGACCGGCCTTCGCAGCGCGAACGGCGATGCCCCTGTTCTTGAGCGCGCGCAGAAGCGCCAGTGTCAGCACCGTCTTGCCGCTGCCGGAACTGGGTGCGGCAAGCACCAGCCCGCGCGAGGGGCCCCTGCCGTCCATCATCCGGCATCCCGCTTTGACGCGCGTGGCGAACGGGTCCGGCTCCAGCACCTTGCCCGCTTGCGCGCCGCGCCAGTCCAGCGCACTGCGCAGCCGCACCACCTCGCCAACAACGATGATCGCGGGCGGCTTCAGCCCGCTTGCCGCGAGGTCGGCCTGCGACGCGGCCAGCGTCGTCTCCAGCACCTGCTGCTCGTCGGTCGTGGCGTTGCACACGAAGGCGACCGGCGTGGAGCCGTCGCGGCCGAACCGCATCAGCTTTTCGCAGATCACGTCCCAGTGCTTCATCGCCATGTACATGACGATGACCGGCGAGCCGCGCGCCACGCCCTCCCAGTCGATGCTGTCGGGAACCGCGCCGCCCGAATCGTGCCCGGTCAAGAACGTCACCGCATGGTTGACGTCGCGATGCGTCATCGGAATGCCGGCATAGGCGAGGCCGCCGATCCCGGCCGAAATGCCCGGCACGATGCGGAAGGCAATGCCGTGGTCGAGCAGCGTCAGCGCCTCCTCGCCGCCACGGCCGAACACGAACGGATCGCCGCCCTTCAGCCGCAGCACGCGATTGCCCGCGCGGGCATATTCGACCAGCGACAGCGAAATGTCGCGCTGCTTGGGCGAGGGCTTGCCGCCGCGCTTGCCGGCATATTTCAGCACCGCGCCCGGCTTGGCGAACTTCAGCGCCGCATCGTTCACCAGCGCGTCGTAGACGATCACGTCGGCCTGGCGCAGCGCCTGCGACGGCGAGCAGCGTCAGCAGGCCCGGATCGCCCGGTCCCGCGCCGACGAGCCAGACGGTTCCCGGCTTGAATTCTTCGCCTTCGAGGCCGAAACCGGCGTCAAGCATGCGTATTCCTCCAATAGCCACAGTCTATGGCAGGGACCGCGCGCATTGCCAGTTCATTTGCGTCGCTTATAAGGAAGCCATGACGAGTTTGGACAACCCTGAACCGCCCGAAGGCGGAATGGAAAAGCCCGTGGGCGAGTTGCGCCGCGGCTGGACCACGGGCGCCTGCGCCACCGCCGCCACCAAGGCCGCGCTCACCGCCCTTGTCACCGGCGAGTTTCCTGATCCGGTGACGATCACCCTGCCCAAGGGCGAGACGCCCGCCTTCGCGCTCGCCTTCGAAGCGGCGGGAGAAGGCTATGCCAGCGCCGGCATCGTCAAGGACGCGGGCGATGATCCGGACGTCACGCATGGCGCCACCATCATCGCCACCGTCTGCCCCGGCGAGCCGGGAACCGGCGTCACCTTCGCGGCCGGAGAAGGCGTCGGCATGGTCACGCGCGAAGGCCTGCCGATCGGCGTCGGCGAACCGGCGATCAACCCCGTGCCGCGCGCCATGATGCGCGCCGTCGTCGAGGAAATCTGCGCTGCTGCCGGCATCGCGCCGGACATTGAAATCACCATCAGCGTGCCCGGCGGCGAGAAGATCGCCGAGCGCACCTGGAACCCGCGCCTCGGCATAATCGGCGGCATTTCCATCCTCGGCACCACGGGCGTGGTGGTGCCGTTCTCCTGCTCGGCCTGGATACATTCGATCCATCGCGGCATCGACGTTTCGCGCGCCGCCGGTGTCAATCATGTCCTCGGCGCGACGGGCACGACCTCCGAGGATGCGGCGCGCGCGCTCCATGGCTTTCCCGAACACGCGCTGCTCGACATGGGCGATTTCGCCGGTGGCCTGCTCAAATACCTGCGCGAGCATCCGATCCCGCGGCTGACGCTCGCCGGTGGATTCGCCAAGTTCGCCAAGCTCGCCAAGGGCGCGCTCGACCTCCATTCGGGCCGCAGCCAGGTCGACATGGACTGGCTGGCGCAGGAGGCGCTCGCTGCCGGAGTTTCGCCGCAGGCCGCCGAGAAGATCCGGGCCGCCAACTCCGCGCTGGATGCGCTCACGATTGTGGGTCGAAGGTTCCGACCTGCCTCAACGCATCGCCGACGGTGCGCGGCAGGTGGCGCTGGGCGTGCTGCGCGGCGCGCCGGTGGAAGTGGAGGTGCTGGTGGTCGGGCGTGACGGCGCGATCCTCGCGCGATCGGGAAATTTCGATGCCGCAGGCTGAGCGCATCCTCATCCTCGGCGGCACGCGCGAAGCCGCCGATCTGGCCGCGAAGCTCGTGTCGGAGGGCCATGACGTGACCACCTCGCTTGCGGGCCGCACGCGCGAACCGGAGCCGCTGGCCGGCAGGCTGCGCATCGGCGGCTTCGGCGGCGTGGAAGGGCTGGCGGCATTCCTGCAAGGAAGGCGCGTTCACCCGCCTGATCGACGCGACGCATCCCTTTGCGCGGCAGATCTCGGCCAATGCAATCGAAGCCGCGCGGCTGGCGAAGTTGCCGCTGGAGGTGCGCACCCGCGCGCGCTGGGCTCGCGAACCCGGCGACAACTGGATCGAGGTGGAGACGCTGGAGGCAGCGCGCGAGGCCATACCCGCCGGCGCGCGCGTACTGCTGGCGCTGGGTTCGCAGCATATCGGCATCTTCGCCTCGCGCGACGACGTGCATTTCATCGTGCGCATGGTCGATCCGCCGCCGGCTCCGCTCGCCTTGCCGCGCCACGAGGTCGTCACCGGCAAGCCGGGCGCGACGGCGCAACTGGAAGCGGAACTGTTCACGCGGTATGCCATCACACATCTCGTATGCCGCAATTCTGGCGGCGCGATTTCCCATGCAAAGATCGAGGCGGCGCGATTGCTCACCCTGCCAGTGATAATCCTTGCGCCCTAGGCTTCCACCTTCTTTTTTCCCCTGTTTCGAAGCACATGGGAATAATTTGCATTGTAAAGATCGCTGTCGCGGAAATGTTCGTTCCCGAAGACACGCCCGACCAGCACGAGCGCCGTGCGCGTGATCTTCGCCTCGCGCACCTTTTCCTTCATTTCGGCAAGATTGGTGCGGATGAAAAGCTCGTCCGGCCAGGTCGCGCGATAGGCGATCACCACCGGGCAATCCGCGCCGTAATAGGGCTCCAGCGCCCGGCGGATGTAATCGAGATTGCGGATGGACAGGTGGATCGCCAGCGTCGCGCGGGACTGTCCCAAGATCTCCAGCGTCTCGTGCTCGGGCATGCCGGATGCCTTCATGCCGGTGCGCGTGACGATGACCGTCTGCGCGATCTCCGGCAGCGTCAGTTCGGTGGAGAGCTTCGCGGCGGCGGCGGCGAAGGCCGGAACGCCCGGCACCACCTCATAGTCCATGCCCAGGGCGTCGAGCCGGCGCATCTGCTCCGCCGTCGCGCCATAAATCGACGGGTCGCCCGAATGCACCCGCGCCACGTCGATCCCCGCCTCGTGCGCCGCCTTCATCTCCTCGATGATGGCATCGAGATGCATCGGCGCGGTGTCGAGCACGCGCGCATCCTTCGGCGCGGCGGCAACGATCTCTTCCGGCACCAGCGATCCCGGCATAGAGGCAGACCTTGCACCGCTCGATCAGCCGCAGGCCGCGCACGGTGATGAGGTCCGGCGCGCCCGGCCCGGCCCCGATGAAATAGACGGTCATGATGCGGCCCTTTCGCCTTGTTCGATGCCGGTGCCCTCCTTGGCGGCATAGCCACGCGGGGTGTAGACCCACAGCCTGCCATCGCCTGTGGTCACGGTTCTGGTTTGCGAGGAGCCGACGAGCACCACGGTGAGCATGTCGACATCGTCGACATCGAGATCGGCCAGCGCCACGACGCGCAGGCTTTCGCCCGGACGGCCGAGATTGGTGGCGAGGATCACCGGCGTCTCGCGCGGGCGATGCGCCAGCAGCACCTGCTTTGCATGGGCCAGCTGCGTACGGCGGCGCTTCGACACAGGATTGTAGAAGGCGATGACGAAATCGCCCTCGGCGGCCGCCTTCACGCGGCGCACGATATCGGGCCACGGCGTCAGCAGGTCCGACAGCGAGATGGTGCAGAAGTCGTGCCCGAGCGGGGCCCCGGCCCGCGCCGCGGCCCCTTGCAGCGCCGAGATGCCAGGCGATACCACAATCTCGATCCGCTTTGCGCCATCGCTCAGGCCGCCCTTCTCCAGCAGTTCGAATACCAGCGTCGCCATGGCGTAGATGCCGGCGTCGCCCGAGCAGACCAGCGCCACGTCGCGCCCCTGCCCCGCCAGTTCCATCGCATGGCGCACGCGATCTTCTTCGCGGCCAAGGTCGAAATCATGCCGGATCTTGCCCTGCGAAATACCCGCGACAAGATCGAGATAAAGCGAATATCCGACCAGATCGGTGGCGGCTTCGATCATTGCCGTCACTTCCGGGCTGCGCCAGCCATCAGAGCCCGGTCCGATGCCGACGACGAAAAGCGTGCCGCGGGCGCGGCCGGCAAGTTCCGTGACCGGCTGCGGCGCGCGTGCGATTGCGGCCGTGACGCGCCTTGATTTCAGCTTCGGCACGGCAAGCGTCGCCAGCATCTCCCGCCAGCGCCAGCGCCGCGCCTTCGGCAACGCCGTGGCAGCCGGTTTCGGCGAAGACCAAATCGGACGGATTGGCGAGGCGCGGCGTCTGCGCCTCCAGCGTTGCCGCATCGAAAAACCGCGCCGGCACACCGAAGTGCGCCGCGACCGCGTGGATCGCCGCCTCGTCGGCCTTGAGGTCGAGCGAGCCCACGGCGGCCAGCGAATGTGGCGACAGCCCGGCTTGCGCCAGCGCCTTTTCGGCCAGATCAATCGCCTCGGCAACTTCCGCTCCGCGCTCGCAGCCCATGCCGAGCACCAGCGTCGCCGGGTGATAGACGAGCGTCAGCGGCTGCGGTTCGGAGGCGAGGTCCGTCACCTTCAGCACGACTTCTCCGTCGCTCGAAAGTGGCAGATCGGATGCCGAAAGAAATGGCGCGCTGCCCTCGATGCGCGCCTTCGCGCCATTGTTAAGGGCCGCCATCGCGACCTTGGCATTGGCGGGATCGGCAAGCTTGTACCCCGCAGGCGGGGCATCCAGCGCCACGCCGAATTTCAGATCGCCCGCCGTCGTGACCGCCGCGAACGCGCCGATGGCCGGTGCAATCCTGCGCGCCAGATCGTTCGCGCCGTGATGCCCGCCAAGCAGCGGCACCACCGCCGAACCATCGGCGGCGACGCACACGACCGGCGGCTCGGAATGCTTGTCCGCAAGCAGCGGCGCGAGCAGGCGGATCACCGCTCCGCTCGCCATGATCGCGATGATCGGCGTGCCCGCCGCAAACAGCGCCTGCAGGTGCGCGCGCGTATCCTTGAAGGTCTCGCTGCCGCCGCAAACGCGCGGGCTGAGGCCATGCACCGCAGCGCCAGTCGCCATGGCGATGCGCCGCGCCAGCGGCATTTCCTCGGGCGAAAGCACGATGATTGCGGGGTGTCTCACTAGAGGTTCTCCTTGCGCGGGGCGATCTCGCGCTTGGCGATCCAGCCCTCCGCGCCCTTGTAGATGAGGATGATCGAGAAATAGGGAGCTTCCTCGTCGGTGAGTTCGCCAAGCGGCATGATGCGCTCATTGGCAAGGCCGACACGCTCCAGATACCCGGCCGATTGCGTCAGCCCGGCCGCCTCGATCAGCGCGCGGATTCGCGGCAAATGCCGCCCCACCTTCATGAACGCGACCGCATCGCTGCGCTCCAGCGCCGATGCAATCGCCTCGTCCGGCAGGGGCGCGGGGATGATCGTCAGCATGTCGTTGCGTGCGGCGAGAGGACGCGCAAGCGCGGCAGCCGAAGCCATCAGCGAGGAAACGCCCGGCACGATTTCAACGTGGTACGCATCCGCCAGCCGCTCGAACAGATACATGAACGAGCCGTAGAAAAACGGATCGCCCTCGCACAGGACGCAAACATCGCGGCCTGCATCCAGATGCTGTGAAATCTCGGCGGCAGCCTTGTCGTAGATGGCTTTCGCCGGAAACCGCTCCACCCGCATTGGAATCACGATCGGTATCTCGATCTGCCCCGGCCACAGATAGCCGGCGATGATGGAGCGCGCGAAACTTTCGCCCGTGTCGGGCGCCGGATAGGCGATGATGGAGCAGGCCGTCAGGATGCGGTGCGCCTTCATGGTCAGCAGTTCCGGATCGCCGGGACCGACGCCGATGCCGTAAAGCGTGCCGCTCATGCTCCAGCCCCCTTGGCGAGCGACCATTGCGTCACCGGCATGTGTGCGCGCCAGCCATGGAATGGCCCGACCGGTTCGGCCGCCTGGAAGCCGATGCGCTCCAGATCGCCGCCGAGCGTTGCGAAGGCTTGCAGAAGCACCGCCTCGCTCTCCAGTGTCACGGCATTGGCGACCAGTCGCCCGAAGGGCTTGAGCCGCGCCATGCACAACTCGATCACTTCCATCGAAATGCCGCCGCCGATGAAGATCGCATCGGGGGAAGGCAATCCGGCCAAGGCACCGGGAGCCTCGCCGTCGATCAATTGCAGCGCAGGCGCGCCCAGCACCAGCGCATTGTGCGCGCTGATCGCACGCCGGTCGGCGCGCGGCTCGATGCCGATGGCGCGGGCCTCGCGCGCGCCGCGCATCCATTCGATGGCGACCGAGCCGCAGCCCGACCCGACATCCCACAGCAATGCGCCGCGCTGCGGCGCCAGCTTGGCGAGCGTCAGCGCCCGCACCGCGCGCTTGGTCATCTTTCCGTCATGGCGGAACGCCTCGTCCGGCAGGCCCGTGAGCGGCCACACCTTCGCGCCCTCGCCCGGCAATGCACTCCACCGCCAGCGTGTGGAAATCGGGCACGTCCGCCCGCCAGTCCCGCGCGATGCCGTCGAAGCGCTGCTCCTGCGGACCGCCCAGCGCGGCAAGCACCGTCAGGCGCGACCCGCCATAGCCGCGCTCGGTCAGAAGTCTCGCGATCGTGGCGGGCGACGTCTTGTCCTTTGTCAGCACGATGAGGCGCGCGCCATTGGCGAAATACGGCACGATCTGCTCCGCAGGCCGGCCGTGCACCGTCAGCGTCTCGGCGTCGGCCAGCGACCAGCCCATCCGGCAGGCGGCAAACTGGAATGCGGACAATTGCGGATGAAAGACGATTTCCTCGGCGGGAATGCCGCGAAGGATGCGAGCGCCGACCGAATACCAGAGCGGATCGCCGGTCACCAGAACCACGGCGCGCTCGCCCCGCAAGCCCTTGAGCGTATCGATCATGGCATCGAACGGCGAGGGCCAGGCAATGCGCCGCGCCGTGACATTGGGCGCAAGCTCGTGATGCCGGTCGCCGCCGACGATCACCTGCGCGGTCTCGACCAGCGTGCGCGCGGCCGGGGAAAGCCCGGCCATGCCGTCCTCGCCAATCCCGATGATGTGCAGCCAGGGCGTCGCGGCCATCTCAGTATTCCAGCCGCGCGAGCGCATTGACCGCCGCCGCCGCCATGGCGCTGCCGCCGCGCCGCCCGCCAATGGCGATGAATTCGCAGCCGCGCGGATCGGCGGCAAGCTCCGCCTTCGACTCCGCCGCGCCGACGAAGCCGACCGGCATGCCGATGATCAACGCCGGCCTGGGCGCGCCCTCGTCAAGCAGTTCCAGCAGCCGGAACAGCGCCGTGGGTGCATTGCCGACGGCGACTACGGCGCCGCCGAGCCGCTCGCCCCAGAACTCCACCGCAGCGGCGCTTCGCGTCTGTCCGGTGGCCGCGGCATGCTGCGCGACGCCGGGATCGTTGAGCGTGCAGACAATCTCGTTGCCGGCTGCAAAGCGCGCGCGAATGATGCCGGAGCGCACCATCTCGACATCGCACAGCACCGGCGCGCCGCGGGCAATCGCCTCGCGGCCCTGCTGCGCCGCCTGCGATGAAAAATGCAGGTCATCCACCAGGTCGGTCATGCCGCAGGCATGGATCAGCCGCACGGCTACGGCCCGCATCGCGGCCGGCATCGAGCCGAGATTTGCCTCAGCCTCGATCCCGTCGAACGACCGCCGATAAATCTCCCGAGGATCGCGGATGTAGTCCAGCCGCGACATCTCAACCCCGCTTTTTCAGCGATTTCGGCCCAAGCGGATGATCGGCATGAGGATAGGGATGGTGCGTGTGGGCATGCCCGTGTTCATGGTCATGATCGTGGTCGTGAGGATGGCCATGGTCATGATCATGATCATGCGAATGCCCGTCATGATGATGGTGATGCCCGTCGTGATGCGCATGGTCATGATCATGCCCATGATCGTGACCATGCGAATGATCCGCCACGGGCTCCAGCGCGGCGGGCGATGCGTGGCTGTGCACCGGCGTGAACACGAGGCCGTGCTTGCGGCAGAAATCCTCGTCGCGGCACGAACCGTCGCAGTCCCCCTTGCACGGGCAATTTTCCGGCGCGCCGCCGACACCCTCGACATGGTGGTGATGGCTTGCCTGCGGCAACCCTACCTCGGCCTCGAAGCCGAGCACCTGCTCGCGATACTTGCACATCTGGCAATTCATCAGCGCGCGGCCCTCGACGATCTCGGAGACCCGTTCGTCCAGCGTGTCGAGCACGAGCTTGTGGTCGTTGAGGTAGCCCGCCTTGACGATCTCGATGTCGGAATGCCTGGCCGCGACCTCGTCGGCGGCGGAATAGATGCGCTTCACCAATACGCCGGTGAAGAGGAAATAGGGAAAGACGACGATGCGCTTGTAGCCCAGCCGCGCCGCATGTTCGAGCCCCGGCTCAACCAGCGGGAACGTCACGCCGGAATAGGCGGTCTCGGCCCAGCCAAAGCCCATCCCCTCCCACAGCATGCGCGCGACCTTGGAAACATTGGAATTGGCGTCAGGGTCCGACGAGCCGCGCCCCACCACCATCAGCAGCGTTTCATGGCGCGGCACGCCATCGCCAGCCACCGCCAGCGCCTCGGCGATGCGGTCGCCGGCCGCGCGGATCATCTTGAGGTCTATGCCCAGCTCGCGGCCATATTGGACGCTGACATCGGGGTTCAATGCGCCCCAGGAATTGAGGACGGACGGGATGTCGTTCTTCGCGTGCCCCGCCGCGAAAAGCATGCCGGGCACCGCCAGTATGCGTTTGACGCCCGCGGCTTTCAGCTTGTCGAGTCCTGAATGAATGACCGGATTGCAGAATTCGAGATAGCCGTATTCGACCGGCACGCCGGGGTGGCGCAGGCGCATCGCCTCTGCCAGCTGCGCGAATTCCTCGGCGGCGTTCTTGTTGCGGCTGCCATGGCCGCAGACCATGATGCCAGTCTTGCCGCCGGCGAGGAAAGGCGCGGTCATGCCGATGCCTCGGCGCCGGCTTCCTGCTCGCCCTCGGGCGCATCGGAGGCTTCGGCCTCGTTCTCCTCCTTGCGCTTGCGCGAGGGCAGCAGCGCCAGCAATGCCGCAATTCCGCCGATGGCGGCGATCCCGATCCAATGGCTGTGCCCGCCGAGCTCGCCGATATGGCCGACATGCGCCAGCGCCGCGGAAGGCAGCGTGAACAGGGCAATGAATGCAAGGGAGGCGTGACGGCTCATGCTGGGCTCCGGTTACGATCGCTCTATAAAGCGTGGCGCAGCAAACCTGCAAAAACCGGAACGAACCTGCCCGCAAGGCGCGGGGCCGGACCGCAAATGCGATCCGCAGTCTCGGACAGCTTCGGACTTGGCTCCCTGATTGGGTCCGCCGCACCGAAATCGGTTTCAGCCCCTTGCCCCCGCAACACGGGAGTTAAGGCACCGTCGCTATGAATGGCGTTTTAGACCCCGGCCGGTGCGCCGTCAAACGGATTGGCGGCGCGCGCATGCCTTTGCGCGACACGCTTCAAACTTCGGAGCGTGCCGCATCGATGTCCTCGGCCGACATGCCGAGCGTCAACGCAGTGCGGCGAATGAGGTCCGTTTCGTTGCGATCGAGCTGGTCGTCCGACTTGGCGATCGAGAGCATGTGGACCAACAATGCGCGTTTTCTCTCCGGCGCGAACTCGGCGAACATCGCGGCGGCGTCCGCCGCCGAGGTGTCGTATCCGAAATCCTTGAGATATTGCATGACCTGCCCGATGTCGTCCTCGGGAATGCCGAACGCCGTGCGGCAGATGCGCTTGAAGTTCTGCATCTCGTCCGGGTGCAATTTGCCGTCGGCCAGCATCATGCGCACCAGCAAGATCAGTTCGCTGGTCAGCGTCACGTCGTCGGCGACCCTGCGGACCGACTTGTTGCCCTCGATGAATTCCCGGATCGACTGAATGAACCCGTGTGCCATTTCCCGCCCTCGCCGCTGCCTGCTCGAAACCATGCAGCAAGGTTCGATAAAACTCAATGCCGGTGCTGGTCAGCTGCTCAGAACTCGATGCCCTTCTGCGCCTTCACCCCGGCGCGGAACGGATGCTTGATGACCTCCATCTCGGTCACAAGGTCGGCGGCCTCGATCAACTCGTCGCGCGCGTTGCGGCCGGTGATGATGACGTGCTTCATCTGCGGCTTGGCGGCCAGCACCTCCAGCACTTCCTCCACCGGCAGGTAGTCGTAGCGCAGCACGATGTTGAGCTCGTCCAGCAGCACCATGTCGAGCGCCGGATCGGCGATCATCGCCTTGCCTTTTTCCCAGGCGGCGCGGGCAGCCGCGATGTCGCGCTCGCGGTCCTGCGTTTCCCAGGTGAAGCCCTCGCCCATGGTCGCCAGCTCGACCTGGTCCGGGAACGCGTCCAGCACCTTGCGCTCGCCCGTGCTCCAGCGGCCCTTGACGAACTGCACGACGCCCACGCGCATGCCGTTGCCGATGGCGCGGAACACCATGCCGAAGGCTGCCGTGGACTTGCCCTTGCCCTTGCCGGTGTGGACGATGACGAGGCCCTTCTCGATAGTCTTGGTGGCGATGATCTTGTCGCGCGCCGCCTTCTTCTTCTTCATTTTCTCGGCGTGGCGGGCGTTCAGCTCCTCCTCGCTCATGTTTTGCAGGCGCTCGGATTTCTCGGCCATTTTCCTATTCCTCAAGTTTGGGCAGCGTGTCGGCGATGTTCAGCCAAGGCACGCGCTCGTTCCAGAAATCATGCCGCTGCGGGACGAAATCCCCGTGATCGTCGAGGCTTGCGGCATAAAGGTGAATCTCTCCGGGAAGCGTCTCGTTCTCGTAGGCCATCGGCGTTCCGCAATTGGCGCAGAAGCGCCGGGTAACGCCGGGCGAGGAAACATACGCGCCCGTTTCGCCAGAGAACGCAAAGCCTTCCGTCGGCACCGCGAAGAAAGTGGTCACCGGCGAGGACGTGTTGCGGCGGCAGCTTTCGCAATGGCAATGCGCTGTCCAAAGCACCGCGCCGCTGAAGCTGTAGCGGATACTTCCGCAAAGACACCGTCCGGTTCTCGAGGTCATGCAGCCTCCCTCCCCGCCAGCTTCTCCAGTTCGAACTTGGCCGAATTCGACCGCGGCGTCCACATGCCGCGCTCGATCGCCTCGAGGAACCGGTCCGCCATTTCCTTCAGCGCGGCCGGATTGTGCGTCGCGATGAACTGGCGCACGGCATCGTCGCCCAGCCAGGCCTCGTGCACCAGATCGAAATGATGCCCGCGCACGGCGCCGGTCGTCGCGCAAAACGCAAACATGTAGTCGAGCGTCGCCGCCATCTCGAACGCGCCCTTGTAGCCGTGGCGCATCACCCCCGCGATCCATTTCGGGTTGGCCGCGCGCCCGCGCACCACGCGTGCGATCTCCTCTTCCAGCGCGCGCACGCACGGGTTTCTCCGGCCGCGAATGGTCGTTGTGGTAGACCGCCGGGCGCTTGCCCGAGAGGTGCTCGGCAGCGGCGCTCATGCCGCCCTCGAACTGGTAATAGTCGTCGCTGTCGAGCAGGTCGTGCTCGCGATTGTCCTGGTTGTGGATCACGGCATCGATCCGCGAAAGCCGCTCGGCGAAGCGCTCGCCTTCAGCTTTGCCTTCGCTGTCTGCGCCATAGGCATAGCCGCCCCAGGCAAGATAGGCGCGGCAAGATCGTCGCGCCGCGTCCAGCCCTTCTCGTCGATCAGCGCCTGCAGCCCCGCGCCATAGGCGCCCGGCTTGGAGCCGAAGATCCGGTGCCCCGCGGCAAGCGCTGCCTCGCTCTCACCCATCCCCGATGCGACCAGCCGTGCCCTCTCCGACTGCATGCGGGCTGCAACCGGGTTGTCGCGCGCCGGCTCATCCAGCGCTCCGATAGCCCGAATCGCCAGGTCGTAAAGCTCGATCTGCATCGGGAAACGCATCGCGGAAGAAGCCGGAAATGCGCAGCGTGACGTCGACGCGCGGCCGGCCAAGCTCCGCCAGCGTGACGATCTCGTAGCCGGTGACGCGGCGAGATTGAGGCTCCCACACCGGCCTTGCGCCGATCAGCGCCAGCGCCTGCGCGATATCGTCGCCGCCGGTGCGCATGTTGGAGGTGCCCCAGACCGAAAGCGCCGAAGGACTGCGGCCAGTCGCCATGGTCCTGCCGGTAACGCGTGATCAGCAATTCCGCCGATTTGCGTCCGAGCTCCCATGCCGCCGGCGTCGGCACCGCACGGCTATCGACCGAGAAGAAATTGCGGCCCGTCGGCAGCACGTCCATGCGCCCGCGCGTCGGTGCGCCCGATGGGCCGGGCGGCACGAATCGCCCGTCAAGCGCGGTGAGCAGCCCGGCGATCTCGGCAGTGCCGCAGGCTCCAAGCATCGGCAGCACATGCGCGTGGACATGTTCGAGCACCGCGCGGGCGCGCTCCCAGCCAGCCGGGCAATTCGCCTCGCGCGCCACCAGCCTTGCCGCCAGCAGCTCGATGCGCTCCACCGTGTCGCCATTGCTGCGCCAGTTTTCGCCGGAAACATCTTGCAGGATTTGCGGCCTTGGCCCTGCCCACGGCGCGGCCATGTCGCAGTCGAGCGGATCGAAAGCGGGCGCGCCCAAGGCATCCAAGGCAATCGCACGCTGCAGGCTGGCGTCAGCCCCCTCGCCCTTGCCGCGCGGCACGCGAACCAGCGCCGCGGCCAGATCGACCGCGAGCCTGCCGGCGGGCGCCTGCCCGAACACGTGCAGCCCGTCGCGGATCTGCATTTCCTTCAGTTCGCACAGCCAGGCATCGAGCTTGGAGAGCCGCTCGTCCTCGCCATCCTTGGGCGCAATCCGATATCCTCGCCGACGCCCGAAAGCTCGACGCGCTCGAAAATCTGCTTCGCCAGCAGTTTCAGCCGGCGCGGGTCGGAGCCAGACGCGTCGTAATACTCATCGACCAGCGCTTCGAGTTCTCGCAGCGGTCCGTGCGTTTCGGCGCGCGTCAGCGGCGGCGTCAGATGGTCGATGATGACGGCAGCGCTGCGCCGCTTGGCCTGGCTGCCCTCGCCCGGATCGTTGACGATGAAGGGGTAGACATGCGGCATCGGACCGAGCACAGCCTCGGGAAAACAGCCGTCCGACAGCGCCAGTGCCTTGCCTGGCAGCCATTCGAGGTTCCCGTGCTTGCCCATGTGAATGACGGCATGGACGTTCGCGGCACTTCGCAGGTGAAAGTAAAAGGCGAAATAGCCGTGCGGCGGCACGAGGTCCGGCGAATGGTAAGTATCCTTCGGGTCGATGTTGTAGCCGCGCGCCGGCTGCACCCCGACCAGCACATTGCCGAATTCGGCCAGCGGCAGCGCGAAGCTCCCGTCGCTCTCGTCGAAGAATGGATCGGTTTGCGGATCGCCCCAGCGGTCTTGAATCGATGCGCGCGCTTCTTCCGGCAAACGGTTGAAAGATTCCAGATATCGCACAAGTGAAAGTTTCACGCGAACTTCGCGGCCCTGCCATCCGGCATTGGTCGGCCCGGCCTGCAAATGGGTGACGAGATCATCTCCCGTCGGGGGAATATCGCCCGCGTCATAGCCCGCAGACCGCAGCGCCTTCAACACTTCGATCGTCCCGGCGGGCGTGTCCAGGCCGACGCCATTGGCCATGCGCCCGTCGCGGTTGGGGTAGTTGGCAAGCACGATTGCGACGCGCCGCTCCTGCGGGCTCGCCATGCGCAGGCGTGCCCAGTTGGCAGCGAGCCGCGCAACGAAATCGCAGCGGTTTTCATCGGCCAGGTGCGAGACGATGTTCGCCTGCACGCGCTCGTCATAGGCGCCGGCGTGCTTGAACGCGACGGCGCGCGAAAGCACCCGTCCGTCCACCTCCGGCAGGGCCACGTTCATGGCGAGATCGCGGGTGGCGAGCCCTTGCGAAGAGACATTCCAGGCCTGCCGCGTGCCACCCGAGAAGATCATCTGCAGCACGACCGCGCCGCCCTCGTCCAGCACTGTCGGCTGGTGCGCGCCGGTGAGCGTGCCCACGGCAAAACCGGTCGCATTTAGCACCACCTGCGGCTGATGTCGTTCAAAGACCCGGCGCACCGTCTCGACGCTGACGCCATCCTTGAGGCTCGAAACGAACACGGGCAGCGCGTTGACGCCCTGCCGTGCCAGCGCGGCAACCATGGCCTCCACCGGCTGCAAGCCGCCAGATTGTACCAGCGCGCGGTAAAAGCAGAGCGCCGCGACCGGCGCGCCTGGGATGTGCCGCGCCGCCACCTCCTCCACGCCGCAAATGCCGAGCCCCGGATACCAAAGCCCCGCCTTCAGCAGCGGCGAGGGTCCCGCCGGCATATCGCCATCGCCGTTAAGGTAGGTGCAAAACCTCAGGAGATTCGCCGCGTTTTGCGGACCCCCTTCATTCAGGTAGGCATGCAGTTGCGCCCGCTCCTGCGCGCCGATGGTGGAGAACCGCTCGATCCCCGGATCGGGCTTGTCGTCACCCGGCAGCACGGCCAGCTTCACGCCATTTGCGAGCGCGGTGACGTGCAGCTTTTCCAGCCCGTATGGCCAGTAGCTTTCGCCGCCCAGCACCCGCACGACCACAAGCCGCGATCCGGCAATCGTCTTTTCGGCATAAACATCCACCGACATCGGATGGGCAAGCTGCATCAGGTTGGCGAGCCGCAGCGTTGGCGGCGCGGCCAGGTCGCCGAGCGCCCCGGCGAGCGAGGCAAGCTCCGTGTCGGCCGCCGAGAGAAACACGATGTCCGCCGGTTGCTGGCCGAGGTCTATCGCGTCCCTGCCCTCATTGATCGCACCTTTCTGGGCGAGCAGAAGGTGCATGGCTCAGACAAGCGCCGCGTTGAGTTCTTCCACGATTGCCTCGCGGTCGAGGCCATCGAGGCCGATCACCACGAGCCGCGTGCGTGCGGTTTCGCCCGGGTGCCACTCGCGGTCAAAATGCGTGTCGACGCGCGCGCCAACCGCCTGGACCAGCAGGCGCATCGGCTTGCCGGCGACGGCGACGAAACCCTTGACGCGCAGGATGTCGTGCCGCTCGATCAGCTTTGCGAGCCGCGACTGGAAGGTCTTGGGATCGGTGATCGCGCCGCCTTCGACGACGAAGCTTTCGAAGTCGTCATGGTCGTGCTCGCCACCCGCCTCATGCTCCAGTTCGTGATGCGACTTGCGATTGCCGATCTCGTTTTCGGTGGCGCTGGCAAGGCCGAGCAGCACATTGGCCGGCAGCACGCCGTTGGAGGCATGCACGAGCTTCACCGCGCGCGAAAGCTGGCCGGACACCTCCTTCTCCACCTTCGCCATGGTTGCGGCGTCGACAAGGTCGGACTTGTTGAGGATGATCATGTCCGCCGCGCCGATCTGGTCCTCGAATAGTTCCTCCAGCGGGCTTTCGTGGTCCAGCGCCTCGTCGGCCTCGCGCTGCTGCGCCACTGCGGCCTCGTCGTCGGCGAAGCGCCCTTCGGAAACCGCACGGCTGTCGACTACGGTGACGACGCCGTCCACCGTCACGCGCTCTCGGATGTCCGGCCAGTTGAAGGCATTGACCAGCGGCTGCGGCAGGGCAAGCCCGGATGTCTCGATCACGATGTGGTCGATGCGCCGGTCCTTGTCGAGGATGGCCGTCATCGCGGGCATGAAATCATCGGCCACCGTGCAGCAGATGCAGCCATTGGTGAGCTCGATCACGTCGTCTTCGCTGCAGGTTTCCTCGCCGCATCCCTTGAGGATGTCGCCATCAACGCCAAGGTCGCCGAACTCGTTGATGATCAGCGCGATGCGCCGCCCCTCGGCATTGGCAAGCAGGTTGCGGATCAGCGTGGTCTTGCCCGCGCCAAGGAAGCCGGTAATCACCGTTACCGGGATCTTGCCGGCCTGTTCTGACCTGAATTCGCTCATTTCATGCTCCGATCACTGGTTTGCGCCGCTTGGCTTGAGCTGCATCGGCAGCCCCGCCGCGACGAAGAATACGGTTTGCGCCGCTGCCGCGAACGCCTGGTTGACGCGGCCGGCATGGTCGCGAAACTGCCGCGCCATCGCATTGTCCGGCACGATGCCGAGGCCGACCTCGTTGGAGACGAACACCACCGGGCCGGCAAGTTCGCCAAGCGCGGCAACGGCGCTGGCGCATTCTTGGCCGATGTCGCGATCCGCCAGCATCAGATTGGTGACCCACAGCGTCAGGCAATCGACCAGCAGCACGCGGTCCGCAGCAGCTTCGCGCAGCAGCGCGGCGCGCATTTCCAGCGGTTCCTCGACCGTGCGCCATTGCGGGCCGCGGCGGCCCTGATGCAGCGCGATACGCTCGCTCATCTCGCCATCGAACGCCTGTCCGGTGGCAAGATAGACCGGCGAAAGCCCGCTCCCCTCCACCAGTTGCTCTGCGAAGGCGCTCTTGCCCGAGCGCGCCCCGCCAAGCACCAGCGTGACGCCGGGCGAAAGCCTGTTCAAGCCGGATGCCCCCGCTCGCGCGCGATCGCCTTGCTGAGGAGGAAGCCGAGCACGCCGCCCAGGAACAGCCAGTAGACGAAGGCCGTGGCGATGGAGGCGACGACGAACTGCACCGCCAGCGAAGCCGGGGCGAGGCTCTCATGCACGTCCGCTTGCGGCGCGCCCATGACATGCGGCGCGGCAATCAGCGCAAGGCCGGCAATCATCCACGCGATGTGCCGCTTGAATGCAAAGATCGACAGGCCCGCGCCGGTGCACACGACCGCAGCGAGCCACCATAATTGCCGAGCGTCGAGATCGCCCGAAGCGGTGCCCGGCAGTTCCGGCGGCAAGCCAAGATTGGGCGCAAGCACGAAGGTGACGAAGCCGCCAAGCCCCCACAAGAGCCCGGTGCGGAAATCGATAGACTGGTTTGTAACGAGGATCGCCGCTGTAACCAGCAGCGCGAATCCGACGCCGACCACCATGTTCGACATCAGCGTGAAAAGCGTGCGCTCCCAGCCATCGGCAGGCGCCCAGGTGTCTGCGTCATGCGAATGCCCGTCGACCACGGTCGCGCCATGGTCATGCACATGGCCGCTCGTTTCGGGAGCAGTCTTGTTCTCGTAGGATTCAGCCGCGATGATCAGCGGCGTCACGCGCACGGCCTGCGCCGCGGTGGCGAATACGCCCCCAAGCAGGCCGGCCGCTATCGCGGCCAACAACACCCTTACAAGCATTGGATGTGCTCAGTGGCAGGGAGCGGTGATCGCATGCCGGGTGTCGTGCGCCGCGTTATGGAGCACTTCCGAATGCGAAAAAGCCGTGAAATAAACCAGGAACACGCCGAACGCGGCCGCGAAGATGGCCGTGGTCATGCGCTGGCCAAGCGTGAGCGATGCCGTGGAAACCGTATTTTGTGCGAGCATGACAACCTCCGTGCTGCTCAGATGATCGGCCGGACGCGCCTTTTGCGAAGGCGTTTCCGTTATAGCTGGCAGGTCTCCTGGCTCACGGTTCAGGCGGAGATACCCCCCTTCCCGGCGCATCGCGCCAGTGGTTTATCGGGTACTTCCTCACCGCATACAGTCGCGGGGTCGGCCAGGTTGAAAGCCCCCTGATTGGGTCGGCCTCACCTGTTCCCTTTTCATCCCTGGAGTCTGAGACCCCGTTCGGGAACCATCTATGTTCGCGACGTTATCGCAGTGGCATCGGCCATGCAATGGCGCGAAACGGCGGCTTGCGGCGCAAATCCGTCACTTTGACTGAATTTGCACCGGCGCCGCAGTTGCCAGCAACGCTTCGACGTCAAGGCATTGCTCGATGTTGCGGGCAAGCTCGTCCAGCGCATCCTCGACCATGGCGCGGTGGGAAATGCCGCCGCTCTCGGCCCCAAGGCTCGCAAGAAGCTGCGCCCGCCAGGCATCGGCGCCGAACAAGCCGTGCAGATAGCAACCCATGACCGAGCCATCCGCCGAAACAGCCCCGTCCGCGCGCCCGTCGATCAGCACCATGGGCCGCTCGCAATCGGCGCCGGTGGTGCGGCCCATGTGGATCTCATAGCCCTGCAGCGGCAGGCCATTCGCCGCCAGCACGGCGCTGCTGTTGCGGACAATCTTCGCGCCTTCCATCACCGTCTCGATGTCGAGAAGCCCCATGCCGGCGATTTCGCGCGTATCGCCCTCGATGCCGTGCGGATCGGCAATCGTGCGGCCCAGCATCTGGTAGCCGCCGCATATGCCAATGATCGCGCCGCCTCGCCGGTGGTGTGCGATGATTTCGCCTTCCCAGCCATTGGCGCGCAGTTCCGCCATGTCGGCGATGGTCGACTTCGAGCCGGGCAGCACTACCAGCGCCGCGTCGGCGGGCATTTTCCCGCCCTTGCGCACGAAGACGAGTTCGACCTGCGGCTCGGCGCGCAGCGGATCGAGATCGTCGAAATTCGCGATGCGCCCCGTCACCGGCACGGCGATCTTGACCCGGCCGCCCGGCTTTTCGGCGACGAGCCGCTCCAGCGCCACGGAATCTTCCGCCGGCAAGCCGCCGGACCGCATCCAGATGCGGCAGCACGCCGAAGCTGCGCCAGCCGGTGAAGTGCGTGATCAGCCGCAAACCCTCGTCGAACAGGCTCTGGTCGCCGCGAAACTTGTTGATGAGATAACCCGCGATCATCGCCCGGTCTTCCGCGGCCAAGATGGTGTGCGTGCCAACGAGCGAGGCGATGACCCCGCCACGGTCGATGTCGCCGACCATTATCACCGGTACGCCGGCGCGCGTGGCAAAGCCCATGTTGGCGATGTCGCCTGCCCGCAGATTGATCTCGGCCGGCGATCCCGCCCCTTCGACCAGCACCAGATCGGCGCTGGCCGCCAGCTTGCCAAAGCTGTCGAGCACGGCATCCATCAGGCGCGGCTTCAATTGCTGGTAGTCGCGGCCCCGTGCAGTGCCGGTCACTTTGCCCTGCACCACCACCTGGCTGCCGAACTCCGACTGCGGCTTCAGCAGCACCGGGTTCATGTGCACCGATGGCGGCACGCCGCAAGCCAGCGCCTGCAACCATTGCGCCCGGCCGATCTCGCCGCCGATGCCGTCCGCGCCCGGATCGGCGACCGCGGCGTTGTTCGACATGTTCTGCGGCTTGAACGGCGCGACGGAAATCCCCCGCAATTTCGCGGCACGGCACAGCCCCGCGACAAGCACGGTCTTGCCGACATCCGAACCTGTTCCCTGAAACATCAACGCGCGAGTCATGCCGCCTCCCTGGCGAGGCATATCGCGCCGGGCCGTTGGATGACAACGGTCAACTCGAACCCGCGGCGAATGCTGCACTGCAACAGATCGTGAAAGCCATGGCCACAATCTCGCCATCTGCGCCGTGCGAAAGCTCGGACGCCTTGGGATGGCGGCCCCGGTTTCGTCCTGACGGAACGTCGGCAATCCTAACATGCATGCTGTTTCATGCTGGATAAACCCAAGCGCGTATGGACAATCGGGCAGCATTGCAGCATTGCAGCGATACATTCCGCGTTGCATACGGAAGAAGTACGATAATGAACAATATTGCAGAAGAAATCGCCAGTCCGGATGCTTATGCGAGCACGCGAAAGCATTTGAAAAAACAAAAGCTGCGCGAAAGAATGGACGATATTTATCGCCATCAACGTCGTATATACGACGTTACACGCAAGTTCTATTTGCTTGGCCGCGACCATCTGATTGCCCGGCTTGACGTGCCGGACGACGGCTCCGTGCTGGAGCTGGGCTGTGGAACGGGGCGCAATTTGATATTGGCTGCCCGCAAATATCCCACCGCCCATGCCTATGGTCTCGACCTTTCCGGCGAGATGCTGAAGACCGCGCAGGCAAATATCGAGCGCGCCGGCATGCTCGATCGCATCAACCTTGCCTATGGCGACGCCACCGATTTCGATGCCGAATTGCTCTTTGGCGCGCGCCGGTTCGACCGGGTGTTCATCAGCTACAGTCTTTCGATGATTCCGGGCTGGGAGCGCGTTATCGACACCGGGCTTGCGCTGCTTGCGCGTGGCGGCAGCCTGCATGTGGTCGACTTCGGCGAGCAGGAGCGCCTGCCGGGGTGGTCGCGTCGTGCGCTCCACGCATGGCTGGCGCGGTTCAATGCGATGCCCCGGCCGGAGCTGGAAATGGTCATGCGCGATGCCGCAATCCGGCATTTCGGCAGATTCAGGTTCGAAAGCCTCTACCGCGATTATGCGCGTCACGGCGTCATCACGCTGGATTAATAGGCGACCCCGAGGTCTTCCAGGTAGCGCTGCGCCTGCACCAGCTTGCCCTTGTCGTTGAGCTCGAGGATCAGCCGCGGATTGTCGCAATGACGCGCCACGGCGTCGAACACCGAGCGCCACAGGATCGTGCCTTCGCCCGGCGCCCAGTGCCGGTCAGCGTGGCCGTCCGCATCCTGCAGATGCACATGTGCCAGTTGCCTTCCGGCGGCGATGATGAAGTAGTCAACCGGCGGCGCGCCGGTGCTGCAATGGGCGTAATGCGCATGGCCGGTGTCCACCGAGATGCGCACATTGTTGCTGTTGAAAGACTGCGCCAACGCGATGCGCGCCTTGGGGTCGATATCCTCGATGTTCTCGATCACGATCTCGCAGCCGATATCCTCGGCGCGCTTGACCACGGCGTCCATCGCCTTGTGACAGCGCCGGAACAGCGCCTCGCGCTGGCCCGGCATTCCGTCGAGATTGTTGTGGTCCCATGTCGTGAAAGGGCTGTGCACCACCATGTGCGTCGCGCCCAACGCTTCGCAGGCGTCGAGGCCCTGCATCAGCCGCTTGCGCACGATCTCGCGGATTTCCGGGTCGTGCGGTGCAATGTCGAAGCCCCAGAACGGCCCGTGAATGCCGACGCGTCCCTGGTGACCCGCCAGCAAGTGCTTGTAGCGGTCGACCAGCGGCTGCCAGTCTGCATTGAGCACCTGCGCGTAGCCGAACTCCTGCAATTCGAGATCTCGGTCGCGCTCCATCACCCAGTTGTGCAAGCGTTCGAGCTCGCCGATCACCAGGGCGGCGCCTAACACCGGACGGCTTTTGTCGGGCATTTCGTCTCCTCCAGGTCGCGCGTTTCACCGGTCGCGCGACAATCCCTTTTGCGACAGTTCCGCCTCGTAGGCGGCGATTTTCTCGGGCAGATGGCTGCCGAGGTCATGGAAAAACGACCAGGTGAAAATGCCTGTGTCGTGCCCGTCGTCGAATACGATCCGCACCGCGTAATTACCGGTAGGCACCAGCCGGACAATGCCGACATTGCGCTTGCCAGGCACGAGCTTGCGCTCGGCAGCCGAATGCCCCTGCACCTCGGCCGAAGGCGAAAGCACGCGCAGCATCTCCGCAGGGATCACGAAGCGGTTGCCATCGTCGAAGCTGACCGTGATCGAGCGCTTGTCGGCGGAGACCCGCAGTTCCGTTGGACGTGAACCTGTCGAAATTTCGGGCATTTCATTGGCTTTCGCTTGGCATCCGCCGGGCATTCAGGGCATATGGCCTCGATCTTTCGAATGCCTGCGGCCCTGTGTCAACGCCGTTGGCGCTCGCCGAAGCTGGAGAATGGCCGTGGGGCTCAACATCGTGGTTCTGGGTGCCGGACAGGCAGCGGCATCGTTCGCCGCCAAGATGCGCGAACTCGACCCCGACTGCGCCATCACCATCGTGGGCGAGGAGCCGTCCCTGCCCTACCAGCGCCCGCCGCTCTCCAAGAAATACATGACCGGCGAAATGACGGCCGACCGGCTGCTGCTGCGCCCGCTCGAATGGTATGCGCAGTCGGGCGTCACATGCCACCTTTCCGCCGAAGCCGTCGGCGTATCGCCGGAACTGAAATCAGTCCTGCTCGCCGATGGAACAGCGCTCGCATACGACCGGCTGGTGTTTGCCACCGGCTCGACGCCGCGCCGCCTGCCCGCCTCCGTGGGCGGCGAACTCGACGGCGTCTACGTCTTGCGCAGCCTGTCGGATGCCGACCGCCTGGGCATGGAGATGAAACCGGGCCGCCGCGTGCTCGTCATAGGGGGCGGCTATATCGGCCTCGAGGCTGCAGCCGTCGCCGCCGGTTTGGGCCTGAAGGTGCATGTAGCCGAAATGGCAAGCCGCATCCTCCAGCGCGTCGCCGCGCCGCAGACCTCGGATTATTTTCGCGCGCTGCACCAATCGCATGGCGTCAACATCATGGAGAACAAGTCGCTGGAGCGGCTGGCCGGCGAGAACGGCAGGGTGGTCGCCGCGCAGTTTGCCGACGGAACCCGGCTCGAAGTGGATTTCGTGCTGGTCGGCATCGGCGTCACGCCGAACGATGCGCTGGCGAAGGCGGCGGGGCTGGAAATCGCCAACGGCATTTCCGTCGATCACAGCGCGCGTACTTCCGACCCGCACATCTATGCGGCGGGCGATTGCGCATCCTTCGAGTTTCGCGGCCAGCGCATAAGGCTGGAGTCGGTGCAAAACGCCATCGACCAGGGTGAGGTCGCCGCAAGGGCTATCGCTGGCGAGACCGTAAGCTATGCCCCGGTGCCCTGGTTCTGGTCGGATCAATACGACGTCAAGCTGCAAATCGCCGGGCTGAACCTTGGCTATGACCAGACGGTGCTGCGCCCCGGCCCCCGCGAGGGCGCGCTGTCGGTGTGGTACTTCACCCGGGGGAATTTCATCGCGGTGGATTCAATAAACGATTCCAGGACCTATATGTTCGGCAAGCGCATTCTCGAGCTTGGCCGCAATTTGACCCCGCTGGAGGCTCAAGACCCCGCCTTCGATCTCAAGGCCCTGATCCGCTAGTCTTGCACCGGGGCACCCAAAGTATAGAACTGCGAACGCCAGCTTGCGCGGATGCAGCACGGAAAGGCCAACTGCATGAAGTCCGAAACGCCACTGCTCGATACGGTCAAGACGCCGGCGGATTTGCGCCGCCTGGCAGATTCCGAACTGCCGCAGCTGGCCGCCGAACTTCGCACCGACATGATCGAGAGCGTTTCGCGCACCGGCGGGCATCTGGGCGCGGGCCTTGGCGTGGTGGAGCTCACCGTTGCGCTGCACCATGTGTTCGACACCCCGCATGACCGGCTGATCTGGGATGTCGGCCACCAGGCATATCCGCACAAGATCCTGACAGGGCGGCGCGAGCGCATGCGCACCCTGCGCCAGCAGGGCGGCATTTCGGGCTTCACGCGGCGCGCCGAAAGCGAATACGACCCCTTCGGCGCGGCCCATTCGTCGACCTCGATTTCCGCCGGGCTGGGCATGGCCGCCGCCGCCCAGCAGCAGGGCATCAAGCGCAACATCGTCGCGGTGATCGGCGATGGCGCGATGTCGGCTGGCATGGCCTATGAGGCCATGAACAACGCCGGTGCGCTGGATGCCCGGCTGATCGTCGTGCTCAACGACAACGACATGTCCATCGCCCCGCCAACCGGCGCCATGAGCGCCTATCTGGCGCGGCTCGTTTCCGGCAAGACCTACCTTTCGCTGCGCGAGACTGCCAAGCAACTGGCGCAGGCGCTGCCGAAATTCTTCCACGACAAGGCCCGGCGCACCGAGGAATATGCCCGCGGCTTCTGGACCGGCGGCACGCTTTTCGAAGAGTTGGGCTTCTATTATGTGGGCCCCATCGACGGCCACAACCTCAATCATTTGCTGCCCGTGCTGCGCAATGTTCGCGACGCGCATGAAGGGCCTATTCTCGTCCACGTCGTCACCCAAAAGGGCAAGGGGTACGAGCCTGCGGAAAAATCCGCCGACAAGTATCACGGCGTCGGCAAGTTCGATGTCGTCAGCGGCCAGCTTGCACCGGCAATTCCCAATGCCCCGGCCTACACCAAGGTGTTCGGCCAGGCGCTGGTCGAGGAGGCGCGCCATGACGAGCGCATCGTCGCCATCACCGCGGCCATGCCGTCGGGCACCGGCATCGACCTGTTCGGCGAGGTCTTTCCCCGAGCGCACCTATGATGTCGGCATAGCCGAGCAGCATGCGGTGACCTTCGCCGCCGGCATGGCCGCCGAGGGCATGAAGCCGTTCTGCGCGATCTATTCGACCTTCCTGCAGCGCGCCTACGACCAGGTCGTGCACGACGTCGCCATCCAGCAGCTGCCGGTGCGCTTTCCCATCGACCGCGCCGGTTTCGTCGGCGCCGACGGCCCCACCCATGCCGGCGTCGTTCGACATCACCTATCTGGCGACCTTGCCCGGTTTCGTGGTGATGGCGGCGAGCGACGAGGCCGAGCTCAAGCACATGGTGCGCACGGCCGCCGCATATGACGAGGGGCCGATTGCCTTCCGCTATCCGCGCGGCGAAGGCGTCGGCGTCGAAATGCCCGAGCGCGGCAGCGTGCTGGAGATCGGCAAGGGCCGCATCGTCCGCGAGGGCACGAAAGTCGCGCTGCTGTCGCTCGGCACGCGCCTTGCCGACTGCATGCGCGCGGCCGAGGAACTGGACAGCTACGGCCTCTCGACCACGGTCGCGGATGCCCGCTTTGCCAAGCCGCTCGACCATGACCTGATCGCCCGGCTGGCGCGCGAACACGCGGTGCTGATCACCGTCGAGGAAGGCGCGATCGGCGGCTTCGGCAGCCATGTGGCGCAGTTCCTCGCCGAGAACGGCATGCTCGACGGCGGGCTGAAATTCCGCTCGATCTTCATGCCGGATGCCTTTGTCGAACAGGCCGCGCCCGCCGTGATGATCGCCAATGCCGGTCTCGACGCAAAGGGCATCCTCGTCAAGGTCTTCGACGCGCTTGGCATGGACCATCCGCGCGCCCTGCACGGCGAAAACCGCTAGAGCCCAAGCGCCAGCCTTATCGCGTAGGCGACTGCCGCCAGAACGGCCACGCCCGCAAGCCACAGCCATGCGAACCATGCCAGCCGGACGAGCCATGTCCGCACGGCATCAGTGATAGCCCTCGCCCATGCGCACCTTGCCGCGAAACACCCAATAGGCGTAGGCGGTGTAGATGACGATGACCGGCACCAGCACCGCTGCGCCGACCAGCAGGAAGGCAAGGCTGGAATCGGGCGCGGCTGCTTCGGCAATCGTCAGCGACGGCGGCACGATGTGCGGATAAAAGCTGATGCCGATCCCGGTGAAGCACAGCATGAAGATGCCGAGCGCGGCGACGAAGGGGTGCCAGTCATGGCCGCGCGCCAGCCCCCTGAACAGCACGAAGGTCAGCAGCAGCACCGCGAAGGGCACCAGCACAGAAAAGATCGCAGTCGGGAAGGTGAACCAGCGCTGGAAATAGACGGGGTCGAGGAATGGCGTCCAGATGCTGACGACGCCGATCAGCACCAGCGTCGCAACGCCCGCCAGCCTGGCCTGTACCCGCGCCCTTGCCTGCAGATCGCCCTCCGTCTTCATCACAAGCCAGGTCGCGCCCAGCAGGCAATAGCCGATCACCAGCGCGACGCCGGTGAGCATGCTGAAGGGCGACAGCCAGTCCCACCAGCCGCCGGCATAGGCGCGGTTCTCGATTCTGATGCCCTGGACAAGCGCGCCGAGCGCGATGCCCTGCATCAGCGCGGCAAGGATGGACCCGCTCGCGAAGGACCAGTCCCACAGGAACTTTCCGCGCTCCGTGCGCCATCGAAACTCGAAGGCGACGCCGCGAAACACCAGCGCCAGCAGCATGATGATGATGGGCATGTAAAGCGCGGGAAGCACCGTGGCATAGGCGAGCGGAAACACCGCGAGCAGTCCGCCGCCGCCCAGCACCAGCCAGGTCTCGTTGCCGTCCCATACAGGGGCGATGGTGTTCATCATCGTGTCGCGGTCGTGCTCCCTGGGGTGCAGCGGAAACAGGATGCCGACGCCAAGGTCGAAGCCGTCCATCACAACATAGGCCATCACCGCGAAGGCGATCAGCCCGGCCCAGATGAAGGCAAGGTCGCTTTCCATCACTTGCTCTCCGATGCGATTGCGGGACCCGGCACAATGCCGGCGGCGCGGCTGCGGGCGGCATCCTCCTCCGCATCTGGCGCAGGCGCCTCGACCTGCCGGCTCATCAGCCGCAGCATGTAGAACGTGCCGGCTCCGAACACGGCGAAATAGACGATGATGAAAGCAACAAGCGATGCGCCGACCGCCGGTGCGTCGATGGGCGAGACCGATTGCGCCGTGGTGAGATGGCCATATACCGTCCATGGCTGGCGGCCGACCTCCGTGGTGATCCATCCGGCAATCACGGCGACAAAGCCCGCCGGACCCATCAGCACGGCCGCGCGATGCAGCCAGCGATCCTGCGCAAGCCGCCCGCGCCAGCGCGCCAGCAGGCTCCACAGTCCCAGCCCCAGCATGGCAAAGCCGATGCCGACCATCACGCGGAACGACCAGAAGACGATCTCCGCCGGCGGGCGTTCTTCCTTGGGAAACGCGCCAAGGCCCGGCACTTCGCCGTTGAGGTCATGCGTCAGGATCAGCGATCCCAGTTTCGGCAACGCCAACTGATATCGCGTGACTCCCGCCTCGTCGTCCGGAATGCCGAAGAGGATGAGCGGGGCGCCGCGCTGTGTCTCGTAGTGCCCTTCCATGGCGGCGATTTTCGCGGGCTGGTGCTCCAGCGTGTTGATGCCGTGCATGTCGCCGGCAAGAAGTTGAAGCGGGGCGACGATGGTCGCCATCCACATCGCCATGGAGAACATCGTACGCGCGGCAGGGCTGTTTTCATGCCGCAGCAGGTGCCATGCGCCGGCCGCGCCGACGACCAGCGCGGTGGTCAGGTAGGCCGCCAGCACCATGTGCACCAGCCGGTAGGGGAAGGACGGGTTGAAGATGATGGCCCACCAGTCGGCGGGGATGAACTGCCCGGCTTCGTTGATCGCAAAGCCCGCGGGCGTCTGCATCCACGAATTGACGGAAAGTATCCACGTGGCGGAAATCAGCGTGCCGAGACCGACCATGAGCGTGGCAAAGAAGTGCAGGCCCTTGCCCACGCGGTTGAGGCCGAACAGCATGATGCCGAGGAACCCCGCCTCCAGAAAGAAGGCGGTCAGCACCTCGTAGCCCATCAGCGGACCTATCACCGGACCCGCCTTGTCGGAAAAGACGCTCCAGTTGGTGCCGAATTGGTAGGACATGACGATGCCCGATACGACGCCCATGCCGAAGGCGATGGCGAAGATCTTCTTCCAGTAGTCGAAAAGATCCAGATAGGTCTGCCTGCCGGTGGCGAGCCACAACCCTTCCAGCACCGACGAGGTAGCTCGCGAGCCCGATCGAGAACGCGGGAAAGATGATGTGGAAGGAGATGGTGAAGGCGAACTGGAAACGCGCCAGCGCGACGGCATCGAAAGCTTCGAACATGAACGGGCCCCTCTGCGAGCCGGTCTGTGGCTCGATGTGCACCGGGATGCCGATGCAACCCACAGACAAACCGTTGGTTCCCTAACGTCGCGTCCTTTTGTGTCGCAGGCGTCACTTCGCCTCAGGCAACCGGCAGCAACCCTCGTACAATTGCGGAAACTGGTCGTCTCCATCGCGCTCCAGCAGCAAATCCATGCGCCAGCCGAAGTCGCGGTCGCTCATCCCGTCGCTGCAGGATTCGTTTGTTCCGAGCATGGCTGTTGCGCGGGTCTTGCCATCGCTCGCCAGCACGGCGAAGCGGTGTATCCGGCCGATGGCGGTCATCGCCCTGTTGATCGGCATCACGGTCTCGTTCTGGTCCATGTCGGCAAAGCGCAGGCCTTCCTTGCCGGAGACCTTCGCGTTCCAGAACGGCTCCGTGCCCGTGCAGACCAGGCCGTCTGGAATGTGCGTGCCATTGATCAGCGGCACTTCGACTGGGGTGAGGAATTTCATCGAAACCCAGCCATTGCCGTCGCCGGCGAGCACCCTGCCCCATTCGCCGCCACCGGCAGATTGCACTTCCAGCACCTCGATTGGAGCTGCGCCCGGCGCGAATTCGCCGAGCGGTTCACCCCCCGGACCAGGTTCGGGCCGGATGTTCAGCACATCGCCCGCGGCAACGCCGGTAACGCGGTAATAGCCGGGCTCTGCTGCGAAAGCCGCCAGCGGGAGCACGAAGAAGAATGCTGAAACAATTGCCAGAAGCCGCATGCCACCCTCCGTTTGGTCAGGCGGCAGATTGGCACGGCATTTCGGGCGGATAAAGCCCGTTCGCCTCAGCCCTGGCTCGCCTGCCACAGCATGGTCGAGCGTGCGCCGGATCGGCAATAGGCGAGGACCGGCTTGGGCAACTCGGCCATGGCGGCGCGAAATTCCTGCGCGGCCTTTGCCGGATCGGTCTTGCCCGGCGTCACCGGAATGTAGCGCGCCGACAAGCCGGCCCTCTTCGCCTCGGCCTCGATCTCTGCGAAGTTCGGCTGGCCCCAACCTTCATTGTCGGGCCGGTTGCAAATCACCGACTTGAAGCCGGCGGCGGCGATCTGCGACAGATCCGACGGGTTGATTTGTCCGCTGATTGCAAGCGAGGGATCGAGTTGCTTGTACTGCATGATGCGTACCCTTGTTAAAGCTTGTTGACGGGGACCTTGAGGAAGACGTTCCCCTGTTCGTCCCTGGGTGGAAGCCGGCCCGCGCGCATGTTGACCTGCAGCGAGGGGATGATGAGCCTGGGCATGGCGAGCGTCTTGTCGCGCGCCTCGCGCATCGCAACGAACTCGTCCTCGCTGATGCCGTCGCGCAGGTGAATATTGTGCTGGCGTTCATCCTCGACGCTGGTTTCCCACTGGATGTCGCGCCCGTTCGGGCCATAGTCATGGCACATGAAGAGCCGCGTCCTTGGCGGCAGCGAAAGCACGCGCTTGCTTGAGCGGTAGAGCGTGCGCGCATCGCCGCCGGGAAAATCTGCGCGGGCCGAGCCCCCATCCGGCATGAACAGCGTGTCGCCGACGAAGGCCGCATCACCCGCCACATGCGTCATGCACGCCGGCGTGTGGCCGGGCGTGTGCATCACATGCACCGTCATGGTGCCGACCTTGTAGCTGTCGCCATCCGTGAACAGCCGGTCGAACTGCGAGCCGTCGCGCTGGAACTCGGTGCCCTCGTTGAAGACCTTTCCGAACGTGTCCTGCACGATGGTGATGTTCTCGCCGATGCCGAGCTTGCCGCCGAGCTGCTGCTGGATATAGGGGGCGGCGGATAGGTGATCGGCATGGACATGCGTTTCGATCAGCCATTCGAGCTTCCAGCCCTTCTGGCGGATTGTCTCGATGATCTTGTCGGCGCCCTCATGAGTGATGCGCCCGGCGGCATAATCGATGTCCATCACTGAATCGATCACCGCGCAGGCGTCGGATGCCGGATCGCGCAATATGTATGTGATGGTGTTGGTCTGTTCGTCGAAGAACGGCACGACCTCCGGCTTGACGGAAGGATCGGGGACAAACGGCAGGTTTTGATTCATCGTGTCCATGCCAATGATACCTCGTATTGCGACTCGCGCTTCGCCCTTGCTCTTGGATATATATATTAGAATATCCTAATGTAAAGAGCCTTCAGCCCCTGTTCCGGCCGGCCGGGCTCAGATCAGCAGCGTGGTTCCAGACCCGCTCATGCTGCGCTGATTATAGATCGTCTCAAGGAATTTCCAAAGTTCCAGCCGCACGGTTTCGGGCGGAGGAGCCATCTCGCCGGCGATGAAATCGGTGAAGGTGAAGCCGCGCTGCTCGATGAAGGCGAGCGCATTGGGGCTGAGCCTGGGCAGCACCAGATCGCGATCCTTGTCGATGCGCAGGTAGTTCTCCGCCGCCGAAGGCAGATGCAGCAGCGTTCCGATGGCGTCGTTGCGCACCATGATGAACTCGCTGCACGTCAGCTGCGCGCGTACCTTTTCCGCGGCGCTGATCGAACTCATCGAACGGTCGACGATGAAGAACACGGCAACACCGATGCCAACCTCCATCGCGCCCTCGTCGAAACGGATATCGCTGAAGATCTTGAAGAACTTCGTCAGCAGTTCCGATTGCAGGTCGATGACGTAATGAAAATTCGGCTCGTCGATGATCGTGTCGAACAGGCGAACCTGGTCGATCGTGCGCGAAAGATCGATGATCTCGCTGTTGTAGGGGAAATAGTGCGCCAGCCCGCCATTGGGAAAGTCCGTGTCGAAGATGCGGACCTGATCAGGGCTCGTCAGCGACAGGCAGTCGGCGTAAAGGCGCGCAAACAGGCTCTTGCCGTTGCGCGCCTGGTCGGAGCAGACGATATAGACGTGGGAGCTGATTGGAGCCTCCCCGCTCGCGAGGCTGTCTTACTGTGCCGCCGTCTTTTCGGCGCTCTCGTTGGTGCGGCCCGCATCGAGGATCGACTTGATGAGTTCAAGCCGGTCGAGCTGCGCGTCGAGATCGGTGCGCCACTTGCGTACATAGCCGCGCAGGACGAACGAGAAATTCGCATCCGCGCCGTTCGGCAGCTTGTTGGCGATGAAGTCGGAGAAGGTGACGCCGGCAAGGTCAACGGCTTCGTAGGCCATCTCGTTCAGCTTGGGAATTTCGATTTCCCGCGCATCCGAAAGCCCGGCGAAATACTTCTTGAAGGTCTTTTCGTCCCACTCGAAGAAATTCGTCTCGTTGATGAAATTGCGCGCGACGATGTAGGAGATGCCCTTGGTGTACTTGGCGACTTCGCCCATCTCGTCAAGCGATGCGATCGAGGAGCCGATCACGTGCATCAGGCCGAGCTGGAACTGTCCGGCGCGCGCCGCATCGAGGATGCCGATCCGGTCGAACACGTCGAGCGCGTTTGAAAGCGCGCCAGCCTTGAGATCGACCACCGTCACCTTCTGTGCCGCCGAGCCCATGGTGTCGAGCACCTTCATCTGGTCCGCGACGCTTTCCAGATCGATGATCTCGGTAATGCCGGGGTAGAACCGCTTCAGCGTGCCACGTGGATTTTCCGTGTCGAAGGCCCGGGCCAGCACGTTCTTGCGCGAGAAATAATCGAGAAGTGCGCGCGAGGTGGTCGTTTTGCCCACGCCGCCCTTGTCTGCGCCCACCAGGATCAAGGTTGGTTTCATCTGTTTGGTCCCCTCGTCATCCGCGCCGACACGGCGCTTCGTCGTTCCGCCACGTGTGCGCGGCACAGTTTGACCGTTCCATACACCGCTTCGAGCCATAATTGAAGGGACAGATGGTACAGGGGTTAATCGGAGCCGTTTCAAGTGCCGAATTAGCACATAACGCTCTCCATTTATATCCTATCTGGCATTTCCCGATACGAAGACGGAAACAGGCAAAGGGACGCCGCCAGGCGACAGTGTTTCCGAAGGGGAGGCATCGCGTCCCTCTCCGGCTACAACCAGCTTGCGCTCGAGCAGCCAATATGTCGCGGAAACGGCGGCAGCCGTGGTCAAAAGCAAGGCTGCAAGCGCTGCTGTGGCCAATCCGGGTTTCAGGCCGGGCTTCATGGGCGCGATCTCCTGCGATGCGATTATGCGCAAAATCACTCGGCACGCTCCCGCATTCAATTGCCGGATTGCCGCAGCGGCGGATTGACGCCGCCGCCCATTGGCTAATAGTCAGCCATTAAATAGCCTGTCGGATGCAAAGGGAGTTGACGATCAGCATGCATTATCGGGGTTTTGGCGCGGCCAAACGGTCGGGTTCGCGCAGGTGAGCAGGCAAAACGGGGCGCAAGGCCGGCGAATAACCATCCTGGGTTCCACCGGGTCAATCGGCGTCAACACGCTGGACGTGATCCGCCAACTCGGCGGCCGCGAGGCATTCGAGGTCGTCGCCCTGACCGGCAATGCCAATGTCGCCCTGCTGGCGCGCCAGGCCATCGAATCGGGCGCACGGCTGGCCGTCACCGCAAGCGATGCCGCCTATGGCGAGCTGAAGGACGTGCTTGGCGGCAGCGGCATCGCCGTTGCGGCCGGGCGCTCCGGCCTTGTCGAGGCGGCGAGCATGGCGGCCGATTGCGCCATGGCCGCGATCGTCGGCACAGCCGGGTTGGAGCCGACGCTGGCAGCCGCGCGCGCCGGCATGGACATCGCGCTCGCCAACAAGGAATGCCTCGTCACCGCCGGCAGCCTGTTCATGGATGCGGTGCGGCAGGGCGGCGGCACGCTGCTGCCGGTCGACAGCGAGCACAGCGCCATCTTCCAGACGCTGGAAACGAGCCAGAAGCACGCCGTGGAGCGCATCATCCTCACCGCCTCGGGCGGGCCATTCCGCACGTGGCCGAAGGAGAAGATGGCCGATGTCACCGCGCAGATGGCGCGCAACCATCCCAACTGGTCAATGGGCCTGAAGATCTCCATCGGCAGCGCCACAATGTTCAACAAGGCGCTGGAAATGATCGAGGCCATGCATCTATTCGACGTGACACCGGACCAGATCGAGGTCGTGGTGCATCCGCAATCCATCGTGCATTCGATGGTTGGCTACAGCGACGGCTCCGTACTGGCGCAGCTTGGCAGCCCGGACATGCGCACCGCCATCGGATATGCGCTCTCATGGCCGAAGCGGCAAAAACTGGACGTGGAGCGGCTCGATTTCGCCAGGCTCTCGCGCCTCGATTTCGAGCCGCCGGACGAGGACCGCTTCCCCGCCCTGCGTCTGGCCCGAACCGCGATGCGGCGCGGCGGAATGCAGTCGGCGGTGATGAACGCGGCGGAGGAAGTCGCCTGCGAGGCCTTCATCGACGGACGACTCGGGCTTCCTGGAGATCGCTGCGATTGCCGAAAAGCGTGATGGACGCGCTGGTCGACATGCCCTCGCCATCTCCATGGAAGAAGTCTTCGCGGCCGACGCGGAGGCCAGGCGGTTGGCGCGGGAGATGGTTAAAGAGTAGCACAGCCGGAAAAAAGATCAGGCCACGGCCCGGGCCAGCGCGCACTGGCTCCACAGATCGCTCAGCGCCTCGGTGAGGTGCAGCGATGTCCGCGTCGCTGTGCAGCGGCGACGGCGTGATGCGCAGCCGCTCGGTCTTGCGCGGCACCGTCGGATAGTTGATCGGCTGGACGTAGATGCCGTAATTGTCGAGCAGCAGGTCGCTGATCCACTTGCACTTGGCCGCATCGCCGACCATCACCGGCACGATGTGGCTGGGGTTCGGCATGTGCGGAATGCCGCGGCGGTCGAGCCCGGCGCGCAGCCTTGCGCACACTGCCGCCTGATGGGCGCGGCGTTCCTCCTGGCTTGCCTTCAGGTGGCGGATCGAGGCGATGGCGCCGGCGGCGATTGCCGGCGGCAGCGCGGTGGTGAAGATGAAGCCCGAAGCGAAGGAGCGGACGAAGTCGCAACAGCGCCGTCGACCCGGTGATATAGCCGCCGATCACGCCGAAGGCCTTGCCGAGCGTGCCCTCGATGACGGTCAGCGCGGTCCATCAGGCCTTCGCGTTCGGCAATGCCGCCGCCGCGCGGGCCGTAGAGGCCGACGGCATGCACCTCGTCGAGATAGGTCATCGCGCCGTGCTTGTCGGCGACGTCGCAGATCTCGCGGATCGGGGCGATGTCGCCATCCATCGAATAGACGCTTTCGAAGGCGACGAGCTTGGGCACGTTCGCGGTCGAGCGCCGCAAGCTGCCGGTCGAGATCGGTCGACGTCGTTGTGCTTCCAGATGCGCTTTTCGGCGCGCGAATGGCGGATGCCCTCGATCATCGAGGCGTGGTTCTTTTCGTCCGACAGGATGACGAGGCCCGGAATGTTGGCGCCGAGCGTGCCGAGCGTCGCCCAGTTGGAGACATAGCCGGAGGTGAAGAGCAGCGCCGCTTCCTTGCCGTGCAGGTCGGCAAGTTCGCGCTCGAGCAGCACATGGTAATGGTTGGTGCCGGAAATGTTGCGGGTGCCGCCGGCGCCGGCGCCGCACTGGTCGATCGCCTCGTGCATCGCCGCGATCACCGTTGGGATGCTGGCCCATGCCGAGATAGTCGTTGGAGCACCAGACGGTGACGTCCTGCGCGCTGCCGTCCTCGCGGTGGCGCGTGGCGCGCGGAAAACTGCCCGCATGGCGCTCCAGATCGGCGAAAACCCGGTAACGGCCCTCTTCGCGAAGGACAGCCAGCTTTTACTCGAAAAACACATCATGGCCGTTCGAGCCGGGCACTTGTTCGCCGCCGTTGCCATTGGCGGCCGTCACAAGTGCCGGCTTGCCAGACGGGTTTCCACAAGGGCTCATCCGTACTTCCTCCTGCACGGCGCGGGAACGCCGATACATAACAAACAAGGCAAACACATCCAAATCACGGAATATGGAATATGTCTTGCGGGCATGCGCCACCCGGCTTCGCACGCAGGGGCGTCAGGTTTTCTACGCTGTGTTTACTAGTCCCGGTTTGATCGGGATCAAACGGCACATTTCGTCACACGCTTTCGCGACGATACCGGCCTGCATTTGCCACTTGCGGCAAAGCACGTCAAATTGCGCACATCAGCACGAACCGGATAACGCCATGACCACCGAAAATCCTACCTTGCCGCCGCCGTCCCTGCTCGGGCGGCTGGGCAGCCTGTGGAACCGGCCCTGGACGACCCGAATGGACGAGGAGCGGCGGGCCCGCAGCAACATCTTTCTCCTGAAGGCGCTGGAAGAAGACAAGCGCGAGGGCCAGCGCATCGCCACCTGGGCGCGGACGCTGGCGCTGGGCGTCGTCGCCGTGCTGCTGGTCTACGTCAATCCGCGCATGGAGGTGCTGTATTACCAGGCGAGCCTGCTGCTGTTCGTGGTCATCGGCTTTGCGCAACTGCGCGCGGCCCGCGTCGGCCAGTCGCGCCGCGAACTGGCGCTGATTTTTGCCGATTTGCTGCTGCTGACCCTGGTGCTGACGGTGCCAAACCCGATGTCGGTCGCGACCTGGCCCACCGCCGTCCAGTTCCGTTTCGACGGATTCATCTATTTCTTCGTGTTCCTTGCGGCCTCCACCCTCGCCTATAGCTGGCGCACGGTGCAAAGCATCGGTATCTGGACCGGCACGTTGTGGTTGGCCGCCGTGGCAGGCGTGGCATTCCTCGGCACCGATTTTCCCGAACTGTCGCAGCGCGTGGCCGACGCGGTGAACAACCAGCGGCTATTCGAATTGATCGATCCCTCGAGCGTGCTGCTGCCGACGCGCATCCAGGAGGTCGTCGTCTTCATCATGGTGGCGGCGATCCTTGGCATGAAATCGCGCCGTTCCAGCATGCTGCTGCTTCGACAGGCCGATCTCGCCGCCGAGCGGGCCAATCTTTCGCGCTATTTCCCGCCCTCGATGGTGGAGGAACTGGCGCAGCGCAACGAACCGATGGGCGGCGTGCGCTCGCAAGACGTCGCCGTGCTGTTTGCCGACATTGTCGGCTTCACCCGTTACGCCGAAAGCAACTCCGCCCGAGGAAGTCATCGCCTGCTGCGCAGCTTCCACGCAACGCTCGAAGAGGCGGTCTTCGCCCATGGCGGCACGCTCGACAAATACATGGGCGACGGGCTGATGGCGAGTTTCGGCACGCCCTCGCCCACGCCGGCCGACGCGGCAAACGCCATCGCCGCCGCCTTCGCGATGCAGGAGGGCGTCGACCGGCTGAACCGCGCGCCGGATCGCGGCAGGCAAGGAGCCGGTGCGCCTCTCCGTCGGGCGTACATTTCGGACCGGTGATCCTGGGCGACATCGGCAGCGCCCGCCGCATGGAATTCGCCACGCTGGGCGATACGGTCAATGTCGCGTCACGGCTGGAGGCAGCAACGCGCCAGCTGTCCTGCCGCATCTGCCGCCAGCCAGAACGTGATCGACGCCATTGCCGAACCCGCCGCACAGAAGGAGCTTTGCGCCAGCATGAAACGCCACGAGAAACTTGCGCTGAAGGGCCGCGGCGAAGGGGTGGACGTATGGCTCGCCTGATCACTCGACGCGCAGCTTGTGCGTTGCGACCAGCGCATGACACATGGCTGCCATGCAGAATTGAGGGAACTGGGCCTTCGCTGCTCCCTTATAACCCTTGCATGCACGAGAACCTGACCTTCGAGTTTCACGGCCTGACGCCATGAACGCGCCGCTTTCTGCTGTCGGCGCCCAAAAACACGCCCCGCTGTCGCTTGGCATCTTCGTCGGGCTGCTTGCCGGGCTTGATGGCGTTGAATGCGCTCGCAACCGACATCATGCTGCCCGGCATTCCCTCAGATCGCGCAATCCCTGGGCGTGGAGAGCGTCACCGACGTGCAGTCGGTCATCACCGCCTACATGATGGGCTTTGCCTTCAGCCAGCTTTTCATGGGCTTCATCTCGGATCGTTACGGCCGGCGGCCGGTGCTGATCGGCGGTCTCGTCGTCTACACCATAGCATCGATCTTCACCGCCATAGCAGGCGACTTCTCGCATCTGCTCGCCGCCCGTTTCGCGCAGGGCCTGGGCTCGGGCGCGCCGCGCGTAATCGCCACCGCCTCGGTGCGCGACTGCTATGACGGGCGCAAGATGGCCCGCGTCATGTCGCTGACCATGACCATCTTCATGGCCGCTCCCGTGCTTGCGCCCGCCATTGGTCAGGCGATCCTGCTCGGCTCGTCCTGGCGCTGGGTGATGGGTTTCATCGCCATATACGGCATCATCGTGCTGGTCGTATGCTGGCGCGTTTTCCCTGAAACGCTGGCCGTCGAAGACCGGCGCGTCCATCAGCTTCGCGGCCATTGGCGGGGCATTGAAATCCGTGCTCGGCTCGCGCCAGACGGTGGGCTACACCCTTGCGGCGGGCACGTTCTTCGGCGCGCTGTTCGGCTTCATCGGGCAGGCGCAGCAGGTGATGGTCGATGTCTACGGCCTTGGCGTCTGGTTCCCGCTGGCATTCGCTGTGATGGCGCTGGCGCTGTCGGCGTCATCCTTCATCAACTCGACCCTAGTCGAGCGCTTCGGCATGCGCGTGCTTTCGCATTTTGCGGTCGTGGTCTACTGCGTCACGACCCTCATCATGTACGGGCTGGCGAATAGCGGCCTGCTCGGCTTCTGGGTTTTCGCCGTGATCCACAGCGTCAACATGCTGCTGGTCGGGCCTGATCTTCTCCAACTTCAACGCACTGGCGATGGAGCCGCAAGGCCGCATCGCAGGTGTTGCCTCTTCCTTCGTCGGGGCCATGACCGTGGCGCTCGGCGCCGGGCTGGGCTTCCTGATCGGCCGCCAGTTCGACGGAACCGTCGCACCGCTGGCCGCCGGTTTCGCGCTGTCGGGCCTTGCCACGCTGGCGTTGATCCTCTTCACGGAAAAAGGACGGCTGTTCCGCCCGGGCGTGCGCCCCAAAAGCTAGCGCAGCTCGATCTCCACGCTTTGCGCGCGCCCCTCGCCGTCAAGCACGGTCAGCCGCGAGAACCCCGCCCCCTCCGGCAACCACTGGAATTGCCGCGTTCGCGACACCGCACCCGCCGGCCTGCCATTGGCAAGCAACCGGAATGGCGGCGTTCCGCCTTGCAGCTTCAGCACCACAGGTGCTGCCTCGCCTTCCGAAAGCCGGGCCATCTCCAATTGGGTACCCGACAACCGGAAAGGTGATGTGCAGCGCGTGCGAGGGCGACAGCGGACGTGCGGCCAGCGTCTCTTCGCGCGAGCCGAACCGCACCAGCGGCGCGGGCAGATCGGCCTGGGCAATGCGAACCGCGCCCGCAGGCGCCTTGGGCAAGGGTTCGGGCGCAAAGCCCGACCGGTCGAAGGCCTCGAACAGGATCGGCCCGGCGGTATTGGCGCCGGTGATGCCGGGAACCGAGGCGTTGTCCGCCCGGCCGACCCACACGCCGATGACATGCCGGCCGTCATAGCCGATGGCCCAGGCGTCGCGGTAGCCATAGCTGGTGCCGGTCTTCCAGGCGATGCGCGCCGCCTTCGTGCCCGCCGGATTGGGTATGCCCGAAAGGATGTCGCCAACATGCCAGGCCGCCACCGGCGAGAGCATCGGCGCGCCGCCAAGCGGCCCCGGCTTGCGCGTGACGCCATCCCCGAGCGCCACCGGATCGGGGTTGCCCGCGGCAAGGTTCGCGTAAAGCTGCACCAGGTCGACCAGCGTCAGGCCGGCGCCGCCGAGCCCGAGCGACAGCCCGGCCCGCTCGCCCTGCGGGAACACCGGCTCGACCCCGGCGCGGCGCAGGCGCGACACCAGTCGCGATGGCCCGAGCGCATCCAGCAGGCGGATCGAGGGCACGTTGAGCGACATTTGCAGCGCCTCGCGCACCGTGACGTCGCCCTGGTAGGTCATGTCGAAATTCGCCGGCTTGTATCCGGAGAAATCCTCCGGCCGATCGGAAATGATGGTCTCCGGCAGCACCAGGCCCTCCTCGATGGCAAGGCCGAAGATGAACGGTTTCAGCGTCGATCCGGGCGAGCGCAGCGCCGTGGTCATGTCGATCCAGCCGAAACGGCTGTCGTCGAGCCGGTCGGACGAGCCGATGCGCGCCAGCATTTCGCCGGTGCGCGCATCCGCCACAATCAGCGCCACCGAGACGCGCGGACCGGTGCGCCGCGCCCCATCGCGCACCACCTGCTCCAGCCGCGCCTGCAATCGCGCATCGAGTGTCGTCTTGTGCTGCAACAGCGCCGGATCGCGGTCGAGCGCGGCGTCGGCAAGGTGCGGGGCAAGCGCAGGCATGGCAAGGCGCATGCGTGGGATGGCGACATGCGAGACGCGCTCTATCTCGTCGCGATCGGCCAGCCCGGCGCTGACCATCCGCTGCATGACGCGCTCGCGCGCCAGCTTGGCATTGGCGGGATTGCGGTCTGGCCGCCGCGCCTCCGGCGATTGCGGCAGCGCCACCAGCAGCGCCGCTTGCGCCAGCGTCAGGCTTGCCGGCTCGCGGCCGAACCAGGCCAGCGAAGCAGCTCGAATGCCCTCCAGATTGCCGCCATAGGGGGCAAGCGTCAGGTAACGCTCGAGGATCTCGCGCTTGCCGAGCCGCCGCTCGATCTGCAGCGCGCGCGCCGCCTGCAGCAGCTTTGCGCCGAGCGAGCGCGACTGCCGCGGCTCGATCAGCCGCGCCAATTGCATTGTGATGGTCGACCCGCCCGAAACGATGCGGCCGTTGAGGAGGAACTGCCCTGCAGCCCGCCCGATCGCCAGCGGATCGACGCCGTGGTGCTGGTGGAACCGCTTGTCCTCATAGGCAACCAGCATCTTGAGGAATTGCGGATCGACGCGGTCGATATCGGTCTTCAGCCGCCATCGTCCGGCCTCGTTGGCATAGAGCGACAGCGGCGCGCCGTGCCGGTCCAGCACCTCGCGCGACAAGGATTGCGGCCCGCCCAGCGGCGGCGGATAGGCCTTGTCGAGCCGGTCCAGCGCGAACAGGCCCGCGCCCGCGACCAGCACCAGCACTGCGGCGGCGATGCCGCCCCGCCGCAAATGCCGCCGCCAGTTCGACGCTGCCACAGGCATCACTGCGCCGCCGTCACCTGCATGAAGCCCGTTGCCGTGCGCGCCGAAAGCTCGGGCCGGTACATGTCCTCGACCGTCGCCGCCGGCAGCGAATAGGTGCCGGGCGTCACGGCGCGAACCACATAGGCGACCGAGAAGGAGCGGTCGGCGCCGCTCTCTGCGGTTGAACGCGGCGACGAAGCGGTCGTCACGGAACTCGCTATGGGCGATTTCCGTCTCTCCGAGCCAGCCGAAAGCCTCCAGGTCCGCGCTTTGCACCAGACGCGGATTGTCGATTTCGAGCCCGCCCGGCAGCAGGTCCGTGACCAGGATGCGCGAGGCGTCCTCATAGGTTTCGTTGACCGTCAGCACCACGACGAAGCGCTCGTTCTGGTTCACCTGCGTGATGTCCGCCTCCTCGCCATCCAGCGTGTAATAGGCGCGCTCGATCTCGAAGCCGTCGCCACCCGCCGGCAGCGGCTGCAATGGCGAGGCACGCGTGGTGACCGTCGCCACCAGCGGATCGCCGGAGGGGTTAGCTATGAGCAGCGGATCGTTGGCCAGACTGTCGCCCGCCACGCTCATGTTGAACGCGCCCTGATGCGGCTCGCCGTTGATCTGCAACGCCAGCGAGGCATTCATCTCCTGCGCCGCGCGCGCCGCCAGCAGCAGCCATGCCTGCTCCTGCGTCGAAGTGTATTTCTTCGACTGCAACTCGGTAAGCATGAAGCGCATCATGTCCGCGACATTGGCAGGCACGGGACGCGTTTCCGATGCCAGGGCCACCATCGCCGCGCCGTCGCGCAGCTTCGATCCGTAGTCATAGACCGAGTAGTAGTGGTTCGGATCGGCGCTCGCCAGTTCCAGCGCCGAGCGGTAGATGCGGCTCGAGCGCTCGACCTCGTTGTAGAGCGAAAGCGCAGCCGCGATCTGCGCGCGCGACAGCGGCGAGACGAACTCGTCGATCTTCACGTCGCCGTAGTAGCGAAGGTCGGCAGCCGAGGCCATGCGGTTGCGCGCCAGCACGTAGAGCGCATAGGCGATCGCATTGCCCTCGCTGAGAGACGTCGTCATTGTAGCCGAGCTTGTTCTGCAGGTTGCCGATGGCAAGGCGCATCGCCTGCTCCGGAACCTCGTAGCCCTTTTCGCGCGCCCGCGTCAGGAAGTCGGTCACATAGGCGTCGAGCCACATGTCGCTGTCGTCCGGCCCCCAAAGGCCGAACGCGCCCGACGAGGATTGGTAGGTGAGCACGCGGGTGATCGCCCCTTCCACGCGCTTCTTCAGATCGGGCGTTTCCAGCAACTCCTTCGGAGCGTCGAGGTCCGAAAGATAGAGCAGAGGCAGCGCGCGGCTGGTCGTCTGCTCGGCGCAACCATAGGGATAGCGGTCGAGATCGGTCAGCAGCGCCGCAAGGTTGAAGCCCGGAGTGCGCGAGACGTTGACGCTGACCGTCGAGCCCTGCCGGAAGCTTTGCGCCAGCAATTCGGCGTCGATGGTGATCGAGCCGTTCGCCGCTACGCGGAATTTCCATCCGGTTCGTCACCGGCAGCGTGTCGGGCCGGATCGTCACCAGCTGCGTGCGCGTCGCAAGCAGGCTGCTGCCGTTGGCGGCCGTCACCGTGATCTGGCCGGTACCCGGCGCGGATGGCCTTGAGAGCCAGCGGCACGCTCTTGCGCTCGCCCGGCGCAAGCTCGATCGAGGCCGGAAAAGTGCCCGCTTCAAGCCCGCCCGACGTGGCAGCGGAAAGCTCGTACGTGCCGGCCGGACCGTCGGTGTTGGCGATCTCGACGATGGTCTGCACCTCGTCGCCCGGCGCCAGAACCTTGGGCAGGCTGGAGGTGATCACCACCGGATCGCGGATGATGACGTCGCCCTGGGCGTGCCCGACAGAGCCCTTCGTCCAGGCGACCGCCATGACGCGCGCCGTGCCATTGAACTCCGGCAGGTCGAACTCGACCACGGCATTGCCCTGCGCATCGATCTTGACGATGCCGGAAAACAGCGACAGCAGCTTCTCGGTCGGCGGGCTGCCTTCCGCGGCAAGGCCCGGACCATCGCCGCCGGTGCGCACCGCTCCGAACACGCCCTGCGACCCGTCGATGAGGTTGCCGTAGATGTCGCGGATTTCCAGGCCCAGCTGCCGCTGGCCGAAATACCAGGCCACCGGATCGGGCGCTTCATAGCGGGTGAGGTTGAGTATGCCGACATCGACCGCCGCAACCGTGACGAAGACCTCCTCGCCCGCGGCTGCCCCTTCCACCTTCACCGGTATGGCGAAGCGCTGGTTGGGCGTCGTCTTTTCCGGCAGTTCGAAAGAAACCTTCAACTCGCGCGCGCCGGGCGTCACCTGCAGCCACGCCGTTCCGAGCGCACGCATCGGCATGCGGCTCTCCTGCGCCGAGCCCGGCCTGAACAGGGTCGCGGTTACATATGCGCCCGCGCCCCATTCGGCCTTCACCGGAATTTCCACTTCCGCGCCTTCGGCCGGAACCGTGACGTTGATCGTCTCGTACCAGCCGGTCGGTGCCGATGGCGACGAGCATCTCGCCGGCAAAGCGCGGCGACACTCGCAGCTTGGCCGTCTCGCCGGCCGTATAGTTTTCCCGGTCGAGCGCGATTTCCAGCGCGTCGGGCGTCTGCGCCGATTCCTTGTCCACATAGTAGCCTGCGTCGAAGACATGGCTCGTTGCCGGACCACCAGCATCGGTGCTGGCAACCTCCAGCCGGTACTCGCCCCAGCGCACGGGCACGGAGATCGCACCCGCCTCGCCGGCCTTCAGGTCCAGCGTGCCGTTCTGCTCGACGCGCGGTATTTCCACCGCCTCGTAGCGCCAGTAGGAGCCGTCGCGATACCATTGGTAATTGCGCTCGATGCGCATCAGCTTCCATTCGACACCGGCGAGATCGACCTGCTTTCCTTGTGGATCGACCGCGATGACGCGGAAGCCCGCCTGCGAATTCTCACGCACCGAGCCGTCGCCGAAATCGGGCTTGATGCCGATCATCGCGCCTTGCGCCGTGACCGGCAGCGTCAGCTTGCGCTCGACCGCGCGCCCGCCATCCTCGCGCATGCGTAGCGCGAAATCCGCAGCCAGGGGCCGCGTGGTGACGGGCACCGGGCCGAGCACCGCCTCGATCTGCGCCTTGCCGTCCGGGCCGGTGCGCGGCAGGTCGGAAAGCGGGCGGCTCTCCGCGCCGAGGTCTTCCTCCTCGGCAAGGCCGAAGAAATAGCCGGGAAGGCTCTCGATCGTGCGCGTGGTCTTGAGGCGGATTTCCCCTTCCAGCGCCAGATTGGCCGCCGGCGCGCCATAGAGGAAGCGCCCGTCGATGTCGATCAGCGCAGCGCTGTCAGGAGAGATCGCCGGGGTTTCGGCCTTGACGTCGAACTCGATCCGGTCCGGCGTGAAGTCCTCGACCAGGAACAATTTCTCCACCACCGGCGCATCGTCTGGATCGGTGTAGGCAAGCATTTTCCACACGCCGCGCATTCCGGTCTGCGGCAGTTCGAATTGCGCCAGGTGCCCGCCTTCGCTGGGGGTCGAGGACACGATGCGCTTTGCCTCAACGCCATCGGGGCGCTCGAATACGATGGTGAGCGGCAGCCCGCCGGCCGCATTTGCGCTGTCGTCACGCGCCAGAGCCATGGCGTTCACAGTCTCGCCGAGCCGGTAGATGCCGCGGTCGAGATAGGCATAGACATCGACCGGCCCCGGCGCCGCACGGCCGGTGACCCCGCGGTCCGAAAGATCGAAGCCGGCCCGCTCGAGATCGAGGAAAACATAGTCCTCGCCCTTGTCGCCGGGGTGGCGCGCCGTCAGCACCGCCGGAGCCGAGCCCGCAGTGCCGCGCAGCATGCCCGCTTCGAAGCGTGCGACGCCGTCGGCATCGCTTGTGGCGCGGCCAAGCACCTCGTTGTTGCGTGCAATCAGCGTCAGCTCCACGCCGGACAGGGCCTTGGCGCTGTCGAGCGAACGCGTGAACACCGCAAGCCCGTCGACGCCCCAATAGGTCGACAGCCCGATGTCGGAAACGAGGAACCACTGCGTGGCGCGCGGCTCCCAGCTGTCCGTGTCCGCGCCGTCCACTTCGGCGGAGAGAACGTAGATGCCCGGCTCACGCTTGGGCAAGACCTGGTCGAGCGGCAAGCTGGTGACGGTCTCGCGGTTGAGCTCGCGTTGCAGATCGAGCGTGCCTTCCCAGACCGGCGCACCGATATCGTCACGTATCTGGTCGAGCGAATAGCCCTCCACCTGCTTCAGGAATTTCGATTGCGACAGCAGCGTTGCAATTGACCGGTCGCCGATACGGAAGAGCTGCAGCTTGGCCCGGTCGGCATTGATGCCGATGACCGGAATGCCTTGGCGCGCTGCGCCGGGCAGCACGAAATTCTCGCCCGTGAAGCGCACCGCGGGCGCGCGGTCGCGGATATAGGCGTTGATGACCGCGGGCTCCTCCAGCACCTCGTCCACGGACGAGGGAAGGCCGGAGCGCAGCGCGATCGAATAGGATTTGCCGTGCTCCAGCCCGTCCACGCAAATGCTGCTGCCGCGCACGTCGAGTGCGCCGGGCTTGCCGTCCACGGTTACGAAATTCGAGTAATCGACGCCGCTCTTGACGAGGTCTTCGGAGAACTGGACGCAGGCGCGCGGCGAAGTGTTGTCGGCATCTACCGTGTTGCCGGTTATGCGAAAGCCCCACGAGGCGCGCGTGCTCTTGTAGCGAGCCTCAAGTTCGGGCGAATTCACGATCTCAAGGCTCGCCTTGTACGCGGTGATCGCCTGTCGATACATCGACAGGGCCTCGAAGGCCTGCCCCAGAAGGCCGAGCGCGTCCGCCCGCTTCGTGGCGGTGCGGCTCAGCTGGTAGGCATTGAGCGCGCCGGGCACCATCAACTCGCGAATGCGGTAATTGCCTTCAGCATCGGAGGTGCCGAATTCAAGCGCCATGCGCGTGAACTCGAGCCAGTTCTCGAGGTTCTCCGGATCGCTGCCGAGTGCCGTTGGCGCAAGCGTTTCCACCTGCTGGTAGTCACGCGCGCCCATCGCCGTGCGCAGCTGGGCCATCAGGCCATCCGTGCTCTCGTCGCTGGCGGCCGCGAACTGCTTGGCGCGCCGCAGAAAGATGCGCGCCTGGTCGGCCGTGCCTGCCGGCAGGAAGCTCAGCGCCGGGGCAGCGCCGAGGTCGGGCTCGGGCGGCGTTTCGGCAACCGCCTTCGTCTCGACGATGCGCCCGGCAATCGCGCCCTTGAATGTGACGGCGTCGCGGAAATCGCTCTTGAGGAAACACCAGCTCACCTTGGTATTGTAGGTGAAGGCCTTGCACTGCGGATCGCCGATGCAGATCGACTTGCAGTCCTCGAGCGTGATGTTCTTTTGCGCCCGCAGATCGAAGCCGGCATAGTCGGAGTCGGTCTGCGTGACGATCTCGCGCTTGACGTCCTCAGCCTTGGCAGGGTGCGACAGCCCCATCGCCGGAACAACCATGGCGGCAAGCGCCACCGTTACGCGCGCAAGGAAACGCATGCAATTCCTCCCCAAGACAAGACTTGTGCCCCAATAGGCAAATCCTACTGGTCGAATATGTCAATTGGGAAGCGCCGCTCTGCCGCTGCGTAAAACATTTTTCTTTGCCGGCCTTTGTTGAACGCCCCGTCCTGCACGTGCTAGGCCCTCCACCTTGCCCGCCACAGCCAATTCCCGCCGAGGCAACTTGCTGAACGTCACGAACCGCGCCACCAATCCGGTAACCGGAATCGTCATGAAGGTGATGTCCGTCGTCGTGTTCACGGGCATGGCGGCCATCATCAAGGCAACGGCAGATCACGTGCCGCCCGGCGAAGCGGTGTTTTTCCGCTCGTTCTTCGCAATTCCGCTCATCGTCGTCTGGCTGGCGCTCCAGGGTGAGATGCCGCGAGGGCTCAGGACCGGCAATCCGGCGGGGCATTTCTGGCGGGGGCTGTGCGGCGTCTGCGCCATGGGGTTTGGCTTCACTGCGCTCGGCCTGCTGCCCTTCCCCGAGGCAGTGGCCATAGGTTATGCCGCGCCATTGATCGCCACGATCCTGGCGGCGATGTTCCTGGGCGAGAACCTGCGCTTCTTCCGGCTCTCCGCCGTGGCGGTTGGCCTTGTTGGCGTTTTCATCGTGCTCTATCCGAACCTTACTGTACTGCGATCGGGCGACATATCGCAGGCGCTCGCCGCCGGTGCCCTGGTGGCGCTGCTCGGCGCTGTCTTTGCAGCGCTGGCGCAGGTGTTCGTGCGCAAGCTCGTGGTGTCTGAGCGCACGCCGGCAATCGTCTTCTGGTTTTCGGTCACGGCGGCCGCACTCTCGCTGGCGACGCTGCCCTTTGGATGGGTGGTGCCGGAGCCTGGCGAAGCGGCGTTGCTGGTGCTTTGCGGCATGATGGGCGGTCTTGGACAGATCCTGCTGACAGAAAGCTACCGGCATGCGGAAACAGCCGTCATCGCCTCATTCGAGTATTCATCCATGCTGCTGGCGCTCGCCACCGGATATTTCGTCTTCGGCGAAGTGCCGACCGGAACGATGCTGGCCGGCGCCGTCCTCATTGTCGCGGCGGGGCTGTTCATCCTCTATCGCGAGCGCAGGCTCGGCATTGAGCGCGCCCAGGCCCGCAAGGCGATGACGCCGCAAGGCTAGCGCTCAACTGCCGCCGGTAAAGCTGCCGCCCTCCTGCGCCAGCCGCAGCGAGCAGCGGCGCCGGCAGTCAATTTCCTGTCGCCGGTGACATTCGCGTAATGCTCGAGCTTGCCGGCGATAACGTCCAGCCCGATGCGGTCGGCAAAAAACATCGGCCCGCCCTCATAAGCCGGCCAGCCATAGCCGTTGACCCAGATGAGGTCGATGTCGGACGCCCGCCGCGCGATGCCTTCCTCCAGGATCTTCGCGCCTTCGTTGATCAGCGAAAAGACCAGCCTTTCGAAAATCTCGGCGTGCGGCACCGGCCGCCGCACATAGCCGTGCTGCGCCGCGAGCTTCGCGATGAGCGCATCGATTTCAGGGTCCGGTTCGCCGCGCCGCGAGCCGTCGCGATAGAGGTAATACCCGGCCCCGGTCTTCTGGCCGAAACGGCCCATCCGGCAGATCGCATCGGCAACGATTGCGGTGCGCCCCGCCTCTCCCCGCGCCCGCCAGCCGACATCGAGGCCCGCCAGATCGCTGACCGCGCAAGGCCCCATGGCAAAGCCGAACTGCGTCATGGCGGCGTCGATCTCGCTGGGGCTGGCGCCCTCCAGCAGCAGGGCCTCGACCTGGCCGAACCGGGCATGCAGCATGCGGTTGCCGACGAAGCCGTAGCAAACGCCAACGGTAACCGGCAGCTTGCGCAACGCCTTGCCGGTCTCGATTGCAGTCTTCAGCACATCGGGCGCTGTCTTTTCCGCTTGCACCACCTCCAGCAGCCGCATCACGTTTGCCGGGCTGAAGAAGTGCATGCCGACGACGCTTTCCGGCCGCCTGGTGGCGGCGGCAATCTTGTCGATATCGAGCGTCGAGGTGTTGGTCGCAAGCACGGCCTCCGGCTTGGCGATGGCGTCGAGTTCACCGAAGATGCGGTGCTTCAGCGAAAGGTTCTCGTAGACTGCTTCGACTATGAGATCGGCATCGGCGGCGGCGGACAATTCCTCCGCCGGCGTGATTCCCTTGCCGATGGCCTCCGCCCAGCCCGCATCCTTGCCGGAACGGGCGGCGCTGCGTTGGAGATTGGCGGCAATAGTGGCGAAAGCGCGCTCCAGCGCCTGCCTGTCGGGATCGATCAGCACCACGGGAATGCCCGCCTCGGCGAAGCACTGCGCAATGCCCGCGCCCATTGTGCCGGCGCCGATGATGGCCGCGCTGCGCACAATTCGCGCCTTTGTTCCTTCCGGCATGCCGGGGACCTTGAGCGCCGTACGTTCGGCGAAGAACAGATGGCGCTGCGCCGCAGACTGGTACCCGTCTCGCAGGGCGGTGAACAATTCCCGCTCGCGCCTGATCCCCTCTGCAAAGGGTAGCGTGAACGCGTTGCGCACTGCCTCGGCGCAGGCTTTCGGCGCATCGAAACCGCGCTTTTTTTCAATGAGCGCCGCCGCCGCGGCATCGAACGCCGCCGGGTCGGCGCGCTCCGGTGCAAGCTTCCCGTCCATTTCGCTAACCCGCCGCACTGGCAGGTTTTCATCGAGCACACGCCGGGCAAACTCCAGGGCCGCCTTGGGGAGGTCACCCTCCACGACGGCATCCACGAGACCCGATTTCAGCGCCAGCGCGGCCGTCACGGGATCGCCCGAAATGATCATCTCCAGCGCAGGCAGCGGACCGATCAGCCGCGGCAGGCGCTGCGTGCCGCCCGCGCCGGGCAGCAGGCCAAGCTTCACCTCCGGCACGCCGAGCCGGGCGCTCTGCAGGGCGATGCGGAAATGGCAGCCGAGCGCCACTTCCAGCCCGCCGCCGAGCGCCGTGCCGTGGATCGCGGCTATCACCGGCTTTTGCAAGACTTCGATCTGTTCAATCACTTCGGGCAGCATTGGCGGCTTCGGCGCATGGCCGAACTCGCGGATATCCGCGCCCGCAAAGAACGTGCTGCCGCCGCAGGCAATGACGACTGCCTTCACGCGATCGTCCGCGCCAGCCTTCCCGATTGCGGTTGAAAGCCCCTGTCGCACCGCATGGGACAAGGCGTTTACCGGCGGGCTGTCGACCGTGACGAGGGCGATGTCGCCGTGGCGGGCAATGGTGATGCTCAAGCGCCTCCCTCCGGACCGGGCCTTGTTCGTAGACGATGCCTTACTCGTAGACGATGGATGGCGCCTCCACGCGCGCGCCCTCGACCCCCGCCCATACCTTGCGTGCGATCTCGCGATAGGCCTGCGCATGCGCGCCGGCCGGATCCGAAACCACAAGCGGCAGGCCGCTGTCGGAGGTCTCGCGGATCGCCATGTCGAGCGGCACTTCGCCAAGGAACGGCACGCCGAGGCGTTGCGCCTCCGCCTTCGCGCCGCCGTGACCGAAGATATCGTAGCGCTTGCCGGTGTCCGGGGCGATGAAATAGCTCATGTTCTCGACGATGCCGAGCACCGGCACCTCGACGCGGCGGAACATGTTGAGCCCTTTGCGCGCATCGATCAGCGCCAGGTCCTGCGGCGTCGAGACGATCACCGCGCCGGCGAGCGGCACCTGCTGCGCCATCGTCAGTTGCGCATCGCCCGTGCCGGGCGGCATGTCGACCACCAGCACGTCGAGCTGGCCCCATTCGACCTCGCGCAGCATCTGCGTGAGCGCCGACATCACCATCGGCCCGCGCCAGATCATCGGCGTGTCTTCCTCCACGAGGAAGCCCATCGACATGACTGGCATGCCGTAGCCGTCCATCGGCTTCAGCCGCTTGTCGTCGGTCTGCTGCGGCTTGCCGGTGATGCCGAGCAGGCGCGGCATGGAAGGGCCGTAGATGTCGGCATCGAGGACGCCGACGCGCAGACCGTTCGCTTTGAGCGCCAGCGCCAGGTTGACAGCGGTCGTAGACTTGCCGACCCCGCCCTTGCCAGACGCCACGGCGATGATCGAACCGATGCCCGGAACGCCCGCCTTTTGCGGAATCGCGCCCTTGCCAGGTTGGCCTCCATGCGAATGACCCGCGTGGGAATGCCCGGCATGAGAATGCGCTGCCGGGGCTGGCCGTGGCGGCGGTGCTTCGCCGCGCGATGCGGCCTTGGCTGCGGTCAACGCGACCACGGCCTTGGCGACGCCCGGCATGGCCGACACGGCGCGCTCGGCAGCGGCGCGCAACGGCTCCAGCGCCTGCGCCTTCTCGGCCGGAACGGTGATCGAGAAATAGACCTTCCCGTCCGCGCTGAAGATGTCGGAGACAAGGCCCTGGTCGACGATGTTTCCGGCGCCGTCCGGAGCCTTGATGGATTTCAGCGTTTCAAGAACGGCTCTGTTGTCGATTGCCACTGGACTGCCCTTCGCGGTGATGATTTCCCACACATAAGGCAGCATCCATGCCGAAAGAAGGGAGAAAAGCGGCGTATCGCGCCGCGCCGCATTCCTAATGCGAGTCCTTGCCGACGGCGCTGCCGCGGCAGCCCTTGAGGAAGTCGAGATCGGCGCCGGTGTCGGCGCCCTGCACATGGTCGTGGTAGCAGCCGGGCATAGCCGCTGGCCGGCAGCGCGATCGCGGCCGTCCAGGCGGCGAGCCGGGCCGCCAGTTCGCTCGTCGGGAATGTCGAGATGCAGGCGCCGGTTCGGCACGTCGAGCTCGATCATGTCGCCGTCGCGCACCACCGCCAGCGGCCCGCCCGCGCGCGGCCTCGGGCGCGGTGTGCAGCACCACGGTGCCATAGGCCGTGCCGGACATGCGCGCGTCGGAGATGCGCACCATGTCGGTGATGCCCTTGCGCAGCACCTTCGGCGGCAGGCCCATGTTGCCGACCTCGGCCATGCCGGGATAGCCGCGCGGGCCGCAGTTCTTCAGCACCATCACGCAGGTCTCGTCGATGTCGAGCGCCTCGTCGTCGATCTTGCGCCTTGTAGTCGTCGATATCCTCGAACACGACCGCCCGGCCCCGGTGCTGTCATCAGGTGCGGCGATGGCGGCCGAGGGCTTCAGCACCGCGCCGTTCGGGCGCGAGGTTGCCGCGCAGCACCACGATGCCGCCCTGCGCGGTCAGCGCCTTCTCGACCGGGCGGATCACGTCCTCGTTCCAGTTGTGCGACGTCCTTCACCTCGTCCCAGATCGTCTCGCCCGAGACCGTCAGCGCATCGCGTGTGCAGCAGGCCGCGCCTCGCCCAGCGCCTTGATGCACGACCGGCAGGCCGCCGGCGTAGAAGAACTCCTCCATCAGGTACTTGCCCGACGGCATCAGGTTGACGATGGTCGGCACGTCGCGCCCGAGCCGGTCCCAGTCGTCCAGCGTCAGGTCGATGCCGACGCGGCCGGCGATGGCCAGCAGGTGGATCACCGCATTGGTCGAGCCGCCGATCGCGCCATTGACGCGGATGGCGTTCTCGAAGGCCTCGCGCGTCAGGATGTCGGAGGGCTTCAGGTCGTCCTTCACCATCTGCACGATGCGCCGGCCGGTCAGGTGCGCCATCACGCGGCGGCGGCTGAATCGACCGCCGGGATCGCGGCATTGCCCGACAGCGCCATGCCCAGCGCCTCGGCCATGCGAGGCCATGGTGGTGGCGGTGCCCATGGTGTTGCAGGAGCCCGGCGAGCGGCTCATCGACGGCTTCGGCCTCGAGGAATTCCGCCTGGCGTCATCTCGCCGGCCTTGACGGCCTCCGGACATCTGCCACAGATGCGTGCCGGAGCCGACCCGCTCGCCCCGGAACTAGCCGTTCAGCATCGGCCCGCCGGTGACGACGATCGCCGGCAGGTCGACGCGAGGCCGCGCCCATCAGCAGCGCCGGCGTGGTCTTGTCGCAGCCGACCAGCAGCACGACGCCGTCGATCGGCTGGCCGCGGATCGCCTCCTCGACGTCCATGGCGGCGAGGTTGCGGAACATCATCGCGGTCGGGCGGAAGGCGCTTTCGCGACGGCGAGAACACCGGGAATTCCACCGGGAAGCCGCCGGCCTCGTAGATGCCGTGCTTCACCCGTTCGGCCAGGTCGCGCAGATGCGCGTTGCAGGGCGTCAGCTCGCGACCAGGTGTTGCAGATGCCGATCACCGGGCGGCCGTCGAACAGGTCGGCCGGCAGGCCCTGGTTCTTCATCCAGCGAGCGGTGATAGATGCGGTCCTCGACTGGTGCCGCCGAACCATTCCTGCGAGCGCAGCTTGCGGGGCCAGGCGGCGGGTTTGAATGTCATCGCTGATTCCTTGCACCTGATTGCTAGAGCGCGCGACGCCGCACCAGTTCGCCGTCGCGCGGTCGCTGACGCGCCAGCGGATTGCGCAGCGGCAGGCCGAAGGCCGGCGCCTCGATCTCGAACACGTCGCCGGGCTCGGGTCTTGATGCCGTCGGCGAAGGACAGCGTCGCGGTGCCGAACATGTGGACGTGCACGTCGCCCGGCTGGCGGAACAGCGCCGTACTTGAAGTGGTGATGCTCGAGGTTGGCGATGGTGTGCGACATGTTCGCCTCGCCCGACAGGAACGGCTTTTCCCAGATCGTCTTGCCGCCGCGACAGGATGCGCGACGTGCCGCGAACGTCGTGCCGGCAGCGGCGCCGACCAGGAGTTCCGGCCCGAAGGACGCGTGGCGCAGCTTGGAATGGGCGAGGTAGAGATAGTTGACCCGCTCGGTCACGTGGTCGGAAAACTCGTTGCCCAGCGCGAAGCCGATGCGGAACGGCGTGCCGTCGTCGCCGATCAGGTAGATGCCGGCGATCTCCGGCTCCTCGCCGCCGTCCTGCGCGAAGGCGGGCGAGGTCAGCGGCGCGCCGGGCGCGACCGCGCATGGTGCCGTTGCCCTTGTAGAACCATTCCGGCTGCACGCCCGGCCTCGCCTGGCGCCGGCTTGCCGCCCTCCAGCCCCATGCGGAACATCTTCATGGAGTCGGTCAGCGTGCCTCGGCCGTCGCGCGGCTCTTGTGCATGGCGTCGCGCGTCGCGGCCGAGCCGAGATGGGTCAGGCCGGTCCCGGTCACGTGCAGATGCGCCGGGTCGGGATGGCGGACCGGCAATCAGCACGCGCCCCTCGGCCAGCAGGCCGCGGCGAGGTCGACCGCCTCGCCCAGCCCGATCGCGTGCGATGACGCTGCGCCAGCGTCTGTCGCCTTCGCGCGACGCGCCGCCATGCGCCAGGTCGCAGATCGCACGCTGTCGCTCGCGCCATCAATGCACAGCGCCTCCGTCGCCGTCGCGAGCAGCACGACGCGCAGCCTGCCGGATCGTGTCCTGATCTGGGAAAGCATGCATGGTCCGCCCTCAGGCCTTGTTCTTGTTGTAGACGTCGAAGAACACGGCGGCCAGCAGCACCAGCGCCCTTGATCACCTGCTGCCAGTCGATGCCGACGCCCATGATCGACATGCCGTTGTTCATGACGCCCATGATGAAGGCGCCGATCACCGCGCCGATGATCTTGCCGACGCCGCCCGTCGCCGACGCGCCGCCGATGAAGCAGGCGGCGATCACGTCGAGCTCGAAGCCGAGGCCGGCCTTGGGCGTCGCCGAGTTGAGGCGCGCGGCGAAGATCAGGCCGGCAAGCGCCGCCAGCACGCCCATGTTGACGAAGATGAAGAAGGTCAGCCGCTCGGTCTTGATGCCCGACAGCTTCGCCGCCTTCTCGTTGCCGCCCATGGCATAGATGCGCCGGCCGATGGTCGTGCGCGTGGTGATGAAGACGAAGAGCGCGATCAGCGCGACCATCACGACCAGCACGTTCGGCAGGCCCTTGTAGCGGCGCCATCAGGTAGGTGAAGCCAGGAAGCGCGGCGGCGATCAGCAGGTTGCGGCCGAAGAAGATGATGTCCGGCTCCTCGGCCAGGCCATGCTCCTGCTGGCTCGCGCGCGCGCCTTGCACGTTGAAATAGATGATCAGCGCCGTCGACCAGCGATGCCGATCACGCAGCGCCAGCACGTTGAAGGGCTGGCCGAACAGCGTGCCGCCGAAGATGTCGGGGATGAAGCCGGAGCTGAGAGCAGCTGGAACTCCTTCGGGAACGGCCCGACCGACGCGCCGCCGAGCACGGTAAGCGCCAGGCCCTTGAAGATCAGCATGCCGGCCAGCGTGACGATGAAGGACGGGATCTTGTAGTAGGCGATCCAAGTAGCCCTGCGCGGCGCCGATCACGCGCGCCGAGCGCCAGGCAGACCAGCACGGACGGGAACGAGATCGACCTTCCAGGTCACCATCAGCACCGCGGCGACCGCGCCGATGAAGCCGGAGACCGAGCCGACCGACAGGTCGATATGGCCGGCCACGATGATCAGCAGCATGCCCAGCGCCATGATGACGATGTAGCTGTTCTGCAGGATCAGGTTGGTCAGGTTGACCGGCTTGAACAGCGTGCCGTCGGTCGTGAACTGGAAGAAGACCATGATGGCGATCAGCGACAGCAGCAGGCCGTAGTCGCGCATGTTGGCCTTGATGAAGCGCATGACGTCGGCTTGGCCTGTCGGCCCTGCCGGCTGCGTGTCGGTCATGTCAGATCCTTCCCAGCGACCTCATGATGGCGCGCATGATCTTTTCCTGGCGTGGCCTCGGCGCGCCGGCATTTCGCCCACGATGCGGCCTTCGTTCATCACGTAGATGCGGTCGGAGATGCCCAGCAGTTCGGGCATTTCCGACGAGATCACGATGACGGCCTTGCCCTCGTCGGCCAGCTGGTTGATGATGCGTGTAGATCTCGTACTTCGCGCCGACGTCGATGCCGCGCGTCGGCTCGTCGAGGATCAGCACCTCCGGATCGGCGAACAGCCATTTCGACAGCACCACCTTCTGCTGGTTGCCGCCCGAAAGGTTGCACGCGTCGTCTGGAAGACGCCGAGGACGAGCGGATGTTCAGGTCCTTGCGGTAGTCGTTGGCGACCGCCAGTTCGCGTCATGTCGTCGATCACGCCGTGCGCGCGACACGCCGTCGAGATTGGCCAGCGTCATGTTGTGCTTGATGTGGTCGATCGAGCACGAGGCCGTAGGTCTTGCGGTCCTCGGTGACATAGGCGAGGCCGGCATCCATCGCCTTGCCGACGGTGCGAGACGTCGACCGGCTTGCCGTCGAACCTGCACCTCGCCGGTGATCTTCTGGCCGTAGGTGCGGCCGAACAGGCTCATGGCGAGTTCGGTGCGCCCGGCGCCCATCAGCCCGGCGATGCCGACGACCTCGCCCTTGCGGACGGTGAGGTTGACGTCCTTGATCATCTGCCGGTCGGCATGCAGCGGGTGGTAGACGTTCCAGTTCCTCACCTCGAGCACGGTCTCGCCGATCTTGGCGTGCGCGCGGCGGATAGCGGTCCGTCAGCTCGCGGCCGACCATCGCCGTGATGATGCGGTCCTCGCTGACCGTGCCGGCTTGGCGTCGAGCGTCTCGACGGTCGCGCCGTCGCGCAGCACGGTGATGCGGTCGGCGACCTTGCATGACCTCGTTCAGCTTGTGCGTGATCAGGATCGAGGTGATGCCCTGCGCCTTGAACTCGCAGCAGCAGCGCGAGCAGCGCGTTGGATGTCGTTCTCGTTGAGGCTCGACGTCGGCTCGTCGAGGATCAGCAGCTTCACCTCCTTGGTCAGCGCCTTGGCGATCTCGACCAGCTGCTGCTTGCCGGTGCCGATATTGGTGATCAGCGTGTCGGGATCTTCCTTGAGGCCGACCTTGGCCAGCAGGTCCTTGGTGCGGCGGAAGGCCTCGAGCCAGTCGATGACGCCGTGCTTCGCCGGCTCGTTGCCGAGGAAGATGTTCTCGGCGATCGACAGCAGCGGCACCAGCGCCAGTTCCTGGTGGATGATGATGATGCCGCATGCCTCGCTGTCGGGGATGCCTGTCGAAGTCGCGCTCCTCGCCCTCGAAGATGATCTCGCCGTCGTAGGTGCCGTGCGGATAGACGCCCGACAGCACCTTCATCAGCGTCGACTTGCCGGCGCCGTTCTCGCCGACCACGGCGTGGATCTCGCCGGGCAGGACCGTCAGGTTGACGTTCGTCAGCGCCTTGACGCCGGGAAACGTCTTGGTGATGTCGCGCATCTCCAGAATTGGCTGCATGTTCGGCACACTGCTCTGCGGAGCCGCGCAGCCGCAAGAGCGGTCGGCTGCCCGACGCGTCAAGGCAAGGGCCCCGCGACGGGCGCGGTGCCCCGCCCGGCCGTGCAGTCTTACTTCGCGATCTGTCGGCCTTGATAGTAGCCGGAGTCGACCAGCATCTTGGTGATGTCGTCCTTGCCGACGGAATACGGCGTCAGCAGGTAGGACGGAACGACCTTGACGCCGTTGTTGTAGGTCTTGGTGTCGTTGATTTCCGGCTCCTTGCCCTGCAGCACCGCGTCGACCATGCTTGGCGGTGACCTTGGCGAGTTCGCGCGTGTCCTTGAACACGGTCGAATACTGCTCGCCGGCGATCATCGCCTTGACCGACGGAATCTCGGCGTCCTGGCCGGTGACGATCGGCATTTCCGGTCGCCGGAGCCGTAGCCCACGCCCTTGAGCGACGAGATGATGCCGCGCGACAGGCCGTCATAGGGAGACAGCACGCCGTGCACCTTCTTGTCGGTGTAGTTGGCCGACAGCAGGTTATCCATGCGGGCCTGCGCCACCGCGCCGTCCCAACGCAGCGTGCCGACCTTGTCCATGCCCATCTGGCCGGACGGGATGACGATCTCGCCGCAGTCGATCAGCGGCTGCAGAACGGTCATCGCGCCGTCGTAGAAGAAGAAGGCGTTGTTGTCGTCCGGCGAGCCGCCGAACAGCTCGACGTTCCACGGCTTCACGTCGGGGAAGCGTTCCTTGAGGCCCTGCACCAGCGAGTTGGCCTGCAGCACGCCGACCTCGAAGTTGTCGAAGGTGGTGTAGTAGTCGACATTGCCGCGTCTTGCGTGATCAGGCGGTCATAGGCGAATGACCTTGATGCCGGCGTCGTTCGCCTTCTGCAGGATGTCCGACAGCGTCGTGCCGTCGATCGCGGCGATGATCAGGACCTTGGCGCCCTTGGTGACCATGTTCTCGATCTGGGCGAGCTGGTTCGGGATGTCGTCCTCGCCATACTGCAGGTCGGTGGTGTAGCCGAGCGCGGTGAACTCCTTCACCATCGACTCGCCGTCCGAAATCCAGCGGGTCGACGACTTGGTCGGCATGGAAATGCCGACGAGGCCCTTGTCCTGCGCCAGCACGGGCGTTGCCACCAGTGCAAGACCCACCGCAAGCGCGGTCAGCGCCTTCTTCACAACACTCATATTTCCTCCCTTCGGCCACCGCACAGCGCGGATTGGCCATAATGAAACTGCGGCATTTGCTGCCGGTGGAAGCCAGCATTTGCTGGCGCCGCCCGCATTGCGGGCGGGACCGAAATCCACGGTTTCGTATCCTCCACGAAACAGGGTCGCGATCAGCATGCAAAAAACCTGACCCAGATATGCAAGTCAAATTTGATTCTCGCCGAGTGATATGCCGATACTGCATATCAATCTTGGGAGTTCAGCATCAGAATGTCCGACAAGAACCGAGAACCGGTCGCAGCCCTTCTGCGGCGCGGTCTGAAGCTCCAGCACTTTCGCCTGTTCGCGGCGCTGGAGGAGACAAGCCAGATCAGTGCGGCTGCCGACATGCTTTCGCTGTCGCAGCCGGTGGCTTCGCGCCTGGCCGCGGAGGCCGAGCGCCTTTCAGGCGCCACGCTTTACGAGCGCACCAGCCGGGGCATCATCCTTACGGCCGCCGGCCAGGCACTGGCGCGGCGCGCGCGCCGAATGCTGATCGAGATCGAGGAGGCGGGCCGCGAATTGCAGGAGATCCATTCGGGACGTGCCGGCCGCGTCAGCATCGGGTCGGTCACGGGACCTGCTTTCGAACACGTTCTCCCGGTCATCCGCCAGGCGCGCGTGATGCTGCCGCAGGTCACCGTACACGTCGATGTCGCCACAAGCGATGTACTGGCCGGAGCCTTGCTTGAAGGCAATCTCGATTTCGCCTTCGCCCGCATCCCGGCCAACCGCGACCCGCGCCTTTTCGAGACGCGCATGATCGGTCAGGAGCCGATGAGCCTTGTCGTCCGCTCCGACCATCCGCTTCTGCGCAATCCGCCGGACGACGTGGCAGCCATGATGGAATATGACTGGGTACTGCCCGGCGAAGGCACGCTGCTGCGCACGACACTTGAAGCCGAACTCGTGGCGCGCAACCTGCCCCTGCCGCGAAAGGTGCTCAACACCACGTCTTTCCTGCTGACGCTGGTAACCGTTCGCCAGACCAACGCCATCGCACCGGTCGCAACCTCCGTGGCCCAGTTCTTCGCTTCGCAGACCGGCATGGGCGGGGCAATTGCCGAACTTCCCCTGCCCTTCCCGTTCGCTGTGGAGCCCTATGCGCTGATGACCGTGCGCGGGCGCCAGCAATCGCCGGCCGTGCGCGAGATGCTCAACATCCTCGCCGCCACCACGGGAATTGCTCAGCAATCGGCAAAAGGCACTATTGTTTAAAATTAGACATTCGCTCCGAACGAAGTTTCAAACGGTCAATAGTATGAAAGTCGACAATCAATTCCTGAACGCACCGGGGCGATTGTCTGATGATCAAAGCTTTCAAACTACTGCCGGCCTTTGCCCGCAGCCATGCCGGCAATTTCTCTGTTACCTTCGCGCTCACGGCAATCGGCATCATGGGCGCCGCGGGCGCATCGCTCGATTATTCCCGTATCTACCAGGCGCGGGCCGGCATGGCGACGGCGCTCGACGCCGCCGTTATGGCGACTGCCTCCGCGTTGAACGAAAAAGACATGACGCAGGATGAAATCACCACCTACGTCAGTGACTTTGTTTCCTCCAACATGGATGACAGCAATCCGGCAAAGCCAGTCTACAAGATCTCCGACATAACCATCGACTACACCACGCAGCAGGTATCGGCCCGCATTTCCGCCGATGTGCCGCTGTCGCTGATGGGCGTGCTCGGCTGGAAGGTAATGCCCGTTTCGCTGGTTTCAGCCACCCAGTTCGGCACGAACCTCAGCGAGGTCGCAATGACCTTCGACGTGACCGGATCGATGTCCGGCTCCAAGCTTGCCAGTCTGAAGACGGCTGCCAAGGAAGGCATCTCCATCCTGCTGGACGTCAATACGCCTACCCGAAAGCGGCTGCGCATCAGCGCCATACCCTATGCGGCAGCGGTCAACGCCGGGCCGCTGAAGCCTTACACGTTCGTTCAGAACGCTTCCTTCAAGGGCGAGCCTCCCAAGGTCGGCGACAATTACAAGCCCTCGCCCGACGGATGTGCATCCGAACGCATCGGCCTGGAACAGTTCTCCGACGCGAGCCCCGCCCTGGCAACGGTCAGCCGCGATTCCCGCCTCTCGGGCTGCCCTGCTGTTGCCGTGCAGTTGCTGACCGCCGATGAAGCCTTGCTCGCGGATGCCGTGAACAAGCTGCAGGCCTCCGGCACGACGGCCGGGCAGATCGGCATCCAATGGGCCTGGTACACGATCGCGCCGGAATGGGCATCCTTCATGCCGGCCGAATATCAACCGGGGCCATACGGCACACAGCTTCGCAAATATGCGATCATCATGACGGATGGCGAATTCAACACTGCCTATGCCGATGTGAAGACAGGCCAGTCGGTATCGAACCAACCCGCCAAATCGATGAAATACGCTGTCAGCCTGTGCGAAAACATGAAGAAGAAGGGCATCCAGATCTTCACTGTCGGTTTCGACCTCAAGGAAAAGACCGCCATCGACACGCTGATGCAGTGCGCATCGCCGGCCGAGGGCGGCGTCCAGTATTTCTATTCGGCGAAGACGGGGGCCGAGCTGGTCGAGGTCTACAAGACCATCGCGCAGCGCATCAAGACGGTCCGCCTGGTCAAGTGACCGCTACAGCACCAGTATAGCGCGGAAATCGTTTACGTTGGTGCCGGTCGGGCCGGGCGAGAACAGATCGCCCAGCGCGTTGAACGCGGTCCAGGAATCATTGCCGTCGAGCAGCGCGAGCGGATCGAGGCCCTGTTCGCGCAGCCGGGTGATGGTGTCCCCGTTCGCGAACGCGCCGGCATTGGCCTCCGTGCCGTCGATGCCATCGGTGTCTGCGGCGAGCGCGTGAACCCGCTCCAGCCCGTCAATGTCGAGCGCAAGCGAAAGCAGGAACTCGCTGTTGCGCCCGCCCCGCCCCTTGCCCCTGATGGTGACCGTTGTCTCTCCCCCGGACAGCAGAACCACCGGCGCGGCAAAGGGCCTGCCCCGCAGCGCGACTTCACGCGCCATTGCCGAATGCATGCGCCCGATCTCGCGCGCCTCCCCCTCGATGGAATCCGAGAGGATCGCTGCGCCGATGCCGGCCGCCTGCGCCGCTTCGGCTGCCTTTTCCAGCGAGCGGGCCGCGGAGGCTATGACATTCACCTCGTTTCGGGCCAGCCGCGGATCGGAGGGAAGCGGGGCAGCTTCCATGCCGGCCTCGACATGCGCGATAACGGCCCGTGGAAGATCGAGCCGGAAGCGCCTGATGATCGCCAGCGCTTCCTCGCGCGTCGCTGTGCCGGGAACCGTGGGTCCGGAGGCGACTTGCGCCGGGTCGTCGCCGGGAATGTCCGACACGACGAGGCTTACGGTTTTCGCTGGAAATGCCGCTGCCGCCAGCCTGCCCCCCTTGATGCGCGATACCTGCACCCGCAACGCGTTCATCGCCGATATCGGCGCGCCGCTCGCCAGCAGCGCCCTGTTGAGCGCGATCTCATCCTCCAGCGTCAGCCCGGGAGCGGGCGCGGGCAGCAGCGCCGACCCGCCGCCGCAAATCAGCGCCACGACCAGATCGTCGGCCGTCAGCCCCTGCACGGCCTCCAGCAGCGCCTTTGAACCGGCCAGCCCCGCAGCATCGGGAACCGGATGCGCCGCCTCCATGACCTTGATGTGCCTGCATTGCGCGCCATAGCCATAGCGCGTGACCACCACGCCACTCAGCGGCCCGTCCCAAAGCTTCTCGAAAGCTTGTGCAAGTTGCGCCGCGCCCTTGCCCGCCCCGACGACGATAGTGCGGCCCCTGGGCTTTTGCGGCAGGAAAGGCCGCAGCGCGTTTTCAGGATCGGCTGCCTTTACCGCCGCATCGAAGAGCGACACTAGGAAACCCCGCGGATCAGCAATCGAAATTCCAGAGCCTTTTGCCGTCATGATCGGCCATCCGCGCCAAAGCTGGGCCATTCGCCAGCACCATCAGGCCTAGCAGGGATCGGCCCGCGGTCAAGTGCGCGCGAACGGCAAGGAACCACTAATGCCCCTCGCAAGTTCTGATTGGCCGGACAGCAAAGGAACACAGCGTTGGCGCGCCACGACAGGGACAGGGATCGTTACCGCGAGAGCGACAAGGGGCGTGACCGCGACAAGCACCGGCGCGACAGGGATCGCGAGCGCGGACGCGAGGCAAACCGGGGTCGCGAGGCGGAATGGCCCTCGGAAATACCTGCGCTCGGCTGGAAGGACATTGCCTGGCGGCTATACTCCGCGCTCAACGAGGACCGCATCCTGCTGGTCGCTGCCGGCGTTACATTTTATCTGCTGCTCGCATTGTTTCCGGCCCTTGCGGCCTTCGTGTCGGTGTACGGCATCGTTTCAGACCCGCAGACCATCGCCGACCAGATCGCCTATCTAGGCAGCATGATGCCGCCGGCGGCGCTGGAAATCATCCAGGGGCAACTCCAGTCGCTGGCGCAGCAGGACACCGACGCGCTGGGCATCGGCTTTCTCGTTGGCCTCGGCATCGCCATCTGGGGCGCCAACAGCGGCATCAAGGCCTTGTTTGACGCCATGAACATTGCGTATGGCGAGAGCGAAAAGCGCGGATTCATCAAGCTCAACCTGATTTCGCTAGCCTTCACACTGGCTGCGATCGTGGTGGCGATGCTGCTGCTGCTGACGGTGGGCCTCGTTCCGGCGTTGCTCGCCTTCCTCAATCTTGGACCGTTGGCGGAGGTGCTTATCGCCTATGGCCGATGGCCGCTGATGCTGCTGGTGATCACTTTCGGCATTTCCATCCTCTACCGCTTCGGACCGAGCCGTGAAAACGCGAAGTGGCGCTGGCTGACCTGGGGCTCGGCACTCGCGGCAATCGTGTGGGTCGCCGCCTCATGGGGATTTTCGTGGTACCTGCAGAACTTCGCCGACTACAACGCCACATATGGCTCGCTCGGCGCCGTCATCGGCTTGCTGGTCTGGACCTGGATATCGATGATCGTCATCATCATGGGCGCGGAGATCAACGCCGAGATGGAACATCAGACCGCCCGCGACAGCACCACCGGCCGGCCGGAGCCGATGGGAAGCCGCGGCGCGCATGTCGCCGACACGGTCGGCAAGAGCGCAGGCGAGTAGCTTGCGCGCCTATTTCATCGCGTCGCCGAGGGCATCGACCAGCCGGTCGACCTCCTCGAAGCTGTTGTAGTGTACCATTGAAACGCGCACCGCCCCCGGTGCGCCAAGGCCGATGGCCTCGGCCAGCCGCCGCGAATGGAAGTCGCCGTGGCGGATCCCGATTTTCGACTGGTCTGTACGCTGCACGATCTCCTCCGGCATCTTGCCGTCCACCGTGAAGCTGATCGTAGGCACGCGTTGCGCCGGATCGCTCGACCGGTTGCCGATGACGCGCACGCCGTTTCTCGTGCGCAGCCATGAGAGCAGCCGCTCGCCAAGAGCCGCCTCGTGTTCCGTCACCTTCGCGAAGGCGTGCTCTATGGACGCACGACCCGTGCCGCCGCCGAGCTTCTCGAAATAATCGACGATGCCCGCCGCACCCCATGCAAGCTCGTAGCAGGGATTGCCCGGCTCCAGCTTGGCCGGAACTTTGTCCTTGCCATAGAAATAATGGTAGAGCCCGTCGAGCTCGAGCAGATGTTCGTGGCGGCCATACATCACCGCGAAATGCGGTCCGTAGGTCTTGTAGAACGAGAAGATGTAGTAGTCCGCGCCGATCTCCTGCACGTCGATGGCCCGGTGCGGCGCATAGGCGACGCCGTCCACGCACAGCCGCGCGCCGCCCGCATGCACGATGGCGGCGATGTCGCGTATCGGATTGATCGAGCCGAGGATGTTGGAAGTATGCGTCACGCAAACGAGCCGCGTGCGCTTGCTCATCAAGGCCTGCAAATCATCGAGGTTCGGGGTGAGCGTCTGCGGATCGATTTTCCAGGTGCGGAACACGACGCCGCGATCCTTCAGCGGCAGCCACGGCCCGATATTCGATTCATGATCGAAGTCGGTGAGGATGACCTCGTCGCCCGCATTGAGCTGGCTCGCCATCGCGGTCGACAGGAACCGCACCAGCACCGTGGTCGAGGGGCCGAAGACGATCTCCTCCGGACGGCTCGCGCCCATGAAGGTGGCGACGCGGGCGCGCGCATGGGCGAGCCGGCTGCTGGCCATTTGCGAGGTCTCGTAGCTTGCGCCCGTCTGCACGCTCGTCGTCAGCATGTAGTCGCGCACGCGGTCGGCGACATCGGCCAGAACCTGCGACCCGCCGGCATTGTCGAAAAATGCCCAGCCGCTTTCCAGCGCCGGAAACTGCGAACGGACGAAACCAAGATCAATGGACATGCAGCGCCTCGAAATGAATGTGGGTCAACGCCGGGCTTTCCCGAAACGTCTTTCGAGCAGCCCGACGAGCCGCACGAGCGGAAGCAGAATGATGAGGTAGATGACGGCCGCGACGATCAGCGGCGTCGGATTGGCGGCGAGCGCCTGCGCCTGGTTCGCCTGCTTGAGCAGGTCCGGCATGGCGACGACCGAGGCCAGCGCCGTGTCCTTCATCACGTTGATCGAGTTGGAGGTCAGCGGCGGCACCACGATGCGGATCGCCTGCGGCAGGATCACCTTGATCATCGTCGATGAAAAATGCAGGCCGAGCGCACGCGCCGCCTCGAACTGCCCCGTCGGGATGGCCTCGATGCCGGCGCGGATGATCTCCGCCGAATAGGCTGCCGAGACCATCGAGATCGCCGTCGTGGCCGCGGCGAAGGAGCTGAGGCGGAGGCCCGCGAAGGGCAGCGCATAGTAGACGACGAAAAGCAGCACCAGCACCGGGATGGACGCGGAACACGTCGATATAGGCGATGGTGACATAGCGCACCGGCGCGACGGCATAGAGCCGCAGCATCGCCAGCACGATGCCTGCGACGAAACCGATGATGATGCAGGTGAAGCCGAGCGCGAGCGTCGTCGACAGACCGCTCAGGATGAGCGGCAGCGTCTCGACGAAGACACGATAGTTCAGGAAGGTGTGGAAAATGCTCATCGAGCCCGGCCGTTGCTTGGCATGTGAAGAAGGCCGGCATTGCCGGCCCTCCCGTCAGCAAGTTTTGGAAGCTGTTACAGCTTCGGCATGTCGAGCACGGTCGTCGTCGCCAGGCCTTCGTCGGGCTTCGTGCCGAACCAGGTCTCGTGGATCTTGGCGAGCGTTCCGTCCTTCTTCATTTCGGTGATCGCATCGTTGACCTTGGCGAGCGAGCGGCGAGTCCTTGGCGAACATCACCGAGTATTGCTCGGTGGTCTTGATGCGCTCGACGACCTTGAACTGCGGCTTGTCCTTGACGTAGTAGAGCAGCGCCGGAATGTCGGAGATGTAGCCGTCGATGCGGCCGGCCTCGAGGTCGAGCATGGCGGGCGCGAGGCCCTCGTACTTGCTGATCGTGCCGATCTTGGTGGTGGCCTGGTTCTGCGTGGTCCACATGTCGCCGGTCGAGCCGGTGTCGACGCCGACGGTCTTGCCTTCCATGCCGGCGAGGCCGGTGATGCCGCTGTCGGCCTTGTCACGGTCAGCGACTGGTCGCTGTCGTAATAGGGCTGCGCGAAGCTGACCGATTCCAGCCGCTTCTTGGTGATGGTGATCGAGGACACCGCCGCGTCGATCTGGCCCGACTGCACGGCCGCGAACAGGCCCTGGAACGGGATGTTGACGATCTCGACCTCCATGCCGAGGCGCTTTGCCGACCTCGGTCATCAGGTCGACCTCGAAGCCGACGATCTTGCCGCTGGCGTCCTGGAACTCCCACGGCACGTTGCCGATATTGGCGCCGACATTGAGCTCCGCCGCCGATGCCTGTGCGACCGACAGGCCCATGGCAACCGCGCCGGTGAGCGCCATCGCCTTCAGGAAAATGCGCTTTTTCATTGTTATCCCTCTTTTTTTGATAGCTTCATTGTGATCTGCTAAACCGGTCTGACCAGTCGGACCAGACAAACATGCCGAGGCTCCAATTGCAAGCGATTGCGCGGCGACGCGCGTGTCATGACGCAGCTTGCAGAAGGGACGGCGCAACGCTAGCTACGGCACGGGCACTGCTACCTTGCGGAAAGCCAGGGCGCGTTCCGCCACGGGAAAACTGAACATGTTCGTGCGAATGCTCGTACCGCAATCGGCCGCCCGCAAGATCCAGGAGATGATCCTGGAAGGCGACTTGAAGGCCGGGGAGAAAATCCCCTCGCAGCGCGAACTTTCGCAGACGCTCAACATCAGCCGCGCATCGTTGCGCGAGGCATTGCTGACGCTGGAAACGCTGGGTTTGCTGCGCACCGAGCCGGGCCGCGGCACGTTCGTTTCGAAGCGAGATCCGTCTTCGTCGGGCGCGATGGCCCGCTGGCGCTATGCCGACAGCTACCGCTTGCCCGACGTTTTCGAAACGCGCCTGCTGATCGAGGGCCGCATAGCCAATCTGGCTGCCAACGCGATTTCCCCCCAGGCCATCGATGCGCTCGTGGCTGCGACCGACAGCATGGAAAAGCACTGGGCCGCCGGCGATCTGCTCGCCAATGTCGAGGCCGATCTCGAATTCCACTCGGTCATTGCCTCGGCATGCCCGAACCGGATGCTGGTCGATCTCTACAATTCGGCGCGCGATCTCATCACCGAAACGCAGCGCCGCCCGATCCCGATCACCGAACCGGCCCGCATGAGCGCCTCCATATCGGAGCACCGCCGCATCATCGCCGCGCTGCGAGCGCATAACGCCGCCGAGGCCAAGGCGCAGATGGAAGACCACATCCGCAACACAGCGCGCTGCGCCGGCGTGTTCCTCTAGCTCAAACGACGGTTTCGCCGCCGTCTACCACGAGTATCTGGCCGGTCATGTAGGACGAGCGGTCGGAGACGAGGAACAGCACCGATTCGGCGATCTCCTCCACGCTTGCCCAGCGGCCCATCGGCACCTTCTCGGCAATGTATTTCTCGATCTGCGCGCGCCCGCCCATCTGGTTGATGAAGGGCGCGTTGAACTGCGTGTCGACCCAGCCGGGACACAGCGCGTTCACGCGGATGCCGAACCGGGCGTAGTCGCCCGCCATCTGGCGCGTCATGGCGATCACCGCATGCTTGGTGGTGGTGTAGGCGATCATCTCGCGGTCGTAGAGCACGCCCGAACTGGAGGAGGTGTTGAGGATGACGCCGCGCCCTGCCCGCTTCATGTGCGGCATCACGATCCGCGCGCCGAGGAAATGCGCCCGCACGTTGAGCTGCCATGACGCGTCGAAGCCCTGCAGGCTGACATTTTCGAGATCGCCCTCGACCTGCGCGCCGGCATGGTTGTGCAGGATGTCGATGCGGCCATGCTCCGCCATGAAGGCGTTGAAATTCTCCTCCAGCGCCTTGTCGTCGGTCACGTCGAAGACCAGCGCCTCGCGCCGCGCCGCCTGCCGTCTCGATCTGCGCTACCGTCTCGCGCGCGCCCGCCTCGCTGCGGTCCGCGACGCCGACGATGGCGCCCTCGCGCGCCATGATCATCGCCGCACCCCGGCCGATGCCGGAGCCGGCGCCGGTGACGATTGCCGTCCTGCCTTCGAGTATCATTCGCTTGCACCTGTTTTTGCCGGCTTTCGCTCGCGCATGAGCAGGCGGGCGAAAGCGATGAGCATGATCGATGCGACCAGGATCATGGTCGCGACGGCGTTGATTTCCGGGGTCACGCCGCGCCTGATCGAGGCGAATACATAAATCGGCAGCGTCGTCTGTGTTCCCGCGACGAAAAACGCGATGATGAAATCGTCGAAGGAGAAGGTGAAGGACGAGCAGGAACCCGGCAAGGATCGACGGCGCGATCTGCGGCAGGACGATCCGCCGGAAAGTCGTGAACGGCGTCGCGTAGAGATCGCTCGACGCCTCGACGATGTCGCGGCTCAGCGTCGCAATGCGGGCGCGCACGATCAGCGTCACCAGCGCCAGCGAGAACAGCCCGTGCGCCGCGATGATCGAGCCGTAGCCAAGGCCGAGCTGCGGCGGGTTGATGCCCGGCCAGATACTGGCGATTGCCGGATTGACGACCGCCAGGAGCTGCACCAGCGCCACCAGCGTGGCGATGCCGATGACGACGCCCGGCACGACGATGGCGGCGGCGAACAGCCCGTCGAAGACCATGCGGCTGCGCGAGCCGAGCCGCTCCATGCCGACGGCCGCCATGGTGCCGAAAATCGCCGCGAGGCCTGCGCTGACGGAGGCGACGATGAGGCTGTTTTCCAGCGCCTCGACGAGGAAGCGGTTCGACAGCGCCTTGCCGTACCACATCACGGAAAAGCCGGTGAACTCGCTGGCGCTGCGCCCGGCATTGAACGAGAACAGCACCACCAGCGCGATCGGCGCGTAGAGGAAAAGATAGACGGCAATCGCGATGGCGCGCATCAGATGAGGTCCACCTGGCGCGAGCCGGAGGCCCGCCAGGCCGATGCGCATGGCGACCGACATGACGACGACGACGAGCGCCACCAGCGTGACCGCGATGGCCGAACCAAGCGGCCAGTTGCGCGACTGCAGGAACAGGTCCACCAGCGCATTGCCGATGAAGTAGACCTTGCCGCCGCCAAGCAGCTGCGGGATCAGGTATTCGCCGAGCAGCAGCACGGTGACGAGCGCCGTTCCGGTCATGACGCCGGGCAGCGACAAGCGGCAGCGTGATGCGCGGTGAAGGTCGCGACCGGCCGCGCGCCGAGGTCGGACGATGCCTCCAGCAGCCGCCGGTCCAGCCGCTCCAGGCTCACATAGATCGGCATGATCATCAGCGGCAGGTAGCCGTAGACGATGCCGACCAGCACCGCCGCCGGGCGTGTTGATCAGGCGCACATCCTCAAAGCCGATCATCGCCAGCACGTTGGGAATGCCGCGCGAGCCGAGCAGGTACATCCAGGCATAGGTGCGCACCAGAAGGCTCGTCCAGAACGGCACGATGATCAGCGAGACCAGCAGCAGCCGGTAACGCGGATTGGCTTTGACCGCGAGGTAGTAGGCAACCGGATAGCCGACCAACAGGCACAGGATCGCGCCCGCAGGAGCAAGCAGGAAGCGTGTTCTTGAACGCCGCCGCGCGCGAGGGAAGGTTGGCGTATTGCGCAAGCGTGAAGGCGGCCTGGTAGCCGCCCTCCGGCGCCCGCTCCCCGAAGGAGAAGACGAGGATCGCGATGAAGGGCAGCACCAGGAAGAACAGCAGCCACAGCGCGGCCGGGGCCATGAGACCCCACGTCACCCAGTTTATCCCCCGATTGTCCCGCATCGCGCCTCCCGCCGGCGGCGGGGAGGCTTGCTCCCCGACGCCATTGGCATCAGGCCGACTTGAAGCGTGCCATCACCTCGGCGCGGCCCGGATCGGTCAGCGTCGTTGCCGCGCCGAACTCGAGCGGCGTCAGCGCGGCCTCGTCCGGATAGACGATCTTGTTCGAGGTCACGTCCGCCGGCAGCAGCGCCATCACGCGCGAATCGGTCGTCGGCGCGCCGTTTGCGAGGTGCTCCTTCACTGCGACCGCCGGATCCATCAGGTAGTTCAGCAGGGCATAGCCGGCCGGCTTGTTGGTGGCGCTCTTGGGGATGGCGTAGAAGTCGCACCAGATTTCGCCGCCATCCTTGCCGAGCACGAAGGCGATTTCCGGCATGTCGCGGTTGAGCTGCGCGCCGTCATTGGTCCAGCACATGGTCATCCACGCATCGGTCGAGCGCATGCTCGGCTGGTAGTCGGAGTTGATGGCGAAGAGGTGCGGCTTGACCTTGATCAGCAGTTCCTCGGCCTTGGCCAGTTCGTCCGGATTGACCGAGTTGAAGCCGAGGCCGAGCGACACCAGCGCATTGCCGATGGTGGTGAGCTGGTAGTCGTGGACCATGACGCGGCCATCCGCCTCGCCCATGGCGATGTCGAAGAATTCCTTCCAGGTCGTCACCGGGGTCTTCACCTTGGAGGTGTTGACCGCCATGCCGGTCGTGCCCCAGTTCTTCGGCAGCGCGTAGGTCTTGCCGTCGATCGTGCCCTCGCTGGTGAAGCGCGCATTCTGGCTTGCCGACGCGAAGTTCGGCAGCTTGGAAAGGTCGAGCGCGTCGATCAGGCCGAGCTTTGCATAGGTGGAGATCGTGTAGTTGGTCGGAACGAAGAGGTCCCAGCCCGTGCCGCCGGCCTGCAGCTTGGCCAGCATCTCCTCGTTCGAGCCGAAGACGTTGACCTCGACGGCGACGCCGGTTGCGGCGGTGAAGGCCTCGAACGTCGCCGGGTCATGATAGTTGGGCCAGGTCGCGAGCGACATCTTGGTGCCGAGATCCTGGGCAAACGCGCTCGACGTAGAACGCGCCGGTGCGCCCGGCCAGCACCGCCGTCGCAAGGCCAAGGCCGGTCACGCTGCAGGAAATGGCGGCGGGTCACCGAACCGCGCTTGTAGCGCATCAACTCGTCGGCGAACTGCGTTCGGTTATCGGGGCATTGTCCTTCCACGACTTTGTCATGTGTGTTTCCCTCTTCCTGTGTTCATGGCTTCTGCGAAAACATGCGGGGCAGCGGGATCGATGGACATCGAGACCTCGCCGCCAATGTCGAAATGCGCCTCCCCGGTATCGCCGCCGGTGGAAACCAGTATGTCGCCAAGCCCCGGCACATCGACGACATATTCCGCCGAGGAGCCGAGAAAGATGCGATGCGTGACTGCGCCCGGCGAGACCGTCCGCGCCCGCGCCCTTTGCCGCCATGCGTGATGATCTCGGGCCGCACGGACAGCGTCGCCGCGCCGGTGCGGATGCCCTCGCTCTTGCGAATGGGCAGCCTTGCGCCATTGGCGAGCAGCGCGATACCGGACCGGCCATCCGTGGTCTGCACCTGGGCGCTGAGCTTGTTGGTCTTGCCGACGAAGTCCGCGACGAAGAGGTCGGCGGGCCTGGTCGTAGATCTCCTCGGGCGAGGCAAGCTGGACGATGCGGCCCGCATTCATGACGCAGACCTGGTCGCTCATCGACAATGCCTCCTCCTGGTCGTGCGTGACCAGCAGGAAGGTGATGCCGAGGTCGCGGTGCAGGTTCTGCAGCTCCAGCTGCATGGCCGTGCGCAGCTTCTTGTCGAGCGCCGCCAGCGGCTCGTCGAGCAGCAACACGCGCGGCTTGTTGATCAATGCCCGCGCCAGCGCGACGCGCTGCTGCTGCCCGCCGGACAGCTCGTGGATCTTGCGCTTGCGATAGGAGCCCAGATGCACCATCTCCAGCGCCTCGCCGACGCGCCGGCTGATCTCGCGGCTGTCGATGCGCGGCCGCGCCTGCTCCAGTCCGTAGGCGACGTTGCCCTCCACGTCGAAATGGGGAAACAGCGCGTAGCTGCTGGAAGACCATGTTTACCGGCCGCCGGTAGGGCGGCATGCCCGCCATGGGCATGCCGTGCACCAGCACCTCGCCGCTGGTCGGCTGCTCGAAGCCGCCGATCATGCGCAGGCACGTAGTCTTGCCGCAGCCCGACGGGCCCAGCAGCGCGACGAACGTGCCCTGTGGAATTTGCAGGCTCACATTGTCGACCGCCACGACATCGCCGTAGCGCTTCACAACGGAGCGGAATTCGATGTCGAGTTCCGGCACAGGAACGCCTTCCCGGGCATGACTTGAGGCTGCACGGCATGGCTGCCGGACGTTGCAACGCTAGTCAGCGGGACACAATCGGGTATATACCCCGAAAGTGGTACATACCCCTTGGCAGGCCGTTTCGGGTAGTATGCCCTACGGCCGGAACAACGCCCATGCGCACCGATCTCGACAGCCTTTTTCGCGCCATGGCCGCGCTGCTGGAAAACCCGCCGCCAAGCCCCAACAGGACAGGCGACGCGCTGCTCGTCATGCTCGCCGCCGTGGTGCGGTTCGACCATGTCGTCGTGTTCGCCTATCAGCCGGGCGAACGGCCCGTGCATGTCTATTCGACCTTTGCGCCCGAGGCGTTCGAAATCTTCGTCAGCCAATACCTCGAAGGTCCCTATCTGCTCGATCCCTTCTACCGCAATGCCATGCTGCGGCAAGACGGCGTCTGGCGCATGCGCGAACTTGCGCCGGACCGGTTCTTTTCCAGCGAATACGTGCGCAGCTATTATTCCAAGACGCGCCTCGCCGAGGAGATCGGCTTCTTCGTCACGCTCGACAATGGTGGAACCATCGTCGTCTCGCTGATGCGCGACAAGGCGAGCGGCGCCTTCAGCGTGCCCGAATTTGCTTTGCTGAAAAAGGCCGAGCCGCTGGTGAGCGCCGCCGTGCGCCAGTTCTGGACCAAGGCGGCAGGCAAGCCGGTTTCAGCCAGGGCGGCCGTCGCAAGCACGCAAGAAACGCAGTCGCACGAAATCTGGAACCGCCTGAAGAGTTCGCATCGCCTGACGGCCCGAGAAGCGGCCATCATCGAACTGGTGCTGCAGGGGCATTCGTCCGAGTCGATCGGGTTGAACCTTGGCATCAGCACCGGCACCGTTAAGGTCCACCGGCGCAACATCTACCGCAAGCTCGGCATTTCTTCGCAGACCCAACTCTTCTCGCGCTATTTCCCGGTCTGATATCCACGGAGCAGGAACAGTTCGCCCAGATTCTGCAACTCGATATAGCCGCCGAACCTGCCGCCCGGACCGGTCACCGCGACAATGGGCGTCTGGCGGCGTTGCAGCATCTGAAAGGCATCCTCGAGCGGAAAGTCGGCACTGACCACGGGAATGTCGCGCAACATGAAGTCGACCACCGGAGTTGCTCCGCCCTGGTCGCGCAACGCCTGCACCAGCTTGTCGCGGGTAACGAAGCCACGCAATTGTCCGCCGCCATCGATCACCGGAAACTCGCCTTGCGTCGTGCTCAGCAACAGCCGCGCAGCCGCATCGGCATCGGCATCGGCCGGCAGCGCCTCGTAAACGCTGACCATGGCCTCGCCGGCGCGCATGCCGCGGGTCACGTCCTGCATCTCCGCATACCCTGCCTCCCCGCTGGCCGCCAGGTAGATGAACACGGCGATCAGCAGCAGGAAAGGATTGCCCATCAGCCCGAGCACGCCGATCAGCACCGCCAGCGCCTGGCCGACATTGGCGGCGATGCGCGTTGCTCGTGCGCGGCCCAGACGCGGCACCAGAAGCGCGCGCAGGACGCGCCCGCCATCCATCGGAAAGGCGGGTATGAGGTTGAAAACGACGAGCACCAGATTGGCCATTGCCACTTGCGCCAGCAGGCCGCGTGGCGAGCGCTCCACTTCGGCAACGGAGGCAACGTCGATCGTGCCGCCAAGCAGGGCGAGCAGCACCAGGAAGATCACGACATTGACCGCGGGCCCGGCGAGCGCGACGAGGATCTCCTGCCCCGGCTTTTCCGGCATGCGCTCCATCGAGGCAACGCCGCCAATCGGCAACAGCGTGATGTCCGGCGTTGAAATGCCGAAGCGCCGCGCCATGAGGATGTGTCCGAACTCATGCAGCACCACGCAGGCGAACAGGATCGCGATGAACACGATTCCGCGTGCCGCTTCCGGAGCTCCGCCCTGAAACCAGTTGACTACCCCAACCCAGATCAGCAGCAGGAAGAATGTGGGATGGATCTTGACGGCGGTGCCGCCGGTTTCGAAAAGCTTTATCGATCCGCTTGAAAACATCTGGTGGTTCCTGGGTCTTCGGGCCGGCAGTCGCATTTGCTGCGGCGCTTCGGAGCCATTGTTGCATGCCTTTGCGTCAAACGCACGATTGCACGACACTGGCGGAAATGTATGTATCCGTTACGGAACGGCAAGCAAAATTACCATTGGTAACTGCAACTTCTTGGTCACACTGCGCAAAACATGCGCCGCGTCTTAATTTTACTGTTGATCCCCTCTACGTCTGGTGTAGGAGCCATGGCGATCATTATATGAAATCTATCCGAACATTGTGATTCGGCCGATGCAGATGGCGCAGCGATGAAGATCAGTTTCGACAGCAACATCTTTCCGCTATTCAATCCCCACACCCATGACGATGTGAAGGACCCCTGCCCCGTATTCGATGGCAAGGTCTGGCACATGTTCGGCTCCGGCGGCACCGTGACCACCGAGACCTGGGGCATCTTCCATGCGACCGCGCCGGGCCGCGAAGGCCCCTGGACCGAGCACGACCTGATCGAACTTCCAGGCGTTTCGGGTTCGGGCGTGGCGGCGCCCGGCGTCGTATTCCACGGCGGCGTGTTCCACATGTTCATCCAGACCGAATTCATGCGGCCGGGCGGCAGCTGCGAACATGCGGTCTCCGACGACGGCTTCGAGTGGGTGGTGCTGGACACAGCCTTTCGCGCCATCCCCGGATCTGGCGAAGACGGCATTTACGACCCGCATCCGGCCGTGATCAACGGCACGTGCTACATCGTCTATTCCGGCATGCCGCCGTTCGAGAAGGTGCCGCAGCCCGACATTTTCCTGGCGCGCAGCCTTACCAATACCTGGTTCGGGCCGTGGGAGCGCCTTGGCAAGATCCTCGACCACAGCGAGGTGCCGCACCACAATTCGCGCGAACAGCCCGATTATGAATGGGGCATCGAAGGCGCGCAGTTGGTGGAACTGCCCGATGGCCGCGTGCTTCTCAATGCGACATGCTTCCTGCCCACGGGGGCGCGCGGAAGCCGGCAGCGCGTGTTTTTCGCCGTCGCCGACCAGGTGGAAGGCCCCTACCGCACGCTCGGCCCGGTGCTCGATCCGCCCGGCAGTGGCGAGAACGGCCACTCGACGGTGCTGATCGACAACAATGAACTGCTGCTCTTTTACCAGAGCCGCGTGCAGACCACCGATCACCGCTGGCGCTATGGCATCGCCAGATGCGCCCTTGAGGCCGAGCCGAAGCCGGCGTCAGCGCAAGGTTGAGCTTCGTCACGGACGAAGGGTTATGCCGCGCCCTCTTGCGCGGCAGGCGCCTGTCGGGGCATTTGGCACGATCACCCGCCAACAAGGATTCCCGACCATGACCGGACAATTCGCCAGCTATCCCAGCCTCGCAGGCAAGACCGTCTTCATCACCGGCGGCGCATCCGGCATCGGCGCGGAGATGGTGAGGGCCTTCGCCGCGCAAGGCTCCAAGGTCGGCTTCCTCGATCTTGATGCGCAATCGAGCGCAGCTTTGGCCGGTGAACTCGGCAATGACGTGCACTACGAAATCTGCGACCTGCGGGACATCGATGCGCTGAAGGCCGCGCTCGCCGCGCTTCAAGGCCGGCTGGGTGCCGCCAACGTCCTCGTGAACAACGCGGCACGCGATGACCGCCACGACTGGCAGGACGTGACGCCGCAATATTGGGACGAGCGCATGCAAACCAACTTGCGCCACCAGTTCTTCGCCATCCAGGCGGTGGCGCCGGGCATGATCGCATCCGGCGGCGGATCGATCATCAACATGGGATCCAACAGCTGGTGGGAAGCCGGCGGCGGCTTTCCGGCCTATGCCACCGCGAAATCCGCCGTGCATGGGCTGACCCGCACCATGGCGCGCGATCTTGGCAAGCACCGCATCCGCGTCAACGCAGTAGTGCCGGGCTGGATCATGACCGAGCGCCAGAAAACCCTGTGGGCGAAGCCCGAGGCGCTGGAAGCCCACCGCAAGCGCCAATGCCTGCCGGACCTGATCGAGCCGGTCTATGTCGCGCGCATGGTGCTGTTCCTGGCCTCGGACGACGCGAAGATGTGCACCGCCAGCAATTTCATGGTCGAGGCGGGCTCCATCTAGCCCACTACAGCCGCTTTCGCGCCAAGGCCGCGCCTGCGCCAAGCGCACGCAGCTTGCCCACCGCCACTGCGCGCGGCAGCGGCGCCATGCCGCAATTGGTGCAGGGGAGCAGCCTTTCGGCATCCACGAATTGCAGCGCGCCGGCGATGGTTTCCGCGACCTGTTCGGGCGTTTCCACTGTCGTGGTTGCCACGTCGATCACGCCGACCATCACTTCCTTGTCCTTGAGCAGGCCCATCAGCGAGGCGGGCACGCGCGAGTTAACGCATTCAAGCGAAACCTGCCCGATACGGCTCGAATTGATTGCCGGGAAGATCTGCTCGTATTGCCGCCACTCCGAGCCGAGCGACGCCTTCCAGTCGATATTGGCCTTGATGCCATAGCCATAGCAGATGTGAACCGCGGTCTTGCACCTGAGCCCCGCAGCCGCCCTCTCCAGCGCCGCGACGCCCCACTCGTTCACATCGTCCATGAAGGCGTTGAAGGCCGGTTCGTCGAACTGGATCACGTCGGCCCCCGCTGCCTCCAGTTCACGCGCCTCCTGGTTCAGCAGATCGGCAAACGCCATAGCCATGTCGACGCGGCGCCCGTAATGCGCGTCCGCGACCGTGTCGCAGATCGTCATCGGCCCGGGCAGGGTGAACTTCAGTTTCCGGGTCGTATGCGCCCGGGCAAAGATGGCCTCCTCGCGGTGTACCGGATGCGGCCGGCTGAGCGTGCCCGGTCACCGTCGGCACATCCACGACATAGCGGTTGTTGCGGATACCCATCCTGGTCTTTTTCTGCCAGTCGATGCCCTGGACATGCTCGACGAAGCCGTGGACGAAATGGATGCGGAACTGCTCGCCTTCCGTAACGATGTTTATCCCGGCGTCTTCCTGCTCCTTGATCCAGACGAGCGCGGCGTCGCGCTTGCCTTCTTCGAGGGCCGCGCCTTCAAGCTTCCACGGCGCCCAGAGCTTTTCAGGCTCGGCGAGCCACGAGGGCTTGGGCAGGCTTCCGGCAATCGTGGTCTCGAACATGGTTTCCTCCGGTTCATGCCAGCTTATGCCCAAAGACTTTCCACGCCAAATCATTTGCCCCTGCCTGCCCGTTGCATCGGCTGGCGCGCCGTGACAGTTTCCGGCATCGGGCAAACCATGGAGCAGCGCCGTGAGCGAAACATTCGTCATCGCACAGGGCGGCGGCCCTACCGCCGTGATCAACCAGACACTCGCCGGGTGCGTGGCAGGCATTCGCAAGCACCACAAGGGCGCGAAGATCTTCGGTGCGCGCCACGGCGTGCGCGGCCTTCGCGACGGCAATCTCGCCGACCTCACTTCACTCACCGATGAAGACCTGGTGCGCCTCGGCAACACGCCCGGCGCCGCGCTCGGCAGCACCCGCGACAAGCCGGATTCCGCCTATTGCGAGGCCGTGCTGCAGGGCCTGCAGAAAGTCGGGGCCGACGCCTTCATCTATATCGGCGGCAACGACACGGCAGGCACGCAAAGCATCATCTCGCAGGCGACCGGCGGGTCGATGATCTGCATTCACGCGCCCAAGACCATCGACAACGACCTGGTGGAGAACGACCACACGCCGGGCTTCATCACGGCGGCGCAGTTCGTGGCCGGAGCCTTTGCCGGCGCCGATCTCGACTTCCGCTCGCTGCCGGGCGTCTATGTCGGCATCGTCATGGGCCGCCATGCCGGCTTCCTGACCGCCGCCTCCGCGGCCTGGCGAATGGACGCCGACAGCGCGCCGCATCTTGTCTACGTGCCGGAGCGCGCCTTCGACCGCGAGCGCTTCGTCGAGTCGGTGCGGCTGATGATGCGCCGCCATCACCGCTGCATCGTGGCAATGTCGGAAGGCGTGTCCGACGGCAGCGGCCGTTCGCTGGTGGAAACGCTGGTGCCGCCGGAACTGCTGGAGCGCGACCCGCACGGCAATGTGCGCCTGTCGGGCACCGACCTTGGCCAGGCGATCGAGCGCATCCTTGCCGAGGACCTGCCCAATGCCCGCTCGCGCGTCGACACATTCGGCTATCTGCCGCGCAGCCATGCCGGGCGTGCTGAACGCGACCGACCAGCACGAGGCCTTCGAGGCCGGCATGTTCGCCGCCGGGGCGGTGTCGGGCGGCAGTTGCTCGGTAGCCCTGCAGTTCGACGGAAAGGTCACCAGGCCCGTGAAGGTGGCGCTCGAAGCTGTCGCCGGAAAAACCCGGCACATGCCGGACAATTTCCTGATGCCGCACGAGGACCAGGTCTCGCAGGCCTGCACCGACTATCTGCACCGCCTGCTGCCGCCGCGGCCGGACCTCGCCAAGCCGTTCGTGTAGGGCTGAATGGCCCTTCGGCGGCGCCGTTGAAGATGTCCGCCAAGTGAAATAGACAGGTGCCTCGATTTCAAGCGGCGGCTCCGCGCGCAGGTTCAAGACTTCATGACAAAACCATTTTCCGACATCATGACGCTGCTGCGCCAGCAGGCCCAGGCACGCGGCGACGCCATTGCCGTCGAAGCGCTGGACGGCACTGCCCTTGGTTATCGCGAGCTCCACGAAAAGGCGGTGGCAATGGCGCAAGGCATTGCCGGCGCCGTGCCGGCGGGCCATGGGCGCCGCCGCCCGCGCATCGGGCTTGTCCTGCCCAACGGCAGCCAGATCGCCTTGGCGCTGCTCGCCGCATCCATCGCCGGAGAAGCGACGCCGTTCAATCCGGCAAGCAAGCCGGCGGAGTTCGACGTTTACTTCAAGGCATGCGGCATCGATGCGCTGATCGTGCGCGAGGATTACGACGGCCCAGCCATACCGATTGCGCAAAAATCCGGGCTGCCCATCTTGCGACTGACCGTTGCGGGCGAACTCGCCGGCATCAAGCCCATGCCGCAACAACTGGTTCCGCCGAAGCCGCACGACATTGCGCTGGTGCTGATGACATCGGGTTCGACAGGCAAGCCGAAGATCGTGCCGCTGTCGCACCGCAATGTCTGCACCTCCGCTGCCGACGTCTGCCGCTCGATGAAGCTGGGTCCGGACGACCGTTGCCTCACGATGTGGGAGCAGCATCACATCGGCGGGCTGGTCGATTTGCTGATGGCGCCGCTTGCCTCCGGTGGCTGCGTCATCGCCACCGGCGGGTTCAACGCGCCCCTGTTCTTCCAGCTGCTTGGCGAGCGCAAGCCGACCTGGTTCCAGGGCGTGCCGACGACGCTGAACGAACTCGTCATCCATGCCAGGAACAACAGCATTTCCGCCAGGCCAAGTTCATTGCGGCTTGTCCGATCCGTCGCGGCGGCGCTCGCTCCAAAGCTGATGGGCGAATTGGAAGACCTGTTCGGCCTGCCCGTGATCCAGACCTTCGGCATGACCGAGGCCGGGCCGCTGATCAGCTCGACCGCGCTGCCCCCCGCCGTGCGAAAGCCCGGCTCGGTCGGCCGCTCCTGCGGCACGGAAATACGCATCGTCGGGCCGAAGGGCCAAAGCCTGCCGGCGGGCGAAACCGGCGAGGTCGGCATTCGAGGCGACAACGTCTTCCGCGGTTACGAAAACGATGCCGAGGCAAATGCGTCGCAATTTCGCGACGGCTGGTTCCATACCGGTGACACGGGCTATCTCGACGCCGATGGCGATCTGTTCCTGACAGGACGCATCAAGCAGCTGATCAACCGCGGCGGAGAAAAGATCAGCCCGCAAGAGGTCGACGACGTCCTGCTGACGCATCCGGCCGTATCGGAAGCCGCCACTTTCGCCGTCTCCCACCGCACGCTGGGCGAGGATGTGGCCGCAGCGGTGGTGTTGCGCCATCCGGTTTCCCCGGACGAGCTGCGCGCTCACATTTCGGCGCGCCTTGCCGCATTCAAGGTGCCGCACCAGATCGCGATTCTCGAGCGCCTGCCGCGCAATCCGGTGGGCAAGATCGACCGCCTGGCGCTGGCCGAAGCTGCAAAGACCGCCACGGCGGCCGGCCACTCGCACACACCGCCACGCAATGCGCTGGAAGAGTTCCTGGTGCGGCTGTGGCAGAAGGAACTGACGATCTCCGAGGTCGGCATCTTCGACGATTTCGGCGTGCTTGGCGGAGATTCGCTGTCGAGCCTGCGCGTGCTGACGGCGGTGGAGGCGACGCTCGGCATCGATATTCCCGACGACATCGTCGATGATTTCTCGCCGATCGCAAGGTTCTCGGCACGGCTGCAAAAGCTCGGAGTGGATGCTGCGGCGCCGGTGCGGGCAGGTTCCAGCGAGGCAATGACCGACGCCGGCATAGGCGCGGTGCTCGACGCAACCGGTGTCGGCTCCGCCAGCATCGACCACGATCCTGGCGAGGCGCTGCGGCGCATGGAGGCGAGCCTGACGCGCAGGAGCTTCGACATCGTCGCCGATTCCGTGACCCTTTACTGCACCCCGGCCGAGCTCGACCGGCTGCTCGCGCGAATGCCCGCTTTCAAGCTGGGCACGCAAGGCAGCCTCATGCAGCGTGCGCGGATGGCCGCTACCCGCTGGCGCTGGCGCAACAAGGGCCTGCGCGAGCTTGCCCAGCATCCACGAGGCCGCGAATGGCGCAGCAGCAGCATCCGCCCACAGGCAATCCTTTATGAAGCGCCGACGGGCGAGACCGCAAACAAGACCCTGATCGCCGGTTTCGCCGGCTACTACATGCGGCTGATGATGCCGACCTACCGCATCCTTTGCCATCTCGATCCCGAGCAGGCTGACCTGCTTCTGCTCAATGACCTAAAACGGGCCGACTTCATGCAGGGCATGGCTCAGGTCGGGGACAGCATCGAAGCGGTCGAGGACTTCGTGGCCGCCTTTGCCAGAGAACGCGGCTATCGGCGCGTGGTCGCGATCGGCACCAGCGGAGGCGGACTGCCGGCAATCCACGCGGCAATCTCGAAAGGCTGGAAACGCGCGCTGGCTGTTGGCGCCGCGAGCCCGTCCCATCACGTCGGCATTGCCGCCAAGTTGCGGGAAATCGCAGCGATGCACGATCCCGCGACAACGCAGCTCGACATCGTCTATTCCGCCGGCAATGTGCGCGATGCGGACGCCTCGGCACAGATCAAGGGCTTGTTCCCCAACGCTTTGGTCGAGGCGGAGCCTGCCTTTTCATCGCACAACCTGCTCGACAAGCTTTATCATGCCGGGCGGCTCGATGCCTTCATGGCAAAGCTGCTGCGCGACTGATCAGGCATCCTTTTCGCGGGCGAGCAGGAATTCGGCCCATTCGAGGTCGATTTCCGTGTCGATGTTCGGCAGCAGCCCTTCGACTACGACAGCCCCCGTGCGCGTCGCCCTTGATCGTGCGCTGATCGAGCAGGCACTGGCGCGTGATCGCATAGGCGATGCCGTTGCGATGGTAGACCGGCGTCAATTGCTGGCGCGCGATGATCTGGCGACCCGCGCGGATCGTAATAGTCGAGCGAACCGCCCTCGTCCCAGCACCAGTTGCTTCAACGGATGCGCCTTGCTGTCGGTCTCGCTCACGGTCCAGACGGCGTCGAAATTGCCCTGCACGAGCGTGGCGAGCGTCGCTTGCACATGCTCGGCGGTCCGGCCCGGCGAGGTCGGCTGCAGCATCAGCACGATGTCGTAGATGACGCCGTCGCGCGCTTCCATCTCGCGCAAGGCATGTTCCAGCACGTCCCAATCGGCGATGCGGTCGCCCGACAGCGATCTCGGGCCTGCGGAAAGGTGCGGCAAGTCCGGCTTCGAGCGCGGCATGGGCGATTTCCTCGCTGTCGGTGGAAACGACCGCACGGTCGATCTGCGGCACCGAGGCTGCCACCATTCCTGCGCGCGCGACCAGCGAAACGCCGCCGACCGTGCGCAGGTTCTTCAGCTTGATGCCCTTGCTGCCGCCCCTTGCGGGAACGACCGCCAGCACGCGGCGACCGTCGATCATGTTCCAAGTTCTCCCATCAGGATTTGCGGCCAGCCCGCATCGGCGCGCAAGAAGCGGGTTCCGTTCTCCCTTGCGGCACGTTCATCGCTCTCCCCATCGCCAATGACGATTGCCCGATGCGGCAAGCATGCGTGGCGCGCCAGCAGCATTGCCAATATCTTCGGCTTGAGATTGGGAAAACCCCACGCCTGCCGCACGAGTAGGTCCCACCCGCGCGTCTCGATCTGCCGAAGCAATTCGTCATGCGGCGTCATCGAAAAAATGTAGGCCGCGCCCGCCTCCCCGGCCTTGCGCAGCGCATCGATGGCGCCCGGAACTTCCGGCGCATTGGCCACGCCATGCGCGACGCGTCCCGCAAAGCGCTTCCAGCAAGAGCGCTTCATCTGCTCCGCCTGCATCGAGCCTGCGCTCCGAGCATTCCGCCAGCATTTGCGGGATGACGGAGAAGCGGGAGCCGTCGGGATCGCGGGTCAGCACCGCTTCCACCGCCGGCGCACAATGATCGGGAAATATCTCGAAGAAGGCACGGCGCTTTACCTGCGCCGATTGCACCAGCGTTCCGTCGAAATCGAAGACGGCGAGATCAAATGGCGTGGCGTTCACGGAAATAGGACAGCCAGTGGTCGACCTTCGTCTTGCGGTCCTCGCGAGACATCCGCGCGATATGCGGGTCCTCGTAGAAGGAATCATTGGCGTAGCTGGTCGAGGAAATCTCCTCGAACACGCAGCCTTCCAGCGTGTGGAACTTGTGCCATTCGCCCGGCTCCACCAGCAGGGTGTCGCCCGGCCGCAGCAAGTGGCGATGCCCTTCCTTGACGATCTCCAGATCGCCCGAGAGCAGTTGGAACGTCTCTTCCTTGCGCTTGTGGTAATGGTAGGGGTGCTTTTGACGCGGCAGCTGGATCACCAGCTTCTTGGCATATTCGCGGTTGATGCAGGTGACGAGCACCGCGCCGAACTCGCGGAAGCGCCGCAAGCCGAAGTGATGCGAAATCTCGATCGTCGCATCCTCGTTGATGTAGATGCCTGCCGTGTTGAGCAATGCCCGAACCTGCAGCATGATCTGGTAGACGATCTGGTCGTCGGTGACCATTTCCGGCACCATGCCCGAGGACAGCGCCTCGTTTGCCGCGTAATCGCGGTCCGCCACCATGCCGGGCCGGAAATCGCCGGAGGTCATGCCATCCTCGGCGCATGGCATGGCGAAGAACACGTCGGCCGGTTCCAGCACTTCACCCTTGGCGACAGGACGGCGCACGAATGCTCCGCGCTTCAACTCGAACAGCGTGCGGCGCTCGTCCTCGCGCGCCGGCGCGCGCTCGCGTGCGCCGATCATCGCGCGGGCATTGTTGAACGCTCCGAGCCAGGCTTCAACCTGCTGCGGCGTCGAGGAATAGCCGTTGAGCTTGTACTTGTCCGTATTGACGCCGACATGGCGCTCGAACAGCCGCGCGCCCAGTGCATAGGCGATCTGAACCGCGCTCAGGTTGTCCGGCGACTCGTGCGTCGACCAACCGATGTCGATGCCGCGGTAGCGCTCGCGCAACTGGCGAATCTGGTCGAGCTGCAACAGGTTGTCCGGCGTCGGATACAGCGCGACGCAATGCATCATGGCGAAGTTGACGCGCTCGGATTCGAGATAGTTCACCAGCCAGTCCATCTCGTCCATCCGCAAGCCGGCGGTGGAAACGACCACCGGTTTGTTGACGCGCGCGATCTTCTCGATCAGCGGCCGGTCATCCGCCGAGCAGCTCGCGACCTTGATGATGTCGAGACCCATGTCGCAGATGATGTCGACCAATTCCTCGTCGAACGGCGTGCTCATCGTCAGCAGCCCGGCCTGCTTTACCAGCGGCACGAGATCGCGGAACTGCTCCATCGACAGCCGCGTCTCGGAGAAGCGCTTGACGTATTTGTGGTCGGTGCGGTTCTGGAAGTCGGGGTGGATGAACGTATCGAGCTGGCGGAACTGGAACTTCAGCGCGCCGCGCACTCCGGCCGCCTTGTTGGCTGCCCCGATCTCGCGAATGATGCGCGCGGCATGGTCGAAATCGCCCTGGTGATTGTTGGCAAGGTCATAGATGAACAGATTTTCGAACGAGAACACGTTGCGCATCATCAACCTTCACACGATTGCTTCGGGTACGTGGCCGCGGTTCCAGTCTATCCGGACGCGGCGTCCAAGTTCGTTGGACCGGAATGCGGCGGCGATCACCATCATGGTGTCGAGCCCGCGATCCAGCGAAATCGGCGAGTGGCTGATCGTGCCGGCCATGACGGCTTGCAGATGATCGATCTCGGCGATGAAATCGTCCGGCCGCGTCTTGGCGATCATCACTTCCTCGGTCTTGCCGCCGGTGGAACCGGACGTGACGCTGTCCTTGCCGGGAGCCGCGTTGACCCGCCATTCGACGAAACCGGCCTCGCCCTGCAGCCGGGCCGATTTTTCGGCAGGCGAAGTAACGACGTCCTGGATCACGTCGCCGATCAGGCCCGATTCGGTTTTCAACGTCAGGAATGCGGACTGGTCGTAATCTGCGCCGCCCGCGGTCACGCGATCGAGCGTCGCGCTGACCTCGACGACCCGGCCCGCGCCTATGACATGGGCGAAATGCTGCCAGATGTTGATGCCATGCGAGTGCTCGCCGCAAGCCCCGCCGCCGCGCGCGGAGAAGCCGAGGTAGGAGGCCGCCGGCCCCGAAAGCCAGGGATGCGCGTTGAAGATGCCCTGCCAGTGCTCGCGCGTGCGGCTGGAGATGGTTTGCAGCCGGCCTAGCACGCCGCTGCGAAGCAATTCCTCCGCCAGCACCGTGTTCTTGCCGAGGCAATGATTGTAGCCGACGGCGGCAAATACTCCGGCAGCCTTTGCGGCCTTGGCGAGTGCGTCGCATCCGGCAAGGTCCGGCCCGGCGAGCGGCTTTTCCAGCAGCAATACCCTCGGGGTAACGTTTTTCAGCGCTTCCATGGCAAGCGCCACATGCGTGTCCGGCGGGGTTCCGATGAACACCACGTCGGCCTTGTCGGCGGCCGCTTCGCGCGAATCCTTCAGCACGATCTCGCTGTCCCACGAGCCATAGCGCGCGGGGTAGATCTCGTCGCGCGCGCGCTCCAGCGCCGCCCGGTCGATGTCGGTCAGCGTCACGCTCCAGCCGCGGGTGCGCGCAGCGTGGGCGAGATGGTTGCCGATGGAGCCAGCCCCCACGATCCTGATGCTATGCATGAATTCTTGCCGACTGTTTTGGGTTGCGGATCGTTTAGCGGCTGTGTCGGCGGAAGTCCATACGCATGCCCGGGCAAAGCCGGTTTGCGCTTGCGTCCAATCCCGCTATTATGGCCCCGATATTGTGGACAACCTGCCGCCTGGCCCTTGGGGCACATGGCGGGCAAGGGTTGACATCACAGGGGGAAAGGCTAAGCCGCCCCTTCAATCGCGCTTCCGGACCCCTCTTTTTCCTTGATGGTCTTCCATGCACCGCAACATCGTCACGCCGTATTTTCTGGAACTTGAGCAGCGTATCGAGGCCCTGGGCGGCATCTTCAACGCGCACCTGCACCTCGACCGGGCCGGCACGTTCCACGCCACCGAGCAGATGCTGATGCGCAAGGGCGTTCAGGACGGCGCTTCCTTCTCGCTGGCCGGAAAGCACGCCCTCATCCCCATGGTGCATGCGAGCGAACTCTACCATCCGCAAGTGCTGGAGGAGCGCGTCGCAAGCTACCTGGAGCGCATGGCGGCAGTTGGCACCACGCGGGCCGATACGCTGGTGGACGTGACGCCGGACGCCGTCGGCACCAGCGCGCTGGAGATATTTCTCAAGCTGCGCAAGCGCTTCGCCGGACGGCTGGAATTCAACGCCGGCGCCTATACGCCGCTGGGTTTCCGCGACGACGAACCGCACCGGTGGGACTTGCTGGTGGAGGGCGCCAAACGCGCCAATTTCATTGGCCTGTTGCCCGAGCGCGACGACAAGGCCACCTATCCCGACCACATCGGCTTCAAGGAATCGTGCAAGCGCGCGATCGGCCTTGCGCACGAGTTGGGCAAGAAGATCCACATCCATACCGACCAGGCAAACCACCGGTTCGAGAACGGCTCGGAGACCGTCGTTGAAGTGGTGCGTGAACTTGGCACCGTCGCGAGCGGCGAGGAGCCTTTCATCTGGCTGGTGCATGTGATCTCGCCCTCGACCTATGACGAGGCCCGGTTCAACACGCTGGTCGAGAACCTCAGCGAACTCAATATCGGCGTCATCACCTGCCCTTCGGCGGCGATCAGCATGCGCCAGTACCGCAAGTTCATGTCGCCGACCTTCAATTCGATCGCCCGCGTGCTGGAACTGCTCGCCGGCGGCGTGCAGGTGCGGCTCGGCTCGGACAATATTTGCGACATCACCTCGCCCATGGGCACCACCGACGTGATGGACGAGCTCTTCGTGCTCGGCAACGCGATCCGCTATTACGATCTCGACATCATGGCCAAGCTCGGCGCGGGCGTGCGGTTGAATTCGGATGACCGCGAGAAGATCAGGGTGCATCTGGAGGAAGATGCCCGCCTCGCCGATGCGGTCGTGAACCTCCACCAGGGCCGGGACTGAAGCCGGGCGCGCAAGCGGGGGAGCACCATGAAGTTTCCGTTCCGCCTGCGCGGCGCAGAAAGATCGCCGGCCCCCTCAAGGACGGCCGCCACCAGCGATGTCAGCGTGCTTGGCGCGTTTCGCTGCGGAACCAATTATCTGAAATTCCTGCTGGAACGGAACTACGAGGTTCGCGCGCACTTCAGCGCCTATGGCTGGAAACACGCCGGCGTGCCGATCTTCGCCAATGGCTCCGGCCATGAATACCCGGCCATGCCAATCGTTTTCGTGGTCAAGAACCCCTATGCATTCGTGCTGTCGCTGCACAAGCATTTCATCGACAATCGCAAGGGCATAACAAGCCACGAGGCGTTCGACGATTTCCTGCGCAAGCCCATCGTGCTGTTCGACAGCCAGCTCGAAAAATCGCCGCAGCTGCGCTTTTCCAATCCGGTGCAATACTGGAACTTCGTCTATTGGAACCTTGAAACACTCGACCGCGAGCGTTTTTCCTGCGTCGGTTTCAATTACGAGGACCTGCTGGCGGACCCCGTGCTGGTGCGGCAGGTCGAGGCTGTTGCCGGTCTCAAGCGGCAAGGCGGGGAAATCCACGTCCCGCAGAACCAGATGCGGCGTCTGGGGCCCTCGTCCAGTTTCGACGTCAGCCAGTACGAGACGAAGGAATCCTTCGATCCGCACTACTATGTCGAGCGCAAGTACCTCGCGCGCCTGACGCCGCAGCAGATTGCCTTCATCAGCGCCGAGGCCGATCCATGGATCATGGCGCGGCGCAATTACGCGATATTGTAGCGCCCGCCTTCGCCCAGCCAGATGCCGTGCTTTTCCTGGAAATAGCGCACGCACATCATGTTGGCGCGTTCCCTGCCGTGATCCATGTAGATGTATGAAACCAGCGGATCGATGAACGCCGCCTCGCTCTTGGCCGAGTTTTCCCGCCGGGTGATCTGCCGGATTGGAATGCCGTTGATGCGCAGATTGCCCGAAAGCCAGATGTCGTCGACCGTCCACATGATATCGGGGATGTCGAAGACCGCTGGCGTGAAGAATTCCGGCCGCACCAGCACGCCGCCATAGCCCTTGCACACATCGGCAAGGCCAAGGCCGGGATTGAGCTCGCGTATCTTCTTGCGGTGAAAATGGCTGGTGATGCCCAGCGTCGCATATTTCAGGAAGTGGTATCGCGGAAAGGTCGCCTTGTACTTGCGGTAGAGGCTCTCCACCACCTCTCCGGCCTCGGCAATGCATTCGCCTGGATGCCGGTCGCTGCAATCGAGCATTCGCTGCGCCCAGTCGTGGTTGTAAACCCGATCGTCGTCGCAATAGATGATGCGAACGTCCTCGCCTGCAAACAGCTTCAGCGCCGGCAGTATCTTGGTCGCCGGGCCGTAGTCATGGTCCGCGCGGCGGATGGTGATGCCCTGCGGCACCACCGGGAGCGTGAATTCCTGGAACTCCGCGCGGCGGTAGGAGAGCGGTATCCACAGGATGATTTCGTCGATTTTCGCACTTTGCTCCAGCAGCGATTGCAGCGTCGGGCCGATCTTGTCCATGCGCGGGGGAATGGTGGTCAGCGAAATGACGGTCTTTGGCAAGGGCACCCACTCCTGCACGCGGCCGTTTCGGCGCGCATGCTTGCTGCGCTCACGCAGGCGCGGTTGACTACCGGTTATCGCGGTGCCTGTCCAGCCTTGCCGCTTGTGGCGGGCCAAAGCCAGGGGCTCCGGCCTGACCTTACCGAACCACGGTGGGAAAGGCGCTTGCCCCGCTGTCGTTGACTTGGCACAGGCAAGTTCGTAGGAGAGGCCAGCCTCACCGAAGTTGTGAACGATGGATTTTGTCTCACCCGACGATATGGTCGCGATCGCCCCTGTTCTGGGCCGGCGCTACTCGGGCATCAACAGCACGCTGGACCGCGTCGTGCCTTGCCAGGCCGCGTCGCTGCGCATCGCCGCGGTTGGCTCCACCGTCTCCGACACAACGCCGCAAATCCGCATCCGGGACATCTGGAGCCTGTGGAAACTGCCGCCGGGACTACCGTTTCGCGTGTGGCACGCCCGCCGCAACGACGACATGCTGGCCGGCATTTTCCTGCGCGATGTCATGCGCATGCCGCTCAAGCTGGTGTTTACCTCCGCCGCACAGCGCGCGCACACGCTGCTGACGCGCTTTCTCATCAGCCGCATGGACGCGGTGATCGCCACCTCGCCCGAAATCGGCTTCGTACCTGAAGCGTCCATGCGTCGTCATCCCGCATGGCATGGACACGCAGAACTTTCGCCCGGCAACCGACCGCGCGGCATTGCGTGCCAGATACAAGCTGCCCGACAAGCTGCTGATCGGCTGTTTTGGCCGAATTCGACCCGACAAGGGCACCGATCTTTTCCTTGAAGCCTTCCGCCAGATCGCGCGGGAGAATCCCGACGTCCATGCCGTGATTACCGGCCTCGCCAAGTCCAATTACGCCAAGTTCGTGCAGGCCATGCGCGACGGGCTGGAGCGTGACGGCCTTGCCGATCGCGTCAGCTGGCTCGGCGAAGTGGAAGCTGCCGCCGTGCCGGAGCTTTACCGCTGCATGGACATCTACATGGCGCCGCAGCGCTGGGAAGGCTTTGGTGTGACCCCGCTTGAGGCGATGTCGAGTGGCGTGCCGGTCATTGCCACGACCGTCGGCGCTTTCCGCTCGCAGATCGTCGATGGCGAGACCGGCTTTTTGATCCCGCCGGAAGACCTGCCCGCCATGGTGTCGGCGATGCGGCGGCTGATCGGCGATCCTGACCTGCGCAAGCGCATGGGCGCGGCAGGGCGCACGCGCGTCACCTCGCAATTCGGGATCGAAAGCGAGGCGAACGCCATCAACAAGGTCTATGCCGGCCTGTGGGAAGCTCATGCCGCCGGGCGCATGGCGTCCGGGCAGGCCGCACAAGCGCAGACGCGCAAGCCCTGAAAGGCGGAACGTCCATGGCAAATGCCGGTGCGCCCGCCCGCGAAGTTTCCATTCTCGTCGCCGTTTTGACCTACAAGCGCGGCGATCTCCTGGAGAAGCTGCTGTCCGAATTCGCAGAGATGCAAACGCCGCCCTCCAGCCACGTGACGCTGCTGATCATCGACAATGACGAGAACGGCTCGGCGCAAGCGCTTGCCGGAAGCTGGCAGGCGCGCATGCCCGCGCTGCGCTATGTCATCGAGAAGCGGCGCGGCATTCCGGTCGCGCGCAACCGCGGCATAGACGAGGCGCTGACCATGGGTGCCGATGCGCTGTGCTTCATCGATGACGACGAGTTTCCCGCATCACCTTTGGCTCACAAATCTGGTGCGCGACTGGCGGGGCACCGGTGCCCAATTGCTCGGCGGGCCGGTGGAAGTTGCCGCGCCGCCGCCGGGCGCGACATGGTGGCAGGGCTTCGTCAATTCCAGCCTTGCAGGCCGACAGAGCCGCAAGAGCCGTCAGACCGCCAATGCCGCGGCCAAGGGTTCCAAATACACGATCGTCACCAATAACTGGCTGTGCGATGTCGATTGGCTGAAAAACACCGGCCTGCGCTTCGACGAGCGCCTGCTGGTAACCGGCGGTTCGGACACCGCCTTCTTCCGCGAGGCACGCAAGCTCGGTTGCCGCACGCATTGGACCCCAGACGCGATCGTATACGAGACCATCACGCTGGAACGTCTTTCCGCGCGTTACCAGTTCTGGCGCGGGGCATCGCAGTCGATGAACCACTTCCGCATGAAAACGCCGCGCGTGAGCGTGCCGCTGATGCTCGCCACCACCGCGAGCGCCTTGCTGAAGACCGTGTCCGGCGCATTGCTGCTGGTTGTGCCGGTCTATGGCCGCGCCTCGCTGGTGATCGGGCTGCGCTCCATCGGCTGGGCGGTCGGACGCATGCAGGCAATGTTCGGCAAGGACTCGCGGCTTTACGACTACCCGCTGGCGCGCGAAGGCAGGGACGACTGAATGAGTGCGGTGAAGATCATCGGCGTCACCCGCTACTCGGTGATTTCGCGCATCAGTTTCCTGGCGACACGGGGCATGAGCGAGGCCGATGCGCGCTCGAAAATCTGGCAGGAAAACCGCATGGCGCACCGTGCCAGGCTGTTCAACGCGATCGCCCTTCCCTCCTTCGGCGAGATCGCCCGCATCTATCCTGACTACACGCACATCGTGCTGATCTCGGAAGACCTGCCCGCAATGTTCAAGGCGCCGTTGCAGCAGATCGCTTCCACCCGGCCCTGGCTGAGGCTGGTGGAGGTGGACGACAAGGGCGACTTCTCGGCGCTGAATCCGGTGCTGGGCGACATTGTCGGCGATGCCAAGGCTTACGTCTTCCGCATTGACGACGACGACGCGCTGTCGCCGCAAGCCTTCGTCGACACGGTGCTTGCCAATGCCGATTGCGCGCCCGGCACCGCCATGTCACTCGACGAGGGCTTCATGATCCGCCCGGCATGGAACAGCGTTTCCATCCGCAAGGAGACGATACCTTTCGTGTCCGCGGGCCTTGGCGTCTTCACCACGGGGCCGCGCCCGCTGTCGATCTATGCGCTGGGCAACCAGAACAAGTTCACCAAAAAGGGCATACCCACGATCTACGCCAAGGGGCGGCTGTGGCTACGTTCGAAGACCGACACCAGCGACACGCCGATGAGCGCGTGGAAGCGCTGGCGCTTCTTCCCCACCCCGAGGGCCGAACTGGACGAGTGCCTGCACCGGCACTTTCCCGGACTTGAAACCGAAGCGGTGATCGAGGCGATCACCGACCGCGCCGGCTAGGTCTACTCCATTGGCTTTCGGCCACGGATGAGCTGCGAGATCGATACCGCGATCACCAGTCCGCCGCCGTAGAAGAGATTCTGCACGAAACTGTCCACGCCGAGGAAGTTCAGCCCCATGATGCCGGTGGAGAGGAAGAACACCGCGACGAATGCGCCCGGCGCGTTGAACCGTCCGGGATAGATCGCGGTCGAGCCGAGGAACGCGGCGGCGAATGCCGGCAGCAGGAATGCGAGCGCCGAGGACGGGTCGGCGGAGCCGCGCATGCCGGTGTAGAGCACGCCGGCGAAAGCGGCGATAACGCCCGAAGCGATCAGCGAACCGGTGCGCACCCGGTTGACATTGACGCCGGAAAGCCGCGCCACTTCCCTGCCCCGCCCCACGAACAGCAATCGCCGTCCCAGGCTCGTGTGCTGGAACACGTACCAGACGATGAAAGTGAGCGCGAGCGCGTAGTAGAACCCGATCGGGAATGCCGAAGACCCGCGTCAGGATCACCGCCTTCACCAGCCCCATGGAGACGCCGGCAATCGTCGCGGAGTTGGAAATCCACAGGATCAGCCCGTTGATGAAATAGCCGGTGCCGAGCGTCACGATCAGCGAATGCACGCCGAAATACAGGATGAAGAACGCGTTGATCGCGCCTACCGCCGCCCCGCACAGCAGCGCGATGATGATCGCCGGTCCGATGTCGACGTTCATCTGCACGTTGAGGACGGCGATCAGGATCGAGCTCAGCCCCATGACGGAGGCGACCGACAGGTCGAAATCGCCGCTGGTAAGCGGGATCATCAGCGCGAAGGTCAGCACCACGACCATGGCGTTGGAGCCGAACATCGAAGCGTAGGAATTCCATGCAAACATCTGGTCCGGTTTGAAATAGCCCAGCACCAGGATCATCAAGATCCAGGCTCCGAGCAGGCCGAAGCGCTCGGCAAAGCTCTTCCAGTCGCCCGAAGCGGCCGGGCGTGCCCGTCCTTCCATTGCCGCCTCGAGGCCGCGCAACTTGGCTTCCAGTTGCGCGATCCGCTCTTCATAGGCGGCCATGGGGTCGATGGGCGGCAAGGCGTTCATTCTTTCTCTTTCAAACCTGCCTGCCTCAGACCTGGGCAAGCGACCGGTAGCAATGTTCGGCAATGCCGTCCTTGGTCAGCTGCGCTCCGGAAAGCTCGGCAACCACGCGTCCGCGCGAGAAGATAAGCACCCGGTGGCACAATTGCGCAAGTTGCTCGTAATCGGTGGAAGCGATGAGGATCGCGGCGCCCGTCTGCGCCGTGCGGTCGAGCGCATCCCAGATCTGCTGGCGCGCGCCGACATCGACCCCCTGCGTCGGCTCGTCGAGCAGCAGCAGGCGGGGTTGCGTCTGCAGCCACTTGGCCATCAAGCGCCTTTTGCGCATTGCCGCCGGACAGCGCCGAGAGCGGCAGCTGCGGCACATTGGGCTTCACCCCGGCAGTCGCGCCAAGCTGACCGGCATGCTGGTGGATGCGCCCTTCGGTCAGGCCGAACGCGTTCTTGAGGCTGTCATAGACCGGCATCGCGACATTGTCGCCGACCGAGAGCGACCCGACGCCCGCCTCACGCTGCCGGTCCGCGGGCAGATAGGCAATGCCGCGCATCAGCGCCGTTTCCGGCGTCAGCATGGCGAGGCTCACCTCGCTGTCCTCCAGCACCAGCGTTCCGCCAGTGCCCTTGCGCGCGCCATAGACGAGCGCGGGGACATCGTCGCAGCCCGATCCGATGAGGCCGGTGAGGCCCAGGATCTCGCCCTGCGCGATTTCGAACGAGACCGGTCCCAGCCCCGGCGCAACGAGGTTCTTGACATGCGCGGCGATCATGCCCGAGGGCCGCACCTTTCCCGCTCCCGCATATTTCTCGAGATTGCGCCCGATGATGCGCTCGACGAAACCGGCGTGGCTCGTTTCGCTCGTAACGACCGTGTCGATCAGGTGCCCGTCGCGCAGTATCGTGGCGCGGTCGGTGATCTCGCGAACCTCGTCGACGTCATGGCTGACGAAGAGCACGCTCGCCCCGGTCACCGTGCATTGGCGCACCAGACGGAAAAGCTGCTCGACGCCGGCGCGCGGCAGGAAGGGCGTCGGCTCGTCCAGCACCAGAACGCCGGGCCGGTCCGCATGGTTGGCGCCGGCATGGCGCAATTCCTCATAGGCCCGCACGATGGCGAGCAACGCCTGCTGCACCGGCGAGAGGCTGCCGACGGGCGCCTCCGGATCGAGCGCAAGGCCAAACCGCGAAAACGCTTCGGCTGCGCGCCGGTGCTCCTGCGACCAGTTGATGCCCCAGTTCTGCTCGGTCGAAAGCTGCCCCACGATAAGGTTTTCCGTGACGCTCAGCGACGGGATCAGCCCGAAATTCTGGTGCACGAAGGCAAGGCCCAGCGCGCGCGCCTGCGGCCCGGAAATCGGCAGCGGCACCGGCTCGCCATAGAGCCTGATCTCGCAGCCGGGTTCCGGCGCGTGAAATCCGGCCAGTATCTTGATGAGCGTCGACTTGCCCGACCCGTTGGAGCCGAGCAGGCCGTGCACCTCGCCCCGGCGCACGTTCAGGCTTACATGATCAAGCGCCAGGGCGCCGCCGAAGCGCTTGCTCATGTTCTGGATGTCGAGCGCGCCGAAACCTCCGGCGCGCCCGTTTCCGGTTTCGATCACTGAAGGCCCCAGAGCTTGGCGAAGCCTTCCTTGTGAACGTCGCCATAGCCGTCGTTGAAGGTCGCCGGCTTGCCTGCCGTCGCGACGTTTTCATCGCTGAAGATGTAGGCGGGCGTGTTCAGCTTCTGCACCTTGTCGAGGCCGCACAGCAGGCGCATGTTCGCGTCCGTGCCGGCCATGCCGACCCAGCCCAGGCTCTCGCCGACATTCATCTCCACGATGTCGCCGTCGCGCATCATGTCGAGCACGAAGGGCGTTCCGTTGTAGGAAACGATCTTCGCCGGAGAGTTGGCGATCTGGATCGCCGGAACGATGAACTGCGAGATCGAGTCATAGACCGGAATGACGTAGTTGATCGTCGGGTCGGCGAGCAGCGCGTTCTGGATTGCCGGCTGTGTCTTGGTCGCCCAGTCGTTGACCGGAACGTTGATGTACTGCGTCTTGCAGTCCGGGCAATTGTCCTTGAAGTACTGGATGATCGCATCGCGCAGCGGTGCGGTCGGGGTGATCTCGTCCGGGCCGGTGACGATGGCGTTGACCTTGCCGCCGGTCTTGACGATAGCCCAGGCCGCGATGATCTGGCCGACCGTCACATAGTCCGTGTTGGCGGCGCTATCGAGGAAGTCGGGAATTTTCTGCGTCGTGGCGTCATAGTTATGCGTCGCCGTCACCTTCACTCCGGCAGCGCGCGCCTCGGTGATCTGCGGCACCAGGAATTCCGGCGGCAGGCCGCCCTGCATGTCGATGAGGTCGAACTTCTCGGCAACCGCAGTGTTGATGCCCTGTATCCAGCCGGCGGGGTCCATCTGCGTTTCCCAGTCGCGCAGCTCGAAGCCGACCATCTTGGCCGCCTCGACGAAGCCCTGGCTGATGGCGACGTTGAACGGGTTTGCGTTGGTCAGCGGGATGACGAACATCTTCTTGCCGGCCATGCAGGCCTTTGCGTCGAATGCCGGTCCAGGCGCCTCGAAGGTCGGCAGCTTGCTGTGCTTCTCGATGAGCGCCTTGGCCTCTTCCATGCCCGCCGATGCGGGGCTGGCCAGTGCCGCGGAGGCGGCGAGGCCAAGCAGTGTCAATGACAGTTTTTTCATTTTCAGTTCTCCCTTTTGTGGTTCGCTTGGACTGACTGCATGTATTGGATCGCCTCCTGCGTGTTCAGGAGATCGGCGTATTTCGCGCTCATGTCGAACAGGTTCGCCGCATGCGGCTCGGGCGCGCGATCACCCACCGCATCGGAAATCACCAGCGTGACGAACCCGTATGAGATGCTGTCGATGCAGCTGGCGCGGACGCAGCCAGACGTGGTGACGCCCGCCAGCATCAGCGTGTCGACCTTCATCCAGCGCAGCAGCGCATCCAGCGAAGTGCCGAAGAACGCACTGGGATACTGCTTGGTGACGAGCGTGTCGCGTGGCTCGACCGTCAGCCCCGCCGCCAGCTTCTGCGTCTCTGCTCCCGCGTCGAAGCACGACAGCGCCGGCACCTTGGCGTAGAACGCGCCGCCATCGGCCCCGCCCTGCTGGTACTTCACTTCCGTGAAGATCACCGGCACGCCGCAGGCCCGCGCCACCGGCGCAAGCTTGATGGCGTTGTCGAGCGCGGTGCGGCATCCCTCGCCGCCGTAAAGCGGCGAGGCCTCGTCGAAATAGGCATTGGCAAAGTCGATCAGCACCAGCGCGGGCCGGCTGCCCCATGACTGCTTCGCGTGATACCCGGCACGCGCATAATTGCTGTCGAGGTTTTCGGTTGCTGCCATGACAGCCCCCTATTCCGCGGCGCGCATGTAGGAGCGGAACACCGGATCGGCCGGCGGGGCAAAGCCCGTCTCGGCCTTGCAGCGCGACTTCAGTTCCTGGATCGAGGTGAAGCCGCGGTTGAACAGCTCCGTGCCCTTGCGCCGCGCAGCCATGTCGTCGCGCAGCCTGGTCGTGGCAACGCCGTCGACCTTGCCGCCCCTGATCACGACGCCGTAGCGCTTGGCGCCTTCCTCGGTCACGAGGCCGCGGCGCACATCCGTCAGCACCAGCAGCGGATCGCGCTTCAGCGGGTCGCCCCAGCCGCCGCCGCCCCAGGTGTTGAAGTAGAGGATGTCGCCGGCATCGACATGGACGCGGTCGCACTTGGACGGAATGTTTTCCTCCTTGCCGTTCTTGCGCACCAGCCGCTTGGTCGAGCGCATGCCCGGGCTCGCCGCCATTGACGCCCCACGGATAGGTCAGCCAGCGGTCGTCGTGGATCGAGATTTCGCCCGTCTCCAGCATCTCGTAGGCAATGACGATGCCGTTGCCGCCGCGATGCAGGCCTGCGCCGCCCGAATCCGGAATGGTTGCGTATTCACGGATGCGCAGCGGGAAATAGGCTTCGAGGAATTCGTTCGGCACGTTGGTGAAGGCCGGCCACATCGAATGCCCGTCCGGCCCGTCGCCCGCCGGCCGGCCCGGCACGCCGCCAAAGCCGATCTGGAACAGCTGGTACCATTCGCCCTTGGAGTTGAAGCCCGAATACATGAAGTGCGGGCTGTCGGAGAAGCCTGCCGCGTTGAGCGCGTCCGGCGCGCCCTGTCCGAGCAGGCCGCCCATCAGGTCGAAGATGCGTCCCAGCATGTGCGTGCGGCACGACAGCGCCGCCGGCTTCTTCGGCTTGAGGATGCAGCCTTCCGGGATATGCACCTGGACGAGATCGTAGAACCCGTCGTTGAACAGGATCTGCGGGTCGAACAGGTTGATGGTGAACGCCCCGAAGAACATCTTGAACATTTCCTCGTTGAGGAGGAAATTGATCGAGGAGAAGCTCTGCGGATCGCATCCGGAGAAGTCGAAATGCGCCACATCGCCTTCGCGCCAAAGCGTGCAGGCGATCTTGAACGGGCCGTTGCCCATGCCGTCGTCGTCGATCCAGTCCTCGAACTTGGCCTTGTGGTCGCCTTCGGGAATGATCATGCGGATGATCGCGCCCATCGCCAGCTTGTTGCGGTCGAGCATGTCCCACATCGCGGAGATGTAGGTGTCGACGCCGAAGCGGTCGATGTTCTCGCGCACCCGCCGCTCGGCGAGGCGCAGGGCCGCGATGATGGCGTAGAAGTCCGACTGTTCCATTCCGGCATGCGGCAGTTGTGCAGCATGATGTTGAGGATCTCGTCGGCCAGCTTGCCGTTGCGATAGATCTTGGTCGGCGGGATGATGATGCCTTCCTCGTAGATCATCTTGGCGTCGGTCGGCAGCGAGCCCGGCACCTTGCCGCCGACGTCGGTCATGTGGCCGAACATCGCCGCCCAGCTGACCAGCTTGCCGGCATGGAAGATCGGCATCATCATCAGCCAGTCGTTGAGGTGGCTGACCGCGCCGTTGCACGAATAGGGATCGTTGGTGATGAAGATGTCGCCATCCTCGATGGTGCCCGTCATAGCCGTTGATGAAGCCGTAGAGGAACGAGCCGAACTGGCCGACGACCATCTTGCCTTCCTGGTTGGCGATCATCGGGAAGGCGTCGTGCTGCTCGCGAATGCCCGGCGACATGGCCGTGCGGAACAGCACCGCGTCCATCTCGGCGCGCGCATTGCGCAGCGCGTTCTCGACGATGTCGAGCGTGATCGGATCGACCGCTGACCCGGCTGAAGGGAATGTTGCTGTGTTCGATGATCTTGGCTGGCATTGTTCTGTGTCCCCTCAAGGCGCGTTCTTGTGGCCGTCGGCCAGATCAGGATGTTGCCGACCGTGTCGACGTAGCCGACATGGCCGGGCAGGATCAGCGAGGTGGAGTCCATCTCCGTCACGATTGCCGGGCCCGCGATCTTGTTGCCGGGCTTCAGCTTCGAGCGGTCGTAGATGCACGCCGTCGCGCCATTCGCCGTCGGCATAGACCCTCGTGGTCGTCTGCGCCCGCGCGGCCGAGGCATCCGTCGCCGCCCGCCCTGGCGATGCTCGGCCGATGAAGCTCTTCTCGGCGCCCTGCACCACCGTGCGCAGGCCGACCAGTTCGTGCTCGGCGTCGAGCGCGAAGGTGAAGAGCTGCTCGTGCTCGGCATCGAATCTGCTGCTCGACGCCCTTGATGCCGTCGCGTGCGAATTCCTCAGGCGTCATGTTGATGGTGAGCTTCATGCCCTGCCCGCGATAGCGGATGTCGATCTGGTAGAAGACCTCGTGTTCGGCCTCGGCAACGCCTTCGCCCTTCAGCGTTTCCGCCGCCGTGCGGCGCAGTTCCTCCAGCATGCCTGCCGACCTCCTTGTCGGAAGTGTCGGCGACGCGCGGTCACGAAGGTCTGGCTGGCCTCGTTGCGCATGCGCGTCGTGGCATCGCCATAGGCGCACAAGACGCCCGGGCCCGGGCGGAATGATGATCGGCCAGGCATTGATCAGCCTGCGAAAGCGCGTTGGCATGCAGCGGCCCCGCGCCGCCGAAGCCGATCAGCGCGAAATCGCGCGGGATCGTAGCCCTGCTCGACCGACACCAGCCGCAGCGCGCCGCACATGTTTTCGTTGACGATCTGGATGATGCCTTCGGCCGCCTCTTCCACCGAAATGGACAGCGCATCGGCAATCGTCGTGACCGCCGTGACCGCCAGATCGCGGCTGATTTCCATGTCGCCGCCAAGCCTTGGCGTCCGCTCGGCAGATAGCCGAGCACGACGTTGGCGTCGGTCACGGTCGGCAACTCGCCGCCCTTGCGTAGGCGGCCGGCCCGGGCACCGCGCCGGCCGATTTCGGTCCGACGCGCAGCGCCTTGGTGAGTTCCGGCACATAGGCGATCGAACCGCCGCCCGCGCCCACGGTGCGCACGTCGATCGACGGCGCGCGAACCGTCACGTCGCCGACGCGCGTCTCGCGCCGCGTGCGGGCGACCGAGTTCTCGATCAGCGCCACGTCGGTGGAGGTGCCGCCCATGTCGAAGGTCAGGAGGTTCTGGAACTTCGCCTGCTTGGCGATCCACAGCGCGCCGGCAACGCCGCCCGCCGGACCCGACATCAGCAGGTTCACCGGCTGGTCCATCGCCGCCTGGGCCGACGCAAGGCCGCCATCGGAACGCAGGATCTGCAGGTTCGCGCCCTCGCCCAGCCGGCGCTTGATCTCGCGCTGCAGGTTGGCGATGTATTTCGACACGACCGGCCGGACGTAGGAATTCACCACCGTCGTCTCGGCGCGCTCGTACTCGTACATTTCCGGCATGATCGAAGCGGAGGTCGAGACCGGAATGTGCGGCGCGATTTCCGACGCGATCTGCGCGATGCGCCGCTCGTGCACGTCATTGGCGTAGGAGTTGAACAGCGCGATGGTCAGCGCCTCGATGCCGCTGTCCAGACAGCTGCTTGAGGCTGGCGCGCATGGCGCGTTCGTCGAGCGGCACGATGATCTCGCCCTTGGCGCCGATGCGCTCGTCCGCCTCGATCGTCAGCTCGAGCGGCGCCAGCGGCGGCGTCTTGTTCCAGATCACCCAGCCGCCAAGGCCGCCGGGCACGTAGGAACGCGCGATCTGCAGCACGTCGCGATATCCCTTGGTCGTCACCAGCCCGACCAGCGCGCCCGACATTGGTCAGCACCGTGTTGGTGGCGACCGTCGTTCCGTGCATCACTTCCGTGATTGCCGAAGGATCGATGCCGGCCTCGCGGCAGATCTTCTCGATGCCGTTCAGCACGCCGATGGAACTGTCCTGCAGGCGTCGAGGGCACCTTGGCCGAATAGGTCTTGCCGTTCTTCTCGTCGAGCAGCAGCAGGTCGGTGAACGTGCCGCCGACATCGACGCCAAGCCGCAAGTCCAGCAGCCGAGCGCGAACGTGCGCGGCCCGATGAACGTGCGCGACCTTGTACCCGTGCCGCTCTCCATCCGGCGCAGGCGCTCTTCCAGCGCGGCGAGCCGGTCCTCGTATTTCCTGATTAGTTCGTCCGTACTGTTCATTACCCTGAACTTCCCTCTCACAAAGACTGGCCCGCGACTCTTCGCGTGCTTGTTGCTACCCCCGGCCGGTCAGCCAGCCGAACCAGCGCGCGCCTTGGCGGCTGCTGGTTGGCGACGCTTCACCGCCCGCTCCGAAATCTCCAGTACCTTGCCGACCATCTCGCCCTGCCGGTCCAGCTTGCTGCGTGCCTGCGCGACCTCTTGCTCGAGCAACTGCCCGGCCTTCAACGCGCGGTCGACAAGGCTGCCGAGCCTGTCGACTGCCTCGCCCTTGGCCTCGCTCTCGGGCAGCGCGCGGTCGAGCAGCCCGATCGCCCGCTCCGCCGCATCCGCGAGCTTCTCCGCCTTTTCATCGCTCGCCTGCGACCATGCCTCGGAAAAGTTCACCGCCCGCGCCACCAGTTCGCGATAGCGCTCGTTCTCCTGCAAGCGTCGATTCCAGCTTGCCCGTCACTTCGTCCAGCATCGACATCGCCCGTTCCGAGACGCCTGCCAGTGCTTCGCGGCGCCTGGGCCTGCCTGCCGCATCACCTCGTCGCGGTATTTCTCCAGAGTATCGATCGAGCGTTCCAGCACGCCGTCCTGCCGTTCGATCAGCGACTGCATCCGGTCGAGATGGCCGTCCCGCTCGTCCACCTGCAACTGCAATTCCTCGACCTCGTCGAACAGCGCATCGATCAGCGCGGCAGGTTCGGTCGGCGTTAGCGCCATCGCCTTCTCAAGGTCATCCGGCGCCGATGTCAGGTCGACCCGGCACCTGCCCTCATTGTCGCGGCGCGACTGCACCAGGCCCTTGGCGATGGCCTCGCGCAGACGAAGACGGTTCACGCCAAGGAGAAGCGCGGCTTCCCCGATTGGCAGGAACTGGTGTCCGTTTGCTGCGCGCCCTTTGTTCATGAACCGGCCAACGGCTCCATCTTCAGATGACGCCGCTTGCGCGGAGCCTTTGTTGCTCTTGCTGCGGAATTTTCAGGACTTCCCCGTAGACGTAATCATTGTGCTCGCCCAATGCCGGACCCACATGGCGCACAGCGCCCGGCGTCTCGGAGAGGCGCGGAGCCACATTCTGCATCTTTATCATGCCGAAGTCAGGATGGTTGCACTTCCACGATCGCCTGCCGCGCCTTGAAATGCGGATCGTCGATCATGTCCTGCGCCTTGTAGATCAGCCCGCAGGGAACGCCGTGATCCGTCAGCAGCGCCTCTAGCGGTTCGAGCGCGATGGTCTTCGTCCATTCGTTGATGAGATTGTCGAGTTCGCCGCTGGTGCGCGCCGCGTGCCGAATGCGTGGCGTAGCGAGTGTCGGTTGCAAGCTCCGGCCTGCCCATCGCCTCGGCGAGGCGCTTGAACACCGTGTCCTGGTTGGCGGCGATCAGCAGCAGCCTGTTCGTGCACACGATGCTCACCAATGCAAAGGACCCCCGAGTCACCTCGGGGGTCCTTCCGTGGCGCCAATGAAGGCGCCTGCCTCCTGCGTGGGCGAGCGGCTAGCGAACCGCCGTCTTCACGTTCGGGTAGCGCACATGCTCGACCAGTTCCTGCGCCGCTCTCGGCGGCGCGGGCGCGAGCAGGCTGACGATGATGATCACCGCGATGCCGATCGGCACGCCGAACACGCCGGCCGAGATCGGCGAGATGCCCACCACAGATCGACCGGGCTGGTGACGCCGAACACGCCGCGCAGCCAGGGCTGGGTCGTGGCCATGTAGTAGATCGTGATGCCCAGACCGGCGATCATGCCCAGCGACGCACCCCACTTGTTGGCGCGCTTCCAGAAGATGCCGAGCACCAGCGCCGGGAAGAAGGCCGCCGCCGCGAACGAGAACGCCGCCGAGACCAGGAACAGGATGTCCGCCGGCTTCTGCGCCGCCACGTAGGCCGCCGCCAGCGCCACCACCAGCAGCAGGGCCTTCGAGATCGTGACACGGCGCGCGGTCGGCGCGTTCGGGTCGATCATCTTGTAGTACAGGTCGTGCGAGAGCGCGTTGGCGATCGTCAGCAGCAGGCCGTCGGCGGTCGACAGCGCCGCCGCCAGGCCGCCGGCCGCCACCATGCCCGACACCACGTACGGCAGGCCGCCGATGTCCGGCGTGGCCAGCACGATGATGTCGCCGCCGATGCGCATCTCGCCGAGCTGCAAGATGCCGTCCTTGTTGACGTCGGTCACCGACAGCAGCGCCGGGTCGACCCGGGTCCAGGCCGCGATCCAGTCCGGCAGCTGGTCGAACGGCGTGCCCACCAGCACGTTGAACACCTCGTACTTGACCAGCACCGCCAGCGCCGGCGCCGTGAAGTACAGCAGGAAGATGAAGAACAGCGACCAGGTCACCGAGTCGCGCGCCTCCTTCACCGACGGCGTGGTGTAGTAGCGCATCAGGATGTGCGGCAACGCGGCCGTGCCCACCATCAGGCAGAAGATCAGCGCCAGGAAGTTGCGCCGCGACGCGTCGAAGGCCTTCTGGGCCTTCGCGTCGCCGTTCGGATCGCCGGCAAACTGCGCCGCATGCGCGCGGCATGCCGGCCAGCGGCATGGCGCGCGCCGCGTTGGCGGCCTTGGCCGCGGTCTAGGCCGTCTTCGCGGCGTCCTCGTTCTTGGGCAGCGCCGCCAGCGCCTTCTCGGCGGCCTGGATGTCGGCGACCGGGGCGTTGGCGGCCTTCAGGTCGTCGAGCTTCTTCGGCGCCGCGGCCTTGTCGGCCGCCATCGCGGCGGGCACGTCCTTCAGCTTGGCGTCGGTCGGCGGCGTGCTCCTTGAAGATGTTGATGACCTCGATTTCCTTCGGGTCGGCCATCAGCTCGCTTCTCGAGCGCGGTGACCTTCTCCAGCTGGTAGCCGTAGACCGCCTGCGGGATCGGCACGCCGGTCTGCTTGACCGACAGCCAGACCACCGGGACCATGTAGGCCACGATCAGGATGATGTACTGCGCCACCTGCGTCCACGTGACCGCGCGCATGCCGCCGAGGAACGAGCACACCAGGATGCCGCCGAGGCCGACGAAGATGCCGACCTCGAAGGCCAGGCCGGACAGGCGCGTGGTGATCAGGCCGACGCCGTAGATCTGCGCCACCACGTAGGTGAACGAGCACAGGATCGCGCCGATGATGCCGATGAAGCGCGGCAGGTTGCCCTCGTAGCGCGCGCCCAGGAAGTCGGGGATCGTGAACTGCCCGAACTTGCGCATGTAGGGCGCGAGGAACAGCGCCACCAGGCAGTAGCCGCCGGTCCAGCCCATGATGAAGGCCAGGCCGCCGTAGCCGGTGAGGTACACCGTGCCGGCCATGCCGATGAACGACGCCGCGCTCATCCAGTCGGCGCCGGTGGCCATGCCGTTGTACAGCGCCGGCACGCGGCGTCCGGCGACGTAGTACTCGGCCGCGTCGGTGGTGCGGCTCATGATGCCGATGCCGGCATACAGCGCCGATGGTGGCGAGCAGGAAGATGAAGCCGATCCAGCTGCCGGCAAGCCCATCTGCTCGAGCATCGCCAGCACCAGGACGAAGGCGATGAAGCCGCCGGTGTACCAGCCGTAGACCTTGTTGAGCTGCGACTTGAAGGCGCGGTTGACGTCGGCGGAACTGTCGGCGCCATGTTCGAACTCATGCCAGCCATGTCAGTCCTCCTCGTGCACGTTGTGCTCGATGTCGAGCTTGTTCATGTAGCTGGCGTAGTACCAGATGATCACGCAGTACACGATCAACGCGCCCTGCCCGCCCATCCACACAGCTGAAGGGCCAGCCGAAGAAGTTGAAGCTCAGGTCGCGCGCGAAGTAGCCGACCACGAAGGTCACGACGAACCAGATGACCAGCAGGATCCCGGTGATCCGCAGGTTCTTCTGCCAGTAGCGGTGAAGCCTTTCATGACTTGCATCGTTTCGCCTCATTGTTTGCGTTTGCGTCCAAGTGCCCTTGCCGGGCCTTCTAACCTCTGCCCAGTCACCCCAGCGGCGCCCAACGACGGCCGTCGCAGAAAAACCTGCTTTCCTTCGACAGTTTCATTTGCCCGTTCCCCCACCAGCAACCCGGTCTCGCGCTCCAACTGCGCGGCGACCTTCGGCTCGAAGCCCTTGAGATGGCGAATGATCTTCACCGCCTCGTCGGGCTGCTTCTTGTCGATGTGAACGCGCGCCAGCTGGTACCAGCCGTACGGGCTCATCGGTTGCAGTTCGGTGTTGCGCTTGAGCGCCACGATCGCTTCGTCGTAGCGCTGCAGGCGGATCAGCACCAGGCCCAGGCCGTACCAGGCACGGTCGAGCTTCGGGCGAGCTCGGTGGCGCGCACGAAGGCGGCCAGCGCCTCGTCCCAGCGGCCCAGCATTCGAGCACGAAGCCCTGGTTGAACCAGGTGCGGGCAACCTCTGGCTGCATGGCCAGCAGCCTTCATGTCTGCAAGCGCCGCCTGATGGCGGCCGGCCTGGGCATGCAGATGGGCGCGGCTGGCACGCGGATAGACTTCGCTCGCCCAAGCGCGACACCATCTCGTCGAACACGCCCAGCGCCTGCTCGTTGCGACCGAGCACCAGCAAGACCACGGCCTAGCTTGAGCAACAGGTACCCGAGGTTCATCCTTGCACCCCTCCATGCCCGCCTCGACGCAAAGGTCGATCTTCTCGAAGGTGACCACGGCGTAGGCAATGGCCAGCAGAAAGAAGGTCACCATCGGCACCTGGTGGTCGGCCACCTTGTTGGGAGTGATCTGGCGCACGACCCAGGTGAAGGGCTTGCTCAGGATCTGCAGCAACTGGTAGAAGAAGTTTCCGTCCCGCTTCGCACCGGCAAGCACGTACAGCAAGCCCTGGCCAAGCAAGGCCAGCAGCGCGATGTACAGCACCAGTTGCAGGATGTTGAGAACGTTGAGCATGGTCACCTTGATGGCAAGGTGGACTTTTCCGCCCCGGCCTTACACCGTTCTGACAGGCGCGGCAAAGCGCGCGCAAGTCCGACTAGGCTTTTCCCTAAGGTCGCGCCCGCCTCACGGCCTCAGGCCTTGGCCAGACGCTGCCAGGTCTCGATCACGGTGTCGGGGTTCAGCGAGATCGAGACGATGCCCTTCCTGCGCCAGCCAGTCGGCAAAGTCAGGGTAGTCGCTGGGTCCCTGGCCGCAGATGCCGATGTATTTGCCGGTGGCTCGGCATGCCGCGATGGCGCGCGAGATCAGCGCCTTCACGGCCGGATCGCGCTCATCAAAATCGTCGGCCAGCTGCACCAGGCCGGAATCCCGGTCCAAGCCCAGCGTCAGCTGCGTCAGGTCGTTCGAACCGATCGAGAAGCCGTCGAAGTGCTCCAGGAACTGCTCCGCCAGGATGGCATTGCTGGGCATCTCGCACATCATGATCAGACGCAACCCGTTCTGGCCGCGCTTCAGACCACGCTCGGCCAGCATCTCGGTGACCCGCTGCGCCTGTCGCACCGTGCGCACGAAGGGCACCATGATCTCGACGTTGGTCAGGCCCATGTCGCTGCGCACACGCTTGAGCGCTTCGCATTCCATCGCAAAGGCGTCCGCGAACTCCGGGCTGACATAACGCGAGGCACCGCGAAAGCCGAGCATCGGGTTCTCTTCGTCCGGCTCGTAGCGCGAGCCGCCGATGAGCTTGCGGTACTCGTTCGACTTGAAATCCGACAGGCGCACGATCACCGTCTTCGGCCAGAAGGCCGCGGCAATCGTGGCGATGCCTTCGGCCAGCTTGTCGACATAGAACGCGCGCGGCGAGGCATGCCCGCGCGCCACCGATTCCACCGCCTTCTTCAGATCCGCATCGATGTTCGGATAGTCGAGGATGGCCTTCGGGTGCACGCCGATGTTGTTGTTGATGATGAACTCGAGCCGTGCCAGGCCGACACCCGAATTCGGCATCTGCGCAAAATCGAAGGCCAGCTGCGGGTTGCCGATGTTCATCATGATCTTGATCGGGCAATACGGCATCTCGCCGCGCACCACGTCGCTGATTTCGGTTTCGAGCAGGCCGTCGTAGACATAGCCGGTATCGCCCTCGGCGCACGACACCGTGACCAGTGCGCCGTCCTGCACCTTGATAGTGGCATCGCCACAGCCCACCACGGCCGGAATGCCCAGCTCGCGCGCGATGATCGCCGCATGGCAGGTGCGTCCGCCACGGTTGGTGACGATGGCGGCGGCGCGCTTCATCACCGGCTCCCAGTTCGGGATCGGTCATGTCGGTGACGAGCACGTCGCCCGGCTGCACCAGATCCATCTCCGCGGGAGAGCGGATCAGCCGCACCGGCCGGTGCCGATCTTCTGGCCGATGGCGCGGCCTTCGGCGAGCACCGGTTCTTCGCCGCATCGCCTGTGAGGCGGTAACGCTGCTCGAGCTTGCCCTCGGCCTGGCTCTTCACCGTCTCGGGTCGGGCCTGAAGGATGTAGAGCTTGCCGTCGCTGCCGTCCTTGCCCCATTCGATGTCCATCGCACGGCCGTAGTGCTGCTCGATGATCAGCGCATAGCGCGAGAGCTCGATCACGTCGGCATCGTTCAATGCATAACGATTGCGTTGTTCGGGCGCAGTGTCCACGGTGCGCACCAGCATGCCGCCGCCGCGCGCTCCTGCTCGGTCGCGAACTCCATGCGAATCAGCTTGCTGCCCAGGCTGCGCCGGATGATCGGAAACTTGCCGTTGCGCAGAGTCGGCTTGTGCACGTAGAACTCGTCCGGGTTGACCGCGCCTTGCACCACGGTCTCGCCCAGGCCGTAGCTGGCGGTGATGAAGACCACGTCCTTGAAACCGGATTCGGTGTCGATGGTGAACATCACCCCGGACGACGCCAGGTCGGAACGCACCATGCGCTGAACGCCAGCCGACAGCGCCACGTCGCTGTGCGCAAAGCCCTTGTGCACGCGATAGCTGATGGCACGGTCGTTGTAGAGCGAGGCGAAGACCTCCTTCATCTTGTGCAGCACCTGATCGATGCCGACGACATTGAGAAAGCTCTCCTGCTGCCCGGCGAAGGACGCATCGGGCAAATCTTCGGCCGTGGCGGAGGAGCGCACGGCGAAGGACGCGCCTGGGTGGTCGCGAGTCAACAAGTCGAACTGCGTGCGCACTGCCGCGAGCAGGTCCTGCGGAAAGGGCGTGTCCACGATCCACTGTCGGATCTGCGCGCCGGCTTCGGCCAACGCACGCACGTCCTCGGTGTCCAGCGTGTCCAAGCGCGCCTGGATGCGCTGTGCCAGACCTTCGTGGCTCAGGAACTGACGGAAGGCATGCGCGGTGGTGGCAAAGCCACCAGGCACCGCCACACCGGCCGAAGCCAGCTGGCTGATCATTTCGCCGAGCGAGGCGTTCTTGCCGCCTACCGCCTCGACATCGGTCATTCTCAGCTGCTCAAACGGTACGACCAGGGCGGTCGCCAGAAGGGTGGAAGACATGGGCAGGCTCCGTGATGTGACAAAAGCGTTGCTCCCATCGAACGCATCCGGCGGCGCGCAGCATCTTCTTCGACTTCTGGCTGGGCGGCACGCATGGGCATGGTGGTTAGGCGATGGGACGGATGCAGAGAATTCTAAGGAGTTCTTACCTATCATCCGCGAACAACTTGTCGGGCCTTCTGCCCAGCGTGCCCCATGCCCAATCGCACGGTCTTCTTTGTCTCGGACGGCACCGGCATCACTGCCGAAACCTTCGGCAACTCGATCCTGGCGCAGTTCGCGGCCAAGCCGCGGCATGTGCGCCGGCCGTTCATCGATACCGTCGACAAGGCGCACACAGTGCTGGACGAGATCAACCACACCTGCGAACGCGAGGGGCACCGGCCCATCGTCTTCATCACGCTGGTCAACGACGATATTCGCCGCGTGCTCACGACCGAGGTTTGCAAGGGCCTGGTGTTGGACATGTTCCGCACCTTCGTCGAGCCGCTGGAGCAGGAATTCGGTGTCAAGTCGAACCACCGCATCGGCCGCTTTTCCGACGCGGCCAAGAGCGAGGAGTACCACGAGCGCATCGACGCCATCAATTTCTCGCTGGCGCACGACGACGGGCAATCGTCCGTCAACCTGGCCAGCGCGGACGTGATCCTGGTCGGCGTCAGCCGCAGCGGCAAGACGCCGACCTCGCTCTATCTGGCCATGCAGCACGGCATCAAGGCGGCCAACTATCCGCTGATCCCCGAGGATTTCGAGCGCGGCAAGTTGCCTTCGACCCTGGCGCCCTACAAGACGAAGTGCTTCGGTCTGTCGATCAACCCACAGCGTCTGTCGCAGATCCGCAATGAACGACGTCCGGGCAGCAAATATGCGTCGATCGAGAACTGCCGCTACGAAGTGCTCGAAGCCGAGCTGATGATGCGCCGCGCCGGCATCGCCTGGCTGTCTTCGACGCACAAGTCGATCGAGGAGATCGCCACCACCATCCTGCGGGACCTTCGGCCCGACCGGCTCGTCTACTGAACTGAAGACGCCTCAGCCGCGCTGTCGCACGCTTTCGTGTAGGCAGATGGCCGCAGCGCTGGCGACATTCAGCGACTCCTCGCCACCGGGTTGTGCGATGCGCAGTGTCAATGCGCAGCGCGCGACGATGTTCTCTGCCACGCCCTGCCCCTCATGCCCGAAGACCCAGGCGCAGGGCTGTGGCAGCTGGCACTGATGCAATGTCGCCTCGGCATGCGAGCTGGTCGCCACCCAGGGCATGCGCAGCGTGTCCAGCGCATCGAGTGACAGGCTCTCATGCAACTGCAGCGCGAAATGCGCGCCCATGCCGGCACGCAAGACCTTCGGTGACCACAACGCGACCGTGCCCTTGAACGCCAGCACCTGATGCACGCCGAAAGCCGCAGCGCTGCGCAGGATGCTGCCCACGTTGCCAGCGTCCTGCAGGCGGTCGAGCATCACGGTCGGCACGTCGCCACGCAAGGGCTGCGCCTGCGGCCGATCGATCAGCGCGCCGATGCAGGCAGGCGACTGCAGCGCACTCAGTTCGCCGAACAGGGCGTCGGGCAGCAACAGCACGCGCTGCGAGCACTGCGCCAGGCTGCGCAGCGATGGTTGATCCCAGGCCGACGCGGCGATCAAGACCTGCTTGAGCGGCCAGCCGCGTGCCACACAGGCGCGCAGCAGATGTTCGCCTTCCAGCCACAGGGAAGTGGACTTGTTGCCGGCGTCACCTGTGCTCTTGCCACCACCCTTGCCTCGATAAGCGCCGGGATCGCGCTGCGCACGCCGTACCTCGGCCAGACTCGGGTTGTCGCGCGAGCTGATGCGCAGCGGCGCCTGCGTCATGACGACCCGCCCGACCCGTCGACAACGCATGAAACAGCCGCCGTGGCCACCGCACGCACCGGTGCGAAGCTGCGACGGTGCTCGGCGCAGGCACCATGTAGGCGCAGCGCCTGCAGGTGTTCCGCCGTGGGATAGCCCTTGTGCGCGGCAAAGCCGTACTGCGGGTAGCGCTCATGCAGACCCTGGCACAGCCGGTCGCGGTGCACCTTGGCCAGAATCGACGCCGCGGCGATGGCCTGCACCTTGGCATCGCCCTTGACGATGGCATGCGCCTGCACGGTCAGCAACGGCAGCCGGTTGCCATCCACCAGCACGATGTGCGGCACGAGGCGCAGGCCCTCGACGGCACGGCGCATCGCCAGCAGCGTGGCTTGCAGGATGTTCAGCGTGTCGATCTCCGACGCGCTGGCCTCGGTCACACAGCAGCACAGGGCCTTGGCACGGATCTCGTCGTACAGCCGCTCGCGCTTGCGCGGCGAAAGTGTCTTCGAATCGGCCAGCCCCTTGATGGGCCGCAGCTCGTCGAGCATCACTGCCGCGGCCACCACCGGGCCGGCCAAGGGGCCGCGACCGGCCTCATCGACGCCGGCCACCAGCCCTGGCCCACGCCAGGACAGGCCCAGTTGCTCAGGCTTCAAGAATCTGCGCGATCGCATCGGTGGCACAGCGCGCAGTGTCGCGCCTCAGCAGCAGGTGCAGTTCGGTGAAGCGCAGCCGCCAGCCGCTCGGCAGCGCGTCGCATCGTCCAGTTGCGCAAGCATCGCATCCGCCAGCGCGACCGGCTCGCAGGCCTCCTGCAGCAGTTCGGGCACGACGAATTCGCGGCACAGGATGTTCGGCAGGCCGACCCACGGCTGGTAGCTCATGCGCTTCATCAGCATCCAGCTCAGGCCATGCATGCGGTAGCCGATAACCATCGGCCGCTTGAACAGCGCAGCCTCCAGGGTGGCCGTGCCGCTGGCAATGAGCGTGGCGTCGCAGGCCGCCAGCGCGTCGTGCGATTGGCCATCGCGCACGAGCACCGGCACACCGGGTGCGTGTTCGGCGAGCAGCGGCTCGAGCGCTTCACGCAGGCCCGCTGCCACCGGCAACACAAAACGCAGCTGCGGGCGACGCCGATGCAACAGGGCCACGGCCTGCAAGAAGACCGGCGCGATGTGGCGCAGCTCACCGGGGCGGCTGCCCGGCAGCACGGCAACCACGCCATCGTCGGCACCGAGGCCCAGACGCTGCCGCGCTTCAACGCGCGGCACCTGCAACGGGATCACATCGGCCAGCGGATGCCCGACAAAGGTGGCCGCGACACCAGCACGGTGCAACAGCGCGGGCTCGAAGGGAAACAGGCACAGCACATGGTCCACGCTGCGCGCGATGCGCTGCACGCGTCCGCCACGCCAGGCCCAGATGGACGGGCAGACGAAGTGAATCGCCTTGATGCCCGCGTGCCGCAACTGGGCCTCGAGATCGAGATTGAAATCAGGCGCATCCACGCCAATGAACGCCGAGGGCGGCGACTGCAGCAGCCGTGCCGCCAGCCGGCGGCGAATGCCGGACAGTTCGGGATAGTGACGCAAGGCGTCGGCGTAGCCGTGCACCGCCAGTTTGTGCTGCGGCCACCAGGCGTCGAAGCACTGGTCCACCATCTGTGGGCCGCCGATGCCGAAGGCCTGCAACGCGGGCCAGCGCTGCCGCAGCCCGCCCAGCAGCAGCGCGGCCAGCAGGTCGCCGGACGCCTCGCCGGCGACCATGCCCAGGCGCGGTGCGGCATTCGTCTGGCCGGCAATCAGCGCACGATGCCGCGTGGTGTCGCGGCAAGAAAGTCGAGCATCAGCGAAATGTCGCCCGCGGCGTGCGCTTGCTCGTCGCGCAACGTGGCGATCTGCTGCACGGCGGCATCGAGCGTCAGGCTCTTGCGATACAGCAGCCGGTGCATCTTCTTGACCACATCGATGCGCTCGGCGCTGAAGCCGCGGCGCTTCAGGCCTTCGGCGTTGATGCCCTGCGCCTCGGCCGGGTTGCCCGAGGCGGTGACATAGGGCGGCAGATCCTGCGACAAGCGTGTCTGGAAACCCGTCATCGCATGCGCGCCGACGCGCACGAACTGGTGCACGCCCGAAAGCCCGCCCAGAAAGGCCCAGTCTCCCAGCTGCACATGGCCACCCAGTTGCACCGCGTTGGCAATGATGGTGTGGCTGCCGACTTGACAGTCGTGGGCGACGTGCACGTAGGCCATGATCCAGTTGTCGTCGCCGATGCGCGTAACGCCCGCGTCCTGCACCGTGCCGGTGTTGAGCGTGCAGAACTCGCGGATGGTATTGCCGTGGCCGATGAGCAGTTGCGTCGGCTCGCCGGCGTACTTCTTGTCCTGCGGCGCACCGCCGATCGAGCAGAACTGGAAGATGCGGTTGTCGCGGCCGATCGTGGTGTGGCCTTCGATGACGCTGTGCGGGCCGATGCGAGTGCCTTCGTCGATGCGCACGTTGGAGCCGATCACAGCGTAGGCCGCAACGTCAACGTCCTCGCCCAATTGGGCCTTGGCATCGACCAGCGCGCTCGGGTGGATGCGGGCCACCGCGCAGCCCCTCAGTCCAGCTTGCGCATGGCCAGCATCAGTTCGGCCTCGACCGCAAGCTCGTCGCCGACCAGGGCCTTGGCGTTGAACTTCCAGATGCTGGCCTTCATGCGTGCCACCTCGACATCGAGGATGAGCTGGTCGCCGGGTTCGACCGGCCGCTTGAAGCGTGCGCCGTCGATGCCGGCGAAGTAGTACACCGTCTTCTCGTCGGGCTTCAGGCCCAATGCCTCGAAGGTCAACAGCGCCGCGGCCTGCGCCAGGGCTTCGAGCATGAGCACACCGGGCATCACCGGCCGCTGCGGAAAGTGGCCTTCGAAGTACGGCTCGTTGATGCTGACGTTCTTCAGCGCGCGTATGCGCTTGCCGCTGTCCAACTCGAGCACCCGGTCCACCAGCAGGATCGGGTAGCGATGCGGCAGCTTCTTCAGGATCTCGTGGATGTCCATCGTCATGGGTTCTTGCTTTCCAGTGCGCGCAAGCGACCGCGCAGCGCATACAGCTGCCGCAGCGTGGCCGCGTTCTTGTCCCAGACGCCATTCTCGTCGAAGGGAAACAAACCGCCATAACTGCCCGGCTTGTGGATCGAACGTGTGATGGCGCAGGCCGCACCCACATGCACGTGATCGCAGATCTGCACGTGGCCGACAACACCGGCCTGGCCGGCAAAAGTGCAAAACGCTCCGATGCGCGTGCTGCCGGCAATGCCCACGCAGGCCGCCATGGCGGTGTGTGCTCCGACGAAGACGTTGTGCGCGATGTGCACCAGGTTGTCGAGCTTGACGCCTTGTTCGAGCACCGTGTCCTGCAAGGCGCCGCGGTCGACGCAGCTGTTGGCACCGATCTCCACATCGTCGCCGAGGACCACCGCGCCGAGCTGTTCGATCTTCTCCCAGCGGCCTTCCACCGGCGCGAAGCCGAAGCCGTCGGCACCGATGACCACGCCGCTGTGCAGCAAGCCGCGCGCGCCGACGCGGCAGCCTTCGCCGAGCACGACCTGCGCCGCCAGTCGTGTGTGTTCGCCAACCACGGCAAGCGCGCCAACGTGGCATTGCGGGCCCACCACCGCGCCTGCGCCGATCACCGCACCGCTGCCGATATAGGCCAAAGCACCGACCGACGCCTGCGCGTCGATCACGGCGCCGGCTTCGATCACCGCGCTCGGGTGCACACCCGCCACGGCCGGGGCGCGCGCGTGGCGTGCCCACCATTGGCTGAGACGGGCGTAGTACAGGTAGGGGTCGGCAGCGATGATGGCCGCGGGCCGCGCGAGCACGGCATCGCGCATCGCAGCGCCCACGATGACGCACGCAGCCTGGCTGTCGTCGAGTTGTGTCTGGTGGCGCGGGTTGGCAAGAAAGCTGATGCTGTCGGCGCCGGCGAGCTCGAGCGACGCAATGCGACGGATCACGAGCTCGGAATTGCCAAGCAGTTCGCCACCCAGCTGCGCGACCAGTTCGCCGGTGCGGACCTCGAACATCCAGGCCTGCGTCGCGTGGCCGTCAGCGCGGTGCGGCCGGCGCGGCCGGCGCGGCGTTCAAAACCTTGATCACCTTTTCGGTGATATCCACGCGTGGCCCGGCGAAGATCGCCTCTTGCAGGATGACGTCGTACTTCTCGGCCTCGAAGATCTGCTTGATGACGCGGTTGGCGCGTTCCACCACGGCCGCGAGCTCTTCATTCTTGCGCTGCGTCAGGTCTTCCTGGAACTCGCGGCGACGCCGTTGCATGTCACGGTCCTGTTCGACCAACTCGCGCTGCCGACGGGCACGCTCGGTCTCGCTCAGTGTCGGGCCGTCTTTCTCGAGCTTCTCGGCAGCACCCTTGAGCCGCGCGCCCTGCTCGGACAGATCCTTCTCGCGCTTGCTGAACTCGGCCTCCAGTCGAGACTGAGCGGCCTTGGCGGGCGCGGCCTCGCGCAACACCCGTTCGCTGTTCACGTAGCCGATCTTCAGTTCCTGCGACATCGCGGGCACCGCCAGCGACATCAGCACCGCCGCAGCGGCCAGCACGCGGGTGATCAGCGGCAGCATGTTCATCAGAATCTGGTCCCGATCTGGAATTGGAATGGCTGGATTCTATCGGTTCCCTCGTACATCACCGGCGTGCCATAGCTCAGTTTGAGCGGGCCCAGCGGCGAGACCCAGCTGATGCCAAGACCCACAGACGCACGCAGGCTGTCAAAGGTCACCGACTGTCCCTCACCCCAGACGTTGCCGATGTCGAAGAAGGCAAAGAAGCGCAGGCTCTTGTCGTTGCCCATGCCAGGCACGGGAATATAGAGCTCGGAGTTCGCATTGATCTTGCGCGTGCCGCCGACGAAGGAGCCGGTCGGATCGATGATGCCCAGCGAGTTCTGCTGGAACACACGCACCGATCCCAGGCCGCCACCATAGAAGTTCTTGAACACCGGGTATGGCCGCGAACCCAGGCCGAAGCCCCACCCGACCTCGGCATTCAAGCCCAAGGTCAGGTTGTAGGGCAACGACATGTACTGCTGGCCCTGCAGGTTCAAACGCAGGTATTGCACGTCCCCCAGCGCGCTGAGCTCGGCGTTGGTGCGCAGGTAACGGCCGTCGCTGGGAGCGATGGCGTTGTTGCGCGTGTCGCGTGACCAGCCCACGGTCATCGGGAAGGAATAGCTGGTCGGGCCGAATTCCTCGCGATAGAGGAAGTAACTGTTGGGCAGGAAGGCGTCGTCGCCGATGTGCGTCTGCTCGTAGCCCACGCCGAAGAAGACGGTGTCGACTTCGGTGAATGGCACGCCGAAGCGTACCGCCGCGCCCCAGGTGGTCAGCTGGTAGGAATCGCCATAGGTGTTCAGCGGGCTCGAGTTGCGGTAATACAGGTCGAAGGCGCGCGAAACGCCGTCGATGCTCCAGTACGGATCGATGGTGTTCAGCGACAAGGTGCGGTTGCTCTTGCCTGTGTTGATGTCGAAGCCCAGGTAGTGCCCCGATCCGAACACGTTCTCCTGCCGGATCGACGCGCTCAGCGTCAACTGCTCGGCGCTGGAATATCCGGCACCGATGGACAAGTTGCCGGTCGGCTTTTCGACCACGGTGATCACCAGATCCACCTGGTCGGGCGTGCCCGATACCTCCACGGTGTCGATCGAAACCTCCTTGAAGAAACCAAGGCGATCGAGGCGGTCCTTCGACAGTTTGATCCTCGCGCCGTCGTACCAGGAAGACTCGAACTGGCGGAACTCTCGCCGCACCACCTCGTCGCGCGTGCGCGTGTTCCCGGCGACATCGATGCGGCGTACATACACGCGGCGCTGCGGCTCGGCGGCGAAGACCACTAGCACATGGGCGGCGTTGCGGTCGATCTCCGGTCGCAGTTCGACGCGCGCAAACGCAAAACCATAGTTGGCGAACAGGTCGGCCATGCGTCGCACCGTGTTGGCGACATCGTCACCGCGGTACGGGCCGCCCGGCACAGACGCTGACAAGGGCGCGGAATTCGTCTTCGCGACCGAGGAAGTTGCCTTCCAGTCGCACCCCCGTGACGTTGAAGACCTGGCCCTCGCGAATGGTGATCGGTGACCGAGATGTCCTGCTTGTCGGTCGAGATGGTGACCTGCGTCGACTCGATCGTGAACTCGAGGAATCCCCGGTTCAGATACCAGGCGCGCAGGATCTCCAGGTCGGCGTTCAGCTTGGCGCGCGAGTAGCGGTCGCCCTTCGTGTACCAGCTCAACCAGCCGCTGGGGCTAGCCTCGAACTGGCTCAGCAAGGTGGATTCGGTGAACGCGTTCGCGCCGACGATGCGGATCTCGCGGATACGAGCCGCATCCCCTTCGGTCATGGTGAACGTGACGTTGACGCGGTTGCGTTCGATTGGCGTCACCGTGGTCACCACCTCCGCGCCGTACAGACTGCGCGATAGATATTGGCGCTTGATTTCCTGTTCGGCGCGGTCGACCAGCGCCCGGTCGAAGGGCAGCCCTTCGCCGATGCCGGCTTCGCGCAGGGATTTCAGCAGCACATCCTGCTCGAACTCCTTCAGCCGACAAAGGAGACGGTGGCGATGATGGCGCGCTCCTCGATGACGATGACCACGACCTGGTCCTCGATCTCGATGCGCACGTCCTTGAACAAGCCGGTGGCAAACAGCGCACGCAGCGCGGTGGCGCCCTTCTCGTCGGTATAGGTATCGCCGATGCGAAAAGGCAAGGCGCCGAAGACCGTGCCCGGGTCCGTGCGCTGCACGCCCTCCAGGCGGATGTCCTTGACGACGAAGGGTTCCACCGCACTCGCCGCAGGAGCATAGAACACCGCGGCCAACACCAGCCATGCAGCGAAGAAGCGCATCACAGTTGTTGCAAGGCGCAACCGGAACACAGGAAACATGGGAGCGATCAGTGCAGGCCCAGAAGCCGGGCTACATCGTTGAATAGGGCCACCGACATCAACGCCAGAAGAATGGCAACACCGCCACGTTGAAGCCGCCCGAGCCAGAGTTCAGAGACCGGGCGACCGGTCAGACCCTCGAAAAGATAATACATCAGGTGTCCGCCATCGAGCATCGGCAAGGGCAGCAGGTTGAGCACGCCCAGGCTGACGCTGACCAGCGCCAGGAAACCGAGGTAATAGCTCAGGCCCTGCTGCGCCGACTGACCGGCGTAGTCGGCGATGGTCAGCGGCCCGCTCAGATTGCGCAGCGAGGCCTCGCCGATGAGCATGCGGCCCAGCATCTTCAGCGTCAGCACGCTCAGGTCCCAGGTGCGCTGCACACCCAGTTGCAAGCCTTCGACCAGTCCGCGCTGCACCGTCACCATCTGCACGGGCTGGCCCACGAAGGCATCGATGCGACCGACCTTGACACCGTTGTCGTCGACGACGCGCGGCAACACCTCGATGTCCAGGTTGCGCCCGCCGCGATCGACCTGCCAGCGCATCGACACGGCCGCGCCATCACGCACCGACTTGCGGATGCGCTCGCGCAGGCCCTGTGCATCGGCCACCAGCTGGCCATCGACGCTGAGCACGCGATCATCGGCACGCAGGCCCGCCGCAGCGGCCGGCCCGTCGCCCTTGACTTCGCCCAACACCGGCTCGCTGTAGGGTGCGCCCAGGCCCACGTTGCGCATCAGGTTGGCGTCGACGTCGCGTGTGCCCAGGCGAGGCAAGTCCAGCTTGGCGGTGCGATTGGAATGGCCTTGCGCATCGCTCAGCGAAAGCTGCAGCGCCTCGCCATCGAGCACGGCCTGCGTGATCTGCCAGCGCAGGTCGTTCATCGACCGTACTCCGACCACTCGCTGCCATCACGCGAGGTGGCACGCACCCAGTCTCCAGAACGAAGACCCGACTGCGCGGCCAGGCTTTCGGCGACCGGGGCGCTCAGCACCGCCTTCGGTTCTTCGGTGCCGATCCATTGGGCCAACGCAAACAGCAGCACAGCGAGCAACAGATTGGCCGCAGGCCCGGCGATGACGATGGCCGCGCGCCGCGACAAGGGCTGGCGGTTGAAGGCGCGGTGTTGTTCCTCGGGCGCAACCGGCGCCTCGCGTTCGTCGAGCATGCGCACATAGCCGCCCAGGGGCAGCGCCGAAAGCACGAACTCGGTGGCGTCCGGGCCGCTCTGCCGGCGCCACACACCCGTCCGAAGCCGACCGAGAAGCGCAGCACCTTGACGCCGCAGGCCACCGCCACGCGGTAATGTCCGTACTCATGGATCACGACCAGGATGGCCAGCGTGACCAGGAAAGCCAGCACGGTGGTGATCATGACGCGCGCTTCTCCACCAAGGCCCCGGCATAGGCGCGAGCGCGCTCGTCCAGCGCCAGCAGATCGTCCAGCGACGCCGGCATCATCCAGCCCAGGCGAGACGTGGGCGATGGTGTCGGCATTGATGGCGTGGATCGAGGTGAAACCGATGCGCTGCGCCAGGAAGGCGGCCACCGCCACCTCATTGGCGGCGTTCAGCACCGTGCAGCTGCCTTCGGGGTCCGCGCAACGCAGCCCAGGACAGATGCAGCCCTGGAAAGCGCCTGGCGTCGGCCTCCTCGAAAGTCAGCGCGCCCAGCGCCGTGAAATCCACGTCGCGGCGCCCGATTCGATGCGCTGCGGAAACGACAGTCCGTAGGCGATGGGCCCGCGCATATCGGGGGTGCCCAGCTGCGCGATCACCGAGCCGTCGCGCCACTCGACCAGCGAGTGGACGATCGACTGCGGGTGGACGACGACGTCGATCCGCCCGGGCGGCAGGTCGAACAGCCAGCGCGCCTCGATGACCTCGAGCGCCTTGTTCACCATCGTCGCCGAATCGATCGAGATCTTGCGCGCCCATCGACCCAGGTCGGGTGGCGCAGCGCCTCCTCCGGCGTGACGTCAGCCAGGTTGCCGGCGCGCGCGCAGGAACGGTCCGCCCGAGGCGGTCAGCACGCAGCCGCTCGACCGTCCTCGGGGCGTCCGCCGGCGCGCAGCGCCTGGTGGAGCGCCGACGTGCTCGCTGTCGATCGGCAGCAGGGTGGCGCCGGAGTCGCTCGCCAGGCGCGTCCAGCAAGAGCGCCGCCGACGACCAGCGACTCCTTGTTGGCGAGCGCCACGTCGCTGCCGGCGGCGAGCGGCCGAGGCACGGCCGCAGGCCGGCGGCGCCGACGATGCGCCGCCATCACGCTGTCCACGCCCGATCGGCGGCCAGTTCGCACAAGGCCTGGGCGCCGCTGCGCACGTCGGTCGCCACGCCCTCGGCACGCAGCGCATCGCGCACCTGCCGCGCCCTGGTCTCGTCAGGCACCACGGCGCAGGCGTCGGCTTCCAGCGCAGGCACTGTTCGATCAGTTCCGCCATGCGCTGGTGCGCGGTCAGTGCGACCACCGTGAAACGCCGCGGGTGGCGTGCGACGACATCGAGCGTGCTGGTGCCGATGGAGCCGGTCGAGCCGAGGATCAGCAGCCGTTCGTGGCTGCAGCGCAAGGTCGTCGTTCACAGGGCCGCAGCAGCCGAGCGTACAGCGGGAACACCGGCAGCAGCGCATCGACACGGTCGAGCACGCCACCGTGACCCGGCAACAGCGGCTCGAGTCCTTGGCGCCCGGCAGCGCGCTTGACGAACGACTCCACCAGGTCACCGACCACGCTCATGCCGGCAAGAAAGGCCAGCGCCGCCAGGCCGCCGAGCAGGCCCAGACGCTCGATCAGGTGGCCGAACAAGCTCGAGATGTCGAGCGTGACGCGCGATCCAGCGCCGCCAGGCCAGCGCCAGCACGCAGCACCCCTGCCATTCCGCTGCAGACACCCTCCCAGCTCTTGCCCGGGCTGATCGCCGGCGCGAGCTTGCGTCTGCCGAAGCGCGGCCGCCGAAGTAGGCCGCGATGTCGGCCATCCAGACGAGGCAGAATACCGACAGCAGGAAGTTGATGCCGATGCAGCGGGCATGGCCCAGGGCCAGCCAGGCCAGCCCACAAGGGCGCCAGACCCCTGGCCCAGCGTGCCGACCCGGGAACGCGGCCACCGATGGGCCCGTACGCAGCGCCCAGCGCACCACGCCGACCACCCACACCAACGTGGCCGGCCACCGAGCACAAGGGCCGGCGATGCGGCCAGCCTGCCGGCCAGCGTCGCCGCACAAGCCGAGCGCGACGCGCCGTGGCGACAAGGACAGCGGCGCAGACCGGCGACCCTTCAGGCGGCCCCACTCCCAACCCGCGGCGGCGATCAGCGCGAGGTCAGCACCTCGAAAGGCCAGGCCGCGGCCGCAGAACAGCGCGGGCAGCAGCAGGGCGAGCAGGACGACTGCGGTGATGACCCGCTGTCTGAGCATCGTCATCCCGACGTCTCCGCGGGACGCCACTGCTGTCGCGCACTTCCCCGAAGCGGCGATCGCGCTGTGCGTAGGCGGCCAGCGCGGCGTCGAGTTCGGCCTCTCCGAAGTCCGGCCACAGGCAGTGCGTGAAGTAGAGCTCCGCGTAGGCCGTCTGCCAGAGCATGAAGTTGCTGATGCGGATCTCGCCACCCGTGCGGATGAACAGATCGGGATCGGGCGCGAAGTTCATCGCCATGTGGCGCTACAGCACGGCCTCGTCGATCTGCTCGGGCGGACGCCGGACTCGACGATGCGGCGACAGGCCTGCACCACGTCCCACCGCCCGCCGTAGTTGAACGCCACCGAGAGCGTGATGCGCGTGTTGCAGGCCGTCAGGCGCTCGGCCTCGTCCCAGGCCGCACGCAGCTTGTCGGAGACCGCGCTGCGATCGCCGACGATGCGGATGCGCACGCCGTCACCAGCGAGCTTGGTCAGGTACCTCGAAACCGCCACCAGCACGAGGTCCATCAGGCCGGAGACCTCGTCGGTAGGGCGCTTCCAGTTCTCGGACGAGAAAGCGAACACGCTGAGGTACGTCGACGCCTCGCTCGGCACAGGCCTGCATCGTGCGCACCAGTGCATCGACGCCTGCCTTGTGCCCATACACACGTGGCATGAAGCGCTTGCGCGCCCAGCGGCCATTGCCGTCCATGACGATGGCGACGTGGCGCGGCACGGCGTGGACCGGTAGGCGTGTCGAAGAGTTCATGGTGTCGATCGGCGACTTCGCTGCTCAGACCGCCATGATCTCCGGTTCCTTGCCGGCACCAGCTGTCGACCTCGGCAATCGTGCGGTCGGTGAGCTTCTGGATCTCGTCCGCGGAGCGACGCTCCTCGTCCTCGGCGGTCTGCTTGTCCTTCATCAGCCGCTTGACGTGCTCGTTGGCATCGCGGCGCACGTTGCGCACCGCCACCGTGGCCTCCTCGCCCGCATGGCGCACGACCTTGGTCAAGTCCCTGCGGCGCTCCTCGGTCAGGGCCGGCATCGGCACGCGCAGCAGGTCGCCCTGCGACGGCCGGGTTCAGCCCGAGATCGGATTCGCGGATGGCCTTTTCGATCTTCGCGCCCATGCCCTTTTCCCAGGGCTGCACGCTGATCGTGCGCGCGTCGAGCAGCGTCACGTTGGCCACCTGGCTGATCGGCAGCGTGGAGCCGTAGTACTCGACATGCACCTGATCGAGGATGCCCGGATGGGCGCGGCCGGTGCGGATCTTCTGCAGCTCGGCCTTGAAGGTTTCGACCGAGCGGGCCATCTTGTGCTCGCGCGTTCTGCTTGATGTCGGCGATGGTCATCGATCCCCGGTCACTTCCTTCAAACGTGCACCAGCGTGCCTTCGTCCTCGCCCAGCACGACGCGCCTGCAGCGCGCCGGGCTTGAAGATGGTGAACACCTTGATCGGCAGCTTCTGGTCGCGGCACAGCGCGAACGCGGTGGCGTCCATCACCTGCAGGTTGCTTGGCGATCGCCTCGTCGAAGCGTGATGCTGCGCTAGCGCGTGGCCTCGGGATCCTTCTTCGGATCGGCGGTGTAAACGCCATCGACCTTGGTCGCCTTGAGCACGATCTCGCGCACCGATCTCGGCGCCGCGCAGCGCCGCGGCCGTGTCGGTCGTGAAGAACGGGTTGCCGGTGCCGGCGGCGAACACCACGACCTTGCCCTCTTCGAGGTACTGCAAGCGCCTTCGGCCGCACGTAGGGCTCGACCACCTGCTCGATCGCGATCGCCGACATGACGCGCGCCGTCATGCCCTCCTGGCGCATCGTGTCGGCCAGCGCCAGCGCGTTCATCACGGTGGCCAGCATGCCCATGTAGTCGGCGGTGGCGCGGTCCATGCCGACCGAGCCGCCGGCCACGCCGCGGAAGATGTTGCCGCCGCCGATGACCACGGCCACCTCGCAGCCCAGCGCGCGTCACCTCCTGGATCTCGCGCACCATGCGCACGATGGTCGCGCGGTTGATGCCGTAGGCGTCGTCGCCCATCAGGGCTTCGCCCGACAGCTTGAGCAGGATGCGCTTGTACGCCGGCATGCGGTTGGACTCCTCGATCGACCCCGTTCGGCCGCAGCCCGGATCAGGCGAGGCTGCCTCGCAAGACGCCGGGCGTCCGCGGCAGTGCCCGTATCGTTCACGCGGCGCACGGTCTATGCCCACTGCGCGGCTTGCGTGCGGATCGCGCCACCCCTTCGCGGCCGCCACCTGCGCCGCGACCTCGGCGGCGAAGTCGTCGGTCGCTTCTCGATGCCCTCGCCCACCACGTACAGCGTGAAGCCTTGGAGCGCGTGGCGCGGTCGGCTTCGAGCATCTGCTCGACGGTCTGCTTGTCGTTCTTCACGAAGCCTGGTTGTACAGCGACTGACTTCCTTCAGGAACTTTTGCACCGCACCCGTCGACGCGCCTGGCCACGATCTCGGCCGACTGCACCGGCTTGCCCTCGGCCCGCGCCTTGTCCGCGTCCTCGGCCGCCTTCAGCGACGGCGACCGAGCGCTCGCTCTCGACCAGCGTGGGCCGGCACCTCGGCCGCGGCGAGGGCGACCGGCTTCATCGCCGCCACATGCATGGCGACGTCCTTGGCCGCGACCTCGTCACCCTGGTACTGCACCAGCACGCCGATGCGCGTGCCGTGCAGGTAGCGCGCAAGCGAACCGGCACCGGCGTAGCGCTTGAAGCGCCGCACCGAGATGTTCTCGCCGATCTTGCCGATCAGACCCTTGCGCACATCCTCCACCGTCGGGCCAAAGCCGGCTTGCGTCAGCGGCAGCGCCGACAGCGCGGCGACGTCGGCCGGGTCGTGCTTCACGACCAGCTCGGCCAGCGCATTGGCCAATGCCAGGAAGTCGTCGTTCTTCGAGACGAAATCGGTCTCGCAGTTGACTTCGACCAAGGCACCCGTGCTCCCATTCACGGACGCAGCGACCACGCCCTCAGCGGTGATACGCGCCGAGGCCTTGCCAGCCTTGCTGCCGAGCTTGACGCGAAGGATTTCCTCCGCGCGCTCCATGTCGCCATCGGCCTCGGTCAAGGCCTTCTTGCATTCCATCATCGGGGCATCGGTCTTGGCGCGCAGCGCGCCAACCATGCTTGCGGTAATTGCGGGCATCTTCATCTCCATGACAAGCCGGCCGGCGCAAGCGCCGCGGCACAGCCGGGGATCGACGGGCTGGTGGCAGCACCGGGCCGCGCTACGCCGCCCTGCGCCAAACCCCCAGCGCCGAAATCAAGCGCCTTCGCGCACCTCGACGAACTCGTCGCCTGCAGCGCCGACAGCCTGCACCACGTCGCTGGTGGCATTGGCCTTGCCTTCGAGCACCGCATCGGACACGGCGCGCGCATACAGGGCCACGGCCTTGGCCGAATCGTCGTTGCCGGGAATGACGTAGTCGATGCCGATGGGCGAATGGTTGGTGTCGACCACGCCGATCAACGGGATGCCGAGCTTCTTGGCCTCGGCAATCGCGATCTTGTGGTAGCCCACGTCGATGACGAACATCGCGTCCGGCAGCGCGTTCATGTCCTGGATGCCGCCGATGTCCTTCTCGAGCTTGGCCAGCTCGCGCTCGAACATCAGGCCTTCCTTCTTGATCATCTGCTCGATGCCGACCTCTTTCTGGGCCTGCATTTCCTTGAGCTTCTTCAACGAAGCCTTGACCGTCTTGAAGTTGGTCAGCATGCCGCCCAGCCAGCGCTGATCGACATAGGGCATGCCGCAGCGCTGCGCTTCCAGCTGGATGACCTCACGCGCCTGGCGCTTGGTGCCGATCATCAGGACCGTGCCGCGCCGCGCCGCCAACTGGCGCACGAACTTCATCGCATCGTGGAAGAGCGGCTGCGTCTTCTCGAGGTTGATGATGTGGATCTTGTTGCGATGGCCGTAGATGTACGGGGCCATCTTGGGGTTCCAGAAGCGCGTCTGGTGTCCGAAATGGACACCGGCTTCCAGCATCTCACGCATGGAGACAGTCATGGGTTCTTTCGAAGGTTGGGTCTTCGAACTCCCTCCTGAACCGCCGATCCTGAGCATCCTCGCGGATGCTGGATTGGCGGCACCATTCGGCGGAAGGGTTCGCGGCGTCGTCTCGGCAGGCCCTGGCGGTGCGCGACAATCGTCGCCATGCCCGCCTACCAAAACCCGAAGATTCTAACACGCGGTCGCGCCGCCAGCCTGTGCGCCGGCCGCCGGGAGGTCTCGCCCGCCGCCACCTTGCCCGAGGCCGCGCCGGCCGGCTTGCGCGAGCAACCCGACCGGGGGCACTGAGCCGTGCGCGTGGCAGTCATCGGCGCCGGCATCGTCGGCGTCACGACAGCGTTTGAGCTGGCGTCCGATGGGCACGAGGTCACGGTGTTCGAGCGCAACTCCGGTGTGGCCGGCGAAACCAGCTTCGCCAATGCAGGCGTATTGGCCCCAGGCTACGTCACCCCCTGGGCAGCGCCGGGCATGCCGCTGAAGGTGTTCAGACACCTGTTCGGCACGCACGCACCCGTGCGATTTGGTGGCTTGAACGCTCTGGCCCACCTGCCCTGGATGTGGCGCTGGTGGCGCGCCTGCCGTCCTGCCGTCTATCAGGCCAACCGCAGACGCATGTTCGACCTCGCCAGTTTCAGCAGCCAGCATATGCAGGCATTGACACGGGGCCTGAAGCTGGAATACGAATACGCACGCGGTGTGCTCGTGCTGCTGCGTCATGCGCGCGATCTGGCGCAGGCGCAGGGCTCGCTGCGCCTGCTGGACGAACTGAAGGTGCCGTTCGAGCTGCTCGATGCGGCCCAGTGCCATCGTCTGGAGCCTGGCCTGAACGTCGACATGCCGTTGCGCGCCGCCATCTCGTTGCCGCAGGACGCGGTCGGCAACTGCCGACAGTTCGCGCATCTGATGATGGCCCATGCCAAACGCCATGGTGCCAATTTCCTGTTCCAGAAGGACGTCATCGGCCTGTCTGCGGGAACCGTGCCCACGGTCCTTTCCCGAGATCACGGCGCTGCGGCGGCGGCCGGCGCCGCAGCAGCTGCGCAACGCTTCGAGGCCGATGCCGTGGTGTTGTGCACCGGCCATCGGGCCAACGGGCTGCTCAAATCGCTGGGCTTGTCGTTGCCCATCGTTGCCGTGCATGGCTACTCGATCACCGCGCCGCTGCAACACCGCGAGGGCCTTCCTGCGCAAGGGCCTCGTGCCGCAGTCATGGACGAAAAGTACAAGGTCGCGATCTCGCGGCTGGGCCAGCGCGTGCGCGTCGCCGGCAGTGCGGAGCTAGGCGGCGCACACGGCGTGATGAACGGCGCCGCGTTAGCCACGCTGTACAAGGTGCTCGACGACTGGTTTCCGGGCGCAGCCCAGTTGTCGAAGGCACAACAGTGGAAAGGCGCCCGTCCGATGTTGCCTGATGGCCCGCCAGTGCTCGGCCCGAGCCGCGCCAACGGCATCTGGCTAAACCTGGGACACGGCTCCAGCGGCTGGGTGTTGTCTTGCGGCTCGGCACGCGTGCTCGCCGACCTGATTGCGGGTCGCGAGCCGGCCATCGATATCAGCGGTCTGGGGCCGCAGCGACTGCGGCGTTAAGCGTCTGCGCCACGGCCGCACAATCGCCCGTGTCCTTCTGCTCATCGGCCTGAGCTGCCCGCCATGCACCTGTCTATGCGCACCATGCCACGTCGCGTCCTGCCCGGCGACGACATCTGGACGCTGCACGACGCCGAGGCGTCGCGCGCGATCGAAGCCGAGGCGGTCGCTGCGCACGCACCGCATACGCTGATGCAACGCGCCGGACTGTCCGTCGCCCGCCTGGCGCTGGCATTGGCGCCTCAGGCACGACGGGTGTGGGTGGCCTGCGGGCCGGGCAACAATGGCGGGGACGGCTGGGTTGCCGCGAGGCACTTGCACCTGGCGGGCCTGGAAGTCACGGTCAGCCTGAGCGGCGATGCGCAGCAGTTGCCGGACGATGCGCGTCGCGCACGTGATGAGGCACTGCAAGCCGGCGTGAGAGTTTCCGCCAGCGATCCCGAAAGCGGCTTTGACCTGGTCATCGACGCGCTGCTGGGCCTGGGTGCGGCGCGCGCGCCCGAAGGGGCCATGGCGGCAACCATCGATCGCCTCAATCAGTCAGCAGCGACGATTCTGGCCATCGATCTGCCCTCTGGTCTGAACGCGAGCACGGGACGGCGACTGGGGCGCAGGCGGTCCACGCGACGCACACTTTGTGCTTGCTGACC
>CAVONR010000006.1:0-533141 GCA_963697325.1 uncultured Alphaproteobacteria bacterium | reverse complement strand
CTCCATGCGCGGCCGGCCGATTACCGTTGCCGCGACCTGCGCCGACATCCTGGCGCGCACGCTGGAACGGTGCGGCGTGAAGGTCGAGATTCTCGGCTTCACCACCAAGGCATGGAAGGGCGGCGAGTCGCGCGAGGCCTGGCTGCGCGCCAACAAGCCGGCCTCGCCCGGCCGCCTCAATGATCTGCGCCACATCGTCTACAAGAGCGCCGACGCGCCATGGCGGCGTTCGCGTCGCAATCTGGGCCTGATGATGCGCGAGGGCCTCCTCAAGGAAAACATCGACGGGGAGGCGCTGCTGTGGGCGCACCAGCGCCTGATGGGCCGGCCCGAACAGCGCCGCATCCTGATGATGATTTCCGATGGCGCGCCGGTCGATGATTCAACGCTTTCCGTCAATCCGGGAAATTACCTGGAGCGCCATTTGCGGCACGTCATCGCCGACATCGAGGCGCATTCGCCGGTCGAATTGCTCGCCATCGGCATCGGCCACGATGTGACGCGCTACTATCGCCGCGCCGTGACGATCGTCGACGCGGAGGAACTTGCGGGCGCGATGACCGAGCAGCTTGCCGGGCTGTTCGAGGAAAACCACCCTGCCAAGCCGCAGGCCGGGCGGCGGATGCCACGGGCGCGCGCGGCGGCCGCCCAGTGAGGGCACGCCCCGCAAGGCGCGCCGCGCAAGTCCTGGCGATCGGCATTGTCTGCGCCTCGGCTGTACCCACGCAAACCGGCAGGGCCCAGACCGAATTTGTGCCGGTCATTGCCTCGAAGATCATCAACTTCGAGCTTGGATCGACCGGTACCCGGTTTGGCGAGCTGGAATTCACCGGCGGGCTCGAATTGCAGTCGGATGTGGATGGCTTCGGCGGGTTTTCGGCGCTGCGCCTTCATGCCGGCCGCAATTCGCTCATAACCGTCAGCGACCGCTGCATGGTGCTGACAGCGACGCTGGAACGCGACGTGACCGGCGCGCTGCACGACATCAAAATGCGATGTTCCGCGCCTTGCCGGCAGATGCCGGCGGCAAGCCGCTGCAAAAGAGCCGCAACACGGACTGCGAAGCGCTGGACGTCGATGGCGATAACGCCTTCATCGCATTCGAGCGCAGCAGCCAGACCGGGCGCTTCACGATCGGGCCTGGCGGAGCACTTTCAGACTTCGTCGCGATGTGGCCCAAGCCAGGCATTGGCAGGCTCGACAGGAATCGCGGCATCGAGGCCATGGCGCTGCTCCCGCCGCAATCGCGCTTTGCCGGATCGATCCTCTCGATCTCGGAATTGAGCATGAATGGCGACGGCAATCACCGCGCTTTCATCAGCGGTCCGGATGGCGTCATCGAATTTGCCGTCCGGCACAGCGACGATTACGCCATCACCGACGCAGATTTCCTTCCCGGTGGCGATCTCGTCCTCCTGGAGCGTCGTTTCGGCCTGAATGTTGCCCCCGGCATGCGCCTTCGGCGCATCGACGCCACCGCAATTGGCGGCGGCCAGACCGTTGACGGCAAGGTGTTGATGGAAGCTGGGCTCGCCTATCGAATCGACAACATGGAAGGCCTGGACATCAGCACCGATGGCGAGGGCCAAGTCTTCCTGACGCTGATCTCGGACGACAACTTCATGTATTTCCAGCGCACGCTGCTGCTGGAATTCAAGTATCCGGGCGAACTCGCACCGGTCAGCGCGCAGCCGACGGACGCAACGCCCAAGCCTTGAGGATCGCGCCATAGGGCGCCAGCATCGCAAAGCCGGTCACCAGCTTCACCAGGAAATCACCGAATGCCAGCGACACCCACAACGGCGCGGCGCCGCCAAGGAAGGGCGTCGCGAAGGTCAGGGAACCATCGCTGTTGCCGGTCATGGCATCGATGAACGCGAACGCACCGGCAAACGCCAGGCTGAAAAAGATCAGCGTGTCGATCGCCGAGCCCATGATCGTGGAAACCAGCGGCGCGCGCCACCATGCCTGTTGCCGCAGCCGGTCGAAAATTTGCGCATCGAGCAATTGCCCCACCAGGAACGCCGTGCCCGAGGCGATGGCAATGCGCGGCGTTGCCAGCATTACCGACAGCACCACCGCAATCGCAAAGCCGGAATAGACGACCTGCCGCGCGGCTTGCAGCCCGTGCCGGCGGTTGGCCAGGTCGGTAACGAGAAAGGCGAATGGATAGGTGAAAGCGCCCCACGTCAGCACTTCGCCCAATCCGAAATGATCGAACGGATACTGCACCAGGAAATTGGAGGCGGTAACGACCACCGCCATGGCGGCGACAAAGGGGAGTGTACGCTTTAGCGCTGTCATTTTTTTACCCTGGGTAATGGAACCAGCTTGAAACACGAAAGGCGTCCGGCTCATCCGAACGCCTTTGTTCTATCTTGCGTAGGGTCTCAGGCTGCGGCGGATGCTACCGCTTCGCCGGTCTTCTTGGCGATCTGCTTCTTCAGCAGGCGCGCCTGGGCGACAGCTCGTTGTCGGCCGCCTTGGCCAGGAACGCATCGAGGCCGCCGCGATGCTCGACCGAGCGCAGGGCCGTGGCCGAAATCCGCAGGCGGATGCGCTGGTTCAGCGATTCGGTCATCAGCGTCACATTGACGAGGTTCGGCAGGAAGCGCGCGGGTCTTGTTGTTGGCGTGGCTCACATTGTTGCCGGTCATGACGGCCTTGCCGGTCAGTTCGCAGCGCCTGGACATGATGTTATCCCGTTTCTTCGAACACCCGTGAGCGGTCTGTGCAGCCCTGGGTGCCGCGGCGGGTCGAAAATCCGGTTGCGACCGTAAATCGGCCGCGCGTCCTTGTCAGACCTTCGGGAAAAGTCGCGTTTCTATAGTGACACAGTCGCGGCTGCGTCAAGTGAAAGCTCCAGGGACAGGCGCCGTTGGCGGTTCATGCCGCGTTCAGTGCACGCCCGCCTAACATCGCGCTGGCCGGTCCGCCATCAATTTGCCATCTAACGACGCGAAGGCCTGAAATCATGAAGACACCGCATCTCCTTGTTTGCACTGCCGCCGTCCTTGCGCTCTCTCCGGCCCTTTGCCGCGCATGCGCAGATGATGCATCACAAGTCGAAATTCACCATCCGCTATGGCAGCATCACGGTTGGTGAGGCGACCTTCAACATCGAGCACTGATGACAAGACCTATTCGGTCGACGCACGCGGCAAGACTGCCGGGATCGTGGACGTATTCTCGCCCGGCAAGGGCAAGGCCGGAGCCAGGGCGTGATCGAGCCAGCCGGGGTGGTCGCGGTAAAGCACTTCGTCGAATACGAGGAACCGGAGAAGACCTCGGCGCTGGAAGTCGCATTCGCGGACGGCGACGTCGCCGGCGTAAAGGTCGTCGCGGGCAAGCTTCGCAACAAGAAGAGCCGGCGCTGGGTCCAGATCCAGCCCGACCAGCTCAAATCCGTGATCGACCCGGCCAGCAGCCTTGTCATCCCGGTAAGCGCCGATTCCGTTGGCGATGGCCGTGCGGTGTGCGACCGCGTTTTCAAGGTCTATGACGGCGACGCACGCTACGACATCACGCTGAAATACAAAGCGAGCCGCGAGATCGCCGTCGAGGGCTACAAGGGCAGCGCCTTCGTGTGCCAAATGCGCTATGCGCCGGTCGCCGGCCATCGCAGCGGCGAGAAGAACATCGAATACATGGCCAAGAACGAGGACATGGAGGTCTGGCTGGCGCCCATGTCCGGGACTTCGCTATTCACGCCGATCAGGTTCGACGTTCCGACCTGGGTCGGCACCGTGATTGCCTACCCGACTTTTTTCGGCAATGGCGGCGACTAGGCTCGAACCTGGGCCGCAGGCGGGCCATTACGTTGCGGGGGTTTGAACCGCGCCCAAAAAAAGCTACATGAGCGCAGTGCGGCAAGCGTTCCGCCCTTCGTCACGGAAGCGAGATTTCTCCCCCAAATGGCAGCAATGACGGTTTCTGGACCCGGCAAGAGCGGGCGCGGTGTGCTTGCGGTACTTGGTCCCACCAATACCGGAAAGACGCATCTGGCCATCGAACGCATGGTCAGCCATGAAAGCGGCCTCATCGGCCTGCCGCTGCGCCTGCTTGCGCGCGAAGTCTATGGCCGCGTGTGCGAAAAGGTCGGGGCCGCCAATGTAGCCCTGGTCACCGGCGAGGAGAAGATCAACGCCAATGGCAAGGCCCGTTTCCAGGTCTGCACCGTCGAGGCGATGCCCGACGAGACCGACGCGGCCTTCGTAGCAATAGACGAGGTCCAGCTCGCCGCCGACATGGAGCGCGGCCACATCTTCACTGACCGCCTGATGAACCTGCGCGGCCGCCACGAGACCATGCTGCTGGGCGCAGCCACCGTGCAGCGGGTGCTGCAGGATCTGCTTCCAGGCATCAGCATCGTCACGCGCGCCCGCATGTCCATGCTCACCTATGCCGGACAGAAGAAGATCACCCGCCTGCCCGCCCGTTCGGCCATCGTTGCCTTCTCCGCCGACGAGGTCTATGCGATCGCCGAACTGATCCGTCGCCAGCGCGGCGGCGCCGCCGTGGTGCTGGGCTCGCTGTCGCCGCGCACCCGCAATGCGCAGGTCGCGCTCTACCAGTCCGGCGATGTCGATTTTCTCGTCGCGACCGATGCCATCGGCATGGGCCTCAACCTCGACGTCGACCACGTCGCATTCGCGCAGGAGCACAAGTTCGACGGCTTCAGCCACCGCCGCCTGACGCCTGCCGAAATGGGACAGATCGCAGGGCGCGCAGGCCGGCATGTCCGCAATGGCACCTTTGGCGTCACGGGTCAGGTCAACCCATTCGACGACGAACTGGTGGAACGGCTCGAAACCCACCATTTCGATCCGGTCAAGGTGCTGATCTGGCGCAACCGCGATCTCGATTTCTCCTCGATCGCCGAGCTGAAGGCATCGCTGGAAATGCCCTCGCAGACGCGCCTGCTGATGAAGTCGTTTCCCGCGCCCGATGCGGTGGCGCTGGACCATCTTGCGCGTGTCGAGGAAATAGCCGGCATTTGCCGCACGCCGGCGATGATCCGGCTTTTGTGGGATGTTTGCCAGACGCCGGACTTCCGCAAGATTTCGCCGGGCGAACATGCGGAACTTTTGCGCTCGATCTTCCTTGATCTTGCTTCGAAGAATCGTATCGATACCGACTGGTTCGCGGCCCAGGTAAAGCTCACCGACCGCACCGACGGCGACATCGACGCCCTGTCGCAACGCATCGCCCATGTGCGCACCTGGACATACCTTTCGCATCGCCAGGGCTGGATGAGCGATCCTGTCCATTGGCAGGAGCGCACGCGCGAGATAGAGGATCGTTTGTCCGACGCCTTGCACGAAAGCTTGACGAAACGCTTTATTGATCGCAGGACAAGCGTCCTGATGAAACGCCTCAGGGAAAATGCAATGCTCGAAGCAGAAATAGCCGCCGGCGGCGAGGTAACGGTAGAGGGCCATCATGTCGGCCGTCTTCAGGGGTTCCGCTTCACCCCGGATGCATCCGCCAGCGGACCTGACGCCAAGGCCGCATCGGGCGCGGCCATGAAGGCCCTGGCAGCCGAGATCGTGCGGCGCGCCGAAAGGCTCGCGGCCTCGCCCAACAGCGACATCGCGCTTGGCTCCGACGCCACCTTGCGCTGGCTCGGCGACCCGGTCGGCAAGATCGTGTCGGGGGATGAACTTCTCAAGCCGCGCATCGTCATCCTTGCCGACGAACAACTCACCGGGCCGCCTCGCGATCTGGTCTCCAACCGCCTCGACCGCTGGCTTTCGAACCACGTCAACACGCTGCTGAAGCCGCTTGCCGAGCTGGGCGCGGACGAGCAGTTGACCGGCATGGCGCGCGGCGTCGCTTTCCGGCTTGTCGAAAATCTTGGCGTAATCGACCGGCGCGACATCGCCTCCGAAATCCAGAGCCTGGACCAGCAGATGCGAGCCAGCCTTCGCCGCCATGGCGTTCGCTTTGGAGCCTACCACATCTTCGTTCCGGCGCTGCTGAAGCCCGCTCCGGCGGGGCTCGATCTGCATGCTGTGGGGCATGAAGCACGACCGTCTCGACGAACCCGGCCTCACCGGTGTTCCGCACATGCTGGCGTCGGGACGCACCTCGTTCCCGGCGGATCCCTCTATCGACCAGGCAATCTACCGCATTTGCGGCTACAAGGTGCTAGGCCCCAAGGCCGTGCGCATCGACATCCTGGAGCGCCTTGCCGACCTCATACGTCCCGCGCTGTCGTGGAAGCCGCATTCCGGCGCCAAGCTGCCCCGATGGCGCTGTCGACGGACGCGCCTTCACCGTGGCGCCGTCCATGCTTTCGATCCTCGGCGCCACCCACGAGGACATGGAAGCCGTGCTGAAGGGCCTTGGCTATCGCGGCGAACCGCGCAAGGAAACCGAGATCGCGGTAATGCGCGAAAGGGCGACCGCGCTTGCCGCGCCTGCGGCGCCTGCCGAGGCAGTTCCGGTGGAAGCGTCAGCGGAGAGCCCTGTCAACGCCGGGACTGAAGCTGCGCCCGAGGCGCAGGCTGATTCGGATGCGCAGGCTGCGCCCGAAGCGCAGGGCGTGCAGGCAGCCGAGCCAACGCCACGAGCCTGTTGCCGAACCGGCAGCTGAAATTGCCGAGTCGCAAGCGGCGCCCGAATCGGAGCAGCCCGGCACCGGCCGAAGCGGCGACCGGCGAAGTTGTCGAGGAAAAGCTTGTCTTGCTGTGGCGTCCGGGACGGCCCGATCGCGGCGACCGTCAGCGTCAGCATGGCCGTCCTGCCAATCAGCCGAACAACCGCCAGCCCGGCAGTCACCAGCGTCACGGCGCGCCAGCGGGCGATGCGACGGCCGGGGAGCAGCAGCAGGGCCAGCGCGGCAGACCCAATGACCGGTCCAACAACCGGTCCGAGGGGCAGCGCTTCGACAAGCGCGGGGGCGAGCGCAACGGCAAGCGCAATGAAGGCGGCAACGGCTTCAAGGGCGGCAAGCCCGGCGACAACCGGCGCGACAACAACAAGCCTTTCAACGCCCCCACGCGCCAGTCCGAAAAGCCGATGGATCCGGACTCGCCCTTCGCCAAGCTCATGGCGCTGAAGGCGCAAATGGAAAAGGGCAATGGCTGAAGACGCCCAGCGCGTCGACAAATGGCTTTGGCATGCAAGGATTGTGAAGACCCGCACCCTTGCCGGGAAACTCGTCAGCGCCGGACATGTGCGCATCAACCGCAACAAGGTAGAACAGCCCGGCCATGGGGTGAAGATCGGCGATGTGCTGACCATACGCCGCGACCGGGACATCCTCGTCTACCGCGTCGAGGCGATCGCACGCAGCGCGGCCCGTTCCCGCAGGCGCGCAAGCTCTATGCCGACCTTGCCAGCCTCCAGCCAGGATGGACGGCAATTCCCCGCCCGGCGACAGAAAGAAGAGTGAGAATATTTGACGCAGGCGCAAAATCTTTGCGGCAAACAAGGGCTTTGCGCCCCAAATCATTCTTGATGCGAAAATCCAAACGCGATACGCAAAGGCCTTCGCATCACCCCGGGCGGCCCGTGGGCCACGCCCGCCGGAGCCTCACATGACCTACGTCGTCACCGAAAACTGCATCAAGTGCAAGTACATGGACTGCGTCGAGGTCTGTCCGGTGGACTGCTTCTACGAGGGCGAGAACATGCTCGTCATCCATCCGGACGAGTGCATCGACTGCGGCGTCTGCGAGCCCGAATGCCCGGCCGAGGCGATCATGCCCGACACCGAGCCGGGCCTCGAGCAAGTGGCTGAAGCTCAACGCCGACTATGCCGAGAGCTGGCCCAACATCACCGGCAAGCAAGGACCCGCCGGCCGACGCCAAGGAGTTCGACGGCGTGGCGGGCAAGTTCGAGAAGTACTTCTCGCCCAACCCCGGCGAAGGCGACTGAGAGACATCCGGCGCTCGCGACCCATGTGTTAACTGTTCGGCGTATGCCCTTGACCGGCTCGCTTCGCATGTGCGGAAATATTTTGATTTTTGCCGGAAAACTGTGTATATGTAGTTGTTAATGGACGTTAACGCGCTGCGCGCACGCCATGCCCGTCGCACGCTTGAGCAAGGCGGTTCACCTGATCTGGACAGGCCGCGTTCTTTGAGCCGGGACGGTATCGCCTGCGCCTTGGTCACGAACGTGCCCGTGATGTACCGGCGATTCGAAACACGGAGCTTGCAGACCTCAGTGCCGTTGCAGCCGGATATCCTGGCCTCTGCGCGCCGGTAACGCCTGTCCGGCGAGACGGCGCTCCCCTCGCGGGCGGCGCGATGGCAATACAAGGAGTCATCGCACGCATGGCGACCGCCAAGAAGACCGCCCAGCGTCAGGGTTTCAAGACCGGGCGAATACATCGTCTATCCGGCGCACGGCGTCGGCCGCATCACCGCCATCGAAGAGCAGGAAGTCGCCGGCCATCAAGCTCGAGCTGTTCGTCATCTGCTTCGAGAAGGACAAGATGACGCTGCGCGTGCCCGTCGCCAAGGTCGACTCCGTCGGCATGCGCAAGCTCGCCGAGCCCGACGCTCGTCGAAAAGGCGCTGGAGACCGTGCAGCGGCCGCGCCCGCGTCAAGCGCACCATGTGGTCCCGCCGCGCCCAGGAATACGAGGCCAAGATCAATTCCGGCGACCTGATCGCGATCGCCGAGGTGGTGCGCGACCTCTACCGCTCCGAGACCCAGCCCGAGCAGTCCTACAGCGAGCGCCAGCTCTACGAGGCCGCGCTCGACCGCATGGCGCGCGAGATCGCCGCCGTCAACAAGCATCTCCGACACCGAAGGCGGTCCGCCAGATCGAGCAGAACCTCGCCAAGAGCCCGCGCCGCGGCGCCAAGGCCGAGGAAGCGCGACCACCAGGACGAGGCGGCCTGATCCGTCAGCACGGCTTCGGAAAGCCTCGAAGAGCGCCGGGCGGTCATCGCGCCGGCCTTTTTGCGTTTCACGAAACCGTTATCGGGATCGGTTTTGCCGAAACTCGATCCGCGGGCCCGCAAGTTCGCGTAAAGGGTTTCAGGAGGCGGCAACATGAGACGTCCATGAGCCAGCCAGTGGCTGAGCAGCAAGATCGTCCGCGCGGCCATGCAGGCGCCCTATCTCGAGCGCGAGGAGGAGCACGACCTCGCCGTCCGCTGGCGGAAAGCAGAGGACCAGGCAGCGCTGCACCGCTGACCTCGGCGCATATGCGCCTCGTCATCGCCATCGCCGCCCGCTTCCGCCATTATCGGCCTGCCGATGGGCGACCTGATCCAGGAGGGCCATGTCGGCCTGCTGGAGGCCGCGGCCCGGTTCGAGCCCGACCGCGAGGTCCGCTTCTCGACCTATGCCACCTGGTGGATCCGCGCCTCGATCCAGGACTACATCCTGCGCAACTGGTCGATCGTGCGCGGCGGCACCAGCTCCGCGCAGAAGGCGCTGTTCTTCAACCTGCGCCGGCTGCGCGCCCGCATCTCGCGCTCGGGCGAGCCGGCAAATTCGCACGACCTCTACGAGGAGATCGCGGCGGCGATCGGCGTCTCGGTCGCCGATGTCGCGATGATGGATGCGCGCCTGTCCGGCCCGGACATGTCGCTCAACGCGCCGTTCCGACGAGGAAAACGGCGCGCGAGCGCATGGACTTCCTCGACGACGGCCCCCTGCCCGACGAGATGGTCGGCGACGATGATCGACGGCGAGCGCCGCTCGGCTGGCTCGCGCAGGCGCTGACCGTGCTCAACGAGCGCGAGAAGCGCATCATCGCCAGCCGCCGGCTTGCCGACGAGAGCGCGACGCTGGAAGCGCTCGGCGACGAACTCGGCATCTCCAAGGAGCGCGTCCGCCAGATCGAGAACCGCGCGCTGGAGAAGCTGCGCAAGGCGCTGACGCGGGCCGCAATTCGGCGAACGCCATCTGAGGCCGTCGCCGACTCGATCAGCTGTCGGTAACGATCTTGACCTTGGTCCCGGCGAGGGCGTTTCGCCGGGCTGTCATGCCGTTGATCAGCCGGAAAAGCGTCAGCGAATCCTCGCCATTGCGCATCTTGCCGGCGAGATCGCCAAGGCTGTCGTCGCGCCCGACCTCGACCACGCGCACCTTCAGCGGCGCGCAGCGCCTTGCGTTCCGAGCGATAGAGCTCGCGGAAAGTCGAGGTGATCTGATCCGATATCGCCACGATCTGCGGCGAACCGCTGGGCAGCGCCGTGATGAACCGGTAGACCTGCTGGCCGATCCGTATGACCTTGACGCGGAACTGCCAGCCATCCGCCTGTGCATCGGCCGCCGCCATCTCCAGGCCCGTTGGCGTCTTGCCCTCCGACGATGGATTCCTCGACGAGGCCGTTGATCCAGCCGCTGCGCAGATAGTCGGTCAGCGTATCGCGCTTGTCGATTGCGGCGGCATCGAAGCGCGTCGCCGCTTCGCCCGGTCCCGTCACGATCACCGCCTTGGGCTGGTTCTCGATCCGAGCGCCCGCCGGGGCGGTGAAGGTGATGCCGAGCCCGGTATGCGAGAACACCCGGCCGCGCACAAAACCCTCCTCGGCGGTGTCGCCGAACAGAAGCCCGTCGATGCCCGCCAGATAGCGCTCGCGCTCGCGTTCGCCGATGCCGGGCGCGCCGAAGAACGCGGGCATGGCGCCTGGCCAGCTCCACGCGCTGCGGCGTCGTGGGGTGGGTCGACAGGAACGTGACGTCGTCGAGCGGATCGGAATTGCCCGCCATGAAGGACTGGTAAGCCTGCATCGTCTCCAGGAACCGCGCCGCCGCATAGGGGTCGAACCCGGCCCGGCCGATCATGCGGATGCCGATCGCATCGGCCTGCAACTCCTGCTCGCGCGAGAAATCCGCCAGTTTGATCTGGTTGGCCGCCAAGCGCGACGCCGGGCGGCGACGCTGTCGCCCAGCACGTCGCTGACGACCTCGCTCGCCGCACCTTCGCCGACGACAGCTTCTCCTGGCGCAGAATCGCGTGGTTGGCGGCGACATGCGCCATCTCATGCGCGATGACGGCGGCGATCTCGCTGGAATCATTGGCAAGCGCCAGCAGCCCGCGCGTGATGTAGAGATAGCCGCCCGGCAGCGCGAAGGCGTTGACCTTGGGCGTGTCGAGGATGGTCACCTTGTAGATGCGCGAAGGGTCGTCGGATACCGACACGAGCCTGCCGACGATCAGCGCCAGCGCCTCCTCGGCCTTTTCGTTGATGTATTCCCCGCCATACTTGGCCAGAACCAGCGGATGCTCACGCTGGCCGAGTGCTTCCTGCGGATCGTCCGGGCGCACGAAACTCGATGTCAGCGAGGGCTCGGGAGAAACCGACTCCAGCCCGGTCACCAGACAGCCTTGCAGCAGAAGGCCGGCGAAAACCACGAAAGCAATGCGCCGGCCAAGGCGCGGCCTTCCCGCCCGGAGGGGCAAGGCAAGGCAATGCTCAACGTTCGCTCCAAACATTTTGCCAAGGAGAGGCGGCCCCATGCGAATCACCGGTTGCAGCGGCGCAACCGGTTCAACTGACTGCTAGCAACTATCTCGCCCAAAATAAGGACCGGCTTCAAGAAGCTTTTTCGCTGCGGATTTGTCGGGGCGTCCCAGGGAGTCATAGGCAAGCCCGCTGTCGCGAACCTCGTCGAGCGGATAGATGTTGCGCAAGTCGACGAGCGTCTTTGCCTTCAGCGTTCGTGCCAACCTGTCGAGGTCGAGCGCCCGGAACTGGTCCCACTCGGTCAGGATGACGGCGATGTCCGCGCCTTCGATGCAATCATAGGCGCCGGTGCGAAAATCGACGTCGGTCAGCATCTTTCCCGCTTCCTTCATGCCCTCGGGGTCGAACGCCCGCACCTTGGCGCCCTGCGCCTGCAGGCCGGGAACGATCACGAGGCTCGGCGCATCGCGCATGTCGTCCGTATTGGGCTTGAACGTCAGCCCGAGGATGGCGATCGTCTTGCCGTCGACGCTGCCGCCCGCCGCCGTCACGATGCGGTCGACCATGTTGTGCTTGCGCCGGTCATTGGCGCTGATCACCGAATCGACGATGCGTCACGGGCGTGCCGGCATCGTTCGCGGTCTTCGTCAGCGCCAGCGTATCCTTGGGAAAGCACGACCCGCCGTAGCCCGGCCCGGTGTGCAGGAACTTCGAGCCGATGCGCTTGTCGAGGCCGATGCCGCGCGCGACCTGCTGCACATTGGCGCCGACCGCGTCGCAAAGGTCGGAAATCTCGTTGATGAAGCCGATCTTCACCGCCAGGAACGCGTTGGCGGCATATTTGATCAATTCCGCCGTGCGCCGGTCGGTGACGACCATCGGCGTCTCGTTGAGGTAGAGCGGCCGGTAGAGTTCGCGCAGCGCCGCAACCGCCGCTTCCGACTGCGCGCCGACGACGATGCGGTCCGGGCCGCTTGAAATCGCTGATCGCCGCGCCTTCGCGCAGGAATTCCGGGTTGGAGGCGACGTCGAACTCGGCCGCCGGGCCGCACCTTGCGGATGATCGCCTCGACCTCGTCGCCGGTGCCGACCGGAACCGTCGACTTGGTGACGATGACCGTGTAGCCCTCGATCAGTCCGCGCGAGTTCCTCGGCGGCGGCATAGACGTAGGACAGGTCCGCATGGCCGTCGCCGCGCCGCGCCGGCGTTCCGACGGCGATGAAGACGATGTCGGCCTTCGCCGACGGCCTGGCGGGCCTCGGTCGTAAAGGAGAGTCTTCCTTCCCGCACGTTCTTCTCGACAAGGCCTTCCAGCCCCGGGCTCGAAGATCGGAATCCTGCCCGCCGCAGCGCATCGATCTTGGACGCATCCTTGTCGATGCAGGTGACCTCATGGCCGAAATCCGCGAAGCATGCTCCCGACACGAGGCCGACATAGCCAGTTCCAATCATGACGACGCGCATTGCGCCATTCTCCAGTGCAAATAGAAGGGAAGCATCGCCGCAGTACACGACAACTGCCGCAGTGACTACAAAAACCGGGCGTGCTGTGCAACCATGTTGCCGGGGGCTCGTTAGCAAACGTTTCGATGAGACTTGGCGCAATACCGCGCATCGGCTATGTGTGCCGCAGGGTCCCGTAGCTCAGCAGGATAGAGCATCAGATTCCTAATCTGAGGGTCACTGGTTCGAATCCAGTCGGGATCACCAAACAAATCAATGGCCTGTGTGATTATCTAGGACTTTAGTTTGTGCCTTGGGTTACAAATAGGTGGCAAGCCAATTTTGCAAGCCCTGTCCTGCGCAAGTACCTACCCCTTGCATAGAGGAGGTATGCGTCACCCCCACCTCCCCCTACCCCCGGTTGTTACTGACGGGTCCCATGCCCACGGAAGATATTAACCCGCTCGAACAGTCAACCGATCGCGGGCATCCGAAAGGACAATACTCCCTGCCTTGAAGGGATGGTGCACAGGTAAATGTAGTTTTGCTCTTCCCAGGTCCGCCGAGGCAATTCGTGACAGGAAGCCACTTGCAAGCAGCCACACGACAAGAACGGGATCCGTCGAATGAAGAAAAGCTGCCCTGCCGGAATTGCCATGGTCATTCCGACCCGGCTGCTCCAGCGGCCATTGGCGGCGAAGACGTGGCGTATGGAGGAGCCGATCCCTCAACACGATCCAATGCAAGCAGAAGCCCTTCGACGGACGCTATTTCTTCTCCTATGCGGGCGTTGAGCCCCTCTGAGGCATTGAAATCGTCGCCGCGCGTAAGGACGATGATCAGTTGAGAGGTTGCGGTGCCAAGACCTGCAACTGCATGTTCCAGTTTCAGCAGCCCGCCTTCCACGAAACGAACGAAGCCTTGGGCGACTTCAACCTGTTTCGAAAGTACGGCCGATGTGTCAGCGAGTTGCTGGCGACGGACCGTCTCCTTCTCGACGGCCAGATGCCGCGCAATTTCGGCAAGCCGCTCGCCGTTCGTTTCGACCAGCCTTGCCTGAAAACGAGAACTCGTCCCGGAGTATCGCTATGCGATCGGCAAGACGAGCGATGCTGTCAATCCAGGTGTCGACGGCGACGATCGTCGAGTACACCAACCCGCGAGCTGTGCCGCTGGCCCGCGCCTCGGCTTCTGCAAGCCGCCGCCTGTATTCGATCGCCAATCGAACCTGTGCGCCGACCGTGTCGTCGTCGAGCGCCTGCTTGCCAAAATGATCGTTCAGGACGTTGGACCAAAGTGCGGGATAGGCCTCACTGTCGACTACGTCGAGGACGACCTTTATTGCGACGCAGGCCAGGCCCAAGCCCAGCGCCCATTGCCAGGCGCCCGGGGCCAGATAGCCGCGAGTGCCGGCGACGTAAACTCCGGCCGAGGCAATGACGACGAGGCCGATGACCGACGCAGTCCCAACTCCGGTCAGCGCCGCTTCCAGACGGGCGAGTTGAAACCGTTCCCTCAACGTGACCTCCCGCGCGCTGCCAAAGTTCGGCTTGTGACTTGCCATGCCTACTGCTCTGCGGAAATCCTCAGGTAAGTCGCATCGATCGAGGCCGGGTCGGACTTAAACATCGCGCCGCGTGTTTGCTGGGCGAGCCGCTTGAGAACGTCGGTGTTTGCCTGATCGCCGAACGCAATCGCGAAGATTTTCAGAGGCTCGGTTTCGACGTCTGCGTCAAGGCAGTCGTTGAACATCTGCGTTTCGCTGTACTCTGCCTGACCGTGTCCGCGCCATCGGAAAGCAGACACCATGCCATAGACGCGGTTCTCGCCGGCAGCAATGTCGTCCCGCAACGCTTCGCGCAGCTGAGCATAGGTTTGGCAAACCGCTCCATTCAGATTGGTGTTGCCTTCCGCGATCAGCCCCTTGACTGTCGCCTGCAGTTGTCCGCTACTTCGGAAACCGGCTTATGCAGCTGTTATCATTTTTGCGTCATGTTCCGAAAGCGATCAGTCCGACACGATCCGTCGGATGCAGCCGGGAGATGAACTTTGCCGTTGCCTCGGTCGCATTCTTGATGGCTTCGCCCTGCATGCTGCCCGACACATCGAGTGCGATGTAGATGGTCGCCTTGCGCTTCGTGCGAAGGAACTGGTCGATGATCGATTCAGAGACTTCGGGCGTAGGTATCGACAGTGCCGGTATCGTCTTGGGCGAGGCCGAAGGATCGGTGCCGTTTTCGCGCGAAAGCATTGGTCCGATCGCCGCTGTATCCGCGAGCGGGCGAAGGTAGTGGTTTCCGGCATCGGCCTGAACCGGGTCGGACTTCAGGTAGTCGAGAAACAGCTTCGCTGCTTCGGCCTGTTCAGCATTCACCCACTCTGTCTGGTCGAGGATGCAATACGGGTGATCGCTCCAGAATGTTCCTTCCGAGGGAAAGATGAACACGAGCGGCCAGCGCAGATCCTTCTCGCGCTCGCGATTGAACCGGATGGTGCCTTCCTCGAATGCCGCCGAGACGTGGAGGAAGGATGGACCGGCTTCCGCCATTTTGTTCAGCAGGTCGGTGGTGACCATTCCATATTTCGAAGTGTTCTTCGCCAGGGTCGAGAGTGCCGCTTCGACTTTCGCAGAGTAGACCTCTTCGGTAGTCAGGCCCGACGTCTTGCCGAGCTCGGCATAGATCGCGGTGGCCAGGAAAAGCAGGCCGGCACTGGAATACTGCGGGTGGGTGTGACCGAGCCGCAGCCGTCCCCATTCGGGATGGCCGTACTTGGCCCACCCGGCCGGGTCGTTGGCGAGCGCCACGAGCGTGCGCATGCCAATCGGCTTTGCCGGCCAGCCAAGGGCCTCGGCCATGGGCCGCCACATCGCAAAGCCAACCGGCGTGTATATGGTCGGCGAACAACTCTTGGACATTGCCGGCTTAGGATGCTCGAGTGCCCATTTCTCGCCAAGCTGGTCCACCCAGGTCTGCTCACCCGGACTCCAGACGGTGGGCCTCAGGGATCCGTTCGCGATCTGCAAAAGCGAGTCGCCGGAAAGGACAGGCGAAACCGTGATCGATATGCTCTTGCCGGAACCTGTCCGGACACCTTTTTCCATAAAGCTCTTCGCAGCCGCTTCCATCCACTTCTGCTTCGTCACCGAGCTTGCGACCGTCACGTTTACGGTGCCTTTGGGTGCGCTCTGCCCGGTCGTGCCTTGGATCGGCGCAGGCGTGTCTGGCGCCGTGTCCTGAGGGCCTGGCGCCCATCTTGCCGAAGAAAAAGATCACCCCGCCGGTCGCGAAAGCTGCGCCGACGATGGCAAGGAAAGTGCGGCGAGATTGCTTCATGGGTTCCTCCCTCGGGCCGAGCAGCAACTTTTCAGTTCTTCACCTTGCGTGGCTTGGCAGCCGGGATCTTCTCAGGGGAAGGCAGCAGCAAGCCTGAGACCTTCGTGCGGGCGCCCTGGCTCGCGACGAACTCCTCCAGGGCAGTGTCCGCCATTGCCGAGCGCACCGCCTCAGTCGCACCTGGATGGAGCACTCCCGGCTCGCTTTGGGCAACGCGCGCACGAGCCCCGGCCTTCTCGCGCTCTTCGCCGACCATGGTCTCAAGTCGGGAAAGCGAGGCGCCGCGGCTGTCGACTTCGCCGATCATCGCCCTCGCCATGCCCTCCAGGTCGGCGATCGCGCGCTTCACCTTCAGGTCGCCGATCTGTCGGCGCACCTGCTCGATGCGCGACCGCGATTCATTGATTGCTTCGTCGCGCCTGCGAACCAGTCGGGAATAGGTTTCTTCCGCTGCATCGAACTGCCGCCGGTCCTCTTCCAGTTGGGAGGTGACCTCCTTCAACGCCAAGGCCTCCCGGGCGGCGGCATCGCGTTCGCCTGCGCTCAGCAACGCATTGATCCGATAAGTCAACGTCTCGAGTTGGCGCTCGCCGCGCTGCACCTGCGCCGAAAGTCTCTCGGAAAGCGCAGCATGTGAAACCAGGCCGGCATTGAATTGCTGGATGAGCTTGTGAAGATTGTCCTTCTCATTCTCCAACAATGCATCGGGATTTCGCCGCTCGAACCAAAGCACAAATGTTCCAAGCATACCGCGGACAACATTGAAGCTGCGAAGGAGGATCGACATGGCCGTGGCCTTTCTCCAGTTTTAGCGACCGGTACCGCACCGGATCGTTTGTCTTGACCAAGCTATGCCGGAGAGGGATCTTTGTTGCAATTGCGGGTTACCGCAGCTGCAACCCGGCGCCAGACTGGCATATGGTTTGATCGGCGCTGCAGCAGGGCGAGGCCGGCAAAGGGTAGGAGCACCATGTCCAGCTTCCACGACGACTGGGCTGACGGCATTTCGGGGTTTCTAGGCCCCTCGGCAATTGCGATAGGCACACTTCTTCTCGATTCTTTTGGTGCTTCTTTTTCGCCATCTGCTTCGTGAGCGCAAACGTGCTGACGCCCGTCTGCAGACCGAAATCGCATTCCGCCAGTCAATGGAGGCAAGTCTGACCGTCGGCCTGCGGGCAAAAGACCACGACGGGAAAGTGCTCTTCGTCAATCCGGCCTTTTGCAAGATGGTCGGCTATGCGGCAGCCGAACTGGTGGGCCACTATCCGCCGATGCCTTATTGGCTGGAAGACATTCATGCCGAGGTGCTTCGCCGCCAGGAAGCATCCGGCGGAGTCCGGCCTTCGCCGCACAGCTTCGAAACACGTTTTCGCCGTCGCGACGGCACGATCATCAACGTGCAGGTCTATGAAGCCCCCCTGATCGACTCTTCCGGAATACACCAAGGCTGGATGGGCTCGCTGATCGACGTCACCGACCAGAAGCGGGCCGCCGAACAGGCACGCGTCCAGGTCCAGGCGCTGCAACAGGTCGGCCGACTGGTCACCATGGGCGAAATGGCATCGATGATCGCCCATGAACTGAACCAGCCACTGTCCGCGATCGCCAGCTATGCGACCGGATCGTTGAACCTTCTGCGCTCCGGCAAGGCAGAAGGCCGAAGCGCTGGCAGTCGGGCTCGAGAAGCTGGCGGCCCAAGTCGAAAGAGCAGGCAAGATCATTCGCCGGATACAGGACTTTACCCGGAAGCGTGAAACGGCACCGGTGCCTCTGCATCTTGCGTCGATCGTAAACGAAACCAGCAACCTGCTTTACTCCGATGCCAAGGAGCACGGGCTTGGAATAGTAACAAATTCCGAAGCGGATTTGCCGCAAGTCTTCGGTGATCCGATCCTCATCGAACAAATGCTGGTCAACCTGGTTCGCAACGGACTGGAATCGATGTCTGCCAACCCGGCGCGGCGATCGGACGAACTCATCATCACCCTCTCGGCGCGCGGGCGCCATCAGGCAATCGAAGTGATCGACAACGGCACCGGCATAGACCCGGCAATTGCCGAAAGGCTGTTCGAAGCATTCACGTCAAGCAAACCTCAGGGAATGGGGATAGGCTTGAACATCTGCCGGTCCATCATCGAGTTGCACAAGGGTTCGCTCCGCCACAGGCCGAACCCGCAGGGCGGAACCGTCTTTACAATCGAACTGCCCGCAGCCAGCCAGGCAGGAGAAGCCAATGGCGGAGAATCCAGAAGCGAAGTTAAAGGCGTCGTCCATATTGTCGACGACGAGGAGGCAATCCGCAAACTCATTGGCTTGGCTGATGGCGTCGCGTCAGATCGCCTGTCAAAAATGGGCAACGGGATCGGACTTTCTTTCGGCACTGCCCTTGGATTGCCCCGCCTGCATCATTCTGGATGTCAGGATGCCGGGTCTCAACGGACCTGATGTTTTCGACAAGTTGCTCGCACAAGATTGCGACGCGCCCGTCATCTTCCTGACGGGTCACGCGGAAGTGGCGGTTGCCGTGGAAGTCCTGAAGAACGGAGCCTTCGACTTCGTCGAGAAGCCTTTCAATGACAATCGGCTGGTCGAACTTGCACAAAGCGCTTTGAAGCGTCACCGCGAGTTACGAGAGATAGCCAATGACAAAACAGCGGTCGAGGCACGACTTGCGACCCTGACGACCCGCGAACGCGAGGTCCTCTCGCTGATCCTCGCAGGTCAGCTCAACAAGCAGATTGCAGGAAATCTTGAGCTGGCAATCCGCACGGTTGAGTTCCACCGGGCGACCATCCTCAACAAGATGGGCGTGCGAAATGCTATTGAACTGGCGGGCCTCGTGGCCCGATCCGGCACGCAAATCTAGACAACATCGAGCAATGCAGCTGGCTCCGAATTTGCTGTGACAGTGCATACGCCAACAGGACCGCAATTCGGAGCCGGGCAGAATAATGAGGTAAGCGGACCAGCATGGGCTGGCGGCCCGCCAAATCCGGAGTAGTTTACGTAGCCGAAGCCGTAAGGCCCGTGGCAGAACTCAACGTCTCTCTTATCCCTAACTCTGTCGCGGGCTTAGCTTGGCATGTTATGATGACCTCAGACCAAAACCGGTCAGTCAGCTTGCGGCCCCAAAACCGCCGGGCAGCCTTGCGCCCCATTCTTATCCTCGACAAGCCGACCAGCGCCATTGACGTGGAGACGGAAGCTGCGATCTGGTGAGCGATCGACAAGCTGTTGGCGGATTGCACGACTTTCATTGTCACCAACCCGTTACGATTCAAACTACGAACGTCGTACTTGCAGAGCGCGGGCGTGCCTGCGGCCTCTCCTCAGACGCGTTTTCGTCGTGACTTGGCGAATGTGTCGAACGCCACGGCCAGCACGATGATGACGCCGATGACGATCTGCTGGATGTAGGACGAGACGTTCATCAGCACGAGGCCATTGAGCAGGACGCCGATGAAGACGGTTCCGATAACTGTTCCGACGATCGATCCTACCCCGCCGAAGAGGCTCGTGCCGCCGATGACGACGGAGGCGATGACCGTCAGTTCATACCCGGTGCCGGCAACTGCCTCGGCCGAATTCAAGCGCGCCGCCAGCACGAATGCGCCGAGGCCGGCAAAGAACCCCATGATGACATATACGCTGGCAATGATGCCGTTGACATTGAGGCCGGCGAGCCGCGCCGCTTCCGGATTGCCGCCCACAGCGTAGACGCGCCGACCATACCGAGTATACCGCAGCACGATATGTGCGATGACTGCCGCGAACAGGAAGATGATCACCGGGACGGGAATGCCGTATACTTTTCCTTGGCCCCACCATGTGAAGTCCGGCTGGAAGCCCGAAATCGGTCCGCCGGAAGCAAAAAGGAGTGCAGCACCGCGGAACACGGACATGCCGCCAAGTGTGACCACAAAGGGCGGTACCTTGAGCCGCGTGATCGCAAGCCCCTGGAGATAGCCACCGGCGAGCCCCACGAGTATTGCCCCCAGTGCTGCCAGTTGCCAGCCATAGCCGATTGCATCGTCGCCAACCGTGAAGCGGTCCTGCATGCCGCCCTTGGCGATGGCCGCCGCCACAAGGCCGGCAAAAGCAAGGAGTGAACCGACGGAAAGGTCGATGCCGGCCGTTAGGATGACGAAGGTCATGCCAATGGCAAGCAGCCCGACGATCGAGACCTGGCGCATCACGTTGAGGAGGTTTACCGATGACAGGAAGCGCGGTTCGAGGATCGTGAAGACGGCCATCAGGATAAGCAGGAAGATCAAGGGCGCAAATCGCGCAAGGAAAGAAAATGCGTCGAAGCCGCCGTTTGCCGTGTTTCCCGTTGCGCCAGTCATCGTGCCCTCTTCGTCATGCTGCCTGCTGGGAACCGATTGTCATCAGCGTCATCAGTTTTTCCTGATCGGCATCCGCGCGGATAACCTCGCCGGTGACGCTGCCCTTCGCGCATCGTCACGATGCGGTCGCGAGGCGACAATACCTCGGGCAGCTCCGAGGAGATCACGATGATGGCGATGCCGGAACGCTGCCATCTCGAACAGCAACTTGTGGACCTCGACCTTGGCGCCGACATCGATGCCGCGGGTCGGCTCGTCGACGATCAGCACCTTCGGCCGCAGCGCCAGCCAGCGCGCAAGGACGACCTTCTGCTGGTTGCCGCCGGAGAGGTTTCCGACAAGCTGATCGGGCCGAGGCATGCGGATGTTGAGAAGCTTGCGGTACTTCTCGACCAGCCTGTCTTCCTTGCTCGCGTCGATGAAGAAGCCCGAATGCGGAAATGCTGTCATGTGCGGCAATCGACAGGTTTGTGCGGATGGCAAGCGACAGGAACAGCGCCTGCTGCTTGCGGTCCTCCGGCACGAGGCCGATGCCGTGCGTGATGGCGTCGCGCGGCGAGGCGATCGCCACATCGGCTGCCGTCGACTTAGATCGTTCCCGAATCGAATCGGTCGGCGCCGAAGATCGCGCGGGCGATCTCGGTGCGGCCGGCGCCGACAAGGCCGGCGATGCCGAGAATTTCGCCGCGGCGGACCTCGAGGACACTCCGTGGAGCACGATCGCGCTTGGGTCGGTGCTCGTGCGCCGGCGCGACAGATCCTCGACCGCGAGCGCGACCGCGCCTGTGGCGCCGGATTTGTCGCGGGGCGCCAGCAGCTCGACCTCGCGGCCGACCATCATGCGGATGATGTCGTCGACCGTGACGTCCGCGACATTGCCGCGGCCCACTGACTGCCCGTCGCGCAGGACGGTGTAGCGGTCGCAGATCTCGATCACCTCCTCGAGGCGGTGGGTGACGAAGATGATCGAGATGCCCTCCTTCCTTAGATCGCGGACGATCCGGAACAGCTTCTCGACCTCGCGGCCGGCTCAGCGCCGACGTCGGCTCGTCCATGACGATGAGCGCGCTTCATCGACAGCGCGCGTGCGATCTCGACCATCTGCTGCTCGGCGACGGAGAGGTCGCGCACCAGCGCGTCGCGGGCTCGAGCTCGAGGCCGATGCGCCGGCAGAGCTGATGGGTTTGCTCCTCGACGCATCCGCGCCAGTCGACGAACGACCGTTAACCCGGCTCGCGGCCGATGAAGACGTTCTCGGCCACCGACATGGTCGGGCGCAGGTTGAACTCCTGGTAGATCGTGACGATGCCGGCTGCCTGGGCCTGCGTGCGGGCTGGCGAAGGTCACGGGCTGGCCGTCGAACTCGATCGCTGCCGGCATCCGGCGGCTGGGCGCCGGACAGGATCTTGAGCGAGCGTCGACTTGCCGGCGCCGTTCTCGCCGAGGAGCGCATGGATCTCGCCGGGCCGACGTCGAGGTCGACCGTCGTCGAGCGCCTGCACGCCGGGGAAGCGCTTGGAGATGCCCGGACATCGCGGAGCAGAGGCTCGGCATGCGTCAGCGGTGTCTTGCGAGTCATCGGAATCGGTCCGACGCGGATGGATCGCCGCGTCACGGCCGGGACCGGTCGCAGCGCGTCAGACTACTTCACCTCGCCGAGGCGCTCGGCCTTGTCGAGGTTGTCCTTGGTGATCACGATCGGGGTCAGCAGCACGAGCCGTTTCGGCCGGCTTCGTGCCGTCCTTGAGGAAGGCGACCAGCGATGCGTACACGCCGTGCGGCTCTGCTCGCCCGGGAACTGCTCGACCGTGCCGGTCAGGGCGCCGTCGCGGACCGCGACAAGCGCCTCGGGCAGCGCGTCGAAGCCGATAGATCTCGACGTCGGTGAGGCCGCGCGCCTTGCACGGCCTCGATCGCGCCGAGCGCCATGTCGTCGTTGGCGGCGACGATCACGTCCGGCGGCGTCGGCATGCCGGCGAGGGCCGCTCTCGGTCACCGACAGGCCCTCGGCGCGGGCGAAGTTGGCGGTCTGCTCGAAGACGATCTTGTACTTGTCCGCGACGCGGGTCGAGGACGTTGTGCAGGCCCTTGTTGCGGTCGATGGCCGGGCCGGCGCCGGGCTGGCCCTGCAGGTTGATGATCGTCGCGCCGTCCGGGAAGATCGTCATGATCAGCCTCGCCCTGCGCCTCGCCGCCCTTGACGTTGTCGGCGCCGACATGGGCGAGGATGCCCTCGCACCGCCGGCCACGCGGCGGTCGATCGTGACGACCGGGATGCCGGCGTCGATCGCCTGCTGCGAGCGCCGGCGCCATGGCGTTGACGTCGTTCGGGCTGATGACGATGCCGTTCACGCCCTGCACGATCGCGGCCTCGACGTCGGCGGTCTGCTTGGGCGCCGAGTTCTGGCCGTCGCACTCGATCAGCGTCGCACGCCCAGCGCCTCGGCCTCGGCCTTCATCTGCGTTCATCATGTGGACGAAGAAGGGAAAGCTGAGGCCCGGCACCGAGCCCAGGATCTTGTCGGCCGCAAAGGCCGATGTCGACATCAGCGACAGCGCCACTGCGCCGGCGATTGTTGCCCGTCTGGTTAACTTGAGCATTTAAATTCCTCCCATCGCTGTTTGTTGGCGTTTCCGGCGACGGGATTCCTCCCCACTGTTGCCGGACCGGTTCCTGACCGGGCGACTGAGAGGCTATTTCAAGACGGGCACTACGTCGAGTGGCCGCCGGAGGCGAAAGCAAATGATTCCATCAAACTCCAGATACGGCCCGCCGACAGCCGGTTGTTAGGTACGAACCCGGCCAGATTGCAACTCCAGCGCGCAACCCAAACGTCGCCCGAAAGCGGACGGTCAGCAGCCGGCCCCAAAACGGACTAACTCCCTTGCATCGCCAGAACGGCCGCTTCCATCCGATTGCGGTCATACTCGCCGCACTCGGCGCAGACCGCATGTGCGGGTTCGAACCTATGTGTGACACCAGGCGACGGCGTTGCTGCCTCTAGCCTCGTCACTTTTGTTGCCGCAGCCAGCGGATGAAATGACCGCAAGGTTACTCCCGTGATGTGCTTCGCTGCGATGGCAAATTACTCCTCGAGATTACATATTCGCGGTCAAGCGCACACGCGTATTTTGAGGTGTCTCCATTTCGAAGATCAATATAAAGCTACATGTAGCCTTCAAAGAAAATATACACAGGCTTGCTTCATTCCAGCCTTGGGAGATGCCAGCCCCTGCTTGTGCAAGAGGCCAGCTCAGTTTTTGTTTCAAAAAAATTTTCAGCCTCGGTCGACTTACGGGCTTTTCGTCGCAAACGGGGCGAGAACCCACTGGGCCGCGCGTACAAATGGTTGAGATGCGTATTGAGCACGGGAAATGGCTTCAACCGGCTTTTTTCGAGATCTTCAATCGCCTCGCGGAGGCCGGTTGTATTTCCGGAACGGCCTGGCGGATTGCGGCGATGAAATCTGCCGGGGCGGCGGTGAGTAGGCCGACCCCGGCTTCGTTGAAGAACCGCAGCACGCGATCCTCGACATCGGCAAGATCAAGTCCGCGCAGGGCTGCTTCTAGGTCGAGCACAATGCGCGGCCGTGTAACGAAGAAATCGCCGGTGATGACGATGGGCGCAAAGCTGAACGGCAGAAGTGGGGCCGACTGCGGACTGTCCGGTTTTGGCTGAGATACTGAGAAAGCCGACGTCAGGCAAACGACCCATCGCGGTCGTTCAGCTTGGGTTGCCCGCGGCCCGAAACTGTCATTCGAAAGGAACCGGATTTCGGCGTTTCCGGGGCCGACTGCGGGCGGTCCAATTCTGGCGGAGAAGCGGAGAAAGCCAACGTTCGGCGAACGACCCCATCGTCGCTGTACGGCGCGCTTGTGGCGTCACGCGGAACTGCCGTTCGTTCGAGGCTATAAGGACGGTAGGGGCATCGGAAACGGAATGTTAGTCTTAGGATGCAAGCGACCCACCCAGCCGCACTGCAAATGCAGGCTGCGGGACGCAGGTGTGTCCTCGATAGGCATGATGATCGCTCCGCGAGGACGTCCCTTATGACTTCATTTCTACCCTGATGCCATGAAGTGCCTTGCCAGAAGCATTCAGGACCCGGCCTGCCGGTTGCGGAGCCATGTGCACCACAAGGCAGCCCTTTCCATCCCACGCTTGGATCGCCTGGATCACGTCCCGGTTCGGTGGCATCATGGTGCCGTCCGGGGCAAAGTCGTGGATCGGACCCTGGACCTGGTCGAACACGAAGACCGATGGCCAGCGGTGATGGTGAACCGGCTCTTCCTCGTCGGGCCCGAGCATCACCTCGAGGACGCGCAACCGTTCGTTCTCAAATACAACCCTGTGATTGCCCGGCGCCGCGATGACCGCGTCGAGTGTCGGATCCCAAAGTTCGGCTCACCGGAGCGGACTGACCCCTTGGGACTCACTAAGCCCTACCTGATCTGTGGAACGGAACACAACCCTATTAGTCTAGGGAAGGAGGGCGATGCCCTCAAGCGTCGCATAGACCGAGGTTCGCAGCCAACGGTCCATGCTGCGGGCAAGACCGGCGTCGCCGCTCAGGAAAAGACCGCCCCTTTCTTTCTCACGCTCGATGCTGGAGCGGCCCTCCAGGATGGCTCCCAGCGAAACAACGCTGGTCTCGACGTAAAGATCGACATCCCGCCGGGGGTCGAGCGAGCATAGCTCGGGCAAGTCCGCGCCTGGCTCGACCACAAACCAGTAATGGGGATACTTCGGTGGGGGATCGTCGCGGAAATGGAAGCGGATCACGGCGCGCCGCCGCGGCAATTCAGCGAGGTCGATCTTTCGCCGCACGACCCACATGAGGGTCGAAACATTCACGTCGCTGAGGGCGATCTCCGCCTCGATGTTGCATTGCGCCCATTCCGCCAGCGCGTTCATCACCGGCTCGAGCTTGATCGACTTCTCGGTGCGGAAATAGCCGATGGTGCCCGTCGCCTCGTCCTCGACGCGCTCGACCAGGCCCAACGCTTCCATCTCCTTGAGCCGCCTCGACAAGAGAGCGGACGAGATGTTGCCCACCCCCTTGCGAATGTCGTTGAAGCGGGTCGAGCCGTTCCAGAGCTCGGTCAGGATTTGGATCGTCCAGCGCGGCTCCAGGAACTCGCAGGCGCGCGAGATCGGGCAGAGCAGTCCGTAAGGCCGTCGCGTCATGGCTGAGCGCTCCTTTGCCGCAAGTTAGACCTTGCTGAGGTCTAAGGCCAGTTCACAATCTGAAGCGGAACGCTTCCGAAGCTGCCCTGGCGCCTTACCGCCCTTCTGCCGTCATGGTGACCGTCATTCGAGCATCCTTGCCAGCGGAGGTTACCATGACCATCCATGAAAACCGGTACGTGACAGCAGACCAGAATATACTGCGTGTCCCAACTGCTCACGTTAATCTTGCCCTTAAAAGCTTTCTGGCATTATTCAATCAATGGCAGGCTCGCCGAAACATGGCCCGCGAACTCGGCCAATTGTCCGATACGCAACTTCGTGACATCGGCTTGACTAAAGCCGACGTCGAATTTGCATATGCTCATAAGCTTGATCAATACGCTGGTAATTGGTGACGGAGCAACTAGCGCAGAACAAGCTAGATAGTGCCTCAAGCACTCGCTCACCGTTCGGCGAAACCTGCATGACAGCCCAGCTTCGAGCGCTGAGCGATCATCGGCGCCATAGTTAAGGCGCCTGCGCCGGCAAAAGAAAAAACAGGAAAAAAAGGCCAGCGCTCTTCTGCAAAAGCGCTGGCCCCAATTGTGGCAAGCTACTTGGGGCGAGCCAGCCGCGAGCGGTAGCATACATTCCGCCTTTGCGACGGCGCATGCCATCGCCAACGTGCGCCCTGCCGACTTACGTCGTATTGGGGCGGGCGGGCCTACAGCCGCCTCCATCGCGACATTCTCGCCATCGACATGGATAAACAGGCCTCATAAGACCAGAAATCAAAATCGGAACTCTCAAGAGCTCAGGTCATTAGTCATATCTGACGGGCCGATTTACGGCCGAAAATGACCGTCGCTCCGCTCCTCAACTTGCTTTGCCCCTTTTCGAGAAAACCGGCCGCTCTAGCCAGGCGAAATGCTCATTTATCGTGTATGCCCTGCCCTCCGGGTAAAGGTTCATGAGCGTTAGGTCAAAATAGATGCTCGCTTCCGGCGATAGGCGGCTATTGTCGATGATACCGCTGCCTGAAATGTAAATGGCGCCACCCGGTCGCAACCCACTGTAGACGTTGGCGACCGCTATTCTTGCCTCATCCGGCGACATCACCTGGAGCACCGCCCTGAGGATGGCAGCGTCGTGCAAGGACGATGGCGGAGCCATCAGGATGTTTCCGGCTTCGACGACAACCCGGTCGAACCATGGTTCGCGGTGAGTACGTGCAGCTATGGCGTCCGCGACATTCGGCAGTTCGAAAAGCGTGCCGCGCAATCTCGGCCAAGTTTCGAATAATCCAGCCAACACGCCACCTGCGCCTCCGCCTACATCGATCACCGACGTGCAAGTCGAGAAATCGAAAGCAGCGGCTAGGTCTCGGCCCGTAGCCAGAGAGTACGGCATCAAACTCCAAAAGAATGACGCCAAGGCGGTCTGGTCCATGCTGGAAAAATCGAGCGGGGCACCCGGCTCGCCAGATTTAATCGATCGCGCAGTATGCAGATCAGCAGACCAAAGTTCACTAGTCAAATCATGGCTGCCGCCAACATACGCAGACTTTCCCTTCACTAGAAATTCTCTCGCCTCCGCCGAATTGGCGTAATACGCTCCGTTACGGACGAGAAGGCCGGCAACCACCAGGGCATTCAAGAGCCGCGAAAGACGACCCTGTGGTAGTGAGAGTTTGTGGGCAACTTCCGCAACAGTAAGACTGTCATCTGCAAATGCCGTAAATACATCAAGCTGCATTCCTGCCAAAAGGGCCAGCGCGGGAGGGACGCCTGCTTGCAGACGGTTGATGATTTCCGGAGTTATGGCTTCGGATTTTGTTGTCATGGCGCATTCCTTCAACAAACTTTCCGCCTAAAGTCACAGGTCTTGTGAACATTGAAGCGAAAACCATTGGATGACCGGCCTGCTGAGTTGAAGATTTGTGTAAATCTGCGTTGGATGCAAGACCGGCCATTGGCAAACAGCTTCTACGGTTTGCCGCAATTATAATATCTGCTCATTGCCGACCCGCGGCGTGGAAGGAGCGATGGAACGGTTTACGGTCGCGGTCAGCCCTGCAATCCGGAAAGACTGCTTTTGGTGCATTGAATGCAGAGGGTAGATGGCTAAAAAAGGGGCGCAAAGCGGCCCCACCAAGACAGTGGAGCCGCTTCGATCAGACCTCCGTCGCCTCGGCGAGCTCGAGGGCATCTTCCACATCGACACCGAGGTACCGCACCGTGTTCTCAATCTTGGTATGGCCGAGCAGGATCTGAACCGCGCGGAGATTACCCGTGGCCTTGTAGATGATTGATGCCTTGGTTCGGCGAAGCGAGTGCGTTCCATACTCTTCGCGTCGCAGGCCGATTGCCGAGACCCATTCGTCCACCAGTCGCGCATATTGCCTCGTACTCAAATGGCTGCAGGTGTCAACGCGACTTGGAAAGGCGTAGTCATCCACCGTTCCGCCGCGCCTCTCAAGCCATGCCTGAAGACTGGCTCGCGCATCTGACGTGATCTCGAACTGGACCGGCCTGCCGGTCTTCTGCTGGATCACCATTGAGCGGGCCCGTATGTTCGGACCCGCGACGAGCGTGCCAATCTTGATCTTCACGAGGTCGCATCCTCGCAGTTTGCTGTCTATTGCGAGGTCGAACAAGGCACGATCCCGCATGCGTCCTTCGCGATCGAGGAAGAAACGGATCGCCCAAATCTGCCGCGGCTTGAGCGCTCGCTTGGCTCCGACCTGCCGGCCCACGTTCCATGCCGGTCGCCCTTTGGCTGCCGGATCATACTGTGAAATACCCATCGTCATTCTCCTTCGGCCAACATTGGCCAATAGGGGAAACGACGAGGACGCCTTGGGACAGGGCGCAGTCGGAAGCTGTCTTAACCATTCTTTGCGACGCAAATTGACCGGCAGCTTTGCGCCCCATATCCGCCGTTTGGCTACCTTTTCGCGGCACCCAGAAGCGGACGTGTTACCTCAGTGACCTGCTACTGATTTGTCATCCAGGGTAATTAGTGTCCGAAAAACCGGCGGCAGGTCAACCTGCTCTCCGCCGGCCGCCAACTGACGAGAGCCCTAGACTGAGTTGTTCTCGCCGAGCAAGCCGCTAAGGTGAGCTAGGTTGGTTGGCGGAGTTGGTGTAGATTGTTATTTATTGGGAGTAAGTCGAGCGCCCGCAATATGGACGCAACTTGGACAAGTGTTCCGATTGCCCGGATAGAAGACCTGCGTGATGCGGTCTATGGCGCTGGGCTCGAGGCAACGCAGATGTCGACCGCTTCTCTCTCGGGTAATCTGACTTTCGCGCAACGCGGTGATGTCCTCTATTCCAGCGGCCTGATCCATGGCCAGGTAGCGCTTAGGGGTCCGCTCTCGGTCGATCAGATCACTGTCGGAGTCGGCCTCCGGATGGGTAGCGGCACTCGTCACTGGCTTGCCGAAACCAACTCCGGCGCCGTCGGTGTTTTTCATGGGGCCGATGAGCATGATGCGTTCTACACGCCAGGCTCGCTCTATGCGACGGCAACGCTTTCGCTCGACCGCCTTGAACAGTTGGCGGCCGAAGACGAGTTCGTCCTTGACCGGCCGGTCTTGGGGGGCACCGGGCTGCATGCACAGCCAATGGCAAAAGCGACGCTCCGGCGAATTCGTCATGCCTTCGAACGCATTCATGCCGGCAGTCGCGACCAGATGCGCGATACCCGCAACGGCGAAGAACTGCTGCGCGCGTTGATTGCTCACCTCGGCCGCGCACCAAGAGTGCTTAATCGACTGGGCCGAATGGATTCACACGCCATGATCGTCCGTCGGGCACGCAACTACATTATGGAAAATCTGGCGGAGCCAATATCGCCGGACACGCTGGCGAAGGCCGCCCGCACTTCTCGCAGGACACTGTTTCGTGCCTTTGCTGAGATTCTGGACGATACGCCCCAAATGTACATAAGGCGCCTGCGACTGCACCGCATCCGGCAAGACTTAGCAAGCGACGCGGAGCGGGCCTGCACCGTCGCACTCATCGCCAATCAATGGGGGATCAGCGAACTGGGCCGAATGTCGCGCCGGTATCGTGATCTCTTCGGTGAACTTCCCAGCGACACGCTTGCGAAAGAGCGATCTCGCGCATAGCGGAAGGCGGCATGATCTGATTGGCACGCTCTGCATTGTCTGAGCCCAGCCACGCCGCGTAGAATTGTGTCTGGCCTGTTAGAGAAATTCCGTCCGGGACAAATGCCGATCAGCAGACGCATTGATCCTGTCAGTTTGATTGCGGTCCGATGGCCGCCGATCGAGGTAGAAACACAATGCCGAAATCACTCGCTCATGTCGCCGCACTTGCCTCTGCAGTCATGTTTGCAGTCTTGATTGGCACTTCCCTGCGTGCCCAGACGGCTTCCCCGGATGAAGCAAAGGAAATTGCAGCTGACGCCTATCTCTATGCCTATCCGATGCTCTACAATTACAAGACGCTGTTTCAGCAGGCAGTCGATCCTTCGTTCCCCGGTTATGTAGGCGGGTTCAATCGTTTCCGTCATTACTCGCGTGGCTTTAGCCCGGCCGACAAGGACATCGTCACACCCAGCAACGACACACCCTATTCCTGGGCCTGGCTTGATCTTCGGACAGAGCCGATGGTGGTCTCAGTTCCAGCGTCGCCAGACCGGTACTACGTCATGCAGTGGTTCGATCTCTACACGCACAATTTTGCCTATCTCGGCGCGCGGGCGACCGGCACCGAAGCGGGCAACTATCTCTTCGTGGGACCGAACTGGACGGGAGAGACGCCGGCCGGCATCACGAAGGTATTGCGCGCAGAGACTGAAATCATTGGTACCCTGACGCGGACAAGCTGGTCCGGCCCTGCGGACCGTGATGGCCTGATTGCGATGCAGCAGCAGTATCGGATCCGGCCGCTCAGTGAGTTCACGGGTGGGAAACCTCCGGTGCCCGCGCCATCCTTTCAGTTTCCCGCATGGGACGAGGCTCGCGCCAATTCCATCGGCTTCATCGACTACCTGAACTTCCTGCTTCGGTTTGCCCCGGCGGTCGAGAGCGAGAAGGCAATGTTGGAGCGCTTTGCCAGCATCGGCATTGGTCCGGGCCATGCCTTTGATCCGGCGACCATCGACCCGGCGACACGATCTGCGATCGAGGCCGGCATCAAGGAAGGAGCGGGCAAGCTTCAGGCGGAACTCGCCAAGACGACCAGCTCGGTCGACCTCTTCGGAACGCGGGAGTTTCTGGGTCCGGACTACGTCATGCGACGTGCCGTCGGCGCCGCCATCGGCATCTATGGGAACTCGAAGGAGGAGGCCTACTACTCCGCTTACAACATGGATGCGAATGGCCAGGCACTCGACGGCAGCAAGCGTTACGTGCTGCGGTTTTCCAAGGATCAGGTGCCGCCGGTAAAGTTCTTCTGGTCGATGACCATGTACAACCTGCCGGACCGGTTGCTCGTCGACAACCCTATCGAACGCTACGCAATCGGCAGCAGGACGGATGGGCTCAAGACCAATACCGACGGCTCGGTCGACATCTATCTGCAACCGACGTCCCCCGGAGGAGACAAGGAGTCCAACTGGCTTCCGACGCCGCAGCAGGGACCGTTCTTCATGGTGCTCAGAATGTATGGGCCGCAAGGAAAGCTGGCTGCCGGCGAGTGGCAGGCGCCTCAGCCGACACCGGCCGACTAGACAGCGATTCCGGAGGGAGGAAATCGATGAAATCGAAGATGGTTGTTCTCGCAGCGCTCGCAGCCAGCGTTACGCTTTGTTCGGTCGTTCGCGCAGAGACTGTCCCGACGCGAATAGGGGATCTGGAATTCCAGGGCAGTTATCCGACCGATGCCACAATCGCCAAGCTCTACGACGAACGTGACTTTCAGCGGGCCACGCAGGCATATCTTTGGGCGTTGCCGATCGTCGGCATGGCCAACTGGCAGAAGGCACATGAAGACAGTTTCGGTGCCAGGTCCGGCGACGTCATCATATACAACGACTTCGTCAGCAAGCGTGGCATCCTAACGGCAAATGCAACGACGCCCTACGTCATCAGCTTCTTCAATCTTGCAGAGACTGGTCCGGTCGTCGTGGACATGCCGGAAGGCGCTGTCGCCGGCTTCGTCAACGACATGTGGCAGCGGCCAGTCGTCGACATGGGCCAGACCGGACCAGACAAGGGCAAGGGCGGAAAGTATTTGCTTGTAGGCCCCGGCCAGCAGGTGGAAAACACCGAGGGATACTACGTCGTCAATCCGTCGACCACGAACGTGTTCTGGGGCTTTCGAGCACTGGAGCGCGACCCGGCCAAGGTGCAGGCGCTTCTCGATGCTTTGAAGATCTATCCGCTCGCCAGCAAGGACAATCCCTCCAAGGTTCGGTTTGTCGACGTCAAGGGCAAGGCGTGGTCACAGACGCAGCAGCGCGGCCTCGCCTATTGGCAGGCCCTTTCAGACATCATCAATCGCGAGCCCGTGCAGGAGCGGGACCGGTTTTTCATGGCCATGCTCAAGCCGCTTGGAATCGAGAAGGGAAAACCGTTCACGCCCGATGAACGCCAGGCCAGGCTGCTGACAGAAGCCGCTGTCGTCGGGGAGGCGATGGCAAAAGCAAACGACTTCGAGAAACGGTTTCCGGCCGCCCATTATGTCGATGGCAGCCTGTGGGAATTCGCACTGGTGCTTGACCCAAGCCAGCGCGCCGAGACTTACGATGAACTCGACGAGCGCGCAGCCTGGTTTTACGAGGCAACGACGACATCGGCGGGAATGGTGACGACAACGCCGGGCGTAGGTCAAATTTACCTCGGCACATACAAGGACAAATCGGGCAACTGGCTCGATGGCAGCAAGACCTACCGGCTCCGGGTTGCGAAGGATGCACCGGTGGCGAATTTCTGGTCGATGACTGTCTATGATACCGACACGCGCGCGCTGATCGACAATCCGACGCAGCAGGCCGACCGCTCGTCTCGCATGGACCTCAAGACGAACGCAGACGGGTCGGTTGACCTCTATGTCGGCCCAAAGGCCCCGGAGGGTATGGAGAGCAACTGGGTGCAATCCCTGCCTGGCAAGTCATGGTTCTCCTATTTCAGGCTTTACGGCCCGACGGAGCCCTTCTTCGACCGCTCCTGGGTGCTTTACGATTTCGAAGAGATCAAGTGAGAAGCCTGTGCTCCTCATGGCCGCTGGGATGCGCCCGCCGCGTTAGTCCCAGACAGTCGCTGCCTGCCGTTCCTCAGCAATACGGTACGGGCGTTGCGCGCCTGTTCAGGCGGACCATTTCAGCCAATGGTTACCTGAAAAGAAAGACGATAGCGAACGCAGGCATGATCCTGTCAGCCGGGGTCGGGCCAGGTGTTCCGGCCCAGCAATTATGACCGCACTTGAGCATCTTCGGTGGTTAGCTGCCCGTCTGCTGCCGGCCCCGGAGCGGCCGAACAGCTTTGGCCCCAAATCGGCGCTTCGATTTCGGTCGGCAGCCCAACACTCTACACTTTTTGCTTGAAATATTCCGTAAGGACAGCTGTTATCCTTGCAGCCTGTAATCGGCGGAAATGTCTCGCCCATGAAGTTCACCGGCCTCGTCGCGTCCGCCTTGAGCCTGACGATGGCACTGCCGTCGTTCGCGCAAGATGTGGCCGACCGCATCTTCACCGGCGGCCCGGTCCTGACGATGAACGACGCCCAGCCCCGCGCCGAGGCGGTGGCGATCAAGGACGGCATCATCATCGCCGTTGGCACTGCCGAGGAGATCGAGGCGTTCAAGGGCGACGGCACCGAGGTAATCGACACTTGACGGGCGCGCCCTGCTACCCGGCTTCTTCGACGCGCACGGGCATGTCTTCATCGGCGGCGTGCAGGCGCTGACCGCCAACATCCTGGCCCCGCCGGACGGCGACGTGAAGGACATCCCGTCCTTGCAGCAGACGATCCGCGACTGGGTGGCCGAGAACGAGGAGACGGTGAAGGCGACCGGCATCATCATGGGCTTCGGCTGGGACAAGTCCACGCTGGCCGAACGGCGCGATCCGACGCTGGCCGAGCTTGACGCGATCTCGACCGAATACCCGGTGCTGCTGATCCACCAGTCGTCGCATCTTGGCGCGCTGAACAGCCTGGCGCTGGCCAAGGTCGGGATCACCCGCGACACGCCGAACCCGCCCGGCGGGGTCATCCTCAAGGACGCGGACGGCAATCCGACCGGCATCCTGGAGGAAAACGCCTTCATCGGATCGGCAATGAAGCTCCTGGCCGATCTTGACGTCGAGTCGATGAAGACCATAGCTCAAGCCGGGTCCGAGCTTTGGGCCGAATACGGCTATACCACCGCGATCGAGGGCCGCTCGACCCCGCCGCAGGTCGATGCGCTGCGGATCGCGGGCGAGGAGGGGCGCTTCAAGATCGACGTGCTGACCTATCCCGACATCCTGATCACCGGGATCGACTACATCAAGGAGCGCCTACAGCCCGACCTACAAGAACCGCTTTCGCGTGGCCGGCGCCAAGCTGACCATCGACGGGTCGCCCCAGGGCTTCACCGCGCTGCGCGACCGGCCCTATTACGACCCCGTGGGCAATTACCCGCCGGGCTACCTTGGCTATGCCGCCGCCTCGACCGAGCTGGTGACAAAGGCCATCGATGACGCGTTCGCGCGCCGGCATCCACATCATCACCCATGCCAATGGCGAGGGCGCGTCCGACGTGCTGATCGCCGCTGTGCAGGCCGCGACCGACAAGTATGGCGCCGACCCGGAACGCCGCCCGACGCTGATCCACGGCCAGTTCATGCGCGAGGACCAGATGGACGCCATGAACCGGCTGTCGATCTCGCCGTCGCTGTTCCCGATGCACACCTTCTACTGGGGCGACTGGCACCGCGACCACACCGTCGGCCCGGAACTCGCCGACGACATCTCGCCGACCGGCTGGGCGATGGAGCGGGGGATGCGGTTTTCCTCGCACCACGACGCGCCGGTCGCCTTCCCCGATTCGATGCGCGTGCTGGACGCGACGGTCACCCGCCGGTCGCGGTCGGGCGACATCATCGGGCCGGAACACCGGGTCGACGTGATGACCGCGCTGAAGGCGATGACGATCTGGCCCGCCTGGCAGAACTTCGAGGAAGACACCAAGGGATCGATCGAAGTGGGCAAGCTGGCCGATCTGGTCATCCTGTCCAACGACCCGACTGTAGTCGACCCCGAGACGCTGGACCAACTGACGGTCCAGGAGACGATAAAGGAAGGCGAGACGATCTATGTCGCCCCGCAAAGGGAAGGACGGCTGGAATATCGTCCCGCGCCTTGACGGTGCCGACCCGATGGCCAACTTCCTGCACGGTGCCCACGGCCCGCATTGAAAGCCGGGGGCCTGAAAGCAGCAAAGTTGTCCAGCTGCCGGCCCGCCTCGAGCTGGCGCCATAGGACCAGGATGGCGAGATCACCCGGAAGAGTTCAGGCGCCAGGCCTCGATGGTCGCGCGCAGGCAAGACTGCGTTGGCGGACAAACCGACTGCCAACAAGATGAATGCCAGAAGGCGGCAGTTTATCGAAGTTGACGACGATACTTCAGATACGAAAAAAGAAACCGGAGGATCATTCGATCCTCCGGTCGGTCTTTTGGGCTGGACAACTCCCGCTACTGCGCGTCGTTCAGCATTTGCTGGACCCGGCTGAGGTTGAATGCTCCGGGAGTCTGGCTGGGCGGATATTCCTGCATGGTCATGAGGAACTTCGTCGCCAGCGTCTGTATCGGGAACCAGCACGAAGGCGCGGTCGAGCCACCAGTCGTTGTAGGTGTTGGAGTTGTGCTGCGCCTTCTCGAACGGATCGCGCCGCAGATTGAACAATAGCGGGGCGCGCAATTCGACGAAGGGCTCTCGCCATACACCGAATGCCTGGCCGCGGTTTTCCAGGAACACGACCTTCCAGTCGTCATAGCGTGCGGCGACAATCTCGCCGTCGTCGTTGACGTACCAGAACTCATGGCGCGGTGATTCCTTCGTCTTGCCCGACAGGTAGTCGAGCATGTTGTAGCCGTCGATGTAGTTCCGGTACTTGCGGCCATTGAACTCGACACCCTGGGCGAGCTGTTCCTTGACGTCCGATGCACCCGCGACGGCTGCGAACGTCGGAAGCCAGTCCTCGTGCGATACGATGCCGTTCAGGGTCTTCCCGGCCGGGAACTTTCCTGGCCAGCGCACGAACGCGGGAACGCGATATGCGCCCTCCCAGTTGGAGTTCTTCTCGCTGCGGAACGGCGTCGTTCCAGCATCCGGCCATGTATTGTAGTGCGGGCCATTGTCGGTCGAGTACATGACTATGGTGTCGTCTGAGATGCCGAGATCATCGATCAGCTTCAGCAGTTCGCCGACATGCATATCGTGCTCGACCATGCCGTCGCCGTACTCGTCCTGGCCGGAAATCCCGATGTTCTCGGCCTTGACATGCGTGCGGAAATGCATGCGCGTGCCGTTCCACCAAACGAAGAAGGGCTGGCCGGCCTTGGTTGCGTCGCTGATGAAGCGCTTTGCTTCCTTCACCGTCTCGTCGTCGATCGTTTCCATGCGCCTCTTGGTAAGGGGGCCTGTATTCTCGATCCTCTGGGTGCCGTCGGCATTGGCCCAGGAATGGATCACGCCGCGCGGACCGAATTTCTTGGCGAACTCCGGGATCTTTCGGATAGTCGCGATGCTCCGGTTCCTCCTCGGCATTCAGGTGGTAGAGGTTGCCCAGGAACTCGTCGAACCCGTGCATCGTCGGCAGGTGCTCGTCACGGTCGCCCTGGTGGTTCTTGCCGAACTGGCCGGTGACATAGCCTTGCGATCTTCAGGATCGTCGCCATGGTTACGTCGGTTTTCTGCCAGCCCTGCGGAGCGCCGGGCAGCCCGACCTTGGTCATGCCGGTTCGAACCGGCACGTTGCCGCCGATGAATGCCGCGCGTCCGGCCGTGCAGCTCTGCTGGGCATAATAGTCGGTGAAGCTGATGCCCTCGTCGCGATGCGGTCGATGTTGGGCGTCTCGTATCCCATCATGCCGCGATTGTTGCGGCTGATGTTCCATGTGCCGATGTCATCGCCCCAGATCACGAGGATGTTCGGTTTTTTGTCCTGCGCCGATGCGCTGGCGACAGACATGACCAACAAAAGAACAGCGACCGCCTGACAGGCCCATGTCGCAGCTATGTGTAACGTTCGCATTGGGAATCTCTCCTTGAAAACGGCAGAGCAGCTGGCTTTGCGGCAGCTGCACGCAATGTTACCGTCAGCGCCGTGGGGAGATTGTCGGATGGGGAACAATTTGCGTCAGCGAACGCTCGATCTCGCGCCGTTGGATCAGGTTGGCTGGCTCTCGGATCAACCCGTCGAGTTCAGGCGCTGGGCTTCGACGGTCGCGCACTGGCAGAACTATGTTGCCGGCCAGACCATTTATTTCGCCGGCGATGCGTCCGATGGGCTCTACGGCCTTGCTACCGGTGCGGTCGAGTTGACTTTCCCGCTGATTGCCGAGGAGCCCACCAGCTTCTACCGGGCCGAACCCGGCTTTTGGATCGGAGACAGCGCCGAGCTTTCCGACGAGCCCCGCCTGGTGACGTTGTCTGTGGCGTCGGACTGCAGGTTGCTTCACATTCCGCACGCGGCGATCAGGGCCGACCTGGAGCGAAATCCGCATCATTGGCAAAGCTATTACCGGCTCAGCCACATCAACGTAAGGACTGCTGTAACGCTGTTGGCCGAGAGCTTGGCCCTTTCGGTAAGGGCGAGGGTCTGCCGCAGACTGCTCAAGCTCACCGAGCACTCAGCGGAGGTGAAGCTGACACATGACCAGCTGGCGAAGTTCCTGGGCCTGGCCAGAACGACAGTGAGCGAGGAATTGGCCAGGATCGCGACAAGCGGCGCGGTTTACACCGGCTATGGAAAGATCGAGGTTTTGGACAGGGCCGTCCTGCTGAGGTACCGGGACGAGCAATAAGTTCGACCAAAGAGCCCAAACATGCGCGTCGGTATGTCCTCTAGGGAAGACGCGCTCGAAAGGCCCAGGAATAGGGAAATGCCGACGGCAGGTTTCGGTTGGGTTTCTAGCGATAGCGGACGGTCTTCTCCCGGCCCCATTTCAGACCTCTAGCTTGCCTTGCGGTCCTCTATTTTCTTGCTGTACCGAACTCGCCACGCCAAGAGCAATAAGGGCCAATACCCCCGCGACCGCATATGTCAAGGTCAGCCCGGCTTCGTCGCCTTTGCCAAGCCAGGGAACCGAGCCATTCGAACCGAACGCAAAGACCGCGCCCATAGCCGAGGCTCCAGCAATTAAGCCAAGATTGCGGGACAGCCCCAAGAGAGCAGAGACGACCCCGCGCCGCTCATTCGCTGCGCCGTTCATGACTGCTGTATTGTTTGCCGCCTGGAACAGCGCGTAGCCTGCGGTAATGACGGCGAGGCCCACGACATAGCCGGCAACGCCTGTTGCGCCGGGGAGCACGGTCATGATGACCGAGCCGAAGGCGACGGCCAGCAGACCTGTGCTCGCAACCCATGCAGCGCCAAGACGATCGACGAGCTGGCCCGCCGGAATGCCGGTCAGCGCGGAAACTGCCGGACCGACCGCCATCGCGAGCCCGGTCTGCAGCGGGTCGAGCCCGAGCACACCGGAGAGGTAGAACGGTCCGACAACGAGCGTCGCCATGAGGATGGTCGAGACAAGCGCCATTGCGATCAGTCCGGCACTCAAGGCACTTTCCTTGAGCAGCGCCAGATGAACCAGTGGATCGGCCACGCGGGATTCAATCCAGACAAAGGCGACAATACCAGCGAGGGCACCGGCAGCCAGGGCTGCGTTGACATAGCCAGGCATTGCGCCGCCGACCGTGGTTGCCAGAGCGAAGGCACATATGGAGAGTGCCAGCGCCGCCATCCCTGCGAAATCGAACCCCAAGCGCTTCCGTTCCACTATGGAGTCGATTGGAAACACCCTGTACCCGACCAGGAAGGCGGCAGCACCTGCCGCCGCCATAAACATGAATACAGCCGGCCAGCCAAAGCTGCCGAGCAGCGCTCCGCCCAGCATTGGCCCCGTTGCGGTCCCGACCGCGGATACGGTGCCCAGCAGACCCATTGCGCTGCCGGTGCGCTCCTTCGGAACCATGTCGCCTACCGAGGCGACGGTCAGCGCCATCATGATGGCTGCTCCCAAGCCCTGAACGCCGCGAAGGACAACAAGCATCCACAATGTCGAGGCGAAGGCGCCGCCGAGCGAGGCGAGCGCAAAGACCGCCATCCCGAAAAGCAGCATCCGCCGGCGGCCGAGCATGTCCCCCAAGCGGCCGGCGCCGACGATCATGGTGGTCACCGCCAAGAGATAGGCAATCACCACCCACTGCACAGTGGCAAAGGGCGAATGAAAGTCCGCGGCGAGAGCCGGCAGCGCGACATTGGCGATGCTGGTGCCAAGAGAGGGAAGCAGCATTGCCAATGAAAGTGCGGCAAGCTTGGCCCGATACGGATTTGTGGTGCGGTCAGGCACTGGGATGACGAGGCTGTCAGACATTGCGGGCTCCTTTGGCAAGACTGCTTGTCAGATAGCTCGATGCGCGATATTGCGGAACGCGCACTGATCGCACTTCATAAGTGCATCGGACGCCATGTCCCGGATTGGAGGCGCCGATGCCTGACCTCAATCTTCTCGTGACGCTGGATGTGCTGCTCGCCGAGGGCAGCGTGGCGGGCGCCGCAAGGCGGCTGCGGCTGAGCCCTTCGGCAATGAGCCGGGCCTTGGCACGGCTGCGGGAAGTAACCGGCGATCCGCTGCTGGTGCGGGCTGGACGCGGCCTGGTGCCGACGCCGCGGGCCCTCGAACTGCGCGGTCAGGTCGGCGCCTTGGTCGATGGCGCCAATGCGGTGCTTCGCCCAGCGGCAAAGCTCGATCTAACCCAACTGAAACGCCGCTTCACCTTGCGCAGCAGCGAGGGCTTTGCAGAAACCTTCGGTCCGCGCCTGATTGCGCAGATTGCAGCTCAGGCCCCCGGTGTGACGCTGCACTTTCTGACCAAACTCGATAAGGAGAGCGCTCCTCTACGCGAGGGCGAGGTGGACTTGGAAACCGGCGTGATCGACGAACAGACTGCACCCGAGCTGCGCGCCATTGCGCTATTCGAAGATCGCTGGATCGGCGTCGCAAGAAAGGGAAACCCTGCAATCAGCGAGCCAATGAACGCCGCTCCGTTTGCCGACGTTGCGGACATATTCTTGTCCTTCGCCGCGGCCTGCACAGCGGGGAAGTCGACGATGCGATGCGCGCGGAGGGGCTGGAGCGAAGGATCGCAACCATCGTCAATGGCTTCTCGACCGCCATTGCGCTTGCCCGCCAGACCGATCTCATCGCCATCGTTCCCGAGCGCCACACTGAAGGTCTTCGCAAAGGCCTTCAAAGTTTTGCGCTGCCGTTCCATGTGCCGCCCTTCACCGTCTCGATGCTTTGGCATCCCCGCATGGATGGCGACCTGGCGCATCGCTGGCTGCGGACCTGCATACGGAGCGTGTGCACAATGGATGAGGTGGCTTGACTTAGAACTGCATGTCGCCCTTCAACGAAAGACGTCCCATGGCAGACGACCTCCTATCGTCCCCAATCAGACATTCCTGCGACACTGTACCCATGTCAGTAAATGGCAGATCCCGCAGTTACTGCACTGGAAAGCGGAAACGGTCCCCTTCCCCAGACAGCCGTTTGGGTCCCTCGCGAACTTCCGCCATAGGCTCGAAGACTACCTCAAGATGAATTCTCTGCTTGGGTGGAATCTTACAGAGGGGCGGCAACTGACCCCGACTCCGGCTCGATTAAAGGCCGAGCTTCCGCTTCAGTTCCGCGTTCTCCTTGCGCAGCCGTTCGGCAAGCATGCTCTTCAGCCGCTTGTTCTCCTTTTCGAGCGCGAGAAGATCCGTCAATTCGTCGCCGGCTGGCGCGGGCGCTGCGGCCTTCTTCCATTGATAATAGGTCGGTTCCGAAATACCCACCTGTTTAACCGCGCTCTTGAGCGGTTCGCCGCTTTTGATTGCTTTAGCAATCTGAGCAAGCTTGTCGGCGCGCTCCCGCGCAGAGTGGATCTTCCTGCCTGTCCGCGCGGCCGGTGCTGAAGCGTCATCGAGCGATCCCTTAGCCGCTCCGCTCTTCGGGGCAGTCGCTCTGGAGCCAACTTTTGTCTTGAGCGGCCGTGAGGTTTTTTTCTTCTCAGCCGGGGCTACAACGACGGCTGCAGGTTTGGGTGCCGTTTCTCTTAATTCAGTTGCAGTAAGATCTGCCATGGAAGGCTCCGTTGCGGGTTGATGAACGTGCGCAGCATCTATGGGGCCACGACATTTTAGTCAACTACACGCCGATTTGGCTGCCTATTCATCTTCTAGCATGTCCAACGGAGTGAAATCCGCAGACTTATTGAAATGCCAATCATAATGAATTTTCATGGCATAGCTTGCTCCTCGAACCTGCGCGCAGCCGAAGCGAATGGGGAACGGCAGCTTTTGACTCAACTCGAACAAAGTCGGACAGTCTCCCTCCAGACTCTGATCTGCCAGTCAGCATTGTGCCACCCCTCCGGCCGGAAAAGTCATTGGATTCATTTCACATGACGTTAACCTAAGTCGAGTTTCTCGACCTGAGCTGATCGCCAGTTCTGAAAAGAAATTCATCGAGCTGATCCAACTGTTCCGGCAATGCCGCCGCCGAGCCCTGTAATGCTTCCTCGAGCGCCTCGTTGGACAAATAGACTTCGTGCAAACTCAGCAGCGTCTTCCCGCCCTGGTCCTCGAAGGTCACAGTCGTCACCGCGCCCTCTTCGTCCTCGTCGTTGGTCCAGATGATGCGCTCGTTAGGCACTACCTCGAGATACTTGCCGTAGAATGCCATCACGGCGGAGCCGCCGGACGCGAACTCCAGTCGATATTTGCCCCCGGTGCGAACGTCCATGTCGCACGACACGAGCGAAACGCCGTGTGCCGATTTTGGCACCCACCAGCGCTGGAACAGCTCCGGCTGGCTCCACGCCCTGTAAGCCGTGCTCCGTGGCGTGTCGAACATCCGCGTTATGACAAGTACGCGATCCCCTCTGCGCTCGACCCACGTGCGGTTCTGCGCACCATCTGCACGGTTACCTTGCTGATCCATCGCTTCCCTCCTGTTTTGTTTCGCTGATGATTTCGTCCAATGCTTCAGAAGTAGTCCTCGCCAGTGTCGTCCCAATCGGATTCTGGGCTGAGGGTGCGGGTGGCAGTTTCGGTCGAGAATGATCGGCTCTGTCGAAGACTCGAACTCACACTTCGCTTTCACCGCAGTTTGCAGTGCTTCTGGTTTGAATTGGAGCTCGATCTCATAGTCACCAAACTTTTTCGGATAGTAGGCAGTACGAAGACCATCGTCCGCGCGATCCGACATCAACTTCAGGACTATCAGCTTCTTACTCATGGTGCCTCTTTCGGCTTGTCGCGCAGCGGTAGCGCACGCCCAGGATGGCGCAGCTGCCACGTCTCGATGATGAAGAGCGCGATCGCGGACGCGGAATGGATGGCGAGCTTGGCGATGCGGGCATCAATGCGTCGGAAGCCCTTCTCCTTGCCGTGGGCGCCGCCCACGTGAGTGCGGAGCGAGCCGATGCTCTGCACCGAAGTAGCCAAACCGGAGAGCACCGCTTTCACGTCGTTGACGATCTCGGGAGCCAAACCTTCCTTCGTCGGATCCAGCCCAAGAGGATTGCGCACTGCGCGATAGAGCGAGCTGACGTCCTGTTTGGCAGGGAAGTCTAGCTCAAGCTCGACAAGGATAGAGCGGCAGACGCTCTCGACGACTGCGCAAGCCGATGTCACTGCCAACTCGGGGTCTGTGGCGGCCGCTCGAAGTGCACGATCTAGGTCCCTGTTGACGGTATCGAAGTCGATGCCCTTGGCCATTGTGGAAAGCTCATTGGTAACCGGGGCAGTCTCCACGATCTCAATAAGCCGCATTGTGCGTCCGGCCAGCTCTAACTTGAGTCCGTCGTAGAACAAGTGCTTGTTGAGATACTCGACGACAGCGGCGTGCCGCTCAGGCTCCGTGATGAAGTCGCGCGGGTCTGCCGCGCTCTCGATGAGCCGTTTGAGCAGTTCGCCGTTGCCTGTGTCGATAAACACTGCGCCTTGGATGGCCGTCTTTGTTGCTGGCAAACGGCTCTCGCCTTTGATCGCAAAGGGTACGCCAAAGCTCTTGAACCAAGCCTCCAGCCGCCACCCCTGCCGGTAAAGGCCGATTGACGGCTCGTGGCCGGCGGCTGACCCGCCCGAGATTATCTCAGCCAAGGCTTCGACCGACTGGTCTGATAGATCAATTCGCATGCGCGGATACTACAGAAGATCAATCGACCCAACTTGTCGCAAACAGTTTATCCCAAAGCTTGAAACTTATAAGCATGGCGGCGGCCTTATCTTGCGTTTTCGTTGGCCGCCGCACCACTACCGGCCGCAATTCGGTATAGCTAAGGATCATAGGATTGGTCTTGTTTCCCATCGGAACAGACTGGACTTCCTTGGCACGTCGAGCATTGGTGTGGCGTCTCCGGCCCGCCTGCGGGCTTGTGTCAGTGACAGCGGCAGGTGCCGCTGCAAACTGGCAACAGGAGACAACAATGTCCAAGACAGCTATCGACCAAGCCACGTAACGACGACTGCCCAAACTTGCGATTGAAGCCAACCGGCAAGAGCCTGCGCGCGCCAACAAGAGCAGGTCCAAGGCAAACCTTGCCTGCACCAGAGATGCAGGCCAAGCGCCGAACATGTCCACAATATAGACGGCGATATTCCCTCGACCAAACTTCCCATCCCCGGCAGCCACCGGAGCACGCCGACCCTAACAAATCAAGCTGCCGCAGCCGCCCGGCTTGAACGGTCTGCCACGGACAATGGCGGACCCGGCAAATCCGACGATCGCAAGACCAAGTCCCAAACCGCTACCAAGGCGGAGGCCGTGCTCGGACTGCTTCGACGCAAGAAGGGCGCCTCGATCGACGAGATGCAGACAGCGACCGGCTGGCAGGCGCACAGCCTTCGCGGCCTGCTGTCCGGCACGATCGGCAAGCGGATGGGACTGGCGCTGAACAGCGCCCCGGACAAGTCGGGCGTGCGTCGCTACCGGATTGTCGACCGGCCGGTGGAGCGCGAGGGCTGAGGTCGTGACCGATCCAACCTTGCTGGAGCAGGAGATCGGCAAGCTTGCCGTTCTTCCGAGGGAGGAACTGGCGCGGCGCTGGAGCAAGAGCATTCGCCAGTGCCGCCACCAAGAGGCATCAAGCGTGGCCTGCTGGAACTGGGCATCGCCTGGCAACTGCAGGTCAGCCAATACGGCGCACTGTCACCTGCAACGAAGCGGCAGATGCAGAAGCTCATTGCCGCGCGTCGAGCCAAACGTCTTCGCCGTAGCTGAGGATGGCTCGGTTGCGGGTTCTTCTGTCGGTCAGGCACGTGGCAGACAGACCCGTCCTGCGCAGCCTGCAGCTTCCGTCTCGCTTTCGCCCGGCACAAGGCTGGTGCGCGAGTGGCATGGACGCACGCACCATGTCGACGTCATCGAGGACGGCTTCGTGTTCGAGGGCAAGACCCACGCCTCGCTCTCGGCCATTGCAAGGCAGATCACCGGCGCGCACTGGTCGGGGCCTAGGTTCTTTGGCCTCAATGCAAGGCGTCGGATTGCGGGGGCAACGCCATGAGCGGAGCCAAGCCACAGCGGGTGGCGGTCTACACGCGCAAATCCTCCGAGGAAGGGCTGGAGCAGGAGTTCAACTCGCTGCATGCCCAGCGGGAGGCCTGCGAGGCCTATATCGTCTCGCAGCGGGAACTCGGCTGGAAGCTGCTGCCGCAGGCCTATGACGATGGCGGCCTGTCAGGCGGCTCGATGGACCGCCCTGCCCTGATGCGTCTGCTGGAGGACGTCAGCGCCAACCGCATCGATGTGATCGTCGTCTACAAGATCGACCGGCTGACGCGCTCGCTGATGGACTTCGCCAGGATCGTGGCGAAGTTCGACGAACATGCCGTGTCGTTCGTCTCGGTGACGCAGCAGTTCAACACGTCGACCTCGATGGGCCGGCTCACCCTCAACATGCTGCTGTCCTTTGCCCAGTTCGAACGCGAGGTCACGGCGGAGCGCATCCGCGACAAGGTCGCGGCATCCAAGCGCAAGGGCATGTGGATGGGCGGGGTGGTGCCGCTCGGCTATGACGCCAGGGATCGCAAGCTGCACGTCAACAGCGGCGGAAGCCGAAACGGTCCGCTGGCTGTTCGACAACTATCTGGAACTCGGCTCGGTGCGGCGGCTGCGCGAAGCGGCAGAGCGGCACGGCATGCTGTCAAAGCGGCGGACCTACAAGAGCGGCCGGAACCTTGGCGGCACGCCGCTCGCCCGTGGCCATCTCTACGCGATGCTGTCCAACCCGGTCTACATCGGCAAGGTCCGGCACAAGGACCGCATCCATGACGGCCAGCATGCGGCGATCATCGATGACGGCACCTATGACACGGTTCAGGCAATGCTGCAGGCGAATGCGGCAACACCGCGCGGCTCCACCACCGTGCAGGACCGGCACCTGCTGACCGGATTGATCTTCGATGAAACCGGCGACCGGCTGACGCCGAGCCATGCCAGCAAGAAGGGCAGACGCTACCGCTACTATGTCTCCAACCGGCTGCTGCAGGCAAAGCGCAACGACACGGACGGCTGGCGCCTGCCGGCGGACCAGGTGGACAGGATCGTTGTGAACCGCATCACCGCGTTGCTGGCGGACCGCGCCGGTCTGGCTGGAATGCTGACCATCGGCGAGGATGCCATCCCGGCGGGGACGATCGTGGCCATGGACCAAGCCGCCGAACAGGCGCTGTCCGTCCTGCGCACGGGCACCGCCACCGAGAAGCGGAACCTGCTGCATTCCTGGATCGGGAAGATCACCATCAGCCCGGATGACGATCCGCATCGCGATCAACCGGGCCGTTCTGCAAGGCGCCCTGCTTGGCGAAGCCGAGGCAACCGATACCGTCGCCCCTGCCGAACCGATCGTCATCACGCTCGCCGATGCAGCTGCGCCGGCGCGGCGTCGAGGCCAGGCTGGTCCTCGAACAACCAATCAGCGCCGTCGACCAAACCGGATCAGGCGCTGGTCAATCTGCTCGCCGACGCCAACGACTTCATGGAACAGCTCACTTCCGGCAACTGCGGCACGCTGGCCGATCTGGCACGAAAGACCGGACGAGCCCCCACCGAGATCAGCCGCATCCTGCCCCTCGCCTTCCTGGCACCCGACATCGTTCGCAAGATCGCTGGAAGGACGCCAGCCGGCCGAACTGACCGCACAGACCCTGAAGCGCACCAAGCCGCTGCCCGTCCTGTGGTCGCAGCAACGGCAACGGCTGGGATTTGCTCCGGCGACTGACGAGCCGGACGCATCATTCCCGCCAAACACCTGGCTCCAAAAACCCGCCCACAGAGACACTTGCCCCAAAACCGGGCCAAGCCGCCGCCGGAGACGCGCATTCAGCCACGTGTTGGCGGAACATCGCCGGCAAGCCACGGAAACCACGGGCCTATTGCGAGACGTCAAGGAATGGGGGAAAACATGTGACTGAGTGGTACCGCGCAGTCTGTTCGAACCGGCGACCACGCGAAGAAATTAACTCTTTGAAAGATCGTCACTATTCGCTGCGTCTATTTGCTCTGGGCCAATGAGAGACGATTTCCGGGTAATTGAACGAACGCTTGGCCGAGACGCAGCCCTATGATGCGAGCAGTTGGGTGTCGATGCGCACCCGACTCGCAGCATGTTCTCCGATAAACGTCTGTATTCCAATGACTTAATGGTACGGTTGGGTGGGTTCGAACCACCGACCTCTGGAGCCACAATCCAACGCTCTAACCAACTGAGCTACAACCGCACGCGCCGCGCCAGACAAGGGCTGGCGGCAAGGGGGCGAAATAGCGCTTGAAGCGCAATTTTGCAAGCCCGACGCGCCCCAGGCGGGCAATAACTTCGCGCACATGCGAAAAAGGGCCACTCCGTTGCCGGAGTGGCCCCTCGATCATCGCCTGCCGCCGGAGCGGCGGGGCTAAATCATGCTGCCTTGGGCGCCTTGGCGACCTTGCCGGCTTCCTTGCTCAGGACTGCCGTGGCCTTGTCCGCCGATGCCTTGACCGGTGCGGCTGCCTTCTCGGTAACCTTCATGGTCAGTTCCTGGGCTTCCTTGGCCTGTGCCGAAAGACGTTCGAAGGCCGAGCGGAAGAACTCGCCCTGCATCTCGATGACTTCGGCGAAGGTCTTTGCCTTGGTGACCTTCTCGACGAAGGCAACGCCGGACTTCTGCATTGGCCTTTGCGTTTTCCATCGCCTTGGTCGACAGGACAGTCATGCCTTCGCGCATCGCGTCAAAGGACTGCTGGGCGGCGGATGTCGCGTCCTCGGCAAGCGCCTTGAACTGCGCATAGGCTTCGCTCGACTGGGCCACGCCCTTTTCCGCCATCTGGCGGAACGACTCGCTTACGTTTGCGAGATCGGCCTGGGCTTTTTCCATCATGTCTGCTGCGGGGTTCTTGGTGTTTGCCATGGTAGTGTCTCCGTCTGAGAGCTGTTGAAATAGCGGGACAGCGGATCCCTTTGAGGAACTCCACGCCGTCACAAACGCTATATAGGCATAGTTATTGTGCAGTGCAACATAAATCTTGCAGCGCACAAATTCCACCGCTTCCCGAGGTGTCCGCGCGCCGCGCAATATCGGCTCCCGGGTTAACCGTCTAAGCAGAAATGCGGGCCTGCGGCGCTTGAAAGTGTGGACCGCGCACCGGGTTGAAGCTATTAACTTTCGATTAACTTTGTGGGTGCGTGGCGGGCAGGCGGCGGTATCGGCGCGCTCGCGCAATAGTTGAGTATCGGCCGATGGACAGCGTGGAAAACAGTTACCTCGACCTGAGCACGCTTCCTGCGCTTGCGGGGCTGTTCCTGGCCGGCGACGCCGCGATCCTGTTCGACAACCGCATGGAAAAGCCGCTCTGGTCCAATGCCGCAGGTGCGGAACTGGTGGGCGCGCCCTCCATCGCATCGCTGCTGGAGTCAGGCAGCGCACCCGCCAGCACGCTGATGCGCCAGTTTCGCGACGCTGCGGCGCAGCTTGAGGAAGACGAGCCGATCGTGCGCGGCTTTCGCATCGCGCGTGGCACGCGTACCGAGTTCATCCAGTGCACGCTGGCGCTTTGCGAGTTGCCCGATGGCGATGTCGGCGTGCTGGTCACCTGCGCCGACGAGCGCATCTTCAAGCCGCAGCGCGAACATGAGGCCGCGCAGAAGGCGCTGGGCGCGCTGGAGGGCATGGCCGGTGTCGGCGCAGTGCTCGACGCCTATGGCTTGCCGATCGCCTTCACCCGCAAGTTCGCGGAAGCCGATTTTCCTGCCGACGAGATCGAAGCCCTGTCACATGCGGCAAGCAGCGGCCAGAGCGTCATGCGCCGCGAAATCGTGGACGGCGAGAACAATGCGTGGAACATCGCCATCGCCAACGTGCGGCAGAACCCTGCCCGGCTCCTGCTGATCGCAAGACCGGCGCTACAAGCTGTGGAGCCTGCGCGCGAGCCGGTATCTGTGCCCGAGATTGGGCCCGAGATTAGGCCCGAGACCGGTCCAGAACTGCCGGAGGCGACGCGTGACGATCCGGTAACGGCGGCGGTTGACCCCGTGGAGGCGAAGCCACAATCCGTGCAGCTCGACCTGCTCGATGCGCCGACGAGTGTCGAGCCGGTGGCCGTCAGCGTGGATGAAGATGAAGGCGTCGAGCCGCTGGCCGAGCCGACGCTTGAGGCCGACGAGGCGCTTTCCCCGGACGAGGCTCCGGCCACGCGCGCAAACGGCCCGCGTTCGCTGCTCGAGCGCTGGTATCTGGGCGCGCAGAGTGAAACACCACAGACATCGCAGGAGGAACCGGCGTTGCGCTCGCCCTCGAGCGAGACAATCGAGAACCCCGGCGAAGCAGAAACTGTCGCGCCAGTGAGCGATACCGCCGAGGAAACAGCCGAGGTTGAAGAAGACTTCGCCGAGGATGGCTGGGCGCGTTCGGCGGTCGAGGGCATGGGCGCATCGGCGGCGTTCGCGGACGGGGGTTCGCGGCGCGGGCCAGAGGTCGTCGAAACGATTGGGGACGCGGAGGTGGCGGAACCGGCAGATACCGCCGAAGCCGCCGAGGCCGTCGAAGAAGAGATGGACGACCTCGCCGCGCAGGAAGAACCCTGGTTTACCCCGCAAGACGATGAACCGGTGGAACTGCCCGAAGCCGCAAGCGGAACAGTTTTTTCAACGCAGGCGGACGGCAACGCGGTTGCGTCCGAGGAATTCACCTTCACTTCCAGCGCCGAACCGGTCCGGTTCGCCTGGACCGTGGATGACAACCAGATGTTCCTGTCGGTGTCGCCGGAACTGGCGCAGACCGTCGGCCCCAATGCCGCGGACGTGCTTGGCCGTCGCTGGAGCGACATCGCCAAGGTGTTCGGCTTTGACCGTTCGGGCGATATCCAGCGCCTGCTGGAAAAGCGCGACACGTGGTCGGGCAAATCCGTGCTGTGGCCAGTGCAGGGAACCGACCTCGTCGTGCCGGTGGACCTTGCGGCGCTGCCGGCCTTTTCCGGCGCGCGGCAGTTCGACGGTTTCCGCGGCTTCGGCATCATCCGCACGGCAGACGCGGTGATCGACGCCGACGAAACGGGCCTCGCGCTCGTATCAGGACCCGTGCAGCCGAGGCGCGATACCGTTCGCGGCTCCAACGTCGCCGATACCGGACAAGACATCAGCCGCAAGATGTGGCCGGTGGACCGCGACGAGGTGAAGCTCCCGCCCGAGCGCGCGGTCGCGCCCTTTCCGGCGGCGCCCGGCGGCGGAAATGTCGTCGATCTCACGCTTCGAAAGCGCGATCGCAACGACGAACTGAGCAAGACGGAAGCCAAGGCATTCCAGGAGATCGGCCGAAAGCTTGTCGAGGAAGTGCCGCTGAAGCCGACTGAAAACGAGCCGGCTGCTCCCGCTTATGCGGCCGATACGTTGCAGGCCGAAATCGAGGCCGAGCCACAGTTCGAGGCAACACCACAGCCGGAGCCGGTATCGGAAAAGGCCACCCAGGCCATGCCGGAGCAAGGCGGCGCGCAGGCCTCGATCCTGAAGAAATTGCCGGTGCCCGTGCTGGTCTACCGCATGGGCGAGACGCTGTATGCGAACCCTGAAATGCTGTCGGTCACCGGTTATGCCTCGCTCGAAGAACTTTCCCAGCATGGCGGGATCGATGCGCTTTTTTCCCCTGAGGAAATCGACGCCGGTGAAGGCGCGTTGGCCGAAGGCGAAAAAGGCACGGTATCGTTGCGCCGTCGCGACGGGACGCATGTCAATGTCAATCCGATGCTGCAAAGCGTTGCGTGGGAAGGCGGACGCGCGCTTCTGCTGAGCTTCCGCACGCCCGGCCCGGCGGGCGGGGAGAAGGCGGCGATCGACATGGCCCGCGTTTCCGAACTTCAGAACATCCTCGACACCGCGACCGACGGCATTCTCGTCACCACGCGCGAGGGCCAGATCGAGTCGCTCAACGGACCTGCGGAGGCGCTGTTCGGCGTCGACCTGCGCGAGGTCGCGGGCAAGCAGTTGAGCGAACTCTTCGCCAAGGAAAGCCATCGCGCGGTCGAGGAATACATGCGCGAATTGAAGGAGCCGGGCGTTGCCGGGCTCATCAACAATGGCCGCGAAGTGATCGGCCTGCATGCCAAAGGCGGGCTGATCCCGCTCTTCATCACGCTGGGCAAGATGGGGCGCGAGGAGAAGTTCTGCGCCGTGCTGCGCGACATCACCCCGTGGAAGAAGGCCGAGGAGGAACTCGTCGGCGCGCGGCGCGCGGCGGAGTCCGCGAGCGAGCAGAAATCCGAATTCCTGGCGCGCGTCAGCCATGAGATCCGCACGCCGCTCAATGCCATCATCGGCTTTTCCGACGTGATGATCGAGGAGCGGTTCGGCCCGATCGACAATGACCGCTATCGCGGCTATCTGCGCGACATCAACCGCTCGGGCGTGCATGTGCTCGATCTCATCAACGACCTGCTCGACATTTCCAAGATCGAAGCGGGCAAGATGGAACTCACCTACGAGGCGGTGGATCTCAACCAGCTTGTCTCCGAAACGGTGGCGCTGCTGCAGCCGCAGGCCAATGCCGAGCGGATCATCATCCGCACCTCGCTGTCGCGCGCCGTACCGCGCGTGGTGGCGGACGCCCGCTCGATCCGCCAGATCATCCTCAATCTTGTTTCCAACGCCATCAAGTTCACGCCGGCCAACGGGCAGGTGATCGTCTCGACGGTCTATGAGGGCAATGGCGAGGTGGTGATGCGGGTGCGCGACACGGGCCGGGGCATGAGCGAGCGCGAGATCGAACATGCCATGAAACCGTTCCACCAGGTCAACGTCACGGACGAGCGGCGCGGACAGGGCACGGGCCTCGGCCTGCCGCTGACCAAGGCGCTTGTGGAGGCCAACCGGGCCTATTTCGACCTCGAGAGCACGCCGGGCGAAGGCACCATCGCGCATGTGCATTTCCCCATCCAGCGCGTGCTGGCCGACTGAGCCCGTTGCGGCTGCCTTGACGCCCCGCAACGTCAAGGCCATAGGCTGAGGCATGAACCAATCCGCGCCACCTGTCGAAACCGGGGCCGCGTCCGCACCGTCACGGCGCGGCGTGGTGCGCGACAAGCCTTTGCTGGCGGCCGCGATTTTCGTGGCTGCGCTGGCTGTCATTCCGGTAGTCTCGCTGTTCATTCTGGCCATGGGCGATGTTTCGGGCGTGTGGCGGCACCTCATCGTCAACGTGCTGCCCTCCTCGCTGGCAACCACGCTGTTGCTGATGGCGGGCGTCGGCGCGGCGACCGGCTCCATCGGAATTGGCGCGGCATGGCTGGTGAGCCGGTTCGAGTTTCGCGGGCGGGCCATCGTGCATTGGCTGCTGGTGCTGCCGCTGGCAATTCCGACCTACCTGTCGGCCTATTGCTTCGTGGAACTGCTCGGCTTCACCGGTCCGTTGCAGACACTGCTGCGCACCCTCACAGGGTTCAAGACGCCCGCGCAATACTGGTTTCCGGATGTGCGCTCCCTCGGCGGGGCCGTGTTCGTCATGGGCATCGTGCTTTACCCCTATGTCTACCTCACCTGCCGCATGCTGTTCGAGATGCAGGGCGGCGCGGTCATCGAGGCGGGGCGGGTGCTCGGGGCGCGCGGCGGCCGCCTGTTCTTCTCCGTGGCGTTGCCGCTGGCGCGCCCGGCCGTCGTAGCCGGCATTGCGCTGGCGCTGATGGAGACGATCAACGATATCGGCGCGGTCGAAATACTGGGCGTGCGCACCCTCACCTTCTCGATCTTCGACACCTGGCTCAACCGGTCCAGCCTGGCCGGCGCGGCGCAGATCGCCTGTCTCATGCTCGTCATCGTGGCGCTGCTCCTGTATCTGGAGCGGCTCTCGCGCGGGGCGCGCGGCTATGCTGTCCGCCATGGCGGCACGGCAACGCTGTCGCGCATCGGGCTCACCGGCTGGCGCAGCGCGGCGGTACTGGCGCTGTGCCTGCTGCCGCCGTTGGCCGGGTTCATCGCACCGGTCTTTGTGATGGTGAGCTACGCGCTGAAGCGGCTCGACCTGCTTGCCGATCCGCAGTTGCTGCATGCGGCGATCGACAGCGTACTGGTATCGACGGCAACCGCCATCACGGCCTGCATCGCGGCGCTGGTGCTGCTCACCGCTTTGCGGCAGCGCCGTTCGAAATGGGTAACGCCGCTCGTGCGCATTGCGACCATCGGCTACGCAATTCCAGGCTCCGTGCTGGCAATCGGGCTGTTGTTCGCCCTGACGCGCTTCGACAATGCGGTGGACGCGCTGGCGCGCGAATTCCTCGGCTTCTCCACCGGATTGCTGCTGTCGGGAACTGCGTTCATCATCATCCATGCGTGCAGCGTGCGCTTCCTCGCGATTGCCCATGGCTCGCTCGATGCCGGCTATTCGCGCCTATCCTCGCATGTGACGATGGTCGCAAGAACACTGGGGCGCACCGCCGGGCAAACCTTTGTGACCATCGAACTGCCATTGCTGCGGCGCGCCCTGGCCATTGCAGGACTGCTGGTTTTTGTCGACACGATGAAGGAGCTTTCGGCGACCATACTGGTGCGCCCGTTCAACTTCCCGACCTTGGCGACGCACGTCTATGAACTTGCGTCACGCGCCCGTTTCGAGGAGGCCGCGATCGCGGCGCTGCTGATCGTGGCGATCGGGGCCATACCGGTGCTGCTGCTGAGCCGGCTGCAACGGGCCGCGACCCTCACCGGCTATCGGACCTGAGGCCAAAAAAAAGCGGGCTGAAAAGCCCGCTCAGGAATATGTGGAGAACATCAGGGACGAAAAGGAAATGCGCGGGCGATCTGGATGCCTTTGCGATGGGGCGAGATTGCGCCACAGGTCCTTGCAAATCGTTAATTGGCAGGTTCGAATTTTAACAATCCCGCGCATCCTGATGGCAAGGTTAAAAACCCGGTAACCATCCATTAACCATGTCGCGGGGCTAGGAGCTGGACAGCTCGGCAATATCCTGGAAGATTGCCAACGCTTCAGGGTTGGCGAGGGCCTCGCGGTTCTTGACGCTGCGCCCGTGGACGATGTCGCGCACGGCCAGCTCGGTGATCTTGCCCGATTTCGTACGCGGGATGTCCGCCACGGCAATGACCTTGGCCGGCACATGCCGGGGAGATGCGCCCGAGCGGATCTTCGCCTTGACCTTGGCAACAAGCGCGTCGTCGAGGACCACTCCCGGCGCAAGCCGAACGAACAGGACGACGCGAACGTCGCCTTCCCAGTCCTGCCCGATGCAAAGCGCTTCGGCGATCTCTTCGAGCTGTTCGACCTGGTTGTAGATTTCCGCTGTACCGATGCGCACTCCGCCCGGATTGAGCGTCGCATCCGAGCGGCCGTGGATGATCATCCCGCCATGGCTGGTCCACTCCGCGAAGTCGCCATGCCGCCAGACATTGTCGAAACGCTCGAAATAGGCCGAGCGGTATTTGCTGCCGTCCGGATCGTTCCAGAACATCACCGGCATGTTCGGGAAGGGCCGGGTGCAGACGAGTTCGCCCTTTTCCCCGAAGACCGGCTTGCCGTCCTCGTTCCAGACCTCGACCGCGAGGCCCAGTCCCGGGCCCTGGATCTCGCCCTTCCAGACGGGCAGCAGCGGTACGCCCAGCACGAAGCAGCCCATGATGTCGGTGCCGCCCGAAATGGAGGCGAGGTGCACGTCGGCCTTGATCGACTGGTAGACGAAATCGAAGTTTTCCGGGGCGAGTGGCGAACCTGTCGAGGCGATCATCGCCACGCTCGAAAGATCATGCGTGCGTGCCGGCTCCAGTCCGGACTTGCGCACCGCATCGATGTATTTTGCGGAAGTGCCGAAAAAGGTGAAGCGCTCCTGCTGCGCGAAGTCGAACAGCACATTGCCGTCCGGATGGAACGGCGAGCCGTCATAGAGCATCAGCGTGCAGCCGGACGCGAGACCGCTCGCGAGCCAGTTCCACATCATCCAGCCGCAGGTGGAAAAGTAGAACAGGCGGTCTCCCGGCTTCAGGCCGCAATGCAGCCGGTGCTCCTTCAGATGGTTGATCAAACTGCCGCCATGGGAATGGACGATGCATTTGGGAACTCCGGTCGTGCCGGAGGAGAACAGGATGTAGAGCGGGTGATTGAATTCCACCTTCTCGTATTGCACCGGCCGGGCTGCGAAGGGGGAGATGAACGCATCCAGCGCAATGCCGTCGCGGACGGCAGCCGCCGTTTCGGTTGCCTTGCCCAGCAGCGGCACGACAATGGTTTGCCTGGCGCCGAGCGCGGCGCAGATTTCGGTCAGCTTGGGCGCGATGTCGATCTGCTTGCCGCCATACCAATAGCCATCGCAGGCGATGAATACCTTTGGCTCGATCTGGCCGAAGCGGTCGAGCACGCCCTGAACGCCAAAATCCGGCGAGCATGAGGAAAACACCGCGCCCAGCGAGGCGGTCGCCAGCATGAAGGCGATTGCCTCGGGCATGTTGGCGATCATTGCCGCGACGCGGTCGCCCTTGCCGACGCCGAGCGAGGCGAGCCCCTGTTGCAGTCGCGAGACGAGGTCCGCCAGCTCCTGCCGGCTGAGCGAGCGGCGCACCTTGTCCTCGGAGCGGAACACGATTGCAGTGTCCGTGCCGGGAATTGCCATCAGGTTTTCGGCGAAGTTCAGCCGGGCATCAGGGAAGAATTGCGCCCCCGGCATCTTGTCCAGATCGACAGCAATACGCTGGCCTTTTTCCCCTATGATCCCGCAAAAGTCCCATATGGCGTCCCAAAACGCCTCTGTTTCGTGTATCGACCAGGCATGAAGGCTGGCATAATCGGCAAACGACTCACCATTGCGGTCTTTCAGCCAATGCATGAAAGCCGACATGGTGCTGGATTCGATCCGTTCGGCGGTTGGCGTGAACAGCGGCGCGTCGGCATTCATGGTGTGGCCCTCTGCCGGAAAGAAGACGTGTCTATTGCGCAAGGAGCCCGTATTTGTCAAAGGTTTGGCGGTGTTCCGCATGACGTGCGGGTAAATTCGTCTTGGCATTGCGGAAACGCCGCAATGCTTTGAAAAAGCGCCGTGCCGCCCGGTAATCATGAGGCGGCAAGCGGCCCGGAAAAGGGTGATGAGACGAACCATTTACGCGGCCTTGTCTGTCGTGGTGATTGCCGGACTGGTTCTGGCAGCGCTGCCCTGGCTCGTCTCCAGCGAACATGTGCGCCAACAGATCCTGAGCCGCGTGGTGGAAATCACCGGACGCGAAATGACGTTCAGCGATGTTCCGCGCGTTACCTTCCGTCCGTTCCTCGGCATCGAAATCAGCGACGTCGTGTTCAAGGATCCAAACGCCGGCACCGATGACCCACCGTTGCTGCACATGGAACGGATGCAGGCGCAGCTTGGCATCCTTCCGGCGCTTGTTGGCCGGGCCGAGATCTCCAATTTCCGCTTCGTGCGTCCCCGCTTCAACCTTCGCGTCTATGAAGATGGCAGCATCAACTGGTCATTTCCGCAGGGCAGCGTATGGAACGTGCTCGAAGAGGCGCGCCGGATCCGTGAGGCGACGCCGGGCACGCAGAGCGCGGACCTGTCGAGCGTATCGGCTGTTTCGCTTGGCTGGTTCCAGATCATCGATGGCACGCTGGACTATGAAAACCGGCGGACGGGCCGCAGGGAAACGCTGACCGGCATCAACGGCGAAATGTCGTGGCCGGATACGCGTTCGGCTTGGTCGATCCGGGGCAATTGCATATGGCGAAGCGAGGCGTTCGATTTTTCGGCCAGCAGCCCCTCGCCGCTGCTGGTGCTTTCGGGCGGAACCGCGCCCGTTGTCGCATCGCTCAAGTCGGGAGCTTTCGACTTCTCGTTCGAGGGTGATGGAAACCTGATCGCCGACCTGCACCTGACCGGCAACGGCAAGCTGGCGACGCCGTCGCTGCGCCGCTTTGCCGGCCTGTTCGGCAGCGCCATGCCACCGGGCTCCGCCCTTGCCGAGTTCAGCGTGTCGGGCACGCTCGACACGACGCCGATGAAGTTCGCCTTCACCGAAGCCGACGTGATGCTGGACGGCAACAGCGGACGCGGCGCATTGCAATTGTCGCTCGACAAGTCCAACCGGGCAAAGCTTACCGGCACGATTTCGGCTGGTGCAATCGACCTTTCGCGCTACGTCGGCGATCTTGCGGGCGACCCGGCTCAGCCTGCCGAAGGCGCCGCTCCCGTGCTTCCGATGATAGACATGGAAATGGACCTGCGCCTGTCCGCGGCCAGCGCCAGTGTCGGGGCATTGTCGCTGGGCGATGTCGCCGCGACGGTTTCCATCCACAACGGCGAGGGCGTCATCGATGCCGGCAATGCCACCCTGTTCGGCGGCACGCTGAGCGGGGAAGTCGCCATCCGCCGGGAAGGCAGCGACTATCTCGTCGAAGCCACGGCAATGGGCAACGACATGGATGCGGGCGCGGCCTTCACGCAAGCAGGCACCGGCCCGTTCTCGTTGACGGGAACCGCCGATGCCGACATCAAGGTCCGCTCGCGCGGCGCGACGCTTGCCAGGCTGCGGGAAAACCTTTCCGGTGAAGGCAGCCTCCAGGCGCAAAACGGCGTGCTTCGCGGCGCCGATTTCGCCGACCTGCTTCGCCGTGCACAGGCGCCGGCAGAACCTGGCGAACTGCTCAAGCTTGACGGCGAGACAGCCTTCCGCACGCTCTCGGCCAAGATCGGCATCGAGCGCAACATGGCCGATGTCCGCAACCTGTCGATCACCAACAGCAAGGTTACCGCGCAGATCGGCGGCCGGGCGGATCTTTCGCAAGGTGGCCTCGCGCTGCGCATGCTCGTAACCCCGACCGACCCGCCGCCGGCCGGTTCCACGCTTGCGCCCGAGGCGAGACTTTTCGTGGGTGGCTCGTTTCAAAATCCGCTGTTGACGCGCAGCCGCAGTTATGGCGGCTCGATCGAGCCCGGCGACGATATCGAGTTGCCAAAGGCCGATCCGGTGTCGCTCAAGCCTTCCGGCAACTAGAATTACTGGAAATCGAAAGCCGAAAGCCCGGTCACCATTTCGTCGAGCCCAAGCGGACGGGTGATCGGCGGCTCGGCGCGCGCCAGGCAGCCCTTGCCGCTCGCACACACGGCAGGCGGGACCGACCAGCGTCGCGCCCAATGCCGACCCCGCAACCGCCTTGCCATAGACAGTCTCGCCGGCGAAACCGATGTCGCAGCCGATGAGGATCGCCGTGCGGCGCGCTCGCTCGTTGAACGCAGCCTGCGGCCCTTCCAGCGTGCGCGCGATGACCAGGAACTCCGCGCCATCGGGCATCTCCACGCGCTCCACCAGTATTTGTCCCGGCTGGGCGAAAGCGGCATGCACCGGCAGCTTGGGGCATTGCCCGCCGAACCGCGCCTGCGGAAAGCCCTGCGCGCCTGCCCGGCGGAACCGGTGCCCGGCATTGTCGATCTCCAGCATGAAGAAGGGAATGCCCGCACTGGAGGGACGGCCGAGCATGGTGATCCGGTTGGCCGCCTGCTCGAAGGAGACGCCGAAGCGCGATGCCAGCACGTCGATATCGTAGAGCGAGCGCTGCGCCGCCGAGCGGAAGGCATCGTACGGCATCATCAGCGCATGGGCAGCATATCGGGCGATCTCGAACCGCGCCAGCCGCCGCGCCTCGTCCGAGCCGAGCTTGCAGCGCATCGATCTCGGCAACGACGATGTCGCGCATCGCCAGCAGGCAGGCCTCCATGGCGATCTCGCGCAAGCTGGTCGAATGGCGACAGCCGCTCCGACAGGAACAGCCGCATCGAATGGCGGTCGAAGCGCCGCCGCCACAGCGGCATGGCATGCACCGGCATGAGCCGCACCGAGATGTCGTGGCGCGACTTGAGCCAGCGCTTCAGCGCAGGCGGCCAGTTCGCCGGCAGGGCTCAAGTTCGGCATGGAAGGCCTCCGCCGCCGCCTCGATGGCCGGCAAAGTGGTTGGGGCGGCGTCTCGAATACCTCGCGCACCTCGTCGAACGGCAGGCGGGCCGAGGCGGTGGTCGTCGCCAGCCCCTGCCGCGCCAGCATGTCGGACAGGTCGGAAAGCCGGTCCGCCTGATTCGCGATAGGCCTTGTAGAGCTTGATGATGGCGCCCGCGGCATTGGGCGCGGCTTCGGCGATCTCCACGATCTCCTGCGGCCCCGGCACCTCGCCCGCCAGCAGCGGATCGGCGAAAACCTCCTTCAGCGCCGCGGCCGAGCCGCCCGCGGCGCCGTGCAATTCGTCGAGGTCGAGCCGTGTAGACGGAGGAGAGCTTCAGCAGCAATTGCACCGTCAGCGGACGCTGGTTGCGCTCGATCAGGTTGAGATAGGACGGCGAGATGCCGAGCCCCTCCGCCATGGCCGTCTGGGTCAGGCCAAGCTGGTGGCGGACACGGCGGATGCGAGGGCCGGCGAAGATTTTCTGTTCAGCCATTTACAGGACTTTACAATAAAGATGCGAGCGGCGTGCATTTACAACTATGACAAATTTACAGGTGCGCTCCTGTCAAAGGCAAGACAGCGTGACCGCAATTGCAGGCCAGTTTGGCGCACAGCGCTGGCCTTTTTTGCACTGCAATGTAAATCAGTCATATCGATCCGATGACGGATCAGAGCCGAACCAGCGCCAGCCATCATTGAAGGAGCGCCGCAATGACCGATTTTTACAACCTTGTTCCCTCCGCACCGAAGGGCCGTTTCGACGGCATCGAGCGGCCCTATACGCCGGCCGACGTGAAGCGGCTGCGCGGCTCGGTCGAGATCAAGTATTCGCTGGCGGAGATGGGCGCGAACCGGCTGTGGAAGCTGATCCACGAGGATGATTTCGTCAACGCGCTGGGCGCGCTTTCGGGCAACCAGGCCATGCAGATGGTACGCGCCGGGCTGAAGGCGATCTATCTTTCCGGCTGGCAGGTCGCCGCCGATGCCAACACCGCCTCGGCCATGTATCCGGACCAGTCGCTCTATCCGGCCAATGCCGGCCGGAGCTTGCCAAGCGCATCAACCGCACGCTGCAGCGCGCCGACCAGATCGAGACACAGGAGGGCAAGGGCCTTTCGGTCGAGACCTGGTTCGCGCCGATCGTCGCCGACGCCGAAGCCGGTTTCGGCGGGCCGCTCAACTGCGTTCGAGATCATGAAGGCCTATCATCGAGGCGGGCGCCGCGGGCGTGCATTACGAGGACCAGCTCGCCTCGGAAAAGAAGTGCGGCCATCTCGGCGGCAAGGTGCTGATCCCGACCGCCGCGCATATCCGCAACCTCAACGCCGCGCGGCTCGCCGCCGACGTGATGGGCGTCCCCGACGCTCGTCGTCGCGCGCACCGATGCCGAGGCCGCGAAGCTGCTGACCTCCGACATCGACGAGAACGACCAGCCGTTCGTCGACTACGATGCCGGCCGCACGGCCGAAGGCTTCTACCACGTGAAGAACGGCATCGAGCCCTGCATCGCGCGCGCGATCGCCTATGCGCCGCACTGCGACCTCATCTGGTGCGAGACCTCCAAGCCGGATCTTGCACAGGCGAAGAAGTTCGCCGAAGGCGTGCACAAGGCATCATCCCGACAAGATGCTCGCCTATAATTGCTCGCCGTCCTTCAACTGGAAGAAGAACCTCGACGACGCGACGATCGCGAAGTTCCAGCGCGAGCTCGGCGCCATGGGCTACAAGTTCCAGTTCATCACGCTGGCCGGCTTCCATCAGCTGAACTTCGGCATGTTCGAGCTGGCGCGCGGCTACAAGGATCGGCAGATGGCGGCCTATTCCGAACTGCAGGAAGCCGAATTCGCGGCCGAGGCCAACGGCTACACCGCGACCAAGCACCAGCGCGAGGTCGGCACCGGCTATTTCGACGCCGTGTCGATGGCGATCACCGGCGGCGAGTCCTCGACCACGGCGATGAAGGAATCGACCGAGCACGAGCAATTCCGCCCCGCAGCCGAATAAGATCACGAATGGAGACGACAGCCATGAATGCGAAGCCACCCGTCAAGGAACGTTCAGAGGAGATGGCCTCGGCCATGAACACCGACGAGCAGGCGGCGATCCGCCGCCTCGCCAACGATCTGCACCGGCTTAACCAGTCGGTGATGCAGGCGGTGGAGGCCGGAGTATCGGTGGAGTTGATCCGCTCGGCCCGCCACCATTGCGGCAACGGCAATTGGGGCGACCTGCTCACCCCGATCATCGTAAAGAACAAGTAGGCTGGCCCCGGCCGAACGTCGCTGGCGCGCGCGGAGCCATTCCGGGCGCGCTATGCCTGCTTCTTGCCTATAATGCCGAACAGCAGCATCACCAGCCCGATACCGATCGCAACGCCGGAGGCCTGCCCGGCAATTCGCATGACTTCCGCAGGATCGTTGGATTGGGGCGCCAGCCAGATCATGGCGACGATGAAGAATATCGCTCCGACGGCGACGGCGAAGATGCCTCCCCTGATCAGTCCCGGATTGCGTTTTCTCATTTCTGAATCCCCCCGCAAACTCCCCTTGTGCGGGAAGAATAGCGGATTCGTGCGGAATTGAACCCGGCAGGAGGGCGTGCCGACGCCGCAATCCCGTAATTTCTGCCATTACCTGCCGCGATTGAGGGTGCCAGAAGGCTCCCGCGCCAATACATTTCCCCAAGAACCTTTGCTCTGCGAGGCGACATGGCCCACTCGATGATCGATCATTTGAAGAGCGAGATCGCGGCGCTCAAGGAGGCCGGTCTATACAAGAGCGAGCGCGTCATCACCTCCAAGCAGGCCGGAACCGTGCGGCTCGCCAATGGCGCCAGCGTCATCAATCTTTGCGCCAACAACTATCTCGGGCTCGCCGACAATGCCGAGCTGACGCAGGCCGCGCAAGAGGCGCTCGACCGCTATGGCTACGGCATGGCCTCGGTGCGGTTCATCTGCGGCACGCAGGAAGAGCACAAGGCAGCTGGAAGCGCGCATCGCCGGCTTCCTCGGCATGGAAGACGCCATCCTCTATTCCTCCTGCTTCGACGCCAATGGCGGGCCTGTTCGAAACGCTGCTGGGCGAGGAAGACGCCATCATCTCCGATGCGCTCAACCACGCCTCGATCATCGACGGCGTGCGGCTGTGCAAGGCGCAGCGCTACCGCTACGCCAACAACGACATGGGCGAACTGGAGGATCGAGCCTCAAGGAGGCGGCCAATGCGCGCTTCAGGCTGATCGCCACCGACGGCGTGTTCTCGATGGACGGCATCATCGCCAACCTGCAGGCCGTCTGCGATCTCGCCGAGCAAATACGACGCGATGGTGATGGTCGACGACTGCCACGCGGTCGGCTTCCTCGGCGCGCATGGCCGCGGCTCGGCCGAGCATTGCGGCGTCGAGGGGCGCGTCGACATCGTCACCGGCACGCTCGGCAAGGCGCTGGGCGGCGCATCGGGCGGCTATACGGCAGGTCCGGCGCCGGTGATCGACTGGCTGCGGCAGCGCTCGCGGCCCTATCTGTTTTCCAACACGCTGGCGCCGGTGATCGCGGCGGCCTCGCTCAAGGTCTTCGACCTCATCGAACACGGCGACGCACTGCGCGCCAGGCTCTTCGACAATGCGCGCCATTTCCGCGCCGCAGATGACGAAGCTCGGCTTCAAGCTCGCCGGCGCGGATCACCCGATCATTCCGGTGATGCTCGGCGAAGCCAGCGCTGGCGCAGCGACATGGCCGACGCGATGCTGGCGCGCGGCGTCTATGTCATCGGCTTCTCGTTTCCGGTGGTGCCGAAGGGCCAGGCGCGCATCCGCACGCAGATGTCGGCGGCCCATTCGCGGGCCGAGGTCGACCAGGCGATCGAGGCCTTTGCGCAAACAGGCCGTGAACTCGGCGTAATTTGAAGGTGCTCCCATGGCAGGCAAGATGAAGGCGCTGGTGAAGGCCAAGCCCGAGACCGGGCATCTGGATGGAGGAGGTCGCCGATCCCCGAGCCGGGGCCGAACGACGTGCTGATCAAGGTGCAGAAGTCGGCGATCTGCGGCACCGACGTGCATATCTACAACTGGGACGAGTGGGCGCGACGCACGGTGCCGGTGCCGATGGTGACCGGCCACGAATTCATGGGCGTGATCGCCGCGACCGGGGCTGCGGCGACACGCTACAACTCGGCAATGCGGGTATCGGGCGAGGGCCACATCGTCTGCGGCAAGTGCCGCAACTGCCGTGCCGGGCGCGGCCATCTTTGCCGCAACACGCTGGGCGTCGGCGTCAACCGGCCGGGCTCGTTCGCCGAATATGTCTGCATTCCCGAATCACAACGTCGTGCCGATCCCGGACGATGTTCCGGACGAGATCGCCGCGATCTTCGATCCGTTCGGCAATGCGGTGCACACCGCGCTTTCCTTCGACCTGCGTCGGCGAGGACGTGCTGGTCACCGGCGCCGGTCCGATCGGCATCATGGGCGCGCTGGTGGCGCAGCGCGCCGGCGCGCGCAAGGTGGTGATCACCGACATCAACCCGCTGCGGCTCGATCTCGCCAAGAAGGCTGGGCGTCGAATATGTCGTCGATGTCGCGCAACGAGACGCTGCCGCGAGGTGATGGCGCGCATCGGCATGAACGAGGGCTTCGACGTCGGGCTGGAAATGTCCGGCGCGGCGCCGGCCTTCCGCGACATGATCGACGGCCATGAACAATGGCGGCAAGATCGCCATCCTCGGCATTCCGCCGACGGACTTTTCGACATCGACTGGAACAAGGTCATCTTCAAGATGCTGACGCTGAAGGGCATCTACGGCCGCGAGATGTTCGAGACCTGGTACAAGATGATCGCCTTCATTCAGGGCGGTCTCGACATCAGCCCGATCATCACGCACCGCCTGCCGATCGAGCCAATACCGCGAAGGCTTCGAAGCCATGCGCAGCGGCAATTCCGGCAAGGTGGTGCTGGACTGGAATGCCTGACGCTACTCGGCGATGGCCGCACTTTCCTCGTCGCGCCGCCCCAGCACCAGCACGGCCAGTACCAGCGCAATGACAGCGCACAGCGCGATCGCCGCCAGCATCGGCAGCGGCGTGCCGTCGAAGAACGGGCCGGTGATCGCGATCATCAGCGCGCCCGCCACCATCTGCAGCGTGCCGCCGAGCGACGAGGCCAGCCCTGCGCGATCGCCATGGTCGTCCAGCGCCATCACCATCGCGGTCGGGATCACCAGCCCGAGGCAGGCATTGGCCAGGAACAGCATGAATATCACCGTGTAGAGGCTGATGTCGGTAGCGAGCGCCAGCGCCAAGAGCACCAGCGCGCTGGCGGCAAAGCCGATCGCCGCGCGGAACATCACCCGCGTCATGCCGAAGCGCTCGCCAAGGGGACCGGCGAACTGCGAACTGGTGAAGAAGCCGATGGCGTTGACCGCGAAGGCGAGGCTGAACTGCGTCGGCGTCAGGCCGTAATGGTCGGTATAGACGAAGGACGCGCTGGCGAGGAACACGAAGAAACTCGCCATGCCGAAGCCGCCGATGAAGGTCAGCCCCATGAAGAACGGGTCGCGGAACAGGTCCACCGATCCGCGCAGCAGGTTGCCAACGTTGATGGGGACGCGGTTCTCCGGCGCCAGGGTTTCGGGCTGCATCGTTGCGGTCAGCGCAATGCTCGCGATGCAAAGCACCACCATAGCGACGAAGATGGCGCGCCAGTCCCACAGCGCAATGAGGCCGCTGCCGCCCAGCGGGGCGAGCATCGGCGATACCGAGATCACCAGCATGATCATTGCCATCAGGCGGGTCGCCTGCGGGCCGGTGTGGAGGTCGCGGATGATGGCGCGCGGGACGACCATGACGGCCGCACCGCCAACGCCCTGCACGAAGCGCGATGCGATCAGCCAGCCGATGGATGGCGAAAGCGCGCAACCGATGGAGCCGATGAGGAACAGCGCCAGCCCGGCATACAGCGGCGGCTTGCGGCCATACATGTCGGCGATGGGTCCGTAGACGAGCTGCGCCAGGCCGAACGCAACGAAGTACAAGCTCAGCGTCGCCTGCACGGATGCGATGTCCGTGCCGAAATCTTCCGCAAGCGCTGGAAGCGCCGGCAGGTACATGTCGATCGCGATGGGACCGACGCAGGAGAGGAGGCCGAGCACAACGGCCGAGCGCACGAAACCGGGTTGCATGATGAAACCTTTTTCAAAAAATCTGCCATGAAATGCGGGCCGCCTAGCTGATGCCGCCCCAAGGCGAAAACAAGGCAAGCCGTTGCGGCAAACGCCAAAATGCGGGTTTACGCAGCGCCTGTGGCGCTTTCGCCACAGGCGGGCTTGCGTCGGGCACCAATCATCCAGCCTTGGCGAGTTCGATTGCACGGGCCTCCAGCCGAGCCAGCGTCTGGCGTCCGCCTTCCAGGGCGCCATGTTCGCGGATGACGTAATCGCGGGCCTCGCGGGTGGCAAAGCGCGAGCGCAGCCGCACCAGCGTTCCGGAGCCTTGCGTGAACAGGTTCAACTCGGCGCGAAAACTGATCGGCTCCGCCTCGTCGCCGCCGGAGTGGCGGTAAGCGACGCGTTCGCCCTCGATGATTTCGTCAAAGATCACGTGGTTCTCGTAATCGCGCCCGTCGGGCCCGTGCATGGTGAAGATCCACTCGCCGCCGGTTCGGAAGTCGCGCGAATGCGTGGTGGTCGTGAAACCTGTCGGCCCCCACCATTGCTCGACCTGGCCAGGTTCGGCGAAGGCGCGCCACACGACCGCCCGAGGCGCATCGATCACGCGCTCGATGTTGACTTCGCGATCGTTGGGGAGTTCGCGGTCAGTTGGAATCGTTGCTGTCTTTGTCATCGGAAATCTCCTTCGCTGCAATTGGGCCTGCTGCCCCTGCGTTTTGCTGGACCTGCTTGACGAAGGCCTCCAGCCTGTCGAGGCGGCCTTCCCAGACCTTGCGGTGCTCCTCGAGCCAATCGGTCGCCTGTGCCAATGCCTCCGGTTTGAGGCGGCATGGCCGGAATTGCGCCTCGCGCCCCTTTTCGATCAGGCCCGCACGCTCCAGCACCTTGAGGTGCTTGGAAAAGGCGGGCAGCGTCATGTCGAAGGGCTTGGCGAGCTCGTTGACCGTTGCCTGCCCCTTTGCCAGCCGCGCAACGACGGCGCGCCGGGTGGGGTCGGCCAGAGCGGCAAAGGTGGCGTCGAGATCGTGCATCCACTAATCCATCTGGTTATTTAACCAACTGGATTATTAGCCAGCAGTGAAAGTAAGTCAAGCGCTCAGGTGAACCGCACCGCATGAACGGGCGGCAGCGTGTGACTGACCTCGTGCCATTGCTCGCCCTGGTCCTCCGTCAGCCACAGCCCGCCGGTGGTGGACCCGAATGCCAGCCGGTCGCCGCTGTCGTCGATGGTCAGCGCATGGCGGTACACCACGTCATAAGCGTGGGTTTGCGGCAGGCCGTTCTTCAGAACATCGAAGCTTCTGCCGGCGTCGCGCGTGCGGGTGACGACCAGCGAGGCGGCGACGGGGTAGCGCTTCTCGTCCTTGATGCCCGGCACGAACCAGGCCGTGTCGGGCTCGCGCGGATGCACGACAACCGCAAAGCCGAAACGAGGATGGCGGCACGTCATAGATCTCGGTCCACGTCGTGGCGTCGTCGCAACGGAAGATGCCGTTATGGTGCTGCACCCACATGCGGTCCGGCGCGGAGGGGCTTTGCACCAGCATGTGTGCGTCCTGAATCTCGGGGTCACCCTGCTGCTCGGGCGGCAGGAATTCGGCGCGCATTCCGTTGGCGGTGAGTTCCCAGGTCTGGCCGCAGTCGCGCGTGCGCCACACTCCGCCGCAGGAAACGCCGAGCCGCACGGTGTTGGAATCGCGCGGATCGACGCAGATCGAGTGGATGCCCGGCCAGTCCGCCCCGCCACCCATCCAGCGCTTGCGCGAGGGGTGGTCCCACAGGCTCTTGACCCAGGTCCAGCTCTCGCCGTGATCATCCGAGCGGAACAGCGCCCCGGGGATGGTGCCGCACCAAAGCAGGCCTTGCTGGTCCGGACCGCCCGGCTCCAGCGCCCATACTCGCATCACCGTCCAAGGCAGAACCTTGCCCCAGCCATCGGTGTCGATCACGTCGTCGGGCTTGGGCGGATAGGCGGGCGTGGCGATCTCCTGCCAAGGCTCGCCCGGTTTCTTGCGGTGCAGCTTGACGCCGAAATGGCCGTGATCGAGTGCGGCATAGCGATAGCCGCTGCGCCTGTCGTGCATGGCCAACGTCACGTTATCGCCGAGGAAATCCGCGTCGCGAATATGCCAGCCGCCATTGCGCGCGAGGGTGAACAGCCCCTTTCGGGAGGAGACGAGGATTTCCTGTGTCATCGCACTGCCTTTCTTTTCTTGACCACCTAGCCGCCGGAAAGCGCCTGCATGACGAAGATGCGGCTTTGCGGCTGGACCGGATCGCTGAGGCGCACGCGATCCTGCAACACGACGCCATCGACGATGATGCCCATGTGCTTGCGCAGCGAACTTTGCTCGTCGAGCACATAGCCGCGCAGGATCGCATGGTCGGCAAACACCGCATCCAGCACTTCGCGCACGGTCGTGCCCGCAGCGCTGACCTGCGGACATGCAACGTGACGCTGCAAGTTGGCGGTGAAGTGGACCTCTGCCATGTAATGAGCTCCCGTGTGCGACATGCTGCCACGGGTCTTCGCGGCTGAAAAGATCACGCTAGGGAATGACGCTGACCAGCCCGAACGGCGGGTGCTTCAGCGGCTCGTAATCGGCAGGTCCGGCGGGCACGAGACCGGCAATGCCAAGTGCCTCGCGGCTGTCGTCCGGCAGCTGCGCGATGGCGGCTTCAATCGCCGCGAAAAGGTCGGGAATGCGTTCTGCAAAGGCAGGCGCGGTAATCAGCGGCAGGCCGGGCGCATCGACCGAGCGCCCGGCAATGCGTACCTTTTTGGCCGCCGGTTCGTGCGCCAGCGCCAGCCGCCAGCTCTGCGCGTCGATGGCGGCAAGCTGCGCGTCGTCCGAAGCCACTGCGAGGATCGAATTGCGATGCCCGCCCGTCACCAGGAAGCGGGACGCCGGGATCTTCACCGGCTCGTCCACGAGATTGGACAGCGCGCGAAACCCGCTCTGCGATTCGAAGGCGTTGATGGCGATGATCGCCGAAGGGTCCAGCAGCAGGCTCCCCGGGTCGCGATCCTGCAACGTCACGAAGATGCTGTGGTAGTCGCCGGGCTTTTGCGCCAAGCCGAAATCGAAACGCGCAAAGGGAACGACACTCGTGCCAAGGCGGGAGGCGAAAGGCCAGCCGCAGGTCTGGCCGAGCAACAGGCCGGGGTCGGTCCAGTGCGCCTCGTGATCGCCCTCGCGCAGCAGCGCCCTTTCCGCGTCGATGCCGCAGGCGGCAAGTTCGTCACGGGCGAGCGCCCATAGCCTGTCCCAGTGCGCCGATACTTGCGGCCAGTCATACATGGGCAAGCTGGCGAAGGGCATTGCGATGGCCTGCGTTGCGCTCACATGCGCCTGACAGTCTCAGGCGACATGGGGATGGGGAACCGGCTCTTTCGGCACGAAAAAGAACTTGCGGAATATCGCCCAATAGGAGGGGTAAACATAGCCATTGTTGCGCTTGATGAATTGCGCGCGGTGCCGCCGGTAGAACGATGGCAGCAGGTACCATGCCAGCCCCGGTCGCGTGTGATGCACGATATGAAGATTGTTGTAGAGGAAGAGGAAGGCGAGCGGGCCGTAATCCTCGATGATGACCGTGCGCTCGCCCTCGTTTGCCGAGGCCTGGTGCTCCAGGAATGTGCGGATGAGGATCAGCGAGACGCCGAGATAGGCCGCCGCAACGAACTGCCACAGATGCACGTCGGTGATTGCACCGACGATCAGCGCCAGCGCCGCAACGGCGGGGATGTGCAGCAGCCAGTCGCGGGCGACTTGCCGCCCCGCTTCACCGCCGCGAAGAACCGCCGCTCCGTCGCCGCGCACCATGCGCCAGAAGACGATCAGCGGACCGATCAGCATGCGCCCGAACAGCGTGTTGTTGAAAGTGAGGATCGCCCGTGCAAGCGGCCCGGTGCCCGCCCATTCGCGCTGCGCCAGATACCAGGTTTCCGGGTCGTCGAAGGGGTCAGTCAGCGCGCCGGTCGAATGGTGTTCGAGGTGCCCGTCGCGAAAGCGGCCGTGGGCATAGACCCAGCCGAGCGGGAGCCAGACCAGCGCGTGGTTTACGAGCCGGTTCTTGGTGGGATGGCCGTGAACCACCTCATGCACAATGGACCAGTAGAGCGCGGTGACGATGCCGGTGGCCGCGATCCAAGCGATGGGATTGATGGCGCTGCCGAATACCACCAGCGAAAACCAGACCGCGTAGCATGCGGCGATCAACGCCACCGTCGGCCATTCCACCCGTTGCAGCACACCCATGCCTCACCCCAGCATAACCTGTCACGGGAAATTGATCTGCTTCGCAGACTTCCGCAACGCAACAATTCGCATCTTTTCACCTATTATGATGTGAATTCACAACAAAGAGGAGCTTTGTAGCCGTTGGCTGCGAAAACCGACAAGCGCGATATCGTCCGCACCTTTCAAGAACGCCTGCGCTCGTTGATCGACCGCAATGGCGGCACGATGGCGTTGTTCGCGCGCAGTTGCGGGGTGGACCGCTCGGCCCTGAGCCAATTTCTCGATCCCGGCACCACGCGCCTGCCGCGGGCAGAAACGCTGTGCGCCATCGCCGCCTCGCAGTCGGTCAGCGTCGATTGGCTGCTCGGCCTGTCGCAGAGCGAAAGCGCGATCACCGAGGTTGCGAAGATCGACAGCATCGAGGTGGTGGAGCGCAGCGGCGGCGAAACGCGTCTTGCCGAATGGCACCGCGAGGCGGTCGGCTACAAGATCCGCTATGTGCCGGCCACCCTGCCCGACCTGTTGCGCACCCGCGCCGTGCTGCAATACGAGTTTCGCGCGGAAGACCGCGAAATGATCGACGCGAAGACCGGTCACACGCAGAACCAGCTTGAATATACCCGCCGCCCCGAGACGGACATGGAGGTGGTGATGCCGCGCCAGCAACTGGAGAGCTTCGCGGCAGGAACCGGCATCTGGTCCGGGCTGCCGCGCGGCGTGAGACAGGCGCAGGTCGAGCACATGGCGCGGCTGCTGGACGAGCTTTACCCCACCTTCCGGCTGTTCCTGCATGACGGGCTGAAAGCCTATTCCGCGCCCTTCACGGTGTTCGGGCCAAAGCGGGCTGCCATCTATCTGGGCGACATGTATCTGGTGACGCATTCGGTGGAGCAAATCCGCGAATTGACGACGCGATTCGATCACCTGATCCGCATTGCCGAGGTCGGGCCGGACCGGGCGGCGGCGTTCGTCGGCGGCTTGAAGGCGGCATGAACTGCCTGTATTTGAGGCACGTTCGCAGTTGCACAATATAATCGATTAAATTACAAGCCGTCCGAAATTCATACCGTTCGAAACGCCAGGCGAAAGACCGGAGACCATGACCAGCCAGATCATCCCGGTAGAGCCGTTCGATTACGTGGTTTTTGGCGGAACCGGCGACCTTTCCGAGCGCAAGCTCATCCCCGCGCTCTACCACAGGGCCGCCGACGGGCAGATTATCGGCGGGTCGCGAATCATCGGCGCGGCGCGCGGCGAAATGACGACGGACGATTTCCGCGGATTTGCCCGCCAGGCATTGCTGGAGCATGTCAAGGAAGGCGAGCGCAGCGACGGGGAAATCGACAAGTTCATCGAGCGGCTGCATTACGTTGCGGTAGACGCGAAATCTGAAAAGGGCTGGGAAGAGCTGAAATCGCTGCTGGGCGAAGAGGATCGCGTGCGCGCATTCTACCTCGCGGTCAGTCCGGCGATCTTCGGCGACATAGCCGAGAAGCTGCATGCGCACGGCATGATCCGCGACCGTTCGCGTCTCGTCATCGAAAAGCCGATCGGCCACGAGCTTGCCAGCGCGCAGGCGCTTAACGCGACGATCGGGCAGTATTTCCGCGAAGACCAGATTTATCGCATCGATCATTACCTGGGCAAGGAAACGGTGCAGAACCTGATGGCGCTGCGCTTTGCCAACGCGCTGTACGAGCCGTTGTGGAACTCGGCGCATATAGACCACGTGCAGATCACGGTCGCCGAAACGCTCGGCGTCGAGGGCCGCGCTGGCTACTATGACAAGTCCGGCGCGATCCGCGACATGGTGCAGAACCACATGCTGCAATTGCTGTGCCTTGTCGCCATGGAGCCGCCGGCCTCGATGAACGCCGATGCCGTGCGCGACGAGAAGCTGAAGGTGCTGCGCGCGCTCAACCGCATCAACCAGGACAATGCCAACGAGCTTACCGTGCGCGGGCAGTACACCGCCGGGGCCGCCAATGGCCAGTCGGTGCCGGGCTATCTCGAGGAGATCGAGGGCGGCAAGTCGGAGACGGAAACCTTCGTCGCGATCAAGGCGGAGATCGGCAATTGGCGCTGGGCGGGCGTGCCTTTCTACCTGCGCACCGGCAAGCGGCTGGCGCAGCGTGTCTCCGAGATCGTGATCCAGTTCAAGCCGGCGCCGCACAACATCTTCTCAGCCGATGCCGGCGCGCCCATCGCCAACCGGCTGGTCTTGCGCTTGCAGCCAGACGAGGCGGTGAGCCAGATGATCATGATCAAGGATCCTGGCCCCGGGGGCATGCGCCTGCGGCAGGTGGCTCTCGACATGAGCTTTGCCGAGCGCTTCGAGGTGCGTGCGCCCGATGCTTATGAGCGGCTGCTGCTTGACGTCATCCGCGGCAACCCCACCTTGTTCATGCGGCGCGATGAAGTGGAGGCTGCATGGAAATGGGTCGATCCAATCATCAGCGCCTGGGCGCTCGCGGGCATCAAGTGCAAGAAATATACTGCGGGCACATGGGGACCATCGGCTGCAATCGCCCTGGTGGAGCGCGACGGCCGCACCTGGCACGAGGAATCCGGCGCTGACTGAGCCACGGCCACTGCATAGCTACGACAGCCGCGCCACGCTCGCATGGGCGCTGGCCAAGGGCGTCGCCGCGGTGCTTTCCGGCGCGATCGCAACGCGCGGCGAGGCCCGCATGGCGGTCTCGGGCGGCACCACGCCTGCCCTGTTTTTCGATGCGCTTTCGCAAATGGACGTGGACTGGCCGAACGTGACGGTGACGCTGGTGGACGAGCGCTTCGTCGGCGAAGACAGTCCCCGTTCCAACGCGGCGCTGGTGAAACGCAACCTGTTGAAGAACGGCGCGAGCGAGGCGCGCTTCGTGCCCCTCGTCAACGATGTGGCGGCGGGGCTGAAAGCCTGCGTGGAGGCGGCAGACCATTCGGTCGCGCTGATCGGGCGGCTCGACGCCGTAGTGCTCGGCATGGGCAATGATGGGCACACCGCCTCGTTCTTTCCCGGCGGCGACACGCTGATCGACGCACTCGACGTCGATACGCGCCACCATGTCATCGCGATTTCCGCGCCGGGTGCTGGCGAGCCGCGCCTGACGCTGACGCTGCATTATTTGCTGGAAGCCAATTTCCTGGCGCTTCACATCGAGGGTCCGGAAAAGCAGGCGACGCTTGAAAAAGCGCGCGAGCCGGGCCCGGAGATGGAAATGCCGGTGCGCGCCGTGCTCAACCGCGCCGGACCAAGATTGCAGATTTTCTGGGCGCCGTGAGCGCGTCCCGACCGTTGGGGAGAATGCCATGAACGTCGACAAGCGCATCGCCGCCGTCACGCAGCGCCTGATCGAGCGCAGCGGCAAGACCCGCGAGGCCTATCTCAAGCGGCTGGACGCCAACGCCTCGCGCGGGCCGCACCGCACGGCGCTTTCCTGCGGAAACCTTGCGCATGGCTTCGCTGCCTGCGGCGTGTCGGACAAGGCCGCGCTGGCGCGGCGACGTGGTGCCGAACATCGGCATCGTCACCGCCTATAACGACATGCTTTCGGCGCACCAGCCCTACAAGGATTTTCCCGACCTCATCAAGGAGGCGGCGCGGCAGGCGGGCGGCGTCGCGCAGGTCGCGGGCGGCGTTCCGGCGATGTGCGACGGCGTCACGCAGGGCCAGCCGGGCATGGAGCTTTCGCTGTTTTCGCGCGACGTCATCGCCATGGCCGCGGGCATTGCCCTTTCGCACAACATGTTCGATTCGGCGGTGTACCTCGGCATCTGCGACAAGATCGTGCCGGGCCTCGTGATGGCGGCGCTGACCTTCGGCCACCTGCCGGCGGTATTCATTCCGGCGGGGCCGATGCCCTCCGGCCTTCCCAATGACGAGAAGGCCCGCATCCGCCAGCTCTATGCCGAGGGCAAGGTCGGGCGCGCCGAACTGCTGGAGGCCGAAAGCGCGTCCTATCATTCGCCGGGAACCTGCACCTTCTACGGCACGGCCAACTCCAACCAGATGCTGATGGAAATCATGGGCCTGCATCTGCCCGGCGCGTCCTTCGTCAACCCCTACACGCCGCTGCGCGATGCGCTGACGCGCGAGGCCGCGAAGCGCGCGCTGGCGATCACCGCGCTTGGCAACGAGTATACGCCCGCGGGCCGCGTCATCGACGAGAAGGCCGTCGTCAACGGCGTCGTCGGACTGCACGCGACGGGCGGCTCGACCAACCACACCATGCACCTTGTCGCCATGGCGAAATGCGCCGGCATCGAGCTGACCTGGGGCGACATCGCCGATCTGTCGGAGGCGGTGCCGCTGCTGGCGCGCATCTATCCGAACGGGCTTGCCGACGTGAACCATTTCCACGCGGCCGGCGGCATGGGCTATCTTGATCGGGCAGTTGATCGATGGCGGTCTGGCTGCATGATGACGTCAAGACCATCTGGGGCGAGGGCCTTTCCAATTACCGGCAGGAGCCCAAGCTCGGCCCGGACGGCAATCTCGTATGGGAAAAGGCCGCCGCCGTTTCCGGCAACGACAAGGTCCTGTCCACCGTGGCAAAGCCATTCTCCGCCGACGGGCGGGCTGAAGATGCTGTCGGGCAACATGGGCCGGGCCGTCACGAAGATCTCGGCCGTAAAGGAAGAGCGCCACATCATCGAAGCGCCTGCCATCGTGTTCCACGACCAGTCCGAGATCACCGCGGCGTTCAAGGCGGGCAAGCTCGACCGGGACTTCATCGCTGTGCTGCGCTTCCAGGGGCCGAAGGCCAACGGCATGCCGGAACTGCACAAGATGATGCAGCCGCTGGGCGTGCTGCAGGATCGCGGCTTCAAGGTGGCGCTGGTCACCGACGGGCGCATGTCCGGCGCGTCGGGCAAGATACCTTCGGCGATCCACGTCACGCCGGAGGCGGTAGATGGCGGGCTCATCGGCAAGGTGAAGGATGGCGACATCGTGCGGCTCGACGCGGTGGCGGGGACGCTCGACCTGCTGGTGCCGGATGCGGAACTCGCAGCCCGGCCACAGGCCAATCCGGACCTGACGGACAATGATTTCGGCATGGGCCGCGAACTCTTCACCGGCTTCCGCCGGCTGGTGAACGGGCCTGCAGAAGGCGCCAGCGTCGTCTACTGAGGGTTCTTACTGCGAGGTAGTGCCTGCTGGCGTCAGCTTCAGCAGGCGGCCCCCGTCACCGTCCTCCAGCACCCACAGCGCCCCATCGGGCCCCTGCTCCACCTCGCGGATGCGCGTGCCCATGTCGATGCGCTCGGCCTCGCGGGCGCTGTCGCCCTCGATTGCGATGCGCACGATGCCGTCCGATTGCAGCCCGCCGACGATGGCGTTGCCCTGCCATTTCGGGAACAGCTTGCCCGAGTAGATCACCAGCCCTGCCGGCGCGATCACCGGATCCCACCACGCCTTGGGTGCTTCGAACTCCGGCCGTTCCGAATGATCCGGAATTGGCGCGCCGCTATAGTCGCTGCCATTGGAGACGAGGGGCCAGCCGTAGTTTCGTCCGGGCAGGATGAGGTTCAGCTCATCGCCGCCGCGCGGTCCCATTTCGCTGTTCCACAGCCTCCCCTGCTGGTCGAAGGCGAGGCCCAGCGCATTGCGGTGGCCAATGCTCCAGAACGAGCGAGCAAGATCGCCATCAGTCCTGAAACGGGTTGTCCGGCGGCACGCTGCCATCGTCGTTGAGGCGGATAATCTTGCCCAGATTGGTGTCCATCTGCTGCGCGGGCTTCTTCTTCTGGCGGTCGCCCGAGGAGATGAACAGCTTGCCCTCCGGCGAAAACGCGATGCGGTGGCTGTAATGGCCGCGACCGCTCACCTTCGGCACCTGCCGCCAGATGACTTCCAGGTTCTCCAGCCGCGGCGAGCCGTCCATCGACAGGCGCGCGCGGGCGACCGCCGCGCCAATGGAACCACCCTTTCCGGCCTCGGCATAGGAAAGATAGACCAGCGAATTGGAAGCAAAGTCCGGGTGCGGAACGATGTCGCCGAAACCGCCCTGCCCGCCATAGGCAACTTCCGGCACGCCCGCGACCTCGCGCTTTTCGCCCGATTGCGAGACGACGAACAGCGATCCGGATTTCTGCGTCACCAACATGTTGCCATCGGGCAGGAAAGCCATGGCCCAAGGCTCGTCGAAAGTTGCGACCGGCGCCGCATCGAGCACGGAGCCTTCATTGCCGAGGACTTCTTCGCCGTGCGCTGGAGGCACGATCATGCTCGCCAAGGCTATCGTCAGGACGGATGAAAATACAAATCTCATGTGGCGCAAGGTCCCGTATGTTTGCATGGCCAATGTAATCTAGGGCTGTCGTACGAGGGCGGGAGTCACGCTTGCGTGAGGGCTTCGCGCGAGCGGACGAGCCGCACGGCGGCAATGGCGCGTATCACTTCAGCTATGGGCGGATAATGCGCCGCTGCCGGAGAGCGCCGCCGCCAGGCCAGCGCCAGCGTGCGGCAGGGCTGCGGCTCGGCGAAGCGGCTGAGCGTGACCTTGCCGCGCGCCGTCTCGGTGTCGATGCTCAATTCCGGAACGATGGTGATGCCCAGCCCGTTGGCGACCATCTGCACGAGAGTCGAAATGTTGGACGTGCCGTAAATCTCGCCATACCGGATGCCCGCACTTTCGCAGTGGCGCAGGGCCTGGTCGCGCAGGCAATGCCCCTCCTCCAGCAACAGCATCTGCTCGGAAGCGATGTATTCCATCAGGTCGGGCATGGGCGGTGGCGGCCGGTCGGCAGGCGTCGCGAGCAGGAAGCGGTCCTCGAACAGGGCCTGAGAGGCAATCTCGGCAGTGTCGAGCGGCATGGCGGCGATGATCACGTCGAGATTGCCGTTCTGCAATTCCTCAAGCAATTGCGCCGTTCGGGTTTCGCGCACCTGGAGCTTCACCTGCGGATGCGATCGGGCGAGCGCCGGAAGGAGATCGGGCAGCAAATAAGGCCCAGCCGTCGGAATGATGCCGAGGCGCAAGGAGCCGGACAGCCCGCTGCTCTCCTTGGCGAAGTGCCTGATCTCGTCGACCTGCGCAAGGATCGCCCGGCAGCGAACCAGGATCTGCGCGCCTTCGGGCGTCAGGGTCAGGCCATCGCGGCGGCGCTCGATCAGCGGCACGCCGATCTCGCGCTCAAGTTCCTGGATTTGCATGGATAGCGCGGGCTGGCTTACCGCGCATTCGGCAGCCGCCCTGCCAAAATGGCCAACGCGTGCCAGGGTTTCGAAGTATCTGAATTGACGCAGCGTCGGCATGCCACATTCTCGATCAATTTTTATTATGAACATCATAAGCGGATAAGATTAGAAATTATCAACCCCATGACGTATGGAAAGCGTCAGGTTTGCGGGAAACCTCAAGGAGAAAACATGAAGAAACCAGTTTTGACGACGACGGGCGGCGCGCCGCTGCCCAGCAACCAGGATTCGCTGTCGGCGGGCGAGCGCGGGCCCCTGCTGCTGCAGGACTACCAGCTGATCGAGAAGCTGGCGCACCAGAACCGCGAGCGCATTCCGGAGCGCGCCGTCCATGCCAAGGGCTGGGGCGCGCATGGCACGCTGAAGATCACCGGCGACATTTCGCGCTACACCAAGGCGAAGTGCCTGCAGCCGGGCGCAGAGACGCCGATGCTGGCGCGTTTCTCGACCGTGGCAGGCGAGTCGGGCGCGGCGGATGCAGAGCGCGACGTGCGCGGCTTCGCGCTGAAGTTCTATACCGAGGAAGGCAATTGGGACCTCGTCGGCAACAACACGCCGGTGTTCTTCGTGCGCGATCCGTACAAGTTCCCCGATTTCATCCACACGCAGAAGCGCCATCCGCGCACCAACCTGCGCTCGCCGACCGCGATGTGGGATTTCTGGTCGCTGTCGCCGGAGATCGCTGCACCAGGTGACGATCCTGTTTTCGGATCGCGGCCTGCCGGTCTCGCCGATGCACATGAACGGCTACGGCTCGCACACCTTCTCGCTGTGGAACGATGCGGGCGAGCGCTTCTGGGTGAAGTTCCACTTCAAGACCCAGCAGGGCCACCAGCACTACACCAATGCCGAGGGCGACCAGGTGATCGCCAAGACGCGCGAAAGCTACCAGGAAGCGCTGTTCGGCGCGATCGAGCACGGCAAGTTCCCGCGCTGGACCATGCAGGTGCAGATCATGCCCGAAATGGACGCGGAGAAGACGCCCTATAATCCGTTCGACCTCACCAAGGTGTGGCCGCATGCGGATTACCCGCCGATCGAGATCGGCCATTTCGAGCTGAACCGCAACGCGGCCAATTATTTCACCGAAATCGAGAACGCCGCATTTTCGCCGTCCAACATCGTGCCGGGCATTTCCTATTCGCCCGACAAGATGCTGCAGGCGCGCGTCTTCGCCTATGCCGATGCGCACCGCCACAGGCTCGGAACGCATTACGAGCAGATCCCGGTCAACCGGCCGAAAAACCCCGTGCACCACTATCACCGCGACGGCGAAATGAACGTCTATGGCGGCCTCATCTCCGGCAATCCGGATGCCTATTACGAGCCGAATTCCTTCGGCGGGGCGGTGGAACAGCCATCGGCCAAGGAGCCTCCGCTGCGCATCAGCGGCGATGCGAGCCGCTACGATCATCGCACCGGACACGACGACTACAGCCAGGTGCGCATCCTGTTCGAGCGCGTGCTGGAGGACGACGAGAAGGAGCGCCTGTTCGGCAACATCGTCGCGACCTGGGGCACCGTGCCGGCTGCGATCATCGAGCGGCAGCTCGCCGAATTCCGCAAGGTGCATCCGGCCTATGAGGCGGGCGTGCGCAAGCATTGGGAATTGCTGAAGGCCAATGGCGGCTACACGCCAAACACGACGCCCATGGTTGTCGAAGGACGCCAGGCAGCCGAGTAACGGTTAGCCGGCACAAAAAAACGCCGCCCGGGAAACCGGGCGGCGTTTTGCATCGGGAGATCGCCTCAATAGCTCGGCGGCTCGACCCCGGCGGCGATGCATGCGCCCTTGAGCGTGTTCGCCATCAGCATGGCGATGGTCATCGGGCCGACGCCGCCCGGCACCGGCGTGATGGCGCCGGCGACGGCCTCGCAGGAGGCGAAATCCGCGTCGCCGACCAGCCGGGTGCGCTCGCCGTCGCGCCGATCCGGTTGATGCCGACGTCGATGACGGATGGCGCCGGGCTTCACCCAGTCGCCCTTGACCATTTCGCGGCCGGCCGACGGCGGCGACCAGAATGTCGGCGGTGCGCGCGAGCGCCGGCAGGTCCCTGGTGCGCGAATGGGCGATGGTGACGGTGCGTTGGCGGCAGCAGCAGGTTCGCCATCGGCTTGCCGACGATGTTGGAGCGGCCGACCACCACGGCATTGAGGCCGGAGAGGTCCCTTGCCGCGCGCCCTCTCGATCAGCAGCATCGAGCCGGCCGGCGTGCAGGGCACGAAGGCGCTCGCAGTCTCGCCGGTGCCGAGCTTGCCGACATTGATGAAGTGGAAGCCGTCGACATCCTTGTGCGGCGCGATGGTCTGGATGATCTTGCCCTCGTCGATGTGCCTGGGCAGCGGCAACTGCACCAGAATGCCGTGGATGGTGTCGTCGGCATTGAGCTCGGCCGAGCAGGGAGAGCAGCTTCTCCTCGCTTGTCTCCTGCGGCAGCGGTGCTGCAGCGACTTGAAGCCGCATTCCTTGGCCATGCGGCCCTTGGAGCGCACATAGACCTGGCTCGCCGGATCCTCGCCGACGATCACGACCGCAATGCCCGGCGTCACGCCGGTGCGCTCTATCAGCTCGGCGGTCGCCGTCTTCACCTTGGCGACGACCTCGGCCGCCATTTTCTTGCCGTCGATATGCAGCGCCATGGGAACGCCCCTTCATTGATGCGAGTGCGCCTGGTTAGCGCGGAATGGCTGGCGAGCGGGCAGCAAAAAACGCCGCTGGAAATGTCATTTCCGACTTAAGGGCGGCATCAGCCGCCCACGCGAACCACCTTTTGCTCGATCGCGCCGAAAATGCTGTGGTGATGCGCATCGCGCATCTCGATACGGACGACATCGCCGAAGGACAAGCAGCGGCGTCTTTGCCTTGGCGCCGTCCATGCTTTCAAACATGCGCTGCTCGGCAAGGCAGGAGTAACCCGCGCCGCCCTCGTTCACAGGCTTTGCGAATCCGCCATCGGCGGAGCGGTTCGACACCGTGCCCGAGCCGATGATCGCGCCGGCGCCCACCGGACGCGTCCTGGCGGCATGGGCGATCAGCCGGCCGAAATCGAACGCCATGTCGCGGCCGGCATCGGCCTGCCCCAGCACGCTGCCGTTGACCTGGACGTTCAGAGGCAGGCACAGCCTTGCCGCCGGCCCATGCGCTGCCCAACTCGTCCGGCGTGACGGCAACCGGCGAAAACGCGGTCGGCCCCTTGGACTGGCAGAAGCCGAAGCCCTTGGCCAGTTCCGGCCCGACAAGGTTTCGGTAGGAAATGTCGTTGGCGATCATCACGAGGCGGATGGCGCCGAGCGCTTCCTGCGGCGACACGCCCAGCGGCACATCGCCGGTGATCACTGCGATCTCGCCCTCGAGGTCAATGCCCCATGCTTCCGAGATCGCCGGAATGGGATCACGCGCGCCAAGCATGGCATCGCCCGCGCCCAGATACATCAGCGGTTCGGTGAGATGGTTCTCCGGCAGAGGCTGGTTGCGCGCCTTGCGGATCAGTTCCATGTGGCTTGGATAGGCCGAGCCGTCTGCCCACAGATGCGCGCGCGGCAAAGGGGCCATGGCGTCATGCTCGTGGAAGCGCTCCGATGGCACCGCGCCGTGGTCGAGACTCTCGGACACTGCCGCCAGATGCGGCGCGATGCGGTCCCAGTCGTCCAGCGCGGCCTGGAGGTTCGACGCCAGGAACGAGGCATCCGTATAGCGCGTCAGGTCGCGCGAAACGATCACCAGGCGGCCGTCGCGCCCGCCATTCTTCAATGTCGCCAGTTTCATGCTGTTCTTCTCTCCCCGCGCGCCTCGCGCATCACAGTCTTCGGCCCGTGAGCGAGGCGCGTCAACCTCGACTATCGACAATACCAAAGTGAAAAAATTGAAATCGATTTCAGGCGCGCAACTTTCGCTACGCCATGAAATTGCACAAGTGCACATTGTACACAAAATTCGCCTGGAAAGGTTCCAGCGGTTAACGCGCCATTAGCACCTGGCTGCAATCCTGCTTGGGTAACGACGTGCATGCGGCCAATACGTGGGGTCTTGGCTCGGGGCAGGCGTTGCATGGCGCAAGATGCGAGGGGCATTTTTCACCTGGGTTGGACATCCGGTGAAATTTGGCTGGGGGGCATGCCCCTCGCATCTTCGTCGCGTTGCGCCAATCAGTGCGCTTCAATCACACCGTTCCTTGCCAGATATTCCAGCAATTGGTCGGCTGCTTCCTCTGCCGTGGAGCTTGCAGTGTTGATGCGCAGTTCCGGCTCCAGCGGCGCCTCATAGGGCGAATCGATACCGGTGAAGTTGCGGATCTGTCCGGCGCGCGCCTTGGCGTAAAGACCCTTCACGTCTCGCGCCTCGGCGACTTCCAGCGGCGTGTCGACATGCACCTCGATGAACTCGCCCGGCTCCAGCATTTCGCGGGCCATGCGCCGCTCCGAGCGGAAGGGCGATATGAACGAGACCAGCGTGATGAGGCCGGCATCGGTCATCAGCCGCGCCACTTCCGCAACGCGGCGGATGTTCTCGACGCGGTCGGCATCGGTGAAGCCCAGATCCTTGTTCAGGCCGTGGCGCACATTGTCGCCGTCCAGCAGGTAGGTGTGGCGGCCGAGTGTGGCGAGCTTCTTTTCGAGAATGTTGGCAATTGTCGACTTGCCCGAACCCGAAAGGCCCGGTGAACCACAGCACTGCGGGCTTCTGGCCCTTCAGCCGCGCACGCGCCTGCTTGTCCACGTCCATGGCCTGCCAATGGATATTGGCCGAGCGGCGCAGCGCGAAGTGGATGAGGCCCATGCCGACCGTCGCATTGGTAAGGCGGTCGATCAGGATGAAGCCGCCGGTGTCGCGGTTCTGGTCGTAGGGATCGAAGGCAATGCGCCGGTCGAGCGCGATATTGCACACGCCGAGTTCGTTGAGCTCCAGCTTCGTCGCGGCGACATGCTCGAAACTGTTGACGTTGATGCGGTACTTGGGCGCGGTGATCGTCGCCTGCACGGTCGATGGACCGATCTTCAGCAGGTAGGGCCGGCCCGGCAGCATCGGCTCGTCGTTCATCCACAGGATCGTGGTCTCGAACTGGTTGGCGACTTCCGCCGGCGCCGAGGCCGCCGAGATGACGTCGCCGCGCGAAATGTCGACCTCGTCGGCAAGTGTCAGCGTCACCGACTGGCCGGCTGACGGCCATGTCGAGATCACCGTCCAGTGTGACGATGCGCGCGACGGTCGATTCGCGCCCGGAGGGCTGCACGCGGATGCGGTCGCCGGGACGGATAGACGCCACCGGAAACCTGGCCGGCAAAGCCGCGGAATTCGTGGTTGGGCCGGTTCACCCATTGCACCGGAAAACGGAAAGGACGGGCGGCATCGATCCTCGTCCACCGGCACGTCTTCCAGGTGCTGCAGCAGCACCGGGCCGTTGTACCAGGGCATGGCATCGTGCCGCGCTCGATGATGTTGTCGCCCTTGAGCGCGGAAACGGGAATGGAGACGATCTCGAACGGCGCGACGCCGCCCGCGCCAAGTCCGGCCGCGAATGCGCGGTAATCGGCGTCGATCTTGTCGAAGACTTCCTGCGAATAGCCGACAAGGTCCATCTTGTTGATGGCCACGACGACGCGGCGGATGCCGAGCAGCGAAACGATGAAGGAGTGGCGGCGCGTCTGCGTCAGGATGCCCTTGCGCGCATCGATGAGGATGATCGCAAGCTCGGCGGTGGAAGCGCCGGTCGCCATGTTGCGGGTATATTGTTCGTGGCCGGGGGTGTCGGCGACGATGAACTTGCGCTTTTCGGTGGAGAAGAAGCGGTAGGCGACATCGATGGTGATACCCTGTTCGCGCTCGGAGGCAAGGCCGTCGACGAGCAGTGCGAAATCGATGTCCTCGCCCTGCGTGCCGACCTTCTTGCTGTCGCGTTCCAGCGCCGCGAGCTGGTCCTCGAAGATCATCTTCGATTCATACAGCATGCGGCCGATCAGCGTGGACTTGCCGTCGTCGACGCTGCCGCAGGTGATGAAACGCAGCAGCGATTTTTCCTCATGGCCCTTCAGATAGGCGATGATGTCGGTTTCGATGAGGTCGGATTGATGGGCCATCAGAAGTAGCCCTCCTGCTTTTTCTTTTCCATGGAGGCGGACTGGTCGTGGTCGATGACGCGGCCCTGCCGTTCGGAGGTTTTCGTAAGGAGCATTTCCTGGATGATGTCGGTCAGCGTCACCGCCTCGCTCTCGACAGCGCCGGTCAGCGGATAGCAGCCCAGCGTGCGGAAGCGCACCATGCGCTGCTGCGGCACTTCGCCGGGGCGCAGCGGCAGGCGCTCGTCGTCGACCATGATCAGCGTGCCGTCGCGCTCCACCACCGGGCGTTTGGCGGAAAAATACAGCGGCACGATCGGGATTTTTTCCAGCCAGATATACTGCCAGATGTCGAGCTCGGTCCAGTTCGACAGCGGGAAGGCGCGGATCGATTCGCCCTTGGCCTTGCGGGCGTTGTAGGTCTTCCACAGTTCCGGCCGCTGGTTCTTCGGATCCCAGCGATGATCCGCGGTGCGGAAGGAGAAGATGCGCTCCTTGGCCCGCGACTTTTCCTCGTCGCGCCGCGCGCCGCCAAAGGCCGCGTCGAACTTGTAGAGATCGAGCGCCTGCTTCAGCGCCTGCGTCTTCATGACGTCGGTATGGACCGCCGAGCCGTGGGTGAACGGGCCGATGCCCTGCTTCAATCCCTCCTGATTGGTGTGGACGATCAGCTTCAAGCCGAGATTGGCGACCAGTTCATCGCGAAACGTGATCATTTCGCGAAACTTCCACTTGGTATCGACATGCATCAAGCGGAAACGGCGGCAGCGCGGGATAAAACGCCTTCATCGCCAGATGCAGCATGACGGCGCTGTCCTTGCCGATCGAATAGAGCATGACCGGGTTCTCCGCTTCGGCGGCGACTTCCCGGATGATGTGGATGCTCTCGGCTTCCAGTCTTTGAAGATGGGTCAGCATGAACGCTCTGGGGTTGCTCATTGACGGGAGGGGAGCTTGAACATTGTTCCGGCTGTATAGGCGACAAAATTGGGGTTGCGGTAGTCCGCGCTTGCCATAGTTGAGCGGCGCGCCGGAAATTTCTTCCACGAAACCGCCTGCCGCCGAAAGCACCGCGTGACCTGCCGCGGTGTCCCACTCCATGGTCGGGCCAAAGCGCGGATAAAGGTCGGCTTCGCCCGCGGCCAGCAGGCAGAACTTCATCGAAGAGCCCGCATTGGTGAGCTTGGCCACCTTGTTGGCGGCGATGAAGGCCTCGGTATCGGGCGTCGAGTGCGAGCGCGAAGCGACGACGACCAGCCCGTCATTGTCGGGCTTGCGCGCAGGCAATCGGGCGGCGATGCGGGTCGGCGAGCGAGGCCTCGAAAGCGCCCAGCCCGGCCGCGCCAGCAAACAGCCTGTCCACGGCAGGGGCATAGACCGCGCCCGCGACCGGCACGCCGTTTTCGATCAATCCGATATTGATGGTGAACTCGCCGCGCTCGGCGACGAACTCCTTGGTGCCGTCGATGGGATCGACCAGGAAGAACCGCGTGCCGGCAAAATCTCGTCGGCATGGGTGGCGGCCCGCTCCTCGGTAACCACGGGAATATCTGGAAAGGCCTTTTCAAGTCCGGCGCACAGCAGGGCGTCGACCTCCAGGTCGGCCTGCGTCAACGGGCTCATGTCGGCCTTGCTGGCAACCTCGCCGACGCGGCCATGGTGACGCATTGCGATTTTCCCGCCCTCAAGTACGAGGAACGAAATCGTGTCGATCAGCGTTGGCAAGTCTGGGTCGTCCGCGGTCATGCAGCAGCCATTGATTTTGTCGTTCTACGGGCAGGAACGGGGGCTTCGCAGGGTTTTGGCAAAAGGTCAACTGCTGCCAGCGCCAGGCGCGAAATTCCGCCACAATTGAAGCGTGAAGCGAACATTCCGACTTACCCCAGTCCTGCGCCGGAAAAACATGGCCACCATTGCAGTTCCGACTGACGAAGTCGCACCGACAGAACAGCTCGACATATCCGCCCCGGTTCTGGTGGTCGGCCGGCAACAGGACAAGAAGCCGCTGGAGGAAATCGCCGGCAGGCTGCGCCTGCGGCTGGTTTCGGCGCGCGAATATCTCTCCAGTCCCGAGGTCGCCGGCGGCGCGCGGCAGATCATCAACCTGTGCGCGGTGGAAGATTATCTGAGCCAGGGCTACTACGTCTCGCTGCTGGCCGAAGCGCGAGGGCCAGCGGGCCGTCCCGAGCATCGACACGGTCACCGGCCTCGCATGGAAGAAGATCTACAAGAACCACCTGTCCGAATTGTCGAAGCTGATCGACAAGAAAGGCGCTCGACGCATTCGCCGCATGGCAAGAATTCGTGCACGGCGGAAATCTTCTTTGGCGAGCCGAACCATCCATGGGCCAAGCGGCTTGCCTCGCGCGCGTTCAAGCTGTTTCCGGCGCCAATCCTGGAGGTCAACATCAAGCGGCTCAAGGGCGGCTGGAAAATCGAATACATCTGGCCGCTGTCGAGCACGACGATCTCGCCGTCGGAGCTCGGGCGGTTTGGCGAATGCCTGGCGGACCACCTCAACAACCGGCGCAATTCCGCCTCGCGCCGGCGCAAGACGATGTTCGACCTCGCCATCCTGTTCGACCCGCTGGAGAAGCTGCCGCCATCGAGCGAAACTTCCGTGAAGCATTTCGTTCGCGCGGCCGAGCGGCAGAACATCCAGGCGGAGATCATCTCGAAGAAGGACCTGGCGCGGCTTTCCAGCTTCGATGCGCTGTTCATCCGCGAAACGACGAACATCGACAACCACACCTTCACCTTCGCCCGCCATGCCGAAGCGCGCGGCATGCCGGTGATCGACGATTCCGTTTCCATCCTGCGCTGCTCCAACAAGGTGTATCTGCGCGAGGCGCTGGCGCGCGCGAAGATCGCGACGCCCGCGCACATTGCTGGTTACCAAGACCACGCTTGCGCGAGGTGATGGGCCAGCTTTCATTTCCCTGCGTGCTGAAAATTCCCGACGGCTCGTTTTCGCGAGGCGTCATCAAGGTCAAGAACGTGGACGAATATGTCGCACAGGCAACGAAGATGCTGGAGAATTCCTTCATCATCCTTGCGCAGGAATATCTCTATACCGAGTTCGACTGGCGCATCGGGGTGCTGGACGGGCGGCCGCTATTCGCCTGCAAGTACCACATGGCGAAGGGCCACTGGCAGATCTACAACCACCGGGCAGGCGGGCGCACATCGGCCGGCGGCTTCGAGACCATGGCCGTGGAGGACGCGCCGCCGGCCGTGATCAAGGCTGCCGTCAAGGCATCGCTGCAGATGGGCCACGGGCTTTACGGCGTCGACATCAAGGAGGCGCGCGGCATTGCCCATGTCATCGAGGTCAACGACAACCCGAACATCGATGCCGGGATCGAGGACAAGTTCATCGGCGAGCGGATGTATGACGAGGTGATCTCCGTGTTCCGCAGGCGCATACTGATCGCGCGCGGGCTTGCCGGAGTCGGCCGCCGAAAAGCGGGCATGAAAAAGGGCGCGGCCGCGATGTGCAGCCGCGCCCTCTGCTTGAAATTGCGTTACTTCATCGCGTCGGTGATCTCCGAGGTCCAGGCGCCGGTCGGCTCCTTGGTGATGATCTTCTGGTCGAGCAGCGCCTTGGCGGTGCGCTCATAGGCGGCCGCGATCGAGCTTGCCGTCGGCTTGTCGATCAGCTTGGCCACTTCGCCCATCATGCGCTTCTGGTGGTTTTCGTCCTGGCCGCCGTTGTCGATGACGATGCCGGCCGCCTCGTCCGGATTGTCGATGGCGTATTCCCAGCCCTTCATCGAGGCGCGTGACGAACTTGACCATCTTGTCCTTGAAGGCCGGGTCCGTGAGCTTGTCTTCCATGGCATAGAGGCCGTCCTCGAGCAGGTCGTTGCCCATCGCCGAGTAGTTGAAGACGATCAGGTCTTCCGGCTTGTAGCCGGCGTCGATCAGCTGCCAGTACTCGTTGTAGGTCATGACCGAGATGCAGTCGGCCTGCTTCTGGATCAGCGGCTGCACGTCGAAGCTCTGCTTCAGCACGGTGACGCCGTCCGGGCCGCCTTCGGTCGGCAGGCCGAGCTTGTTCATCCAGGCGTAGAACGGATATTCGTTGCCGAAGAACCAGACGCCGAGCGTCTTGCCCTTGAAGTCGGCTTCGGTCTTGACCGGGCCGTCCTTCGGGCAGACCAGCTCCATGCCGGCCTTCTTGAACGGCTGGGCGATGTTGACGAGCGGCACGCCCTTCTCGCGGGCGGCCAGCGCGCCGCCCATCCAGTCGACGATGACGTCGGCGCCGCCGCCGGCGATCACCTGCTCGGGCGCGATGTCGGGGCCGCCCGGCTTGATCGTCGACGTCGAGGCCTTCCTCCTCGTAGAAGCCCTTGTCCTTGGCGACGTAGTAGCCGGCGAACTGCGCCTGCGTCACCCATTTCAGCTGCAGCGTCACCTTGTCGGCGGCCATCGCCGGTGCCGCGCCGTCAGCGACATGGCGCCGGCCAGCGATGCAGTATCAGCAGTCTTTTTCATGTTTCGTTACCCTCTGTTACGCTGTTACGCCCGTCCACCACGGACAGGACGGATGCCAGAACGTGACGGCGCGCTCGATGAGCGCGACCACGCCATAGAAGACCGAACCGGCAAGCGCCGCAACCGCGATTTCCGCCCAGACCATGTCGATGTTCATCCGGCCGACCTCGGTCGAGATGCGGAAGCCCATGCCGACGATCGGCGTGCCGAAGAATTCGGCGACGATGGCGCCGATCAGCGCCAGCGTCGAGTTGATCTTCAGCGCGTTGAAGATGAACGGCATGGCGGCCGGCAGCCGCAGCTTGAACAGCGTCTGCCAGTAGCCCGCGGCATAGGTGCGCATCAGGTCGCGCTCCATGTGGCCCGGACGCCTGCAGCCCGGCGACCGTGTTCACCAGCATCGGGAAGAAGGTCATGACGACGACGACCGCCGCCTTGGACTGCCAGTCGAAGCCGAACCACATCACCATGATCGGCGCGATGCCGATGATCGGCAGCGCCGAGACGAGGTTGCCGATCGGCAGCAGGCCGCGGCGCAGGAACGGGAAGCGGTCGGCCAGCGATGGCGACGAGGAAGCCCGAGCCGACAGCCGATGACATAGCCGGCGAGCACCGCCTTGCAGACGGTCTGGCTGAAGTCGGCCCCCAGGATCGGCAGCGAGGCCGACGATGCGCGCGCCGATGGCCGATGGCGGCGGCAGCAGGACGAAGGGGATGCCGGCGCCGCGCGTCACCGCTTCCCAGATGATCAGCATCCACAGCGCCGAAGATGCGCGGGCACGAGCAAGCCGCAGCGGCACGGCCTGCGCCGGCGCGCGCGCGGCCGCAGCCGGACAGCACGGTCGACCAGCCGCCAGGCGAGCAGCCAGGCCGCGGCGAGCAGCGCGAAGAAGCCGCGCCCGGCGCTGCCTTCGACGCCGGCGATGCCACCGATGCAGCAGCCAGGCCGCGACATGCGCGCCGCACGAGCAGCGCGACGGCTGCAGCCATGGCGGCAGCCGCCGCGCGAGGCGATCGACAGCAGCGAGGCCGCCAGTGCCGACGCAGCGTCAGCGCGAATAGCACGAGCAGCCGTCGGCTGCGCCAGCGCGGCCGCCGTCGGCGAGCGGCAGGCCGGCCAGCGCCAGCACGAGCGGCAGCAGCACGGCGGCGAGCGCCTGCCAGGTGAGCTTCAGCCGCGTCATGCCGGCCTCGCCGCCCATGCGCGCGGTCGACCAGCCGGCCGGCGAGGCCGACCACGATGACCAGCAGGGCCGCGACGACCGAGCCGGCGACCAGCGCCGCCCAGATCTCGATGGTCTGGCTGTAATAGGAGCCGGCCAGCAGCTTGGCGCCGATGCCGGCGACCGCGCCGGTCGGCAGTTCGCCGACGATGGCGCCGACGAGGCTCGCGGCGATCGCCACCTTCATCGAGGTGAAGAGGAACGGCACCGAGGCCGGCACGCGCAGCTTCCAGAAGGTCTGCGAGCGGCTGGCATTGTAGGTGCGCATCAGGTCGAGATGCATGAGCTCGGGCGAGCGCAGGCCCTTCACCATGCCGACGGCGACCGGGAAGAACGACAGATAGGTCGAGATCAGCGCCTTCGGGCAGCAGCCCGGTGACGTCCGACCGCGGCCAGCACGACGATGATCATCGGCGCGATGGCGAGGATCGGGATCGTCTGCGAGGCGATGATCCACGGCATCAGGCTGCGGTCGAGCGCGCGCGACATGGACGATGCCGACGGCGATGCACGATGCCGAGCACCGTGCCGATGAGCGAAGCCGAGCAGCGTCGAGGAGAGCGTGACCCAGGCGTGATAGACGAGGCTGCGCTTCGACCAGGGCTTCACCGTGAAGACGTTCTTCGCAGAGGTTCGGCGCCACCTGGTGCGGCGCCGGCAGCGTCGGCTTCGGCTGCGCCAGGGTCTTGCGCGATGAATTCGCCGTGCGGTGCACCGTCGCGTTCGTGCGCGCGTGTCGAGGTCGCGCTGGAACGGCGCGTTCATGAAGTACGGCGCCGACGTACCAGAGCGACGATGCAGCACCGCGAGCGACGGTGAGCACCGGCAGCGAGCCGTGTCGCGTGCGAAGCTCCCGCCCCTGCGTCATGCACTCGCTCAGTCATAGCTGTGCCCGGCCCTCAGCCCGTCGCGCACGCGGTGGGCGATCGCCAGGAACTCCGGCGTCTCGCGGATGTCCAGCGGGCGCTCCGCGGCAGCGTCGATTCGATGATGTCGGTGACGCGGCCCGGCCGCGGGCTCATCACCACGATGCGGGTCGACAGATACACCGCCTCGGGGATCGAGTGGGTGACGAAGCAGATCGTCTTGCCGGTCTGCGCGCCCAGAGCTCCAGCAGCTGCTCGTTGAGGTGGTCGCGCACGATCTCGTCGAGCGCGCCGAACGGCTCGTCCATCAGCAGCAGGTCGGCGTCGAAGGCGAGCGCGCGCGCGATCGAGGCGCGCTGCTGCATGCCGCCCGACAGCTGCCAGGGATATTTCTTCTCGAAGCCGGTGAGGTTGACGAGCTCCAGCGTGCGCTGCGACGCGCTCCTGCTGCTCGGCCTTGGACAGGCCCATGATCTCCAGCGGCAGCGCGACGTTGCTGCTCGATGGTGCGCCAGGGATAGAGCGCCGGCGCCTGGAAGACATAGCCATAGGCGCGCTGCTCGCGCGCCTCCTCGGGCGTCATGCCGTTGACGCGTGATCGTGCCGGAGGTCGGCTGCTCGAGATCGGCGATGACGCGCAGGAACGTCGTCTTGCCGCAGCCCGACGGCCCGATGAAGGAGACGAATTCGCCCTTGGCGATGTCGAGATCGACATTGGACAGCGCCTGCACCGGACCGTCATTCGTCTGGAAGACCAGCGAGAGATTGCGCGCGGCGATGACGGACTGCGCGCTTGCGCCCGCATCTTGCGAGGGGGATAATGCCGCCTTCGTCCTTGGTTTCATCTGCGGCATTCCCCCCGGGGATTATTCTGCATATTGGAGCCGATTGATATCAAAAGGAACATTACTGTAATGGCTTCAAAACCGAAACAGGTATGCCGCGTCATTGGCCGCAAACCACCTATGGAGGCAAGCAGGGCTTCAACTATTTCGAAGGACTGTCGAAGGAATCGGTCGGTTCGCACGGCATTTGCCTGCACCTGCTGACCATACCGCCGGGCGGCCGCGCCAAGGCGCACAAGCACGAGAACCACGAGACCGCGATCTACGTGATCGAGGGCGAGACCGTGATGTGGTGGGGCGAGCGGCTGGAGAACCGGATGGGATCAAGGCCGGCGAGATGCTCTACATTCCCGCCAACATGCCGCATCTGCCAGCCAACCTCAGCGACAAGCCGGCCACGGCGGTGATCGCGCGCACCGATCCGCATGAGCAGGAAAGCGTGGTGCTGCTGCCCGAGCTGGAGGCGTTGGTCCCCGCCTGAGCGCGCTATTTGCACGGCAGCACTTCGCCCCACTCATTTCCGTCGGCGTCGGTGATCAGCAACGCGTCCGGGATTTTCGGCGCGCTTGCGGATGATCATCATGCCCGCGGTGATCGAGGTCATCGCCCTCATGGCCGCAGACGACGGTGGGGATCATGGTATTGCTCGCCGTCCGTCTGCACGGAAAGAAAGCTGCACAGCGTCGCGTAGGTCTCCACGTGCGGCAGGCGTCAGCAGCAGCATGTCCTCGTGATCGCGCGTGCCGCCACGGCCAAACTCGCAGCCCTGTCTCATTGCCCCAATTGCCGGTAATGCCGGGGAGATTTTCGGCGGCAGCGAAGGCTGGCAGGGCGAAGCAGGGCGGCGGCAAGAGCCAGGCCGCGCCTCACGCGGCATAATCCGAGCCTTCGCGATCGAGCATGCGCTTCAACTCGGCGAAATGCGCCTCGTCCGCGCCCTTGTAATCATCCCAACCGGCGGCGGTCGCCTCCGCCAGTTCCTCGTTCATGACGTTGAGCGGGCGGCCGGTGGAGCAGGCAAGGATCATCGTCTGCGCCGCGCGCTCGAGGTAGTACATCGTGTCGAAGGCTTCGCCGACCGTCTCGCCGATCACCGTCACGCCGTGGTTCGCCATCATCAGCACCTTGCGGTTGCCGATGGTGGATGCGATGCGCTCGCCCTCCTCCGCTTCCGTGGCGATGCCGCCGAAGTTCATGTCGACCGCGACACGGTTGTGAAAGCGCGCCGTGTTCTGGTCGATCGGCAGGATCGACGGATCCTTCAGCGAGGCCAGCGCGGTCGCATACGGCGGGTGCAGATGCAGCACCACGCGGGCATGCGGCAGCCGGCGGTGGATGGCCGAATGGATCGACCAGGCGGAGGGGTCCGGCGCATCCGGCCGGTTCATGGTCTCGTGGTCATCGGCATCGACGAGCAGCAATTCGCTGGCCTTGGCTCCGGCGAAAGTGCCGCCAGCGCGGATTGACGAGGAACTTCTTGCCATCAGGCGAAACGGCCGCAGAGAAATGGTTGGCCACCGCCTCGTGCCAGCCATGGCGCGCGGCAAGCCGCAGCGCCGCGGCAAGATCGATGCGCAACTCGGCTTCGGTGGGGGCGTTCGAGGTCATTGTCACTCCACAATCTCCGCCGTCTCCACCACCGCGTGGAACAGCACGTCGGCGCCCGTCGGCGGCCCATTCCTTCGAGATCTCCTCGGCCTCGTTGTGCGAGAGCCCGTCGACGCAGGGGCACATGACCATCGCCGTCGGCGCGACGCGGTTGATCCAGCAGGCGTCGTGGCCGGCGCCGGAGATGATGTCGCGGTGCGAGTAGCCGAGCCGCTCGGCCGCGTTGCGGATCGCGCGCGACGCAGCTCGGCGTCGAAGGTCACCGGATCGAAATGGCCGACCGCTTCGATCTCGATGCCGAGGCCCAGCGTCGGCGGCGATCTTCTGCGCGCCTCGGCCTCGATGCCGCGCCTCCATGTCGTCGAGCTTCGCCTGGTCGGGCGAGCGGATGTCGACGGTGAAGACCACCTTGCCCGGCAATGACGTTGCGCGAATTGGGATAGACCTCGACCTGGCCCGACGCGCGCCGACGGCGTCCGGCTGGTGGCTCCATCGCGATCTGCGTGCGACCAGTCTCGATGATGCGCGCCATGCCGAGGCCGGCATTGATGCGCATCGGCATCGGCGTCGAGCCGGTATGGGCTTCCTTGCCGGTCAGCGTGACCTGCAGCCACCACAGGCCCTGGCCGTGGGTGACGACGCCGATCTCCTTGCCCTCGGCCTCGAGGATCGGCCCCTGCTCGATGTGCAGTTCGAAGATAGGCGTGCATCTTGCGCGCGCCGACCTCCTCGTCGCCCTGCCAGCCGATGCGCTTCAGCTCGTCGCCGAAGCGTCTTGCCCTTGGCGTCCGTGCGGTCATAGGCGTAGTCGAGGTCGTGGATGCCGGCGAAGACGCCCGAGGCCAGCATGGCCGGGGCGAAGCGCGCGCCTTCCTCGTTGGTCCAGTTGGTCACGACGATCGGATGCTTCGTCCTGATGCCGAGATCGTTGAGCGTGCGGATCGACCTCGAGCCCGCCGAGCACGCCGAGCACGCCGTCGTAGCGCCCGCCGGTCGGCTGCGTGTCGAGATGGCTGCCGACATAGACCGGCAGCGCGTCGCGGGTCCGTGCCCTCGCGGCGCGGCGAACATGGTGCCCATCTTGTCGACGCCCATCGTCAGCCCGGCCGCCTCGCACCAGCGCTTGAACAGATGCGCGGCCCTCGCCGTCGTCGTCGGTCAGCGTCTGGCGGTTGTTGCCGCCGGCAACGCCCGGGCCGATCTTCGCCAGTCTCATGGATCGAGTCCCACAGCCGGTCGCCATTGATCCGCAGGTTCTCGCCGGGTGCTGGCATGCTGTCATCCGTTCAGGTTGGGCTGCTCAATTGTTGCTCGGGAAGGTGAAGACGGCGCCGGACTTGATGCCGGCCGGCCAGCGCGTGGTCACGGTCTTCAGGCGCGTGTAGAAGTGCACGCCCTCCGGCCCGTAGATCGAGTGGTCGCCGAACAGCGAGCGCTTCCAGCCGCCGAAGGAGTGGTAGGCGACCGGCACCGGGATCGGCACGTTGATGCCGACCATGCCGACCTCGATCTTGTCGGCGAAGTCGCGCGCCGCATCGCCGTCGCGGGTGAAGATCGCGGTGCCGTTGCCGTATTCGTGCGCGTTGATCAGGTTGACCGCGTCGGCATAGTCGCGGGCGCGCACCACCGACAGCACCGGCCCGAAGATCTCCTCCTTGTAGATCGTCATGTCCGGCTTGACGTGGTCGAACAGCGTGCCGCCGACGAAGTAGCCGTTCTCATAGCCCTGCAGCGTGAAGCCGCGGCCGTCGACGACGAGCTCGGCGCCTTCCTTGACGCCGGCATCGATATAGCCGAGCACCTTCTGCAGGTGCGCCTTGGTGACCAGCGGGCCCATCTCGGCCTCGCGGTCGGTGGCCGGGCCGATCTTCAGCGCCTCGACGCGCGGCTTCAGCCTGGCGACCAGCGCGTCGGCGGTCTTCTCGCCGACCGGCACGGCGACCGAGATCGCCATGCAGCGCTCGCCGGCCGAGCCGTAGCCCGCGCCCATCAGCGCGTCGGCCGCCTGGTCGAGGTCGGCGTCGGGCATGACGATCATGTGGTTCTTGGCGCCGCCCAGCGCCTGCACGCGCTTTCCGGCGGCGGTGCCGCGCGGATAGACGTATTCGGCGATCGGCGTCGAGCCGACGAAGCTCACCGCCTTGATGTCGGGGTGGTCGAGGATCGCGTCGACCGCTCCTTGTCGCCGTGCACGACGTTGAGCACGCCGTCGGGGAAGCCGGCCTCGCGTGAACAGCTCCCAGGCAAGCATGGGCGCCGAGGATCGCGCTCGGACGGCTTGAGGATGAAGGTGTTGCCGCAGGCGATCGCGATCGGATACATCCACATCGGCACCATGGCCGGGAAGTTGAACGGCGTGATGCCGGCGACGACGCCCAGCGGCTGGCGGTCGGAATAGCTGTCGATGGCCGGGCCGACATTGCGCGAGAACTCGCCCTTGAGCAGGCTGCGGGATGCCGCAGGCGAAGTCCACCACCTCGATGCCGCGCGCCAGTTCGCCCAGCGCGTCGGCATGGGTCTTGCCGTGCTCCGTCGAGATCTCGCGCGCGAGGTCGTCGGTGTTGCGGTCGAGCAGTTCCTTGAACTTGAACATGAACTTGGCGCGGCGCAGCGGCGGCGTGTTGCGCCAGGTGGCGAAGGCCGCCTTGGCCGCGGCGACCGCAGCATCGACCTCGGCGACGGTGGAGAGCGGCAGCTCCGCCGACTGCTCGCCGGTGGCCGGGTTGAAGACCGGCGTGCGGCGCGTGGAGGCCGAGGCGATCCGCTTGCCGCCGACCGCGTTTTCAATGACCGGCAATGCCATCACTCGACCTCGTTCAGGACCGTGCGCAAGCGTGTCGATCAGCTCGTCGATCTGCGCCTTGCTCGATGATCAGCGGCGGCGACAGCGCGATGATGTCGCCGGTGGTGCGGATCAGCAGGCCCTTGTCGTAGGCGCTGCAGGAAGGCGGAGAAGGCGCGCTTGGTCGGCTGGCCGGCGATCGGCTTCAGTTCGATCGCGCCGATCAGGCCGATGTTGCGGATGTCGATGACGTGCGGGGCGTCGGCGAGCGAATGCAGCGCGTCCTCCCAGTAGGGCGCGAGCTCGCCGACGCGCTCGAACAGGCCCTCCTCCTTGTAGGTGTCGAGCGTCGCGAGGCCGGCGGCCGAGGCGATCGGGTTGCCCGAATAGGTGTAGCCGTGGAAGAACTCGATCATGTGCTCCGGGCCGTTCATGAAGGCGTCGTGGATCTCGTTCTTGACGAACACCGCGCCCATCGGGATGACGCCGTTGGTCAGGCCCTTGGCCGATGGTGATGATGTCCGGCATGACGTCGAAATACTGCGCCGCGAAGGGCGTGCCGAGGCGGCCGAAGCCGGTGATGACCTCGTCGAAGATCAGCAGGATGCCGTGCTTGTCGCAGATCGCGCGCAGCCGCTCCAGATAGCCCTTCGGCGGGAGCAGCACGCCGGTCGAGCCGGCGACCGGCTCGACGATGACGGCGGCGATGGTCGAGGCGTCGTGCAGCGCGACGATGCGCTCGAGCTCGTCGGCGAGCTCGGCGCCGTGTTCGGGCTTGCCGCGCGAGAAGGCGTTCTTGTCGGGCTGGTGGGTGTGGCGGCATGTGGTCGACGCCGGTCAGCAGCGTGCCGAACATCTTGCGGTTGGTGACGATGCCGCCGACCGAGATGCCGCCGAAATTGACGCCGTGATAGCCGCGCTCGCGGCCGATCAGGCGGGAGCGCGAGCCCTCGCCGCGCGCGCGGTGATAGGCGATGCGCGATCTTCAGCGCGGTGTCGACCGACTTCGGAGCCGGAGTTGGTGAAGAACACATGGTCCATGCCCTCGGGCGCGAGGTCGACCAGCCGGTTGGCCAGCTCGAAGGCCTTGGGGTGGCCCATCTGGAAGGCCGGCGCGTAGTCGAGCTCGGCCGCCTGCTCGCTGGATCGCCTCGGTGATCTGCGGGCGGCAGTGGCCGGCATTGACGCACCACAGGCCGGCCGTGCCGTCGAGCACCTGGCGGCCGTCGCGAGGTCGTGTAGTGCATGTCCTTGGCGCCGACGAACATGCGCGGTGCCTTCTTGAACTGCCGGTTCGCCGTGAACGGCATCCAGAACGCGCGCAGATCGTTTGGTGTGACTGATAGACGGTTGGACATTTCTCTTCCCTTTTTGCCTTACGGCCCTCGCGGCTGACCGCCTGGGATCAGCGCATTGTTTCCCGCCGCGCGCGGCAGCGACAACGAGTGTCCGCCGTGGCCCGAATTCCTGTGCCCTGCAATGCAGCCTTTCAGCAACTGCTTGCGTTTGCCGGGCGAGCTTCTAATATTTTTACCGGCTGGTAAAGATTGCAGGTTCTTTTTGCGCACTCAAGTGACTTTACGCGCCATTGTGGACCCTTGCAGGGCAAAATGCACTGTGCTTTGCGACGCCCAGTGACGGAGGCGGAAATTTGAAGGCCAGGGCGGCAGCTACGCAGCGGCGCACGCGCATCCAGCAGGAGAACGAGGAGAAGATCCTCGAGGCGGCGCTCGAGGTGTTTTCCACGCGCGGCTTTGCCGGCTCGACCATCGACGAGGTGGCCGAGACCGCCGGCATGTCGAAGCCGAACCTGCTCTATTACTTCCGCACCAAGGAGGCGATCCACCGCACCCTGATCGAGCGCGTGCTCGACAAATGGCTCGATCCCGCTGCGCGAGTTCGACGCCGAGGGCGATCCGCTCAGCGAGATCCGCAGCTATATCCGGCGCAAGATCGAGATGGCGCGCGACTTTCCGCGCGAGAGCCGGCTGTTCGCCAACGAGATCCTGCAGGGCGCGCCGCGCATCGAGGACGAGCTGAAGGGGCCGCTGAAGGAACTGGTCGACGCCAAGGCCGAAATCATCCGGCAATGGCAGCGCGAGGGCAAGCTGGCGCGGTGCGACCCCTATCACCTCATCTTCTCGATCTGGTCGACGACGCAGCATTACGCCGATTTCGACGCGCAGGTGCATGCGGTGCTGGGCGATGCCCGCTATACCGAAGGCCGGTTCGAGGATGCGGCGCGGTTTCTCGACCTGCTGTTCATCGAAGGCCTGCGGCCGCGGTCCGCCGAAATGAATTCCGAAATGAGCCTGGCGCAGACACGAAAGCCGGCGGGATGGGCCGATCTCTACCGGTCGGGCCATTTCGGCACCATGGCGTTGCTGACGTTCGGCGTGTGGCTGCACGCCGCCGACGAGCTGATGGTTTCCACCGTCACCCCGGCCATCGTGAGAGACATCGGCGGCGAATCCCATGTTGCCTGGCTGACGGCGCTCTACGAAATCGGCTGCATCGTCGCGGGCGCGGGATCGGCCCTGGCCGCGCTTACCTTCGGCCTGTCGCGCGCGCTGGCGGCGGCGGCACTGATCTACGCTGTCGGCTGCCTGATCAGCGGCACGTCGCTGGCGATGGAAACAATGCTTGCCGGAAGGCTGATGCAGGGCTTTGGCGGCGGCGCGATGATTGCCCTGGCCTTCGTCTCGGTGCACCGCGTCCTGCCGGAAAGCCTGACGGCGCGCGCCTATGCGCTGCTGTCGGTGGTGTGGGGCGTCGCGGCGTTCTCGGGACCGATGATCGGGGCTGCGTTCGAGGAGGCCGGCGACTGGCGCTGGGCGTTCTTTTTCTATGGCGCGCAGGCGTTCGTCTTCGCCGGGGTTGCCCTCGTGCGGCTCGACGGCGTCATCGCCAAGGGCAGCGCCGCGCCGGGCATTCCGTGGCGCGTGCTGCTGCTGGCGGCCGGCGTCATCGCGATCGCGCAGGCTGGCATCGAGAAGGAACTGGCGCGGTCGCTTGCGTTGGTGGCGGCGGGCATCGGCTGCATCGCGCTGTTCGCATGGCGGGACGGTCGGGTGGGCCCAACGGATCGCATGCTGCCGGCCGGTGCATTCGATCCGCGCCGGCCGACCGGCGCGGTGGTGCTGCTCGTCATGTTCCTGTCGATCAGCACCATGGGGCTGATCACCTACGGCCCGCTGCTGATGACACAATTGCACGGGCTTCGACCATTGCAGACCGGCGGCGTGCTGCTGCTGGAATCGGTCGCCTGGTCGATCGTCGCCATCACCTTCGCCAGCATCAGCGACCGTTGGCAAAACACGGCGATCGCCTTCGGCTTCACCATCGCGATCCTCGGCGTCGCCCTGCAAAGCCTTGCCATGCCGAACGGTCCGGTGGCGCTGATCATCGTCGCGGCGCTGATGATGGGCGGCGGGTTCGGCGCGGCCTTCGCGTTCATGACCAGGCGCGCGATATCGCTGGCCGGCCCGCTCGACCGCGAGCGCATCGGTTCGGCAATACCGACGATGCAGCGGCTCGGCTATGCGCTGGGTGCGGCTTTCACCGGGATCATCGCGAATTCGAGCGGCTTCAGCGCCACCGCGCCGCGCGCCGATGCGCAATTCACCGCCTTTGCCATCTTCGCGCTTTCGCTCGTTCCGGGCGTGCTGGGACTGGCCGCGATGGCGCGGTTCCTCAGCTTCCGCAAGCCATGAAAAAGGCGGCGCATGAAGCGCCGCCTTGTCGTTTTCAAAGGACGGATTACTTGACCGTTATGCGCGGCTCGCCGCCGCCCTTCAATTCGCCGGCCTCGCGCACCATGACCATTACGTCGTTGGCCATCAGCTTGGCGGATTTGGCGTTTACGAGCAGCTTGCCGGCCTTGAAGGCGGTGTAGCCGTCGCCGCCGCGCGCCATGAAGTCGTTGGTGGCGACCTTGTAGGTCGCGGCCGGATCGATGGGCGCGCCGTTGACCTTGAGATCGGAGATGCGCTCGCCGACCGGCTTGGCCTTGTCGACCGTGAAGGACAGGCCTGAGACCTGCGGGAATCGGCCCGCGCCTTCCTCGATCTTGCTGACGCCGTTCTCGAGCGCTTCCTTGATCTGCGCGCCGGTGATCTCGATCATCAGCGTCTTGTTGCCGAAGGGCAGCTCCACCATGATGTCCTTGCGGGTGAGCTTGGAGCCGGCGGGATAGAGCTTGTCGCCACGAATGCCGCCGCCATTGGTGATGGCGACATCGGCACCCACCGCCTTCTTCATCGCATCGGCGACGAGGTTGCCCATGGCCGTCTCCATGCCGCGCACCGAAGCCTTGCGGCTGTCGAGCTCGATTGCGGTCGAGCCAAGTTCAACCGACAGTTCCTTGTCGAGCATGGCCTTGTATTCGCCGACCTTGGCGGTGACTTCCGGGTCCGGCGTAAGCTCGGCGGAATTGTGGATGCGGAAGGATGGCGACCACTTGACCGTGCGCTTGCCGTCCTTCTCCTGGACGTCGAAATTGATGTCGACGACCGAGACGAAGTAGGCGTCGGATTGCGATTCCATCGCCGCCGACTTTCCGTTGTAGAACAGCCACAGGTCGTGGTTGTGCCCGTTCAGCACCAGATCGACAGTACCGGCATCCACCATCTGCTGGCCAATCGCGCGCGCATTGTGGTTGATTGCAACGACGAAATCCGCGCCTGCATCCTTCGCCTCCTTGGCCTTTGCCGCAGCCGTGTCGAATGCCGGGGCAAATTTCAGATCGCCCGGCGAGGAAAGCTCCGGCGTCGTCTCCTCGGCGAGGCCGATGAAGGCGACCTTCACGCCGCCGATATCCTTGACCAGCGTTGGCTGCATGCCGGGAACAGCACTGCCGTCGGCCTGCGTGATGTTGGCCGCAATCCACGGAAACCTCGATTCGCCCATGCGCTTGAGGGCGACGTCCTTGCCGAAGTCGAATTCATGGTTGCCCGGCGCCATCACGTCGGTGCCGATCATGTTCGACAGCACGATCATGTGCTCGCCCTGATCGATGCCAGACAGCAGCGAGGGCGAAAGCAGGTCGCCGGCATTGACGATGACGGTGTTGGGGTTTGCGGCGCGCTCGCTTTTCACGGCGGCGGCCAGGCGGGGAAATCCGCCGCGTCCATTGCTCTCGTCCATCTCGTAGATGTCGTTGACAAGGACGAAGGTCGCCTTGACGCTTTCCGCCCATGCCGTGGCCGAAAGGGCAAGGCCAAGGACAGCCGCGACGCTGGCTGTTTTAAGAAAATGCCTGATGCTTGTCATTCCGGTTCTCCTGCGGTTTCCCTTTGCTAGCAGCATTAAATGACAGTTCTGCCATCGCTGCAAACCCCAATAAGCGGGGGTCAGCCGTCAGCCGATTTCGCCATCACGGCAAGCGCTACCGCGGTGACGGCAGCCCCGGCCATGATGCGCGGCGCGGCCCAGCCATGGCCGATCAGGCCCTCAATGAGGATGATGAAACTCGGCGTCAGATAACCGTAGGCCATTACCTTGGAGGCTGGCAGGCGCAGGCAGGCGAATTGCAGCAGGAAGAACGTTCCGGCGGTGGTGAAGATCGAGAGGTAGAAGATCGCCAGCCACACGATGGGCGGAAGGTTCAGGAAATCGGTCCGGATCAACTCGTGCAGGGCATAGGCCCCGACGATCAGCACCGATGCGCCGAGCGTCCAGGCAGTGAATTCCAGCACCGGTTCCCCGCGATTGAACCGGCGCACCAGCGGCGCGTAGGCGGCATGGGCGGCACAGCCGAAGAAGAAGATCGCCTCGCCCCTGCCGATGTCGAAAGCGGCAAGCGCCGCCATGTCGGCCCGGAAGATCACCCAGATCGCACCCGCTGCCGCAATCAGCAGGCTCAAAAGCACCACGGCCCCGGTACGCTGGCCAAGGAAAATCAGGCCGAAGCCGGCGCTCATCAGCGGGATCAGCGTGAACATAGCGCCGGTCGAGACCGGCGAGGTGATCTTCAGCGCCACGAACATGGTCACGAAATAAAGGCCCATCAACGCGCCAAGGATGGCGAAGCGCCAGGGCGCGCGCGGCGCGGCCACGCTTCCCTTGCCCAGGAACGCGAGAAGCCCGGCCATCACGGCAAAGGCTATGGCGAAGCGGATTGCGCTCAGCGCCGCCGCCCCGATATGGGGAGCGGCAAGGTGCCCGATGGAAAAGGAGACGGCGATAAGCCCGGCGAACAGCAGCGCCGCGCCGTGCCCCAGCCATTTGTCACGGCCGGTGGCGGCGGCGAAGCGGTGGCGCGTCACTTCCTACTCGGCGGCCTGGCGCGAGGGGTTGTTGGGGTGCTCGGTCCAGTTGGCGTATTCCTTTACGACCGGCTTGCCCGTGCGCTCGTCGATATCGCCCGGTTGCAGCGCCACCATGGTGATGCAGTCCTCGACCGGGCAGACATTGACGCAGAGATTGCAGCCGACGCACTCGTCCTCGATCACCTCGAAATGGCGCTTGCCGTCGACGGTCTGCGTGATCGCCTGGTGCGAGGTGTCCTCGCAGGCGATGTGGCAGCGGCCGCACTTGATGCAGACGTCCTGGTCGATGCGCGCCTTGGTGACGTAGTTGAGGTTGAGGTACTGCCAGTCGGTGACGTTCGGCGACCGCGCGGCCGATGATCGTCGTCGAGAGTGCCGTGGCCCTTGTCGTCCATCCAGTTGGACAGGCCCGGTGATCATCTCCTGCACGATCTTGAAGCCGTAGGTCATGGCCGCCGTGCAGACCTGCACGTTGCCGGCGCCAAGCGCCATGAACTCGGCCGCGTCGCGCCAGGTGGTGATGCCGCCGATGCCGGAGATCGGCAGGCCGCGCGTTTCCGGGTCGCGGGCGATCTCGGCCACCATGTTGAGCGCGATCGGCTTGACCGCCGGGCCGCAATAGCCGCCATGGCTGCCCTTGCCGTCGATCGAGGGCTCGGGCGAGAAGGTGTCGAGATCGACCGATGGTGATCGAGTTGATCGTGTTGATCAGCGACACGGCATCCGCGCCGCCGCTTTTGCGCCGCGCGCGCCGGGTAGCGGATGTCGGTGATGTTGGGCGTCAGCTTGACGATCACCGGCATGCGGGTGTGCTGCTTGCACCAGCGCGCGACCATCTCGATGTATTCGGGCACCTGGCCGACCGCCGCGCCCATGCCGCGCTCGCTCATGCCGTGCGGGCAGCCGAAATTCAGCTCGATGCCGTCGGCGCCGGTTTCCTCGACCGGCGGCAGGATCGCCTTCCAGCTCTCCTCGTCGCAGGGCACCATCAGCGAGACGACCATGCGCCCGGTCGGGCCAGTTCCTCTTGACCTCCTTGATCTCGCGCAGGTTCGATCTGCAGCGTCGCGGTCGGTGATCAGCTCGATGTTGTTGAGGCCGAGCAGCCGGCGGTCCGGACCCCAGATCGCGCCGTAGCGCGGGCCGTTGACGTTGACGATGGGCGGGCCTTCCTCGCCGAGCGTCTTCCACACGACGCCGCCCCAGCCCGCCTTGAAGGCGCGCTCGACATTGTAGGCCTTGTCGGTCGGCGGCGCGGAGGCCAGCCAGAACGGATTGGGCGACTTGATGCCGACGAAATTGTTGCGAAGGTCTGCCATGGGTGCCTCCTTATGGGCGCGCGAAAGCGGGCGAAGCTTCGCCCCTGCGCCGGTTTGCTGCAAGCGATGTGGTCAGAAGCTGAGATAGTGCCAGAACCAGGTGGCGAGATCCCCGCCCAGTTCGCCGGTCTTCGGAATGATGAAGCCCCAGGCGATCGCGCCAACGATGTTGACGGCCTGGAAGCGCAGGAAGCTCATGTGGCTCATCCCCGCAATGAGGAACACGACCGCCCGCAGCGGCCCGACGAAATGCCCGATGAGCACCGCCATCGCGCCCCATTGGGCGAACACCTCGCGGCCCCGCTCCACGGAAGCCGGATTGTTGCGCATCGGCCAGAGTGTCAGCACGTGCGCGCCGTAGCGCCGTCCAAGCCACCATGAAAAGGTCGAGCCAAGGATGGAACCGACCGCCGCCCCGAACCAGATCGGCATGAAGGGCATCGCGCCGGTCGAAACTGCCGCCCCGACCGCCATCAGCAGCGCGGTCGATGGAATCAGCAGCGACAGGAAGGCCGTCGTCTCGGCGACGGCAAGCAGCATGGCGACCACGGGCGCCACGGCCTGATGCGCGACCACGAAATGCGTTACGGCTGCGGTGAATTCTTCCATGTCCCCTCGATGCTTCTTCCGATGCGGAAGATGGAGATACCACCCTGAGGATTAAAGGGACATAAAGGCACATTTCAGGCACCCGTCAACGAGCGATGGATGCTCATCGCCGCATCGCGGCCCTGCGCAACGGCGGTCACGGTCAGATCCTCGCCTGCATTCACGCAATCGCCGCCCGCCCAGACAAACGGATGCGAGGTGCGGCCCTCGCCATCGACGCGGATGCGCCCGCCTTCCAGTGCAATGGCGGGAACGTCCTTGGCGGCGAAGGTCTGCCCGATCGCCTTGAAGACCTGGTCGCACGGCATGACGACGCTTTCGCCGTGGCGGCTGAACTCGACGCCCGTCACCATGCCGCCCTGCGCATGGATTCTCACCGGCTGCATGTCGAAGCGCAACGTGACGCCGCGGCTACGGGCGACCTCCTGCTCATAGGCCGATGCCTTCATCTTCTCACGGGGACCGCGATAGCACACCGTCACCTCGTCGGCGCCGAGCGCACGCGACTGCACCGCCGCGTCGATGGCGGTCATGCCGCCGCCGATGACGACGACGCGCCGCCCGACCGGCACCATTGCGGGATCGGGGGCCTGGCGCAGGTTCGCGATGAAGTCGACCGCATCGTCGCTGCCGGCGGCATCGACGTCCGCCGCGCCGAGCGAATTGACCCCGGCAAGGCCCATGCCGAGGAACACCGCGTCATAGCCGGAGGCGAGTTCGGCCAAAGTCATGTCGCGGCCAAGCGCCTTGCCGGTGTAGATCTCGATGCCGCCGATCGAAGTGATGTAGTCCACCTCGGCCTGGGCGAAATCGTCGCGTCGTCTTGTAGGCGGCGATGCCGTATTCGTTGAGGCCGCCGGCCTTTTCGCGCGCGTCGAAGACATGGACGGAATGGCCGTGCATGGCGAGGCGGTGGGCGCAGGCAAGGCCCGCAGGCCCGGCGCCGACGACGGCGACCTTCTTGCCGGTCGGCGCGGCGCGCTCGTAGAACTGCTTGCCTTCGCGCATCGCGATGTCGGTGGCATAGCGCTGGAGCCGCCCGATCTTCACCGGCTTGCCCTCGGCGACCTCGCGCACGCAGACCTCTTCGCACAGCGTCTCGGTCGGGCAGACGCGGGCGCACATGCCGCCGAAAATGTTCTGGTCGAAGATGGTCTTGGCCGCGCCGAGCGGATTGCCGGTGGAGATCTCGCGGATGAACAGCGGAATGTCGATCGAGGTCGGGCAGGCATTCATGCAGGGCGCGTCGTAGCAGAAATAGCAGCGGTCGGATTCGACCAGCGCCTCGTGCCGGTCGAGCGGCGGGTGAAGGTCGGAAAAGTTTTCGGCATATTCGGCGCTGCCCAGCCGTGCGGCAGCGATACCGTGCTTGAATTGGCCGTCAGCCATGCAATCTTCCTCCGCTTTCGCGCCTCGTGCAATCTTTCTTCATGCTGCGTGCAGTGCGCGTGATGAAACGCTAGCCGAACTGCGAATTTTGATCAATTGGTAAAATTTCGCCGGACGGCTTGCGAATGGCCGCGCCCGAAGACAGTGTCGGCGGCACTGAAGCAGGGGAACAGCAAATGATCATCGCCATGTGGTCGGGGCCACGCAATCTCTCGACCGCGCTGATGCGAAGCTTCGCCCAGCGCGCCGACACCGCCGCATGGGACGAGCCCTTCTACGCCGCCTACCTGAAGACCACCGGCCTGCAGCATCCCATGTTCAGGGAAGTGATCGAGGCGGGCATTTCGCAGCCCGAAGCGGTGGCGCGCGCCTGCCTTGAAATGCCTGCCGGGGCGAGCGTCTTCTACCAGAAGCACATGACGCACCACATGCTGCCCGGCTACCCGATGGACTGGACGCAGCACGTCACCAATGCCTTCCTGCTGCGCTCGCCCGAGCATGTGCTCGCCAGTTATGTGAAGAAGCACGAGACCGTGGGCGCGGCCGACATCGGCTTTGCCATGCAACGCGAACTGTTCGACCGGTCGGCCGACAGGTTGGGCCATGCCCCGCCGGTGATCGATTTCGACCGACATCCGCCGCAGCCCCGAGAAAGCGCTGCGGGCGCTTTGCGCGGCCCTCAAGATTTCGTTCGACCCGGCGATGCTGTCGTGGAAGCCGGGTCCCGCCCCCGAGGACGGGGTGTGGGGCGTGCACTGGTATGACGGCATCTGGAAGTCGACAGGGTTTGCGCCGCCCGAGGCCGATCCGGAGCCGCTGCCCTCGCACCTTGCCGCGATTGCCGAAGCAGTGCGCGAGGACTACGAACACCTGAAGCGGCACAAGATTTCGGTCTGAACCGGTGCCTGGGAAAATTGTATTTTACCCATGTGGAAAAATGGGGTTGCCTTTTGCTGGCAATTGAATTTGTCTTCAAGTTCCGGGAACCCCGAAAAACCGGGAACACGTTCTTTCAGGAACGCTCACAATCCGGGTTCCGCAACCACACCAGGAGGAAATCCATGAAAACCATGGCAAGGCTGCTTGCAACGACCGCAATTCTCGCGACGCTTGCAACGGCGGCTCATTCGAAAACGCTGGTCTACTGCTCGGAGGGTTCGCCCGAGGGCTTCGACCCGGCGCTGTACACCGCCGGCACCACCTTCGACGCCTCGTCGCGCCCGGTCTACAACCGCCTGGTCGAGTTCGAGCGCGGCACCACCAAGGTCGATTCCCGGCCTGGCCGAGAGCTGGGAAGTCTCCGACGACGGCCTGGACTACACCTTCAAGCTGCGTCCGGGCGTCAAGTTCCAGACGACCGAGTTCTTCACGCCGACCCGCGACTTCAACGCCGACGACGTGATCTTCACCTTCGAGCGGCAGCTCGAAGCCCGACCATCCCGTGGAACAAGTATGTCGAGGGCACGCTGGGAATACTTCGACGGCATGGACATGCCCGACCTCTCAAGGAGATCGAGAAGGTCGACGACCTGACGGTCAAGTTCATGCTGAACCGTCCGGAAGCGCCGTTCATCGCCAACATGGCCATGGACTTCGCCTCGATCATGTCGAAGGAATATGCCGACAAGCTGCAGGCCGACGGCAAGATGGCCAGATCTCAACCAGCAGCCGGTCGGCACCGGCCCGTTCCAGTTCGTCGCCTACCAGAAGGACGCGGTCATCCGCTACAAGGCCAACCCCGACTACTGGGGCGGCAAGCAGGCGATCGACGATCTCGTCTTCGCCATCACCACCGACGCCTCGGTGCGCTATGCAGAAGCTGAAGGCCGGCGAATGCCACGTGATGCCCTATCCGAACCCGGCCGACATCGACGGCCTGAAGGCCGACCCGAACCTGCAGGTGATGGAGCAGGAAGGCCTCAACGTCGGCTACCTCGCCTACAACACGCAGAAGAAGCCGTTCGACGACGTGCGAGTGCGCAAGGCGCTGAACATGGCGATCAACAAGCAGGCGATCATCGACGCGGTGTTCCAGGGCGCCGGCACAGCCGGCGAAGAACCCGATCCCGCCGACGATGTGGTCGTACAACGACGCGGTCGAGGACGATCCCTACGATCCGGAAGCGGCCAAGAAGCTGCTGGCGGAGGCCGGCGTCACGGGCCTCAAGATGAAGGTCTGGGCGATGCCGGTGGCGCGTCCCTACAACCCGAACGCCAGGCGCATGGCCGAGCTGATCCAGGCCGACTTTGCCGCGGTCGGCGTCGAGGTCGAGATCGTCACCTACGAATGGGGCGAGTACCTCGAAGCGTCTCGCAGCGACGAGGATCGCGACGGCGCGGTGCTGCTCGGCTGGACCGGCGACAATGGCGATCCGGACAACTTCCTCGCCGTGCTGCTCGGCTGCGAGGCCGTCGGCGGCAACAACCGCGCGCAGTGGTGCAACCAGGAGTTCGACGACCTGATCCAGAAGGCCAAGGTGACCGCCGACCAGGCCGAGCGCACCAAGCTCTACGAAGCAGGCGCAGGTCGTGTTCAAGCAGCGAGGCGCCGTGGGCGACGATCGCCCACTCGGTCGTCTTCATGCCGATGTCGCAAGAAGGTCACCGGCTACAAGATGGACCCGCTCGGCTCGCACCGCTTCGACGGCGTCGACATCACCGAGTAAAGTCATCGACACGGGCGGCCCACGTGGCCGCCCGTGTTTCCCTCATGCAGATCTACGGAACTCCATACATGTCAGATACGCGCCTGGACGTGCTTCACCCGGTCCTCCGTTCGACCGGACTGGACGCGATCGCCATCGTGCCGGGCGCCAATTTCCGGCGCATTTTTCACCATGATTTTCATCAGAACGAACGCCCGCTGGTGGTGATCGCACGGCGCGGGCACGCGCCCATCGCCATCGTTCCCAATCTCGAGATGGGTTCGTTCGCAGCGCTCGACTTCAAGGGCGAGGTTTATGACTGGCGCGACGAGACCGGCTACAGTTCCGCTTTCGAGGCCGCGGCAAGGCACCTTGACGATGTGCGGACCATCGGCGTCGAAGGCCAGACCATGCGGGTCTTCGTGGCGCTGGCGCTGAACGCGGCGCTGCCAGGCGCGCGGCTCGTGGACATCCACTCGACCATCTCATCCATCCGCCTGCACAAGCAGGCAGCCGACGTCGCGGCCATCCGCAAGGCGATCCAGCTGTCCGAGGCGGCGCTGGAAGCGACGCTTGGCGAGATTCGCGCCGGCATGACCGAGACCGAGGTCGAGGCCGTGCTGCTGCGCCACCTGTTTGCCTGCGGTTCGGACGGACTGGCTTTCGGTCCCATCGTCGCCGCCGGGGACAATTCCGCCAAGCCGCACGCCAAGGCGCGGCCCGATTACCGCATCAAGCGCGGCGACAGCCTGCTGTTCGATTTCGGCGGCGCCTATGGCGGATATTGCGCGGACATCACGCGCACCTTCTTCGTGCAGGAAGTGAGCGCACGCGACCGCGACTTCTACAACACGGTGCTCGCCGCCAATGAAGCCGGCCGCGCTGCATCGCGCCCCGGAGCGACCGCCCATCATGTCGACGACGTGGTGCAGAAGGTGCTGGAGGGTTCGCCCTTCGCGCAGTACCGCCGCCACAAGACCGGCCACGGCCTTGGACTTGAGGTTCACGAAGACCCGTACATCATGCGCGGCAACCACAACGAGCTGGAGCCCGGCATGGTGTTCACCGTGGAGCCCGGCCTTTACCGGATGGGCGAGGCGGGCGTGCGCATCGAGGACGACATGCTGGTCACGGCTGAAGGCGCGGAGAGCCTTACATCGTTTCCCCGAGAATTGCGGCTGGTGGGCTGATGCTCTCATACCTGGCGCGACGCATCGGACTGCTGATCCCGACCTTCATCGGCATCACCATCGTCGCCTTCGTCTTCATCCGCGCTGCTGCCCGGCGACCCGGTCCTGCTGATGGCCGGCGAGCGCGGCATGACCGCCGAGCGCTATGCCGAGCTGCTGACACCAGTTCGGCTTCGACCGGCCGCTCTGGGAGCAGTATCTCAGCTATGTCGGCGCAACTGCTGCAGGGCGATTTCGGCAACTCGATCGTCACCAAGCGGCCGGTGCTCGAACGAGTTCCTCGACGCTGTTTCCCGGCGACGCTCGAACTCTCGCTCTGCGCCATGATCTTCGCCGTCGTGCTCGGCATTCCGGCCGGCATGCTCGCCGCGATCAAGCGCGGCACGTTCCTCGACCAGACGATCATGGGCACGGCGCTGGTCGGCTATTCGATGCCGATCTTCTGGTGGGGCCTGCTGCTCATCATCCTCTTCTCCGGCATCTGCGGCTGGACGCCGGTTTCGGGGCGCATCTCGCTGATGTATTTCTTCCCGCCGGTCACCGGCTTCATGCTGATCGACAGCCTGCTGTCCGGGCAAGAAGGGCGCCTTCGCCTCGGCGCTGCAGCCACCTGATCCTGCCGACCATCGTGCTCGGCACCATTCCGCTCGCGGTGATCGCGCGGCAGACGCGCTCGGCCATGCTCGAGGTGCTGGGCGAGGACTACGTGCGCACCGCGCGCGCCAAGGGCCTGTCGCCGTTCCGCGTCATCGGCGTGCATGCGCTGCGCAACGCGCTGATCCCGGTCGTCACCACCATCGGCCTGCAGGTCGGCATGCTGCTGGCCGGCGCGATCCTGACCGAGACGATCTTCTCCTGGCCGGGCATCGGCAAGTGGATGGTCGATTCCATCTTCCGGCGCGACTATCCGGTGGTGCAGGGCGGACTGCTGCTGATCGCCGCTCATCGTCATGATCGTCAACCTGATCGTCGATCTGCTCTACGGGCTGATCAACCCGCGCATCCGGCACATGAGTGAGGCAGCGATGACCGACGCAGCATCCGACGCCCTCGTCGGCCGCCACCGCGTCGCGGCCGTCGGCGCGGCGCTGCGCCGAGTTCTGGTACTATTTCTCGCGAGAACCGCGGCGCGGTCGCTCGGCCTGTGCGTCTTCGTCCTGCTCGTCGCTCGTCGCGATCTTCGCGCCGCTGCATCGCGCCGCACGCGCCCGACCGAGCAGTACCGCGACGCGCTCCTGGTGCCGCCCGTTCTGGCAGGAGGGCGGGCGATCCGACGTTCCTGCTCGGCACCGACGCCGGTCGGCCGCGACATCCTCTCGCGCCTGATCTACGGCGCGCGCTATTCGCTGTTCATCGGCTGCGTCGTGGTCACGCTGGCGCTGGTCGGCGGCATCCTGCTCGGCGCTGGTCGCCGGCTATTTCCGCGGCTGGGTCGACATCGTCATCATGCGGGTGATGGACATCATCCTGGCCTTCCCGTCGCTGCTGCTGGCGCTGGTGCTGGTGGCGATCCTCGGGCCCGGCCTGATCAATGCGATGATCGCCATCGCGCTCGTGCTGCAGCCGCATTTCGTGCGGCTGACCCGCGCCGCGGTGATTGCGCGAGAAGAACCGCGAATATGTGATCGTCGGCGCGGGTCGCCGGCGCCGGCCGACTTCGGCTGATGTTCGCGCACCATCCTGCCCAACTGCCTGGCGCCGCTGATCGTGCAGGCGACGCTGTCCTTCTCGAACGCCATCCTCGACGCCGCCGCGCTCGGCTTCCTCGGCATGGGCGCGCAGCCGCCGACGCCCGAATGGGGCACGATGCTGGCCGAGGCGCGCGAGTTCATCCTGCGCGCCTGGTGGGTGGTGACCTTCCCCGGCCTCGCCATCCTGATCACCGTGCTGGCGATCAACCTGATGGGCGACGGCCTGCGCGACGCGCTCGACCCGAAGCTGAAGCGGAGCTGACCGATGGCGCTCCTCGAAATCGAAAACCTCACCGTCGAGTTCCAGACCGCGGGCGGCATGTTCCGCGCGGTCGACGGCGTCTCGCTCGCCGTCGACGCGGCGCGAGGTGCTGGCCATCGTCGGCGAGTCCGGCTCGGGCAAGTCGGTGGCGATGCTGGCGGTGATGGGCCTGCTGCCGTGGACCGCGAAGGTCACGCGCCGACCGGCTGACGTTCGACGGCCATGACCTGCTGACGATGAGCGCCGCGCGCGCGGCGCGAGATCATCGGCAAGGACATGGCGATGATCTTCCAGGAGCCGATGTCGAGCCTCAACCCGTGCTTCACGGTCGGCTTCCAGATCGAGGAGATGCTGCGCAGGCACACCGGGCTGGACCGGGCGCAGCGGCACGGCCGCGCGATCGAACTGCTGCAAGCGGTCGGCATCCCGGCGCCGGAAGAGCGGCTCTCGGCCTTTCCGCACCAGATGTCCGGCGGCATGAGCCAGCGCGTGATGATCGCCATGGCGATTGCCTGCAATCCGAAGCTGCTGATCGCCGACGAGCCGACCACCGCGCTCGACGTCACCATCCAGGCGCAGATCCTCGACCTGCTGATCGACGCTGCAGCGCGAGAACGGCATGGCGCTGATCCTGATCACCCACGACATGGGCGTGGTGGCCGAGACGGCCGACCGGGTGCTGGTGCAGTATGCCGGCCAGAAGATGGAGGAGCAGGGCGTGCGCGACTCTTCGCCGATCCGCACCATCCCTACACGGCGGCGCTGCTGTCGGCGCTGCCGGAGCGCGCCCGCTCGCAAGCGGCTGCCCTCGATCCCGGGCGTGGTGCCCGGCCAATACGACCGGCCGCCGGGCTGCCTGTTCGAGCCGCGCTGCAGTTTCGCCACTGCCATCTGCCGCGAGGGCGCGCGTCGCAACGGGCCGGAACTTGGCCTGGCGCTGTGCCACTATCCGCTCCACAACGGCCTGCCCATCGACGGCACGCGGGCGACAATCGCGGAGGCGGCCCGATGATGACGCCGGGCCAGCATGTGCTCGAGGGGCGCAATCTGACGCGCCACTACGATGTCGGCGGCGGCTTCATGCGCAAGCCGAAGATCGTGCGCGCGCTCGACGGCGTCGACTTCACGCTCGACGCCGGCAAGACGCTGGCGGTCGTCGGCGAATCGGGCTGCGGCAAGTCGACGCTGGCGCGGCTGGTCACGATGATCGAGCCGCCGACCGGCGGCGAGTTGTGGATCGACGGGCGCAAGCTCGACTATGGCGACAGCGGAACTGCGCCGCGCCGTGCAGATCGTCTTCCAGAACCCCTACGGCTCGCTCAACCCGCGCCAGAAGATCGGGGCGCATCCTCGAGGAGCCGCTGCTGCTCAACACCTCCGACGACGCCGCGGCGCGCCGCAAGCAGGCCGAGGCGATGATGGTGCGCGTCGGCCTGCGCCCCGAGCATTACGACCGCTATCCGCACATGTTCTCGGGCGGCCAGCGCCAGCGCATCGCCATCGCCCGCGCCCTGATGCTGCGACCCGCGCATCCTGGTGCTCGACGAGCCGGTCTCGGCGCTCGACCTGTCGATCCAGGCGCAGGTGCTGAACCTCCTTGCCGACCTGCAGGACGAGTTCGGGCTGGCCTACCTCTTCATCAGCCACGACCTGTCGGTCGTGCGCCACATCGCCGACGACGTGATGGTGATGTATCTGGGCGAGGTGGTGGAAAAGGGCGCCTGCGTCGAGGTCTTCGACAATCCGCGTCACCCCTATACGGCGGCGCTGATGTCGGCGACGCCCGTGGCCGATCCGATGGCGCCCAAGGCCCGCATTCCGCTAACCGGCGAGATACCCTCGCCCTTGAAGCCGCCGCCGGGCTGTCCCTTCCATCCGCGATGCTGGAAGGCGCAGGCCGTGTGCAGGGAAATCGTGCCGCCGCTGGAAGGCCCCGGGCACCCGGCCGCCTGCCATTTCCCGCTTGAGAAGTCCGAGATCGTCGCTGCCTGATCAGCCTTGGCCGATCCGCTTGGCCGATCAGCTTGGCTTGAAACGTCTCGCCAGCGCATCGGCGTGGCGTACGAGCAGGTTGACGTCGATGCCGACCGCGACGAAGACGAAGCCCCAATCGATGTAGCGGCGTGCGTCCTCTTCCACTGTGGTCAGAATGCCTGAAGCCTTGCCGATTTTCTTGAGGCGCGAGGCCGCATCCTTGATCGCGTCCTGCACCTGCGGCGCACCGGAATTGCCAAGATGCCCCATGGAAGCTGCAAGATCGGCCGGTCCGATGAAGATGCCGTCTACGCCATCGACCGATGCGATCTCCTCGAGGTTCGCCATGGCTTCCGCCGTCTCGACCTGCAGGATGAGGCAGATGTCATTCTCGGCCTCCTTCAGGTAGTTCGGCACCCGGCCGTAATTGGAGCCGCGCGCCCCGCCCGCAACGCCGCGGATTCCGCGCGTCGGGATATCGGATTGCGGCGACGGCCGCTTCCGCCTCGGCGCGGTTCTGCACGTAGGGCAGCAGGACGCCCTTGGCTCCGGCATCCAGAATGCGCTTGATGACGACGAAGTCGTTCCAGGGCGCGCGCACGATCGGCAGCGCGGTGCCGGTCGCCATGGCCTGCAATTGCACCACCACGCCGGCAAGGTCGTTGGGCGCATGCTCCATGTCGATGACGATCCAGTCATAGCCGGAGTGCGCGATGATCTCGGCGCTGATATTGCCGGCGAGGCTGCTCCACAGACCGATCTGCAGACTGCCCTTGGCGATCTGCTCCTTGAAGCTGTTGGTCACGGCGAAGCCTCCATCCAGATTGACGGCGCGGCCAGCCGCCGCGCCGGGTGTCGATCCATAAACGTCAGAGCTTGATCCAGGCTGCATTCTTTCTGGAGGAGCGCACGCAGGCATCGACGAAGCGCATGCCCCACAAGCCGTCCTCGACCGAGGGGAAGATGACGTCCTTCGGCAGTTTCTTGCCGGCCCGCATCGCCTTTATCGCGAGCGCCGCTTCCGTGTAGATCGTGGCGAAGGCTTCGAGATAGCCCTCCGGATGGCCGGAGGGCACGCGCGTGACGCGCGCCGCGGCAGGACCTGCGCCCGCGCCAGCGCGGGTGATCAGCTGGCGTCGGCTTGCCGAGCGGCGTGAACCACAGATAGTTCGGATCCTCCTGCGACCATTCGAGGCCGGCCTTGGTGCCGTAGACGCGCAGCTTCAGCCCGTTCTCGTTGCCGGGCGCGACCTGGCTCGCCCAGAGCATGCCCTTTGCCGCGGCCGCCGCTCGGCGAAGCGCAGCAGGATATGCGCGTTGTCGTCGAGCCGCGCGGCCCGCGACGAAGCTGTCGAGATCGGCGGCGAGGCTGTCCGGCTCGCAGGCCGGTGACGAAGCGTGGCAAGGTTGTAGGCATGCGTGCCGATGTCGCCGATCGAGCCGCCCGCGCCGGAGCGCGCCGGATCGGTGCGCCAGGCCGCCTGCTTCTGGCCGGTGCGCTCGATCGGCTCGGTCAGCCAGTCCTGCGGATATTCGGCCTGCACGACGCGGATCGCGCCGAGCTCGCCGTTCGCGACCATCTCGCGCGCCTGCCGGATCATCGGATAGCCGGTGTAGTTGTGCGTCAGCACGAAGAGCTTGCCGCTGCTTCTCGGCCAGCGCGGTCGAGCTTCTTCGCGTCGGCGAGCGTCGTGGTCAGCGGCTTGTCGCAGATGACGTGGATGCCGGCTTCGAGGAACGCCTTGGCCGCCGGGTAGTGCATGTGGTTCGGCGTGACGATGGCGACGGCCTCGATGCCGTCCGGGCGCTTGGCCTCGGCCTTCGCCATCTCGGCGAAGGAGCCGTAGCAGCGGTCGGGCGCGAGGCCGAGCTCGGCGGCGGAGGCCTTGGCCCGCGCCGGGTCGGACGAGAGCGCGCCCGGCGACCAGTTCGTACTCGTCCGTCGAGGCGCGCCGCGATGCGGTGCACGGCGCCGATGAAGGCGCCCTGCCCGCCGCCGACCATGCCGAGACGGATCGGGCCCGTTGCCTTTGTCACTTTCGATGCGGAAACCATGTTGTCCTCCCTGAAGTCTGTCTCAGCCCCGGTTCGCTCTGCCTGTCAGCGCAGGCCGAGCATCTTGCGGATTTGCTTGCGGTCGGTGCCGCCGCCGGCGAAGTCGTCGAAGGCCTTTTCGGTGACGCGGATGATGTGGCTCGGCGATGAACGGCGCGCCCTCGCGCGCGCCGTCCTCGGGGTGCTTCAGGCAGCATTCCCATTCCAGCACCGCCCAGCAGTCGATAGCCGTATTGCGCCAGCTTGGAGAAGATGCCGGCGAAATCGACCTGCCCGTCGCCGAGCGAGCGGAAGCGCCCGGCCCGGTTGATCCAGCGCTGGTAGCCGCGATAGACGCCCTGCCGCCCGGTCGGATTGAACTCGGCGTCCTTGACGTGGAAGGCCTTGATGCGCTCGTGATAGATGTCGATGAAGGCGAGGTAGTCGAGCTGCTGCAGCACGAAGTGCGACGGGTCGTAGTGGATGCGGCAGCGCGTGTGGCCGCTCGACGCTGTCGAGGAACATCTCGAAGGTGACGCCGTCGAGCAGGTCCTCGCCCGGATGGATCTCGTAGCAGACGTCGCAGCCCGCCTCGTCATAGGCGTCGAGGATCGGCTTCCAGCGCTTGGCCAGCTCGTCGAAGGCCTCCTCGATCAGCCCGGCCGGCCGCTGCGGCCACGGATAGAGATAGGGCCAGGCCAGCGCGCCGGAGAAGGTGACGCTGCGCCGTCAGGCCGAGATTCTGCGAGGCCTTGGCGCCCAGCTTCATCTGCTCGACCGCCCAGGCCTGCCGCGCCTTGGGATTGCCGTGCACCGACGGCGGCGCGAAGCCGTCGAAGGCGCTGTCATAGGCCGGATGCACCGCGACCAGCTGGCCCTGCAGGTGGGTCGACAGCTCGGTGATCTCGACGCCCGCGTCCTTGCGCGATGCCCTTGACCTCGTCGCAATAGGTCTTCGATGTCGCCGCCTTCTTCAGATCGAACAGCCGCCCGTCCCAGGTCGGAATCTGCACGCCCTTGTAGCCGAGCGAGGCGGCCCAGTTGGCGATCGCCGGCAGCGAGTTGAACGGCGCGGCGTCGCCCGCGAACTGCGCCAGGAAAATCGCCGGTCCCTTGATGTTCGATGCCATTTTCGTCCCTCTCCTCAATCCTGAAAATAACGCATGAAAGCAAAGCTGCCGCCATCGGGCGACCAGCTTGGAACATTGATCGTGCCCTGCCCGCCGAAGAGCCGCACCAGCGTGCGCGGCGCACCGCCTTGCGCATCCATCAGGCGCAACTCGACATTGCGGCCCGCCGGATGGCCGTCCGTGCCGGGCTCATAGGCGAGATAGACGACGTGCCGCCCGTCTGGCGCCGGATGCGGAAACCAGTTCACGTTCTCGTCGTTCGTCATCTGCTCAAGCCCGCTGCCATCGGTGCGAACCCGCCAAAGCTGCATCACGCCGGAGCGGTCGGAATTGAACCAGAGCCACTGCCCGTCCGGCGTGTAATCCGGTCCGTCGTAATGCGGCCCGTCGCCGCCCGCGATCATGGTCTCGCCGGTGCCGTCTAGCGCGATCGTGTAGATGCCGAACACCCCGCCGCGCACTGCCGGATAGGCCAGCCGCTCGCCATCAGGCGACCAGCCATGCCACCAGGAGGGCACTTGCTGCGTCACGCGCCGCGGCTCGCCGCCCGTCGCCGGGAGGATGTAGATGCAGGACTTGCCAGTCTGTGTCTTGTCGCTGATCGCCAGCATGGAGCCGTCGGGCGACAGGCCGTGATCATTGTTCTGCATGGTGGCAAAGCCGGTATCGATGAGCGCGGGCTCGCCGCCGTCGACCGGAATGCGCCACAGCCGGCCTTCGCCGTTGAAGAGCAGGTGCGCGCCGTCGCGCGACCAGTTCGGCGCTTCGATATGCGTTTCGCTGAGATGGACGACGCGGTTGCGGCCGCTGGCAAGTTCGTGGATTTCGAGCGAGCTTTTCATGGCGTTCGCGGCTCGTAGTCGAAGTGCGAAAAGTCCGCGGCGATTGCCGCGCCGCTGGTGTCGAACGCGGCCATGCCGACGAAGGCGCCGGTGAACGAGCCGTGTTCGCCGCGCCCGCCCTCGTCCGAGATGATGCTGGCGTCGAGCACCGGCCCGAGCTTGCGGAACGCCGCGCCGTCGTGACGGAAGAACTGCAGCGCGGCGCCGCTCACCTGCGCCGCAAGCCGCACCGGACCGTCCGGCAGCGGCACCGGCTCGGCAAGCGCAAAGGAAAGCCGCCCGTCCGGCCAGTCGCCGAGGCAGCTCATCAGCGTCAGCGAGCGGCCCGCGGTCTCGTGCCAGGTGACGGCGGCGAAGTGGAACTTGTGCCGGTTGTAGTAGTGCATCAGCCCGGCCGCCTGCTGGAAGTTCACGGGATCGAATGCAAGCTCGGTCTCGCGCGCGGAAACGATGTGCTCCTGCCGGCGGGCCACCAGCGACTGCTCGAACCAGCTGCCGATCGATTCGCGCGCCATGGAGCCGCAGCGCCGATGCCGGTCAGCGTGAACAGGCGCTGCGGGATAGGGCGTGCGCAGCCACTGGAATTCGGGCGGCAGGCTGTGGCCGTCGAAGCGGCGCGAGATCGCCGCGTCTGGATTTCGGCATCGCCGGGCGTGGCGGGGTGACCTCGACGGCCGGCACCAGGCCGCCCTGCTCGAGATAGAGCCAGCCGTCGTCGCGCCAGACGCATTTCTGGATCGCGGTCTCGCGCCCGAGCGGCGAGCGGCGCAGGCCCGGCAGCGGCCGCGAGCACAGATGCGTGTGGTAGACCTGCGCCGTCCGGCGTCTCGACGATCTGGCCGTGGCCGGCGCGCTGCAGCGCGGCGTCCGGCGCATCCTTCGAGGTGATCAGATGCTGTCTGCGGGTGCAGCTCGTACGGCCCGTCGATGTTGCGCGAGCGGGCCATGGTGACGGCATGGTCATAGCCGGTGCCGCCCTCGGCGGCGGTCAGGTAGTACCAGCCGTCGCGCTTGAAGAGATGCGGCCCCTCGACCAGGCCGATGGTCGCTGCCGGCGAAGACGTTGCGCGGCTCGGCCGATCAGCCTGCCGCGCGCCGGCGTCGTATTCCTGCAGCATGATGCCGGCGAAGGAGGGATGCTTCGGGCTGCCGCCGACGCCGCGGCCCGCGATGGTTCCACAGCATGTTGAGGAACCATTTGCGGCCGTCGTCGTCGTGGAACAGCGACGGGTCGAAGCCGGAGGAGTTGACGTAGACCGGATCGGACCACGGCCCCTCGATCGCAGGCGCGGTGACGATGTAGTTGTGCGTGTCCTTGAAGTTGCCGTCGATGCGCTTGACGTCGGTATAGACCAGCCAGAACAGGCCGTCGGCATAGGACAGGCACGGCGCCCAGACGCCGCAGCGAGTCGGGATTGCCGCGCATGTCGAGCTGCGCGGCGCGGTCGAGCGGCCGCGAGCACCAGCGTCCAGTTCACCAGGTCGCGCGAGTGGTGGATCTGGACGCCGGGATACCACTCGAAGGTCGAGGTCGCGATGTAGTAGTCGTCGCCGACCCGGCAGATCGACGGATCGGGATTGAAGCCCGGGCAGGATCGGATTGATGATCATCACTTGCGCTTGCGGGCCTTTCCTCTCCGGCGGATGCGGCCCAAAGATTGATGTCGGCATCTCTAGCGTGGACGTCGATCTGCGCCAGTTCCTCCGCCGTGAAATCGAGGTTGGCCAGCGCCCCGACGCAATCGTCGACCTGCCCGGGACGGCTCGCGCCGATCAGCGCCGAGGTGACGCGGCCGTCGCGCAGCACCCAGGCAATCGCCATCTGCGCCAGCGTCTGGCCGCGCTTCTCGGCGATGTCGTTGAGCGCGCGGATGTTGGCGATGTTCTTCTCGTTGAGGAAGGCCGGATTGCAGCGACTTGCCCTGCGTGGCGCGGCTGCCTTCGCGGAATGCCCTTGAGATATTTGTCGGTCAGCATGCCCTGCGCCAGCGGCGAGAAGACGATCGAGCCGATGCCGAGCTCGTCCAGCGTGTCGAGCAGGCCGTCATCCTCGACCCAGCGGTTGATCATGGAATAGCTCGGCTGGTGGATGAGGCAGGGCGTGCCGAGTTCCTTCAGGATCGCAGCGGCCTCGCGGGTGCGCTGCGAATTGTAGGACGAGATGCCGACGTAGAGCGCCCGGCCCGAGCGCACGATGTGGTCGAGCGCGCCCATGGTTTCCTCCAGCGGCGTGTCCGGGTCGAAGCGGTGCGAGTAGAAGATGTCGACATAGTCGAGGCCCATGCGCTTCAGGCTCTGGTCGCAGGAGGCGATCAGGTATTTGCGGCTGCCCCATTCGCCATAGGGGCCGGGCCACATCTGGTAGCCGGCCTTGGACGAGATGATCAGCTCGTCGCGGTAGCCGCCGAGATCGGTCGCGCAGGATCTCGCCGAAGGCCTCTTCGGCCGTGCCGGGCGGCGGGCCGTAATTGTTGGCGAGGTCGAAATGGGTGATGCCGAGCTCGAAGGCCGCGCGGCAGATGGCCCGCTTGGTCTCGTGCGGCGTGTCGTCGCCGAAATTGTGCCACAGGCCCAGCGAGATCGCCGGGCAGCTTCAGGCCCGAGCGGCCGCAGCGGCGATAGCTCATATTGTCGTAGCGGCTCATGCGTTGGCTTTCTTTCTTGCTGCGGGCTTCCTTGCAGCGGTCTTCTTGGCTGCCGGCTTTTTGGCCGCAGGTTTGTTGGCGGCAGGCTTTTTGGCGAGCAGGCCCTTGGCGGCTGCGATGCCAAGCGGCTCCGGGCGCTCGCAGGTTGTCTTGATGTCGACGGCCTTGCCGGTCTCACCCGATTTGAGGATCGAGGTCATCACGTCGACGGCGTGCAGCGCAAGCTCCAGCGAGCAGCGGTGCGGCCGTCCCTCGATGATCGCGAGCGCCATGTCGGCAAGGCCGGCGGTGCGGTAGTTGGCGACGGCGCCCTGCGGGTGCTTCTGGTTCGGCACCGAGAAGGGATGCTCCCAGTTCGGCAGTTTCTTCACCGGCGTTTCGTGGCCTGGTCATGACCACCGTGCCGCCGAAGAAATTCGGGTCGGGCACGTAGCAGCGTGCCCTCGGTCGCCGTAGAGCTCCATGTTGCGCATGGTTGTGCTGCCAGACATCCCAGCTGGTGCCCATGCGTGATGGTCGCGCCGTTGTCGAATTCGAGCAGCGCATGGATCGTTGGTCGGCGTCTTGACCGGGATCTTCTCGCCGGCGCGCGGCTGCGAGCTGATCGTGCGCGTCGGCGAGGGCGTCGAGGACATGGCCGCGACGCGCCTGACCGGGCCGATCAGGTTGATGAGGTTGGTGACGTAATAGGGGCCGAGGTCGAGCATCGGGCCGGCGCCGGGCTGGAAGAAGAAGTCCGGGTTCGGGTGCCAGTGCTCCATGCCGTGGCTCATCACGTGGCGGTGCCGGCGGTGATCGTGCCGATCGCGCCGTTGTCGATCAGCGTGCGGGCGAGCTGGTGCGCGCCGCCGAGGAAGGTGTCGGGCGCGCGAGCCGACGCGCAGGCCCTTCTGCGTCGGCCGCGCCTTGCGAGTTCGCGTGCCCTCCTTCGAGCGAGAGCACGAACGGCTTTTCCGAATAGACGTGCTTGCCGGCCTCGAGCGCGGCTGCGAGACCGCGTAATGCGCCGTCGGGGATGGTCAGGTTGACGACGATGTCGATGTCGGGGTTGGCGAGCAGCTCGTCGACGGTCTGCGGCGTGCACGCCGAACTCCGCGGCGCGCGCCTTGGCGGCGGCCGGGTTGACGTCGGCGCAGGCGCGAACCTCGAGGCCCTTGAAGAGCGGCGCGAGCGAGAAGTAGGCGGTCGGAGATGTTGCCGCAGCCGATGATGCCGACGCCGAGTGTCTTGGCCATGTGGTCGTCTCCCTCAGAATGCCTTGGCGGCGGCGAGCGACCGGCTCGCGAAGCGGCGCGTGGTCCTTCGGGTTGTCGTGTTCCATGATGAATACCTTGGCAGGCGTGGACTTCAGCGCCTTCCAGCATGGCTTTCCAGTCGACGGTGCCGTGGCCGACATCGGCCCAGCCGTCCTCGTCGGCGTTCTGGCCGGTCGGGCGCGATGTCCTTGACATGGACCGCGGTGATGCGCTTGCCGATGCCGTGCGATCCAGTCGAGCGGGTCGGCGCCGCCGCGGACGACCCAGGCGATGTCGACTTCCCATTCGAGATCCGGGCCGCCGCTCGAAGATTGCGTCCTGCGGGATCGCGCCGTCGGCGGTCTTGACGAACTCGAAGTCGTGGTTGTGCCAGCCGAAGCCGAGGCCCGCCTTGCGGTATGGCGCGGCGGCCGTCTGCAGCCGCTCGCCGAAGGCGCGCCAGCCCGGCGCCGTCCGTCGGGCGCTGGTCGGGCAGGAGATAGGGGCAGTAGATCGTCTTCGATGCCGAGTGGCATTGGCGATCTTCAGCACGCCTGCCGCGGTCGTTCTCCAGCAGGTCGATGCCGAAATGGCCGGTCGGCATGGTGAGGCCGTTGGCCGCGAGCGCCTTCGAGCTCGGCCTTGGCGACGATCGGCATAGAGCGCGCCGTAGCCCTCGACCTGCGTATAGCCGAGTGCCGTGAGCATGGTGAGCGTGTCGGCAAGCGGCGGGAAATTGCGGGATGAATAGAGCTGGTAGGAAAACTCGGTCATGGGCTTGCTCCTTGGAGGCGGTCTGTGTGCCTGCCTTGTGGGTGGCTGAGAAGAGGTCGCGCACGGCGAAGCCGCCGGAATCGGCTGCTGCGTCGTCGTCGGGCGTGAAGCGGATCGCGCCTGGCTGGCCGGGCAACAGCGTGAAGCGTTGTCGGCGAAGCGGTCCGGGGCGGTCGGCTTCGAGCGCGACGAAGAGCGCGAGGGCGTCGCGCCGTCAACGTGATTTCCAGCGCGCCGTCGCGATTGCGCTCGTTCGACCGCGATGCCGGGCGGCTCGCAGCGCAAGCGCGCTTGTAGGGCACGGGCGAGAAATGGTCGTCGCCGCGCATGCCGTTCGAGGCGGTCCAGCTGCAGGCGAGCACGGCGTCGCTGGCAGCGGTCGCGGATTCAGCAGCGGTGTTGGCGGTGCCGGCGGTGCAGCACGGCTTCGATCGAGCCGACGGGTCGTGCCGTCCACCGAGCGGCGTGCCGGTCTCGAGCGTGACCGAGACCGGTTCGCGCGTGTCGTTGACGCGCGATGAACTCGATTGTCCCGTCCTTGCCGGGCATGGCGAAGACGGCGACCGGCGCGAAGAACCGCCGCGCCATGTAGTGCAGCAGCTTCCAGCCGCCGCCATGGTCGAGGCTCGACCAGGAGCCGACCGGCCAGGTGTCGTTGAGCTGCCAGTAGAGCGTGCCCATGCAGTGCGGCTTGAGGCTGCGCCAGTAGTCGACCGCGGTCTTGATCGCGAGGCCCTGCTGGACCTGGCTGAGATAGACGAAGTCCTCGAAGCCTGTCGGGGAAGCGGAAATAGCGGAACATGGTCTCGGCGATGCGGGCATTGCCGCCGGCGTTCTTCTGGTGGCTCTCCATCACCGGGGAGGCGATGTTGAGGTCGCTTCGGGTCGGCGAAGCGGCGGATGACGTCCATCGACGGGTAGGACTGGAAGCCGAACTCCGAGCAGAAGCGCGGGCGGACGTCGCGGTAGTGCTCGAAGTCGCGGCCCTCGTGCCAGACCGACCAGAAATGCATGTCGCCGGAGCTGTCGTCGTGCCAGGCGTCGCCGAAGCTCATCGGGCCCGGGCGACGGGCTGGAGGGCCACCAGTTCGCCTGCGGGTCCGACCGCGTGCAGCGCGGTCTCGATGGTGCGGTTCAGCCGGTCATAGGCGACGAGATAGCGGTCGCGGTTCTTGCGCGATTTCGGCGAACCAGGTCAGCGCGCCGATCAGCTCGTTGTCGCCGCACCAGAGCGCGAGGCAGGCGTGGTGCTGCAGGCGGCCGGACCTGGTCGCGCACCTCCTGCGTCGACCTCCGCGAGGAAGTCCGGGGTCGCAGGGATAGAGGTTGCAGGAGAACATGAAGTCCTGCCAGACCATCAGGCCCGAGCTCGTCGCAGAGGTCGTAGAACCAGTCCGGCTCGTAGCGGCCGCCGCCCCAGACGCGGATCATGTTCATGTTGGCGTCGACCGCCGATTGCAGCAGGTCGCGGGTCTGCCTGCGGCGTGATGCGGCCCGGCAGCGCGTCGGCGGGAATCCAGTTGGCGCCGCGGCAAAGATCGCGCTGGCCGTTGACGTTGAAGAGGAAGCGAGCGGCCCGCCGCGTCGGGCCTGCTTTCGAGGTCGACCGTGCGCAGGCCGATGCGGCGGCGCTCCGTCGCCGCGCCCGGCGACTTCGACGGTCAGCGGGTAGAGCGGCTGGGCGCCGAGCCCGGCTGGCCACCACAGTTTCGGGTCGTCGACCTCGAAGCGGAACGTGACGCGCATCGCCTTCAACTTCGGCCGCGACGAGGTCTCGCCGTTGAAGGTCGCGCGAGCACGGCACCGGCCCATCGGCGCGGCGATCGAGCGCGATCTCGACGGCGACGCGCACCTTGCCGGCCGTCGTGATGCTGGCGCACCAGCACGTGCGTCGACAGTGCCAGCGGAGCCTGGACGAGCCGCGATCGTGCCGTAGAGCCCGAACGGCGCGAGGCGATGTTCCAGTCCCAGCCGAAATCGCATTGCGGCTTGCGCAGCATGTTGCCGTTCGGGATCGGGCAGTTGCCGGCGTGATAGGGCACGCGGAAGGGCTGCGGCCTGCTGGCGCTTGCGTCGCCTCGGCGAGGTTGGAGTGGAAGAGTGATCGCGATCTCGTTCTCGCCCGCGAACAGGCTGGCACATCGCACACGCCAGCGGCGGAAGGCGTTGGCCGCCTTCAGAACCACTGCTGCCGTTGAGCCGTCACGGTCGCGACGGTGTCGAGCCCGTCGATTTCCAGCAACCAGTCCCGGCTCGGCGCGCCGTCCGGCAGCGTCGAACGTCGCGCGTCAGCGTCCAGTCGCGGTCGGCGATCCAGCGCAGGTCGTATTCGTTGCGGCCGAAATAGGGATCGGGGATCAGGCCGGCCGCATGCAGCGCGCTGATGCGCGTCGCCCGGCACGGCCATCGGCGCGGACATGTCGCCACCGACGAGGGCGAGCCGCCATGTGCCCGAAAGTTCGATTTCGCCGCTTGACGCAAGCATCGCGCGATCAGAGCCGCTGTTCGGTCGCCGCGTCGAAGAGCGAGGCCTGGCGCCGGATCGAAGCCGACGGCGATCTTCGAGCCGCTTGGCCATGGTGCTCAAGCCTTCGGTGCGGAACGGAATTCGCTGCCTGCGAGCCTGCAGCCAGACCTGCGAATCCGGCGCCCATCGGCTCGTCGATCTCGACCTCGGCCTCGGCCCTGAACGGCTCGTGTCGCGGCTCGCGCGCCGATGCTGACCTGCTCGGGCCGGATGCCGAGGATCGCCTGCGCCCGCGCCTGCCGCGGCGTCGCCGCCGAATTCGTAGCCCGTCGAGCGGGATCGCATCGGCCGCCGGTGGCGAATGCCTGCCGCCGCCCGCCGTCGGCGATCTCGCCCGGAGATGAAGTTCATCGCCGGCGAGCCGATGAAGCCGGCGACGAACAGGTTCGCCGGGCGGTTGTAGATCGTCTGCGGGTCGGCGAGCTGCTGGATGACGCCGCCGTGCATGACCGCGATGCGGTCGGCGAGCGTCAGCGCCTCGATCTGGTCGTGGGTGACGTAGATCATCGTGTTCTCGAGCTGCTGGTGCAGCCGCTTGATCTCGACGCGCAGCTCGGTGCGCAGCTTGGCGTCGAGGTTGGACAGCGGCTCGTCGAACAGGAACACGTCGACGTCGCGCACCAGCGCCCGGCCGATCGCGACGCGCTGGCGCTGGCCGCCGGAGAGCTGCGCCGGCTTGCGGTCGAGCAGCGGCTCGATCTGCAGGATCTCGGCCGCGCGCGCGATGCGCTTCTCGATCTCGTCCTTCGGCAGGCCGGCGATCTTGCAGGCCGAAGGACAGGTTCCCCTCGCACCGTCATCTGCGGGTAGAGCGCGTAGGACTGGAACACCATGCCGATGCCGCGGTCCTTCGGCTCCTCCCAGGTGACGTTCTTGCCCGTTGATCCAGATCTGGCCGTCGGTGACGTCGAGCAGGCCGGCGATGCAGTTGAGCAAGGTGGACTTGCCGCAGCCCGACGGGCCGAGCAGCACGAGGAACTCGCCCTCGCTCGACCTCGAGGTTGAGATCCTGTCGAGCACCTTGACGCGGCCGAAGGTCAGCGTCGAGGTCGCGTGACGGAGACGCTCGACATCGGCCTCAGCCCTTCACCGCGCCGGCGGCGATGCCGCGCACGAACAGCTTGCCCGGAGACGAAGTAGACGATCAGCGGCACCAGCGCCGGTCAGCATCGTCGCCGCCATGTTGACGTTGTATTCCTTCACGCCCTGGGCCGAGTTGACGATGTTGTTGAGCTGCACCGTCATCGGATAGGTTGTCGCGGCCGGCGAAGACGACGCCGAAGAGGAAGTCGTTCCAGATGCCGGTGACCTGCAGGATGATCGCGACGACGAAGATCGGCAGCGACATCGGCAGCATGATCCGGAAGAAGATGCGCCAGAAGCCGGCGCCGTCGACGCGCGCGGCCTTGAACAGCTCCTCCGGCAGCGAGGCGAAGTAGTTGCGGAACAGCAGCGTCAGGATCGGCATGCCGAAGATCGTGTGGACGAGGACGAGGCCCCAGAGCGTGCCGTAGAGGCCGATCTCGCGCAGCAGGATGACGAGCGGATAGAGCATCACCTGGTAGGGGATGAAGGCGCCGAAGATCAGGATGGTGAAGAAGATGTCCGACGCCCTTGAAGCGCCAGTTCGACCAGCGCGTAGCCGTTCACCGAGGCGACGGCGATCGACAGGATCACGCGACGGCACGGTGATCGCGCACCGAGTTCCAGAAGCCGCGCGACAGGCCGTCGCAGTTGAGCCCGGTGCAGGCCTGCGCCCAGGCCTTGACCCAGGGCTCGAAGGTGATCTCCACCGGCGGCGCGAAGATGTTGCCGAGGCGGATCTCCGGCATCCCCTTCAGCGAGGTCACGACCATCACGTAGAGCGGCAGCAGGTAGTAGAGCGCCGCGACGATCAGCGTGCCGTAGAGCATGATGTTGCGCGCGCGAGAGCGCGCGGCGCGGCCGTGCGCCGCGCGGGCCGGCGAGGGCGTGCTGCTGCGGGATCGGCGTCGGCGGCGACGAGCGGCGGAGAGTGTTGCGGGATTAGACACGCTTCTTCCCTCCGAATTCGAGATAGGCCCAGGGGATCAGCGACGATCAGCGACCGTCAGCAGCATCATGGTCGAGGCGGCGAAGCCCTGGCCGAGGTTCTGCGCGCGGAACATGTAGTCGTAGACGTACTTCGCCGGCACCTCGCGAGGCGATGCCCGGGCCGCCGCCGGTCTGCGCGACGACCAGGTCGTAGAGCTTGACGATGCCGGACGGCGACGATGACGAGCGTGGTGATGAAGACCGGGCGCATCATCGGCATGACGATGAAGAGATAGGTCTTCCACGTCGGGATGCCGTCGACGCGCGACGGCCTTCCAGATGTCCTCGTCGATGCCGCGCAGGCCGGCCAGCATCAGGCACATGACGAGGCCGGTGCCCTGCCAGAGCCCGGCGATCAGGAGGCCGTAGATCACGATGTCGGCGTTGTAGAGCGGATCGAAGGTGAAGCTCTCCCAGCCCGAGGCTGCGCACGATCGTCTGGATGCCGAAGTCGGGGTTCAGGATCCACTGCCAGACGAGGCCGGTGACGATGAAGCGACAGCGCGAAGGGATAGAGGAAGATGGTGCGGAACGTGTCCTCGAAGCGGATCTTCTGGTCGAGCAGCGCGGCGAGCAGGAAGCCGATGACCAAGCTGAAGATCAGCGACAGCGACGCCGTAGATCGCCAGGTTCTCGATCGAGACCAGCCAGCGGTCGGTGCGACCACAGCCGCTCGTACTGGTCGAGGCCGACGAAGTTGCAGCCGCGGCAGCAGCTTGGAGTTGGTGAAGGAATAGAGCACCGTCCAGATCGTGCCGCCGACGAAGACGACGAGCGTCGTCAGGATCATCGGAATCGGCGCGATCTTCGCGTTCAGGTTGCGGAACAGCTGGATGGGCCGCGACTGCGCTGCCATGGCCTTGCTCCCCCTCACAGGCAAAGGTTGATGAGGACGGAGCCGGTCCGCCGGGGACGGCTCCGCCTGCAGTGCAAGGCGTCAGTAGGCCGGTCTGCAGATGATCTCGGCGAAGCTTGGCTTGAGCCGTCTTCCGGCGTCATCGTCGGACGTTCGCAGAACTCGACCATCAGGTCTTCGATCTGCGTGTTGGTGTCGGGCGATCAGACTGTGTCGCCGGTCGGCAGCACGTTGCCGGCGGCGAGGATTTCGAGGCCCTTCTTCATGCAGTCGTTGGCGGCCGACAGGTCGATGTCGCCACGGATCGGCAGCGAGCCCTTCTTGAGGTTGAAGGCGACCTGCGTCTCCGGGCGACGAGCATCGCTGCGAGGCCAGCCTTCCTGCGCCGCTTCGACTTCTCGGGGTCGTTCAGCTTCGGGAAGTAGAAGGCGTCGCCGCCGGTCGAGATGATCTCGTTGACGCCGAGGCCCGGCAGGCAGGTGTAGTCCTTGCCGGCCGACTTCGCCGGCGACCTGGAATTCGCCCTGCGCCCAGTCGCCCATGATCTGGCCGCCGGCCTGGTCGGTGATGACGAGGTTGGTGGCCTGGTTCCAGTCCTGCACGTTGGACTTCGCCGCCATCTTGCGCGCGTCGGCAGCGGCCTTGAAGACCTTGGCCATTTCCGGCCCGGCGGCGACATCCGCGTCCTTGTCGTCGTAGACCTTGCATGCATACAGGTCCTTGCCCGCGACGCGCGACGCATCAGGACGTTGAAGGCGCCGGTTCGACTGCCAGGGCTGGTTGCCGAGCGCCAGCGGGATCTTGCCGGCCGCCTCGAGCGCTGGGGCGCGGCCGCGACGAACTCGTTCCAGTTCGTCGGGACCGGCGACGCCGGCATCGTCGAAGGCCTTGTTCGACAGCCACAGCCACTGCCAGCGAGTGGATGTTGACCGGCACGCAATAGATCTTGCCGTCGATCGTGCAGGCTTCGAGCAGGCGACGGCGGGGTGATCATGTCCTTCCAGTTCTCGGCCTCGGCGACGTCGGTCAGGTCGCGCATCAGGCCGGCCTGCGACCAGTTCCTCGGCCTGGCGGCCGTGGTTGAACTGGGTGGCGCCCATCGGGTCGCCGCCGGTGATGCGGCTGATCATGATCGGGCGGGCCGTGTCGCCGCCGCCAGCGATGGCGCCGTCGACCCACTTGTTGCCGGTGGCGTCGAACGCCTTGGCGAACTCGGCCACCGCCGCGGCTTCGCCGCCGGAGGTCCACCAGTGCGTGACTTCCAGGTCGGTCGCCGACGCAACGGAAGCAGACACGAGGACGCTCGTGGCGCATAGAACAGCCTTGAATGCTTTCATGTGTATCTCCTCCCTATGGCCCGCGCCCAGCGCGAGACCAGTTAGACACGGCCTCCTCAAGCCGCTCGATGAAATCGATTACAACAGGCTTTAAATCGTTTATGCAATCGATTACATAATAGCTTGAATTGTCATCCAAACGGAGTCAAGCATTTTTCTGAAATTCGCAGGCAGGCCCCAGCAACCATGAGCATCGAAGAACGACTGCCCAGAATCCAGGACGTCGCCCGCAAGGCCGGCGTCTCCACCGCAACGGTGAGCCGTGCGCTGAGCCACCCGGCAATGGTGGCCGACGCAACGCGCGAAGCGGTGCTCGATGCTGTGCGCAAGACCGGCTACCGCGTGCACCAGGCGGCACGCAATTTGCGGCGCGGCCGCACCGGGGCCATTGTCGTTCTGGTGCCCAATATCGGCAATCCGTTCTTTTCACAGGTGCTTGCCGGAATTGAATCGGTGGCGGTGCCGCTCGGCTTCAACGTGCTGGTCGCCGATACACTGCAGCCGCACACGCGGCGCGAGAAGATCAATTCCTACCTTCACAACGACCGCGCAGACGGGCTGATCGTGCTCGACGGAACGCTTTCGCTCGATCTGGCGCAAAGGAAGCGCGGGGACGAGCTGACGCTGCCGGTCGTCTTCGCCTGCGAGTGGACGCAATCGAGCAATTTTCCCTCGGTGATGATCGACAATCGCGAGGGAGCGGCCAAGGCCATCGCCCATCTTCATGCGCTCGGCCATCGCAAGATCGGCCATGTGTGCGGCCCATCGCAAAACGTGTTGACGCAGGCCCGGCGCGAAGGCGCGCGCCTGGAGATGCGGGCGCTCGGACTTGAAGTTCGCGAAGACTGGTTCCTGCCAGGCGATTTCACGCTGCAAAGCGGCATTGACGCCGCTGATGCCTGGATGGCGATGAACGACCGCCCGACGGCGATGTTCTGCGCCAGCGACCAGATGGCGTTCGGCTTCATCTCGCAGCTCAACCGCGGGGGTTACCGCGTGCCGCACGATGTTTCGGTGGCCGGCTTCGACGATATCGACATTGCACGCTGCTATATTCCGGCGCTGACGACCATCAGACAGCCAAGGCTCGACATCGGCTCCATCGCGGCGAGAATGCTGATCCAGCTGATCTCCGCCCCCGGCGAGCCTCTCGACGAGCCCGCCCGCTATTTGCCCGTGGAACTGATCGAGCGCGACAGCACTGCGCCGCCCCCCGCCTGATCAGGCCCGCGCCTCGTTCAGCTCGCGAACCAGCCTTTCGGCTTCGTGCGTCTGCGGCTTGGCGAAGCGGGCCAGCATCAGATAGGCGACCGGCGTCAGGAACAGCGTGGCGAAGGTCGCAAGGCCGAGGCCGCCGACGATCACCCAGCCGAGCGCGATGCGCGCCTCGGCGCCTGCGCCGTGCGCCAGGATCAGCGGCACGCCGCCGAGCACGGTGGAGACCATCGTCATCACCACCGGCCGCAGCCGGCGGATGGAGGCCTGCTCGATCGCCTCGCGCACGCTCCGCCCGCGATCGCGCAGCTGGTTGGCGAACTCGACGATGAGGATGCCGTTCTTCGCCATGATGCCGACCAGCAGCACCAGGCCGATCTGGCTGTAGACGTTGAGGCTGGTGCCGGTGAACCACAGCGCGAAGATGGCGCAGGCGATGCCCAGCGGCACCGTGAACATGATGATGAAGGCGGAGAGGAAGCTCTCGAACTGCGCGGCAAGCACCAGAAGCACGACAATGGCCGCAAAGCCGATGACCAGCGCGAAGCCGCCGCTGGTTTCCTCCAGCGTTGCAGCTTCCGAGAGGGGGATGAGCCGTCCACCCGGCGGCAACAGCGGTTCGGCCATCCGCGTCGCGGTGTCCAGCGCCTGCTGCAGCGAGAATTGCGGCGTCAGGCTGGCGGTGATCGATACGGAGCGCAGCTGCTGCTCGCGGCCCAGCGAGGGCGCGACCGCTTTCTCCTCGAGGCTCGAGATCGACGACATCGGCACGATCCGGTTGTCGGAAGTCTTCAGGAAGACGTTTTCCAGGTCGGTCGGGTCGTTGATCGGGTTCGAGGTGGAGACCAGCTTCACGTCGACCGCGCGGTCGGCGATGAACACCGATCCGATGGCCCGCCCGTCGAGCATCGACTGCACCACGGCGGAAAGTCCGTCGATGTTGATGCCGAGGTCCGAGGCGCGCTCGCGATCGATCTCGATGGAAAGCTGCGGCTGCGTAGTCTGATAGGAAAGGCGCACGCGGCCGAAGCGCGGATCGTTTTCCATCTGCTCAAGCAGCTTGTCGGCGGCCACTGCGAGTTCGCCATAGTCATCGCCCAGCAGGGCGACCTGCAGGCCGGAACCGGCGCCGCGTATGCCCAGGCTGTTGGGCTGGATGGCGAAAGCGCGAACGCCCGGAACATTGGCCACCTTGCGGTTGATGTCCTCGGCTATTTCCTGCTGGCTGCGCGTGCGCTTGTCCCACGGCGCAAGCGACAGCACCATGAACGCATTGTTCGCGCCGCTGCGCCCAGCAATGGCGAAGACATTCTCGATCTCGCCGCTCCGGCGCAAGGGTTCGACCAGAGCCTCGATGTTGCGCAACTGCGTCGAGGTGTAATCGAGGCTGACGCCCTGTGGCGCGCTGATCGAAAGCAGCGCGACGGCCCGGTCTTCGCTTGGCGTCAGTTCCTGGCGAATCTGCGTGAACATCAGTGCCGATGTGCCGGCAAACAGCACCGCCACGACGAGAACGACAATGGGCGCGTTGAGGCAGGCGCGCAGCAGTGCCCCGTATGCGCGGTTGAAGAAATTTCCCGCCCTTGCGAATGCGGCGGCGCCGCGGCCCTGCGCCTCTCCCGATGCTTGCGGCTTCAGCAGGCGCGAGGCGAGCATCGGACATAGCGACAAGGCGACCACGGATGACAGCAGAACAGATATCGCAAGCACGAAGCCGAATTCGGGGAAGAGCCCGCCCGCCTTGCCGGGCAGGAATGAGATCGGGATGAACACCGCGGCAAGCGTCGCCGTGGTGGTGATGACGGCGAAGAAGACCTCGCGCGTGCCGAGAACCGCCGCCGCGCGCGGTCCCATGCCGCGATTGGCGTGCGTGACGATGTTTTCCAGCACCACGATTGCGTCGTCAACGACGATGCCGGTCGCAAGCACCAGCGCCAGAAGCGTCAGGATGTTGATCGAGAAGCCGGCAAGCCAGATTCCGGCAACCGTGCCGATCAGCGCAACCGGCAAGGTGACTGCCGGGATCAGCGTGGCGCGAAAATTGAACAGGAAAAGATAGATGATGCCGATCACGATCGCTGCCGCCAGCAGCAGCGAGATGATGACTTCCTTGATCGAGGCATTGACGAAAATGGCCTCGTCGCTGGTGACCTTGATGCCTACCTCCGGTGGCAGGATACCCTTCAGTTCGGCGACGGCGGCCTGCACGCCCTTCGAGATCTCGATGGTGTTGGAGCCCGCCTGGCGCACGATGCCGAGGCCGACGCCGGATTGTCCGTTGGCGCGCAGCAGCGCCTCTCCGGGATCGGGCCCCAGCGAAACGGTCGCGACGTCGCCGATGCGAATGCGGTCCTTGACGATGGCCGACTCGAATTCTTCGGGCGTGTCGATGGTCGCGTTGGCGCGCACGACGAGGTCTTGCGAGGCGGAGGTCAGCGATCCGGCGGGGGCATCGAAGGCAGCCGACCCCAGCGCCGCGGCAAGATCGGCAACGGTGATGCCGCGGCTGGCGAGCTTGGCCTGGTCGACGTCGATGCGAAAGATCTTCTCGCGGTCGCCATAGATCTGTACGTCGGCGACGCCCGGTACGGCGGAGAGCCGGTCGACTACCTCGTCCTCGACGAGGATCGTCATGTCCTCGACCGACATGGTGTCGGAGGTGACGGCGATGCGCATCACCGCGTCGGCATTGGCGTCGGCCTTGACGATGCGCGCGTCCTCGGCGTCCGGCGGCAGATCGCGCGAAACGCGGCTGATCGCATCGCGCAGGTCGGAGGCCGCGATGTCGAGATCGGTCTGTTCGGTGAACTCGACCGTGACACGGCTGCTGCCGAAATTCGACGTGGAGGAGATCGAGCGAACGCCCGCGACGCGTGCCGCCGCGCCCTCGATCGGTGCCGTCAGTTCGCGGTCGATCGTCTCGGGCGACGCGCCGGCGTAGTCCGTCGATATCGTGACGACAGGACTGTCGACCTCCGGCAGTTCGCGCACCTCGATGCCCGTAAGCGCAGCCAGGCCGGCAACGACGATCAGCAGGTTGACCACGATCGCAAGCACCGGCCGGCGCACGAAAAGCGCGGTAAAGCCGGACGCGGGGGCGGATGAATCCTCCTGCGACATGGGCCGGGACGGCTCGGCAGGAGGTTGCGGTTCGACCGGATCGGCGGGGCGCCCTTTCAATGTCAGCCCTCCGGCTGCGGCGTTGCGCTGGCGATCTTCAGCGACGCGCCCTCGCGCAAGGTCTGCACGCCTTCGGTCACGACACTCTCGCCGGAGACGAGCGGACCATCGACCAGCACCAGGTCGCTGTTGCGCTGGACGATGCGGACGGGCGTGCGCAGAGCCTTGCCCTCCTGCGCCTTCCAGACGTAGGCGCCGTCCGAACTCCACTGGATCGCCAGCGGATCGACAGCGGGAAAGCTGTCGCCGGGAAAGCGCATTTCGACGCGGAACGACATGCCTGGCCGCAACACGTCGCCGGAATTGTCGATGCGGGCGCGGACCTGCAATGTGCGGCTCGCCTGCTCGATGCGGCTTGCGATCTCGGCGATCTCGCCGCTGACGCTGCTGCCGGGTATTGCAATCGGCAGCGCATCGACCTTCTGACCGGTCTTCAACACGGCGGCGAAGCGTTCGGGCACCCAGAAATCGACGAGAATCGCCGAACGGTCGTCAAGCGTCGCAACTTCCGTCTGCGAGGTGACATACTGGCCGGCCTCGACCTTGACGATGCCGACGACCCCGTCGAACGGCGCGACGATGGACCGGCGCTGCAACACCACCTCGGCGTCGCGCAGCGCGAGCCGGGCAGTTTCAAGTTCGGAACGCGCGTCGCTCAGCGCAACCTCCGAGGCGGCACGCGAGCTTGCAAGCTTTTCGGTGCGCTGCACCTTCTCCTCGACACTCGCGACCGAAAGCGCCGCGCGGTCGCGCGCTATCGTCTCGGTCTCCGAATCAAGCCGCGCCAGCACGTCCCCGGCCTTTACGCGATCGCCCGACTTGACGTTGACTTCGGTGAGCACGCCGGATGCGAGGGGCACGACGGTGACGGATCGTTGCGCCTCGCCGTCACCAATCGCCGTGATGCGATCATTGATGGTTGCAATCTTGACCGCGGCGGTCTCGACCAGTGTCTCTCGCGGGGGCCCGCCTGCGCCCTGTCCCGCGCCCGGTGCGCCAGATTGTCCGCCGGCGCCTCCCGTGCGGCCCGGTGCCTGCGTGCCCGAGGCGGCATCGCTCCCCGACAGGGTCGCGACGAGAGAGGGGCTTGCGCCCATGGCGGTCAGAAGTGCGGGTGAACCATCATGGAGGCGCGCGAAGGCGAGAACCGCAACCACTGCGACAAGCACAGCTAGCCCCGTCTGTTTCCACCACGCCATGCGCACTCCATATGTGAGAAGACCCGAACCGCCCACCGAATTACCGGAGCGCTGAAACTAGGGCAAATCCGCGCCACAGGACAGGGCGGGGCCTGAATGTGAAGATAGTTTAATGTTTGGCGGGTTCAACCATTCATATGCCCTGAGGCGTGGATGGCTCGAATTGCGCCACCAGTTCGTGGCTGCTGCCCGGCCAGGCCAGGAGCACATGGGTGACGGGCACGCCTTCCAGCGCAGTGCGCCGCTCCACGCAAAGGCAGGGAGCTGCCGGCGGCACCGCGAGTATTTGAGCCAGATGCGTATCCGCGGCGATGGCGCGGATCGTGTGCTGGGCCGAGCTCCACGGCACGCGCTCCAGCAGCCAGGGTCCGGGCGCGATTGCCGCGAAGGATTGGCTTTCGGCGGCAGGCACGGCATCCAGCGAGATGATGCGCCTTTCGCTGCAGAACGGACGCCCGTCCGCGAGGTGCAGGCATTCCAGCGCCAGCACATGGCCGGTCTCGCCCGGGCCGAGCAGAGCGCGATCCCGTGGCCCGGCCTTGCGCTTGCGCCGCGACAGCAGCCGATAGCCATAGGCAAGTCCGAGCGAGAGCACCTCCGCCTTGATGTCGCGTATTTCGAGCACGGCGGACTGCGAATGCGGACGCGTCACGAAAGATCCGGACTTGCGCCGGCGTTCGATCAATCCGCTGCGGGCAAGCTGCATCATCGCCTTGTTCACGGTCATGCGCGAGCAGTCATATTGCCGTGCGAGATCCACCTCGAATGGCAGGCGGTGGCCGGGCGACCATTTGCCGGAAAGGATGTTGCACTCCATGTCGGCAACGATCCGCTGGTGCAGGGTTTGCGCAGGCTGGTTCATCGCGTCACGCCACGAGCTTTTGCAACGTCGCGGCAAAGCGGCGGCGCACGGCATCGGCCTCCACGTGACGGCCCTGCACGACGCACTTGCGCCCCGCCACCCAGACGCAGTCCACGGCAACGGACCTGGTGAAAATCCACGCGTCGAGAATGCGGTCTCCATCGTAGGCGTCGCCGTGGCGGCATTCGAGCGAGACGAAATCTGCTGGACCGCCCGGCGTCAGCCCGGCGGCGGAAACGCCGAGCGCATTCGCCCCTCCGCGTGCCGCGCGCTCGAACAGGTTTCGTCCGGTCGATGCGCCGGGCGCGGCCAGCACGTTGCGCAGCCGGTGATGCAGGCGCTGCGAATACTCGAGCTGGCGAAGCTCGTCCGGGAGGCCGACAAGCACGTTGGAGTCCGAGCCGATGCCGAACCGGCCACCCGCCTCGATGAATTGCGGCGCGTTGAACGTACCATCGCCCAGATTGGCTTCCGTTACGGGGCACAGCCCCGCCACCGCGCCCGACCGTGCCATGCCGAGCGTTTCAGCGGCGCTCATATGCGTTGCATGAACGAGGCACCAGGCGCCATTTACCGGAGCATTGGCGAGCAGCCATTCGACCGGGCGCGCATTGTTGGCGGCAATGCAGTCCTCCACCTCCAGCACCTGCTCGGCGATGTGGATATGCACCGGACCGCCGCCGGCCAGCGCCACGATCTGCGGCAGCTCCTGCGGCGTGACGGCCCGCAGGCTGTGCGGCGCGACGCCGACGATCGCCGTCCCCAGAGGCTTCACCGCGGCGCGGCTCGCCTCTAGCAGCCTGCCATACCGCTCGACATCGTTGATGAAACGGCGCTGGCCTTCCAGCGGCGCTGCGCCGCCAAAGCCGGAATGGGCGTAGAACACCGGCAGCAGCGTCAGGCCGATTCCGGACGCACCGGCTGCGGCGGCGATGCGCCCAGCCATCTCCGCGATATTGGCGTAGGGCGATCCGTCCGGCGCATGGTGCAGATAATGGAACTCGCCAACGCGGGTGAAGCCCTGCTCCAGCATCTCGCAATAGAGCTGTGCGGCCACCGCCTCGACATCGTCCGGGGTCATCGTCAGCGCGAAACGGTACATGGTGTCGCGCCAGCTCCAGAAGCTGTCCTCGCCCGGACCGCGCGCCTCGGCAAGACCCGCCATGGCGCGCTGGAAAGCGTGGCTGTGAAGGTTGGCCATCCCGGGCACGAGCGTGCCGTGATGCTCGTCGCCGGGCCGGGACGCGGCATCCGTTTCGATGGAAGCGATAATACCGCCGGAGCAGACCATGCGCACGTTCGCGTGCCATCCTGTTGGCAGCAGGGCGTGACGTGCGAATATGCTGGTCATCTGGTCTTTCCTGCCTTGCCGTAAACGCAAGCAGCTTGCGCCCGCTGATAATATGTATATACATAACGAGAAATCACGGAGGCGGCAAGCCCAATGGTTTCGACAAGTCCATCGACCCGATACCTGCTGCGCAATGCTCATCTGGCGACGCTCGATCCGGAGCGCGCGGGGATGGGCGAGATCGCCAGCGGCGCTGTCGCCGTGGACGGGGAGCGTATCGTCTTCGCCGGTGCCGAGGCCGATTGCCCGGCGCAATTGGCGGCATTCGAAATCATCGATTGCGGAGGCCGGCTGGTGACGCCGGGCCTGATCGACTGCCACACCCATCTGGTGCATGCGCGGCAACCGCGCCGCCGAATTCGAGATGCGGCTTGCGGGCGCGAGCTACGAGGAGATCGCGCGGGCCGGCGGCGGCATCGTCTCCTCGGTCACGGCAACGCGCGCTGCCAGCGAGGACGCGCTTGTCGGCGCAGTCCCTGCCCCGCCTCGATGCGCTGCTGGCCGAGGGCGTGACGACCGTCGAGATCAAGTCCGGCTACGGCCTCGACGTCGAGAACGAACTGAAGATGCTGCGCGCGGCGCGCAGGCTGGGCACGTTGCGCCCTGTTCGCGTGCGCACGACCTTCTTGGCGCCCATGCCACTGCCGCCGAATACAAGGGCCGCAATGGCGACTACATCGCCGAGGTCGTGCTGCCCGCGATGGAAGCGGCGACACGCCGAGGGCCTGGCCGATGCGGTCGACGGCTTCTGCGAGGGCATCGCCTTCTCGCCGGAGCGAGATCGCACGCGTGTTCGAGAAGGCCCGCGCACTCGGCCTGCCGGTGAAGCTGCATGCCGACCAGCTTTCCGACCTTGGCGGCGCGGCGCTCGCGGCGCGAGTTCGGCGCGCTGTCGGCCGACCATCTCGAATACACCAGCGAAGCCGGCGTCGCCGCCATGGCGGCTGCCGGCACGGTCGCCGTCATTCTGCCCGGCGCCTTCTACTTCATCCGCGAGACGCAGCAAGCCGCCGATCGCAGCTTTTCCGCAAGCATGGCGTGCCGATGGCGCTGGCGACCGACTGCAACCCCGGCACCTCGCCGCTGACCTCGCTGCTGCTCACCATGAACATGGCGGCGACGCTTTTCGGCATGACGCGTCGAGGAGTGCCTGGCCGGGCGTCACGCGCAATGCCGCGCAGGCGCTCGGCCTGGACGCCGAGACCGGGACGCCTGACCGCCGGGCAAGCGCGCCGACCTCGCCATCTGGGACGTCGAGCAGCCCGGCGGAACTCGTCTACCGCATCGGCTTCAACCCGCTGCACAGGCGCATTTGCGGTGGCGCCATGGACGAGCCCGAAGGAGCATGCCATGACGCTTTCACTCACGCCCGGAGCCGTTCCGCTGGCAGACGCTGGAGGCGATCTATCGCACCGGCGAACCGGCGATCATCGATCCGCAGACGCATGCCGGCGTCGAGCGCGCGGCCGAGCGCATCGCCGCAGATCGCCGCCGGCGACGAGCCGGTCTACGGCATCAACACCGGCTTCGGCAAGCTCGCCAGCGATCCAGATCGACGCCGGCGATGTCGCCACGCTGCAGCGCAACCTCATCCTGTCGCATTGCTGCGGCGTCGGCGCGCCGCTGCCCGAAGACGTCGTGCGGCTGATCATGGCGCTGAAGCTGATCTCGCTCGGGCGCGGCGCCTCGGGCGTGCGGCTCGAGATCATCGCGCTGATCGAGGCGATGCTGGAGCACGGCGTGCTGCCCGTGATCCCGGAGAAGGGCTCGGTCGGCGCATCGGGCGACCTCGCGCCGCTCGCCCACATGGCCGCCGTGATGATGGGCGAAGGCGAGGCCGTTCTCCGCGGGCGAGCGGCTGCCGGCGGCGAGGCGCTGCGGCGCGCCGGGCTCGCGCCGGTCACGCTGGCGGCCAAGGAGGGGCTGGCGCTGATCAACGGCACGCAGGTCTCGACCGCGCTGGCGCTGGCCGGCCTGTTCCGCGCGCATCGCGCCGCGCAGGCGGCGCTGATCACCGGCGCGCTTTCGACCGACGCGGCCATGGGCTCGTCCGCGCCCTTCCATCCGGAAATCCACACGCTGCGCGGCCATCAGGGCCAGATCGACGCGGCGCAGGCGCTGCGCGCGCTGCTCGCAGGCTCGGTGATCCGCGAAAGCCATCTCGAGGGCGACGAGCGCGTGCAGGACCCCTATTGCATCCGCTGCCAGCCGCAGGTCGACGGCGCCTGCCTCGACCTGCTGCGCCATGGCGGCGCGCACGCTCGAGATCGAGGCCAATGCCGTCACCGACAACCCGCTGGTGCTGCGCGACGGCTCGGTCGTCTCGGGCGGCAACTTCCACGCCGAGCCGGTCGCCTTCGCCGCCGACCAGATCGCCATCGCCGTGTGCGAGATCGGCGCGATCGCGCAGCGCCGCATCGCGCTGCTGGTCGACCCGGCGCTCTCCTACGGCCTGCCGGCGTTCCTCGCCAAGAAGCCCGGGCCTCAACTCCGGCCTGATGATCGCCGAGGTCACGTCCGCGGCGCTGATGTCGCGAGAACAAGCAGATGTCGCATCCGGCCTCGGTCGATTCGACGCCGACCTCCGCCAACCAGGAGGACCATGTCTCGATGGCCTGCCACGGCGCGCGGCGGCTGCTGCAGATGACCGACAACCTCTTCGGCATCATCGGCATCGAGGCGATGACGGCGGCGCAGGGCATCGACTTCCGCGCGCCGCTGGCCACCAGCGCCGAACTGACCAGGGCGATCGCGCGTGATCCGCGCGGAGGTCGCCGACGCTGGACGCCGACCGCTACATGGCGACGACCTGGCGGCGGCGGCGATGCTGGTCGCCTCGGGCAGGCTCAACGCGGCGGTGTCGCGCGGGCATCCTGCCGGAACTGGCAGTCTGACATGAACACCGTCGAGATCGTTCGCGGCATCATCGCCGGTCATCCTCGGCCTGCCGCATACCGGCACGCACGTGCCGCCGGAAGTCTGGGCGCGGCTCAACGAGAACGGCCGGCTGCTCGCCGATACCGACTGGCACATCCACCGCCTCTACGAGGGGCTGCTGCCCGGCGCGACGCAGCGTGCGGGCGACCTTCCACCGCTACGTCATCGACGCCAATCGCGACCCGCAGGACACGAGCCTCTATCCCGGACAGAACACGACCGGGCTGGTGCCGCTTACCGATTTCGACGGCCGGCCGATCTGGACGAAGGCGAGACCGGACAGACGCGGAAATCGCCGAACGGCTGGCCGCAGTATCCATGCGCCCTATCATGCGGCGCTTGCCGCCGAGATCGCGCGGGTGCAGGCGATCCACGGCATCGCCATCCTCTACGACTGCCACTCGATCCGCTCGCGCATCCCGTTCCTGTTCGACGGCGTGCTGCCGGATTTCAATGTCGGCACCAATGACGGGAAGAGCTGCGCGCCGCGAGATCGAGGAAATCGTCGTCGGCCATCGCGGCGGCGAGCGGGCGCACGCATGTGCTCAACGGCCGCTTCAAGGGCGGCTGGACGACGCGCCACTATGGCCGGCCGCAGGATGGCGTGCACGCGATCCAGATGGAGCTTGCGCAGTCGACGCATCTCGCGAGCGAGGCCCCGCCCTTCGCCTATGACGCGGCAAAGGCCGACGGCTTGCGCGAGACCCTGGCGGCGATGCTCGCCGCGCTTGACAAATGGGGGCGGGCGAATGCGCACGCCTAGCCTTTTGCTCCTCGCCATAGCGCTCACGCCGCTTCCGGCGCAGGCGGAGGAACGCGCGCTGAATGGCGCGCAGATCAGGGAATTGCTGCCGCGCATCACCGTCAAGGGCGAGGCCACCACGCAGCAATTCTCCGCATCGGGCGAGACCACATACACCGACCATGGCAAGAAGAGCGCCGGGCGCTGGAGCGTCGAGGGCGACCAGTATTGCAGCACATGGCCGCCGAACGACGCGAAGTCCTGCTACGGCGTCAGCATCGAGGAAGGCCCGCCCGATGGCGGCCCCGCGACCATCATCTGGATCAATGCCGCGGGAGAGCGCGCGGTCAACATCATCGAGGACAAGGACAAACCGAAATGAACAATCCCCGCCACAATCTCCGCGACGTTCGCAGCCCGCGCGGCAACGAGATCACCGCGAAGTCGCTGGCTGACCGAAGCGCCGATGCGCATGCTGATGAACAATCTCGACCCGGACGTCGCCGAGAACCCGCACGAGCTCGTCGTCTATGGCGGCATCGGCCGGGCGGCGCGCACCTGGGACGATTTCGACCGCATCGTCGCGACGCTGAAGACGCTCGAGCGACGACGAGACGCTGCTGGTGCAGTCGGGCAAGCCGGTCGGCGTGTTCCGCACGCACAAGGATGCGCCGCGCGTGCTGATCGCCAACTCCAACCTCGTGCCGCACTGGGCGACCTGGGACCATTTCAACGAACTCGACAAGCAAGGGCCTGGCGATGTACGGCCAGATGACGGCCGGCTCGTGGATCTACATCGGCACGCAGGGCATCGTGCAGGGCACCTACGAGACCTTCGTCGAGGCCGGCCGCCAGCACTATGGCGGCAATCTCACGGGCAAGTGGATCCTGACCGGCGGGCTCGGCGGCATGGGCGGCGCGCAGCCGCTGGCGGCCGTCATGGCCGGCGCCTGCTGCCTCGCCGTCGAGTGCAATCCGCAGACTCGCATCGATTTCCGCCTGCGCACCCGCTATCTCGACGCGAAGCGCCGACAGCCTCGACGAGGCGCTGGCGATGATCGACCGCTGGACGGCGGCGGGCGAGGCGAAGTCGGTCGGCCTGCTCGGCAATGCCGCCGAGGTCCTGCCCGAACTGGTGCGCCGCGGCGTGCGCCCCGACATCGTCACCGACCAGACCTCCGCGCATGATCCGCTCAACGGCTACCTGCCGAAGGGCTGGACGCTGGCGCGAGTGGCGCGAGAAGCGCGAGAGCGATCCGAAGGCCGTGGAGAAGGCCGCGCGCGCCTCCATGCGCGAGCATGTCGAGGCGATGGTCGCCTTCTGGAACGCGGGCGTGCCGACGCTCGACTACGGCAACAACATCCGCCAGGTCGCCAAGGAGGAAGGGCTGGAAAACGCCTTCGCCTTTCCCGGGCTTCGTGCCGGCCTACATCCGCCCGCTGTTCTGCCGCGGCATCGGGCCGTTCCGCTGGGCGGCGCTGTCGGGCGATCCGGAGGACATCTACAAGACCGACGCCAAGGTGAAGGAGCTGACGCCCGGCAACACGCACCTGCACAACTGGCTCGACATGGCGCGCGAGCGCATCGCCTTCCAGGGCCTGCCGGCGCGCATCTGCTGGGTCGGCCTGGGCGACCGCCACCGGCTCGGCCTTGCCTTCAACGAGATGGTGCGCACGGGCGAACTCAAGGCGCCGATCGTCATCGGCCGCGACCATCTCGATTCGGGCTCGGTCGCCTCGCCCAACCGCGAGACCGAGGCGATGAAGGACGGCTCGGACGCGGTCTCCGACTGGCCGCTGCTCAACGCGCTGCTCAATACGGCTTCGGGCGCGACCTGGGTGTCGCTGCACCATGGCGGCGGCGTCGGCATGGGCTTCTCCCAGCATTCCGGCATGGTGATCTGCTGCGACGGCACGCGAGGACGCCGACCGGCGCATCGAGCGCGTGCTGTGGAACGACCCGGCCACCGGCGTCATGCGCCATGCCGATGCCGGCTACGACATCGCGCTCGACTGCGCCCGCGAAAAGGGCCTGCGGCTGCCGGCGATCCTGGGCAACTGACGATGCGGATCTTGCGCGCCGCGCAACATGTGGCGATGCCGTGGAAGAACGGCGGCGGCGAGACACGCGAGATCGCGGTGCATCCGCCGGGCGCGTCGCTCGACGATTTCGGCTGGCGCATCTCGATGGCGAGCGTGCGCGGCGACGGACCGTTTTCGATGTTTCCCGGCGTGGAGCGGACGCTGTGCATTCTCGCGGGACAAGGCATGGAACTCGCCATCGGCGATGCGCGGCCGGTGATCCTCACCACGGCCAGCGCCCCGCTGCCGTTCGCCTGCGATGTGCCCTGCACGGCAAGCCTCATCGGCGGTCCCGTGCTCGATCTCAACGTGATGACGAGGCGCGGACAGTTCCGGCACAGCGTCGAGGTCATGGATGTTTCGGGCGCGCGGGAGATCGTCGCGCCACTCGCATTGTTCTGTGGATCGGGAGCCGTGACGATCGGCGGCGAGACGCGGATCGGGGCTCATGACTGCGCGTTTCCCGAAGCCGGGGGTTTTCTGCGCATCGATGGCGCCGGCAGGCTGTACAGCATCGCCATCGCCGCTGCCTGAGATCACGAGCCGACGCGCCGCAGGAAGCAACGCGCGGCGCGGATGAGCATCTCCTCGCTCCTGTCATGGACGGGCGAGCGAGAGCCGCGCTTCTGTTCGCGGTTGCCGGCGCAAGCGTGTATTGGCTCGTGTGTCATCTTCTGCTTCCCTCATCCGGTGCGGCCCGGATAGAGCCGCACCGTCCATTCGTTGCGTTCAGGCCGCCACGCATTGCATTGCAATCGCCTCGACATGCCGGTGGTCGGTGCCGCAGCAACCGCCGAGAACCGCAAGGCGCGGCAGCCGGCGAACCAGCGACCGGTATTGCGTGCCGAGTTCCACCGGATTTCCGGCGTCGAGTTCGGTCGATGCATCGAGCTCGGCATGGCTGCGCCTCGAGGCATTGGCGCGCAGGCCATGGATGCGGTTCACCCAGTCCGCGCCCGGCGTCAGGATCGCGTCGAAATGGTCGGGATGGGCGCAGTTGATCATGAAGTACGCCGCATAGCCGTCCGTAGCGTCATCCACCTCGCCGATCGCATCGCCGAGCGTTTGGCCCGAAGGCAGCCTGCCGTCGGTTTCCAGCGTGAAGGAAATCACGGCCGGAACCCCGTGCTCCTTTGCCGCCTGCACTATTCCCGTCGCCTCGTTGGCATAGGTCATGGTGAAGGCCGAGACCATGTCGACGGGTTGGCGCGCCAACACGCCGACCTGCCAGGAATGGTAGTCCCGTGCCTCGTCCGCGCTCATGAAAGAGTCGGGATTGTAGCCATCGCCGCGCGGTCCCAGATTGCCCGAAACCACGGCGGTTATTCCCTCGGCTTCCAGCTCGTCTCGAAGCGGCAGGAACATCTCCACTGCCTCTTCATTGGCGACCTGCAGCGCCTCACGCGAATAGCCGAGCTTCGCGCCCCAATCGGGACTGGCCCGCCAGGTCACGGTCTCCAGCAGGAAGCCGAGGCCGTGGCGCTTCGCTATGTCGGCGTGCTCGCGATAATAGCGCTCGATGCGGGCCTTTCCCTCGCGGGTGCGAAGCAGGTCGAACGACGCGAAATGCGGCAGTTCCCGGCCGTCGTGGAAAACGAGCGTCGTCTCCAATCCGCTGTCGGTCAGCAGTTTCGCGCCGTGCAGTTGCGGCAGGCGGTTTCGATACAAGCTCATGTCGAAATCCTTTCATCGGCTGTTCCCTGGATGGCTTGAAGATGCCAATCGGATGCGCCGCAAACCAGCCGACTTGTGGTACGGTCCGGCAAATTTCCCGTTTCACCCGGCAAAACAAGTGCTTATGCTAAAACGGGACATCGGATGAACTCACCCGGACTTGCTGCTGCGTGCTGCTGACTGTACCGTTGGTACAGTGTCTATCGTGCTTTTTCGCACATGCCGAGGTTTGCGATGAAGAAGGCCGCATCAACCCGCGACAAGATCCTGGACATCGCCGAAAGCTCGATCCTGGCGAAGGGCTTCAACGCCACTTCCATCGAGGAAATCATCGCGGCGGCGGGGATCACGAAGAGCGGGTTCTTCTACCATTTCCCGGACAAGTCGGCACTCGCGAAGGCGCTGCTGCTGCGCTACTTCGTGACCGAGAAGGAAATTCTAGACGGCATTTTCGACCGCGGCAAGGAACTTGTCGGAAGACCCGCTGCAAAGCTTCCTCATCGGGCTGAAGCTGTTCGCGGAAACCATGTACAACATGCAGGAAGCACATCCGGGCTGCCTGATCGCAACCTATTGCTACCAGGACCGGCTTTTCGACGCGGAGATCCGCATGCTGATGCGCGAGGGGGTGCTGGAATGGCGCGAGCGCTTCCTCAAGATGATCGGCGAGATCGAAGAGCACTACGCGCCGCGCGACGCGGTCGACAAGGAGGCGCTGGCCGACATGATCAATACCGTCATCGAGGGCGGCATCGTGATGTCGAAGGCGCTGAACGATCCGAAATCGCTGGGCGACCAGGTAATGCTGTTCCGCTCCTACATCCGCCTGCTGTATGAACCGCGGGCGCAACAGGCCGCCTGAAGGCGCAATGACGGAACGGGGAGTGACAAGGCAGATGCGGATACTGGTGGCGGGGGAATCGTGGACGACGCATTCGGTCCACATCAAGGGCTTCGATTCCTTCGAGACGTCGAGCTATGCGGAAGGCGGCACTGAGATGATCGCCGCCCTGCGCGCGGGCGGGCACGAGGTCACCTACCAGCCCTCGCATGTGGCAATGAACGATTTCCCGGCGACGGCGGAGGCGCTGGACCGGTTCGACGCGATCTTTCTCAGCGACATCGGCGCCAACAGCCTGCTTTTGCCCAATGCGACCTTCGTCCATTCCAAAGCCACGCCCAACCGGCTGGCGGCGATCCGCAGCTATGTCGAGCGCGGCGGCGGCCTGCTGATGATCGGGGGCTACCTGACCTTCCAGGGCATACAGGCGAAGGGCAATTACCACGGCACGGACGTGGAGGCGGTGCTGCCGGTGGTGCTGCAACCGGGCGACGACAGGCGCGAGCACCCTGAAGGCGTCACGCCGGAAATCGTGGACGCTTCGCATCCGGTCATGGAAGGGCTGACGCAGTGGCCGATGTTCCTGGGCTATAACGCGGCCAGCCTGCGCGGTGGCGCGACCCTGCTCGCCAGCGTCGAGGGCGACCCCTTCATGGCCGTGCAGGAATTCGGCAAGGGCCGCGGCGCGATCTTCGCCTCCGATTGCGGGCCGCATTGGGGCCCTCCCGAATTCCTTGCATGGCACGGCTACGGCAGGCTGTGGTGCAATCTGGCGCAGTGGCTGGGGAGGGGAATCTAGCCCGCACGTCAGCGCCGCTCCCGAGCGCTTCCGCACCGGTGCCGAACAGCAGAAATTCAAGTGCGCCAAGGCCTTGCACGGCAACGCTCTTGCCGGCAAGCGCCACGGACAGCGAATGGCGTACGCCGCCGCTGTGCACATGGCAGCTTGCGCAGCCCGAGCCGTAGAACAGCGCCTTGCCCTCCAGAACGGTCGCGTCGTCGACCTCGCGGCGGGCGGGCACTGCAAGATTTTCCGGGTAGAACGATTTCAAGCTCGCCCTTGAGCCCTGGATGAACCCTGCAAGGCGATCGCAGCCTGCAAAAGAAACCCGCCGGCCGGCTTTTGCATGTCTTCGAATCGACAAACCGGCAGTGCAATGCATTAATTGGCGCAGCACAGCCGGCTTTGTTGTCGGCTGTTTCTCACGACAGGCAAGACATGAACGAGAGCATGGCCGCAGGCGTTACCGGCGGGCCCCTGACGTCGGGCACGGACCCCGGGCCACGCCGGTGGCCGTTCCGGCTGCACAGGCAATTGCCGCTGTCCACATTGCTCAGCCTGCTCACCTTCGCCACGCTCCTGCCCTTCCTGGCGCTGGGCGCCTATGTGCTTGCATCCTGGCTGATGGATGAGCGCAACAAGGAGATCAGCCGCCTTTCGGAGATCGCAGCCGATCTGGCAAGGGCGGTGGACCGCGACCTTCGGGGGCATATCGAAACGGCGGAGGTCGTGGCGGCATCGCGCTCGTTGCAACGGGGCGACATAGCGGCCTTCAGGCAAATCGCGGAGGATGCCGCCAGCCGCGCCAACGGCCACATCATCCTCATTGACCGCAATTTCCAGCAATTGGTCAACACACGGGCGCCATCGAACGCCGTCCTGCCAAAGACCGCAAATAGCGCATCGGCGCAGGCCGTCTTCGATACCGGCAACGTCGTGGTGGGCAATCTGGCGATGGGTGCCGTGGCGCAAAAGCTGCTGTTCTCCGTTCGCCTGCCGATCCGCGTGAACGGCGAGATTCGTTACGTCCTTTCCTATGTTCCGCGCCAGGATGCCGTGCTTCGGGTGGTGATGGAGGCATACAGGCCCGAGGGATGGTTTGCCGCCGTCGTGGATGGCAACGGCAAGATCATCGCGCGATCGAGCCGGCATGAGGATTTCTACGGCAAGAGCGCCTCGCCGAAGATGTGGGAGGAAATACAGAAGCCGTCCGGCCTGGTGGAAAGCGTCGATCTTGAAGGGCGCAGTTCGCTGGCGGCTTTTCGCAGCTCGAGCATCAGCAAGTGGAAAGTGGTGGTATGGGCGCCGCGGGACATCCTCGAAGAACCCGTGTGGAAGGCCAGCCGCCTGCTGGTCATGCTCGCCGGGCTGGCGCTGGCGGGCTCGATCATCGTCGCCTATTTCACTGGCCGGCTCATTCGCAAGCCGACCGCCATGCTGCTCGCCGCCGCCGACCAGCTTGGCCGGGGCGAGCCCGTGGAGTTCCAGCCTACGGCCATGCAGGAGGCCAACGTCGTCGGCGAGGCACTGAAGCAGGCATCGAGCGAGATACAGTCCCGCGAGGCGAGCCTGCGCGACACTGAAGTGCAGCGCCGTTTCGTGATGCGCGAACTGTCGCACCGCTCCAAGAACCTGCTTGCGGTTATCCAGGCCATGGTTGGCAATTCACTGCGCATGGCGGCCAGCCCCGAGCAGTTCAAGGCAAGCCTGACGGAGCGGCTTGCAGGGCTCGCGCGTTCGCATGACCTGCTGGTGCAAACCGACTGGAGCCGCGTCGGCCTCGAAGAGCTGCTGAAATCGCATCTTAGCGCGTTCGACGACCCGGCCGACAGCCGGCTTGCCATGGCGGGACCCAAGGTCTTGCTGTCGCCGCAGGCAGCCCAGCATCTGGGCATGGCGTTTCATGAGCTCGCCACGAACGCGTTGAAATACGGCGCGCTGTCGCGCCCGGCCGGCCGCGTGACCATCCATTGGAACCTGAAACCGCTCGAGGGCGACAAGCACATGCTCGTGCTTCGCTGGGAAGAGACCGGCGGGCCAAGGGTGAAGCCGCCGACGCGGCGCGGTTTCGGTTCGACAGTGATAGAAAAATTCGTCGCGAGCGGGCCAGGCAGCACCAGCAAGCTGGAGTGGCGGCGCGAGGGGCTCGTGTGGAATCTCGAGATGGAGCTCTAGCGCGTCCGCGTGCAATCGGAACAAGCCCTGCCCTGCGGTGTTTTCCGGCGATGCCGCACAATGCGCAAGGAGCCCGAATGCTTCCCGTGCCGATGACCCTCAAGCCCATGGAGGCCGAGCCGGTGGAGCAATTGCCGGAAGGCCCGCAATGGCTGTACGAGCCGAAACATGACGGCTTTCGCTGCATTGCGTTCAGGGACCGGGAGGCGCTGCACCTGCAATCGCGCAACCAGAAGCCGCTCGGGCGCTACTTCCCCGAACTGGAGGAAGGGCTTGCCGCCCTTGCTTCGGAACGATTTGTCATCGATGGCGAGATTGTGATCGAAGGCCAATCCTTCGAGACGCTGCAGCTTCGCCTGCATCCGGCAAGGTCAAGGATCGAGAAGCTGGCGAGCGAATTTCCCGCGACCTTCATCGCCTTCGACCTGCTGGTCGGGAAGGGTGGCGAGGACCTGACCCGCCTGCCGTTTCGCGAACGCCGCCGGGCGCTCGAGTCCATGGTGGAGGCGGCGGGCAACGCTTCGGCGCTGCGCATGTCAAGGTCAACCAAGTCGCTCAAGACGGCATTGCGCTGGCTCGGCACCGAGGGCCTCGACGGCATCATGGCCAAGGACCTGGAGCTGCCCTATCGCGCAGGCAAGCGGGCGATGAAGAAATACAAGCTCTGGAAGACAATCGATTGCGTGGTGGCAGGGCTCTACCGCAAGGCAGGAACGGGCCTCGCGGATTCGCTCCTGCTGGGCCTTTATGACGCTGCGGGCAGCCTGCACTATGTCGGGCGCATACAGGTGCAGGGCCACGCACGGGACTTCACGCAGGCCGTGCAGCCCTACATCGGCGGGGAAGGCTTCACCGGACGCTCACCGGGTGGCCCGAGCCGATGGACCGGTAAGCAGCGCGAGCCGGTGCCGCTCGAACCGGTGCTGGTCGCGGAGGTCAGCGCCGATCATGTGACAGGCGGCCAGATGCGCCATGGCGCCCGCTTCGTGCGCTGGCGCGAGGACAAGAACCCGCGAGACTGCACGATGGACCAGATCGAAGGCTGGAGCAGCAAACCCGCCCCGGCGTGAAGGCGGGCGGCTGGAACCGCGCTTTGGCAGCCGATACCGCTGGTGCGATCGTTTCCGGCAGGCGAAACGTCGGCACAAAGCTATCAGCGCGACTGATCAGGACGGTTCGTGCGAACAGAAATTCTCGCGCAGCACCGAGACCACCGACCTCACCTGCGGACTGACAAGGCGGTAATAGACCGACTTGCCGCTGCGCATCGGCTTGACGATGCCTTCGGCCCGCAGCCGCATCAACTGCTGCGATATGCTCGGCTGCGGCATCGCCAGGACGCCGGCGAGCTCGCCGACGGAAAGGTCGCGCTCCAGGAGCAGGCACAGGATTTGCAGCCTACCCTCGTGCGACAATGCCTTGAGCAGGTTGACGGCGCGGCCCGCCGCCTCGGGCGTGCCACCGAAACCCTCGCCTGGATGAAGCGGTGCGCTCATCGTCCGTGCCGTTCTGGCCATGGTGCCGGCATCACATCCTTCAAAGACGCGGGAACCTGCCGGGGCAACGACCCCGGCAGGAGAGGCAAGGGCCGCGTCAGCCCTGTTGTGTTTCCTTGAGCTTGTCGATGCCGAGCACCTTCAGCGCCAGGCTTTCGTAGAACGGTTCGCTCTGACCCATCTTCAGCTTGCGCATGAAGTACTTCTCGAAGCCGACCTTGGCGACGTGAACCCATTTTCCGCTCGATGACCAGTTGACGTTGCGGGGCGGTATCTGCGGCTGCGCCACGAAGGCGACGCCGCCATCGCCGAAGTCGGCAAGGCACACCGCGTTCCATGTGCCGACCCGGTCGGGCTCCAATCCGCGCACGATGTTGCCGATGTTGTGGGCCGTGGCGGTGACCATTGATTCGATCATGAAACCGGTCTTGGGCACGCCGCACGGCACCGGCGTCGGACCCATTGGCGGGATGGCGACGCAGACGCCGACCGCGAAGATGTTCTTGTATTTGGGGTTCTGCTGGTGCTTGTCGACGATCGTGAAGCCGCGTGGATTGCTGAGGCCATCGATTCCGGACACCGGCTTGATGCCACGGAAGGCCGGAAGCATCATCGAGAAGGCGAACGGCAGTTCCTTTTCCGCCTTGACGCTGCCATCGTCGGCGATCTCCTCGACAAACATCCTGCCTTCCTCGACCTTCTTCACGCGGGTCGAGGTCATCCACTTGATGTGCCGGTTGCGCATCTGCGCTTCCAGCAGACCCTTGGTGTCGCCGACGCCGTCAAGGCCAAGATGGCCGATGTAGGGTTCGGCGGTGACGAAGGTCATCGGCACACGGTCGCGTATCCTGGCGCGGCGCAACGCCGTTTCGAGAATGAACAGGAATTCATAGGCCGGGACCGAAGCAGCTTGCCCCCTGCACGGCGCCGATGACCACCGGGCCGGGATTCTCGACCAGCTTTTCGAAGACTTCGCGGGCCTGCTCGGCATGGTCGATATGGCAGACCGACTGGGTATGGCCGCCGTGCGGCCCGAAGCCCTCGATCTCGTCGAAGGCCAGCTCCGGCCCTGTCGCGATGACGAGGTAGTCGTAGGAAACGGACTGCCCGTCCACCAGTTCGATCCGGTTCTCCTCGGCGTCGAGCTTCCTTGCGGCGACCGGGATGAAGTCGATCTTGCGCCTTGGCCATTGCGGGCGCAAGATCGACCGTGATGTCCTTGCGCTCGCGCCAGCCCACCGCGATCCAGGGGTTGGACGGCACGAAGTGGTACTTCGGGTCCTTCGTCACCACGGTGATCTTGTCCTCCTTGCGCAGCTGGTCCTTCAGTTCATATGCCATGATGGTGCCGCCAAGACCGGCGCCGAGTACCACGACATGTGCCATTTGTGCCTCCTCCTTCAGGGGTGCAGTCTCATTGCTATGTTGCGCGCGGGCGTACCCGCGCCGGTCATGTCCGCAACACCCGGTAGATCGCCGGGATCACCAGCACCGTCAGCAGCGTCGAGGAAGCAGTCCGAACAGCAGCGAGATCGCCAGGCCCTGGAAGATCGGGTCGGTCAGGATCACGACCGCGCCGATCATCGCGGCGATGCGCCGTCAGCAGGATCGGCTTGAAGCGGATCGGACCCGGCCTCGATCAGCACGTCGATCGTCGACCGGCGCCGCTGCGTTGCGGATGAAGTCGACCAGCAGGATCGAGTTGCGCACGATGATGCCGGCGAGCGCGATGAAGCCGATCATCGAGGTGGCCGAGAACGGCGCGTCGAACAGCCAGTGCCCGACGATGATGCCGATGAAGGTCAGCGGGATCGGCGTCAGGATCACCAGCGGCAGCTTGAACGAGCCGAACTGCGCCACCACGAGGATGTAGATGCCGAGCAGCGCCACGCCGAAGGCCGCGCCCATGTCGCGGAAGGTGACCCAGGTCACTTCCCACTCGCCGTCCCAGAGCAGCGTCGACCTTGTCCTCGTCCTCGGGCTGGCCGTGCAGGCTGATCGACCGGCTTCGTGCCGTCCGGCCAGTCCTGCGCTGTCGATCGCGTCGCCCACGGCGAGCATGCCGTAGAGCGGCGCCTCGAAGTCGCCGGCGAGTTCGGCGGTCACCATCTCGGCGTCGCGGCCGTTGTGGCGGAAGATCGGGAAGGAGGCGGCTTCCTCGCCGACCCGGACCACGTCGCCGAGTTCCACCACGCCGCGGTCGCCGGGCAGGACGTTGGCCGGGATCGGCGTCGTCAGGAACCGCTCGTCCAGCACGCGGTCGCCCTTGGCCCGGGCGATCTGCAGATCGGGATCGGCAGGCGGCCGTCCGCCGCGGTGCGAATAGCCGACCGTCTGGCCGCCGTTGAGCAGGGCGATCGTGTCGAAGACGTCGCTGCTCCTCGACCCCGAAGAACTCGAGATCGTCGGTCGAGATCGTCGCGCGCATGCGCCGGGCCGGCTCGCCGAAGCTGTCGTCGACGTCGACGACGAAGGGCACCGCCTCGAACGCCTCGCGGATCTTCGTGGCAGCCGCGCGGCGCGTCTCGGCGTCGGGGCCGTAGACCTCGGCGAGCAGCGTCGAGATCACCGGCGGTCCGGGCGGCGGCTCGACGACCTTCAGGCTGGTGCCGGCGGGAACGTCGAGCGCCGACAGCCGCTGCCGGATGTCGAGCGCGATGTCGTGGCTGGCGCGGTCGCGCTCGGCCTTGGGCAGCAGGTTGATCGCAGACGTCGCCCAGCTGCGGCTCGGCGCGCAGGTAATAGTGGCGCACCAGACCGTTGAAGTTGAACGGGCGCCGGTGTGCCGGCATGGGTCTGCGACGCTGGTCACCTCGGGCAGTCTGCATGACGATGCGCGCCACGTCCTGCGCGACGCGGTCGGTCGCCTCGACCGATGCGCCTTCCGGCAGGTCGATCACCACCGACAGCTCGGACTTGTTGTCGAAGGGCAGCAGCTTGACCGTGACGTCGCTGGTGTAAAGCAGCGCCAGCGAGCCGAAGGACAGCAGCCGCGGTCACGAGCAGGAAAGCCAGGCTGCGCGCCTTGGTGGCGAGCAGGGGGCGGGCGACGGCCGGTATAGGCGCGCCCCAGCAGCCCGCCGCCTGATGGCCGCCGTCGCCATGTGCGCCATGGCCAGCGCATGTGCGCCTGCCGGCGATCTTGACCATCAGCCAGGGCGTGATGATGACCGCGACGAAGAAGGAAAAGATCATCGCGGCGCGAGGCATTGGCCGGGATCGGGCTCATGTAGGGGCCCATCAGGCCCGAGACGAACAGCATCGGCAGCAGCGCCGCGACCACGGTCAGCGTGGCGACGATGGTGGGATTGCCGACCTCGGCCACCGCGTCGATCGCGGCCTGGACGCGGGTGCGGCCGTCGTTCATGCCCCAGTGGCGGGCGATGTTCTCGATCACCACGATGGCGTCGTCGACCAGGATGCCGATCGAGAAGATCAGCGCGAACAGCGAGACGCGGTTGAGCGTGTAGCCCATGACCCAGGCCGCAAAGAGCGTCAGCAGGATCGTCACCGGAATGACGATCGCCACCACGATCGCCTCGCGCCAGCCGATCGCGAGCAGCACCAGGCCGATGATCGACAGCGTTGCCAAGTCCGAGGTGGAACAGCAGCTCGTTCGCCTTCTCGTTGGCCGTCTCGCCATAGTCGCGCGTCACGGTCGACCGAGACCGTGTCCGGGATGAGCTTGCCTTCGAGCGCCTCGACGCGCGTGCAGCACTTCGTCGCGCAACCACCACGGCATTTGCCCCGGCGCGCTTGGCGATGGCGAGCGTCACGGCGGGCGCCCGGCTCAGATTGCCGTCCTCGGTCCGCGTGATCGAGGCAGACCATGGTCTCGGAGGTGTCGGGAACGTAGCGCACCTGCGCCACGTCGCGAGACGTAGACCGGCCGACCGTCGCGCGTGGTCACCAGCAGGTTGGCGATCTCGGCGGGGGCCGTGCAGCGTCTCGCCCGCCACCAGGTCGATCGCCTCGCCTCCATCGCGCAGCTTGCCGGTGTTCAGCGTGCGGTTGGCCTGCGTCGACCTTGCCGACAAGCTGCTGCAGCGTGACGCCGTAGAGCGCCAGCCGGTCTGGATCGGGTTCGATGCGGATCGCATCCTGCGCATCGCCGACCAGATAGGTGAGGCCGACATCCTGCGTCTTGGCGACCTCGGTCTGCAGCGTGCGCGCGAGGCGCGTCAGGTCGTTGGCGGCGATCTCGTTGCCTGGCGCGGCGGAAAGCGTCAGCGTCAGCGACGGCAACGTCGTCGATGCCGCGTCCGACGATCAGCGGCTCGGGAATGCCGACCGGAATGCGCTCGATATTGGCGCGCACCTTCTCGTGAACGCGCAGGATGGCGTCCTCGGCCTTGGTGCCGACCTTGAAGCGGGCCGTGACCATCGCGGCGTCGTCTCGCGTGGAGGAATAGACATGCTCGACGTCGTTGACGGCCTTGACGATCATCTCGAGCGGCTCGGTGACGAGCTTCACCGCGTCCTCGGCCCTGAGGCCCTGCGCCTGCACGTGGATGTCCACCAGCGGCACGGAAATCTGCGGCTCCTCCTCGCGCGGCAGCGAGACCAGCGCGATCAGCCCGGCCGCGAGCGCGGCCAGGATGAAGAGCGGCGTCAGCGCCGAGCCGATGAAGGCGCGGGTCAGGGCGCCGGCAATGCCGAGCGGATGGCTGCGTGGAGCCTGCGCCTCGTGTTCCGCCGGATCGATCTTCGTGTCGGTCATGGGATCAGTCGCCATCGGGAACCTGCGTCAGGACCCGGTCGCCCGCCATCAGGCCGGACAGGATCTCGACCATCGCAATGCCCTCAACCTGCTGGCGCGTGCCTGGCACGATGCTGCGCAAGAGAACGCCGTCACCTTGTTCGAGCGCAACGAAATCAAGGCCCGAGCGGGTCATGATTGCCGTTTGCGGCACCATCAGCGCCTCGTGACTTCCCACGGGCAGGCGCACCAGCACGCGTGCATCGACGAACCTGTCGGACAGCCCTTCGATCTGGACATCGGCGACCACGCGGCCGTTTTCGATCAACGGATAGACTCGCTGCAGCTTGCCTTTGGCGCTTTGCTCGCCCTGCCCTATCTCGATCTCGTCACCCTCGTTGAGGTGAGTGGCATGGCGTTCCGGAACGGCGATGCGCAAGAATGTGCCGCCGCCCCCGATGCTGGCGATCGTCTCGCCAGGCATGACGACGCCGCCCTTGGCGACAGGCACGTCCAGCACGCGGCCGCTGACCGGCGCAAGCACCGAGCCTTCCTTTTCCTGCTGCGAGATCACTTCGGATTGCGCGTCGAGCGCGGCAAGCTGGCCCTTCAGCACATCAACCTGCGTGCGCAGGATATCCTGTCTCTGCACGGTGGTAACGCCCTGCTTCATCAGCGCCTCGCCACGCTTGAGGTCGTTTTGCGCATTGGCGAGCTGGGCTTCGAGGGAGGAGCGCTGGGCGCTCAGCGCGGAAAGCTGGAAGGTGAGCTTCTCATCGATGATCCTGGCCAGCGGCTTGCCGGCTTCAACCATTTCTCCCTCGGCAACCTGAAGCTCAACCAGTGTGCCGCCAAGCCGGGCACGTGCCGGGATGCGGTCGCGAGCCTCTATGCGGCCATAGACGGCTTTCCAGTCGACAACCTTCACGGGCTGGAGCGTGATGGTCTCGGCAAGGGCCGGCAGGTGCTGGACCGACAAGAACGCGGCGGCGAGCGCCGAAGCGAGCAATAGACGCATGAGGCAGGTTCCCCCTGTTTGCGTGATCTTTATATATTTTAATATATGAATTTGTAAATAGCTCGAAAGTAGCGGTCCCGCGGAAATTTCGCTGCCGGTGTGGCATCCCTATGCCCGGGCCGGCCCGTCCGCATTGATTCAGCGCAACGCGCGATGCGTCCTGCCCGCTCCGACGCGGGCAGGCGGTGCACCAGCCCTTGATGGTCAGATGAAGTTGGAGAGGCTTACCAGTCGCCTTCGTTCTCGATATCGAGAACGATACCGCAATGCTTGCAATGCACCGCATCGGGGTCGTGCCGGGTCAGCGCGCAGCTTGGGCAGACGTGATAAACCTTGTAGGGACGAAACAGGGCCTGCGCCAAACGCACGAAAAGTGCGACGCCGAACACCATGATGACGATGGAGAGTATCTTGCCGGCGGGGTCCTGCATCGTGATGTCGCCGAAGCCGGTTGTCGTCAGCGTGGATATGGTGAAATACACCGCGTCCAGCCATGAACCGATCTTGGGATTGCTGTTCGCCTCGAGCACCCAGACCATGGACGACAGGATGAAGACGAACACCACCAGGTTCCCGCCTGCGTTCACCACGTCGTCATATCTTTTGGGCACCGGCAGGTATTGCTTGATCTCCACCATGATGCGGTAGGAGCGCACGAAGCGCAGCGTGCGCAGTATGCTGAGGAAGCCCAGATCTTCAATCAGCAGCGGCACGATCAGCGAGACGAGCACGGCAATGTCCGCCCAGGTCGAAATGCGCGCGAGGAACTTGCGCGGGTGGTGCGAAATGGCGAGGCGTATGAAGAGCTCGGCCAGGAAGACCCCAAAGATCGCCAGGTCGATTATCCGGTAGATGCCGACATGCTCCTCCCGGATGGTGGCGAGGAAATAAACGATTGTTATGAAGTCGAAGGCGAGAAGCGAGATACGGAAAAGGCGCGAACGCCCGCGATGCCCGAAATAGAGGCTTCTAAGCTGGTCGCGCAGACCTTCCAATGTCATGAACCGCCGCCCTGCAATCAACGTTCGCCCAGCGTTTAGACAAACCCGCGCAAAATGCAAACAGGGGAGAGGCGTTCAGGAAGGGAAAGCCGTTGGCGCCTTGTGGACGATGCCGGAACAGGCATTTGCTGAAGCAGGAAAGGTCCAAATGGTGCCCAGGGACGGAATTGAACCGCCGACACGCGGATTTTCAATCCGCTGCTCTACCAACTGAGCTACCTGGGCCAGCAACGGCAAGGGCGTTTGCGCCTGCCGGAGCGAGCGGGTTTATAGGCGGTAAGCCCCGCACTGGCAATAGCGATTGCGGGTAAAAACCACGCGGCAGCGGGCATGCGGCAACGCGGCCGGGCGCGACTATTCTTCCTCGCCCGAACCGTCCTTCGGATCGCCGGGAACGGCATAGCTGCCGCTGAACCAGCGGTTGAGATCGATGTCGGCGCAGCGGCGCGAACAGAAGGGGTAATGGGCGCGCGACGAAGGCGTCTTGCAGATCGGGCAAGGCACCGGCTTGCGCAGCGGGGTCACGTTTTCCGCGGGTTTGCCGGATCTCTCGTCCATCACAGCCTGTTGAGCCAGTTGAAGTGAACGGGATAGCCTTCTCCCGTCAGCAGCGACACGGTCTCATATAGAGGCAGGCCGACGACATTTGTATAGGAGCCGACAAGCTTGACGACGAAGGTGCCGGCGAGCCCCTGGATGGCATAGCCGCCCGCCTTGCCGCGCCATTCGCCGGAGGCGAGATAGGCCTCCATCTCCTCGCGCGAGAGGCGCTTGAAGCGCACGCGCGTTTCGACCAGCCGGTGGCGCATGGCGCCCTTCGGCGTCACCAGCGTCAGCGAGGTGTAGACGCGGTGCGAACGGCCCGACAACAGCCGAAGGCAGTTCGACGCCTGGTCGAGCATCTCGGCCTTGGGCAGCACGCGGCGGCCAAGCGCCACCACCGTATCGGCGGCAAGGATGAAGCTGCCCTGCAATTCCTCCGAGCGCGCCGCGTTCTCGAGCGCGAGTTCGGCCTTCTCGCGCGACAGCCGCTTGGCGAGGCTGCGCGGCGCCTCTCCCTTTTGCGGCGTCTCGTCGGCATTGACGGGGGTAAGGTGCTCCGGCTCGATGCCCGCCTGCTGCAGCAATTGCAGCCGCCTTGGCGAACCGGAGGCCAAAACCAGCTTGGGCCTGATTGTCATGTTTTCCCCGCCGCCGCGCTGTGTGGTTCAACCGGCCAATTACTTGAATCGATAGGTGATGCGGCCCTTGGTCAGGTCGTAGGGCGTCATCTCGACCAGCACCTTGTCGCCGGCCAGAACGCGGATGCGGTTCTTGCGCATGCGCCCCGCGGTGTGGGCAATGATCTCGTGTTCGTTTTCCAGTTTCACGCGAAAGGTCGCGTTGGGCAGCAGTTCGGTCACCACTCCGGGAAATTCCAGTACTTCTTCCTTGGCCATTAGTCCTCTTTTTCTTGAGTTGGCAGCTATCGCAAAAGTCGCGGGAAACTATCCGAGAACCTACCCCGCGCACAAGGCACATTCAGCCGAAGCGTTTTCGTATGCGTTCTTCCAGCCGGTCGCGTGTCTGGCGATAGGCATCGAGCACCTGCTCGCGCTTTCCAGCCACGGTCGAAGGGTCCATGGTGGGCCAGTATTCCACGTCGACAGAGTGGGCCCGCAACAGCTGCAGCACGCGGTGATGGGCCTCCGGCGACAGTGTCACGACAAGGTCGAAATAGCTGTCGCCAAGATCGTCCAGCGTCACCGGGTGGTGCGTCTGCATGGCGATGCCGCGTTCGGCCATCACCGACTGCACGAAGGGGTCGGGATCGCCCGCATTCACTCCGGCGGAGCGGGCGTAGATGGCATTGCCGTAAATTGCCTTGGTAAGGTTCTCGGCCATGGGCGAGCGAATGGCGTTCATGGCGCAAACGAAAAGCACCGACCTGGGCTTTTCGTTTTCAGTCATTTCCTGCACTCCGCCAGGCAGCCAACAAGCCTAACCCCGCCAATGCAAGACGCAGATGAGGGTGAACAGGCGGCGCGCGGTGTCGAAATCGACCTCGATCTTTCCGGCAAGGCGGTCCTGCAAGGTCTGCGAGCCCTCGTTGTGCAGGCCGCGGCGGCCCATGTCGATCGCCTCGATGTGGCTGGGCGAAGCCGTGCGGATCGCGTCGTAATAGCTTTCGCAGATCATGAAATAGTCCTTCACCACCCGCTTGAACGGGGTCAGCGAAAGCATGTGGATGGCGACCGGGTCGCCGTTCTCGCGCGTCACGTTGAACACCAGACGCTGCTCGGCGACGGACAGCGTCAGCCTGTAGGGGCCGCCGGTCTCGTCGTTCACCGGCGCGAAGCTGTTTTCCTCCAGCAGATCGAAGATCGCGACGGCGCGTTCGTGCTCGACATCGGGCGTGGCGCGGCCGATCGAGGCGTCGTCAAGGACGACATCGACCAGCCTGTTCGCCGATTTCGCCCGCCTGTCCATTCACCTGTTCATCCGGATCGAGACCGAGCGGCCATGGGCGGCAAGCCCCTCGGCGCCTGCAAGCGTCACTGCCGCCGGCCCCAGTGCCGCAAGCTGTTCGGGACCCAGCCGCAGGATCGAGGTGCGCTTGACATAGTCGAGAACCGACAGGCCGGATGAAAACCGTGCCGAGCGCGCCGTCGGCAGCACGTGGTTGGAGCCGCCGACATAATCGCCGATGACTTCCGGCGTGTGACGGCCGAGGAACACCGCGCCGGCATTGCGGATGCGTGGCGAAAATCGCCTCCGGATCGGCGATGGCGATTTCGAGATGCTCGGCGGCGATGCGGTCGGCGAGCGGAGCGGCTTCGACAAGGCTGCGCACCACGATGATGGCGCCATGGTCGGCCCAGCTTTGCCCGGCAACCTCGCCGCGCGGCAAGGTCTTGAGCTGGCGGCTCACCGCTTCTTCCACGGCATCGGCAAGCTCGCGCGAATCGGTGATGAGGATCGACTGCGCCGAAACATCGTGCTCGGCCTGCGCCAGGAGGTCGGCGGCGATCCAGTCCGGGTCGTTCTGCGCATCGGCGATCACCAGCACTTCGGACGGGCCGGCGATCATGTCGATGCCCACGGTGCCGAAGACCTGGCGCTTGGCCGCGGCGACATAGGCATTGCCAGGCCCGACGATCTTGGCGACCGGCGCGATGGTCGCGGTGCCATAGGCGAGCGCGGCGACCGCCTGCGCGCCGCCGATGCGGTAGATCTCCGAGACGCCGGCAAGCCGGGCCGCCGCCAGCACCAGCGGGTTGAGCACGCCATCGGGCGACGGCACGACCATGACGATGCGCGCGACGCCGGCGACGACGGCCGGCACGGCGTTCATCAGCACCGAGCTTGGATAGCTGGCCGTACCGCCCGGAACATAAAGCCCCACCGATTCCACCGCCGTCCAGCGCGAGCCGAGCTCCACGCCAATGGCATCCGTGTAGCGGTCGTCCTTCGGCATCTGCCGCTCGTGATGCGAGCGGATGCGGTCCCGCGCCAGCGTCAGCGCGGCAATTGTTTCCGGGTCGCAGGCCTCAAGAGCGGCGTCGATCTCCGCAGGGGTGATGCGCAGCGAGGCTGCATCAAGTGTGAGCCGGTCGAAGCGCGCGGTGTATTCCAGAACGGCAGCATCGCCGCGCTTGCGCACGTCGGCCAATATCGCGCGCACGGTCGCATCGACATCTTCCGAGACCTCGCGCTTTTGTGTCAGCAGCGCGGCGAAGCGTGCCTCGAAATCGCTGTCAGTGGTTGCGATGCGCATCACCAATGGCCGAACCCCCTTGCAGAAATGAAATCAGGTCTCGTGATGCGGCAGGTTTTCAGTCGACCAGGCTGCTTCAAGGTCGCCAAGCTGCGCTTCAAGGCATTCTGCTTCAAGCTGCAGCGTGGCGCCGCCGGCAAAGGCGATTTCCACCACGCCCGCGGGAGCGTCGGAAAGCGCGAAGGTCACCGCCAACAGCGACAGCACGGTATCCTTGCGGCGGCGGTCGATGCCCTGCATGCGAACCTTGGCGACACGCTCGAAATGCAGCACGGCCTTGCGCCGCTCGAAAGTGTTTTCCTTGCCGCCGACAGCTTCCCACACGAAGCGGTTCATCGGCACGACGAAGCGCTTTTCACGCGGCAGGTAATCGAGATCGCCCACCTTCAGCACCGCGTCCTGGCAATGGGCGGAGATCACCGCCAAATCCTCGCCATCCATGGCAATCAGCTTGAGACGACCCGTCATTGCGCAAATCCGTTACACGCAGCCAAAAGGCCATCGGCCCCTGTGATTGCCCCTTGTCTGGTAGGTATTGGGTTTGGCGCCAAAGTGCAACCGCGACGCCGCGCCGGAAATTGCGCATGCGCTGCGGCAAAAGCGGACCGTCAGCCCGAAATGCGCTCGATCTTTGCGCCGCAATTGGTGAGCTTCTCCTCGAGGCGCTCGAAGCCACGGTCGAGGTGATAGACGCGGTTGACCGTGGTTTCACCCTCGGCGACGAGGCCAGCAATCACCAGCGAGACGGAGGCGCGCAGGTCTGTCGCCATCACGGGCGCGCCCTTGAGCACGGGAACGCCGGTCACCGTTGCGGTGTGTCCGTCGACCGAGATCTTCGCGCCAAGCCGCGCCAGTTCCTGCACATGCATGAAGCGGTTTTCGAAAATCGTCTCGTTGATCTGCGAGACGCCCTCGGCACGCGTCATCAGCGCCATGAATTGCGCTTGCAAATCGGTCGGGAAGCCGGGGAACGGCTCGGTGGTGATGTTGACGGGGCGAATGCCCGAGCCGTTGCGCGTGACGCGAATCCCGCGATTGGTCGGCTCGATGCCGATGCCGGCCTTGACCAGCACGTCGAGCGCCGCCTGCAGCAGGCCGGGCTGCACGCCTTCCAGCAGCACGTCGCCGCCGGTCATCGCCACGGCCATGGCATAGGTGCCGGCCTCGATGCGATCCGGCAGCACCGAGTGCCGCGCGCCGTGCAATTGATCGACGCCGTCAATGACGATCGTGCGCGTGCCCGCGCCGGAAATGCGCGCGCCCATCGCGTTAAGGCATTTGGCCAGATCCTCGACCTCGGGCTCGCGCGCCGCGTTGTCGAGTATGGTCTGGCCGCGCGCCAGGCTCGCTGCCATCATCGCGACATGGGTCGCGCCGACCGAAACCTTGGGGAAACGGTAGCCCGCGCCCTTGAGCCCGCCCTTGGCGCTGGCGACGATGTAACCTGCCTCCACATCCAGCGCTGCGCCGAGTGCCGCAAGGCTTTCGAGGAACAGGTCCACCGGCCGGGTGCCGATGGCGCATCCGCCCGGCAGCGATACCCGCGCCTCGTGCATGCGTGCGAGCAGCGGCCCGATCACCCAGAAGCTGGCGCGCATGCGCGATACCAGCTCATAGGGCGCGGTGGTGTCGACGATCTCGCCCGCGCGAAAATGGATGGTGCGCCCTTGCCCGCCGTTCTGGCCCTTCTTCTTGCCCTCGACCTTGTAGTCGACGCCGTGGTTGGTGAGAATCCGGATCAGCGACTCGGTGTCGGCGAGGTGCGGGACGTTCTCGAGGATCAGCGGTTCCGTGGTCAAGAGCGAGGCGATCATCAGCGGCAGCGCGGCATTCTTCGCGCCCGAAATGGGTATCACGCCATTGAGCTTGCCGTTGCCGGTTACGATAATCCTGTCCATGTCATTCCCCTGAACCGGACCGCGAGGGTCCCTTGTGGCCACGAGCCCTGGCCGGTCTTCGCAAGCTGGCTGCATGTCGCACCGCTTGCGCACAGGCGGCACGCTCTAGCGCAAGTGGACAGCAGCGGCAAGGCTGCGCCGGCGCGGTGCAACTTTGCGGTTAATTGCCGTCCGGCACATCCGCGATTGCGGCATTGTCATTGCCCAGTCGCGGCTCCAGCCTGTCCTCGCGCCGCACGGTTGATTCCGCCGAGCCCGAGCCCCCATCGGCCTTGCGCCGCTTGAGGTTTTCGCGCAGCGCCTGCCGCAGCTTTTGCGCGCGCCTTTGGGCCTGTTCGTTCATGCCGGTTCTCCCGCGAACAGCATAGGGCATGAGCCTGCGCGTGAAAAGCGCAGGCGATGGGCCCGGCGCGCTTGCGCTTGCGCCACCCATGTGGCAAAAGCCACGCGTTTCCAGCGCGAGCCAGACTCCCGCACATGGACACCTCGCTGCGGTAGCTCAGTGGTAGAGCACTCCCTTGGTAAGGGAGAGGTCGAGAGTTCAATCCTCTCTCGCAGCACCAGATAACCTAATGATTATGATAGGTTATTTTGCCATGGAGCCCTCCGACCAGACTGATTTTTTCGCTGCTGTCACACCACAGTCACAGCGGAGCTTCGGTTATGGCATCCATTCGCAAGCGGAACGACAAATGGCAGGTGCAGGTCAGGCGTGATGGCCAACGCCCAGTGAGCAAGACGTTCATCTCCTATAGGGATGCCCAGCTTTGGGCGAGACAACAGGAACTAAGAGCAGACAAGCAGGAGCTCACCCACGACACGTCAATGCTCAGACGGCTGACTGTTGGCGACCTGGTTGACCGCTAGGAGAGATGCTTTCCCTAAGGTGGCCACAGGTGGACCTGCGAAGGCGCTCAGTGACGATCCTGGAGTCAAAGAACGGCTATTCGAGAACCATCCCGCTGACGTCAAAAGCGGTCGAACTCTTGCACTCTTGCAGGGATTTGGGCGGGAGGGGTGATCAAGCCAATGACGGGGTGTTTCCTATTACCGCAAATGCCCTTCGCCTCAGCTGGGAACGGCTATGTAGGCGATCCGGTGTTGAGGATTTGCACTTCCATGATCTTAGGCACGAGGCGGTAAGCAGATTTTTTGAGATCGGGCTGTCAGTTCCCGAAGTAGCGTCAATCAGTGGCCACAAAGATATGCGTATGCTCATGCGTTACGCCCATGCAGATCGGAAGGGCATAGACGCCAAGTTGGCGCGGTCTGACCAAACCAGTCAGGTTGATTAGACGGAGCTAAAGGGGGAACATCATTGTCCCACCACAACATCTTCGAAGCCATATTACGTGAAGTAGGCTCACAGCTGGACAGCCAGATTGCCGGGATTTCGGATCTCGAGGAAACGGTCGGTATGTCGGCTCAGGAGCTGCATCTTTTCAAGCGAGATGGGCGCTCGGTTTCTCTTGGAGTCCCGGAAAGAGAACTTCAGGGTACATCTATTGATTTCGACAGGGTCAGAATTGTTGTTTGGGCATGGAGTTGTCATTTTAATGTTGCAGAGACGAATAAAATATTAGATTTATATGATTACGAATCAGTTGATAGCATCCATGAGCTAAAAAGTTTAATTGCAGAAAAGATCGTTCATTTGGATTTCGAAATTCGAGAGCGCGAGGAAACAGCAAGTTACTTAAGAAAATTGTGCCATGTCATATGATATATGTGTAACTTAAATATTATAGAATATGAGACCCTTCATAGAACCAAAACATTTTAAGCGCATCGTCTAAGAGTTCATCGAGTAACTTGATGATTTACTGTGAGGGATCTTTGCCCTTAGGTGGACAGAGGTAAGCCTACAACGCTTCTCAGTGACAATCCGAGTTGGGAGCGTTATGCAAACGGGCTGGTGTTGACGATCTGCATTTTCACTATCTCAGGCACGAGGCTGTCAGCAGGTTCTTTGAAATGGGCCTTACAGTCCCAGAAGTGGCTTCAATCAGTGGGCTCACACTGTCTCGAAGTTTGAGCCAGCCTGGGCACTCGTAGTCAGGTCGTTTTAAACCCGCACATGCCATGATTGCCTACCTCGACATAGTAATCTGAGCCTCCTACCCCTTTCGCCCGATCTCGTGCAATAGTGCAAGAGTTGGAGTGCTGCCGCCAATGTCGCCTCTGCCCTGGAGCCGAATAGGCGACTGTGGTAGAGCACTCCCTTGGTAAGGGAGAGGTCGAGAGTTCAATCCTCTCTCGCAGCACCAGATTTTTATGAAGATGATTTCTGCTCACATCGCCCCTCACCCGCCCGCCTGCCATTCGCGTATGGTATCCAGCGGCCAGATCAGCATGATGATGTTGAGCGTGAGGTTGTCGCGGATGACGGCGCCTACCCACAGCTCCAGCGCTACGGCGACGAGCACGGTTGCCCATACCGGAAGGCGCATTGCGGCATAAAAGCCGACGACCATCGCCACGATGTCCATGACCGAGTTGATGGCGCTGTCGCCGTAGTAATCGAGCGAAATCGTCACTTCGCGATAGCGGTTGATGATCATGTCGGTATTTTCGAACACTTCCCAGCCAGCTTCGACGAGCGTTGCGAGCAGCAGGCGCAGCGTCACCGGCCAGCGGCGGCCCACCAGCCAAAGCGCCCAATAGAAAATGAAGCCGTGAATGATATGCGAGAATGTGTACCAGTCGGTCAGGTGCTGGCTGTTTTCCGAACTCATCACCACGCCGTGCCACAGCTTGACATAGCCGCATTTGCAGATCGGCACGCGCCCCATCCAAAGCAGGATGAACCCGGCTGCGACGATGGTCAGCAGCGTCAGGGCGAGGAACCAGTTCCGGGCCGTCAGGCGTGAGGTTTGCATGTCTGGCATCCGGTTCGGCGGATAACGATCGGGCGATTCGGGGCGGGCACATTGCAAGATGCACATTTACGGACATTCTTGCCAAGGCTAAGAAATGACGATGGCGGGCGGGGGGCGTGTCGGTTGCAGGCAATGACGATCAGCATCGAACCGGCGCAAAGCGCACAGGAGTACGCCGAATTCGCCGCGCTCATCGGTGAATATGTCGGCTGGTGCCGCGCGCGCTTCGCCGACGACCCCTGGTTCGTGGATGCCGTGTTCGGGCATCAGGCGCTGGACGGCGAGCTTGCCGCGCTGCCGCAGGCCTATGGTCCGCCCAATGGCTTGACGCTGATCGCGCGCAAGGGTGGCGAGGCCGTCGGTGCGGGGGCATACCGGCGGATCGGCGATGGCGTTTGCGAAATGAAGCGGCTCTACGTACCTTTGCGGTATCAGGGCCTGGGGCTCGGCCGCTTGCTCGCCAGTTCGTTGATCGCGGCGGCGCGGGCGGAAGGTTACACCCTGATGCGGCTTGACAGCGGAAGGCGGCACCACGAGGCGATCGCTCTTTACGAAAGGCTGGGGTTCGCGCCCTGCCCGCCCTATCACGATTATCCGGCGCAGTTCATGGATTACCTGGTGTTCATGGAGCGCGAGCTGACGGACCTGGATCTGGAACCGCACGCCGCGCCGGTTCGTTAGAGACCGCTGGCCCGAACATCTGGCCCGTCGGAGATTACTCGCATGGCGCCAACGCAAACCCCAAGGCCGCACGCCTCCAGCCCAACGCGCCCGCATGCGCCGGTGGAGCTGACGCCGACGCTCCAGCGCAACATCGTTGCCATGCGCCGGCGGCGCGAACGCGACGAGGAGGACGCCGCAATCGGCGATCGCATCGGCGATGCGATCACGCGCTTCGCCGGCAGCATGAAGTTCGTCGTTTTGCACCTTGCCATCTTCGGTTTCTGGATCATCGCCAACCTGGGCGGGCTGCCCGGCGTGCCCAGGTGGGACGAGTCCTTCGTCGTGCTCGCCATGTTTGCGTCGGTGGAGGCGATATTCCTCTCGACCTTCGTGCTGATGAGCCAGAACAGGATGCAGGCCGTGGCGGACCGGCGCGCCGATCTCGACCTGCACGTCAGCCTTCTGGCCGAACATGAAGTGACGAAGATCGCCGCGATGGTTGCGGCAATTGCCGAAAAGCTCGGCGTGCAGACCGAGGTCGACGAAGAGGTCGACGAAATCAAGCGTGACATCGCCCCGGAAGCGGTGCTCGATGGCATCGAGGCCAATAATCCCACATCCCGCTAGAGGAAAATTTGCTGGTTTTCGCACCAGATTCTTGTAGCTGTGCTATCGGTTTCTTTCGCGTGTCCGGCCTTCCGGCACCCCCTTTCGATTATTGGCAACATGGATTTTGGCAGTGTTTTCCGATTACCAATTGCAGAAGCAGCCTGACCGGCGCCAGCATTACGGACGCGAAGGCGGCCTTTGGTGGTCGCAGCAATTGCACCGGTGGATGGTAAGCGACCCGGCGCTGATCGAACAGGTACTGCGCAGTTCCGCGTTCGTTGGCCATGATTTCGGTGTTTCGGCGGTCATGAGCCGGTTCGGCATCGATCTTCGACACCTGGAAGAGCTGAGCCGCCATTTCCCGCTCGCCCATGAAGGGGAACGCCACCGTGCCTTGCGCAAGAAGTTTTCCGCGGAAATAGCGCTCAACACTGCCTCGGCGCTCGCAGCTTTCGAGCAGGAGATCAACGTGGGCCTGGAGCGGCTGTCACGCGCGCACGGGCAATTGTGCGCCATGCGCGACCTTCTTGCTCCGGCTTCCCTTGCCGCCGTGCTGCGGCTCGCAGGCCTCGACATGGCGCCTGTCGCGGACCTGCAGACCATACCACTGCTGTTCGACGACACGATTTCGCTCGGCAAGCGGCGGCGCATCAACGCGGCCGTCGATGGAATATTCCACGCGATCGGCGAGGCCATTCCGGACGACGAGAAATATTTCCGCATCGCGATCATGGCGCTCAGCGCCAACACGCTGCTTGGGTCCCTGGGCCAGTCGCTGCTGCAGGTGCTGTCAGAAAATCCGGATACGGCGCTGCGCGACATCGCGTTCGACCGTGACTTCCCGGCGACGGGCCTGCCGTTGATTGAAAAGCGTGCCGCGAAGGATATCTTGCTTGCCGGGCGCGCCATCAAGGCTGGCGACCGGCTGCGGCTGTTTCTCGATTCGGCGGGTTTCGAACAGGGGGGCGCGCCGGCCTTTTCCGAGCTCTACTTCGCCGCCGGGAAACACAAATGCCCCGGCATGAATTTCAGCCGCAGGTGCTGGAAGCTCCTGGCGGCCGCGCTGTCGCGATCGGCACTGAAATTGCGCCTCGTCCAGTCGCGGCAACGCAGCGGCGACAATGTCTTCAACTTCGCCGAGGCAATCGAGGTCCAGGTCCATGAGTGAAGTCGCCGCATTTGTCGTCGAGACACTTTCCGCCTATGCCAGGGACAAGGGCGAAGCAGTGTCCGCGCAGACGCGGCTCGATGCCCTGGGCATGGACAGCCTCGACACGCTGGAGGCGGTGATGAAGATCGAGGACAGGTATGGGCTTGAAATCGATCCGGGCGAGTTTTCGACCTGCGCCAGCATCGCCGACGTCGTCGCAATCGTTGCGCGGGCAGTGAACGATTGAGCGGGAAGATCCTGCGGCGTGCCTTCCGCTTCGTGCTGTCACTGAAGGTGCTGACGCATCTCCGTGCTTCACGGCGCAACCGGACCGGCTACGAGCGGTATTTCGCATCGGTGCGAAACAGCCCTGCGCTGCGGCTGCTGCATTCGCGCATGTCGTTTTCCTTTCCGGCGAGCCTGGAGGAACATGCGGTCGCGGTCTCGTCGCAGATCTTCGCCAAGCGGGGCATCGAGCAATTCTACCTGCCTGTCGAATGGAACGGCCAGCCGCTCTCGCGCGACGTCCACCTGGCAAAGCCATCGGTGTTCCTGTCGCTGCACAACAGGTTCGCATCGGGATCGGCGGCAATCCTCGAACTTGGCGGCGAGGTTGTGACCATCGCGGCAAATCCGGATGCTCATTGGCGGCGTTTCGCGCGCAGCGGCATCACGACGCCCGAAAAGATCACGGTCCTGCCGCGCGATGCGATGTCCCTCGTCAATTTGCGCAAGGAGATGGAGCGCGGAAAACACGCTTCGTGCTTTGTCGACACGCATGCCCCGCAAACCGGGGAGGCCGGCATCGAGGATGGCCTTTTCCGTTTCGCCCGCCTGGCAGGCAGGCCGGTCTATTTCCTGCGCTTCTCAGTCAATGAACGCGGCCGCATCGAAGGGGCCGTGGACGGCCCCGTGGATTGCAGCGACATCGATGCTGCGATGGAGCGGTTTTGTACCTTTTCCGGAGCGCCGCTCGAGGTTCGCAAGCGCCAGCGCCAGGCCCCCCGGGGCTCATCCCTTCGCAAGCCTTAAAAAGGACGTGTGCCTTTGAGCACATGGGTCTAACATTCCGTTTACCATCTCTGTCATGTGAGTAGAGAATACACAGGGACGAAGGATTACCGAAATGACCCGCCAGCTTCATGCAAACCAGCTTCATCAACGTGAACATGTCGCATTCCACAAGGCTGCGCTCTTGTTTGGAATGATGGTCGCCGCATTGGCAGGCACCAATGCGCATGCTGCCCCGGTCGGTGTCACGGTGGACGCCTCCACCACGGTCACGGGCGCAGGCCCCGGCGGCAACCGCCTGATAAACAAGGATTCGCCGATCTTCAGCGATGACCGGCTCAAGGCAGACCGCACCGGCAACGCGCAGATCATCCTCGTCGACAAGACGCGGATCGTCGTCGGTCCCAATGCCCAGGTCGATATCGTCGATTACGTCTATGATTCAAACAAGACGTTCAAGTCGATCACGATCAAGGCAACCAAGGGAGCGATCCGCTTCATCAGCGGCAATTCCAAGGCCTCGGCCTACAAGCTGGTCACGCCAAGCGGAACCATCGGCATCCGCGGCTGAACCAACAAGCGGCGCAAGCGGTTGTCCCGCCTGCGCCGCTGAATGGAAAACCCGCCAACGCCTACGCCGGATTCCCGCCCGCCCAGGTCCTTACGGCACGGATTCCAAAGCCGCGAGCATGACTTTCGCTACCAGCGCCGGGTGCGTGTAGAACAGCAATTGCCCTCCGTCGGGCACCTCCTGCAAGGTCATTGCCGGCTGGGTAGCGACGAATGCGCGAGCAGCGGCAATCGGCAGCAGGATGTCGCGGGTGCCGTGCAGCACGCAGACCGGTCCGGCCAATGGCAGCGGAAAATACCTGTCACCGGCAAGCGCCAGCGCGAATTCATTGACCACCGCATCCATGCCCTGCGCCGGTGTTATCGCATTGCATTCGTTGATCGTGTCGACCGATGCGGGATCGGTGACAAACCGCAGGTCGCCCTCACACTTGGCATAGACGTGACCAAGGAATGCGGCAGGGCCGAACTGCACCAGCATCTTGTAGCCACCGAGCGCAAGGAACCGCGCCACGGCCGGGCGGTGGGCGGCGGCGAAGATCAGCGCGCGGTGTGCCGGCGCCATGCCCTTGCGCATCAGTTCGGGTTCCAGCGGAAGGTATCCCGCCGCCGAAACATGATGGCGAACGCGATCTCCAAGCAAATGCTTCAGCCCAAAGCCGTAAAAACTGCCGCTGGTGCTCGAAAGCATGGAGAACCGGTCGAATGCCAGCGCGTCTGCGAAGGCAACGAGATGACGCACCGTACCGTCAAAGGAATATCCATCAGGCAGCGGGTCGGAAATTCCGTATCCCGGGCGCAGCGGGGTGTAGATCGCATAGCCGGCATTGCCGAGCGCTGCCGCCAACGCTTCCGGTAGCCGGTATCCGCTGAACGCCGCGTGCAGGTTGAGAACGGGCTTGCCGCCCGGCTTGCCCTGCACGAGATACTCCACGCGCAGTCCGCCGATGCTGACGAGGCGGTGATCCGCGCCCATGGTGTAGACGCGATTGGCGACATTGGTGATGGAGAGCTGCGGCCGCTTCCTTTCAAGGTCGCCTTCAAGATGCGAAAGACTGGCGACCAACGATATCAAGGCCGTGCGCCCGTTCGCACCGGTCTTGTCGCGGATAGCCCGCAACTGCTTCTTGACAGTGTCTTCGCGAACGTCGCGGGCCCGGGCGATCTCGGCTCCCGACATGCCTTCCATCATGTCGCGAACGGTCATCAGTTCCGATGGGGTGATGCCAAAAACCTGCTTCAGCGTTTCATAGGCGCGGTCGGGCACGGAAATCTCCAGTGCGCTGATCTTGGCAAAGGCGTCGTTCGTGCCGGGCAGGACGACGGGTTGCAGTGCCACGCGCTTGTGACCATCGCCAGAAAGACGCAGGATTACCGTGCTTTCCTTCGATTGCGGATTGGAAAGCGCCTGCATGAAGCGGCGCAGGGCCAAACGGTCCTGCGCATTGAAGTGCCGCTCCTCGACCAAAGCGCCCTTGTCGAGGTTGAAATGCCGCCGCCCTGCTCCATTGGCCGCGATGATGGTTCGCGAAGCATCCACAAGCAGGCAGGGGCGGGGATCGGAAGCGACGCCGAGCACCAGATCGTCCCGCGTGACCATGTTGCGCATGGCTTCTTCCAGGAGCGGCAGCGCGGACGCGAGCTGGGTTTCGATGACTGCCAGTTCGTCGTCGGGAACGTTGCTGCGGGACGAGAAGTTGCGGTCCCATAACTCAAGAAGGTCGGAGTAAGCTTCGCCGCTGATCACGGTCCGGAAAATCCGTCGCCGTTATCTCCACCAGTTCCCTGGCGCTGCCGATAACGGAGCCGTTCTCCCGGCTACCCCCTGTCATGCACCCTTCCCAAATTCAACCCGCCATGCGGGTAACATGCCGCAACGTAAACCAACAAGTACAAAATAAGGTTGGAATAGCAACAGACACATTATTGGGTCGCGAAGGTGCAACCTCAAGCGAGGGTACGCTACCGCACAATGTGCCGTGCCATCATTCTTCGCGGAAAGCCTTGGCGAAGCTGTCCTGCACCGGCCGGACGAGGTATTCCAGGAAAGTGCGCTCGCCGGTCTTGATATAGGCGTCGACCGGCATTCCGGGCTGGATCTGCCCGGCGGTCAGTTCCGCGGGCAGGGCCTGCGCGATTTCAAGACGGGCGGTGTAATAGGGTTCATGCGTGTTGGGATCGATGCAGCCGGTCGGCCGACACATAGCTGACCTTCGCCTCGATCTGCGGCGTCGTGCGGGCATTGAGCGCGGTCAGGCGCAACGTCGCCTCCTGCCCGACCTTCACGGCATCGACGTCGCTGCGGCGACACCTTGGCATCGATGATCAGTTCGCCCGACGTCGGCAGTATCTCGGCAACGATTTCACCCGGCTTGATGACGCTGCCGACGGTGTTCTTCGACAGCTTCACGACGATGCCATCGACCGGCGCGCGGATTTGCGCACGCGCCAGCATGTCGTCGCGCGAACGCAACTGCTCGCGCAGGTCGCCGATCTTGGAGCGCAATTCGTTTACCTCGGCAGATGCCGCCTCGCGCCGCTTCGCCTCCAGTCCGGCGCGCTGCTCGGCAAGTTCGGCGATGGCCGGCGCGGCGCTGGCCGATGTTCGCGGTGATGGTGCCGATGGCGCCAAGCGAATCGGCTTCGGCCCGCTGCAATTCGTTGACCTGGCTCCTTTGCGTGAGACCCTTGCCGAGCAGAACGGCCTTGTCGGCGAGTTCCTGGCGCAGCACCTCGAGCTTGCGCTCCTCGGAAGTCTTCTGGATCAGCAGGCCCTCGACTCCTCGTCGCGCGCCGCGTTGACCCGCTGGTCGAGCGCGGCAAGTTCTGCCTCGTGGCGCTGCATGCGGTTGGCAAATTCCGCCCGCTGCTGGTCTATGTCATCCTCGACCTCGGCGACGCGCGCCGCCGCGGCAAGATCGTCGGGAATCACGAATTCGCTTACGCCGTCGCGCTCGGCCCTTGCTCGCGCAAGCTGTGCCTCCGCCGCAACCAGCGCGACATGGACGCGATTGCGATCGGCCGCAAGCCGCAGCGTGTCGATGGAAAGCAGCACGTCGCCGGCCTTGACTGCCGGCCCCTTCGGCGATGTTGATCGAGCCAACGATGCCGCCTTCGAGGTGCTCGACGACCTGGTTGCGACCGCTCGCCTGCACGACGCCGGCGGCGACGACCGCGCCGTCAATGGGCGCCGTGGCGGCCCACACGCCAAAGCCGGCGACAGAAGGCGAGCGCCACGAGCGCGCCGTAGAGTGCCGGGCGGGCAATGCCGGTCGGCACCTTCTGCTGCCAGGGCGAATTGGCCTTGGCGCCAGATGCCAGCATTTGCGTGTTTCCATGGGCGGGAGTGAAGGAGCTTTGCATGTTCATGGCCGTGCTCCCGCGCTTTCAGTTGCCTGCATCCCGGCCTGCATGCCAGCCTGCATTCCGCCAGGAGCCGGCGTGCGATGGCGTTCCAGCACCTTGTCGCGCGCGTCGAATTCGAGGATCGTGCCGTTCTGCATGCGCATGATCTTGTCCACTCCGGCCAGAACCATCTCGCGCTGGGTGATGACGAAGATGGTGACGCCGCGCTTTCTGGCGTCCGCCAGTGCGCGCATCAGCGCCAGTTCGCCGAGGCGGTCGAGGCTGGAATTGGGTTCGTCGAGCACGAGAATGCGCGGCGATCCGTAGAGGGCGCGGGCAAGGCCGATGCGCTGCTTCTCGCCGCCGGAGATCTGCACGCCGCCCGGGCCGATCAGCGTGTCGTAGCCGCGCGGCAGGCGCTGGATCAGGTCCTCGACATGGGCGCTTTGCGCAGCGGCGACGATTGCGCTGTCGAGCGGAGCGGGATCAAAACGCGAAATGTTCTGCGCGATGGTGCCGGGCACCAGTTCCACGTCCTGCGCCAGATAGCCGATGTGGCGGCCAAGGTCTTCCGGATCCCAATTGGCAATGTCGTGGCCGTCGATGCGCACGTGGCCCGCGCGGGGCGTGGCGGCCCCGACAAGCATGCGCGCCAACGTCGACTTGCCCGAGCCAGAGGGACCGAGCACGGCAACCGCCTCGCCCGGCTGCAGCGTGAACGAAATGCGGGCAAGGATCGGCGGCTTGGCCGGATCGGCAGGGTTGACCTGCAACAGGTCCGTCACTTCCAGCAGCCCCTTGGGAGCTGGCAGGCTGGTGTATTGCTGGCGGCGGTCTGCCTTGTCCATGAAGGCATGGGTGCGCTTCCAGGCCTCCAGGCCCGAGGCAAGCTGGCGCCACGAGCCGATGATCTGGTCGATCGGCTGAAGCGCGCGCCCTGAGATCAGCGAGGCCGCGAAGATCATGCCGGCGGTCATCTCGCCCTTCAGCACCAGAAGTGCGCCCAAGCCAAGGATGGCGATCTGCAATCCGAGCCGCAGCAGGCGCGACAGGCCGGCGAACCAGGCATTCTGCTGCGCCGCCTTGTCGGCAGCGGCAAGGGCGCGTGCATGCGTATCGCCCCAGCCGTTGACCACATTGGAGACCATGCCCATCGCGATCAGGCTGTCGGCGTTGCGGGCAAGGTATTCGGCGCGCTGCGCGGCAGCGACGGCAAGTTCGCCCTGGTCCCTGGTGGCGCCGGCAAGGGCGCGCTGGTTGATCACGGCAAGGATGGTCAGCACCGCCGCGCCGCCCAGCGTCAGCCAGAACAGCGCCGGATGGATGAAATACATGATGGCGATGAAGATGGTCGCAAACGGCAGGTCGAGCACGGCGAACAGCACCTTGGAGGCGATCAGTCCGCGCAGGGCCGCGATGTCGCGCAGCGGCTGGGCATTGCCGCCGCCACCGGGGCTGGCATGGATCACGGTGCGCAGCGCAAGGTCGGAGAGGCCGACATCGAAACGGGCGGCGGCACGGTTGGCGATCACGCCGCGAACGATCTCCATCAGCCCCAGGATCACGAGGGAGAACGTCACCACGACGGTCAGGAACAGCAGCGTGTTGGTGCTTTGCGAAGGCAGCACGCGGTCATAGACCTGCAGCATGTAGAGCGGCTGGGCGAGCACCAGAAGGTTTGTCAGCAGGGAAAACGCCGCCAGTACCCACAAGGACCTGCGGAAATCGCGCGTAACAGTGCCGATGGTGGTCATGTGAGGTCCGCCGTTCAACGCGCCAATGGCGCAATCCTCGCGAGCGGTGCAGCCATCACCATGGCGCGCGCATCGCCGCGCATGCGGGTAAAACTAGCCGCTCATGCTTAACCGGCGGTTTATGCAAGGTCAATCAATTGCGCCGCGTGCGTGCGGCGGCCGGCGGCGCCGGTACCGGCGGTTGCCTGGCAAGCAGGTCGCGGATCTCGGTCAGCAGCCTTTCCTCGCTCGTGGGCGCTGGCGGTTCGGTCGGCTTTGGCTGCGGGGCGGCAAGCACGCGGTTCACCAGCTTGACCATGATGAAGATGATGAAGGCGAGGATCACGAAATTGATCAGGGCGGTGACGAATGCGCCGAATGCCAGCACCGGGCCCTGCTCGCGCGCAGCTTCCAGCGTGGTGGCGGTGACCGAGGAAGACAGCGGAATGAAATAATCGTTGAAATTGACGCTTCCGAACGCCCCGATGATCGGCATGATCACGTCCTTGGTCAGCGATGCGACGATGGTGCCGAACGCCCCGCCGATGATGACGCCGACGGCAAGGTCCATGACATTGCCGCGCAACACGAACGCCTTGAATTCACTTGCCAGCGACATGGTGATCTCCCGCGACTCGCATCCAGTGACGGCGATGGTACACAATCCGGTATCGGACGGGAAATCAAAACAAGGGGGCCCCGGCCATGGGCCGCGATCCCCCTTGCATGGCGCGAAGCCTTACTTCTTTGGCTTGGCCGCCGCCTTTGCCGCAGCAGCAGCCTTTGCCGGTGCTGCCGCCTTTGCGGCAACGGCCGGTCCAGCGAGCAGGTCGCGGATTTCCGCAAGCAGGGCTTCCTGCGCGCTTGGTCCTGCGGGTGCGGCGGCTGCGGGCGCGGCGCGCAACTTGTTGATCGAGCGAACCACCAGGAAGATGATGAAGCCGATCAGGACGAAGTTCGCGATGGCGGTAATGAACTTGCCCCAGGCCAATACCGGGCCCTGTTCGCGGGCCGCCTCGAGCGTGGTCGCAGTGACGGCGGAAGACAGCGGATAGAAGTAATTGCTGAAATCGGCGCCGCCGGCAGCCCCGATCAGCGGCATGACGATATCGGCAAGGAAAGACGCGACGATCGCGCCGAACGCGCCGCCGATGATGATGCCGACCGCGAGGTCGACGACGCTGCCGCGCAGGATGAATGACTTGAATTCGCTACCTAAAGACATGTGAGCCCCCAATGCGGTACTTCGCCCGCCGAAATTGCGCATGCGCCAATGCATGCATTGTTGGCGTATAATTCTTGCTGTGATTTGCGGCAAGGCAATCTTCGGCTGCGCGCTGGCATTGCGCGCTCGAAAGGTGGACACAGGGCCGCTGTTGGGGCAGGAATTGCGTCCAGGCCGCACGCATGGTGCGGGAGGACAGGCACATGATCCACGGTTGGGCCGTCATCGGTACGGCCTTCGTCTACCTGTTGGCGCTTTTCGCCGTTGCCAGCTATGGCGACCGGCGGCGCAAGCAGGGCGTGGAGATTTCCAGCCGTCCCAACATCTATGCCTTTTCACTGGCGATCTATTGCACGACGTGGACCTTCTTCGGCTCGGTAGGCCTTGCGGCTTCAAGCGGGCTTTCGTTCCTGGCAATCTATGTCGGGCCGATCCTGCTGATCCTTTTCGGCTTCCCCCTGATATCGCGCGTGGTGCGCCTGTCCAAGGAGGAGCGCATCACCTCCGTCGCCGACTTCGTCGGCGCGCGCTATGGCAAGAGCGTGCCTGTTGCCGCCGTTGCCACCATCATCGCGGTGGTCGGCACCATCCCCTACATCGCGCTGCAGCTAAAGGCGGTGTCGGTGTCGGTTTCGACGCTGATTTCGCATTACAATCCGGGAGATGAACACTTCGGCGCGCTCGGCGAGATATCGATCCTGATCGCGATCACGCTGGCGATCTTCACCATCCTGTTCGGGACGCGCCATGCCGACGCCACGGAGCACCAGGACGGGCTGATGCTTGCGGTGTCGCTGGAATCGGTGGTGAAAATCGCGGCGTTTCTTTTCGTCGGCGTCTACGTCACCTTCTTCATGTTCGACGGCTTCGGCGATCTTTACCGTCAGGCCATGGCCGACGAGCAGGCGCGCACGGCGCTGGCCGGCAATTTCGACCTTGGCAATTTCGCGGTGCTCACGCTGCTCAGCACGCTGGTGTTCCTGCTGCTGCCGCGCCAGTTCCACGTGACCGTGGTCGAAAACCATTCGCCAGACGAACTGAGGCGCGCGCGCTGGCTGTTTCCGCTTTATCTCGTGGCGATCAACATCTTCGTGATGCCGATCGCCGTAGCCGGGCTGTTGCGGTTCGGCGTCACGGTAAAGGCCGACGACTTCGTGCTGCTGCTGCCGATGTCGCAAGGCAACGATCTCGTCTCGATGTTCACCTTCCTTGGCGGGCTTTCTGCGGGAGCGGCCATGGTGGTGGTCGCCTGCGTCGCGCTGGCGATCATGATTTCCAACAACATCGTGCTGCCGCTGATCCTGCGCAGCCAGGCGGCCGGACGGCCGCTGACCGTCGGCAACATGGAGCAGACCATATTGAAGATCCGGCGCACCGCGATCATGGTGCTGCTGTTCTTCGGCTATGCCTATTACCGTACCGCGGACAACACGCAGGCGCTGGCCTCGATCGGGCTGGTGTCGTTCGCCGCGACGGCGCAGCTTGCGCCCACGTTCTTCGGCGGACTGTTCTGGAGCGGAGCCAATTCGCGCGGCGCCATCGCGGGCATGATCTGCGGGCTCGCCACATGGACGTACACGCTGCTGCTGCCAACGCTGCTGTCCCCCGAGCACTGGCTCGTGCTGCAGGGGCCGCTCGCCTCCGGCATGCTGAAGCCGAATGCCTTGTTCTACCTCGAGCTCAGTCCGCTCACCAATGGCGTTCTGTGGAGCCTGGCGTTCAACAGCCTCGCCTTCGTACTCGGCTCGCTCAGCCGCAATTCGAGCAATTCGGAACAGGCGCAGGCGGCGATCTTCGTAACGCGCCGCCAGCCCCTCGCCTTCTCGCGGCGCTCCGCGGCGGCGCGCGTCAATGTTGCGGAATTGCGCGAGACGGTGGCGCTTTACCTTGGCGGGCGCCGCACCGAGCGCTCGTTCGATGCCTATTGGAACGAGCGGGGCCGCCGGCCGAAGGACAGCGATCCAGTCGATCCGCAACTGCTGCAGTTTTCGGAGCAACTGCTTGCCAGCGCGATCGGCTCTTCCTCCTCGCGGCTGGTCCACACGATCCTGCTGAAGCGCTACGAACTGGCATCGCCCGCATCCAAGAAGCTGCTCGACCAGGCAACCGAGGCGCTGCGCTACAATCGCGACGTGTTGCAGACGGCACTGGACCAGCTCGACCAGGGCATCACGGTTTTCGACAGCGACTTCCGGCTGGCATTCTGGAACAGGCGTTTCCGCAAGCTGCTCGGGCTGCCCGCGCAGGTGGGCCAGGCGGGCGTTTCGCTGAACGAGATCGTGCGCCAGATTGCCAAGGTGCACGGCCTCGACCAGCAGAACGTCAACAGCGGCGACCTCGCCGAGCGCATCCTCAACGCGGACGAGCCCTGGCTGCTGGCGCTGAACGCCTCCGAGCGCATCGTCGAAATCCGCACGGCGCCCATGCCGGGCGGCGGCGTGGTCGTTACCTGGCACGACATCACCGACCGCATCCTCGTTTCGGAGGCGCTGCGCGAGGCAAATGAAACGCTGGAGAGGCGGGTCGAGGAGCGGACCAGCGAACTGGTAAAGACCAACCAGAAGCTCGAACGCGCCACACGCGCGGCTGACCAGGCCAATGCCAGCAAGACGCGCTTCCTGGCCGCGGCGGGCCACGACATCCTGCAACCGCTCAATGCGGCGCGGCTCTATTCCTCGACGCTGCTTGAGCGGCTGGAAAACAGCCGCGAGGAGGGCCTCGTCCAGAACATCAGCAAGTCGCTGGAATCGGTGGAGGAAATTCTCGGAGCGTTGCTGGCGATCTCGCGCCTCGATTCAGGCAGGCAGGAGACGAAGCCGGCAAATTTCCAGCTGCAGCGGCTTTTCGACCAGATGGAGGTCGAATTCGCCCCTGTCGCACGCGAAAAAGGGCTGAAGCTCACATTCGTTCGCACGTCAGCCTGGATACGCTCGGATGCGGCGCTGCTGCGGCGGCTGTTGCAGAACCTCATTTCGAACGCCATCAAGTATACGCCCGCCGGCAAGGTGCTGGTCGGCTGCCGTCCGCGCCAGGGGCACGTGCTGATTGAGGTCATCGATACCGGCATCGGCATAGCCGAGGCTGACCAGCGCAGCATATTCACCGAGTTCCGGCGTCTCAACAGCGGCGCAAAACAGGCGCCGGGCCTTGGGCTTGGCCTTTCGATCGTCGAGCGCATCTCGCAGGTGCTCGGCCACGCGGTGTCGCTGCGCTCGACCCTTGGCAAGGGCACTCGGTTCTGCATCCACGTGCCGCGTGTCGCACGGCAGGCAGAGCCCCTGCCACGGCCGGCGGTCGGGCGCCAGGTTCGCCGGGCAGCGGCTGGAGGGAATGGTCGTGCTGTGCATCGACAACGACATTTCGATCCTGGAGGGCATGGCGGGGCTGCTCGGCCAGTGGGGCTGCGAAGTGGAGACGGCGCTCGACAAGGACGGCGCGCTGGCGGCAATCGCGGCGCTGGGCCGCAACCCGGACATCGTGCTTGCCGATTATCACCTGGAATCGGGCACCGGCATCGAGGCGATCGAGGCCATACGTGCGAGACATGGCAACATTCCCTGCGTGCTGGTTACCGCCGACCGGTCCACAGCGGTGAAGGCGGCGGCGGATGCGCAGGGCATCGCCATGCTGCACAAGCCCGTGCGCCCGGCCGGGCTTCGATCTGTGCTTTCGCTCGGGCAGGCGCGGCGCGATGCCGCCGAATGACAACCGCGATCAGACCGCGGGCGGGGTGGATGAAAGGCCAAGACGGCCAAGCGCGATGACGGCCTGCGTGCGGCTGTCGACGCCCAGCTTCAGCAGCACCGCCGAAACATGCGCCTTCACGGTCGCTTCGGACACGCCGAGTTCATAGGCGATCTGCTTGTTCAAGCAGCCCCTCGCCCAACATGGCGAGCACGCGGTTCTGCTGCGGGGTAAGCGTCTGCAGGCGATGGATGAGCTCGGACATTTCCCGGTCCTCGCCGTTGAGGTCGAGGTGGGGGGGCACCCAGACGCCGCCTTCCAGCACCGTGCCGATGGCCGCGCGGATCTGCTCGGCGGTCGAGGATTTCGGGAATGTAGCCCGACGCGCCCATGTCGAGCGCGCGACGCACGGTGGAAGGGTCCTCGTTCGCCGAAACGATCACGACCGGGATGCCGGGTTGCGCCGAGCGCAGCCGCAACAGCCCGGACAGCCCGTTGTTTCCGGGCATGTTGAGATCGAGCAGAACCAGTTCGGTGTCGCTGGATGCTTCGAGCAGCGTTTCCACGGCCTCGAACTCTCCGGCCATTTCCACTCGATAAGGCTGGCCAAGGTTTTCAATCGCCTGGCGCAGCGCATCGCGAAACAACGGGTGGTCGTCAGCCACGATGATGGTGCCCGGCGTCAACTGGTTTCCTCTTCCCAACAATCCCAGTGCGGGGATTTAAGGGGCCACGGGCGGCAAAACGCAAGCGGCGCGCACGGCCAGCTCTTGCGGAATATGCTTGCAGCGGCGAATTTTGGCGGGCAAAACCGTTGCCGCTCCACCAAGAGGAGCGAATCTGGAGCAACAGGGCAGCGGGGATCAATCACATGCCATTGCGCAATCCATCGGATTGGTGGCGGCGAACCCGCCTGCGCTCATGGCTCGCTGCGGTGATCGTGGGCGGGCTGATGACCGCTGGCGTGTGGTTTGCCATTCATCCAGGTACGGCCAAAGTGTTCGCGATTCCGCTTGGCCAATTGCTCGCTGTAGTCCTGCTGCCGTTTGCGCTTGCGTTCGCGGTTCATTGGCTCGCGCTGAGGCAGGAGAAGCTCGACCGCGACTTTTCCGTCTGGGAAGGACGCTGAGCGCGCATGACGCCGCCGGTCCTCCAGCCAGACGATGATCCGGTCATTTCCGGGGAAAGCCGCTTCGGCATGCTCTCGGTCGCCGGGATGCTGGTGCTTTTCCTCGTCTTCATGGTTCTGGAGCAGGCGGGCGTGCCCGACGGCATCGGCTATTTCCTGACGGGGGCGCTGCTTGCGGCGGCATTCGTCGTTTCCGGCCTGCACGCTCGCACCAGCGCCATAGCCGACTGGCAGTTTTCCCGCAGGCGCGCCGCACCGGCGATCCTTGGCATGTCGCTGGCGGCAACGCTGATCACCGCCAATCTGTTCACGGGGCTGCCGGGAAGTTTCTTCGCCGCGAGCCCGGCAGGACCGGCGTGGGTGCTGGGACCGCTGGCCGGCCTTGCCGCCTGCGCGCTGCTGATTGCCCCGTTCCTGCGCAAGAGCGCCACCGGCGCGCCGACAGGCTATTTTGCACTTCGCTATGGCGGCCTTCCCGCTGCCGCCGCTGCAATGGTGCTGGTCGTTGCAGCCTCGCTGCTGATGCTTGCCTCGCAGTTGCAGGCCGTAGGCGCGCTGAGCGTCATCGTCTTCGCCGCAGATCCGGTACAGGCAATTGCAGGAGCCGCCCTGATCGTCGCCTTCGCCGTCATTCCGGGCGGCCTGCGCGGTCTGGTGCGCACCAATGCGTTGGCCTATGTGATCGCCGCCACGGCGCTGCTTGCCCCGCTGGTGTGGGTTTCCACCATGGCCACCAAGATACCGCTTCCGCACCTCACCTATGGCGCGGGCGCGCTCGCCGAAACCCTCGATCTCGAAGGCCAGCTTGTCGCGCTCGGCATGCGGCCGCTGGCGCAGATGACGGCGGACGGCCTGCCCGGCGCGGCGCATTTGATGCCCCTTGCCGCGCTGACGCTTTTCCTGATCCTCGCCTTCATGGCGTTTCCGCCCCTGCTGGTGCATTTCAGCGCCGCGCGCCTGGTAAAGTCGACGCGGCCGGCCATCGCATGGTCGATCGGGCTTGCCGCTCTCATCCTGACGGCGGCCCCGGCCGTCGCGGCCTTCGCCAAGCTGGCGATCTATGACGGCATCTTCGGGCTGACCACGGGCGATATCCAGCAGACTGCGGGATGGGTGCTCGATTTCAGCCGCTTCGCCGCTCCGCTCGGGCAAGGCGCGCCGCTGGTCACGCTGTGCGGTGTTCAGGTAGCCGACACTGCCGGCGCCATCGCTGCCTGCGGCGGCAATCCGGATTACGCGCTCAGCCCCGGCGACCTTGCCATGCGCGGCGAAGTCGTGGCGTTGGCGCTTCCCGAAATCACGCAGATTCCGTCCGTCTTCACCATGGCGCTCGGGGCCGGCGCCATCGCCGCCGCGCTCGCCACGGCAAATGCGAGCGCCTTCGCGCTTTCGTCGGTGCGGGCGTTAGTCGTCTCCGCCTCGGGACTAGTGCATCTCTTCGCCGCCCGCATGGCGATCCTCGCGGGCATCGTCGTCGCGTCCATGCTGGCGATCAGGCTGCCGGGCCAGCCGGTCGAACTCGCCATGTGGTCGCTGGCGATCTGCGCCGGCGCATTGGCGCCGGCCTTCCTGCTGGCCATCTGGTGGGACCGCATGAATGCCGCAGCCGCCATATGCGGCATGGCAGCGGGCGCATTTGCGCTCGCCGCGGTGGCGGGCGCTGCCTATCTCGGGGCGGACCTCACGCCTTCAACGGGGGATGAAATCATCTTCGCGATCGAGCCACTGCAGGGCCTGCCGCTGCCGGTTCACGCAGCGACGCTGGCTCTTGCCGCCTCGCTGGCGGTTGCCGTGGCAATCGCTTTCGCCAGCCGCAGGCGGCCGGACCCGGCGCTATTGGAGCAATTGCGCGCGCCGGACGCACCCGCGCCCGGCAGCCACATGGAAGTGAGCTGAATGGAAGCCAGGATTTTCAAGATCGTCAGCCGCGCCCAATGGCTCGATGCCGAGAACAAACGCCGCTATGACGGCTCGCCGGCGGATCTGGCCGACGGCTTCATCCACTTCTCGACGGCGGCGCAGATGCGCGAAACCGCAGCAAAGCATTTCGCCGGACAAACCGATCTGATGCTGGTCGAGGTCGATGCAAGCGCCCTTGGCGACGCGCTGAAATGGGAACCCTCGCGCGGCGGCGCTCTGTTCCCGCACCTTTACGGACCGCTGGATTTTGCCGCCGTCACTCGCGTCAGCGCGCTGCCCCTGGGGCCTGACGGCGCGCATCTCTTCCCGAAGGAAAGCGGCGCTTGAGCATTGCCAGCCGAATTGGCCGCGAGCTTTTGTTCAGGCTCGATCCGGAGAGCGCGCACGGGCTTTCGATCCGCGCCCTCAAGAGCGGCATGTTTCCGGCAGCCCCACGCAGCGATGCACGGCTTGCGGTTAACCTTGCCGGGCTGGAATTTCCAAACCCCGTCGGGCTCGCCGCCGGTTACGACAAGAATGCCGAGGTGCCCGACGCGATGCTGCGTCTCGGCTTCGGCTTCGCGGAAGTTGGCACCGTGACGCCGCGCCCGCAGGCGGGCAATCCGCGCCCGCGCATCTTCCGCATCGTGCAACGTGACGCCGTCATCAACCGGCTGGGCTTCAACAACGAGGGCCACGCCGCAGCCTTGCGGCGGCTGGAAAGCCGCGCCGGAGAGGGCGGCATCGTCGGGGTCAATATCGGTGCCAACAAGGATTCGCCCGACTTCGCGGCGGATTACGTTGCCGGCATCGAGACGTTCTGGAACGTCGCCTCCTATTTTACCGCCAATATTTCCTCCCCCAACACGCCGGGCCTGCGCAATCTGCAAGCGGCGGACGCCTTGCGCGAATTGCTGGCGCGTGTGCTCGGCAAGCGCTTGGAGCTGGCTGCAAGAACAGGCAGGCAGCGGCCGGTATTCCTCAAGATCGCGCCCGATCTGGACCGTGCGCAGTTGCAAGCGATCGCCGGCGTGGTGCGCGAAAGCGCGCTGGACGGCCTGATCGTTTCCAACACCACGACGGGGCGCGCCGGCGTCGAGGGACTGCCACACTCTCAGGAGGCGGGCGGCCTGTCGGGACGGCCGCTGTTCGAGCGCTCGACAATCGTGCTTGCCCGCATGCGGCAATTGCTCGGGCCGGAATTGCCGATCATCGGCGTCGGCGGGGTGGACAGCGCTGCATCGGCCATCGCCAAGCTCGAGGCCGGAGCGAACCTCGTCCAGCTTTACACCGGAATGATTTATCGCGGGCCGGGCCTTGCCTGCGAAATTACGCGCGGCCTCGTCGCGGAGATCGAACGGCGCGGCCTGCCGTCCGTTGCGGCGCTCACCGGCGCCAATACCGCACACTGGGCCACGCGCCCGCTCGAGGGCGAAAGCTAGGCGAAGGCACGCCGCATGCGCGAGGGCACGAGCGCCGACAGCGTGATGCCCCGGCACAGCAGGAAGGCGTGCAGCGCCAGCCACAGGCCGGTATTGCCAAACTTGGGCGTCAGCAGCGCCCACGCGGCGATATAGACGGCGAAGGACAGCAGCATCATGCGGCTCATGTCGCGCGACCAGGTGGCGCCGATGTAGACCCCGTCCATCTGGAACGCGATCACACCCGTCAGCGGCGTCAGCGCGGCGAGCCACAGATAATGCCGCGCCTCCTGCCGCACCGGCTCCAGCGTCGTCACCAGTTCCACGATGGAATTGCCTGCCACCAGGAACAGCAGGCTCAACCCTCCGGCCATCAGCACGTTCCACAGCGTGGTGAGCTTGAGGCTGCGCACGAAGCCCTCGCGGTAATTGCCGCCGATGGCCTTGCCGACCAGCTGCTCGGCGGCAGTCGCAAGCCCATCGAGAAAGAAGCCGCCAACCAGGAAGAAATGCATCAGCACCGCATTGGCGGCCAGCGTGATCTCGCCGAAGCGCGTGCCCTGCGCCGTGAAGAAGGCGAAGGCGAACAGCAGCACGAATGAGCGCAGCATGATGTCGCCATTGAGCGACATCAGCCTTCGCAGCGCCGCGGGGTCGAGCAGCGCCTGCCGGGACGGGCGCACGGCGCGGTCCATCATGGCAAGGCACAGCGGAACGGCGGCGGCAACTGCGACGATTTCGGCAATGACGGTAGCAATGGCAATGCCGGTGATGCCCCAGCCGAGCGTCAGCCCGAGGAGAACCGAAAGCACAATGTTCACCCCGTTGATGAGGATTTGCAGCGCCAGCGCCAGCTTGGGCCGGCCAAGCCCGACCAGCCAGCCAAGGATTGCGTAATTGGCGAGCGCAAAGGGCGCACCGATCATGCGGATAAGGAAATAGTGCCGCGTCGCATCGGCGATTTCCGGCGCCGGCGCCATCAGCCACAGCGCCAGCATCAGGACGAGCGGCCCCAAAAGCAGCGCGCCCGTGCCGATCAGCCCGGCAAGAATCAGCGCGCGCAGCAGGATAGCCTGCTTCTCGCGCTCATCGCCCTTGCCGGCGGCCTGCGCCGCCAGCCCCGTGGTGCCCGAGCGCTGGAAATTGAACGTGGTGAAGACGAGATCGACGATGACCGCGCCGATGGCAAGCCCGCCGATCAGCGCCGGATCGCCAAGCCTTCCGGCTACGGCGGTATCGACGAGGCCCAGCAGCGGCGTCGTCAGATAGGCAAGCGTCATCGGCGCCGCGATGCCGAACACCGTGGCATGGCTTATGGCGAAGGGCCTAACCGGCCGTTGTCGGGCTATCGCGTCCATCGCGCCGGTTTACAGAGGGCGCGGCGCATTTGCATCTGCAAATGAGCGATGCCTTGCGCTAAAACGCGCGCATGCCGCTTGCCGTCGTTCACAATCCGCTCTTCACCGCCGAACTGCCGCCGGACCATCGCTTCCCGATGCCGAAATACGCGGCGATCGCCGATGTGCTGCTGGCGGAGGGGATCGTCGCGCCCGGCGGGTTCCACACGCCCGGCCCCGCCCCGGCGCAATGGGTGAACCTGGCGCATGAGCGAACCTATGTCGACCAGGTGTTCGCCGCCGACGTGCCCGAGGCGATCAACCGGCTTATCGGGTTTCACGTCAGCGAAAGCGTCGCCGCCCGAGCCCGCCATGCGAGCGCGGGAACCGTGCTTGCCGCAAGGCTGGCGCTGGAGCACGGCATCGCCGCTTCCACCGCGGGTGGAAGCCACCATGCCAAGCGTGCGCATGGCGCGGGCTTTTGCGTCTTCAACGATGTCGGCGTTGCGGCCAGCGTGCTGCTGGCGACCGGCGAGGCAGGCACGGCCATGGTTTTCGATTGCGATGTGCACCAGGGCGACGGCACGGCGGAAATCTTCAAGGCAGAGCCGCGCGTCTTCACGGTCTCGCTGCATGCGGAAAAGAATTTTCCCACGCGCAAGGAGCAATCCGACATCGACATCGGCCTGCCGGACGGCATGGAGGACGAGGCATATCTGGAAGTGGTGCGCGAGGCGCTTGCGGCTTCGCTCGACAGGATGCGGCCTGACATCGTGTTCTACAATGCGGGGGTCGATCCGCACCGCGACGACCGGCTGGGCAGGCTGTCGTTGTCGAACGAGGGGCTTGCCGAGCGTGACCGGCGTGTGATCGGATTTTTCCGCGAACAGGGCATCGCGGTCGCCTGCGTGATGGGCGGCGGCTATTCGCGCGACATCGCCGAGATCGCCGATCGTCACGCGATCACGCACCGCGTGGCGAATGAGTTCGTCTCCTAGCGCTTGCCCACCGAAAGCAGCCGCATCAGGAAGAACACCGGCACCACCACCATCGCGCCGTAGATGAAATAGATGCCGATCCGTCCGAACGCCTCATAGCCGAGGTCGTAGAGCCAGCGGGCGAAATCGCGCACCGCGAACCAGACATCGACCGGCGTGAAATTGAGCGCGGCCATGATGACCCCGACAATCAGCGAAATCACCGCCAGCTTGACGAAAGTGCGCAGCGGCGTGTCGCCCAGAAATTGCGTGACGCGGTCGGCCATGAATGCTCCTGTGTTGCGCGGTGAACCTACGCATGCGGGCGGGGTTTTTCAAGGAAGCGGCGGCAACATCGCTTCCAGCGTGTCCAGCCGGTCGGCCTCGACCGGCGGCTTGTCCCAGCGGATGCGGGAAATGCGCGGAAATCGCATGGCAACGCCGCTCTTGTGCCGGCCGGATCTTGCAAGCCCCTCGAAGGCAACTTCCAGCACCAGGCCGAAATTGTGCTCCGCCCGCACCGAGCGCACCGGGCCGAATCGCTCCACGGTGTTGTCGCGCACGAATTTGTCGATCTGCTTCAACTCCTCGTCGGTAAAGCCGAAATAGGCCTTGCCCACCGGCACCAGTTCCGCGTCGCCGCGCCAGACGCCGAAGGTATAGTCCGAATAGAAGCCGGACCGCTTGCCGTGGCCGCGCTGTGCATACATCAGCACCGCATCGATGGTGTGCGGGTCCTTCTTCCACTTGAACCACGGTCCCTTGGGCCGGCCGGCCAGATAGGGCGAATCGCGCCGCTTCAGCATCACGCCTTCGATGACCGGATGCGGCGGGTCGAGCCGCATGGCGACGAGATCATCGAAGCTCCCGAAATCCAGCATGCGCGAAAGGTCGAAACGGCCCGGCTCCAGCCGCCCGACGAATGCCTCCAGCCTCTCCTTGCGGGCCATCAGCGGCTCGGCGCGGATATCCTCGACGCCATCGACCAGCAGGTCGTAGGCGCGGATGAAGGCCGGGTATTGCGCCAGTTCCTTCGCGGCGACGCTCTTGCGGTTCAGCCGCTGCTGCAAATCGGAAAACGTGCCCGTGCCGCTGTGCGGATCGGCGGTCGAGCCGACCAGCAATTCGCCGTCGATCGCGCCCTCGAAATCCATCGCCTCGACCACGTCGGGGAAAGCTCCGGAAATGTCGTCGCCGGTGCGCGAATAGAGCCGCCGCACGCCGCGCTCGCTCACCGCCTGCACGCGGATGCCGTCCCATTTCCACTCGGCGACATAGGCGTCCGGCGTGATCTGCGGTGCGTCGCGATCCTCCAGCGCATTGGAGAGCATCACCGGACGGAACGGCGCGGCAGCGGCGTTGGCGGGCTTTTCCGCCCTGCCCTCCAGCCAGGCGAAGAGGTCGATGAAAGGCGGCCGCAGCCCGTGCCACAACTCCTCGATCTCGGCCACGTCCTTGCCGCCGAAATCGGCCAGCGCCTGCTTTGCAAGCCGCGCCGAGACGCCGATGCGAAGGCCGCCGCCGGCAAGCTTGATCAGCGCGAACCGCTCCGAGGGTCCGAGCACGTCGAGCAGCCTGCGCATCAAGGCGGGGGCTTCGCTGCGCGAGGCGCCGGCCAATTGGTGCACGACGGCGGAGAGCGGCAGGTCGGCTTGCCTGCCACGGTTGTCGACGGGCCAGATCAGCGAGACCGTCTCGGCAAGGTCGCCGACATAATCATAGGAATAGGCGGAAGAGTTCGGGGTCCGTCACCTCCGCCGCCAGTTGCCGGATGAGGCCGGGCTTGACCGCCGGAAGGTCCAGCGCGCCGGTGATCGCGGCCAGGCCGATGCCGCGATCCGGGTCCGGCCGGTCGCGGAAGTAATGCACCAGCAGCTCGATCTTGCCATTGCGCGAGGGGGTGAGCACGAGGCGCTCGAGGAGGTCGGCGAAGGCGCGCATCACTCCACCTCGTCCTCGTAGCCGACGAGATGCAGCGGGCGGGCGCGCGAGCTGGTTCAGCTCGCACCAGCGCACCAGCGCCTCCTCGCGGCCATGCGTCACCCAGACCTGCGAAGCGCCCGTGTCGCGGATGGTCTGCGTGAGTTCGTCCCAGTCGCAATGGTCGGAAATGACCAGCGGCAGTTCGACGCCGCGCTGCTTCATGCGCTGGCGGATCTGCATCCAGCCCGAGGCGAAGGCAATCAGCGGATCGGGGAAGCGGCGCACCCAGGGTCGAGTTGAAGGCCGATGGCGGGCCGAGCACGATCTGCGCCGGCGATAATCGCCCTTGTCGCCGGCATTCGACGGTCGCGGGCCGCAAGTCGCCAAGCGCGATGCCGCGCTGCTCGTAATAGTCGCACAGGCTCTTCAGCGAGCCATGGATATAGATCGGCCTCGTCCCAGCCATTGTCGCGGATGAGGCGGATGACGCGCTGCGCCTTGCCCAGCGCATAGACGCCGATCAGATGCGCACGGTCGGGAAAATCGCGGATCGAGGCGAACAGCCGCGCGATCTCCCCGCTCGGAGCCGGATGGCGGAACACCGGCAGTCCGAAGGTCGCCTCGGTGATGAAGACGTCGCAGGGGATCGGCTCGAACGAACTCCGCGGTCGGGTCGGCCAGGCGCTTGTAGTCGCCTGAGGCGACGATGCGCAGCCCGTTGTGCTCGACGCAGATCTGCGCCGAACCCAGCACATGGCCCGGCCGGCTTGAAGGTGATGGAGACGCCGTTGACCTTCACCGTCTCGCCGAATGCAGCCGCCTGCCTGCTGCCGGTGAAGTCAGGCGCCGTAGCGGATCGCCATGATGTCGAGCGTCTCGCGCGTCGCCATCACCGAGCCGTGGCCGGCGCGGGCATGGTCGGAATGGCCGTGGGTGATCAGCGCCCGGTCCACCGGCACGATCGGATCGATGTGGAAATCGCCGGGCGGGCAATAAAGGCCCTTGGGCGAGGGGCAGAGCAGGTCTTCGGGGCGCATCGCCGCAATGTGGCGCTGGCATGGGCCCGGGGCAAGGGGCGGCTACTGGTCCCCTGCCCCGTCAACCAAGCCGCCGGGGCAGCCCGGCTCGATCGGCGGCGAGGCCGCCACCAGCGCGGCGAAGGCCTGCCTGTCGGGATCGGCGGGCAGCGCGCCCTTGAGGCCGATGGTGATCTCCGAGATGACGCGGCGATTGCCGTCGTCCTCGCAGGAGATGCGCACGCGCTCGCCGGAGCCCTTGCCGAAATCGGCCTCGAAGGCGGCGCGGATTTGCTGCGCGCTCAGCCGTCTGCCGATATTGGCCTCGAAGAGATCGGCAAGCGCGGTGCCGTTGACGACATCGAGAAGGTCGAGGCTGGTCTCGAAATAGCTGGCTGCCGTCGCGCCCTTCATGCAGGTGCCGTGCTTGATCCATTCGTGGCGGTGCAGTTGCGAGCGCGTGCCGGGCATCCCGGCCTGCAAGCGCCGCCACAGCGGCTCGTCCAGCCGGTCGATGTCGATGTCGCGCCAGCGCCCGTCCTTGTCGGCCTCCACGCTGCGGGTATCGGTGCTGCACCACACATTCGTGCCGGGCTGCGGCCACAGCCCATGCAGCGAGAACTGGCGCGCATCGCGGTCGCTTCCGGCATTTGCGAGCGGCATTCGCCCCGGCGCGGCGCGGTTTCGCAAAAGGCCGGATGCCAGGTCAGCGCAAGCACATAGGCGTCGCTTGACGAGCCCGGCCTGCTGCCGCCGGCTCGCAGGCCGCCAGCATCAGCATCGAGGCCATGGCGATGATTTTCCGCATGTTTCCGCTCCGCCTATGCGCTGCCGCCCTCATGCCCTAAAATCGGCCGATGTCCAAGCCGAAGCCTTCCGATTTCGCGCAGGCAGATTTCTTCCTGACGCTGCCCCGGCCCTTTGTCGACTGGTTCGGCTCCAAGGGCTGGCGGCCGCGCGCGCACCAGCTGGAATTGCTGGCGCGGGTGCAGGGCGGCGAATCGATGCTGCTGATCGCGCCGACCGGCGCGGGCAAGACGCTGGCCGGCTTCCTGCCGACGCTGGTCGATCTCGCCGCGCGGCCAAGGCGAAAGCCGGGCGAGGCGCGGCGCGGCATCCACACGCTCTACATCTCGCCGCTGAAGGCGCTCGCGGTCGACATCGAGCGCAATCTCGAAAGGCCGGTGGCGGAGATGGGGCTCGGCATCGACGATCGAGACGCGCACCGGCGACACGCCGGCGCACAAGCGCCAGCGCCAGAAGCTCGCGCCGCCCGACATCCTGCTGACGACGCCCGAGCAACTGGCGCTGCTGATCGCCATGCCGGATGCCGCGCGCTTCTTCGAGGACCTCGACACGGTGATCCTCGACGAACTGCATTCGCTGGTCACCTCCAAGCGCGGGCACCTGCTGGCGCTCGGCCTGGCGCGGCTGCGCACGCCTGCGCCCGGCGCTCAAGACGATCGGCCTGTCGGCGACGGTCGCCGAGCCGGACGAACTGCGCCGCTGGCTGGTGCGGGCAGGGCCCGCAGGCGAAATCCACATGAGCGGGCTCATCACGGTCGATGGCGGGGCGAAGCCCGAGATCACCATCCTGAAGTCGCGCGAGCGCGTGCCGTGGTCCGGCCATTCGGCGCGCTACGCCATGGGCGAGGTGCTAGAGGCGATCAAGGCGCACAAGACGACGCTGCTCTTCGTCAACACGCGCAGCCAGGCGGAAATGCTGTTTTCCGAGCTCTGGCGGATCAACGACGACAGCCTGCCGATCGCGCTGCATCACGGCTCGCTCGACGTCGGCCAGCGCCGCAAGGTGGAGGCGGCGATGGCGGCCAACAAGCTGCGCGCGGTCGTCGCGACCTCGACGCTCGACCTCGGCATCGACTGGGGCGATGTCGACCTCGTCGTCCATGTCGGCGCGCCGAAGGGGGCGAGCCGCCTGGCCCAGCGCATCGGGCGCGCCAATCACCGCATGGACGAGCCGTCGCGGGCGATCCTGGTGCCGGCGAACCGCTTCGAGGTGCTGGAGTGCCAGGCGGCGCTCGACGCCAATTATCTCGGCGCGCAGGACACGCCGCCGCTGCGCGAGGGCGCGCTCGACGTGCTGGCGCAGCATGTGCTCGGCAGCGCCTGTCCGGGCCCGTTCTTCGCCGATGCGCTCTACGACGAAATCACCACCGCCGCGCCCTATGCGGCCTTGCCGCGCGCCACGTTCGACAAGGTGATCGAGTTCGTCGCGACCGGCGGCTATGCGCTGAAGAGCTATGAGCGATACGCCAAGATCAAGCTGACGCCGGAGGGCAGCTGGCGCATCACCCATCCGCGCTTCGCCCAGCAATACCGGCTGAATGTCGGCACGATCATCGAGGTGCCGATGCTGAAGGTGCGCATGACGCGCGCCCGCGACAAGGGCGCCGCGGCGCGCGGCGGGCCGGTGCTCGGCAAGATCGAGGAGGGGTTTCTGGAAGCGCTGGTGCATGGCGACACCTTCCTCTTCGCCGGCAAGATGCTGCGCTTCGAGGGCATCCGCGAGAATGTCTGCTACGTCTCGAACTCGAAGGAAACCGACGCGAAGATCCCGATCTATGCCGGCGGCAAGTTCCCGCTGTCGACCTATCTTGCGGAGCAGGTGCGCGCGCTGCTTGCCGATCCGCAAAGCTGGGACAGGCTGCCCGAGCAGGTCGGCGACTGGCTGGAAATCCAGCAGGCGAAGTCGGTCATTCCCAAGCGCGACGAACTGCTGCTCGAGACCTTTCCGCGCGGCGACCGGTTCTACATGGTCGCCTATCCGTTCGAGGGACGGCTGGCGCACCAGACGCTCGGCATGCTGCTGACCAAGCGGCTGGAGCGGGCGCGCGCCCGCCCGCTCGGCTTCGTCGCCACGGACTATGCGCTCGGCGTCTGGGCGCTCGACGACCTCGGCGCGATGTTCGAAAGCGGCAGGCTGCCGCTCGGCGATCTGTTCGACGAGGACATGCTGGGCGACGATCTCGAAGCCTGGATGGACGAATCCTTCCTGCTGAAGCGCACGTTCCGGCAATGCGCCGAGATTTCCGGGCTGATCGAGAAGCGCCATCCGGGCCGCGAAAAGACCGGCCGGCAGATGACGGTCTCCTCCGATCTCATCTACGACGTGCTGCGCAGCCACGAGCCCGACCACCTCCTGCTGCTGGCGACGCGGGCCGACGCTGCGCACGGGCCTGCTCGATGTTCGCCGGCTTGGCGATATGCTGGCTCGCATCAAGGGGCGAATCAGGCATAAGAGCCTTGAACATATTTCGCCGCTTGCCGTCCCGATCATGCTGGAGATCGGCAAGGAATCGGTCCACGGCGAAGCACAGGAAGCGCTGCTTGCCGAGGCGGCGGAAGAATTGCTCAGGGAAACGCAAGCTTGAAATCGCAGTCCGCCCAGCCGGCGCATCGTGAAAACCACCCCGGACAATGCGTGACGCTGCTGAGCGGCGTTTCGCTTTACTGCGATCTTGCCGGTTGCCTGTTCTGGCCGGAGGAATCGCTGCTTGTCGTTGCCGACCTGCACCTTGAAAAAGGCTCGTCCTACGCCTCGCGCGGATCGATGATCCCGCCCTACGACACGGCGGTGACGCTGGGCGTACTGGCCGCGCGGATCGCGTGGTGGAACCCGCGCCGGGTGATCAGCCTTGGCGACAGCTTCCACGACGGCAAGGTCAGCGGCCGCATGCCGGAGATTTTCCGCGTGCGGCTCGAGGGCATGATGGCGGGGCGCGAATGGATCTGGGTTGCGGGCAATCACGATCCCGAGCCGCCCCAAGGCATCGGCGGCGATTGTGCCGACGAGGTCGTGATCGGGCCGCTGACGTTCCGGCACGCACCCGCGCCGCGCTTTGCCATCGGCGAGATCAGCGGCCACCTGCACCCGCAGGCGCGCGTGGTGCGTCGGGGCAAGGCGGTGCGGCGCAAGTGCTTCGCCACCGACGGCATGCGCATGGTGATGCCCTCGTTCGGCGCCTATACGGGCGGGCTGAACATTCGCGAACGCGCCTTCGACGGCCTTTTCGACGAGAGCGGGCTGCACGCGCACCTGCATCGGCCGCGACCGCATGTACACGATCTCCGGCCGCGACCTCGTCTGAACGTCAGTAGATCGCGGCAATCACGATGCCATGGGCCAGGGCCACGATCAGCGTGAGCGTGATGCGCAATTGCGCGTACCATTGCGGTCCCTTGCCGGCATGCATCGACAGGCTGTCCCACGCGCCCTGCGCACAGAAACCGAGCAGCAGGATCGCGATGGATGCCGGGGCCGGCAGGAACAGCGAAAACCACGCGGCGATCGCGGGGATCACCGAAAAGACAAGTTCCTCCGCCGATACGGGCTGGTCGCGCAGTGCAAGGCCCCAGCGCACGCCGCCCAGGAACGACAGGATGATCGCGCCATAGGTGCGAAACGCGTCGACCAGCACCGGCTGGAAGGGATGCGTCTTGCCGGTCAGCAGCAATGTGACGGCGATGGCGATGAATGGCAGGTAGCCCGCAAGCGCCAGAAGCCACGCGGTCGTGCGCTCGTTCCTGAAATCAAAAAGCATCAGCCCCCCGAAGCCTTCGAAACCTTGCCAGGGATCACTTCCGGTTGGCGCCGAACAGCAGGCTTGCCAACCACCCCGTGGCGATTGCCAGTGCAACCGCGATGATGCCGTACCACAGGCTGTAGGTATGGGCGAGCGTATAGAGCCACTTTTCCAGACCGACCTTCGCCACGAGGAAATTGCCGGACTTGCTGGCCAGGAACTGGCCGTCCTTGAACAGGTACGCCGTCACCGTATGCTCGCCCAGCGGTACGTCGGAGGGAATGGAAAGTGTCGCGCGGAAAAGGGTCGAGCCGAGGAACTCGACGCCGGAAAAATCCTCGGTGAACAGCTCGCGCCGCATCCGCAACTGGCGAAGCGATTCAGCGAATTCGGGCGCCGGCAGGATGTCCGCGCCGCGCGAGTAAAGGTTCAGGCCGATGTTGTTTATGCCCAAGTTCGTGTTCCTTCAGCAGCGGTTCGTGCGCGATCTTGGCAAGCGGGCGGTCGGCTGCCAGGGCATAGAACGAGGGTACGGCGCGGTAGGTGCGGGCCGAGCGGTTGATCCAGATGCCGGCGACGCGCTCCTTCCGGCGCACGACATAGTCGCCCAGCGGACCGCGTATCACCACGACGATCGGCATATTCGTTCAGCGTCTGCGCCACGCGGTTCGCATTCTCGATGCGTGCCGAAGACCGCGATGCGCGTGCCGGAGAAATCGGAGGTCAGGCCGATCACGTCGGTCGATATGCCGATCTGGATCTGTTCGGCCGGTTCCTGCCGCAACCTGCTGCGCACGCGGCCGCCCCCAGGTGCGCCGCAAGCAGGCCGATGGCGAGAGCGAGCGCGGATGCAACGCGCAGCCATGGCTGGAATAACCGCGGCAACTCACAAGCTCCCCACGGCGATTGCCGTGATCGAGTAGGGATTTGCGGGCGTGACCACGAGTTCGAAGGCCATGCGCAGGCAGACGGAGAGCACCAGCAGTCCCAGCAACGCGCGCAGCTGGTCGCCGCGCAGCCGCTGGCCGGCGGCAGCGCCGAACTGCGCGCCGATGACGCCGCCGACCATCAGGACCAGGGCGAGCACGATGTCGACGGTCTGGTTGGTGGTCGATTGCAGCACGGTGGTGAACGCGGTGACGAAGATGATCTGGAACAGCGAGGTGCCGATGACGACATTGGTCGGCACGTGCAGCAGGTAGATCAGCGCCGGCACCATGATGAAGCCGCCGCCCACGCCCATGATGGAGACGAGCAGGCCGATGCCGAAGCCGATCGCCAGCGACCGGAATGGCGCTGAGATAGAGCTTCGACGCGGAAGCGCATCTTGAACGGCAGCCCGTGGATCCAGTTGTGCTGGCCGGGCTTGCGGACGTCGGCGCTTGCCGCCGGCCTTGACGCGGCGGCGCGCCGAAGGCTCTCGATCAGCATCAGCGTGCCGACGGAGCCGAGGAACATGACGTAGAGGCATGCAGATGACGAGGTCGAGCTGGCCGATGCTGCGCAGCCAGCGTGAAGATCGCAACGCCGATGCCCGGAGCCGACGATGCCGCCCGACCAGCAGCACGATGCCCAGCTTGAAGTCGATCGTGCCGCGCCGCAAATGCGCCAAGCGTGCCGGAAATCGAGGAGGCGACGATCTGGTTGGTCCCGGTGGCGACCGCGACGGCCGGCGGAATGTTGGAGAAGATCAGCAGCGGCGTCATCAGGAAGCCGCCGCCGACGCCGAACATGCCCGACAGAAAGCCGACCGCCCCGCCCATGGCGAAGAAGACGAAGATGTTGGCCGACAATTCGGCGATCGGAAGATAGATGCTCACCGGCATCTCCCGGGGGCTGGCAGGCTATGTCGGAATGCGCTGGTCGCAACGGGCGCCGGACCGCGCGAATTTGTTGATGCGCCGTCGATTTCCGGTTGTCAATTCACCCGCGCATCGCGGAGCGCTCATGCTGCCGGATCGAGCTTCTTCAGACAGTTCCCCGGTGATCTGTCCGTCGACCGGAAGGCCCGCCTTCTTCTGGAATGCCTTGACCGCCTCCACGGTGCGCTCGCCCATCTGGCCATCGGCCGGTCCCGGATCATATCCCATCTGCGCCAGCTGCGCCTGCACCTTGGCGATCAGGTCCTTCGTCACCGCATCCGTGGCCGTGTTCATGGAAGAACCGGGCAGCATCGCGCTTTCGCCGGCGCTCTTCCACTCGGGCCTCGGCACCGCGACGTTGGCCGCCGGATCGAGCGTCTGCGGCTTCCACAATTCGGCCTCGCCACGCGCCTTTTCGAGCTGTTCGGGACGCATCGCGGCTGCCAGCGTGTCGCGCTTGGCGGCGGCATCGGTGTCGCCGCCGCGCGCTGCAATCGCCAGCCACTTGTATGCCTGCTCCACATCGGGCTGCGCGCCTATGCCCTTGGCGAAGATGATGCCGAGATTGACCTGGCTGTCCTTGACGCCGAGATCGGCTGCCTTGAGGAACCAGCCGATCGCCGATTCCATGTCCGGCTTGCCGCCGACCAGGCCTGAAGTGTGGATCACCGCGAGATTGTGCATGGCCAGCGCATTGCCCTGCTCGGCGGCGCGCTGGTACCACAGCGCCGACTTCTCGACGTCGAGCTTTACACCGTGGCCTTTTTCCAGAAAGTTCGCGAGGCGGTATTGCGCGGGAGCAGAACCCGCTCTGGCCGAAACCTCATACCATGCGGCAGCGGTCTCGAGGCTGCGCTCGACGCCATCGCCATCGGTATAGCGGCGCGCAATCTCGAACAGCGCCAGCGGGTCGCCCGCCTCGGCCGCCTGGCGCAGCGCCGTATTGCCGATCTCGGTCGGGATTGCCGGGATTTCGACGCCGGCGTCGCTGTCGGCGGCAGATATCTGCGCATCGGCCGGAGCGGTGCCTGGGTCCTGCACGATCGCCGAATCCGCGCCGGCTTCCTGGTCGAGCGGCTCTTCCAGTGGATCGACCGGCCGCACCTGCACCTGCGCATCTTCCTGCGAAGAGGCGGACTGCGCCGTCTCGAGGGATGATCGGCACGCGCCGTTTGCGAGCCGGCCGCCTCCTGCGGTTCGGCTTGCGTGACATTGCCGGCAATTTCCGCCTGCTGGGTTCCCTGTCCGCCGGAAAGGAAATTCACGAGCGGCAGACCGGCGGCGACGAGGATGATGGCGGCGCTCGCTCCCATCAGCAGCTTGCGGCGGTTCTGCAGGAAGGCGGGCAGCCTGAGCGAAAGTTTCGGCTTGGCGCTGGCGGTATCGTGCATTGCGGTGGCGTTGGCGGCATCCATCGCCGCTGCCTGCGCGGCGCGCCGGGCGGCAGCGAGAAAGTCCTGCGTACCGCCGGCGCCATCGGCCTCGGCGCTTGCGCGGCGCCGCTTGCTGGCGTCGCGGACCAGCGCGGCAAGATCGGGTACGCCCGATCCCGGTTCGAGCGGCACGTCCTCGATCTCCGGCTCGTTGCGGTCCGCCGCCAGGGCCGGCGCAAGCGGATAGTCGCCTGCCGCGATCTGGCTCCAGCTGTCATCGTTTGCCAGCGCAAGCTCGGGAACATACGGCGCGTCCATGGCCGAAACCGGATGCCCGTCGCCGCCATGCGGGGCGTAGGCGGGCTGCGGCGCGTATGCGGGCTGCGTCGAGTATGCGCTCTGGGCGTTTTGCCTTTGCGGACGTGGTGCTTCCTGCTGCACCGGCTCGGGTTCGGCAGTTGCGCGGCGGATGTCGTCCTCGATGCCCAGCAGGCGATCGGAAATGGTCGCGAGCGCCTGGCGAATGCTTTCGAAGCTGTCGTCGTTGCGGTGCGAGAACTCGCGGGCCTGCGCCTCCAGATTCTGCATTTCGCGGGAGAGCTGCTCCACCAGGTAGGGATCGGCGGCAGGCTGCGGATCGGCCGGTGCGCTTTCTGGAAGCCGGCGCGGCCCGGCATCTCGCCTGCCATCTGCACGGCGCGTTCGGCGGCTTGCGCAACCGCGTCCATTGCCATGTCGCGGGAAATCGCGATCTGCTGTTCCAGGCTTTCCAGCTTTTGCGTGATCGAGCCAAGGTCGAGCGGATTGGCCATGGCCTCGCCTGCCGGCTCTTCCTGATGCATCCGGCCGTATAACTGGATGGCGCGCTCGGCCGCCTGCGCGGCGGCGTCGGAAGCAATCTCGCGCGCTGCCATGAATTGCTGCTCGATGTTGTCGAGACGGCTGGCAATGGGTGAGAAATCGACGCTGTCCGAGGAAACGGTCTCGAGCCGGGCGGCAATTGCGCCCAGTGTCTGCTCCATCGATACCAGGCGTTCATCCGCGATGTTGCCCGAGACCGGCAGCTGCGAGGGTACCTGTTCGATGTGATAGGCAATCGCGGCGATCTGGTCCTCGAGCGAGCGCAGGCGCAGCAAATCGCTGTCGAGCGCGGGGCCGGAAGCGAGGCCCTCCATCCGTGCGCCCATCTCGTCGAGGCGCGCAAGAACCGGATCGACCCACTGGGCGGGGTCGAGCGCGGCGGAAGGAAGCCCGACTTCCACACGGGCCGAAAGATCGCCAAGCTGCATCATGATGTGGTCGAGAACGGGCGAGGCGTATCCGCCATCGGCAGGAGCCGCGTTGCGCTGTGCCGCGAGGTCTTCGACATTGCGGGCGAGGCTGGCAAGCCTTGCCTCCACCCGCTCCAGCCCGTCATCGGAGCCGCCGGGGCTGACCGAGAGCGCCACCAGGGCGCGGGTGATCTCGTCAAGCCGTTCTTCCACGGCGCGGAAATTGCGCGACTGCGACTGGTCTGCGTCCAGATGTGACACGGCGGCAGCGATCTCGTCGAGGCGCGCCGACAGCGCATCGATCGGCAATTGCATCGGCAATTGCTCCACGAGTCCGCGCATGCCCGAAATCTGGGCCGACAAGGCTGCGAACGCCTCGTGCTGCGCCGGATCGGGCTGGTTGGCTGCCTGTGCATGCCGCTCCAGCGTGTCCAGCCGTCCGGCAATACGCGCATAGCCGTCTTCCAACGAACGTGCGATCGGCGCGGGATCGAATGCGTTGCGCTCCTGCGCCAACCCAAGGATGGCCTCGCGGATCTGGTGCAGTTCGTGCGCGACCTCCTCCAGATGCGCCATGTGGTCGATGGGCGCCGATTGCGGCGCATCCTGCAGCCGTGCGACGCCATCGGCGATGCGGCGCATGTCGAGCGCCAGTTCCTGTCCCGGGTCGCGCCCGGCGATCTGCGTCACAAGCGACTTGATGTCCACCATCTCGCGCTGCAGGAGTTCGAGGCGGGCAAGCGCGGCGGCGGCGTTGCGATCATCGGCCGGCGCCGCGGGGGGCGCCTGGTACTGAGGATATTGCGTCGCGGGCCTGGACTGCGAACGTGCGAGCGAGCCGATGGCCCCGGTGAGCTGATCCAGCCGTTCGCGGATGCGGTCAATCTCGCCGCCGCCCATCGGCGCATGAGTGGGCGCTTGGTTGGGCGCCAGCTGGGGCTGCCGGTAATCGTTGCGCATGGGCTCCCTGCCCGGCGCGGCGCGGTGCACGGGCTGTGGTGCGTATTGCTGCTGGTCAAGGTAGCCATCGTCCACGGGGCGGTCGCCGCCGGAGGGGTTACCGGACTGCGCCGAATTGCGGCGGATGGCTTCCAATTGGGACCTGATGCGGCTCATTCGACTGGCTACCGTTCCTGCGCCTCGACATATCCACAGTTTCTGCGCGATCGGGGCGTTTCATTTTCCGGTCGCTGGACGGAATGCCTCGCACGCCAACTGCGGCGAAACACCTGAACCAGCCTGAAATCGCCTCGCGAATCCCCTGTGGGCTCGCTTCACCTTTCTGCCAACAGGGTAAACAAGGAGTTAACTTGTTGGCTAATGCGTGCGGGCCGCACAAGCCATTACGCCATTATGCATTTGTCTTTTTTCTCCTACCGACATACCGTTTTTGCCGGGGATCAGACTGCAATACAGGCCAAGAAACGACGGCTAAAATCTGTCCGTAACGTCAATACAAACAAGCATCTAGTTCTTTCGGAGTTTTTTCCGAACCACCATCCGGAAATCGATGGAACGAATTGGTTATTGCATCGTTGTCGTGACGGTGGACTGACCGAAAAAGGCTGATGCAGACTAGTTCCTTTCAGTCAGTGGTCACCAGACAAACTGCGTGGGGCAGCGGTGACAAAACAGAAAGCGGCAAAAGCCGCCCAACTGATTAGAGGTACATGAATGCAATATGAGGAACATGTTGCGCTTCTCGACCAGCTGGTACCCGATCCCGAAGGGCAACGCCGGGACGTGTACCGGATCGGTGACCTGGCGCGCGAATTCGACGTCACGCTGAGAACGCTGCGCTTTTACGAGGACCGCGGCCTGATACATCCCAACCGGGAGGGATCGACGCGCCTCTATTCGGCGCGTGATCGTGCGCGCCTCAAGATCATCCTGCTTGCGAAGCAGGTCGGCTTTCCGCTGACCGAGATCCAGGAGCTGATGCACATCTACGATACCGGCGGCAACGGACAGAACCCGCTGCAGGCCGTGCTCGACAAGTTCGTCGCGCAGCTCGATGTCCTGAAGTTGCAGAAGACCGAGATCGAGGCCGCCATCACCAAGCTCTCCGAAACGATCGAACAATCTCTCCGAAAAGGTCGAAGTAAGCGCGCCCGCGCGCTCACTTGCATCCTCGCAAAAGCGGTGCAGATGCGCGGACGCCTTCACGGCGCTCGGCGTTTTCTTGCGTTTGCCGCGCTGCGCCCGCACAAGGAGTGGTTTTTCATCCCTTTAGCACGCGGTTTGGCGCAAAAGCGACCAATTTTCACGATGAGTGTGTGCCGCGTTTTTTGTAATTTTTCTGAAAATTACGTTTACGCAAACGTAAAAGTTTGATAGCAAGGCGCTCACCTGCCCGGCCTTGTGAACGGCCTGGCGGGCGTTTGCGCCAAGCACCTCGCGCCGCTTCCGATTTGCTCAAGGAGGGTCTCATGCCCAGCTACACAGCCCCCGTCCAGGACAGCCTGTTCGTACTGAACGAGGTGCTGAACCTGCAGCGCTACAACAATCTGCCCGGCTTCGAGGAGGCGACGCCCGAAATGCTGGAGGCGATCCTGGGCGAAGGCGCCAAGCTGTGCGAAGAGGTGCTGCAGCCGCTCAACCATTCGGGCGACGTGGAAGGCTGCACGCGCCACGACGACGGCTCCGTGACGACGCCCAAGGGCTTCAAGCAGGCCTTCGAGGCGTACAAGCGAGGGCGGCTGGATGGGTCTTGCGGCCGATCCGGAATATGGCGGGCAGGGCCTGCCCTACGCGCTGCACTCGGCGGTGGGCGAGTATCTTGTCCTCGGCCAACATGGCCTTCTCATGTATCCGGGCCTGACCCAGGGCGCGATCGCCGCGATCCAGGTCCACGGCACCGACGGAGCAGAAGCAGACCTACCTGCCGAAGATGATCGAGGGCCGCTGGACCGGCACGATGAACCTGACCGAGCCGCATTGCGGCACCGACCTCGGCCTGCTGCGCACCAAGGCCGTGCCGCAGGCGACGGCAGCTACAAGATCTCCGGCCAGAAGATCTTCATCTCGGCCGGCGAGCACGACCTGGCCGAGAACATCGTCCACCTGGTGCTGGCCCGCATCGAAGGCGCGCCGGAGGGCACCAAGGGCATCTCGCTGTTCATCGTGCCGAAGTTCCTCCTCAACGCCGACGGCACGCCCGGGCGCGCGCAACGGCGTCTCCTGCGGCTCGATCGAGGAGAAGATGGGCATCCACGGCAACTCCACCTGCGTGATGAACTATGACGAGGCGACGGGCTATCTGATCGGGCAGGAGAACAAGGGCCTCAACGCCATGTTCACGATGATGAACGAGGCGCGGCTCGGCGTCGGCCTGCAGGGCTGGCGATCGCGGAGGTCGCCTACCAGAACGCCGCCGCCTACGCCAAGGACCGCCTCCAGGGCCGCTCGCTGACCGGACCCGAAGGCGCCGGACAAGAAGGCCGATCCGATCATCGTCCACCCGGACATCCGCCGCAACCTGATGAACATCAAGTCCTTCAACGAGGCGGGCCGCGCGTTCATGCTGTGGGCGGCGCTCAAGGGCGACATTTCGCACCGCGCCGACCTCCGAGGAAGAGCGCCAGCGCGCCGACGACCTGATGGGCCTGCTGACGCCGGTCATCAAGGGCGTGCTGACCGACAAGGGCTTCGACAACGCGGTCGCGGCGCAGCAGGTGTTCGGCGGCCACGGCTACATCGAGGAATGGGGCATGGAGCAGTTCGTGCGCGACGCGCGCATCGCCATGATCTACGAGGGCGCCAACGGCATCCAGGCGCTCGACCTCGTCGGCCGCAAGCTGCCCAAGGATGGCGGCCGCGCCATGCGGGCCTTCCTCGAGGAGGTCGAACGACTTCCTGCGAAGCACCGCGACAACGAGGCGATGGTGCCGCTTCACCAAGCCGCTGCGCAAGGCCGTGAAGGAGCTGCAGGCGGCCACGATGTGGCTGATGCAGAACGGCATGAAGAACCCCGACAATGCGGGCGCCGCCTCCACCGACTACATGCACCTCATCGGGCCTTGTCTGCCTTGGCTACATGTGGGCGATGATGGCCGAGAAGGCGCAACGAGGCGCTTGCGGCCGGGGCCAATGGCAAGGCATCCTTCTACGAGACGAAGCTTGCGACCGGGCGCTACTTCATGGAGCGTGTGCTGCCGGAGACGCAGGCGCACCTCGCCCGCATCGAAACCGGCGCCGACAGCATGATGGCGCTGCCGGCGGAGGCGTTCTGAGCATCAGCCACTTGTTGCGGGAGGAAATCGCATGAGGCCGGCCGAAATCCTGGGCGTCACCGCCCCGCATGGAAGCAGCGACGACGTCGCCATGCTGCAGGACATGGCGACGAAGCTGGCTGGAGGAGGAGGTCGCCCCCGGCTACGAGGAGTTCGAGAAGAACGGGCATCGTCGACCGCGGCATTGTGGGAGAAGGCCGGGCGAGGCCGGCCTGCTGTGCGCCTCGATGCCGGAAGAATATGGCGGGTCCGGCGGCACCTATGCGCATGAGAGCGCAATCATCGAGGCGATCGAGCCATGTCGGCGTCGACTGCTTCGGCATCGGCCTGCACAACTCCATCGTCGCGCCGTACATCCTGCACTACGGCTCGGAGGAGCAGAAGCGCAAATGGCTGCCGCGCATGGCGAGCGGCGAACTGATCGGCGCCATCGCCATGACCGAGCCCGGCGCCGGCTCCGACCTGCAGGGCATCCGACGCGCGCCGGTGAAGGACGGCAACCACTACCGCATCAACGGCTCGAAGACCTTCATCACCAACGGCCAGCACGCCAATCTCATCATCGTGGTCGACCAAGACCGACCCGGCACAAGGGCGCCAAGGGCACCTCGCTGATCGTCGTCGAGACCGACGAGGCCGAGGGCTTCACGCGCGGGCGCAACCTCGACAAGATCGGCGCTGAAGGCGAACGACACGTCGGAGCTCTTCTTCAACGACGTGCGCGTGCCGACCGCCAACCTGCTCGGCTCGCGAGGAAGGCCAGGGCTTCGTACCAGCTGATGCAGCAATTGCCGCAGGAGCGCCTGCAGATCGGCGCGACGGCGATCGCCATCGGTCGAGCGGGCGCTGGCGCTGACCATCGACTACGTCAAGGAGCGCAAGGCCTTCGGCAAGGCGGTGATCGAGTTCCAGAACACGCAGTTCAAGCTGGCCGAGATGAAGACCGAGGCGGTGGTCGGCCGCACCTTCTACGACTGGTGCGTCGCCGAGCACCTCGAGGGCCGGCTGACGCCCGAGCTCGCCTCCATGGCGAAGCTACTGGCTGACCGAATTGCAGGGCCGCGTCGTCGACGACTGCCTGCAATTGTTCGGCGGCTATGGCTACATGAACGAATATCCGATCGCGCGCATGTACCGCGACGCGCGCGTGCAGCGCATCTATGGCGGCACCAACGAGATCATGAAACTGCTGATTTCAAGGTCGCTCTGAAGGGGAGGCAGGAATGCCCAAAGGTTACTGGATAGCCCACGTCCACGTCCACGATCCGGAGCGCTACAAGAGCTACCTGGCCGAGGCGGGTCCCGCCTACAAGGAGCACGGCGCGAACCTCATCGTGCGCGGCGGACAGGCAACGGAGGTCTGGGGCTCCGGCCTTGGCGCGCGCCATGTGGTGATCGAGTTCGAGAGCCTCGAGAAAGCCTGGGCCTGCTGGAACAGCGAACAGTACCAGAAGGCCAAGCTGCACCGCGAAGCCGCCTCGACCGGCAATATCGTCATCGTCGAAGGCAGCGCCTGATGGCCGATTACACGCTGCATTGCTTCGTCCAGTCCGGCAACGCCTACAAGGCGGCGCTGATGCTGACGCTGGCGCAATGCGACTGGGAACCGGTCTGGGTCGACTTCTTCAACGGCGAGACCCGCACGCCGCAGTTCCGCGCGCTCAACCCGATGGGCGAAGTGCCGGTGCTGGTGGACAACACCAAAGGCGGACTGGTGCTCTCGCAATCGGGCAACATGCTCTACCACCTTGCCAATGCCACAGGCATGTTCAAGCCGGAAGGCGAGGCGCAGGAGCGCGAAGTGCTGCGCTGGATATTGTGGGACAACCACAAGCTCACCTCGTATGCCGCGACCTACCGCTTCCTGCGCAACTTCGCCAAGAAGGACGGCGCGCCGGAAACCGAGTTCATGAAGGGCCGCATGATCGCGGCGCTGAAGATCTTCAACGGCCACATGGCCAACCATGACTGGGTGGCTTCCAATCGCCCGACCATCGCCGACATCTCAATCTGCGGGTATCTCTTCTGGCCGCAGGACATCGGCGTCGACTGGGACGAATACCCGGCCATCGGGGCATGGCTGAAACGCATCCAATCGCTTGAAAACTGGGCGGCGCCTGAAGCGCTGTTGCCCTCCGGCCCGGCATCGGCCTGACGCAAACCAAAGGAGACATGCAATGTCCGAGGCATATATCTACGACCATGTGCGCACGCCGCGCGGCAAGGGCAAGAAGGACGGCAGCCTGCACGAGGTGCCGGCGGTCCGCCTTGCGGCCCACACGCTTTCCGCCCTGCGCGACCGCAACGGCTATGACAGCAAGCTCGTCGACGACATCATCCTCGGCTGCGTCGATCCGGTCGGCGAAGCCGGTTCCGACATTGCGCGCGCCGCGGTGTTCGAGGCGGGCTACGACAAGACGGTCGGCGGCATCCAGATCAACCGCTTCTGCGCCTCGGGCCTCGACGCCATCAACTTCGCCGCAGCCAAGATCGCGGCAGGCTCGGACGAGATCGTGATCGCCGGCGGCGTCGAATCGATGAGCCGCGTCGGCATGGGCATGTCCGGCGGCGCGTGGTCGATGGACCCGTCCGTGGCGCTGCCCGCCTATTTCATGCCGCAGGGCATTTCGGCCGACCTCATCGCCACGAAATACGGCTTCTCGCGCGACGATGTCGACGCCTATGCGGTCGAGAGCCAGAAGCGCGCGGCCAAGAGCTGGGAAGACGGCCGCTTCAAGAAGTCGGTCATCCCGGTCAAGGACCTCAACGGCCTCACGATCCTCGCGCAGGACGAGCACATGCGCCCCACCACCGACATGCAGAGCCTTGCCTCGCTCGAACCCTCCTTCGTGATGCCGGGCGAGATGGGCGGTTTCGATGCCGTCGCGATCCAGGCGCATCCGGAGGTCGAGAAGCGTCAACCACGTGCACCATGCCGGCAATTCCTCGGGCATCGTCGACGGCGCGGCGGCGGTGCTGCTCGGCTCGAAGAAGGGCGGCAAGGCGCTCGGCCTGAAGCCGCGCGCGCGGATCCGCGCCTTCGCCAACATCGGCTCCGATCCGGCGCTGATGCTGACCGGCCCGGTCGACGTGACCGAGAAGCTGCTCAAGCGCGCCAAGATGAAGCTGTCGGACATCGACCTGTTCGAGCTCAACGAGGCCTTCGCCTCGGTCGTGCTGCGCTACATGCAGGCACTTCGAGATCGACCACGACAGGATCAACGTCATGCGGCGGCGCGATCGCCATGGGCCATCCGCTCGGCGCGACCGGCGCGATGATCCTCGGCACCGTGCTCGACGAACTGGAGCGCCGCGACAAGAACACCGCGCTGGTCACGCTCTGCATCGGCGCCGGCATGGGCACGGCAACGATCATCGAGAGGGTCTGATGCCGAAGATCGACATCGCCTCGGTTCCGGTGCGGACCACGACGATCTATCCCGAGCCTTTCGTGGCTGCGATGAGCGGGCGCGCCAAGCAGGCGCTCGGCAATGCCGCCGGGCTCGACCAGTTCGGCGTCAACCTCACGAGGCTGATGCCGGGCGGGCGATCCGCAATGAACCACTGGCACGAGAACGAGGACGAGTTCGTCTACATCCTGCAAGGCGAGGCCGTGCTGGTCGAAGGCGAGAGCGAGACCGTGCTGCAGGCTGGCGATGCCGCCGGCTTCAAGGCAGGCGTCGCGGCCGGGCATCATCTGGAAAACCGCACGGGCACGGACACCGCTCTATCTGGAAGTCGGCACCCGCGCACAAGCCGAGCGCGGGCACTATCCGCATGACGATTTGATCTTCGAGCGCATCAACGGCACGGTTCGCTTCATGCACCGCGACGGCAAACCCTACTGAGAACAACGACATTCACGTGCGCGCCGCAGGCTGCGCCGCAAGGGAGACCTCAAATGACCTACAAGAACTTCACCGTCGAAACCGACGCCGACGGCATCGCGCTCGTCACCTGGGACATGCCCGGCAAGTCGATGAACGTCTTCACCGAGGAGGTGATGGACGAACTGGAGCAGATCGTCGATGCGATGTCGCGCCGATGCGGGCGTCAAGGGCGTCGGTCATCACCTCCGGCAAGGACGCGTTTTCCGGCGGCGCCGACCTCACCATGCTGCGAAGGCATGCTTCGCCACCTATCGCAAGAGCAGAAGGCCAAGGATCCGGAAGGCGCCGCCAAGCTGCTGTTCGACATCGCCGGCCGCATGGACATGGCTGTTGCGCAAGCTGGAGACCGGCGGCAAGCCATGGGTCGCCGCGATCAACGGCACCTGCATGGGCGGCGCGTTCGAGCTGTCGCTCGCCTGCCATGGCCGCGTCGCTGCCGACGATCCGACAAGGTCAAGATGGCGCTGCCGGAAGTCAAGGTCGGCATCTTCCCCGGCGCCGGCGGCACGCAGCGCGTGCCGCGCCTGACCGACACGCAGGACGCGCTGCAGATGCTGACTACCGGGCCAGACGCTTGACGCCGCAGAAGGCCAAGCGCCATGGGCCTGGTCCACGAGGTGCGCCGCGCCGGCGAAGCTGGTCGAGGCCGCCAAGGAGATGATCAAGGACGGGCTGAAGCCGGTCGCAGCCCTGGGACGAGAAGGGCTTCAAGCTGCCGGGCGGCCCGGTCTATTCGGCGCAGGGCGCCCAGCTTCTGGCCGGCGGCCATCGCCATCCTGCGCCGCGAGACCTACGGCAACTATCCCGGCGCGCGCCGCCATCCTGAAATGCGTCTATGAAGGCCTGCTGGTGCCGTTCGACACGGCGCTGCGCGATCGAGCAGCGCTACTTCACCGAGATCCTGCAGACGACGACAGAGGCGGGCATGATGATCCGCTCGCTGTTCGTCTCGCTGCAGGAGCTGAACAAGGGCGCGCGCCGCCCGGCCGGCGTCGCCGCCATCGCAGATTCAAGAAGATCGGCGTTCTTGGCGGCGCCGGCTTCATGGGCGCTGGCATCGCCTATGTCACGGCCAAGGCCGGCATCCCGTGGTGCTGCTCGACCGCGACATGGCAGCCGCCGACAAGGGCAAGGCGCATTCCGACGATCTCGATGACCAAGGCGATCAAGGGCGCGGGCGCATCGCCGGAGCAGAAGGAAGCGCTGCTTTCGCTGATCACGCCGACCGCCGACTATGCCGACCTGGCCGACTGCGACCTCGTCATCGAGGCCGTGTTCGAGGATTCCGACGTCAAGAAGACCGTGACCGAGAAGCGCCGAGGCGGCGCTGAAGGCCGGCGCGATCTTCGCCTCCAACACCTCGACCATCCCGATCACCGGTCGCTGGCGAAGAACTTCGGCGACGGCCGAAGCACTTCATCGGCATCCATTTCTTCTCGCCGGTCGACAGCATGATGCTGATCGGAGATCATCCTCGGCAAGAAGACCGGCGACAAGGCGCTGGCCATGGCGATCGACTATGTGCGCGCGATCAAGAAGACGCCGATCGTCGTCAACGACACGCGCGGCTTCTACGTCAACCGCTGCGTGCTGCGCTACATGTCGGAAGCCTACAACATGCTGATCGAGGGCGTTCCGGCGGCCGATGATCGAGAACGCCGCCAAGATGGCCGGCATGCCGGTCGGTCCGCTGGCGCTCAACGACGAGACGGCGATCGACCTTTCCCAGAAGATCATGAACCAGACGGTTCGCGACCTGGGCGAGAAGGCCGTCGACCAGCGAGCACATGGCGCTGATCGACACGCATGGTCGACGAGCATCGGCCGCTTCGGCCGCAAGAACGGCAAGGGCTTCTACGACTATCCGGCAAAGCCGGCGAAGAAGCAGCTGTGGCCCGGCCTCAAGGACCTCTTTCCGCAGCAGGACCCCGACAAGATCGACGTGCAGGAACTGAAGCAGCGCTTCCTGCCGTCACCATCGCGCTGGAAGCCGCGCGCGTGCTGGAGGAAGGCATCGTCACCGATCCGCGCGAGGCCGATGTCGGCTCGATCCTCGGCTTCGGCTTCGCGCCCTACACCGGCGGGGCGCTCTCCTACATCGACGGCATGGGCGCGGCGAAGTTCGTCGAAATGGCCAAGAAGCTGCAGAAGAAATACGGCGCCGCAGTTCAAGCCGCAACGAAGCTGCTGCTCGACATGGCGGGTCGAAATGAAAGCTTCTACGACCGCTTCAAGCCGGCCGAGGCAAAGAAGGCGGCGTAGGGGGTTCCCCTCTTGTCCCTCCCCCTTGGGGGAGGGACTAAACCAGCCACGCGCCAACTGCGGACAAGGGCCAGGCCGCCTACCCCCGCAATGCCGGCAATCCTATGCCCACGGCCTCGAAGCCGCCGTCGACCGAAAGTACCTGGCCGGTAATGTAGCTCGCCTCGCTGCTGCACAGGAAGTGGATAGCGTTGGCGATCTCGTCTTCCGAGCCGTAGCGGTTGAGCGGAATGGCATCGTGGTAGGCGGCGATGATTTGCGGCGAATGCACCGCCATGGCGAGCTTGGTGCGCACCGGGCCGGGGCAGATGCAATTGGCGCGGATGGCGTGCTCGCCCAGTTCCGCTGCCTGTTGCAACGTCAACTGGATCACGGCGGCCTTGGACGTGCCATAGGCGACGCGCAGCGTGGAGGCGCGCAGTCCCGAGATGCTGGCGATGTTGACGATCGCCCCGCCCTGCCGCTTCAGCAGCGGAATGGCTGCTTGCGTGGTCAGGAACACGCCGTCGAGATTGGTCGCCATCACGCGCCGCCAGCGCTCGAAGGTCGTCTCCTCGATCGGCCCGAAATCGGCGACGCCGGCATTGTTGACAAGCGCGTCCAGCCGCCCGAACCGCGCCGCGATGGCATCGGTGAAGGCCGCGACCGAGCCCTCGTCAGAGACATCGCCGTGGATGAGCAGCGCGCCTTCGAGATCGGCGGCGGCGGTCTCCAATTGCGGCGCGTCGATGTCGACCACCGCCACTTGCCAGCCCTCGCGAAGAAAACGCCTTGCCGTTGCAAGGCCGATGCCGCGCGCCGCTCCAGTTATCAATGCCGTCCTTGTCATGATCCTGCCTTGCGATGCCAAACACAATAATAGCCTTCCGGCTCGACCGAGCCGCGATAGTAGATGCCGGGCTGGTGGTAAAGCACGGCGAGTGTTCCAGCGCGCTCCAGGCTTGCAATCTTCACGGAAAAGCCTGCCGAATGCCACACATCCTTGTGCACCGTGCAGGCGAACATGCCGCCCGGCGCCAGCACGCGGAAGAGTTCATCGAGGCACTGCGCGCCGACATGGGCGTGGGTGAAAGTGCCGGTGCAGATCATCGCATCGTAGCTGTCGGATGGCAGCGCCAGCGGCTGCGTCAGGTCGGCCTCGATGAGTTTCGCATAGACGCCGCGCGCCTGCGCCACCGCCAGCATTTGCGGCGAGAAATCCAGCGCATCGATGTTGGTGAAGCCGTGCGCCGCCAGCGCCGCGCCGGCAAGCCCGGTGCCGCTGCCGACATCGAGAACGCGGCAGTCGCGGCCCTCGGCATAGGCGGCGAGCAGATCTGCCGTGCGCGCCGGAGTGAGATATCCCAACCCCTCCAGCATGGTGGCGTCATAGCTGGTGGCCCATTCGCGGTAGAGCGCGCGCGCCTCGCCGGCATCCTTCAGCGCGTAGGCCCTGGCAAGCAGCGCTGCGGCTTCCTCGTTCATTTTCCTTGCACCCTGTGGCTTTCGTGAACTTGCCCGCAAAGATGCCGGCATGCAAACTCGGTTTTTCCCGGGAGGCTGTCATGGACGATGCAATCGACTATTTCTTCAGTTCCGTCTCGCCCTTTGCCTGGCTCGGGCATCGCCAACTGATGTCCATCGCCGGCAAGCACGGAAAGAAGGTGCGGTTCAGGCCGGTCAATCTCATGGGGGTTTGGGCGGTGTCGGGCAGCGTTCCGCTCGGCCAGCGCACGCCGCTGCGCCAACGCTACCGGCTGATCGAATTGCAGCGCATCGCGCTGATGCGCGGGCTGCATCTCAATCCCAAACCCTCCTCCTTTCCGACCGATCCGGAACTGGCGGACCGCACTATCATTGCGCTCAACGACGCGGGCCGAAGCGCTGCCGATTTCGCCTTTGCCGTTGGAGAGGCATTGTGGTCGAAGGACCGGCAGATTGCCGACGAGGGTGTGATTTCAGCGCTGCTGAAGGAGTGCGGTTTCGACGCCGCGCACATTATCGAACTTGCAAAGGCTCCGCATGCCGGGGAAGTGCGCGAGGCGAACACCAGGGCCGCCATCGAGGCCGATGCGATAGGCTCGCCGTGTTACGTCTACAAGGGCGAACCCTTCTGGGGACAGGACCGGCTGGACCATCTGGACCAGATGATCACCAGCGGGCGCGGGCCGTTTCGCACATTGTGACCAAATTCGGGCAGGCAGGCTGGACTCACAAATGTGATCTGGCTAAAAAGGAATAATTTCCTTTTCCGGGAATTGGCGACCAACTGGCAGGGGAAGAACGCATGCTTTCGCACGATGCAGTCTGGGCCGCGATCGACGCCCTGGCCGCCATGCACCGCCTGACGCCCTCGGGGCTTGCGCGCAAGTCCGGGCTCGACCCGACCAGCTTCAACAAGTCGAAGCGGATCACGCCATCGGGCCGTCCGCGCTGGCCTTCGACCGAGTCCATCGCCAAGGCGCTGAAGGCGACCGGCACCCCGCTCGAACAGTTCATGGAGCTGATGCAGGAGCCGGTGCAGCACCGCGAAAACAAGCCCGCCGCCCGTCAGGCCATGCCCGGCAATTACCGCGTTCCGCCGAGCGCCGTGCCGCTGCTCGGCTTCGCGCAGGCCGGTGTCGGGGGATTCTTCGACGATGGCGGATTTCCCGCCGGCCAGGGCTGGGACGAAATCCAGTTTCCAGCAGGCGATGCCGACAGCGTCTATGCGTTGAAGGTGACGGGCGATTCCATGCTGCCGCTCTACCGCAGCGGCGATGTCATCATCGTTGCGCCGGGCGCCAACATCCACAAGGGCGACAGGGTGGTCGTGCGCACGCGGGGCGGCGAGGTGATGGCCAAGCTGCTGGCGCGACGGACGGCCAGGCAGGTCGAGCTGAAGTCGATCAATCCCGAGCACGAGGACCGCGTGCTGGAGACGAGCGAGATCGACTGGATCGCCCGCATCCTTTGGGCCAGCCAATAAGGCTTTCTCAGGCGGCGAGCTTGCCCTGCAGCGCCTGCGCAATCAGCGCGCGCGTGCGTTCGATGCCGTACAGCGCCACGAAGGAGCCAAAGCGCGGTCCCTGGTCCTGTCCGAGCAGTATCTGGTAGAGCGCCTGGAACCAGTCGCGCAAATTGGCATAGCCCTGCTCGTTGCCAACCGCGAAGACAACGTTCTGGATAGCCTCGCCATCGGCTCCCGGTTCCAGCTGCGCGAGCCTCGCGTCGAGTTCGGAAAGGGCGGCGAGTTCCTGTTCGCTCGCGGGCCGGAACTTCTTCGCCGGCTTCACGAAATCCTCGAAATAGCGGATAGCGAAGCCGACCAGTTCGTCCAGCACCGGATGGGTTTGCGCCGTGACCCCCGGCATGTAGGCGGAGATGAAGCCCCAAAGGATCGACTTGTCATGCGCGTTGGAAGCGCTGACGAGATTGAGCAGCATGGTGTAGGACACCGGCATGTCCACCTTCGGCGGATTGCCAAAATGGATGTGCCAGACCGGATTTTGCAGCCGCTTCTCCCAGTCCTGCGCCTCATAGGCGGCAAGGTACTGGAAATACTCGTCTACCTGGCGCGGAATGACGTCGAAGAACAGGCGCTTGGCCGTTTTCGGCTTCTGGTACATGAAGAGCGACAGGCTCTGCGTCGGCGCATAGGCCAGCCAGTCGTCGATGGTCAGGCCATTGCCCTTGGACTTTGAAATCTTCTGGCCGTTCTCGTCGAGGAAAAGCTCGTAGTTGAAACCCTCGGGGGGCAGCTTGCCCAGCGCCTTGCAGATGCGCGAGGAGAGCGTGACGGAATCGATCAGGTCCTTGCCGGCCATTTCGTAATCGACGCCGAGCGAAGCCCAGCGCAGCGCCCAGTCTGCCTTCCACTGGCACTTGACCGCACCGCCGGTGACGACCGTCTCGACCTTCTCGCCCGTCTCCGGGTCGAGATAGACGATGGTGCCCCGGGCCGTGTCGCGCTCGATCATCGGCACCTGCAGCACCTTTCCGGTGCGCGGACTGACGGGCAGGAAGGGCGAATAGGTCGCCTTGCGGTCCGGGCCCAGCGTCGGCAGGATGATTTCCATCACGTCGTCATAGACTTCGAGCATGCGCAGCAGCATCTCGTCGAAGCGGCCGGAGGTATAATAATCCGTGGCGCTGGCGAACTCGTAATCGAAGCCGAAGCGGTCGAGGAACACCCGCAGCCGGGCATTGTTGGCGTGGCCGAAGGAGCCGTGGGGCGAACCGAACGGATCGGGCACGCGCGTCAGCGGCATGTCGAGCCATTTCTCCATGGCGGCCGGATCGGGCACGTTGCCCGGCACCTTGCGAAGGCCGTCCATGTCGTCGGAAAAGCACAGGATGCGCGTCGGCACGCTGTCGTCGGTCAGGATGCGGAAGGCGTGGCGCACCATGGATGTGCGCGCGACCTCGCCGAACGTGCCGATATGCGGCAGGCCGGAGGGGCCATACCCGGTCTCGAACAGCACTTGCGCGGGAAAGCCGCGCTTTTCGTACCGGCGGATGATCTTGCGCGCTTCCTCGAAATCCCAGGCGTTGCACTTTGCCGCTGCGGCCGAAAGTTCGCCGTCGCGCGTGATTGCTGGCAGGGATAGGTGCGTGGCATTTTCGCCGGTCATCGGGCGTTCCAGGGTCTGTTTGCAGTTGCCTTGCGGCATTTGCCGCGTGACTGGCGGGTGTAGAGCATCGCGCAGCCGTTTCCAAGCGCCTTGCGGCAGGCGCCGGCACGCCCTACCTTAAAGGTCAACCAATCGTTCACGACACACACACCGGGGGGCAATCGAACATGGCCAAGACCACGCAGCACGACGCGCTGATCCACATCATGGTGACGATGTCCGCGGCCGACCGTTCCATGACCGATGCGGAACTTGGCAAGATCGGCAACATCATCAAGACCTTGCCGATATTCAAGGGCTACACGCCGGACATGCTGATGATGGCCGCCAATGTCTGCAGGGAGGTGCTGCAGGCCGAGGATGGCTTGCAGCAGGTACTCGACGCGGCAAAGGAGAGCCTGCCGAAAAACCTTCACGAGACGGCCTATGCGCTCGCGGTGGAGGTGGCCGCGGCCGATCTGCAAGTGGAGCAGGAGGAGTTGCGGCTGCTGCAGATCATCCGCGACCACTTCAAACTCGACAAGCTGGTTTGTGCGGCAATAGAGCGCGGTGCCCGCGCGCGGCACCAGAAGCTGTGAGGGAGGCGCGGAATTGACCGGCGAGGCACAGATCAGGCTCGGTATTTTCCTCGGCCTGTTCCTGCTGCTGGCAGTGCTGGAAGTGCTGGCGCCGCGCCGCGAACCCAAGCCGGTGAAGGCACGCCGCTGGAGTGCGAACTTCGCCATGGTGGTGCTGGACAGCGTGCTGGTACGGCTGATCTTCAAGACAGCGGCCGTCGGCGGCGCACTGTGGGCGGCCGACACCGGGATCGGCCTGTTCAACAATTTCGCCGTGCCGCTCTGGATTGCGATCGCCGTGTCGTTCGTGGTGCTGGATTTCGCGGTCTGGCTGGAGCATCTCGCCAGTCACAAGGTGCCGGTCTTCTGGCGGATCCACCGCATGCATCACAGCGACGTGGATTTCGACCTGACGACCGCGGTTCGGTTTCACCCGTTGGAAATCGTCCTGTCGATGGCGTGGAAATATCTGGTCGTGCTGGCGCTGGGCGCGCCCTGGCAATCGGTGCTGATCTTCGAGATCGTGCTCAACGGGGCGGCGATGTTCAACCATGCCAACATCAAGCTGCCGTTGTGGCTGGACGGGTGGCTGCGCCTTCTCATCGTGACGCCCGACATGCACCGGGTGCATCACTCGATCGACCGGCGAGAAACCAATTCCAACTACGGCTTCAACCTGTCGATCTGGGATCGGCTGTTCCGCACCTATGTGCCACAGCCCGCACTTGGCCACGAACAGATGCGGATCGGCTTGCCGGACTGGCAGGACGAGCGGCCACTCGGCTTCGCATGGCTGCTGATGGTGCCGTTCCGGCGTTGAACTAGTAGAGGCTAAGCGGAAAATACCGCAGGTAGAGTTCCGCGAACTCGCCCTTGTCGTTCAGTTCCTTCAGCGCGTAATCGGTAGCGGCCGCAAGGTCGCTCCGGCCCTTGGCGTACGCAATGGCCATCCCGTGCCCGAAATAACTCTCGGACAGATACGGGCCTCCGGCGAAGGCGCAGCAATCGGCCAAGTCCTGCGACACCAGCCAGAAGGCAAGCGAAACCGCGTCGGTAAGGACGATATCGACCTTGCCCGATTTCAACGCCTCGAAGGCAGCGGCCTTGTCGGGAAATTCCTGCGTCTTGGCGCCCTTGAACGCTTCCGCGAACCATTTCGCATGCTGCGAACCGGCGATGACGCCGGTTGTCTTGCCTCGTACGGCGCGCGTCATCGGTTCGGCCAGCGCCGCACCGCGCTTTGCCGCGAAGCGCGCCGGAATGTGCAGGTACGGCCGGGAGAATTCGTACTTTGCCCGCGACTGGGCGGTGATCTCGAGACCCGCGATGATCGCGTCGCCATCGCCGCGCTCAAGCGCCGCCTCGAGTTCGTTCCACGGCAGCGCCTGTATCTGGCACTTGGCGAGGATGCCGAGTTCGGCGCATACCGCCCGCGCCAGGTCGATGTGAAAACCGGTCAGCCGCTTCTTTCGATCGATGAAATTGAAGGGCGGGAAATCGGTCGTCGTCAGGAAGCGCAGCCGTTGCACGTTGGAAAGGTCGGGCTTGGACAGAACCTCGCCGCGGGGCCAGAAATTGGGAATGGTCTGGCTCTGCGCAAAAGCGGCAAAGGGCGAAGCAATCATCACAGCCAGGGCGATGGCCCGTAACGCACTGATTGCATTATTAGACATTGCAGATTCCAGTAGCATGTTGCGCGTCATGATTGTAGGCTTGCCCTAACCCACACGAGACTACCTAAGCAAGCGCAGGGGGCTGGTTTAGCAGCATTATGGGTAATGGGGAACGTGTCGCGTCCGGCAGGACGGCGACTGCGGCGGTATTGCGTGCGCACGGTGCGGTCCGTGCGGAAAAACGACAGCACGGCGGGGATCAGGGGCAATGCTTGCCCCCGCCGGCAATGGAAGGACGGTCAGCCGGTCCCGGCTTGCCCGCGGACGTGGCCTTTCTGGCGGCATTCGGCGTTGCGCGGCACCATCTGTCGCAAGCGGCGGCGCTGGCGGCGCAAAAAGGCATGGCGGCGAGCGAAGTCCTGTTCGCGCGCGGCTGGCTGGCGCGCGAACGTTATGGCGAGATGCTCGCCGCTCACACGGGCATCGAGCATGCTTGCGCCATCGAGGGCCAGCCTTCGCCGGCAACGCGGGAACGCTCCGGCCGGACGGTGTTGACGAGCGAACCGCTGTTGGTCCTTTCGGAACCGGATCCCCGGCTGGCCGTGGCGGCCTCGTTCAGCGATGTCGCCAACCTGCTTGCCGCGACGCGCGGAAGACGGGAACTGCTCAAGGGCGCGGTACTGATGGACCCTGCGGTGCTGCGCATGAAGCATCTCGAGTTTTGCCGGCAGGCGCAAGCAGCCCGGGCCTCGCACGCGCTCGCATCGATGCGGCCGGCATTCAGCGCCTTCGGGCGCGTCACCTTGGGCCAGATGGCGACACTGCTGCTTGCCTCGGTCCTCCTCATCGGCTTGTGGCTGACAGTTCCGGCCGCGGCGGTCATCGCGGCAGGCAGCGCCATGACGGTGTTCTATCTTGCAAGCGTCCTGCTGCGGGCCTTGATGATCTGGCGGCTCGACACAGTTCCCACAGATCGACTGGAAGCAATTCAGGCCAATACCGGCCGCGCCGGAAGACTTGCCGCGATATTCCATCTTCGTCGCGCTCTACCGCGAAGCCGGACAGGTCCGGGCGCTGGTCAGCGCGCTTGAAGCCCTGGAATGGCCGCAGGACCGGCGCGAGGTCTTCCTGGTGTGCGAGGAGGACGACACCGACACGCAGCGGGCAATCCGCGCGCTCGCCCTGCCGCCGGGTTTTCACCTGGTGGTCTGCCCCGACTGTCGGCCGCGCACGAAACCAAAGGCGCTCAATTTCGCCTTGCCGCTGGCAACGGGCGAATTCACCGTCATCTACGACGCTGAGGACCGTCCGCATCCATACCAGTTGCGCGAGGCTTTCGAGCGGTTCAGCCAAAGCGGGCCGGAGCTTGCCTGCCTGCAGGCTCCGCTGGCGATCCACAATCGCGCCGACAATTGGCTCACCGCCATGTTCGCGCTCGAATACGAGACCCTGTTTCGGGGCATGCTGCCGGCGCTGGAGAGCCTGGGCGCGCCCTTTCCGCTGGGCGGCACCTCCAATCATTTCCGCACGGCAACCCTGCGGGCGGCCGGCGAATGGGATCCCTGGAACGTGACCGAGGACGCCGATCTTGGGGTGCGCCTCGCCCGGCTCGGCTATCGCTGCGGCACATTGCTGCTGCCGACCATGGAGGAGGCGCCCAGGCATCTTGGCGTTTGGCTGCGCCAGCGCACGAGATGGCTGAAAGGCTGGATACAGACCATCTTCGTCCACACGCGCAATCCGGCAGCGCTGGTGCGGGACCTCGGCTGGCGAAGGACGGCGCTGTTTCACCTGGCATTGTCGGCAATCGTGCTGTCGGCGCTGTGCCACCCGGTTTTCCTCGTGCTGCTGGCGGTCGAGTTCGGAAGGTCCGTGCTTGGCGTCAGTGCAGCGGGCGCGGAACTCGCAATGCTGGTCATCGCCATCTTCAATCTCGCCGCCGGATATACGACCTACGCCTTCCTGGCCCATGAGATCGCCCGGCGAAACGGCAGGCGGGTCGTGCCGCTGCTCATCGGCCTGCCGCTTTACTGGCTGCTGATCTCCGCCGCGGGATGGCGGGCGGCGTGGCAATTCGTCTTTGATCCCTTCCGCTGGGAAAAAACCGAGCATGGGCTGGCAAATTCCGCCACGGGTGCCATTATGGAAAGCAGGATACAGAACACAACATGACGGGTTGGGCGGGCAGCCCGGCCGGGAGGAAAGAGCATGACAGGCAATGGCACAGTGGCTGGCGGCGGCAGGTTCCTCGCGATTGCCTGCTTCGCGGTTCTTGCCGCCCTGCCTGTGGCGGCCACCGCCAATTGTTCCGATTCCGCCGGGCCGAACGTCAACTGGAGCGATTGCCGCAAGCGCAACCTCATGCTCGACGGCAATGACCTGAGCGGCGCGATCATGTCGGGGGCGGACCTCACCTCAACCGACCTGCGCAAGTCCCGGCTGGAAGGCGCAAGCCTTGAGAAAGCCGTGCTTGGACGCGCCATGCTCGACGGATCGATTGCGAAGGGCGCGAATTTCGAGAAGGCCCAGGGCATACGCAGTTCGTTCGTCGGCACCGACCTGACCGGTGCGAACTTCACCAAGTCCGAGATGCAGCGCGCCGATTTCACGGATGCGATCCTTGCCGGAGCGAATTTCCAGAAATCGGAACTGGCGAGGGCGGTGTTCACCGGCGCGGACCTGAACGGCGCCGTATTCAGCTATTCGAACCTTGCCCGGGCGGACCTGCGCGGCGCGAAATTCCAGACGCCGATCGACTTCACCTACACCTACATGTACCGCACGCGCATCGACGGGCTGGACCTTTCAGCGGCAACCGGGCTGGCGCAATGGCAGGTCGATCTTGCCTGCGGCGACCAGCAGACCAAGCTGCCGGCCGGATTGACCGCACACGCGGAATGGCCCTGCACCGACGAATGAGCTGCTTCAGCCGGCGCGGAAATGCTTGGAAAGCTTCAGGCCCTGCGCCTGATAGTTGGAGCCGAGCCCCGCACCGTAAAGCGTTCGTGGCCTCTGCTGCATGTGCTCGTAGACGAGCCTGCCGACCAGTTGGCCATGTTCCAGGATGAACGGGATTTCGTGGCTGCGCACTTCCAGAACGGCCCGCGCCCCTGCCCCGCCCGCCTGCGCATGACCGAAGCCGGGATCGAAGAACCCGGCGTAATGCACACGGAATTCGCCCACGAGCGGGTCGAACGGCACCATTTCGGCGGCGTAGAGCGGAGGCACATGCACCGCCTCCCGCGAGACAAGGATGTAGAATTCGTCAGGGTCGAGCACGATGTCGGCGGTTCCCCGGTCGTGGATCGGCTCCCAGAAATCCAGCACTTCATGGGCGTTCTTGGCGTCGACGTCGATGACGCCGGTGTGACGCTTGCCGCGATAGCCGATGATGCCGTCAGGGCCCCCGGTGAGGTCGATCGACAGGCCGATGCCGCCATTGTGGACATTGGGAGTTGCCGCCGCCACCAGGGTTTCGCGCGCATGCAATGCCAGCAGTTGCGCATCGTCGAGCCGCGCCTGCCCCTGCCGGAAGCGGATCTGCGACAGGCGCGAGCCGGTGCGCACGACCACAGGGAATGTGCTGGGACTGATCTCGAGGTATAGCGGGCCGTGATAGCCCGCCTCGATCCGGTCGAAGCCCTGGCTGCGATCGGTGATGACGCGGGTGAAGATGTCCAGCCGTCCGGTCGAGCTCTTCGGATTGGCCGAAGCCTCGATCTGCGGCGGCAGCGCCAGCGCTTCCAGCAAGGGCACGAGATAGACGCAGCCGGTCTCCAGCACCGCGCCTTCGCGCAGGTCTATCCTGTGCAGGGCGAAGCGGTCGAGCTTTTGCTGGACGGCAAATGAAGCGCCGGGCAGGAAGGAGGCGCGCACGCGCCAGGCAAATTCGCCGAGGCGCAGATCGAGGCTTGCGGGCTGGATCTGGTCATCGGCAAGCGCTACGGGCGCCGTGATCGCGCCATCGGCGAACAGCGCCTCGATGGCCGTGTCGGCCAGAATTCCCGCGTTGATTTCGTCGCCCGTCACCGGCTCTCCCCTGATCTCAAGAAGCAATAGGCCCAACCCGGAATTGACGCAAACGCGCCGGGAGAGTAAACCACACCTAATTCCGTGGTGATTTGGGCCGGCCGGCTTGCAGCCACGTTAAACAAATCGCTAAAAGGGCCGAGAGCAATCCGGTAAGAGCGATTTGTCGCGGACCGGTTTTCCCCGGTCAAGAGCATTCCGGCCAGCCCGCATTGTTGAGGCCGGAGACTGTCATGACTGAACAGCACAAGACCAAGAACTGGCGCACCGCCACGCAGCTCGTGCACAGCGGAACGCTGCGCTCGCAATTCGGCGAGACGTCTGAGGCGATGTTCCTGACGCAGGGCTTCGTCTATGACAGCGCCGAAGCGGCCGAGGCCCGCTTCAAGGGCGAGGATGCCGGGCTTCATCTATTCGCGCTACGCAAACCCGACGGTCGACATGTTCGAAAAGCGCATGTGCGCGCTCGAAGGCGCGGAAGATGCGCGCGCCACGGCATCGGGCATGGCGGCGGTCACCTCGGCGATAGCCTGCCAGGTGAAGGCGGGCGACCACATCGTGGCGGCGCGGGCGCTGTTCGGCTCCTGCCGCTGGGTGGTCGAAACGCTGATGCCGCGATACGGCGTCGAATGCACGCTGGTGGACGGGCGCGACCTCGCCGCATGGAAGGCCGCGATCCGGCCAACGACCAAGGTGCTATTCCTCGAAAGCCCGACCAACCCGACGCTGGAGCTTTGCGACATCGCGGCGATCGCCGACATTGCGCATGAGGCCGGCGCAAGGCTCGTGGTCGACAACGTCTTCGCAACGCCGCTGTGGCAGAAGCCCGCTGAAGCTCGGCGCAGACATCGTGGTCTATTCGACGACCAAGCATATCGACGGCCAGGGCCGCTGCCTTGGCGGCGTGGTGCTCTCCGACAAGGAATGGATCGACAAGAACCTGCACGACTATTTCCGGCACACGGGCCCGGGCATGAGCCCGTTCAACGCGTGGGTGATGCTGAAGGGCCTCGAAACCCTGCCGCTGCGGGTGAAGGAGCAGACGCGCAATTGCGCCGCGATCGCCGATTTCCTCGCGCAGCAGCCGGCCGTCGGCAAGGTGCTCTATCCCGGCCGTCCGGACCATCCGCAGGCGGAGCTTGCCGCACGGCAGATGGCAGCGGGATCGACGCTGGTCGCGTTCGAACTTGCGGGCGGCAAGAATGCCGCCTTCGCCTTCTCCAATGCGCTGGAGATCATTCGCATCTCCAACAATCTCGGCGACGCAAAGAGCCTCATCACGCATCCCGCGACGACGACGCACAAGAACCTTGCGCCGCGAAGCGCGGGCGGAACTGGGCATTTCCGACGGGCTGTTGCGGCTGTCGGTCGGACTCGAGGATCGCCGAGGACCTGATGGAGGATATCTCGGCAGCGCTCGCAGTTGCTGCGAAAACCTAGCGGAACGTGCGGCTTGCCAGCAGGATGCGGCTGAGCGCGGTGTAGAACACCACTGCGGCGAACAGGTACGCGAGCGCCGGGAACCAGCCTGGAAACAGGCACATGGCGGCAAACACCGCCAGTGTCTCGCCCGCTTCCGCAAGGCCGGTGGAAAACAGGAAAGACTTGGGTCCGCGCGCGCCCTCGTGAAGGCCACGCTTTTCAGCCATCACCGCGAAGGCGAGGAAGCTTGCGCCGTTGACATAGAAGGACAGCAGCAGCACGCCGGCCGCGACGGCATTTTCCTGCGGCAAGGCGATTGCGAAGGCGAGCGGGACAAGTCCGTAGAAGGCGAAGTCGAGCACGATGTCGAGATAGCCGCCGAAATCGGTGCGCTGCGTCGCCCGCGCCACCGCGCCGTCGAGCCCGTCGCACAGCCGGCTGAGCAGGATGAAGGCGAGCCCCGCCAGCCAGAATTGCGCCGCGATGAAGAGTGCGGCAATCGCGGCGAGCACAAATCCCGCCAGCGTCACGGCATTGGCAGGGATACCCGTCGCGGCGAGCCGCCGCCCTGCCCGGTCAAGCCAGGGATCGATCCGCTTCCTGATGATGCCGTCGATCATGTTTCCCCCGACCAGCCTATATCGCGCAGCCGCGTTGCCTGCCAGATTTGCGGCAATCAACAGCCCGTGAGGCTTGCGATGCATGCAATGCAATGCTTTGAACCTTGCCCGCGCCTTGCTATTTATTGGCCGGGTCCAATGGAGACATCGCGCCGCCATGTACCATGAAACCACGCAGGGCATCCGCGTTACCGTGATGCCCGTCTATATCGATGAACGGTCCTCGCCGCAGGAAAACAAGTTCTTCTGGGCGTACCGCGTCGTCATCGCAAACGAGGGTCGCGTCACGGTGCAGCTTCTGTCGCGGCACTGGCACATCACCGATGCGAACGGGCATACCGAGCAGGTGCGCGGGCGGGGCGTCGTAGGCGAACAGCCCGTGCTGCGGCCCGGCGAAACATTCGAATACACCAGCGGCTGCCCGCTCACCACGCCGTCCGGGTTCATGCGCGGCACCTACACCATGGTGGACGAGGCGGGCGAGCGCTTCGAGATCGCGATCCCCGCCTTTGCGCTGGATTTGCCGGACGCCAAGCCGGTGCTGAACTAGAGGTCCTCGGCCGTCAGCGTGTAGACCGTGCTGCAGAATTCGCACGTGGTGACGATCCGGCCGTCCTCCATGGATTCTTCCTGCTCCTGCGGCGTGAAGCTGCGAACGATCTCGACGATCTTCTCGCGGCTGCACGAGCATTTGTCCTCGACCGGAAGGCCAGGGAAAACGCGCACGCCATGTTCGTGGAACAGGCGGAACAGCAGCCGTTCCGCGCCGATCTGCGGATCGGTCAACTCGTCGTCAGAGATGGTCTCGACCAGCGCCTTGGCTTCCACCCAGGCATCGTCCTCGGAATATTCGCGCGAGATGTCCGCTCCCGCCGGGGCGTCGCCGCCCGGCAGGTCGGCAACGCGCATGCGCTCGGGCGCTTCCGGCAGGAACTGTGCCAGGAGGCCGCCCGCACGCCAGGCATGGCTGAATCCTCCGCCTTCGGCGGGCGTCATGATCTCGGCAACGGCAAGCCGCGCAACGGTCGGGATCTGCTCCGACTGGCGGAAATACTGCATCGCCGCTTCCTGCAGCGAAATCCCGTTGAGCTCGACAATGCCCTGGTAGCGCTGCGTGTGCACGCCCTGATCGATGGTCATGGCGAGGATGCCCTTGCCCAGCAAGTCCTGTGGCGCTGCCTTGCCCGATTTCACCGCCTCATCCACCAGCGCCGCGTCGTAGCGGGCATAGGCGCGGATCGCGCCGGGCGTGCGGAAATCGACGACCAGCAGAGAGACCGGTCCGTCGCTTTGCGTCTGCACGATGAACTTGCCCTCGAACTTGAGCGAGGTGCCCAGCAGCACGGTCAGCACGATGGTCTCGCCCAGCAGCGCGCGCGACCGCGTGCGGATAGTCGTGCCGGCCAAGGATGGTGTTGAGCATGGAGCCGAGCTGCACCGCGCGCCCGCGCGTGTCGAGCGGGGCGACGTGGAATGGGACGACCTTGTCGTCGCCCGCGAGCGTGATGGCGCCGAGCGGCGATGGTGTTCTTTCAGTCATGGCAAATCCGGCGCGAGTTCCGCGCCGCCTTTTCAAGGGAGTGGTGTCTTGCCTCAGCCGGTAAGGCCAAAGCACCAGGCAAGTATGCCCTTTTGAGCGTGAAGCCGGTTTTCCGCCTCGTCGAACACAACCGATTGCGGCCCGTCCATGACCTGGTCGGTCACCTCTTCACCGCGATGTGCCGGAAGGCAATGCATGAATATGGCGTCTGGCTTCGCCTTTTTCATCAGGTCTTCGTTCACTTGAAAGGGAACAAAGACATTGTGGCCGCGCGCGCGGTGCTCCTGGTTCATCGAAACCCAGGTATCGGTGACGACACAGTCCGCGCCCGCTGACCGCCATGGCGGGATCGTTGCCGAGCTCTATGTCGCCGCCATTGGCCTTGGCCCATTCGACGAAACGCGAAGCCGGCTCAGAGCCCGGCGGCGTCGCGACCGCGGCGGTGAAGCCGAACCGCGCCGATGCCTCGAGCCATGAATGCAGCACGTTGTTGCCATCGCCGCTCCATGCGATGCGCTTGCCGGCGACGTCGCCCTTCTTCTCCTCGAAGGTCATGATGTCGGCCATGATCTGGCACGGATGCGTGTCGTCGGTCAGGCCGTTGATCACCGGCACGGTGGCAAACTGCGCCATCTCCAGCAGGCGCGCATGGTCGGTCGTGCGCATCATGATCGCATCGACATAGCGCGACAGCACGCGTGCGGTGTCGGCCAGCGTCTCCGAGCGGCCAAGCTGCATCTCCGCGCCGGACAGGAAAAGCGTTCCGCCGCCCAGCTGACGCATGCCGACATCGAAGGAGATCCGCGTTCGGGTCGAGGGCTTGTCGAAGATCATCGCCAGCACCTTGCCTTCCAGCGGGCGCTCGCGGTCGATGCCGTCGCGCTTCATCGCCTGCTTCATGCCATGGGCGTGCTTGAGGATTGTCTTCAGTTCGCCGGCCTCGACAGCCGACAAATCGAGAAAGCTGCGATCGTGACCGGCAACCATCACGCCGCTCCCTGCCGCGCCCGCGCGATGTGGTCGAAGGCAGCTTCCATGCGGCCGCGTGCCACGCGCAGTTCGTCGGCGGTGATGATCAGCGGCGGCGCGAAACGCACCACGTTGTCACCGGCTCCCACTGCAAGCACGCCGTGATTGCGCAACGCGGCGATGATCTCGGTATTGGGTATGCGCGCCTTCAGGCCCTGCAGCAGGCCGGTGCCGCGCACGCCCTCAACCGTCTCGGGATAGCGGTCGACGAGTTCGGCCAGGTGCTGGCGCAGCACCTTGCCCATCTCGCGCACATGTTCGAGGAAGCCGGGTTCCAGCACGATGTCGAGCACGGCATTGGCCACCGCCATCGCCAGCGGATTGCCGCCGAAGGTGGTGCCGTGCGAGCCGGCAGTCATGCCGCTTGCCGCTTCCTCCGTGGCAAGGCAGGCGCCGATGGGAAAGCCGCCGCCGAGCCCCTTGGCGACCGCCATGATGTCGGGCGCGGCTCCGCTCCATTCATAGGCGAAGAGCTTGCCGGTGCGGCCCATGCCGCGTCTGGATCTCGTCATAGATCAGCAGGATGCCGTGCTCGTCGCACAATTCGCGCAAGCCGCGCAGGCATTGCGGGGGAACCGGCCGGATGCCGCCCTCGCCCTGAACGGGCTCGATCAGGATCGCTGCCGTGTTTTCGTCGATCGCCGCCTTCAGCGCCTCGTGGTCGCCGAAGGGCAACTGGATGAAGCCCGGCACCTTCGGTCCGAAGCCTTCCAGGTATTTCGCCTGTCCGCCGGCGGTGATCATCGCCATCGTGCGGCCGTGGAACGCACCCTCGAAGGTGAGGATGTTGACGCGCTCGGGATGGCCCTTGGAGTAATGGTAGCGGCGCGCGGTCTTGATCGCGCATTCCATCGCCTCCGCGCCCGAATTGGCGAAGAACACGCGGTCGGCGAAGCTGTTCTCGCACAGCCGCGCCGCAAGCTTTTCCTGACCCGGAATCTTGAAGATGTTCGACAGGTGCCAAAGCCCGTCGGCCTGCGCCTTCAGCGCAGCCACGAGATGCGGATGGGAGTGGCCGAGCGCATTCACCGCTATGCCCGAGGTGCAGTCGATGTAGTCGCGGCCCTGCGCATCGAACAGGCGCACGCCCTCGCCTCGCACCAGCTCGATCTCCGGCTGTGCGTAGGTTGAGAATACGTGCGTTTCCTGTGCCATGTCCTTGTCCTTTGCGACGATGAAAGTTGCTTCCCGCAGGTGAAGGCGAAGCTGAGGGAAGCACGCGATGCAAGCACTTCAAAAGCCAAAAGCCGCCATGAGAGGCGGCCCGAATGAAAAGGCCGCCTTCCGGCGGCCGCTCCTGTAGGGCGCATACTACATCGGGACCCGATATTGTCAATTTTGACGATGGCGGCAGCTTGTCCACTGTTGCCGATGTGTCGCGCGCGGAATTCTGATTCAGCTTTCCACAGCTAATTGAAAAGCGATTCCGCAAGTTGGGGAAAATCTGAAAAATCGATTCGAAGTCTAGTTGCAAGCCTTGCCACGGATTCTGCCGGTCGATAGTTTCCGAATTGTTAATGGCTGGCTCCGCGGCGGACCCGGCAAAAACCAGAGACAGGTCAGAGTCAGTATCGACCGCGTGTCGTTTTGCGCGGCGAAGCAGTTTTGCCTACCTGTTTTAGAATTGGCGAGGTCTACCCCGAAATGTCCTGGACAGATGAACGTGTCGATCAGTTGAAAAAACTGTGGCTCGACGGACTGAGCGCAAGCCAAATTGCACAAGAACTTGGCGGCGTCACCCGCAATGCCGTAATCGGCAAGGTTCACCGGCTGGGGCTTTCTGGCCGCGCGAAGTCGGTTTCGCACACCGCGATGGCCCGGCAGAAGCGGCCTGGACGTACTGCGTTCAACCAGAAACCGGCCCGTCCGGCGCAGCGCCAGCTCGTCAACGGCCAGATGAAACTGGTCGCCCCTGCCGAGCGCGCGCCGTTGGTCGAGGACATGTCAACGGCGCCGGTGCCGCTGAAGCTGGCGCTCACCGAGCTTACCGAACGCACATGCAAGTGGCCGATCGGCGACCCGCAGGCCGAAGACTTTCATTTTTGCGGCCATGACTCGCGCGAGGGCACGCCCTATTGCGGTTTCCACAGCAAGCTTGCCTTCCAGCCGGTCGCCGACCGCAGGCGCGACCGCAAGTTCGAAGCCAGCTATTGAGATCGAAAGACCGCTACTTCGCGAACTTGTCGTCGAGCGAGTAGCCGGAACCGCGCACCGTGCGGATGGGATCGCGCTCGCGCCCGCGATTGATGGCCTTGCGCAGCCGCCCGACATGGACATCGACGGTGCGCTCGTCGACATAGACATCGCGCCCCCACACGCCATCCAGCAATTGCTCGCGGGAAAACACGCGCCCGGGCGAGGCGCAGGAAAAACTCCAGCAGCCGGAACTCGGTCGGGCCGAGCTTCAACTCGCGGCCGTTGCGCCAGGCGCGATGCGACTGGCGGTCAAGTTCGAGATCGCCGCGTGGCAAGCCTCGACGAGAGTGCTTCGGGATTGGAGCGGCGCAGCATGGCCTTGACGCGCGCCATCAGCTCGGGAACGGAGAACGGCTTCACGACATAGTCGTCCGCGCCGGTCGAAAGGCCGCGCACGCGCTCTGATTCCTCACCGCGCGCGGTCAGCATGATCACCGGCAGCCGCTCGGTTTCGGGCCGAAGTCGCAGGCGGCGGCAAAGCTCGATGCCCGAAAGACCCGGCAGCATCCAGTCGAGCAGCAGCAGGTCCGGCGTGTACTCGCTGAGGCGGATTTCCGCCTCGTCGCCGCGGCTGACCGTCTCGACCTCGTAGCCTTCCGACTTCGAGATTGTAGCGCAGCAGCAATGCGAGGGCTTCCTCGTCCTCGACGACCATGACCCTTGGCATGACCTTCGCCATCCCCTTCGGCACGATCCTTTGCATCACCTTTGCCGCAACCGCCATGGCCAGACCCCTGTGCGTGAAACCCTATGCATGAACCGGTCGTGTGCCGTGCGTCGAAAGCGCCGACTTTCCGGTGATGATGTAGTCGATGGTCTCTGCGAGGTTGGTGGCGTGGTCGCCGATGCGCTCGATGTTCTTGGCGCAGAACAGCAGATGCGTGCAGAGCGTGATGTTGCGCGGATCTTCCATCATGTAGGTCAGCAATTCGCGGAACAGCGAGGTGTAGACCTGGTCGATCTCGTCGTCGCGCGCGATTACCTCGCGCGCCTTCTCGACGTCCTTGTGGACATAGGCGTCGAGCACGTTCTTGAGCTGCTCCAGCGCCAGCCGGTTGAGGTGATCGAGCCCGTGCAGCACCTTCTTGGGGAAGACCACGTCGCCTATTTCCTTGGTACGCTTGGCGATGCTCTTGCCCATGTCGCCGACGCGCTCGAGATCGCCGGCCATGCGAAGCGCGCCGATGATTTCGCGCAGGTCCGACCGCCATCGGCTGGCGGCGTGGCGATCACGACGAAGCGCATGCTCGTCCAGTTCGCGCTGCAGATTGTCGAGCACCAGATCCTGCGCGATGATGGAATCGGCGATGGTCTTGTCGCCGCGCATCAGCGCCGCGCACAGCCTGCGCGACGATGCTCTCGGCATGGCCGCCCATTTCCGTGACCATGCGGGTGATCAGACCGCAGGTCCTGGTCGAATGATGTAACCGTATGATCCGTCATGGACCAACCTTTCAAAAATCGAATGCGTTCCTGCCGCGTGCGATGAACGCCTCAGCCGAAGCGGCCGGTGATGTAGTCCTGGGTGCGCTTGTCGTCGGATTGGTGAAGATCTTGTCGGTGTCGTCCTCCTCGACGAGCTTGCCGAGATGGAACATCGCGGTGCGCTGCGAGACGCGCGCCGCCTGCTGCATCGAGTGGGTGACGATGACGATGGTGTAGTTCTGCCGCAGCTCGTCGATCAGCTCCTCGACCTTGGCGGTGGCGATCGGGTCGAGCGCCGAGCAGGGCTCGTCCATCAGGATGACCTCGGGGCTGACGGCGATGGCGCGCGCGATGCACAGGCGCTGCTGCTGGCCGCCGGAAAGGCCGGTGCCCGGCTCGCTGCAGGCGGTCCTTGACCTCGCTCCAACAGGCCGGCCTTCTGCAGGCTGCTTACGACGATGCTCGTCGAGCTCGGCCTTGTTGCGGGCGAGGCCGTGGATGCGCGGGCCGTAGGCGACGTTCTCGTAGATCGACTTCGGGAAACGGATTCGGCTTCTGGAACACCATGCCGACGCGGGCGCGCAGTTCCACCACGTCGATCGACCGGTCGTAGATGTCCTCGTCGTCGAGCGTGATCTTGCCGGTGACGCGGCAGCTCGTCGATCGTGTCGTTCATGCGGTTGAGGCAGCGCAGGAAGGTCGACTTGCCGCAGCCCGACGGGCCGATCAGCGCGGTCACCTGGTTCTGGCGGATGTCGAGATCGACGTCGAACAGCGCCTGCTTCTCGCCGTAGAAGACATTGACCTTCTCGCCGCGCATCTTGACGGACGGGGGCGTTCGCGCCCTGTGCCAGAAGCGCCTCTGTCTTGCAGTTCGGTCATCACGTTCATCCTGTTTCTCCGATGGTCGGGGAAGCTTTCGCGGCTATCACCAGCGGCGCTCGAAGCGTTGCCGCAGGAAGATGGCGATGGCGTTCATGATGAGCAGGAAGCCGAGCAGCACGAGGATCGCGGCGGAGGTGCGCGCGACGAAGCCGCGCTCGGGGCTGTCGGCCCAGATGTAGATCTGCGTCGGCAGCGCGGTCGACGGCATCCAGCACGCCTGCGGGCGGGCTGGTGATGAAGGCGTTCATGCCGATCAGCAGCAGCGGCGCGGTTTCGCCGAGCGCACGCGCCAGGCCGATGATGGTGCCGGTCAGGATGCCGGGCATCGCCAGCGGCAGCATGTGATGGAAAATCGCCTGCGTGCTTGGAGGCGCCGACCCCGAGCGCCGCCTCGCGGATCGAGGACGGCACCGGCTTCAGCGCGACGCGCGTGACGATGATGATCGTCGGCAGCGTCATCAGCGACAGCACCATGCCGCCGACCAGCGGCGCGGATCGCGGCAGGCCGAACAAGCCGATGAAGACGGCAAGGCCGAGCAGGCCGAACACGATCGAGGGCACGGCTGCGAGGTTGTTGATGTTGACCTCGATCAGGTCGGTCCAGCGGTTCTTCGGCGCGAACTCCTCGAGGTAGATCGCGGCCGCGATGCCGATCGGGAAAGCTGAGGACGAAGCAGACGAGGAGCGTCCAGAACGATCCGACGATGGCTCCGGCAAGGCCGGCCAGCTCGGGAAAGCGGCTGTCGCTGTTGAAGATCAGCCCCCAGTTGAGCGGGTGGCTGATCATGCCCTTCTCGACCAGTTGGTCGTAGAAGGCGATCTGCCTGTCGTTCACGCGGCGCTGGTCCGGCGGCAGGTTGCGGTCGAACAGGCCCTTGGCAAGCTGGTCGATGGGGTCGGAGAGCGGGATCGTGATGGTCGACTTGGCGGCCAGCCGCGCAGGGTCGGCAATGACCGCATCGCGAATGATGTATTGCGCGTTGTTGGTGAAGAGCGAGAAGAAATCCTTCTCGGCAGGCTTGGGAAGGTCGGGCACGATCTGCCGCAGCGCCGTGCGGGTAACCTTGCGCCAGTCGGCCTCCATCAGCTTTGCGGGATCGAGATCCGCCGCCGAAAGATCGATCTCCACGGTCGCCATGGTCTGCGTGAAGGCCCGCGAACCCGAGTAGAGCAGCGTCGCCAGCAAGATCGCGAGGAAGCCCAGCGCGAAAACGATCGCTGCAATGCCGTAGAATTGCAGGCGCCGGTCCGCGGCATAGCGCGAACGCCGGCGGGCAGCCATCTCGGGCGATTTCCAGCCGGCTCCCTCAAGCGGGATGCCGCTGCCTTTGGCGTCCAGGACAGCCATCAGTATTTCTCCCGGTATTTGCGAACGGTGTGCAGGGCGATGAGGTTGAGGCACAGCGTGATGACGAAAAGCACCAGCCCGAGCGCGAATGCGGCCAGCGTCTTCGGGTTGTCGAACTCGGAGTCGCCGATCAGCAAGGTAACGATCTGCACCGTGACGGTGGTGACGGATTCGAAGGGGTTGAGCGTCATCGTTGCGATCAGACCCGCAGCCATGACGACGATCATCGTTTCGCCGACGGCGCGGCTCAGCGCCAGCAGCACGCCGCCGACGATGCCGGGCAGCGCGGCGGGCAGGAGCACGCGGGTGATCGTCTCGCTCTTGGTCGCGCCAAGGGCATAGGAGCCGTCACGCATCGAGCGGGGCACCGAAGCCAGTGCGTCGTCGGCGATCGAGGAGATGAAGGGGATGATCATGACGCCCATGACGCCACCGGCTGCCAGAGCGCTGTTCGGCGCGGCATCGAGGCCGAGCGACAGTCCCAGGGTGCGGATCAGCGGGGCGACGGTGAGGACCGCGAAGAAGCCGTAGACGACAGTCGGAATGCCGGCGAGGATTTCCAGCACCGGCTTGACGACGGAGCGCACACGGGGCCGTGCATATTCGGTGAGGTAGATCGCGGAATAGATGCCGACCGGCACCGCGACCACCATGGCCAATGCCGAAATGACGAAAGTGCCGAACAGCACCGGCACCACGCCGAATGCTCCCTGCCCGGCCACCTGGTCGGCGCGCATGGCGATCTGCGGCTCCCAGCGAAGCCCGAACAGGAACTCCTGGATGGGAACCATGGCGAAGAAGGCGCCGGCCTCGTAGACCAGCGAGACGATGATGCCGACCGTGGTGAGGATCGCGACCAGCGAGGAGAACATCATGAAGCCACGTGACGGACGCGCTCGACGCTGTGGCGCGCGCGGAAAGCGGCGGGCAATCACGCGGTAGCCGAAGAAGGCTCCAACCACCGCGAACGAGGCGGCCGCCACCACCATCACGGCGTTGGAAATGGTCGCCAGTGTCTTGTAAGTGCTCGGCGCCGGCTGCCACTTCCGGGCGGATCTCGACGAAGGCATTGCCGGCGGCCGTCTGGCGGATTTCGCTCAGCAGCAGGCTGCGCTGCGCCGCATCCAGAAGTTCCGCGCCGGGCACCTTGGCGATGACGAAGGCGTCGATGATGTTGTCGTGCAGGAAGAGCCAGATGACGAGCATCACGAACGCGGGAATTCCGGTCCAGATCGCCGCGTTGAGGCGCATGGTAGACCGGTCGCGAGTGGGCCTTGTCGCCGGGCGAGGAAAGCACGCTGCGCGCCCGTGAATAGCCCAGCAGCGCAGCGAAGAGGCTCGCCAGCACCAGCAGCAGCAGAACATAACCGAGCATTGCTTCACTCCACCGGGCCGCAACAAAGATGGCGCCCGCCTCCAGACAGAGGCGGGCGCGGTGTCGGTTACATGCCGAGCTTCTTGCCTTCGGTGACGGCAGCGGCCACCTCGGCGCGCTTGTCGTCCGCCAGCGGCGTCAGGCCGCGCTCGGCGAGGTAGCCGTCCGGTCCGAGCGCTGCCTCGGACATGTACTCGGCGAGGAATTCCTTCATGCCGGGGATGACGTCGCGGTGCGCGTTCTTCACGTAGAAGTAGAGCGGACGGGCGACCGGATACGAACCGTCGGCGATGGTCTCGAACGTCGGCTCGACGCCGTTGATCTTCGACGGCCTTCAGCTTGTCGCTGTTTTCATACAGGAACGAGTAGCCGAAGATGCCGACGGCGTTCGGGTCGGCCTCGAGGCGCTGCACGATCAGGTTGTCGTTCTCGCCGGCTTCGACGAACGGGCCGTCCTGGCGCATGCGCGAGCAGACCTCGGTCCACTTCTTTTCGTCGGCCTTCTTGAGATCGGTCATGCCGGGCAGCTCGTTGCAGCCGTCATGCATGACGAGTTCGACGAAGGCGTCGCGGGTGCCCGAGGTCGGCGGCGGACCGAAGGCGGTGATCGCCACCGCGGCAGCGACGGATCGACATCGGCCCAGTTCTTGTTCGGATTGGCGACGAAGCCACCCTTGCCGTCCGGCAGTTCGGCGGCAAGCGCCTTGAAGATCTGCTCCTCGGTGAGGTTCAGTTCCGGACCGCTGCGAGCATGCGCGATCGAGAGGCCGTCATAGCCGATCAGCGCCTCGGTGATGTCGGTCGACGCCGTTGTCGGCGCACAGCTTGACTTCCGATTCCTTGATGGCGCGCGAAGCGCCGGTGATGTCGGGCTGGTCTTCGCCGACGCCGCCGCAGAAGGCCTTGAAGCCGCCGCCGGTGCCGGTCGATTCCAGCGACCGGAGCCGCCATGCCGGTCTTGTTGGCAAATTCTTCGGCGACCGCCTGCGTGTACGGAAACACCGTGGACGAGCCGACGATCTTGATCTGGTCGCGCGCGGCCGCCTGGCTGGCATATGCAATCATCAGCGCGCCAAGGGCGACGCCTGCGAAATGAACGGACTTCATGGTATTCTCCCGGTTATCGGTGTTCGGTGTGCCGGCTGCCCAGAAACCGCTTGTGCGCCATGTCCGCCGGCTGGCCGCAACCTAGTCGGTGCCGATACGTATTTTATGACACCGCGCACACAGTTTCATGACAGTTCAACTTATTGATCTGTAACCGCTATTTACGCTCCTCAACAGCCCGCCCGCGCTCTGCCAGCGGGAAGGTGACTGCAAAACGCGCGCCTGCGCCGGGCGCCGAGGTGATCACCAGCCGCGTGCCGTGGCGGTTGAGAATGTGCTTGACGATGGCAAGCCCCAGGCCCGTGCCCTGCTTCTCCCGGCTGGAATCCACATCGGCGCGGTAGAAGCGCTCGGTGAGCCGCGGCAGGTGCTCGCTGGAAATTCCCGGGCCATGGTCGATGACGGCGACCTCGACGCGCTGCGGCCCGCCGGCGCGCGATGGTTCCACGAGGCTCGCCTCGATCTCCACCTTGCCGCCGGACTGGCCGTACTTGCAGGCGTTCTCCACCAGATTGTCGAAGACCTGGATAAGTTCGTCCCGCTCGCCGACGACTTCGAGCGGGCCCGCAGGAAGCCGGCGCTCGATCGTGACGCCCAGCTTGCGCGCCAAAGGCTGCAGCGAGTCGGTCACGTTGCCGAGCACCTCCGCAAGGTCGGCGGTTCCCTGCGGGCTCATGTGCGCCTTCATCTCGATCCGGCTCAGCGACAACAGATCGTCGATCAGCCGCGACATGCGTTCGGCCTGGTCAAGCATGATGTCGAGAAAACGGGCCGTCGCGGCCTTGTCGTTTGCCGCCGGGCCCTTGATGGTCTCGAGGAATCCGCGCAGCGAGGCAAGCGGCGTGCGCAGTTCGTGGCTGGCATTGGCGATGAAGTCGGAGCGCATCTGGTCTGCGCGCCGCGCCTCGGTCATGTCCATGAAGGTCAGCAGGTAGAAGGCCGGCGCGGATGAGCCGGGCCTGGGCACCGGTGCGATCTGCACCTGGAACCAGCGTTCGCGCGGCACCGGATCTGTAATCTCGCGGCTCTGCATGGTGCCGGTCGCCACCGCCCTGGCGATAAGTTCGGCAATCTCTGGACGGCGGAAGGTGAGGCTCGCCGGTTCTCCGATCACGGGCGCACCAAACGCAGGCTCTGCGGCCGCGTTGGCGTAACGCAGCACCGCCGATGCATCGATGACATAGGCCGGAAAGGTCAGCGCCTCCGCCATTGCCTTGGTCGACGTGTCGGGCCAGACCTGCCGGCGAGCCTGGTAGCCGCGCGCGGGCGGCGCAAGGTTGGCAGCGTCCGGGAAAAATGCCGTGACCGCCGCCGTCAGCACCGCGCCCAGGATCGCCAGCAGCCACAGGCGCGGCTCCAATGCGGCGAGCAGCGCCAGGCAGACAAAAGCCGCGGCAAGCGTGCGGCGAACTTTCCACAGCCTCGCCGAGGGGGTATCGGCTTGCGCCGTGCCGGGTTCGTCCAGCGACATTTAACCTGATCCTCGCAATGCACTTTGAAGCCGGCGCGGCTTGTTCTAGTGTTCACGCCACCGGCATGCGCGTGAAGCGTGTGCACCCAACAGTAGCGGAAAGACACATGATCATTCCAGATGCCCCGCCCGTCGAACTAACCATCGATGGCCAGACTCACACCTTCGACCTCGATGAGCCGCAACTGGCAGACTGGATCAAGAAGAATTCACTGGAAAGCGGCGGTTTTCCCTATTCGAAAAAAATGGAGGAGGACCTCTATGCCGATGAGCTGGAGGCCTTGCAGGAAGAACTCGTGAAGGTGCTCTACTGGCTGCAGGAAGCGGGCAAGCGCGTCCTCGTCATCTTCGAGGGCCGCGATGCCGCCGGCAAGGGCGGGGCGATCTCCGCGATCAAGGAGAACCTCAATCCGCGCTACGTGCGCACGGTGGCGCTTTCCAAGCCATCCGACGTGGAGCAGGGGCAATGGTATTTCCAGCGCTACATCGAGCACTTTCCGAGCGCGGGCGAAATGGTGATGTTCGACCGCTCCTGGTACAACCGCGGCGGCGTCGAGCCGGTGATGGGCTTTTGCACGCCGCAGCAGCACGAATCATTCCTGGAAGAGGTTCCCCGCTTCGAGAAGATGGTCGTCAATGACGGCATCCATCTGTTCAAGTTCTGGATTGATATCGGTCGCGAGATGCAGTTGCGCCGCTTCCACGATCGCCGACACAGCAAGCTGAAGATCTGGAAGCTGTCGCCGATCGACATCAAGGCGCTTTCCAAGTGGGACGAATATACCGCCGCCCGCAACGCCATGCTGGAAGCGACCAACAGCAAGCATGCGCCGTGGACGGTCATCCTCGGCAATGACAAGCGGCGGGCACGGCTCAACATCATCCGCTCGGTGCTCGACCAGATCGACTACACGCAGAAGGATGCTTCGAGGATCGGCAGCATCGACCCGAAGATCGTGACCAGCGCAAAGGCGCTGATGAAGTAGCGCGCGGGCGCTACTCCTTGTCGTAGCGCAATCGTGCCGAAATGATGTCGATCGGGTCGCCCTGTGCCGACGGGCCGGACGTCTGGGCGACATCGGTGTTGATCATCAGGTTGTATTTGGCGCCGGGCTGCGGATCGGCCGGAAAAGGCACCGTGAAGATGATGGTGCCGGGCTGCGGACCGGCGGGGAAGCGCTTGCGCCCGCACGCTTCCTCGCCGTTGAAGTCGCAGCGTATCGAGAAGGTGGCGGGTTCGGTGCTGCCCGATTTCGCCTGGATCTCGACCGTGACGTTCTTGCCCGCCACCTGCGACAGCACGCCTTCCGAGAGCGTGATGAGGATCGGCTCTGCCTGCTCGGATCGCTTGCCTTCCGGGCGGACCGATGTGAGGCGGATCATCTCCATGTTCGACTGGTTGACGATCTGCGCCGTGCCGCGGCCCTCGAGCTGAAGGGCGGTGGTGTCCTGCGGAGAGAGCACCGAGATGTAGACGAAATCGGCATCCTGCGCCGGCTGGCCTTCCGTGCCTGCGGGGGCGGTTGCCGTCGGCGCCTGCGATCCGGCGCCCTCCATCAACGTGCTCACGAGCGAGTATGTCAGCCACCCCGCTCCAGCCAGCACGATCAGCAACAGCAGCATCGGCAGCACACGGCGCATGCCACCCGTGCGCCGGTAGACCGGTGCGTCGTCGGCCGAGACCGCGAAATCATCGCCTTCGGCATATCCCTCGGCATCGCGGCCGGGTTCATAGTCCATGTCCGGATCGTGTGCCGGATAATCGGCATCCTCGCCTGCTTCCGGCGGCGGCGGCACGAATTCAGGCTCCCGCCTGCCAACGGGGGCGGCAGGCGGCGCGGCAACCCTGGCGGCAGCCGGGCGCTGCGCAGGCGCGGGCGGGGGAACTGGCGCCGGTTGGGACGGAGGCAGGCTGAAGCCGGCCTCGATGCGGCTGATGGAATTTTCCAGCGCCACGCGCTGTTCGTTGATGACGGCAGGCGGCTGCGGGCCGGCGGCAGCAATCATCCGCGCCAGGGCATTGCGCGATGACTGGTATACCTTCTGGCGGACCGCCGGATCGGCAATGTTCTGCCTTGCCAAGGCCTGACGAATGAGGCCCTCGAAATCAGCCAATTCGACACCCCGAAGCGATTGGTTCAAAGCCTCTTGTATCGTTTTCAAGGCATATTGCAATCGCGGCGAAGGCACCTCAAAACGCCTTTCAACCGCTTTGAGGCTTGTTGCGCGGCGAAGGGCGCGGCACTATAGCCCTCTTACGTGCGCGTAAACGTCAATCGGTGCCGAACCACCGCGGAGGGAAAATGGCTATACCTGCAATCCTGCAAGGCCGGCTCAGCGTTCCGGTGGTCGCCGCGCCGCTGTTCATCATCTCGCATCCCGAATTGACGCTGGCGCAATGCAAGGCCGGGGTGGTCGGCTCCTTCCCCGCACTCAATGCGCGCCCGATCGAGCAGCTCGACGAGTGGCTGGCCATGCTGACGCAGGAACTGGCGGCCGCGCGCGCGGGTGACCCGCACAAGCCCATAGCGCCTTTCGCCGTCAACCAGATCGTCCACAAGTCCAACAACCGGCTGCAACAGGATCTCGAATTGTGCGTCAAGCACAAGGTGCCCATCGTGATCACCTCGCTGGGCGCGGTCGAGGAGGTCAACCAGGCGATCCACTCCTATGGCGGCATCGTGCTGCACGACATCATCCACGACCGGCATGCGCGCAAGGCCATCGAGAAAGGCGCGGACGGGCTGATCGCCGTCGCCAGCGGCGCGGGCGGCCATGCCGGCACGCTCTCGCCCTTCGCGCTGGTGCAGGAAATCCGGCAATGGTTTGACGGGCCGCTGCTGCTCTCGGGCGCCATCGCCACGGGCGGCGCGGTGCTGGCGGCCCAGGCCATGGGCGCCGACCTTGCCTATATCGGGTCGCCCTTCATCGCCACGCACGAGGCGCGCGCATCGCAGGCCTACAAGCAGTCGATCGCCGATTCACGCGCGGCGGACATCGTCTACACCAATCTTTTCACCGGCATCCACGGCAATTACCTCAAGTCCTCGATTGTCGCGGCGGGGCTCGACCCGGACAATCTGCCGGTGAGCGATCCGTCGAAAATGAACTTCGCCTCCGGCGGCAACCAGGCGGCCAAGGCATGGAAGGACATCTGGGGCTGCGGACAGGGCATCGGGGCGGTCGACAAGGTGGTTTCCACCGCCGAACTGGTCGAGCGGCTGGTGCGTGAATATGCGGCAGCCAAGGCACGGATGTGCGGCTAGGCCGGGCATCGTACCTCCCCCGCGGGAAGATGTCAGCGAAGCTTACCGAGGGCATCCGAGCAAGCGTAGCAAGCCTCGAAGGACGAGGCTGAACAAAAAAAGGCGGGCACTGCCCGCCTTCTTTTCAGTTCGAAACCGGGTTTACCGCGCCTTGGCGACCGCGCGCTTGGCCATCGCCTTGACGAGGCTGGCGCGGTAGGCCGAGCTGCCATGGATGTCCGAGAGCAGGTTGCCCTCGTCGACCGCGACATTGGCCACTGCATCCGGGCTCCAGTTCGCGGCGAGCGCCTGTTCCATCGCGGCATGGCGGAAGACGCCGCCCGCGCCCGCGCCGGTGACGCCGACGCGCACGCCGCCATCCTTGCCCTTGGCGACGAAGACGCCGGCCATGGCATAGCGCGATGCGGGGTTGCGGAACTTCTCATAGGCGCTGGTGGCCGGCGCGGTGAAGGTGACCGCCGTGATGATCTCGTCGGCTTCGAGCGCCGTCTCGAACATGCCGGTGAAGAACTTGGCGGCAGGCGAGCGTGCGCTTGGTGGTCATGATGGTCGCGCTCGAGCGCCATCATGGCCGCGGGATAATCCGCCGCCGGATCGTTGTTGGCGATCGAGCCGCCGATCGTGCCCATGTGGCGCACGGCCGGGTCGCCGATCATGCCGGCAAGGTCGGCAAGACCGGGGCAGACGGCGCGCAGTTCCTTGGAGCCCGCGACCTCTGCATGGGTCGTTGCCGCGCCGATGGTGACGGCATCGCCGTTGACGGTGATGCCCTTCATCGCCGCGATGTGGCGCAAGTCGATGATGTCGGTGGGCGCTGCGAGCCGCTGCTTCATGGTGGGGATCAGGGTCTGGCCGCCGGCCATGAACTTGCCGTCGCCGGCCTTGCCCATCAGCTTGACCGCTTCTTCCGTCGATGCGGCGCGGTGGTAATTGGTCTCGTACATGGTGATTTCCTTCGAATTGGTAATGCGTGATCCGGTGAGGTTGTCCGCCGGCGGGTGGCCGGCGGACAATTGCGAAAGTGCCCTCACTTGCCGCGCAGTGCCGCCCAGACGCGCTGCGGCGTTGCGGGCATTGCAAGGTTGTTGTGGCCGATCGCGTCGGTGATCGCATTGATGACGGCCGGCGGCGAACCGATGGCGCCCGCCTCGCCGCAGCCCTTCATGCCGAGCGGATTGCCCGGGCAGATGGTCTCGTGCGTGGAGAGCTTGTAGCTCGGCAGGTCGTCGGCGCGCGGCATCGGGTAGTCCATGTAGCTGGCGGTGACGAGCTGGCCGTCGTCATTGTAGATGACGCCTTCCAGCAGCGCCTGGCCGATGCCCTGCGCGATGCCGCCATGGACCTGGCCCTCGACGATCATCGGGTTGATGATCTTGCCGAAATCGTCGGCGGCCACGAACTGCACGATCTCGGTCGTGCCGGTCTCCGGATCGATCTCGACCTCGCAGACATAGGTGCCGGCCGGGAAGGTGAAGTTGGTCGGATCGTAGAACGCGCCTTCCTTCAGGCCCGGCTCCATGCCCGCCGGCAGGTTGTGCGCGGTGTAGGCGGCAAGGCAGATCATGTGCCAGTCGAGCTTCTTGTCGGTGCCGGCGACCTTGGCCACGCCGTTCTCGATGACGATGTCGCCCTCATCGGCTTCCATCAGATGCGCGGCGATCTTCTTCGCCTTGGCCTCGACCTTGTCGAGCGCCTTGACGATGGCCGATCATGCCGACCGCGCCGGAGCGCGAGCCGTAGGTGCCCATGCCGAACTGCACCTTGTCGGTGTCGCCGTGGACGATGTTCACATTGGCGATCGGCAGGCCGAAGCGTTCGGCGACCAGCTGGGCGAAGGTGGTCTCATGGCCCTGGCCGTGGCTGTGGGTGCCGGTCAGGATCTCGATCGTGCCGACCGGGTTGACCCGCACTTCGGCCGATTCCCACAGGCCGACGCCGGCGCCGAGCGAACCGACCGCGGCCGACGGCGCGATGCCGCAGGCCTCGATGTAGCAGGAGAGGCCGATGCCGCGCAGCTTGCCGCGCTTCTCGGCCTCCGCCTTGCGGGCCGGGAAGCCGGCATAGTCGGCTGCCTTCAGCGCCGCGTCGAGCGTGGCGTCGTAGTCGCCCGCGTCATAGGTCATGATGACCGGCGTCTGGTGCGGGAACGACTTGATGAAGTTGCGCCGGCGCAGTTCCGCCGGATCGACGCCGAGTTCGCGCGCCGCCGTTTCCATCATGCGCTCGACGACGAAGGTCGCCTCCGGACGGCCCGCGCCGCGATAGGCGTCGACCGGCGCGGTGTTGGTGTAGACCGTGCGCACATTGGCGTGGATGTTGGCGATGTTGTACTGGCCCGACAGCAGCGTCGCGTAGAGATAGGTCGGCACCGAGCACGAGAACAGCGACATGTAGGCGCCGAGATTGGCGATGGTGTCGACCTTGAAGCCGGTGATGCGGTCATCCTTGTCGAAGCCCATGCGCGCCTTGCTGTGATGGTCGCGGCCATGCGCGTCGGTGAGGAATGCCTCGGTGCGCTCGCAATTCCACTTGACCGGCACGCCGGTCTTCTTCGAGGCCCAGAGGCAGACGATTTCCTCGGGATAGATGTAGATCTTCGAGCCGAAGCCGCCGCCGACATCGGGCGCGATCACGCGCAGCTTGTTCTCCGGCGCGACCTGGTAGAAGGCCGAAAGCACGAGGCGCGCGACATGCGGGTTCTGGCTGGTCGTGTAGAGGGTGAAGTGGTCCTCGGCCGCGTCGTAGTTCGCCAGCGCGGCGCGCGGCTCCATCGGGTTGGGCGAGAGGCGGTTGTTGACGATGTCCATCTCGACCACGCGGTCGGACGCCGCCAGCGCCGCGTCGGTCGCCTTGGCGTCGCCGATCTCCCAGTCGAAGATCAGGTTGCCCTCGGCTTCGGGATGGATCTGCGGCGCGCCGGGCTTGAGCGCCTCGACGGCGTCGATCACGGCGGGAAGCACGTCATATTCGATCGCCACCGCTTCGGCGGCGGCCTTGCCATTGGCTATGCTGTCGGCGATCACGACCACCACCGCGTCGCCGACATAGCGCACCTTTTCGGTCGCAAGCGGCGACCATGCGCCCATCTTCATCGGCGTGCCGTCCTTGGAGTGGATCATCCAGCCGCAGATGATGTTGCCGATGCCGTCGGCCTTCAGCTGCTTGCCGTCGAGCACCGCGACGACGCCGGGCATGGCCTCGGCGGCCGCACGGTCGATCGAGCGTGACGGTGGCATGGGCGTGCGGCGAGCGGACGAAGACCGCGTAGTGCATGCCGGCCATCTTGAAATCATCGGTGTACCGGCCCCTGCCGGTGATGAAGCGCTGGTCTTCCTTGCGAAGCACCCTTGCGCCGATACCTTCAACTCCCATCGTATTCTCCCTCCTGAGGATGACCTGCCGCATATTCGCATGGAGCGGTTCGCGGCCGTGCGGCCGAACGAACCGGCAGCGAACAGGGGTCAGGCCGTTGCCGACGCTGCGGCTTCGATTGCCTTGACGATGTTGTGGTAGCCGGTGCAGCGGCAGATATTGCCTTCCAGCTCGTGGCGGATCTTGTGTTCGTCGAGCTTCTCGCCGCTCTTCCTGGCGCGCTCGATCATGTCCACCGCGGTCATGATCATGCCCGGCGTGCAGAAGCCGCATTGCAGGCCGTGATGCTCGCGGAATGCCGCCTGCACCGGGTGCAGATCGGCGCCGTTGGCAAGGCCCTCGATGGTGACGACGGTCGATCCCGATGCCTGCGCGGCGAGGATGGTGCAGCTCTTCACCGCCTTGCCGTCGATATGGACGACGCAGGCGCCGCACTGCGAAGTGTCGCAGCCGACATGCGTGCCGGTGAGGTTGAGGTTTTCGCGCAGGAACTGGACGAGCAGCGTCCGGTCCTCGACTGTGCCCGATACTTTCTTTCCGTTGACCGTCATGGATACGGTTGACATGCATGCCTCCTTGACAATGCAGAGTGCCGGATCTCTCCGGCGCACCAACTCAGTTCTGGGGAAGGCATGCTGGGCGCAACACAGCGCAAGCCAATCGCTTGACCTTTTTTTGCAGTCTCCTCCCAACGGTGCTGCCTTGTTCCTGCATCACCGCCTCCAACAGCAAGTTTGGCGCGGAACGAACGTGGCGGCAAGTGAAAAAAGCCCATAATTTTTAGTTGGCGCAAAAGCATCGCACCATTGGCGGCACCAAATGCTCAATTGATCTTGGCAAGAAGTGCGCGGCTGGGAAAACAGACCGGTTTCATGCCATTCTGCTCCTGCCACTCGCCGATGGAGCGGCGCGTCTTGTAGCCCGGCAAGCCATCCGAGCCTCCGACATCGAAGCCCCTGGCCTCGAGCTTGCGCTGTAATGCCGCAATATCGGAACGCAGCATCACGTCGATGTCGCGCCATGGCGTCGCGAACGGACCCGCTCCGAACTGTATGCGGTCGGCCGCATTGCCGATGAAGAGCGCGTAAAGATCGCTCTCGTTGTATTCCTTCAGCACGTAAAAATTCGGCGTGACGATGAAGGCCGGACCGAAGCGCCCGGCCGGCATCAACAGGAAGGCCTGCTTCTGCATCTCGGAGGCGGGAAAATCCTTGTTGCCGATGCGCTTGATGCCAAGCGCTGCCCATTGCGCCACGGTCTTGCCGCGATCGGGCCCTTCCAGCGAGCAGGAAACCGAATCGGGCGCGGACACCTCGAAGCCCCAGTCGCGGCCCGCCACCCAGCCGGACTTGGCAAGGTAATTGGCCATGGATGCAAGCACGTCGGCGTTGCTGTCCCAGATGTCGGCCTTGCCGTCGCCGTCGCCGTCGGCGGCATGTTCCAGATAGGACGTGGGCAGGAATTGCGGCTGGCCGAGCGCGCCGGCCCACGAGCTTTTCATGTGCGACAGCGGAATACCGGCATGCTGCGCCATGACGAGCGCGGCCACCAGTTCTTCGGTAAACATGTCCTTGCGCGTCGACATGAACGCCTTGGTCGCCAGCACCTCGAAGGCGTTGTAGGGAATCCTGGCCGAGCCGAAGCCCGACTCGCGACCCCATATGCCGAGCAGGAAACGGCCGGGCACCCCGGTGCGTTTTTCAACACGTGCAAGCACCGCCTTGTTGGAGCCGAGCCGCGAACGGCCGCCGCTGACCACCGGGCCGATGTTCTTCTCGGCGAAATAGGCGGATGGCGCGCGGAACTCGTTCTGCAGCTGCTTTTGCGGGCCTTGCGGCTTGGAGCCCGGCGGCACCAGGTCCGGCAGCTTCCAGTTCAGCTTCACGCCCTTCAAGGCAGCGGCGAAAACATCGGCGCTCACGCCCTTTGCAGATGCCATGGGCCAGATGTCGGACTTCAGCCAGGACTGGAACTGCTTCTCCACCGCCGCGGCATTGGCTGGCTGGGCGTGTGAGGCCGAAGGCAGCGACAGCGCGGCTGCGAATAGAGCCATTACCAGGAAGCGAATCAGGAGCGGAGCCAGTTGCATCGCCCGCATTTGCATCGTCTTTGCGGCGCGGGCAAGACATGCGTGGAGGCGGGCCTCACCCCAATGCGATAAACCGTTCCAGATGGTGGTCGGTGTCGCCGAACAGGTGGTCGATCATGACGATGCGCTTGGCGTAATGGCCGACAGGATATTCCCAGGTCATGCCCATGCCGCCATGGATCTGGATCGCCTCCTCGGCGGTCTGGCGGCCGGCGCGCCCGGCGAGGTTCTTCGCGGCGGAAACCATGCGCTCGCGCAGCAGCCGGTCGGATTTGAGATGGCCGGCGGCGTTGACGATGGACGAGCGCAGCTGCTCGATCTCGATCAGCACGTCGGCCATGCGATGCTGCAACGCCTGGAACTTGCCGATGACGACGCCGAACTGCTTGCGCGTGTGCATGTATTCGACGGTGAGGTCCTTTGCGCGCTCCATCGCGCCGAGGCATTCGGCGCAGACCGCGACGATGGCGCGGGCATGCGCCTTCTCGATTGCGGGAAAGGCGGTATCGAGGACGCCCAGCAATTCACCCCTTGCCGCATCGAAGGAAATTTCCGCCGCCGGGTAGCCATCGACCGTGCCGTAGGAGCGGACCGACACGCCGTGCGCCTTGGCGTCGACGATGAACAGCGAGATGCCGTGCTCATCGCCCGATGCTCCGCCGGTGCGGGCGGAAACGACGAGCGTGTCCGCCGTGCCGCCGCCGAGCACCACCGATTTGTGGCCGGTGATGGCAAAGCCCTTTTCCGCCTCCACGGCGTGGGTGGCGACATGCGCCAGTTCATAGCGCGACTGCGGTTCGCCATGGGCGAACGCCAACAGCGTTTCACCCGAGATCACACCTTCGAGCATGGATTTTTGCGCCGGCGATCCAAGGTCGGCAATCAACGAGCCGGCCAGCAAGGTCGGCAGGAAAGGCTCGACGACCAGCGCGCGGCCAAGCGCCTCGAACACCACAATCAGATCGTCGCCATCGCCGCCGAAGCCGCCGGCGCTTTCGTCGAACAGCGCGCCGATGACCCCAAGTTCGGCGAACTTCGCCCACATGTCGCGCGAGAAGCCTTCCGGCGAGCGGGCGAATTCGTGGCGCTTGTCGAGCGGGTAATTGTCCTTGAGAAAGCGGCCAAGGGTTTCGGCAAGCATGCGCCGGTCGTCGCTGAGGGCAAAATCCATCACAGTCCCAGTTTCGTCTTGGAGATGATGCCGCGCTGGATCTCGTTCGATCCGGCGAAGATGGAGAGCTTGCGATTGTTGAAGTAATCGGAGGCGAGCGCATTGGCGTAGTCGGGGCCGATCGGGGCTTCGTTATAGCCATCATCGAGCGCCTCGGAGATGAAAGGCAGCGCCATGGGTCCGAGCGCGCGGCGCGACAGATCGTTGATCTCCTGCCGGATGACCGTGCCCTTGATCTTCAGCATCGAGCTTTCGGGGCCCGGCGCGGCGCCGGAATCGGCCTGCACGAGGATACGCAGGTTGGTGGTCTTCAGCGCCTCCAGGTCGATCTCGACCAGCGCCATGCGCGCGGCGAAATAGGGGTCTTGCGCAAGCGGCTTGCCGCCCTTCGTGATCTCGTGCGCGATCCGCTTCAATTGCCCGAGCGCGGCGGCGGAATTGCCGATATTGGCGGTTCCGGTGCGCTCATGCGTGAGCAGGTATTTCGCGTAGGTCCACCCCTCGTTTTCCTTGCCGACGAGATTTTCGGCCGGAACCTTGACGTTGTCGAAGAATATCTCGTTCACCTCGTGCTCGCCGTCGAGCAGGATGATCGGGCGCACGGTGATGCCGGGCGACTTCATGTCGATGAGCAGGAAGGAGATGCCCTCCTGCGGCTTGCCTTCGGTGGAGGTGCGCACGAGGCAGAAGATCCAGTCGGCATGTTGGCCGAGCGTCGTCCAGGTCTTCTGGCCGTTGACGACGTAGTGGTCGCCCACCCGCTCGGCGCGCGTCTTCAGAGAGGCAAGGTCCGAGCCCGCGCCCGGTTCCGAATAGCCCTGGCACCACCAGTCTGTGCCGTCGAGAATGCGCGGCAGGAAGTGCTCCTTCTGCTGCTGCGAGCCGAACTTGATCAGCACCGGGCCCAGCATGTTGATGCCGAAGGGGATGACGCGCGGCGCACCCGCGGCCCAGGCCTCCTCGTCGAAAATGTGGTTCTGGATCGCGGTCCATTTGGCCCCGCCCCATTCGCGCGGCCAGTTCGGCGCGAGCCAGCCGCGCGCATTGAGCGCCGCGTGCCAGCCCTCCATGTCCTCCTTCGACAGGCGCTTGCCGAGCTTCACCTTGCTGGCGAGCCGCGGCGACAGCTTGTCGGCCAGGAATGCCCGCACTTCGGCGCGGAATTCCTGCTCCTGCGGCGTGAACTCGAGATCCATGCGTGCTCCTTCGCATATGCTGGCGTGTTGCCTTGGCCCGCGCCCGTGCATAGATGCTGCCTGCAGCGAGTGTAGAAAGGCGGCGCGTCCCTTGGCAATCCCCCATGGCGAGTACCTGAAGATAGAGCAGTGGCATCGCGCCGGCGAGGGCGTGGTACTGGTGCGCGTTGCCAGCGCGCGCGGCTCAACGCCGAGGGACACGGATGCGGCGATGGCGGTAACGCGCGAGGCGATCGCCGGCACCATCGGCGGCGGACAGCTCGAATGGATTGCGATCGCGCGTGCCCGCGAAATGCTGGAAGCGGGCGAAACCGCGGAGACTCTCGACATCCCGCTGGGGCCGGAGATCGGCCAATGCTGCGGCGGGCGCGTGCAGCTCGACCTTCTGCGGCTGGACGACAGGCTGCTCGCGCAGCTTGCAGTCAGGGGCGAGCGCCGCGACGGCGGGTCTTGCCCATGTGCTGATCTTCGGCGCGGGGCACACCGGCAAGGCACTGGCCCGCGCGCTGGAGCCGCTGCCGCTGAAGGCCATGCTGGTCGACGAGCGCCCCGACAGCCTTGCGGGGTTTGCCACCGGCATCGATACCGCTGTGCACGCCGGTGCCGGAAAGCGCGGTGCGCGATGCGCCGCCGGGCAGCGCCTTCGTGGCGATGACGCATTCGCACGCCACCGATTTCCTGATCATGGCCGAGGCGCTGAAGCGCGGCGACGCCGCCTATTGCGGCATGATCGGCTCGGCGACGAAGCGCGCCGTGTTCGCCGGCTGGCTGGGCGACAATGGCTACGACACGGCGCTGGCGCAGCGGCTCACCTGCCCCATCGGCGGCTCGGCGGTGCGCGACAAGCGGCCGGAGGTGATCGCGGCGCTGACGGCGGCGGAGATCATCACGGCGCTTGCCTGATCATTCGATCCGGAAGGGCGCTTCGTAGAAATATTCCTCGAGATTGTTGCCCTCCCCGCCCCGGTCGACAATCAGGAAATCGCCCTGCGCCTCCAGCGCAATCAGCGGGTGATGCCAGACATTGCGGTGATAGTTGACGCCGCGCAGCCCGCCCGCATCGGGCTTCACCAGAAACGCCACCGGGGTCTGCGGCTTGCCGGCCTCGTCCTGCGCCACGACCACGATCCATGGCCGGTCATGCAGCGGGAAGAAGGTCTGGCTGCCGAGCGGATGGCGCTCCACCATGCGGATGTCCAGCGGCAGCTTGAAGGCGTCGCCGCGCGCGATGCTGATGAGCGTGCGCGCGCCCTCGCCGATCGTCTCGACCTTGGCGAGGTCGTGGTAGCGCATCGTCGTGCCGTTGTTGATCGGGTAGTGGTGCGCGCCGCTGGTCTCGATGCACGTCGCCGAAGGGCGCGAAGGCTTCACGCGTCAGCGGGCGCAGGGGCAGGATGCGGGTCATGGCAGGCCTTTATCGCGGAGGAATCGAATAGGTCGCGGTCGCCTGCGCCACCAGCTTCTCGCCCTTTTCGGGCAGGATGTGGATCTCGCACACGGCGAGCCGCTTGCCGAGCTTCAGCAGCCGCCCTTCGGCGCGCAGATCGCCCAGCGGCGGCTTGGTCAGGAAATTGATCGACAAGGTTCGTCGTCACCGCCAGCGCCACCTCGCCGATATGGGCGAGCACCAGCAGATAGGCCGTCACGTCCGCAAGCGCGAACATGGTGGGACCGGACACGGTGCCGCCCGGCCGCAAATGGCTGTCGGTGATCTTCATCGCCGACGGTGATCGTGCCGGGGCCGACCTCCTGCGCGCGCCAGCCATAGCCGTCCGCCTGCGGAAAGACCTTGCGGACATAGTCCGTCACTTCGCGCCGCGTTCATGACGGGCTTGTGGGTCATGCCGGTTCGCATGGCGAATTCGAGCGCCTGCTCGATGCGGTCATTGCCCCAGAACAGTTCCTCGCCAATCGTGAAGCTCGGCGCGCCGAAAACGCCCAGCGCCTGCGCCCGCGCGGTGTTGTCGCGCAGTTGCGCCTTCACGCATCGGTTTGCGCCTGCGCGAGGATTGCTCCAGCATCCTGCCCGAGCGCTTGCAAGAATGCCGCCGATGACTGCGGGATCGGCGATATCGAGCCAATCGCCGAACTCGCGCCGCATAGACCGCGCGCACGAAATCATGGCCCCAGGGGTGCGCCAGCGCGACGATTGCTGTCCGCGCCGCCAGCAGGCTGTTGCGCGGGAAAGCCTGCCATCGCCGCATCGTCCGGCACGCGCAGCGGGATTTCGAGCCGCTTTGCCTGCCGCTCCATGTCGCGCCACATGTGGCGGCCCTTGGCGGGGTAGATGCGGAAGGGCGAGTTGTCGAGGCCCTGCGCCTTGAAGATCGGCCCGAGCAGGAATGGCTGCCAGACGACTTCGACGCCGGGATAATGCGCGGCGACGGCATCGATGCGGACTGCCGCGAGATAGGAATAGGTGCTTGCCGGATCGAACCAGAATTCAACGGTTTTCATGCCGCGAGATAAGCGGGGATTGGCGCAAAGGGCAAGGGGCGGCTCGGCGAACCCCTGGCCGCCGTCATCCTCAGGCTTGTCCCGAGACCCCAATTTCGGCTTGAAAAACAAACACTCAAACCTTGCCGCCGCGGCGACCTGTCCGGCCATCATCCTCGTGACACGCCCCAAAACAAAAACGGCCTCCACAAGGGAGGCCGTTTCATTGCCGGAAATAATCCGTTCAGATCACGTAGGTGCGCAGCGGTTCGAAGCCGTTGAACGCCACCGAGGAGTAGGTGGACGTGTAGGCGCCCGTTCCCTCGATGAACACCTCGTCGCCCGGGCGCAGCGTGTTCGGCAGCGCGTAGGGGTTCTTCTCGTACAGAACGTCGGCCGAATCGCAGGTCGGGCCGGCGATGACGCACAGGCTCTTCTCGTCGCCGTCGCGGTCGGTGACGATGGAGTAGCGGATCGCCTCGTCCATGGTCTCGGCAAGGCCGCCGAACTTGCCGATGTCGAGATAGACCCAGCGCAGCTTGTCGTTCTCCGACTTCTTCGACACCAGCACGACTTCCGAGCGGATGACGCCCGCATCGCCCACCATGCCGCGGCCCGGCTCGATGATCGTGTCCGGGATGCGGTTGCCGAAGAAGCGGCGCACTGCGTCATAGATCGACATGCCGTACTGCTTGAGCGCCGGAACGTCCTTGAGGTAGCGCGTCGGGAAGCCGCCGCCGAGGTTGACCAGCGTCAGGCGGATGCCGCGCGTTTCCATCTCGCGGAAGATCGAAGCGGCCGAGGACAGCGCCTCGCCCCATGCATCGGCATTGGTCTGCTGCGAGCCGACGTGGAACGACACGCCGACCGGCACGAGGCCGAGGCGGTATGCATGGTCGAGCACGTCCGGCGCCATGTCGGCATCGCAGCCGAACTTGCGCGACAGCGGCCATTCGGCGCCCTCGCCATTGGTGAGGATGCGGCAGAACACCTTGGAGCCCGGCGCGGCGCGCGAGATCTTCTCGACTTCCTCGCGGCAGTCGACGGCATAGAGGCGAACGCCCAGCGCGAAGGCGGCGGCGATGTCGCGCTCCTTCTTGATGGTGTTGCCGAAGGAAATGCGGTCTGCGGTCGCGCCAGCTTCCAGGCCCATCTTGATCTCGGCGACCGAGGCGCAATCGAAATTGCTTCCGGCGGCGGCGAGAACGCGCAGGACTTCAGGATGCGGGTTTGCCTTCACGGCATAGTAGATCGCGCTTTCCGGCATGGACTTGCGGAAGGCGTCGTAATTGCCGCGGACCTTTTCGAGGTCGATGACCAGGCACGGCTCGTCCGGCTTGCGTTCGGCGAGAAAGCCTCGGATTCGGGGAGAAATCATGGATAGCCCTCCTTCTCAAGCCGGGCAAAAAGCGCGCATGCGCCAGCCGCGACAGGCAGACATTTCGACAATGGCCACGTCCGTTGCTTAGGCGGATCATTGGCCGGTTCGTTTGCTGCCTTGGATTGGAAGGATGGAACCCCCGCACTTCCGGCAAAGATGGTGCGCCTCTTCAGTACCAGCGGGGTTGGAAACCGCCTGAGACCAAAAAAGCCCTCACCGTCGTTGCTAGGACGCTACCTGGAATTTCGCCTTCGAAAGCTGCCTGAAACATCAGGGCAGATCAGCCGGGTTCACCAGGTTCGCATGAAGGGATCGCTCCCCCCATGATTGTGCGCATCCGCTGCACGTGCGACTTTGGGCAGGGCGTATATGCTTGCGTCGCCCCCCCATTGCAAGAAGAAATATCGGCAGTGGTAAAGTTTTTTGCGCCTGCCGCAACGGCCCCAATCAGTTGCCGGTTTTCCATGCCGGCGGGCGCTTTTCGAAGAAGGCCTTCACGCCTTCCTGCGCATCGCCTTCCCAGCAGTCGGCAAGCCGCGCGGCGGTGTGCGTCATCATGGCTTCGTCGACCTTTCCGCTTATGTGCCGGATCAGCGCCTTGGCCTGCCGGCACCGCCTGCGGCGAGCAGGACAGATAGGGCTTCGTCTCGGCCGCGATGGCCGTGTCCAGCTCGCCCGCCGGGACCACTTTCGCCACGAGCCCGAGGCGGCTTGCCTCCTGCGCGTCGAACATGCGGGCGGACATGAAGACGCGGCGCGCATTGGCCTCGCCCATGCGCGCGACGACATAGGGCGCGATGGTGGCAGGGATCAGCCCGAGCCGCGTTTCGGTGAAGGCGAAACGCGCGCTGTCGGCGGCAATCGCCACGTCGCAAACGCTCATCATGCCGAGCCCGCCGCCGAATGCCTGGCCGTTGACGCGACCGATCAGCGGCTTGGGCAATTCGTTGAGCGCGCGCAGCATGCGGGCAAGCTTCATCGCCTGCGCCTCGCGCTCTTGCCGCGTTGCCTCGAATTGCTGGCGCATCCAGTCGAGATCGCCGCCGGCGCAAAAGCTCTCGCCCTCGCCAGTCAGCACGACGGCGCGCACGGCATCGTCTGCCGCCAGAGCTTTCCGCCGCGGCCTGCAACTCGTCCAGCATCGGGCCGGACATGGCGTTGTGCTTGTCGGGCCGCGCGAGGAACAGCCAGGCGATGCCGTCGCGCTGCTCGATGCGGATGGTCTGGAAACTCATTCGCCCGCCTCCGGCAGCAGCGCCACCAGCAGGCGGCCCTCGGTCACCTGGTCGCCCGCCGCAACATCGACATTGGCGATGACGCAGTCGCGCGGCGCGGTCAGCACATGCTCCATCTTCATCGCCTCCAGCACCAGCAGCGCGGCCCCCTTGGCAAGGCTTGCCCCGGCCTGCGCATGGACGATCTTGACCAGCCCCGGCATGGGCGCAATCACCGCATCGCCGCCGGCCGCCTCATGCGCCGCCTCGAACGGATCGGGGATGGCGAAGGCATGCGCCGCAGCGCCCATGAACAGCGTCAGATGGCCGGGCCAGCGCGCGATGGAAATGGTCCGCGAACCGTCGGCGGTAGAGAGCAGCGCCTTTCCGTCATCGGCGGGGACGAGCGCCAGTTCCACCGCGCCGCCCGGCAGCGACACGCGCCATTTCCCGTTTCCGGCGGGCGAGACGGCGAAGCTCAGCAGCGCGCCATCCTCCAGCAATTCGCCATGATGGACGGGAGGCTCCCACAGCGCCCAGCTGCCGATGCGCGCGAAGGGGTCGACGCCTTGTGCCTGAGTGTCGAGCCCGAGCACCGCCAGCGCCGCGGCGGCCTGCGCCTGCGGATCGGCACTTGAAGGCGGCAGAAGCTGCGGCAGGTCGCGCCCGATGAGGCCCGTATCGACATCTCCGGCAGCAAAATCCGCGTGGCGCACAAGCTTCGCCAGAAAGCCCGTATTGGTCACGCAACCGGCGATCTGCGTCTCGTCCAGCGCCTTCGCCAGCATGTCGAGCGCCTCGGGGCGGTCCGCGCCCTGCGCGATCACCTTGGCGATCATCGGATCGTACCAGGGCTCGACCGTGTCGCCCGCCTCCACGCCCGCGTCGACGCGCACGCCATGCGGAAAGCGCAAATGGTGCAGCGTGCCGATCGCGGGCAGGAAGCCCTTCGCGGCGTCCTCGGCATAGATGCGCGCCTCGAAGGCATGGCCGCACATGCCGATCTCGTCCTGCGTCTTCGGCAGCGTCTCGCCGGCGGCGACGCGCAACTGCCACTCGACCAGATCGAGCCCGGTGATCATCTCGGTGACCGGATGCTCGACCTGCAGCCGCGTGTTCATCTCCATGAACCAGAAGCCGTCGGGCCGCAGGCCCTCGCGAGCCGTCGACGATGAACTCGATCGTGCCGGCGCCGCAGTAGTCGATCGCCTGCGCCGCCTTCACCGCCGCCTCTGTCATCGCCGCGCGCATCTCGTCGCGTCATGCCGGGCGCGGGCGCCTCCTCGATCACCTTCTGGTGGCGGCGCTGCAGCGAGCAGTCGCGCTCGAACAGGTGCACGACATTGCCGTGCTTGTCGCCGAAGACCTGCACCTCGATATGGCGCGGCTTCTCGACGTATTTCTCGACCAGCACGCGGTCATCGCCGAAGGCGGCCTTCGCCTCGCGCCGCGCCGAGGCCAGCGCCTCGCGCGAAATCCTCCGGCCGCTCGACCCGCCGCATGCCCTTGCCGCCGCCGCCCGCGCGCGCCTTGATCAGCACCGGATAGCCGATCTCGCTCGCCTTGCCGGCAAGCGATCAGCAGCTCCTGCGCCTCGCCGTGATAGCCCGGCACGACCGGCACGCCCGGCCTTTTCCATCAGCCGCTTGGCGGCGTCCTTCAGCCCCATGGCGCGGATCGAGGCCGCCGAGCGGACCGATGAAGACGAGCCCGGCCGCCGTCCACCGCCTCGACGAAATCCGGGTTCTCCGACAGGAAGCCGTAGCCCGGATGGATCGCCTGCGCGCCCGCTCGCCTGCGCCGCCGCGATGATCGCCGTCGCCGCGAGATAGCTCTCGCGCAGCCGGCGCCGGGCCGATCCGCACCGCCTCGTCGGCCATGCGCACGTGCAGCGCCCTCGCGTCCGCATCGGAATAGACCGCGACCGTGCCGATGCCCATGCGCCGCGCGGTGCGGATCACCCGGCAGGCGATCTCGCCGCGATTGGCGATCAGGATGCGGGTGAAGGGTTTGTGCATCATCACATCCGGAACACGCCGAAGTGCGTCTCCTCGATCGGCGCGTTCAGCGCGGCGGAGAGCGAGAGCGCCAGCACGTCGCGCGTCTTGCGCGGGTCGATGATGCCGTCGTCCCACAGCCGCGCCGAGGCGTAGAGCGGATGCGCCTGCTCCTCGAACATCGCCAGCGTCGGGGCCTTGAAATCGGCCTCCTCCTCCGCGCTCCAGCTCTTGCCGGACGCTCGATCGCCTCGCGCCGCACCGTGGCGAGCACGCCGGCCGCCTGTTCGCCGCCCATCACCGAGATGCGCGAATTGGGCCAGGTCCACAGGAAGCGCGGCGAGTAGGCGCGCCCGGCCATGCCGTAATTGCCGGCGCCGAAGGAGCCGCCGACGATCATCGTGACCTTCGGCACCGCGGTGGTGGCGACCGCGGTCACCAGCTTTGCGCCGTCCTTGGCGATGCCGCCGGCCTCGTATTTGCGGCCGACCATGAAGCCGGTGATGTTCTGCAGGAAAACCAGCGGGATCTTGCGCTGCGAGCAGCAGCTCGACGAAATGCGCGCCCTTGAGCGCGCTTTCCGAAAACAGCACGCCGTTGTTGGCGATGATGCCGACCGGGATGCCCATGACATGGGCGAAGCCGCAGACCAGCGTCGCGCCGTAGCGCGGCTTGAACTCGTCGAAGCGCGAGCCGTCGACGATGCGCGCGATCACCTCGCGGATGTCGTAGGGTTCGCGCAGCGACGCCGGGCACGACGCCGAGCAGCTCGTCCGGATCGTATAGCGGCTCCTCGGTCGGCGCGAGCTGCACGCTGGCGGGCTTCGTCCGGTTGAGGTTGGCGATCGCGCGGCGCGCCAGCGCCAGCGCGTGGACATCGTCCTCGGCCAGATGATCGGCGACGCCGGACAGGCGCGTATGCACGTCGCCGCCGCCGAGATCCTCGGCGCTGACGACCTCGCCGGTCGCGGCCTTCACCAGCGGCGGGCCGGCCAGGAAGATCGTGCCCTGGTTGCGCGACGATGATCGTCTCGTCGGACATCGCCGGCACATAGGCGCCGCCCGCCGTGCAAGAGCCCATGACGCACGGCGATCTGCGCAATGCCGGCCGCGCTCATGTTCGCCTGGTTGTAGAAGATGCGGCCGAAATGGTCGCGGTCCGGAAACACCTCGTCCTGGTTCGGCAGGTTCGCGCCGCCGCTATCGACGAGGTAGACGCAAGGCAGCCGGTTCTGCGCGGCGATCTCCTGCGCGCGCAGATGCTTCTTCACGGTCATCGGATAATAGGTGCCGCCCTTCACGGTGGCGTCGTTGCACACGACCATCACCTCGCGCCCCTCGACGCGGCCGATGCCGGCGATCGAGCCCGGCGCAGGGCGCGTCGCCGTCATACAGGCCATGCGCGGCGGTGCGGCCGATCTCGAGGAACGGCGAGCCCGGATCGAGCAGGCGCGACACGCGCTCGCGCGGCAGCAGCTTGCCGCGGGAGACGTGGCGCTCGCGGGACTTTTCGCCGCCGCCATTGGCCGCCAGCGCCGCGGCTTCCTCCACGATCTTGAGCGCCGCGAGATTTGCCTCGCGGTTGCGTGCGAAAGCCTCCGATTGCGGCGAGACGGCGGAATGGATGACGGGCATCAGCGGATCAGCTCCACTTCCAGTTCAAGGCCAAGTGAAGCCCATTTGCGGTCCCCGGTCAGAACCGGAAGCTTTTCGATCATGCCCAACACGATGCAGGCGCGGTCGGCGAATGAAACGCCCCGGGGGGCGAAGTCCGGCGCCATCGCGCCCGAAAGCACCGCCATGCGCCGGTCAAAGGGCACTAGTGTCAGCCCGAAACTGTCGACCACTTCTTCCCACTCCTCCCGACCCCAGCCCCGGGCGATCAACTTCGCGCCTGTCTCCGCATAGTTGACGGCGCTCATCATCCCTCCGGACATTTTTTCCAACGCTCGCGCCGCACCGGGTTCCTGAAACAGTACAGCCAGAATGGCCGAGGAATCGACCGCTATCATCGGTACTCCCCGGCTTCCCTCGCCGCTTCGGCCTCGCGCTCCGCGATGAATTCGTCCACCACGCTCTCACCCGGCTTTTTGAGCTGCTGCGCACGAGCCTGAATACGCCGGATCGCCTGCATTTTCCCGATTACCCTCAGCTCCCCGTCTTCCACCCGCAACAGCAGATCATCGCCCGGCTCCACGCCCATCTCACGGCGCAGGGCGGCGGGAATGACAAGCCGCCCCGCATCTGCGAGCTTCACATGCTCATATGGCTTGTACTCGCGATGGGAATACTCCGCCTGCCCCTTCTCGCCCATGCCTGCCGTTTTGCCAGCCATTTGCCAACATCCTCATCCTTTGCCATATAGTTGCGAATTTGGCATAAATGATGCGGAATGACAATCTTAGCCCGTCACCCGCATCAGTTCCCTTCCGATCAGCATGCGGCGGATTTCGCTGGTGCCCGCGCCGATTTCCATCAGCTTGGCGTCGCGCATCAGGCGGGAAACGGGCAAATCTTCCAGATATCCGGCGCCGCCGAATGCCTGCACCGCCTGCAATGCCTGCTGCATGGCCTGCTCGGCGGCGTAGAGCACGCAGGCGGCGGCGTCCTGGCGCGTCACCTGCCCACGATCGCAGGCGGCGGCCACGGCATAGACATAGGCGCGGGCCGAGTTCATGGCCGTGTACATGTCGGCGATCTTGGCCTGCATCAGCTGGAATTCGCCGAGCTTCTGGCCGAACTGCCGGCGCTCGTGCATGTAGGGCATGACGTGGTCGAGGCATGCGGCCATCACGCCGATGCAGCCGCCCGAAAGCACGACGCGCTCGTAGTCGAGGCCCGACATCAGCACGTTGACGCCCTTGCCCTCTTCGCCCAGCACGTTCTCGAACGGCACCTCGCAGTCCTCGAAGATGAGCTCGCCCGTGTTCGAGCCGCGCATGCCCATCTTGTGGAAGGGCTTGGAGGTGGAAAAGCCCTTCATCTGCCGCTCGATGATGAAGGCGGTGATGCCGCGCGGCCCGGCATCGGGATCGGTCTTGCCGTAGACGACCAGCGTATCGGCGTCGGGGCCGTTGGTGATCCAGTATTTCGAGCCGTTGAGGCGGTAGTGGTCGTTGCGCTTTTCGGCACGCAGTTTCATCGAGACGACGTCGGAACCCGCGCCCGCCTCCGACATTGCCAGCGCCCCGACATGTTCGCCAGAAATGAGGCCCGGCAGGTATTTGCGCTTTTGCGCCTCGCTGCCATTGAGGCGGATCTGGTTGACGCAAAGGTTTGAATGCGCGCCGTAGGAAAGCCCCACGGAAGCGGATGCTCGCCCCACCTCCTCGACGGCCACGGTGTGGGCAAGATAGCCCATGCCCGCCCCGCCATATTCCTCCTCGACCGTGACGCCGAGAATGCCGAGATCGCCCATCTCCTTCCACAGGTGCATGGGGAACTGGTTGGTGCGGTCGATTTCGCCCGCAAGCGGGGCGACGCGCTCCTGCGCCCAGCGATGCACCATCTCGCGCAGCGCCTCGATATCCTCGCCGAGTGCGAAATTCATGCTGGCGGTGAACATTCCTGCCTCCCGGTATCCATCCATACGCATGATCAACCGCTTGAGCCGTCAAAGGCAAGCCGTTTCGCGGTGCATGAGCGCAGGGGCGGCAAGGCAAAACTTGCCCGCGGGGCGGTTCGTCTCTATGAGGACGCATCAAATCACGCGGGACCAGCCCTTGACCTCCAGCATCACGATCGCGCGGCCGGACGACTGGCACCTGCACCTGCGGGACGGGGAAATGCTGCGCGGCGTGGCTGCAGCATTCCGCGCAGCATTTTGCCCGTGCCATCATCATGCCGAACCTCGTGCCGCCGGTGGTGACTTCGCGCGATGCACTTGCCTATCGCGAGCGGATCATGGCCGCGCTGCCCGAAGGGTCGGCATTCACGCCGCTGATGACGCTGTACCTTACCGAGGGCACGGACCCCGTTGACGTGGCGCAAGGCCTACCAGATCGGCATTGCCCGCGCGGTGAAGCTCTACCCCGCCGGCGCGACCACCAATTCGGCGAGCGGCGTGCGCGACATCGACAAGGCGATGCCTGTGCTGGAGCGGATGGCGCAAATCGGCATGCCGCTGTGCATCCATGGCGAAGTCACGGATGCGTCCGTGGATATCTTCGACCGCGAGGCCGTTTTCATCGACACGGTGCTGGACCCGCTGCGCAGGCGGCTGCCGCAGCTTCGCATCACCATGGAGCACGTGACGACGCGCGAGGGCGTCGATTACGTGCGCTCCGCGGCGTCGAACCTGTCGGCGACGCTGACGGTGCATCACCTCATCATCAACCGCAACGCCATCCTCGCCGGCGGCATCCGGCCGCATTACTACTGCCTGCCGGTCGCCAAGCGCGAGAGCCACAGGCTGGCGCTGCGTGAAGCTGCGGTTTCGGGCGACAAGCGCTTTTATCTTGGCACGGACAGCGCGCCGCATGCCGATCCGCTGAAGGAGGCCGCCTGCGGCTGCGCGGGGTGCTTTACCGCGCCCAATGCGCTGGCCTGCCTTGCCCATGTGTTCGAGGAGGAGGGCGCGCTGGACAGGCTCGAAGGCTTCGTCTCGCGGCATGGCCCGGAATGGCACGGTATGCCCGTCAACGAGGAACGCATCACGCTGGTGCGCCGCGACAAGCCGGTGAAGCATTTGCCACGCATCGAGACCGGCGCGGGACCGGTGACGGTGTTCGATCCGATGTTTGAGATTTATTGGGAAGTGGAAGCATGAGCCGCATTGTCTATGTGAATGGCGAATATCTGCCGGAGGAAGACGCGAAGATCTCGGTGTTCGATCGCGGCTTCCTCTTTGCCGACGGCGTCTACGAGGTAACCTCCGTGCTCGATGGAAAGCTGGTGGACAATGCGGCGCACATGGCGCGGCTCCAGCGCTCGCTGCAAGAGCTCGGCATGGCCAGTCCCTTGCCGCCGGAAGAGATCGAGGCGGTGCAGCGGGAGGTCGTGAAGCGCAACAATCTTGTCGAGGGCGGGCTGTACCTGCAGGTGACGCGCGGTGCGGCGGACCGCGACTTTTCCGTGCCGAAGGACGCCAGGCCCTCGCTCGTCATGTTCACGCAGGCCAAGAAGCTGGCCGACAACCCGGCGGCGCAGCGCGGCTGGTCGGTGATCCTGATCGACGACATCCGCTGGCGGCGGCGCGACATCAAGACCGTGCAACTGCTCGCCCCTTCGCTGGCCAAGCAGGCGGCGCTGGATGCCGGCGCGGACGATGCCTGGATGGTGGAGGACGGCCATATCACCGAGGGCACTTCCAACAATGCCTGGATCGTGAAGGGCGGCAAGCTGATCACGCGCCATCTTTCCAACGACATCCTGCACGGCATCACGCGCCGGGCGGTGATGGCGATGGCCAAGCGCGACGGCATCACCTTCGAGGAGCGCGCCTTCACGCCGCAGGAGGCGAAGGAGGCGGACGAGGCCTTCGTCACCAGCGCCACCGCCTTCGTGATGCCGGTGGTGAAGATCGACGGCCAATTGATCGGCAACGGCAATCCCGGATCTGTCACCATGCGGCTGCGGCAACTCTACATTGAAGAAGCGCTGCGGGGATAGCCCGCCGGAGGATTGCATGTTCCTGTCCGTCTTCGACCTCTACAAGATCGGCATCGGCCCATCGAGTTCCCACACCATGGGGCCGATGATGGCGGCGGCGCGGTTCCTTGACGAGATCGCCCATGGCGACTGGCCGCGGCCGCAAGGCGCGCAGGTCGCCGGCATCACCGTCTCAGCCTGCACGGCTCGCTCGCCTATACCGGCATCGGCCATGCGCACCGACCGCGCCGTGATCCTCGGCCTGACCGGCGAGACGCCCGACAGCCGTCGACCCCGACGCGATGGACGCCATCGATCGAGACGGTCGAGGCGCGAGAAGCGCGTCAGCCCGCCGGACCATCCCGCCTATCGTTTCGATCCGCGCACCGACCTCGTGATGGACCGCAAGACGCCCGCTGCCCGGCCATGCCAACGGCATGGAATTCTCCGCATTCGACGCGGCGCGGCGGCTGCTGCTGCGGCGCGTCTATTATTCGATCGGCGGCGGCTTCGTGGTGAACGAGGCCGAGCTTGCAGCGCCTGCAGTCCAAGGCAAGAAGCCGGCGGGCGCCTCCGGCGTGCCCTATCCGTTCGCCACCGCCGCCGAGATGCTGGCGATGGCGACGCCGCTCCGGCCTGTCGATCGCCGCAGATGAAGCGGGCCAACGAGGAGACCGCACATGCCGCGCGAGGCGCTGGACGCCCGGCTCGACGCCGTCTGGGACGCGATGCGCGGCTGCATCGAACGCGGCATCTCGCAGGACGGCACCCTGCCGGGCGGGCTGAAGGTGCGCGCCGCGCCCATGCCATCCACGACAAGCTGCAAGAGGAGTGGAAGCAGAACCGCCACAACCCGCTGCTCGCCAACGACTGGCTGTCGGTCTACGCCATGGCGGTGAACGAGGAGAACGCCGCCGGCGGCCGCGTCGTCACCGCGCCGACCAATGGCGCGGCCGGCGTGGTGCCGGCCGTGCTGCGCTACTATCTGCACTTCCACGAGGACGCCGACCAGAACGGCATCCGCGACTTCCTGCTGACCGCCGCCGCGGTCGGCGGCATCATCAAGCACAATGCCTCGATCTCCGGCGCCGAAGTCGGCTGCCAGGGCGAGGTCGGCTCGGCCTCGGCCATGGCCGCCGCCGGACTTGCCGCCGTGATGGGCGGCACGCCCGAGCAGGTGGAGAACGCCGCCGAGATCGCGCTCGAACATCACCTCGGCATGACCTGCGACCCGGTCGGCCGGCCTCGTCCAGGTGCCCTGCATCGAGCGCAACGCGCTGGGCGCGGTCAAGGCCGTGACCGCCGCCTCGCTGGCGCTGAAGGGCGACGGCACGCATTTCGTGCCGCTCGACGCCGCCATCGAAACCATGCGCCAGACCGGCAACGACATGAACGAGCGCTACAAGGAAACCAGCCTTGGCGGCCTGGCCGTGAACGTGCCGGTCAACATTCCAGAGTGCTGAGACGGGCCCGAGTGCTGAACGTCATGGATAAGCGTTCGCGCGGCGGCTTCCCGCCCGCGGCATGAGGCATCAGGTTTCCCTCTCCCGCCGCCGGGCGCACTTCTCCCGGCAGCGGCAAAGGGGCGTATGCACAAACCACCGCGCGGCCTTGCCGTGCTGGGGCGTGTGTGCGGCCCCTGGCCGCGCGGCGCAGGGATTTGATGGTATCGTCCCGGACAGTGCACACTGCGTCCGGCGACCCTCGATGACGCCCACGGACATTCACGAACCCATGGCCACGACAGCCCTGCTGCTGCCTCCCCCGGCCCGGTGGCAAACCAGCCCGGCGTTGTACAGGAAGACAGTGCGGGCAGTATGGGAGAGGGAATAGGGGGCGGGGATAGATTTTTGCGCAGTTATGCGCGCCGCCCCAGCAATCTGCCTTGATCAGGACGCCTTCTCGAGCGCGTCCAGCACAGCTTCGGGGTGACGGTCGATCACGGCGAGGAGCACCCGGGCGGTGCGGTCCGGAAAGCGGCGCTTCTGCTCCCAATCCCGCACGGCGGAGGGCGCAAGGCCGAACGTCTTGGCGAAGCGCTCCTGCGACATGTGCTTGCGCTTCCTGATCGCGGCGACGTCGATCTCCTCCGGCACGATCGACGAAGGCCGGCTGACGCTCCCCGCGCGCGATCTCCAGCGCTTCGTGGGCACTGCGGATAAGGTCTTGGCCGAAGGTGGGCATGGGGAGTTCCTCTTGATCCATTCCGCTTGCGCGTGGTCTTCTGGCGATATGCATCGGCCAGCAAGGGCAGAATGCGGCCGAGTTCGTTTCGTTCGGACTTGGTCAAATTATCCTTCTGCGACTTGCCATAAATCGAAAGCAGAAACACCGGAATGTCCTCGCCCGCGAAATAATGAATCGTGCGCCAGCCGCCGCTCTTTCCGCCCGATTGTGACCGGTGCCGCAGCTTCCTCGCACCACCCGTTCCAGCCATGATGTCGCCTGCGGTCGGATCAGCGGCGATATGATCGCAAATGTCCTTCATTTCCGCCTCAGAGACTCCGGCGCGCTTCGCCTGAGCCTCGAAGGTCGGCGTGGCCACAAGCGTTTGCAGTGGCGAATTCTGGGGAGGAATATACGGCATTGCCGTAGTCCGATCAAGGGCAGGGTGTTGGTATTCAATTCGACTATATGCACGGTATGGGTGTGTGTGCTAGGCGGTCACAGAAAGATTATCCGTGGATGAATGAAAGCGAAAAATTATTGTTCGATATTAAAAACCAACGCTCACTGGGTGACGATCTTCCAAAGCAGAATCCTTGGCAGGAGATCGGCTGAAACACTGCTCCGTTCTCCAAACGTATTGCTAAAGTGATAATAGGGCTAACCGCCCCAAACGGTTATGTAATTGGGCTACATGGCCAATGGGGCGCAGGCAAATCCACAGTCGTAAATTTTGTCCTTGCTTACATTGAAAAGCACAATGTTGAGAACGAAGGGAATCAAGTAATTCATATTGATTTCCGACCGTGGATTGTCTCCGGCAGTCAAGATTTAATTGCGGCTTTTTTTAAAGTCCTATCTGAGAGCATGGGCCAAGGCCGCATAGATTAAGACGAATACTGATCAAAATCCTATGGTTCTTGCACCGCACCAGTGACGATTTAGTCGATGCGGCCGCAGTTGTTGCGCTCAGTATAGACCCCACGGGCGCAGCCGCTGGTGCTGGTGCAAGCGTGACAAAAAAGTCGGTTAATGCCTTGCTAAGCCGTTACTTTGAAAATCCCTCGTTGCAGTCGGCCTACGAGAAATTGCAAGAGCAACTTGGGAAAAGCGGTAAGCGTTTTCTCGTCACTATTGACGACATTGATCGTCTTGAAGATGATGACGTGCGCTCGATCATGCAAATGGTTAAGAGCATCGGCCAGCTTCCAAATGTGACTTATCTCCTTTCATATGATCGTGGGATCGTATGGGACACTTTGGATCAAGGCAAACATCCGGACTCGCCCTCGATACGCTGAAAAGATTGTACAGCAAGAAATTGATCTTCCTAAGCCAAGTCGGAATGCTCTGCTATCGATACTTGATCAACAAATCTCCTTTATTACCGGTGGTACCGAAACATCAGAACCATGGCAATATATAGTACGCGATGGTGTTAGTCGTTGGATACGTTCTCCACGCGACGTTGTCCGTCTTTCCAATGCACTAAAATTTTCTTGGCCAGCGATGGAGGGGGAGGTTGACCCTCCAAGATCTCCCGCCATTGAAGGTTTGCGCCTCTTTGACGCAGGCGCCTTTGCGTGGATCAAAGATAACCGTGACTTTCTGTTCCATCAGGGTCGTTTTGTGTTGTCTACCGACGAAATAAAACAAGATGCTGTCGAAGTTCTAAAGCGCCGCATTCCGAAGGATTTGCATTCCCAAGTTTTGCGCCTTTGTTCGGTGCTTTTCCCTCAGTCCACCCAATGGTTTGAGAGCTCCAAGTCTTTGGGCGGGAGTCACATATTGAAGTAAGTAAACGACGTGGTTTGGGCAGTGAAGCAGGTTATGATACCTATTTTGGTATGCACCCATCATCTGATGCGATTCCCAGAGCCGTTGTTACCGACCTGATTACAAGGATAGACAACGCAGACGAGATAGCAGGAATAATCCGAGGCTACCTAGGCCAAAAGAATAGCCGTGGAGAACTGATGATATCTAACCTATTAGGCGAGCTTCGAATTCAATTTTCATCAATTCAACCTCCCAGTCCGACTCAAGCTCTATTGAATGCTCTTTTTAATGTTGGCGAAGACGTCATCGCAATTGACTTGGGTGCCGACATGTTCAAGTTGACGCCTAAGTTAGAAATCGCATTTTTAGTTACGCGCATGCTCCAGCTTTGGGGGGTTGATAAAGCTGGGCAACAACTCATTGGGGCATTTTTGAAGTCAAACTCGGCGGCATTTATGTCGGAACAATGTAGACAGAGGCTACGAACTCGGAATATTTTCCTCGCAGGCAAATGAAGGACCGACTGTCAGCGATGAAGCCTTTTTGCAACTCGGTCGAATATTATCTAGCCAAATTGCCAAACAGGTTTTGAATAAGACACTCAGCGACGCGCCATTTTACTTTAACATCGCTCGCGCATGGGCGCACACCGGCGACGCCAAGCACCACGCGCATGGCTTTCAGCGGGCATCAAGGACAGCGCAGAGTTTATGGCAAAGGCCGCGCGCGGCTTGGTCGCCTATAGTATTGGACGTGAGGGACGCCACTACGTGATGCGCGATAACCCAGACACCAATCTTTATGACCTCAAAACAATAATCGGAGCTGGTCATATTCACCTTGCAAAATCCGGCATGTCACAAGATCAGCGGAATATTATTGCTGAAATAGTTCGCGGGGCTGAGCGTATTATTAACGGGCAATCACCCGACCATTGAGGAATTTTGTTTACGGTACGTGTTTTTATCTCGGTGCGGTTTCTAATATCTGCCCCCCTCACCCCACCTGGCTGAGCAAGCTCGCGTTTCCCTCCGCTGGCGGTGGTGTCTTCGGCGACGGACCATTCGGAATAGAGCATGGCGAGTTCGCCGTCGGTGGAGACGAGCGGGTAGAGGTGTTTCATGTGAATGGCTGCTACCTTGAGTTTACTCACCCCATCTGGATTGGGTAGGGTTGCCGCGACTAAAAGGGGGCAATTATGTTTTTCACGCGCGTAGGCTTGGTCGTTGCATGGATCACGTTTGGCGGGGGAGCCTTGCGGGTCGCGAGTGCACTGCTTGTGGCATTCGGTGCTGAAGATATGGAAGCCGCGTCGCGGCGATACCTCGGCACAGCCAATTCAGGTGAGGCGATTGACCGAGGGCTCGAGGTGATCGGGTACGCCATTATTTTTGGAATATTGGCCGAGATCAGCCGCTCCATCCATAAACAAGCCCTGCCACGAATTAGCCCTACTCCCCCCTCACCCCACCTGGCTGAGCAGGCTCGCATTGCCTCCGCTGGCGGTGGTGTCTTCGGCGACGGACCATTCGGAATAGAGCATGGCGAGTTCGCCGTCGGTGGAGACGAGCGGGATGCGGCGGCCGGGCTTGCTTGCCAGCTTCTCGCGCCATGCGCGCGGCAGTTCGCCATCGGCCATGACGGCGTCGATCTCGTCGCGCGCCAGCGCCGCGTCGAAGGCGGGTTCGCCCGGCGCGGCCTCGATGACCTTGTTGCCGGCGCGGCGGGCGATTTCGGCCTGCCGCTTGCGGGCTTCCCCGCCCGGGCCGGCGCAGGCGATGGTTCCGCGCGGCTCCAGGCTATAGGAATTGCGCTCGCCGGTGGGGCCGGGCAGGAAGCGCGGCGCGGCGTCCGGCAGCAGCGCGGCCTTGGCGCGGGTGAAGCGGGTGAGGTAGTGCGGGCCGCCCGCCTTGGGGCCGGTGCCCGACAGGCCCTCGCCGCCGAAGGGCTGCGACGCCGACCACCGCGCCGATCTGGTTGCGGTTGACATAGATGTTGCCGGCCTGGACGCGCGTCGCACGATGCGCTGCGACGCGGTCGTCGATGCGGGTGTGCAGGCCGAAGGTCAGGCCGTAGCCGCTGGCGTTGATCGCGTCGACCACGCGCGTCGATCTCGTCGGCGTCGAAGGTCGCGACGTGCAGCACCGGGCCGAAGATCTCGCGCTCGCAGCTCGCTCGATGCCCGAGCCGCGGAGGACGGCGGGCGCGACGAAGCGTGCCGCCTGCGCGGCGCGCGCAGCGTCGGCGAGCAGCCGGCCCTCGCCGCGCAGCTTCGTCGCAATAGGCGCGGATGACCTGCGCGCGCCTCGTCGTCGATCACCGGGCCGACATCGGTGCGCGGTCAGCCACGGATCGCCGAGGACCGAGCGCGTCCATCGCGCCCTCCAGCATCTCGAGCATCTGCGTCGGCGACGTCCTCCTGCACGTAGAGGATGCGCAGCGCCGAGCAGCGCTGGCCGGCGCTCTGGAAGGCGGAGGCGAGGATGTCGCGCACCGCCTGCTCGGGCAGCGCGGTGGAATCGACGATCATGGCGTTGAGCCCGCCGGTCTCGGCGATCAGCATGGCGTCGGGCGCGTGCGGTCTCGGCCATGCTGCGCGCTCGATCAGCTGCGGCGATCTCGGTCGAGCCGGTGAAGGCAGACGCCGGCGATGCGCGGATCGGCGGTCAGCGGCGCGCCGACCGACGGCGCCGTCGCCGGGCAGCGAGCTGCAGCACGTCCTGCGGGCACGCCGGCCTCGTGCAGCAGCGCGCACGGCGCGGGCGGCGATCAGCGGCGTCTGCTCGGCGGGCTTGGCGATGACGGCGTTGCCGGCGGCGAGCGCGCGCCGCGATCTGGCCGGTGAAGATCGCCAGCGGGAAGTTCCACGGCGAGATGCAGAGCGATCGACGCCGCGCGGCTCGCGTGCCGGCCATCGGCGTCGCGCGCCTCGCGCCGCGTAGTAGCGCAGGAAATCGACCGCCTCGCGCACTTCGGCGACGGCGTCGGCCAGCGTCTTGCCGGCCTCGCGCGTGGCGAGCGCGATGAGCTCGGCCGCGTTGGCCTCGTAGAGATCGGCGGCGCGGTTCAAGGATCGCGGCGCGGGCGTGCGACCGGCCAGGCCGGCCCATGCCGGGAACGCCGCCGCGGCGCGGGTGACGGCGGCTTTCGCCTCATCGGCGGCCGTCGTCGACGACCGTGCCGACGATGTCCGCGAGCTTCGCGGGATTGCGCAGCTCGCGCCCGGCATTGCCGCCCGCAGCGGGTGCTCGCGCCAGGGCGGCCATGGCGGCTTCCACGTTCGTCCAGCACGGCGGGGTCCTGCAGGTTCCAGCCGCGCGAATTCACGCGTTCGGGCTGGAAGAGGTCGCGCGGCAGCGGAGATGCGCGGGATGCGCGCAGCGGATTGGCCGCTCTCCACCGCCGCGACGGGATCGGCGGCGATCTGCTTGCGGCGCGATGGACTTGTCGACGATCTGGTGCACGAAGGAGGAGTTCGCGCCGTTCTCCAGCAGGCGGCGCACCAGATAGGCGAGCAGGTCGCGTGTGCGCGCCGACCGGCGCATAGATGCGGCAGCGCGTGGCCGTCGCGCTTGCGGACGATCTCGTGCAGCGTCTCGCCCATGCCGTGCAGGCGCTGGAACTCGAAGTGTCGCTGGTCCGGCTGCGCCATGTGCGCAGGATCGCGGCGACCGTGTGGGCGTTGTGGGTGGCGAACTGCGGATAGATGCGGTCGGTCATGCCGAGCAGCTTGCGCGCGCTGGCGATGTAGGAGACATCGGTCGTCTGCCTTGCGGGTGAAGACCGGGTAGCCGTCAGCGCCCAGCACCTGCGCCCGCTTGATCTCGGTGTCCCAATAGGCGCCCTTGACGAGCCGCACCATGATGCGTGCGGTCATGCTCCATGCGCCAGCGCGTAGAGCCAGTCGATCACCGAGCCGGCGCGCGGCGCGTAGGCCTGCACGACCACGCCGAAGCCGTCCCAGCCGGCAAGCGACGGGTCGGCCAGCACGGCGTTCGATGACGTCGAGCGACAGGTCGAGCCGGTCGGCCTCCTCGGCGTCGATGTTGAGGCCCATGTTCGCCGATTTCGCCAGCCGCGCCAGCTCGGCGACGCGCGGCGCAAGCTCGGCCATCACGCGCTCGCGGTTGCACCGTCTCGTAGCGCGGATGCAGCGCCGAGAGCTTGACCGAAATGCCGGGATTGTCGTGCGGATCGTCGCTGGCGGGCGTGGCTGCCGATGACCGTGATCGCATTGGCATAGGCAGGCGAAATAGCGCGGTGCATCGGCGTCGGTGCGCGCCGCCTCGCCCAGCATGTCGTAGGAGTGGAGATAGCCCTTCCGCCATGTCCGGGCCGGCGTTCTTCATCGCCTCGGAAATGTCGCGGCCGAGCACGAACTGCTTGCCGAGCAGCGCGCATCGCCTCGCCGACGGCGGTGCGGATGACCGGCTCGCCAAGGCGGCGCACGACGCCGTGCATCACCGTGGCAAGGTCCTCGGCGCGCGCGGGAATGGATCGGAGCACCTTGCCGGTCAGCATCAGCGCCCAGGTGGAGGCGTTGACGAGCGAGGATTCGGCACGGCCGAGGTGCGCGCCCAGTCGCCCTCGCCGATCTTGTCGGAGATCAGCGCGTCCATCGTCTCGGCGTCGGGCACGCGCAGAAGGCCTCGGCAAGGCACATCAGCGCCACGCCCTCGTCGGTGGTGAGGCCGTATTGCGCCAGGAACATTTCCATCAGCCCGGGCGTGCCCACGGCGCGAATGTCGCTGACGAGGTCCGCCGCCTTGCGCGAGATCACGGCGCGCTCACCCGCGTCGAGGTCAAGCAGCGCGATGAGATCCACCGCGCATTGCGCTTCGTCGCGAATGGTTGCGGAGCGGAGGGCAAGGCGGGATTTTTCGTGCATGGCGGAGCTCCTGTAGTGCTTTGCAACTCACCTAGGCGAAATTGTGCAACACTTTCACTGTAAACATGATACTTGTTGGTGAAATTCACCAGAGGCAGGCATGCTGGACGCAATCGACCGCAAGATTCTCAAGGCGCTACAGGCCGACGGGCGGATCACGATAACCGAACTGGCGCAGGCCGTCAGCCTGTCGAAGACGCCCTGCACCGAAAGGGTGCGCAGGCTGGAGCGCGAGGGCTACATCACCGGCTATCGCGCGCTGATCGATCCGGCGCATGTGGGGCTCGACACGCTCGTCTTCGTGCAGGTGTCGCTGGAGCGCACGACGACCAACGTGCTCGACCGGTTCAATGCCGAGGTGAAGCGCATTCCCGAGGTGGAGGCGGCGCACATGATCGCGGGCGGGTTCGACTACCTGCTGAAGGTGCGGGCGCGCGACATGGCGCATTACCGGCAGGTGCTGGGCGACCGGATCGGCGCGCTGCCCGGCGTCAGCCAGACCCATACCTATGCCGTGATGGAGACAGTGCTGGAAAACGGCGGCATCAGCCCGGCGCTGTTCTAGGCGCAGGGCTCAGGGCAGCCAGAGCGCAAAGGACGCTGCGGCAATGCCCGCGGCTGCGATGGAGGTCAGCAGCAGCGGCAGCCAGAAGCGCACCGGCCCGGCCATCGCCGCGAGGAAGAGCCGAACGGCGGCGTTCATCGCGATGGCCGCCAGCACCGCCTGCCCCGCTATCGCCGCGGTGACGGTGGAAAGGCCGACCAGCCGCAGCACGCTCAGCGTCGCAACATCGACGTCGAAGGCTCCGGAAAAGGCCGTGGTGGCGATGATGCCGCCCGTGCCCCAGATGCGAACGGCCCAGGCGCTCGCGGTGGCGAATACGGCAAAGATCACCGCAAAGGCGAGCAGCGGCACGATCTCGAAAGGATTGCGCGGGGTATCCGATTGCGCTGCCGCCTGCGTGCGGTCACGCGACATCAGCAACAGTCCCGCGCCGCCAAAGACAAGGGCGGCGGCCAGTGCCGGAAGCGCAATGACCGGCACGACGGAAGCCTCCACGATGGTGACGACCAGCAGCACGCGCAACAGCGAAACCATGGCTGCAAGGGAAGCCGCGCCCGCAAGCGTCGCCGCGTTCTCGGTGTGCATTGCCATCCGCGCCAGTGCCACCGTGACGGCGGTGGAGGATACCAGCGCACCTGCCAGCGCGCTGACGGAGAGGCCGCGGGCCTGCCCCAGAACCCGGACCGCGACATAACCCATGAAGGAAATTGCCGCCATCAGGACGGTGAAGAACCAGATTTCCCAAGGATTGAGGCCGCCCCACGGGTCGATGGTGCGGTTCGGCAGGACCGGCAGCACGATGGCGGTCATGGCCGCGAGGATAAGCGCGGAACGAACCTCGATCCAGCTGAGACGGCGCAGCAATCCATGCAGAACCTCGCGGCTGGCAAGCACGCCGGCAAGGGCTGCGCCTCCGGCGGCCGCGGCGATGTAGTCCCCCACCACGGCAAGCGCGCCAAGTGCGAAAAGGACAAGCGCGGCGATCACGCTTGTGACGCTGTAATCCTCGTCGCGCTCAGCCTCGTGGTATTTGAACAGCGAAAAGATCACCGCAAAGCCCAGGAAGCCGGCCACGAGAACCGCCGTGGAGCCGGCGGCCTGGGAAACAGCCGCGAATATGCCGCCAAGCAGGCCGACCAGGCCATAGGTGCGGATGCCGGCGGTGCGGCTGTGCTCCGGCGCATCGCGCTCGCGCCAGCCGCGTTCCAGGCCCACCAGCAGGCCGATTGCCAGCGCAAGGCCGAGGCGCGGCGATCAGCGGGTCCATGGCGCGCCTCCTCCCTCGCCCAGCGCCCGCAAGGCGTTGAGGATTACCGCTACGTCGATGAACTCCTGCAGCACCGCCCCGGCCACGGGCGTGATCAGCCCGAAGGCCGCGAAGACCATGCCAATCCCCGAAAGCGCCAGCCCGGCGACGATGCTTTGCATTGCGATTGCGCGGGTGCGCACGGCGATGGAAACCGCCTTGGCGACGGGTTCGATCCGGTCCGGCAGGATTACCACGTCGGCGGCCTCCGATGACGCGGTCGCACCGCGCGCGCCCATGGCGATGCCGACCGAAGCGGTGGCGAGCGCGGGCGCGTCGTTTATGCCGTCGCCGACCATGAGCGTCACGGCACGGCCGGTCTCCGCCTCCACTGCGGCGACCTTCTGGGCAGGCGTCGCGTCGGCGATGACATCGTCGAGCTGGAGCAGTTGCGCGACATTGCGTGCGGTCCTGGCGTCGTCGCCGGTGAGCATGACAACCCGCCCGACGCCCGCTTGCCCGCAGATCGCCGACCATGTGCTTCGCGTCGGCACGCAGCGCGTCGCCGAAGGTGAGGACGCCGCACAGCCTGCCGTCGATGGCGACATAGACCTGCAAGACCTCGCCGCCGTCGAATTGCGCCAGCGCCGCGCCGACCCATTTCGGTGCGGGCCTGCCCGCGAGCAACAGCGAGCGCGAGCCGGCGACGACCGTCTTGCCGTCGACGCGGCCCTCGATGCCCGAGCCGCGGTATTCGCGCACGTCATGCGGGGTTGAAAGCGGCAGGCCGCGGTTGCGGGCGATCTGCACGATGCCGTCGGCGATGACGTGGTGCGAAGCCTGTTCGAGAGAGGCCAGCAGGCGCAGGGTCTCGTTGGCATCGGCACCGCGAGCCATGGATTCACCGATCAGCGCCGCCCCGCCGTGCGTGAGCGTGCCGGTCTTGTCGAAGATCGCGGTGCGCACCTGCGCCAGCGCCTCCAGCGCGGCGCTGCCCTTCATGAGAATGCCCGAGCGCGCCGCCCGCGAAACCCCTCCGATGAAGGCGACGGGGGCGGCCAGGATCAGCGGGCATGGCGTTGCGACGACCAGAACGGCAAGGCCGCGGATCGGATCGCCCGAGACGTACCAGGCAATGGCCGCGACAACGAGGGTGACGGGCAGCAGCACCAGGGCGAAGCGGTCGGCCATGCGGATGAAGGGCGCCTTGACGTTTTGCGCCGCGGCGACCATGCGCACGATACCGGCATAGGTGCTCTGCTCGGCCAGCGCCCCGGCGCGCATGGTGAAGGTCTCCCCCGCATTGACCGTGCCGCTGCGCACCGGATCGCCGGGCCGGCGCTGCACCGGGAGCGGCTCGCCGGTCACTGCCGATTCGTCGATGCGGGCGGCCGTGTCGAGCACGGCGCCATCCACCGGCAGCATCTCGCCGGCGCGCACGACCAGCACGTCGCCGATGCGCACTTCACCCACGGCAATGGTGTCGAGGCCCGCATCGGTGCGCCGGTGCGCGATGCGCGGCGAGCGGTCGGTCAGCGCCTTGAGGTCGCGCTCGGCGCGGCCGCGCGCAAAATCCTCCAGCACGGTTCCACCGGCATACATGATCGCGACGACGATGGCCGCCAGCGACTGGTCGAGCAGCAGCGCGGCACTCATCGACACGAGCGCGATGGCATCCACGCCGAACCGGCCGATCCAGAAATCACGCAGGATCGAAATCGCCAGCACGGCAACGACGGGGATGCTGCCTGCAGCCCAAAGCGTGTCCGGCGTGATCGTGAGCCCGGCGATCGAGAGATCGCCGGCGCGCGCCACCGCAAGACCGCCCGCCAGGCCGGCAATCGCAATGGCAAGCAGCAATTTGCGCAGGATCGTTTCGAGCAAGGAGCAGTCTTTCAGCTTTCCCGGGCAGAATGCACCGGGAAATGCGGCGCGCAAAGCCGCCAGTGCGCCGTGAAGCCCCAGCCCGCGGCATTGCGCGCCAACCCAGGTGGTCAGGAACAGAGGAAAACCTACGTCGCGCGCCCAGGGGTGGCTTTGATCCAGGACAAGGAACATGCATCATCGCCGCGGCATTGCGGCTGTGCATGAAGGCGGAGACTTCAAATGACGATCAGGAACCTCGACCATGCGGTCCGGCCGAAATCGGTGGCGGTGATCGGCGCATCCTCGCGCGAAGGTTCCGTTGGCAATGTCGTCATCAGGAACATCGTCGAAGGCGGGTTCGAAGGCCCGGTCTGGCCGGTCAACCCGAAATATTCGCAGGTGGAAAAACTGCAATGCTTTTCGACCGCCGCCGATCTGCCGGGCATACCGGACCTTGCCGTGATCATCACGCCGCCGGCGACCGTGCCGGGCATCATCGGCGAACTCGGCGCCAAGGGCTGCCGGGCGGCGGTCGTCATCACGGCCGGGCTGACGCGCGAGAACGGCCTGCGGCAGGCGATGCTCGATGCGGCACGGCCCTATCTCTTTCGCATCATCGGACCCAACACGCTGGGGCTGATGATCCCGCCGGTGAAGCTCAATGCCGGTTTCTCGCACATGGCGGCGCGGCCGGGGAACATCGCGCTGCTGTCGCAATCGGGCGCGATCGCGACCTCGCTGATCGACTGGGCGCAGGATAACGAGCTCGGCTTCTCGCATATCGTCTCGCTCGGCGACATGGCCGACGTCGATGTCGGCGACTATCTCGACCTGCTGGCGGGCGATGCCAGGACGCGCGCAATCGTGCTGTATCTGGAGACCATTCCCAACCCGCGCAAGTTCATGTCTGCGGCGCGCGCGGCGGCGCGCATCAAGCCGGTGATCGCCATCAAGTCCGGGCGGCACGAGGCGGCGGCCAAGGCGGCGGCGACGCATACCGGCGCGCTGTCGGGCGCGGACCGCGTGGTGGATGCGGCGCTTCGGCGCGCCGGCATACTGCGGGTGAACGGGCTGGGCGAACTGTTCGACGCCGCCGAGACGATGGCGAGGTTCGCCCCGCTGGAGCGCAGCCGCGTCGCGATCGTCACGAATGGCGGCGGCGCCGGGCGTGCTGGCGGTCGACCAGCTGGTCGATTGCGAGGGCGAGCTTGCCGGCCTTTCGGCGCAGACGCTTGCGGCGCTCGACGCGGTGCTGCCGCCGACCTGGTCGCACGCCAACCCGGTCGACATCATCGGCGACGCGCCGCCGGAGCGCTATGTCGCGGCGGTCAGGGCCGTTGCGGCGGACGAGGGCGTCGACGCCATCATGGTGCTGAACTGCCCGACCGGCCTTGCCTCGCCGACGGCGGCCGCCAGCGCCGTTGCGCAGTTGACGCAGGAAGGCAAGATCGGCGGCAAGCCGGTGCTGACCTGCTGGCTGGGCGAACACACCGCGCGCCAGGGACGGCAAATCCTGCATGCGGCGGGCGTCGCCAGCTTCGAGACGCCGTCGGACGCCTCGCTCGCGCTGTCCTATCTGGGCGACTGGGGCAAGGCGCAGCGGGCGCTGACGCGCGTGCCCTCCAGCCGCAGCGAGGATGCGGCAAGCGACCGCGACGGCGTGCAGCAGATCTTTCGCGCGGTTGCGCAGCGAAGGCCGGCGGATGCTGACCGAGCCGGAAGCCAAGGCCGCGATTGCCGCCTATGGCATCGAGGTGCCGCAGACCATCGTTGCCGCAACACCCGGCGCGGTGCGCGCCGCCGCCGGCGAGTTGCTGCGCGCCAGCAAGGCCGTCGTCGTGAAAGTGCTTTCCAAGGCCATCTCGCACAAGTCCGACATCGGCGGCGTGGTGCTCAACCTCGAAACCGGCGAGGCCGCCTTCGAGGCCGCGACGGCGATCCTGGAGCGGGTGCGCAAGCATGCGCCGCAGGCGCAGCTCGAAGGCTTCGCCGTGCAGCCGATGGTGGTGCGCAAGCATGCGCAGGAGCTGATCCTCGGCATGAGCCGCGATCCGATCTTTGGCCCGGTGATCCTGTTCGGCGCCGGCGGCGTCGCGGTCGAGGTGATGGACGACACGGCCATGGCGCTGCCGCCGCTCGACAACGTGCTCGCGGGCGATCTCATCGACAGCACGCGCATCGGCAAGCTGCTGGCCGGCTATCGCGACCGCAAGCCGGCGGACCGCGAGGCGATCGAGGCGGCGCTGAACGGCCTGTCGCAGATGATCGTCGATTTCCCGTGCATTCATGGCATGGACATCAATCCGCTGCTTGCCGACGCGGACGGCGCGCTGGCGCTCGACGCGCGCATCGAGATCGATCCGCAGCGCGTGGAGGAGCCGGGGCCCGAATCCGCGACCTCGCCATCCGGCCGTACCCGGCGGGTTGGGAGAAGGAATTTGCTGCGGGCGATCATGCCTTCCACATCCGTCCGATCAAGCCGGCGGACATTGCGCTTTACCCGGACTTCTTCGCCAGGGTCTCGCCGGACGATCTGCGGCTGCGTTTCCTGGCGCCGCGCAGGGGCTTTTCCGACGACATGCTGAAGCGGCTGACGCAGCTCGACTACGACCGCGACATCGCCTTCGTGGCGCTGGAGCAGGCCACCGGAGCGCTGGCCGGCGTGGTGCGCCTCTCCTGCGATCCCGACAGGACCGTTGGCGAATACGGGCTGCTGGTGCGCACCGATCTGCAGGGGCGCGGGCTGGGCTGGGCGCTGCTGCGGCACGTGATCGACTATGCGCGCGCTGACGGGATCGGCGCGATCGAAGGCGTCATCCTCAGCGAAAACGAGAAGATGCTCGACATGTGCCGGCAGTTCGGTTTCGTGCTGAAGCGCCATCCCGACGGCGCGGGGCTGACGCTGGCCCGGCTCACCCTGCAGCAGGATTGAGCGCACCAAGGATGTTCCTGACGATGCCCGCAGCATCGCCGCTGGCGTCGATCCTGAGCCAGCCGCTCGCGCCGGAAAAGCGCGCAAGCTGCTTTTCCAGTACTTCGATTCCGGCGTCGGAAGGACCGCCCCTGCGGGCGCTTACCCGCTGGCGCAACAGCTGCGCGGGCGCGTCGAGCCAGATGCCGGTGAAAGGCACGCCGGCGTTGCGCGCAGTATCCGCAATGTGCTTGCGGTCTTCCTCGCGGTCGAAAACCGCGTCGGCGAGCACCGTTCCGCCATCGCCCAGCAGTGCGGCGGCGCGACTCGCCATTTGCGCATAAACGCGCTGCGATACATCGGGCCGGTAGGCTTCATCCGGCAGCCGGGCTTGCGCCGGAACGCCGTGCATGGCCTTGCGGATGCGGTCGCTTTCGAGAATTCGCGCGCCGGGCGGCGGGCCAAGATGAGCGGCAAGCGCGTCGGCGATGGTCGTCTTGCCGCTGCCGCTGAGACCACCGATCGCGACCAGCATGGGTGGCTTTTGCGCCAGCAATTGTCGCGCGAGCACAAAATAGGAGCGGGCCTCCGCAACCGGTTTCGATGCATCGCCGGAAGCCTCTTCCACCTGCGTTGCGGTCACATGCGCCCGCACGGCGGCGCGCACCGCCATGAAGAAGGGCAGCAGCGTGAAGCCCCCTTCATCATCGGTTTCGTCGAGATAGCGGTTCATCACAAGATTGGCGAAATCCGGCAGGCCGCGATGCCACAGGTCCATCAGCAGGAATGCGAGGTCGTAGAGCACGTCTATGGTGGCGATCTGGTCGTTGAACTCGATGCAGTCGAACAGGCGCGGCTCGCCGTCGAGCAGGCAGATGTTGCGCAGGTGCAGATCGCCATGGCAGCGGCGCAGCCTGCCCTCCGACCCACGCCGGTCGAGCAGCGCGGCGTGCCGCGTCAGCGCCTGGCGGAAGGCTGCGTTGAAGGCTTGCGTCTCGCCGCGCCGCGAAAACATGGCTGGTGGCAAATCCGGCTTCGTTGATGTCGAGCACGCCGGCCATGTTGGCGGCGCCCGGCATTGCCTGCGCGACTGGCGCTTCGCGGTGGAATGCCGCGATCATGTGCGCGGCCTCGCTCATCAGCCTTGGCGTCAGCGCGCCGCGCAGGGCCATGGCGTCCAGAAGGCAGGACTGGTCGAAGCGCACCATTTCGATCAGCGGCATCGGCGAGTTCGCCCGAACCGTCGAAGGCGAAGCCGTCATCTTGCCGGGTGATGCGCAGCACGCCGCAGGTACAGCCCGGGGGCAGTGTGGGAGTTGAGCCTCAGCTCCTTTTCGCAGGCCTCCAGCCGCCTTTGCGGCGTGGAGAAGTCCACATAAGGCAGCTTCACGGCGCGCTTCATCTTCAGCGCGCGCCCGCCAGACAGGAAAATTCGAGAGATATGCGTCTCGATGACCTCGCAATCGCCAAGGGTCCGGGCGATGAAGCCGACAACGCCTTTCTGGTCATCGACGATCATCGGGCAATCCTAGCGTTGCAGCGTCTCGACATAAAGCGTGAGCTGGCGCACACGCTCGCGCGTCACGGCCTCAGCCTCTTCGGGCGAATAGGCCTCCAGGTCCTCCTGCAGGAAAAGCCTGTTCCAGCGCGGCATGTCCCGGCCCTCGTGGCCCTCGACGATGAAGCGCCCGTCGATGATGCCGAATACGCGGGCGAAAGGGTATTCTCCGCCATTCTTGCGCGAGAGCTGCGTCAAGTCAGCGGGCCGCGTGGAGAGATTGATGGCGTATTCGCCGTCGCCCCTGCCTTCCGGCCCGTGGCACATGGCGCAGGAATTGAGGAATTCGGCCTGCCCGTAGCCCATCTGCTGCGCCATGGCGGGAGCCATGCCGGCCAGCATCGCCAGGATGAAGAGCGCCATTGTTTTCATTGCGATGCGTCTCCCGTCATTGCCGTTGCAGCCTAGCGCCCGGCAGGCAGAGCTTGTTGACACGGATCAAGCCTCTGCCGTTTTCGGCCGCCAGGGTTTTTGATCGAGCGCAATGTGCGGCCGAATTCAGGAGCATATTCTGGTACAATAAATGGCACATCGCAAAGGAGAGCCGTCATGGCATTCAAGACCATCCTCACCGTTACCGGGCTCGACGAAGGCGACGGCGACGTCAGGCTTGCGGCGCGGCTTTGCGAAGACACCGGCGCGCACCTTTCCATCCTGGCGGTGGCCTTCGCCGCGCCGCCGCCCGTGGGCGACTACGCCGTGATGGCATCGGACGCGTGGATACAGGAACGCCAGGCCGACATGTTGAGGCTCGCCGATCGCAGCGACGCGCTTGAAGCGCTCACCTCCGAGCTCGGCATCTCCTGCGACGTGTCCACAGAATTCCCGGAAGGCGGCTGGGCTGACGATGTCATCGGGCGGCGTGCGCGTTACGCCGACCTCACCTTCATGGGACCCGAAATACTGGCGAGCGGCAGGCTGAAGCAGCGGATCGTGGAGGGAGCGCTGTTCTCCTCCGGAAAGCCCTTGCTGATCGTGCCCGCCGGAGCGAAGGCGACGCTTGCCCCCGCCACGATCGTTGTCGGCTGGGATTCGCGGATCGAGGCGTCGCGCGCCGTGCGCGAGGCACTCGACATGATGAAGACCGCCAGGCAGGTACGGCTCGCCATTATCGACCCGGAGCAGGGCGAAACGGCCCATGGCGAGGAACCGGGCGCCGACGCCGCCGTGTATCTGGCTCGCCACGGGGTGAGCGTTGCCGTCGACAGGCTGCCGTCGGGCGGCGAACCGGTCGCCGCGGTGCTGACGCGCCATGCCGTGGATTGCGGAGCCGACCTGCTGGTCATGGGTGGCTATGGGCATTCGCGCCTGCGCGAGCGCATCTTTGGCGGCGTCACCCGCAGCATGCTGGATGCGCCAAGATTGCCGGTGCTGATGGCGCGCTAGGGATCAGGGGTGGGAGAGTTCACTCCTCCCCCTCGCCCACGTGCGCAGCATCATTGGCCAAATCGTTCCAGCCATTGCGCCGGAGCCGGGAAATTTCGGACAGCGTCCTCGTCACCTCTTCGTCGGGAACCTGCGTGAAATCGCGGTAGTGATAGCCCAGCGCCAGGAAATTGGCAGGTTGGGCAAGACACACGACGCGCACGCCCTCGCGCTCGAGTTCCCTGACCGTATCGGGCGGCGCGACGGGAAGGGCGACGACGACCTCGCGCGGCGAACGGCGCTTGAGCGCGCGGATGGCGACCTTGACCGTCGTGCCCGTGGCCGCGCCATCGTCGACGATGATCGCCGTTTTCCCGGTGACGGAGAGCAGCCGGCGCTTGCCGCGATAGGCATTGCGCCGCCGTTCAAGCTCCGGCCGCTCGCGCTTCACCAACTCGGCCAGCGCATCGTCATCGAGGCCGTAGGCTTCGACGATCTCGCGGTTCACCACCACGTCGGGCGGGTTGCCGTCCACGATGGCGGCGACCGCCAGTTCGGGGTTGCCGGGAGCGCCAACCTTGCGGACGATGATCACATCGAGCGGGGCGCGCAGCCTTCTTGCGACCTGCGCGGCGACGGGAACACCGCCGCGCGGCAGCGCCAGCACGACAGGGTCGGGCAGTTCCCCGCGGGCCAGTTCCTCGCCCAGCGAGAGCCCCGCATTGTGACGGTCGCGAAATATCACTGCGCGAGATCCCCTTGCATCGGGGCTTCGCCGCGCGGTGCGGCGCAGCCCCGACAAGTTCATGCTGTCTTGATGCCGATCTTCTTCTCGGACTGCTGCGAGCCGGGCGTCTTCGGCACTTTCACCGTCAGCACGCCCTTGGCGAAACTTGCCTCGATCTTGTCGGCATCGACGCCCTCGGGAAGCTGGAAGGAGCGCTGGAACGACCCGTAGCGACGCTCCGAAAGGTAATAGTCCTTTTGCTTCTCTTCCTTCTGCTCGCTCTTCTCGCCCTTGATCGTCAATGTGCGGTTGACGAGCTTGAGTTCCACGTCCTTCTCCTCGATGCCGGGGAGTTCGGCGGTTATCTCATACTCGTTGTCGCGTTCGACAAGGTCCATGGCCGGAGCGACATTCCAGGCGGATTGGCCTCCAGCCATGCGGCGCATGGATGGCCAGCGTCCGAACGGATGGAAATCATCGAACAGCCGGTCGACTTCCCGGCGCAGCGATTCAAACGGCGACCATTCGCCGGACGTGGAGGGGACGGATTTTCCCTGCGTCTTTTCAGGAACATTTCTCGATTGCTCGTTCATGACGATTACTCCTCGATTTGCGGTCCTTTCGGGCATGGCCCGTATTGCCGGGGGCGGCGCCCACCGATTTTGGAAATGTCATGCAATCGCTTGCATGTGTCTATTTTTTGATATTTATCCGGTTGGACCGCATTGATCGCCGTCAATCGGCATACGCTTTGTTAAGCACTTGCGGCACGTGCGTGGCTCTATTTGTTGACATCCCAAGATTGCACTTACTTTACCTTACGTCATAATAGTAATATAAATCGATTTAAGGGTCTGTCGAGGAGTTCGAATGAACATCATCATGTTCACCAACACCTTTGCTCCACATCTGGGTGGGGTTGCACACAGCGTGGAGTGGTTGGCGCAGTCGCTGAAGAACATTGGCCATCAAGTGCTGGTGGTTGCGCCGGATTACTCGGGAGCGCCGCAAATCGAGCCGGGAGTCATCCGCATTCCGGCCATCCAGAATTTCAACGGAACGGACTTCTCCGTGCCCCTGCCCTTCAGCAAGCCGCTGGAACGTGTCCTCGACAGTTTTGCCCCCGATCTGGTGCATTCGCACCACCCGTTCCTGCTGGGGCATTCGGCCTTGCGGGTGGCGGCGGCGCGCTCGCTGCCGGTCGTGTTCACCTACCACACGCGGTACGAGATGTACGGCCACTATGTGGCGCGCGATTCGGCGGCGCTGAAGCGGCTGGTTCGCAGCCTGGCGCTCGGCTATTGCGACTTGTGCGACCATGTCATCGCGCCCAGCGAGAGCATTGCCGATTTTCTGGTGCACCATGAGGTGGAAACGCCGGTGACGGTGATCCCCACAGGCATAGACGTCGACCGGTTTGCCGGCGGCGACGGGCGCGGCGTACGGGCAAAATTCGGTATTGGCGAAGGCGATTTCGTCATCGGCCATGTGGGACGGCTTGCGCCGGAGAAGAACCTGCGTTTCCTTGCAGAGGCGGTGGCCGATTACATGCGCGGCAATGACAAGGCGCATTTCATCGTCGCAGGACAGGGGCTGATGCGCGAGGAGATGGCGACGATCTTCGCCGCCGCCGGGGTTTTGGACCGCGTTCACATGCCCGGCAGCGTCCCGCAATCGGACCTGCCCGACTTCTACGCGGCCATGAATGCATTCGCCTTTTCCTCGCTGTCGGAGACGCAGGGCCTGGTGCTCGTCGAAGCAATGGCCGCCGGCGTACCCGTCGTCGCCCTCGATGCGCCGGGCGTGCGCGAGGTCGTCAGCGACATGCAGAATGGCAGCCTGTTGCCGGAAGAGGCGTCGATCGAGGAGTTTTCGCAGTCGCTGGCATTCGTGCAGGAGAGCAGCGACGCGCAGCTTGCCGCCTTGAAGGAGCATGCGCGCGAGACGGCGGATGGCTACTCGCAATCGATCACTTCCGGGCTGACGGCCGCGCTCTACCGCGCCGCCATCGAAGCCTACAAGTCGAAGAAGCCACGCGACGTCGGCCAGTTGCAGGCGACGGTGGAGGGCCTCAAGGAAGAATGGCGCATCCTCCAAAATCTTGCACACGCGGTAAAGGACGCCGTTCTGGCCCCTGATGTCGATATCGGCTGAGACAGGCCCTCGCTTGCAGGAAATTTGCAAGCGCGGGGGCAAATGCCGTTAGGGGGCTGACAGGCCTCCACCCCCGCGCTGTGCGGTCCGGGTAAAGGGGCGATGCACCCGGACCGTCTTCTGACGGTCACCTTTTGGGCGACCGTCATTTCCGAGCCGCTTGGAGCGGCTGATATATAGATTGTTTAGAATACGGCGCCGGCCGGGACATTGATCCATATCAATATTTTACCGAACGTCACTTTTTCTTCTGGAGCGACAGCAAGTACTCGATGACGTCATGCCTTTCGTTGTCGAACAGCCGGTAGATCGTCATCGGAAAATGGTCTTCCTTCATGAAGCGCTCGTAGTAGGCGCGGTTCCGGCCCGGCCGGTTTACGAGTTCGTCGTGCGGCGGAGCCATCTCGGCAACGCGTTTTTCACCGGGCCGCTGGTGGCAATCGCGGCACCATTGGTCGACGATCGCCGCGCCGCGCCGGGCAGCAGCCATGTCCACCGCGAAAGCCGGCCGCACGCAAAGCACGGGTGCGAGGACAGCAAGCAAGACGATGCGCGAGGCGGCAGGTGTCATCGAAACGGCCTTCCCTTCCGGATCGCCAGAGGGTGGAGGCGCGAAAGAATTCTTCGTTGATCCTGATCAAGGATTTGCACCGCCGCGAGGGGGAGCCTGCCGATGTTCAAACCGGACGGAAGGAAGCGAGATGAAAACCGAGATTGAAGCCTTTTACGCGCCGACGGCGGCAGAGGGACAACGGATGCTGTTTGCGATCGCCCGCATGCAGGGGCATGCATTCAAGTCGATGTTGCGCTTCCAGATGGAGGCGGCGGATTTCCTCAAGCACCGCATCGCGCAGGACATCAAGCTGGTGGACGACCTGACCCGTTCCGCCGACTTCAACGATGCCTTCGACGTTTTCGCCGGATTCTTCCAGAACGCGGCCGCCCAGTATTCGGGCGAGGCAGGCCGGGTCGCCGAGATAGGCTCGAAGGTCGCCTCCGAGACCGCCCGCAAGTTGCGCGTCGAGACCCGCGACAGCATTGAGGACATGGCAGCGCGAACGGTGATGTGAGGAACGCCTAGAGTTCCTCGCCTTCCGACAGGAACATCAGCGCCGTCGCCAGATATCCGATGCCGAAAAGCCAGCCCACCGGCACGGCCATCATGGCCGCAAACACCGGTGGGTTGGCGCTGTTGAGGATGATGTCGCGCAGGCCGCCTGCGTTGGAAATGAACAGTGCCGCGCCGGCGGACCAGCCGATGGTCGAGCCGATGGCCAGGTTGGCGATGGTGAAGCGTACCAGGGTGTTCACGGGCAACTCCTTTGCGGGTCCAACACCGCAGGACCGCCGCAGGTTCCCCCGCTTCTTTCGGTGGAAAGGAACGCCGTGGCCCCGCCCGCGTTCCTGACGCGGCCCCAATGGCCTGGAGGAGCGCAAGTGGAGCATGCGGACGCGGGCGGCGCGCAGCTGGCGCAAGACATTGCCGAAGTTCATGAAGCAATACAGTTCGGCCTTTCGCATGCCGACGACACGGGTCCGGGGATAATCCGCCGCCGAGCCGGCAAGGGCTTTACCTATCTGGACAGCAAGGGCAGGAAGGTCGGCGATCCGGCCGTCCTGTCGCGGATACGTGCTCTCGCGATTCCGCCGGCATGGACGGACGTGTGGATATCGCCCGACCCTGACGGGCACATCCAGGCGACCGGGCGCGACGCCAAGGGACGCAAGCAATACCGTTACCATCCACAGTGGCAGGCTTGCCGCGACGAGGCGAAATTCTCGAGCCTTGCCGAATTCGCGCAGGCTCTGCCTTCGATCCGCGCACGCGTCGACAACGATCTGCGCAAGCCGGGCGTGCCGCGCGAGCGGGTGCTCGCCTCCGTGGTCTGGCTCCTCGACCGCACGCTGATACGCATCGGCAACGAAGCCTATTCGCGCGAAAACAAGAGCTATGGGTTGACGACGCTGCGCTCGCGCCATGTCGATATCGAGGGGCAGACGCTGCGGTTTTCCTTCACCGGCAAGTCGGGGCAGGAGTGGAAGCTCAAGCTTCTCGACCGGCGTATCGCCCGCATCGTGCGCGCCATCAGCGATTTGCCGGGCCAGCACCTTTTCCAGTATGTCGACGACGGCGCGCGGCACCCGGTTCAATCGAGCGAGGTCAATGCCTATTTGCGCGAGACTTCGGGTGTTCCCTTCACCTCGAAGCACTTCCGCACCTGGGGCGCGACGAAGCTTGCCGGCGCCCTGTTCGCCGAGGTCGAGCCGCCGCCCTCTCAGAAGGGACGGGCAAGGGAAGCCAACCGGATCTTCGATGCCGTCGCGGCCCGGCTTCGCAACACCCGCAGCGTGTGCCGCTCCTGCTATGTGCATCCGGGCATCGTCGCGGCGTGGGAAGAGGGCGGGCTCACCCGGCAAATGGCTGAATTGCGCCGCCGGTTCAGGCGAGCGCCAAACGGGCTGGACCGCGAGGAGCACATCCTGCTGCAATGGCTGCTCGACTGGAATGCCGCGCATTCGGGCCAGCGTTGAATCCTGCGGACGGAACAATCGGAGGCCAACAGAGTTCGTCGGTTTCCAGTGGCATTGCCTAAAGTCCCCCAAGGCAGCTGCTGGGGCCGGTCCCGCAACCCCCCAAGCGGGCCGGCCTCTCCATTAGCGATCCGCCGCGTGATTTGCGGAACATATTTCCTGTCCACCTGTTCGCCTGCGTAACCACGATAAATGGAGGAACGCAGATGGCGAACATGTACAGGCGCGGCGGCAGCCGCCAGATGCCGGTGGCAGCCATGGTCCCGGCGATCGCATTGGCCGCAGCAGGCGGCTACGCACTTTACCGCAGCATGAGCGATGATCGCGGCAGGCGGCGCTACACCGGCGACGCACCCGGCGTTTCGCTGCGCAACAAGCGCACGCGGCGCGAACTTGCCCACGCGGTGGTGATCATCAACCGCCCGCGCGAGGAGCTTTATGCCTATTGGCGCGATTTCGGCAATCTGCCGAACTTCATGGAAAACGTGAAATCCGTCGAGGAAACCGGGGACGGCCTTTCGCGCTGGACCATCAAGGCGCCGGGCGGGCAGGAGGTCGAACTCGTCTCGCGCATCACCCAGGAAGTCGCGGGGCGAATCCATCACCTGGGCATCGACCTCTCAGTCGGACATCCGCAATGCCGGGCGCGTGCAGTTCAAGGACGACCCGCAGGGACGCGGCACCATCGTGACGGTGCGCATCGCCTATGACCCGCCCTTCGGCACCGCCGGCAAATATGCGGCCCGGCTGATGGGCCGCGAGCCCGAATTGCAGGCCAAGCGCGAGCTGCGCCGTTTCAAGCAGCTGATGGAAACCGGCGAGATCGCAACCAACAAGCCGAGGCCCGATTTCGGCGAAGACGAATAGGTCGCGCGACTGTCACCGCACCCCGAACAATCCGGAGGATTTCATGAAAGCGCTTACATGGCACGGCAAGAAGGATGTCCGCGTGGAAACCGTGGCGGACCCCGAAATCGTCAATCCGCATGACGCAATCATCAAGGTGACCTCGACCGCAATCTGCGGCTCGGACCTCCACCTCTACGACGGCTTCATTCCCGGACTGAAGCCGGGCGACGTGCTCGGCCACGAATTCATGGGCGAAGTGGTCGAGGTGGGCCGCGAGAACGACCGCCTGCAAAAAGGGCAAAGGGTGGTGGTGCCCTTCACCATCTCCTGTGGCAAGTGCTTCTTCTGCGAGCGGCAGCAGTTCTCCGCATGCGACAACTCCATCCCGGCCGACGAGGCCGAGATGTCGGAGGCCGTCTACGGCTACCGCTCGGCCGGGCTGTTCGGCTACTCGCACATGACCGGCGGCTATTGGGGCGGGCAGGCAGAATATGTGCGCGTGCCCTTCGCCAATATCGGCCCCATCGTCATTCCCGACGGCCTCGAGGACGACAAGGTGCTGTTCCTGTCGGACATCCTGCCGACCGGCTGGATGGCTGCGGAAAATTGCGACATCGAGGAGGGCGACACTGTAGCCGTGTGGGGTTGCGGCCCGGTCGGCCTCTTCGCCATCCAGAGCGCGCTTGCGATGGGCGCCGGGCGGGTCATCGCCATCGATCATTATCCGCGCCGGCTGGACCTTGCCAAGCAGCTCGGAGCCGAAGTGCTGAACTACGAGGAAGTGCATGTGCAGGATGCGCTGGTGGAAATGACCGGCGGCATAGGACCCGACGCGGTAATAGATGCCGTGGGCATGGAGAGCCACGGGTTTTCGATCGACAACATGATCGATCGCGCCAAGCAGACGATGATGCTGGCGACCGAACGGCCGCATGCACTGCGGCAGGCGATCATGGCTTGCCGCAAGGGCGGCCGCGTGTCGATGCCGGGCGTCTATGGCGGATTTGCCGACAGCTTTCCGATCGGAACGCTGATGGAAAAGGGCCTGCAGCTGAAGACAGGCCAGACCCATGTGCAGAAGTACATGCCGCAATTGCTGGAAATGATCGGCAATGACGAGATCGACACCACCTTCCTGATCAGCCACCGCATGCCGTTGAGCGAGGCTGCCGAAGGCTACCGGATGTTTGCCGAAGAGCAGAACGACACGACCAAGGTGGTGCTCAAGGCTGGCTGATCAGCGCCCGTAGATGCGGTCAAGCACTGCCGCCACATCCACGAACCGCCCCGCCTCCCGCGCATCGAAAGTGTCGCCGCGCGCGAGGCGGGCGGCCCATTGCGAGGCTGCCCGCCCGCCCCATTCGTCCGGTCCCTCGACGAGCGTTTGCGACGAAGTGCCCCTGAGCAGGCGCCCGCGGAAATCGAGGAAAGAGCCTCCGGCGTTCTCGAACACGAGCGATCCACGCGTTCCGTGGAAAGTCGCCGAGATCTGCGCGTCGCAGCCAGCGTTCAGCCGCCATGAGCAGGCGAGCCGCGCGACCGCGCCGGTGGAGAGATCGAGCGTGGCAACGCCGTAGTCCTCCACCTCCCCCTGCGCCATCGGCCTGCCCGCATGGTAGAGCCGCGAAGACACGGCGGTGACCTGCGGAAATTTCAGCGCCCAGAGCAGGGCATCGACGAGATGAACGCCAAGGTCGATGATGCATCCGCCGCCCGAGCGCTGCAAATCGTAGAACCATGGCTTGTCCGGTCCATAGGCGTTGTGGAAAACCAGATCGGCCGCAAAAACGCTGCCGATGTCGCCGATGTTTTCACGCACCGCCTCCATTGCGCGCACGTGGCGGTAGGAAAGGTCGAGGCCGAGCAGCCGGTTAGCGGCGCGGGCTACCTCGACCACGGCTCGTGCCTCGGCGGCGGTGCGCCCGAGCGGCTTTTGGCAGAATACGGCGACGCCGGCGTTCAGCGCCAAGATCGACTGCTCCGCATGCATGGCGCTGGGCGTGGCGATGACGATACCGTCGAGTTCCATGTCCAGCATTTCATCGAGGGAACTCGCCGCCCGCGCGCCCTGCACGTCGGCAAGCGCTTGTTGCAGGCATTGCGGCGAGGGATCGCAGACGGCGACGATTTCGGCGCACGCGCTGTCGCGGATGGCCTGCATGCGCTGGCGGCCGATCCAGCCGGCGCCCAGGAAGCCGAGCCTTGGCAATCTGCCCATCAGGCCGTCACCCACGCCTTGACGAAACCGTCGGGCCGGTCGCGGGTCATGTCGAGGGCCGTGCCGAGTTCGTCCAGCGCGAAGCAATGCGTCAGCAGCGGGAAGGGATCGAGCCGGCCATCGAGCACGGCCTCGACGGCGCGCCGCGTGCCCTCAACATAGGCGGAGGGCGCGCGCTCATGTGCATTGATGACGTCGATCCCGCGCCAGTTCCACAATTGCATGTTGACCTGCCGCGGGCCGTCCTGGTGGTAACCGGCGATCACCAGCCGGCCGCGCTCGGCGGTGAGCTCTGCCGCAAGATCGAGAGGCTCCTGCTTGCCGGCAGCCTCGATCACGCGCTCGAACAGGCGGCCCTGCAGAGCCTCGCGGGCGCTGTCCATCTGCACCGTCTCATGGGCGCCCATGCGCGTGGCCAATTCCAGCGAATGCGGCCTGCGCGAAATCGCCGTGACGCGTGCTCCGGCGTGAACTGCCAACTGCGTGAGCAGCGCGCCGAGAAACCCGATGCCGATCACGGCGACCTCCTGCCCCGGCCTGATGTCGGAGCGCTCGATGATGTTCATGGCGCAGCCGAGCGGTTCGCCGGGAAAAGGCGCATCGGCGAGTTCATCCGGCAACACCACCACGGCGGATGCGTCGCCAACATCGTATTGCGCGTAGGAATTTTGAAACAGCGTCGCAACGTGATCGCCCGCCTTGATCCCGGCTACGCCGCGCCCGATCGCATCGACCACACCCCAGCCCTCATGCCCGAGGGCGCCGGGGCCGGTTGGAAACTTCATCCAGGGCGGACCGGCCCAAGGTCCAAGGTTGGAGGCGCAAACGCCGCAGCCAAGGATGCGCACGCGAACCTGGCCAGCGGCGGGGTCAGGGATCGCGGCAGTGTCGACACGCATCTCGCCCGCGCCCGTGATCACGGCCGCGCGCATCGTTCTTCCTTCAGACATGGGTGTGCCCACAGGTGAATTCTTGCCTTCAAACCTGCAAGGCGGGCCAAAGGTTCCCCAACGCCATGCAGGTTTGCGTCAGGTCACCTTCACCTTGCTCGCGACAGTCGGCGAGGTTGGCGAAGGCGGATCGCTCGCCGGAAAGCTCTCGTCCAGCGCCTCGTGCAGCTTGTCGCCCTGCAGATCGCTGGCTGGCAGTACCGGATTGACCTTGCGCCCGTCCGGTCCGCGCTCGGGCAGGTCCCCGACGACAACTTCGTGGAGCAGGTCATCGCCGGCCCAGATGCGGCAGACCCACGCGTCCTCGTCGTCGAGATCCTCACCCAGGCCCCGATCGGCGGCTCTGGCCATCGCTTCGGATTTTGCAAGCTCGAGATCGCGGAACTCTTCGGGCGGGCCGCGGTCCTGGTCGCGCAATTGCAGCTGGAAAGTTTTCATCGAGCCTTGCTCCCTTGACCTTCGTGTTCGACGAACTTGTTGAACCTGCTCTGCTTCCCGTCGGCGGTCTTGTCCTGACACAGGAAGTCGAGGTTGTTCTTGTCGAAAATCTGGAAGAACTCTTCCCATTCCATCGGCTCCAGCCGGTCCTCCGGCTTGCCGAAGTCTATGCGCAGGAGACCGCCTTCTCCCTTCCCCTTAACGCGGGCGGGATGCCCGCCGCGCGCCTCGGCCCATTTGCGGATTTCGTCATGGTCGCGGGTTCTTTTCGCCTCGCTCAATGCAGCCTCCTTCGGTGTTTTCCGGTCGCCAGCAAAATTCCCGATGCGGCATGTTTGTTCCCGCTCCCCCGCCGGAAAGCGGGCTTTCGCGCCGGAACATTTCGGCCCCGCGGTTGTTTCTGGGCGGCTCCTCTTCCGCAGCAACAAACGAGCAAACCAACGTAATTCCAGCCGCTCGGAGGCACAGTGAAAAAGAATGTCCTGATTACGGGGGGCTGCGGCTTCATCGGGCGCAATGTCGCGCGTGAACTGCTCCAGAGCGGACACTCGGTCCGGATCATCGACAACCTTGTCGAGCAGGTACATGGCAGGCGGCCGGCCGAGCGATTGCCGGGTTGCGAATACATCTTCGGCGATGTGCGCGACGCCTCGCTGGTGAAGAAATCGCTCAAAGGCATCGACAGCATCGTGCACCTCGCCGCCGAGGTGGGCGTGGGGCAATCGATGTACGAGATCGCCCGCTATGTTGGCGGCAACGATCTGGGCACCGCCGTGCTGCTCGAGGCTGCCATCGATTCGCAGGTCGAGCGGATCATCGTGGCCTCATCGATGAGCGTTTATGGCGAGGGCCTCTACAAGGACACCTCGGGCAAGATCCGCGAACGACGTGCGGCGCAAGTGGAAGAGCGCGGGCCCCGGGAACTGGGACCCTGCCGACGCCAGCGGCGAGCCGCTCACTCCCGTGGCGACGCCGGAGACCAAGCCGGTCGATCTCGCATCCATCTACGCCCTCACCAAGTACGTGCAGGAGCAGCAGGTGCTGATCTTCGCCGGCGCCTATGGCCGGCAAGCGGTGGCGCTGCGGCTCTTCAACGTATTCGGACCGGGCCAGGCGCTTTCCAACCCCTATACGGGCGTGTTGGCGAATTTCTCCTCGCGCATCGCCAATGGCGAGCGTCCGCTGGTGTTCGAGGACGGGCGGCAGCGCCGCGACTTCGTGCATGTGCGCGACGTGGCGCTTGCGTTCCGGCTGGCGCTGGAGCGCACGCCGGTCGATGGCGAGGTGATCAATGTCGGCTCGGGCCGATCCTACTCGATCGCGCGAGATCGCGACCGGCATTGCCGAGGCGATGGACGCGCCGGAACTCACGCCGGAGATCATGCAGAGCGCGCGCTCGGGCGACATCCGCCACTGCTTCGCCGACATCGCGAAGGCCCGCGCGCTGCTCGGCTTTGAGCCGCAGCGGCTGCTGGAAGATTCGCTGGGCGAGATGGCGCAATGGGTGCGCAAGGCGGAAGCGATCGACAAGGCCGCCGAAATGCGCCGGCAACTCGAGGAAAGGGGATTGGTGTCATGAGTCGCAAACCGGTCCCTGCAACAGGCGTCCCGCAACTGGGTTCGCTCCCGGGCCCCGCCATTGCGCGCCGCAGCCGGCCCATGGTCATCACCGGGGGCAGCGGCTTCATCGGCTCCAACCTTGCCGATGCGCTGATGAGCGAGGGCGAGGATGTCGTTGTGATCGACAATCTTTGCCGCGCCGGTGTCGAGCGCAACATGGAATGGTTGCAGCCAGAAGCATCGCGACCGCTTCGACATGGTAGTGTGCGACGTGCGCGACCGCGCGCCATGGGCCCGGTGATCGCCGAGGCGAAGGGTGTGTTTCACCTCGCGGGACAGACCGCGGTGACGACCAGCCTGGTCGACCCGCCGGAGGATTTCGAGGTCAATGCGCGCGGCACGCTGAACGTGCTGGAGGCGCGTGCGCAACAGCGGCCGGCAAGGTTCCGGTGATCTTCGCCAGCACCAACAAGGTCTATGGCGACGCTTGGCGGCGTGGACCTGCGCGAGCGGGACGAGTCGCTACCAGCCGCGTCGACCCCGCCGCCGCAAGCATGGCGTCGGCGAGGACCGGCCGCTCGATTTCTGCACGCCCTATGGCTGCTCGAAGGGCGTCGCCGACCAGTATGTGCTCGACTACGCGAAGTCGTTCGGCCATCCCCACGGCGGTGCTGCGCATGAGCTGCATCTATGGTCCGCGCCAGCTCGGCACCGAGGACCAGGGCTGGGTGGCGCATTTCCTGATCCGCGCGCTTGAGGGCCGTCCGATCACGATCTTCGGCGACGGCCAGCAGGTGCGCGACGTGCTTTTCGTGCGCGACGCGGTCGCCGCCTACCGCGGCCTCTATGACAATATCGGCAAGGTACAGGGCGGCGTGTTCAACCTTGGCGGAGGACCGGCGAACGCTGTCAGCCTGCGTCAGGTGCTGCAGGAAATTGCGGATGTCACGGGCCGCGCGCCGGTCGTCGAACATGACGAATGGCGAACGGGAGACCAGCTCTGGTTCGTCGCCGATACACGCAAGCTGGAATCACGGATCGGCTGGAAGCCGCGGACGGACTGGCGCGAGGGTTTGCGCAACCTGGCGCTTTGGCTCGAAAGCGAAGGCTTGCCGGCCGTCTCAAGCTCCGAACAGAAAAGGGCCCTGGCATGAATGCTCCGGTGGATCGCGATGCAATCGAAAAACTGCCGCACTCGCTGCGCGTGTTGATGACACTCGATGCGGTGGGCGGCGTGTGGCGGCACGCCATGGAGCTGGCGCGTCCGCTGCGGCGCCTCGGCGTGTCGGTGGTCTTCGCGGGACTTGGGCCGCGTCCCTCTCCAACCGCCATGGCCGAGGCGCAGGGTCTTGGCGAGGTGGTGTGGCTCGACTTGCCGCTCGACTGGATGGCGCCGGGCAAGGACGTGATCGCGGCCGTGCCGCGCGAACTGGAGAGGCTGGCGCGCGAAGAGGACTGCGACCTGCTGCACCTCAACCTCCCCTCGCAGGCGGCGGGGCTGAGCGGCGACATTCCCGCTATCGTGGTTTCGCATTCCTGCGTGCCGACATGGTGGAAGGCGATGCGCGGCGATGAACTGCCCGGGCACCTGCGCTGGCATCACGAGTTGAACGCCGAAGGTTTTCGTCGCGCCGCTGCCGTGGTCGCGCCCAGCTTCTCGCATGCCGAAGCGCTGCACCGCTGCTATGGCGTGCTGCCGGGCCTGCGCGTGGCGCGTAACGGCATCGCGGCGTTCCTTGCCTCCGGAAGGCGCGACAATTTCGTTCTCGCCGCAGGGCGCTTCTGGGACGAGGCCAAGAATGCCGCCGTGCTCGACGCGGCAGCCGCCAGGTCGCCATGGCCGTTCAAACTTGCCGGTTCCTGCGCCGCGCCAGACGGCAAGTCAGTCTCGTTCGAACATGCGCAGGCGCTTGGCGAGTTGCCGCATGGCGAGGTGCTGAACCTTGTGCGGCGCGCCGGCATCATTGTCAGCGCATCGCGCTACGAACCCTTCGGACTGGCGGCGCTGGAAGGCGCGCGCTCGGGTGCGCCGCTGGTGCTTTCAGACATCCCCACCTATCGCGAATTATGGCGCGGGGCGGCGCTGTTCTTCGATCCGCAAGACCCGGACGATCTGGCTCGCTGCATCGACCGGCTCGCAAGTGACGAGAAGCTTCGCAGCGAGATGGGAGCCTTGGCGCTTGCCCGCTCGCGGCAATACACGCCGGACAAGCAGGCGCGCAGCATTTGCGAGATTTACGGAGAGGTGAGGTTCGATGCGCCGCAAAGGGCACTGGCCTGAGATGCGCTTCGTCTTCTACACCCACTCGCTGGTCTCCGACTGGAACCATGGCAATGCACATTTCCTGCGCGGCGTGATGCGCGAGCTGGAAGCGCTCGGCCACGAGACGCTGGCGCTTGAACCGGAGGATGGCTGGAGCCGGCAGAACCTCGCCCGCGAGCAGGGCGGCAAGCCGCTGACGCAGTTCCGGCAGGTCTTTCCCGGCCTCAAGTCCGTCAGCTACGGACCGCATTTCGATCATGAAGGCGCCGTGGCCGACGCGGACCTGGTGATCGTGCATGAGTGGAACGACCCGGCGCTGGTGAAGCGGCTCGGCCGCATCCGCAAGGCCGGTGGCAGTTTCACGCTGCTCTTCCACGACACGCATCACCGCGCCGTGTCGGCTACGCGCGCCATCGCCTCGCTCGATCTGCGACGGCTACGACGTGGTGCTGGCCTTCGGCGAGGCGCTGCGCCAGCGTCTATCTCGCCGCGCGGCTGGGGCAGGCGCGTCTTCACCTGGCACGAGGCGGCGGACACGGCGCTGTTCCATCCGCTGCCGGAAATCGCGCGAGAAGCGGATCTCGTCTGGATCGGCAATTGGGGCGATGGCGAGCGGGCCAGTGAATTGCATGAGTTCCTGATCGATCCGGCGCGCAGGCTCAATCTGTCCGGCACCGTGCATGGCGTTCGCTATCCGCCCAAGGCGCTTGCGGCGATCGAGGCGGCGGGTCTTGCCTACGAGGGCTGGATCGCCAATGCGGACGCGCCGCTCGCCTTTGCACGGCACCGCATGAGCGTGCATGTGCCGCGCCGGCCTTATGTCGAGGCGCTGCCGGGCATTCCCACCATCCGCGTGTTCGAGGCGCTGGCCTGCGGCATTCCGCTGATCTGCGCGCCGTGGGAGGACGGCGAAGGCCTGTTCCGGCCGGGCCAGGATTACCTCGTCGCGCGCGACGGCGTGGAGATGGAACGGCACATGCGCGCCGTGCTGAACGAGCCTGCGCTGGCCGAGCTCGCTCGCGGCGAGCGGACTGGAGACCATCCGCTCGCGGCACTCCTGTGCGCACCGCGTTGGTGAACTCCTCGACTGCATCGCTCGAATTGCGGGCGGACCAAACCGCGCCGAAGGAAAAGGAAGCGCTTCCATGAAAATCGCCTTCTACGGCTCCAGCATCCTCTCCAGCTACTGGAATGGCGCGGCCACCTATTACCGCGGCATCCTCCATGCCCTGGCGCGGCGCGGCCATGAGATCACCTTCCACGAGCCGGACGTTTATGGACGCCAGCAGCACCGCGACATCGATCCGCCGCACTGGTGCAGCGTCGATGTCTATGCCGGCACGCGGGAGGCGATGAAGGCGGCCGCCGCAAGGGCGGCGCAGGCAGACATCGTCGTCAAGGCGAGCGGCGTCGGCTACGAGGACGACGCGCTGTTCTCGCTGGTGCTGGAAGCCGCGCGGCCGCAGGCGCTGAAGATCTTCTGGGATGTCGACGCGCCCGCGACGCTGGCCGGCCTTGCCGCAGATGCCGATGCGCCTTTGCACGGGCATCTGGCGCAGACAGACCTGGTGCTGACCTATGGCGGCGGCGATCCGGTGATCTATGGCTATCGCGAGTTTGGCGTGATGGAGTGCCATGCCGATCTACAATGCGCTCGACCCGCAAACGCACTTCCCCGTCGCGCCCGATCCGCGCTTCGAGTGCGCGCTTGCATTCCTGGGCAACCGCCTGCCGGACCGGGAGGCGCGCGTCGAGGAGTTCTTCATCGGCGCTGCCAGCGCACGGCCAACGCAGAGCTTCCTGATCGGCGGCGCGGGCTGGGAAGACAAGCCGATGCCGGCAAACATCCGCAAGGCAGGGCATGTCGGCACCGGCGACCACAATGCCTTCAACTCGACGCCAAAGGCGGTGCTCAATGTCAGTCGCACCGACATGGCCGCGAACGGCTTTTCACCGGCCACGCGGGTGTTCGAGGCAGCGGGCGCTGCGGCCTGCATCATCACCGACGCGTGGGATGGCATCGATCTGTTCCTGAAGCCGGGCGAGGAGATTCTCGTCGCGCGCGATGGGCACGATGTCGCCGACATACTGACCGCCGTGAGCAACGAGGAAGCGGAACGCGTCGGCATGCGCGCGCTGGAGCGGGTGCTGCGCGAGCACACCTATGACAAGCGGGCGGAGCTTGCGGATGCGATCTTCAAGTCGGCCTTTGCCGCCAGGCTGGAGGCGGCGCAATGAAGCTCGACATCGTCATTTTCGGGCTGGCGCTTTCCTCTTCCTGGGGCAATGGCCATGCGACGACCTATCGCGCTCTGATCCGCGGGCTGAACGAGGCCGGGCACACGGTCACGTTCATCGAGCGCGATGTCGAATGGTATCGCGACAACCGCGATCTCGCCGATCCGGATTTCTGCGAGCTGCGCTATCACGACGAGCTTTCCGAGGTTGCACGGATGGCGCCGCGGCTGCGGCGCGCCGACGCGGTGATCGTCGGTTCCTACGTGCCGCAAGGCGCGGCGCTGATCGACATGCTTGCAGGAATGCGGCTCGGCTTCCTCGGTTTCTACGACATCGATACGCCGGTGACGCTTGCCATGCTGGCGCGCGGCGAGCAGACGCATCTGCGCCGTGACCAGGTGCCGGTCTTCGATGCCTATTTCTCTTTCAGCGGCGGTCGTGCGCTGCACCGGCTAAGGCACGAGTTCGGCGCGCGCGAGCCGGTCGCTCTCTACTGCGCGGTCGATCCGCAGCTTTACCATCCGCAGGCCTGCCCGCAGCGCTGGGACCTTGGCTATCTGGGCACCTACAGCCCGGACCGGCAGCCGGGACTTGAAGCACTGCTCATCGAACCGGCAAGGCGGCTGCCGGACATGAAGTTCGTCATCGCCGGCCCGCACTATCCGCGCGACATGGACCTTCCGGCCAATGTCGAGCGGATCGAGCATCTGGAGCCCGGGCGGCACCGCGAATTTTACGCGAGCCAGCGCTTCACGCTCAACGTGACGCGGGCCGACATGGTGGCGCTGGGCTGGTCGCCGAGCGTGCGCATCTTCGAGGCGGCGGCATGCGGAACGCCGATCATCTCCGATCGCTGGGAGGGGCTGGCCGAGCTTCTTCCCGAGGACGAGGCGATCCTCATCGCCGACAGCACAGCGCGACGTGATCGATGCGCTAACCGGCATGGCGGATGCGCAGCGGCTTGCGATAGCGCAGGCGGCGCGAAGGCTGGTGCTGGCGGGCCATACGGGAGCCCACAGGGCGGCGGAACTCGCCTCGGCCATCCTGCGCCATGGCTCGCGCGGCAAGGCAGGCAAAGAGGCAGGACATGAATATCAGCGCTACGCCTGAGCAGGCCGAGACGCGGCGCCGGATCAAAGAGCTGGGGCCGTGGTTCCAGAACATGACGATCGACGGCGATCGCCACGGCGCCGGACCATTTCCTCGGGGATTACCCGACGATGAAGTGGAAGAAGTTCCGCGATGCCGTTCCCGCCGACCTTCAGGGCCGATCGGTGCTCGACATCGGCTGCAATGCCGGCTTCTACAGCCTCGAAATGAGACGCCGCAATGCAGGGCGCGTTCTCGGCATCGACAGCGACGAGCGCTATTTGCGGCAGGCGCGTTTCGCGGCGGCGCGGTTGGGAGCCGATGTCGAGTTCCGCCGCATGTCGGTCTACGAGATCGCCCGGCTCGGCGAGCGCTTCGATCTCGTCATCTTCATGGGCGTGCTTTATCACCTGCGCCATCCGCTGCTGGCTCTGGACCTCATCCACGAGCATGTGGCCAGGGACATGCTTCTGTTCCAAAGCCTTCAACGCGGCAAGGAAGAGGTAACGCCGGTGAAAGACGACTATCCGTTCCCGGAACAGGAGGTTTTCAACCAGCCGGGATATCCCAGGCTGCATTTCGTGGAGAAGTCGTTCAGCAAGGATCCGACCAACTGGTTCATCCCCAACAGGGCAGCCGTGGAGGCCATGCTGCGAAGCTCCGGCTTTGCCATCGAGCAGCACCCGGAGCGCGAGGTCTATCTGTGCCGCAAGGTGGCGCGGCCCGCCTTCGTGCCGCCGCCGCCGTGCTGATCACATGGCGCCAGAATCCACGTTGACGCTGCAAGGCGCCCGCTGTATAAGCCGCGCCTGAGTTGTGTCACTGCAGCGGCCTTTGCGGGCCGCTTGTTGTTTTTGCCGCCAGGCCGTCAAGAACAGTCGCAGTCGACCACAGAACGACATTTTCCGGAAGGTCCAGCACATGGCCAATACCCCGTCGGCGAAAAAAGCCGCACGCAAGATTGCCCGCCGCACGGCGGTTAACAAGACGCGCCGCTCGCGCATCCGCACCTTCATCCGCAAGGTGGAGGAAGCGGTGGCAGCAGGCGACAAGACAGCGGCAGCCGAGGCGTTCAAGGTTGCCGAGCCCGAGATCATGCGCGCCGTCACCAAGGGCGTCATTCACAAGAGCACGGCATCGCGCAAGGTATCGCGGCTGTCGGCCAGCGTGAAGCGCATCGAAGCCTGATCATCAGCTTCAAATTACACGGATCAAGCCCGGCTTTGCCGGGCTTTTTTTGTTTAGCCAGCTAAGGTTACGTGCGCGTCTGCTTTGTGTTCACACAGCTGTTACACGCCAGCGGCGTAACGTATGCGGAAAATATTCTCATAAAAAATTCACGTTTAGATTCATTGGGTTAGAGGTAGGTTGGAGTCCTGCCTCGGTGGCCTGTTTCCGGTTTCATTGAATCGTTTGAGGAATTTCGAAACCCGCTTTTGAGGCCAGAAAAAATTAGAGTGTGATTTTCAGGTCGCATGCGATTTCGGACTGTTTGAATGAAACGCGTTGAATCACAAGCGCTTCCGGCGCGGCCCGACAGGACCAAAGAAGCCGCACGGCGTGCCATCGGCACGTGATTCATTTTTTCTAAACGCTGTCGTGTTGAACCCTGCATGGGGCCTGTGTATGGTCACTTTCAGAACGGCAGGGGCACCGACAAGTCCGTTTCATCAGCGAGTTGAACAACCGCGGCCGGGCCGGAATTCGTTTCCGCGCCATGCTCCGGATGTGACCTGATGGGGCGGGTTGGTGAGTACCGGCGCCTTGTTCACCGCGGTTTCCCGTTGTGTGAGTCACAAGGTGGTGGGGCAGTTCACACTGGCCCGTAAACCGGACAGTTCAGACGAGTTGGAAGATTGGGCAACGCGCCGGAGCATTCGGCGCGCATGGGGAAGTTTTGACTATGTCTTACGCTGGCGATGTCAATTGCCGTGAGTGCTGGGATTTGCTTTCCAGCGAGCCGAAAGCGCAGCTCATCGATGTCCGCACGTCAGCCGAATGGAATTTCGTGGGCGTACCTGAATTGGCCTCGCTGGGGCGCGAGCCGATACTGATCGAGTGGCAGCGCTATCCCGACATGGCGGTCAATCCCGCCTTCGTTCAGGCGCTTTCGACGGAACTCGCGGCGCGCGGCGCGAGCGCGCAGACCCCCTTGCTGTTCCTGTGCCGCTCCGGCGCGCGCAGCCAGTCCGCGGCTGTCGCGATGACGGCTGCCGGCTATTCGCGCGCATACAACGTCGCCGGCGGCTTCGAAGGCTCGCGCGACGAGGCGGGCCATCGCGGCACCGTCGAGGGATGGAAACATGACGGCCTGCCCTGGATGCAGCGCTGAGTGAATTGAAGGTGGAATGAGGGGCCAAATGGATAGGGGGAAGTGACACAGACAACATGACGGCAGACTGCCACGGGTGCTGAGACATCCGGGCTGGGGGAGTGTTCGCCTTTGAAAAGGGGGACGCATCAGGTGCGGGCGTGCGCAGCAGGGGAGCGCATCGCCACGGCAACTAGAAACGGATTGCAGATTGGACGGGATGTGGCGATGGGTGAAAATGCAGGCAAGCCGGTGAGGACCGGCCATGATGAACAGTGGCTGCGCATTCGCGCGCAATTGCAGGCCAGGCTGGGCAGCGAGGTGTTCAACAGCTGGTTTGGACGGGTGCAACTCGAGAATGTGAGCGGCGGCATCGCGCTTCATTCCGTTCCAACGGCATTTCTCAAGTCGTGGCTTTATTCGCATTATCGCGAAGTGCTGCTGGAACTGTGGCAGGCCGAGGACCCCTCGGTGCTGCGTGCCGACATTGCCGTGCGCAGCGCCGTGCGTCGCGCCCAGATTGCGCTCGTCGAGGACAAGGGGGCCGCAGCGCCTGTCCGCCCGTCGGAGAACCCCGTTCCAGGCCGAGCCGCGCATCGCCGCGGTGCCCCTGCGCAGTCCCGGCCAGCCTGTGATGACCCAGGCGGCGCGCCTGCAACAGCACAGCGCGGACCGAAAGCAGGGCTTTGCCGGTTCCCCGCTCGATCCGCGTCATACCTTCGTCAATTTCATCGACGGGCGCTCCAACCGCATCGCTTATGCGGCGGCACGCACGGTCGCAGAGGACGACAAGGGTTCGATCCGCTTCAACCCGCTTTTCATCCATGCCTCGGTCGGCCTGGGCAAGACGCACCTCCTGCAGGCGATCGCCGCGGAAGCGCGAACGCGCGATGCCCGCAAGAAGGTGCGTCTATCTGACCGCCGAATATTTCATGTGGCGCTTCGCGACCGCCATCCGCGACAACAGACGGCGCTGTCGCTGAAGGAATCGCTGCGCGACATCGACCTCCTGATCATCGACGACATGCAGTTCCTGCAGGGCAAGTCGATCCAGCACGAGTTCTGCCATCTGCTCAACAGCTGATCGACAGCGCCAAGCAGGTCGTCGTCGCGGCCGACCGGCCGCCGGCGGAACTGGAATCGCTCGACGAGCGCGTGCGCTCGCGCCTCAAGGGCGGCGTCGCGCTCGAAATGTCGAGTCGCCCGACTACGAAATGCGCACGGCGATCCTCAACGCGCGGCTATGCGGAGGCGCAAGGCCGAGCAGCCGCCGCTCGACATCCCGGAGGATATCCTGCCACTACGTCGCGCGGCACGGTGACCGGCAGCGGCCGCGACCTCGAAGGCGCGTTCAACCAGCTGCTCGTTCCGCACCGCTTCTCCGACGCCGCCGATCACGCTTCGAGCGAACTCGACGAGATGCTCGGCCACCTCATCCGCACCGGCGAGCCGCAGCGGGTGCGCATCGAGGACATCCAGAGCGTCGTCGCGCGCCACTACAACGTGTCGAAGAACGACCTGCTGTCGAACCGGCGCACGCGCATCATCGTCAGCCGCGCCAGATCGCCATGTACCTGGCCAAGATCATGACGCCGCGCTCGCTGCCGGAAATCGGGCGCCGGTTCGGCGGGCGCGACCACACGACGGTGCTGCACGCCGTGCGCAAGATCGAGGACCTTGCCGGCAACGACCAGACAGCTGGCGCAGGAAATCGAACTGCTGAAGCGGCTGATCACGACCAGGCCTGAGCGGTCCGGCGCACCGCGTGCGCGCCGGCGCCTATGCAGCGCGGCTTATCCACAGGAAGCCTGCTGCAGTACGGCCTGCGGCTGTCAGCGGGCTTGCCTTTGCCGGCGATTTTCCTGTCAGTTTGCGGCAGATGCCGAGCCGCTGGTCCAGGCCTGTCGCGGGATGGCCGGCAGCCGGAATGCCGGCTTGGTCATCGAAAGTGAGACATTCGTCATGCGTGTCACCATCGAGACGATCGAACCTGCTGAAGTCGCTGGACCACGTCCACCGCGTCGTCGAACGGCGCAACACGATCCCGATCCTGTCCAACGTGCTGCTCCGCGCCGAAGGCGCCGAGCTTGCAGCTGAAGGCGACCGACCTCGACCTCGAGATCACCGAGGCGTCGCCGGCCATGGTCGAGCAGGCCGGCGCCACCACCGTGCCGGCGCACCTGCTCTACGACATCGTGCGCAAGCTGCCCGACGGCGCCGAAGTGATGCTGGCGACCGATGCCGAGGACGGCATCGCATGACGGTCACCGCCGGGCGCTCGAGCTTCCGCCTGCAGATGCTGCCGGAAGTCGATTTCCCGGACACTCACCGCCGGCACCTTCACGCATCATCTTCCGAGATCGAGTCGCATCGCAACTGCAGCGGCTGATCGAGCAAGACGCAGTTCGCCATCTCGACCGAGGAGACGCGCTACTACCTCAACGGCATCTACCTGCACACGCGTGGAGGAGGCCGGCAAGCTGATGCTGCGCGCCGTCGCGACCGACGGCCACCGGCTGGCGCGCGCCGAGATCGAGGCGCCGGCCGGCTCCGAGGGCATGCCGGGCATCATCATCCCGCGCAAGACGGTCGGCGAAATCCAGAAGCTGGTCGAGGATCCCGGACGTCGACGGTCGGCGATCGAGCTTTCGGAGACCAAGATCCGCTTCACGATCGGCGCGGTCGTCCTGACCTCGAAGCTGATCGACGGCACCTTCCCCGACTACCAGCGCGTCATCCCGACCGGCAACGACAAGAAGCTGGTCATCGACCGGCAGATCCTTCGCCAGCGCCGTCGACCGCGTGTCGACGATCTCCTCCGAGCGCGGCCGCGCCGTGAAGCTGTCGATCGTCGGACGGCCAGCTGGTGCTGACCGTCAACAATCCGGATTCGGGCAGCGCCACCGAGGAACTGCCGGTCGGCTATTCGGCGGATCCGCTCGAGATCGGCTTCAACGCGCGCTACCTGCTCGACATCGCCGCCAGCTGTCGGGCAGCGAGACGCGTGTTCATGCTGGCCGATCCGGGCTCGCCGACGCTGATCCGCGACACGGCGGACGATCGGGCGCTCTACGTGCTGATGCCGATGCGCGTCTGACCGGCGCGGGCCTCAACGCGACAGCAAGGCGCAGTCAATGGCCCGCATTCACCTCACGCAGCTGAAGCTGACGGATTTCCGCAACTACGCATCGTTGCGGCTGGACTGCGACGAGCCGGCACGTCGTGCTCACCGGCGAGAACGGCGCGGGCAAGACCAATCTGCTGGAAGCCGTCTCGTTCCTGTCGCCCGGCCGCGGGCTGCGGCGGGCATTGCTAGACGAGAGTCGCGCGCAGCGGCGGCACCGGCGCCTGGTCGGTCATGCCGAGATGGAGGGGCGCAGCGGGCCTGTCGACGATCGGCACCGGCACTTGCCGAGAACGCGCTCGGGCCCGAGAGCGTGACGGCGCGTGCGCATCAACGGCGCCACCGCCAGAGCGCCGACGACATTGCTCGATATTGCCGCGTGGTGCTGGCTGACGCCGGCGATGGACGGGCTGTTCACCGGACCGGCCGAGCGACCGCCGCAACTTCCTCGACCGGCTGGTGCTGGCGATCGATCCGGCGCATGGGCGGCGCGCGGTCGGACTTCGAAAAGGCGATGCGCGGCGCGCAACCGGCTGCTGGGCGAGCAGAATCCGCGACGGCGCCTGGCTCGACGCCATCGAGGCGCAGATGGTCGAAACCGGCGTTGCCGTCGCGCTGGCGCGGCTGGAGCTCGTGAGCCTGCTGACGGGCGTGATCATCAAGGCCGCCGACCCTGCCTCGCCCTTTCCCGACGCGCTGCTGTCGCTGGATGGAAGCCTCGAGAACCTGGCGCCCGACAGCGCCGCCGGCGATCTGGAGGACGGCTACCGCGACCGCCTCAAGGCCTCGCGGCCGGATCGACCGCGCGGCGGGCCGCACGCTCGACGGCCCGCACCGCTCCGACCTCAAGGTCACGCACCGGCCGAAGGCGATGCCGGCGGAACTGTGCTCGACCGGCGAGCAGAAGGCGCTGCTGATCGGCATCCTGCTGGCGCATGCCCGGCTCGTCAGCGATCTCAACGGATTTGCGCCGATCCTTCTTCTCGACGAAATTGCCGCGCATCTCGACGAAAGGCGGCGGGCGGCGCTGTTTCGATCGCATCGATGCGCTCGATTGCCAGGCCTTCATGACCGGAACCGACAGGTCGCTGTTTGCAGCGCATGGCGCACAAGGGCGCAATATTACGCACGGTGCAATCGGGCAGCGCTGACAAGGGTGGCCGTGAAGCGAATGACGCACGATCGCTGAACAGCGAGGAACTGGAACGCTATGCCCGCCACATCGTGCTCGCCGATGTCGGCGGCGCCGGCCAGCAGAAGCTGAAGCGCGGCGCGGGTGCTGGTGATCGGCGCCGGCGGGCTCGGCGCGCCGGTGATCGCCTATCTGGCGGCGGCGGGCGTCGGCACGATCTCGGTCGTCGACGACGACACGGTTTCGCTGTCGAACCTGCAGCGGCAGATCATCCACGACACCGCGCATGTCGGGCATGAGCAAGGTGGAGAGCGCGCGCCGCGCCGCGCTGCGCATCAATCCGCATGTGCGGGTGGACGCCTATCCGCATCCGGCTCAACGAGCGAGAACGGCTTCGCGCTCGTCGCCATGCACGACATCGTGGTCGACGGGTCGGACAATTTCGACACGCGCTACCTGCTGGCGGATGCTGTGCGAGGAGGTCGAAGTAGCCGCTGGTGACCGCGGCGGTCGGCCAGTTCGACGGCTCGCTCACCATGCTCAAGCCCTATGCCAAGCGACAGCGAAGGCAATCCGCTATCCGCGCTATCGCGACCTCTTCCCGAACAGCCGCCGGAAGGCCTGCTGCCGACCTGCGCAGAGGCGGGCATCCTCGGGCGCGCTGACCGGCGTCATCGGCTCGCTGCAGGCGATGGAGGTGATCAAGGTGATCACCGGCGCGGGCGAGCCTTGCGGGCGGCTGATGCTCTACGATGCGCTCGCGGCACGGTTCGACACGATGCGCTTCAAGGCAGGCGAAGAGGTGAGCCTGGCGCTGACGGCGCGAGGAGCAAGCCAGCCTGGCGGGCGCGACAGGGCGAAGGCGCGGCCATGGCGATGCGCATCGTCTCCGAAAGCGCCCGGCTGCTCGGCGCGCCGCGTCGCTGATCCCGAGTCGCCTCGGCGCATATCGACGGCGCGCTCTATCACGGCGATTCCGGCACGCTATTTCGCCGAACGGCTGCGTCGAACGCGGCGCGAGAGTCTCCAGTGCGCGCGACGCTCAATGTCGGCGCGCTCGACCTCACCGGCTGCTCGGGCAACCGGCTGCCGGACCATGAGCGAGACATGGCGCGGCGGCTGATGCGGGCCTACATGGCGCTCGGCTGCGAGCCGACCTGGACCTGCGCGCCCTATCAGGCCGGGCACCGCCCGGCGCTCGGCACCGATGTCGCCTGGGGCGAATCCAACGCGGTGGTGTTCTGCAATTCGGTGCTGGGCGCGCGCACCAACCGCTATGGCGACTTACCTCGACATCGCCTGCGCGATCGCCGGCCGGGCGCCGCGCACGGGCCTGCACCGGCCGGAAAACCGGCTCGCGCGGTTTCATCTTCGACGTCACCGCCCTGCCCCGCAACATCTTCGCCGAGGAGAGCTTCTGGCCGGTGCTCGGCAGCCTCTACGGCTTGCGCGCCGGCAGCGCGATCGGCGTGATCGAGGGCGTCGCCGGCCATCCGGGCGAGGATGCGCTCAAGGCGTTCGGCGCGGCGGCCGCCTCGACCGGCGGCGTCGGCCTGTTCCACATGGCCGGCGTCACGCCGGAAGCGCCTGACGTGGCACTCGATCCTTGCGCCGGGCGGCCGGCGGAGACGATGAAGATCACGTCGGCCGACATGTCCGAGCCAGAAGCGGCGGCTCGCGACCGTCGACCGGCGCATCGCACATCGACGCGGTCGCCATCGGCAGCCCGCATCTGTCGATGGAGGAATGCCGCAAGCTGGAGGGCCTGCTGGCCGGGCGCAAGGCTTGCGTACGCCGTTTTATGCCTGCACCGGACGGCATGTGCTGAAGGAGCTCGAGTCGAGCGGCCTGCGCGGAGAGCTCGAGGCGTCGGGCGTGACGATCGTCGTCGATACCTGCGTCGTCGTGACGCCGATCATGGCCGAGCTTGCCGAGGGCGTGCTGATGACGAATTCGGGCAAGTTCGCGCAATATGCGCCGGGCAACACCGGCTATGGCGTGCTGTTCGGCTCGCTGGCCGACTGCGTGGAAAGCGCCGTGACCGGCAGGCCCGTCTTCGGCGAAGCCGCCAATGTCTGAGCCGGTTGGACCAAGAGCGGCACGATACGGGCGAAGGGCGGCGAAGCCTTCGAGGCCGAGCGCCTGATCGAAGGTCCGGCTGCCGCGGGGCCCGGGCTGGCGCTGGGCGCGCCGATCAGCTTCTGGGGCGGGGTCGACCCGCAGACCGGGCACATCGCCGATGTGCGCCATCCGCAGCACGGCGTCCCGATTGCCGGCACCGTGCTGATGCTGCCGGGCACCATCGGCTCCTCCTCGGCATCGGCGGTGCTGCTGGAGCTCATCCACCGCAACATCGCACCTGCGGCGATCATCATGCACGAGCCGGACGCGATCCTGCTGCTCGGCGTGCTCGTGGCGCGCGAAATGGGATGGCCGCATCCGGCAGCCTGGCGGCTCGATGTCAAGGCACTTCGGCGCGCTTGACGGCAAGATGCTCGAGACTGACTGAGCGGCCTCAGTTCATGTTCGGAAGAACCCGGTCCGGCGGGCGGTGACCGTCGAACAGCGTGCGGATGTTGATGATCACCCGCTCGCCCATTTCGAGACGGCCCTCGATGGTCGCCGAGCCCATGTGCGGCAGGATCACCGCCTTGCCCTGATGGGCGAGCGCCAGCATTTCGGGGCGCACGGCCGGCTCGTGCTCGAACACGTCCAGCCCGGCGCCCGGCGAGCTTGCCGTTGGTCAGCGCCGCGATCAGCGCCTCCTCGTCGATGATCTGGCCGCGCGCGGTGTTGACGATGCAGGCGGTCGGCTGCATCAGCGCGATGCGGCGCGCCGAAAGCAGATGGAAGGTCGCGGGCGTATAGGGGCAGTTGACCGAGATGATGTCCATGCGGGCGAGCATCTGGTCGAGGCTTTCCCACTAGGTCGCCTCCAACTCCTCCTCGGTGCGGGAGCTTACGCGCTTGCGGTTGTGGTAGTGGATCGACAGGCCGAAGGCCCTGGCGCGCCGAGCGACCGCCGTGCCGATGCGGCCCATGCCGACGATGCCGAGGCGCTTGCCCCAGATCCGCCGGCCCAGCATCCATGTCGGCGACCATCCCTTGAACGCGCCGTTCTCCAGCGCCTCGAAGCCTTCCGTCAGCCGCCGCGAGGTGGCGATCATCAGGCCCATGGTCATGTCGGCCGTGTCCTCGGTGAGGACATTGGGCGTGTTGGTGACGGTGATGCCCTTGCGGGCCGCTGCGCCGATGTCGATATTGTCGACGCCATTGCCGAAATTGGCGATGAGCTTCAGCTCCGGCCCGGCCTGCGCGATCAGCCCCTCGTCGATCTTGTCGGTGACGGTGGGAACCAGAACCTCGCGCCGTCTTCACCGCGGCGACCAGATCGGCATGGCTCATCGGCCGGTCTTCGAGGTTGAGCGTGGTGTCGAACAGCTCGCGCATGCGGGTTTCCACCGCGTCGGGCAGCTTGCGTGTCACGACCACCGTTGGCTTCTTGCGCGGCATATGCCTCCCGCTCCGGATTCTTTCGCTTTTGCGGCAGTTCGTTGACCAAGCCTTAACCAGCCTTGGACAAACTTCCGTCTCGTTGGAATCTTTAGCAGACCGCCGGTCCGGGTCAAAGCGCAAGCGCCGTTCAAATCGGCCAAGGCCCGGCAGTCGAGTACACCACGTTCCAGTACAGGGAGCAGCGCCTTGCCAGCATATTCCGTCAAAAGCCGTCTCGCCGTTTGCGCCATCAGCGCCGGAGCGATCCTTGCCGCATTGATGCCATCCGCACCCGCCTTCGCCGCGGGCGAGCAGGTCAAGACCAGCGGCCTGCCGCTGCCGCGCTACGTCTCGCTGAAGTCGGCGCGGGTCAACATGCGCGTTGGCCCCGGCCGCGACTACATGGTCGACTGGATGTACATGAAGCGCGGCCTGCCGGTGGAGGTGATCCAGGAATACGACACCTGGCGCAAGGTGCGCGATTCGGAAGGCAATGAGGGCTGGGTGCTGCATTCGCTGCTGTCGGGAGACCGCACGGCAATCGTGGCGCCATGGGACGACAGCGGCCAGATGGTGGAGTTGCGTGCCCGCCCGGACAGCGATGCGCGCGTCATCGCCAAGCTCGAGCGCGGCGTCGTCGCTCCGGTCTATGCCTGCGAGGATGGCTGGTGCGAAATGGAGATTTCCGGCGTGCACGGCTATGTCGCCCAGAAGCAGGTCTGGGGCGTCTACCCGAACGAAAGCTTCAAGAAATAATCGGCGCGCGATTGCGGTTTGGTCAGCGCCGGTTGCGGACCGAGCGCACCCGCACGATCACGTCGACGCGGCTGATCTCCAGCCCTTCCGGCGGCTCCGGAAGGTTCTCGACGCGAATGAAGCCATCGGGCATGTCGATGACCTCGTTGCTGGCTTCCAGATAGAAGTGATGGTGGTTGCCGGTATTGGTGTCGAAATAGGTCTTTGTCGTGTCGATCGCGATCGCCCGCAGCAGGCCGGCATCGGAAAACTGGTGCAGAGTGTTGTAGACCGTCGCCAGCGAGACCGGAACGCCGGCCGCCTTTGCCTCCTCGTGCAGGGCCTCTGCCGAGACGTGCCGGTCACCCTTCGGCAAACAGCAACTGCGCCAAGGCCATGCGCTGCCGCGTCGGGACGCAATTGCGCACCGCGCAGCATGGCCGCAATTTCCATTGCAGCCGCATTGTCGGCGCGGTTCGTGGCCGTGTCGGTTATCTTCATTGTCGTTGCGAAATCCGGCATTCACTCGAGTGGCATTTAATATAGGTTTTGCAGCCAATCGCCGCAAGTGCGGCGGATTCCCCCGTTTCATGACGCTGCGTGTCGGCATTTCGACAGGGTTTTCCAAACGTTTGGAATGCCCGTTTGCCTGTGTTAAACAGCGCCGAATTGAGTTGGCGCGGCAGGAAATGCGCGCGCGACATGAGGAGAGCAGGGGCGAATGGCCGAGATGAAATCCAGCTACGGGTACGAGGAGCTTCTCCAGTGCGGGCGAGGCGAATTGTTCGGCCCCGGCAATGCGCAGCTGCCCCTGCCCCCGATGCTGATGTTCAACCGCATCACCGATGTACAGGTGGAGGGCGGTGAGCACGGCAAGGGCTACATCCGCGCCGAATTCGACATTACGCCCGATCTTTGGTTCTTCGCCTGCCATTTCCATGGCGATCCGGTCATGCCGGGCTGCCTCGGCCTCGACGCCATGTGGCAGCTGACCGGATTCTACCTCGGCTGGCTGGGCGAACCTGGCCGCGGGCGGGCGCTCGCGACCGGCGAGGTGAAGTTCACCGGCATGGTCACGCCGAAGACGAAGCTCGTGGAATATGGCGTCGATTTCAAGCGCGTGATGCGCGGCCGCCTGAAGCTCGGCATCGCCGACGGCTGGATGAAGGCGGACGGCGAAATCATCTACCGCGCCACGGATCTGCGGGTCGGTCTGTTCCAGGACAGCTAGGCGCTGCTGGATTTGACGCAGGCAGGGCTTCCATGTAATTGCGTTCATGCGCTCGGACGCCACTCTCGGGCGGTTCGCAAGATCATTCTCGACAGGCAACAGAAAGGGAAAATCACCATGAGACGTGTCGTCGTCACCGGCATGGGGATTGTCTCCTCCATCGGCAACAACACCCAGGAAGTGCTGGCATCGCTGCGCGAGGCCAAGTCCGGGATCACCGACCGCCGAGGATTACGTCAAATACGGTTTCCGCTGCCAGGTGCATGGCGCGCCCGCGCTCGACCCGTTCGAGGTGCTGGACCGGCGCACCGACCGCTTCATGGCGCAAGGGCACGGCCTGGAACTACATCGCGATGCAGCAGGCGATCCAGGACAGCGGCCTCGAGGCATCCGACATCGTCAATCCGCGCACCGGCATCATCATGGGCTCGGGCGGCCCGTCGACCCGCACGATCGTCGAGGCCGCCGTGATCACGCAGGACAAGGGTCCCAAGCGCATCGGCCCGACCGCGGTGCCCAAGGCGATGAGTTCGACCGCATCGGCGGTGCTGGCGACGCAGTTCGAGATCAAGGGCGTCAACTATTCGATCTCCTCGGCCTGCGCGACATCCAACCACTGCATCGGCAATGCCTACGAGACGATCCAGATCGGCAAGCAGGACATCGTCTTCGCCGGCGGCTCGGAAGATCTCGACTGGACGATGTCGAACCTTTTCGACGCCATGGGCGCGATGTCGTCCAAGTTCAACGACCGCCCGGCAGTCGCCTCGCGCGCCTACGACGTCAACCGCGACGGCTTCGTCATCGCCGGCGGCGCGGGCGTGCTGGTGCTCGAGGAACTGGAACATGCCAAGGCGCGCGGCGCGCGCATCTATGGCGAGATCGTCGGCTATGGCGCGACGTCGGACGGCTACGACATGGTCGCCCCATCGGGCGAGGGCGCGGTGCGCTGCATGAAGATGGCGATGGAGACGGTCGGCGAGCCGATCGACTACATCAACCCGCATGCCACCTCCACGCCCGTCGGCGACAAGAAGGAGATGGAGGCGATCCGCGAGGTGTTCGGCGAGAACTGCCCGCCGATCTCCGGCACCAAGTCGCTGACCGGCCATTCGCTGGGCGCAACGGGCGTGCAGGAAGCGATCTATTCGCTGCTGATGCTCAACAACCGGTTCATCTGCGAGAGCGCCCATATCGACGAACTCGATCCGGAATTCGCCGGCATGAACATCGTGCGCAGCCGCATCGACAATGCGAAGATCGATACGGTGATGTCGAACTCGTTCGGGTTCGGCGGCACCAACGCAACGCTCATCCTGCAGCGCCACAACGGCTGAGCCGTTTCGCGTTCCGGGGGACCTTGGTCGAAGGGAGAATGCCATGAAGGGCTTGATGGCCGGCAAGCGGGGCCTCGTCATGGGCGTCGCCAATGATCACTCCATCGCCTGGGGCATCGCCCAGCGATTGGCCGAGCACGGCGCGGAACTGGCGTTCACCTATCAGGGCGAAGCCTTCGGAAAGCGCGTCAAGCCGCTGGCCGACAGCGTCGGCTCCAAGCTGCTGCTGCCCTGCGATGTCGAGGACATCGCCACGGTGGATGCGGTGTTCGACACGATCGGCCGCGAATGGGGATCGATGGATTTCCTCGTCCATGCCATCGCTTTCTCCGACAAGAACGAACTCAAGGGACTCTACGCCAACACCACGCGGGCGAACTTTGCCCGCACCATGCAGATCTCCTGCTTCTCCTTCACCGAGATCGCCGCACGCGCCGCGAAGCTGATGACCGAGGGCGGCTCCATGGTGACGCTGACCTATGGCGGATCGACGCCGCGTGATGCCGAACTACAACGTGATGGGCGTCGCAAAGGCCGGCGCTGGAGGCGAGCGTGCGCTACCTCGCCTTCGACTACGGGCTCGACAACATCCGCGTCAACGCGATCTCGGCCGGGCCGGTGCGCACGCTTGCGGGCGCGGGCATTGCCGATGCGCGCATGATGTTCAACTACCAGCGCCGCAACGCGCCGCTGGGCAGGACCGTTGAAATCGAGGAGGTCGGCGGATCGGCGCTGTACCTGCTGTCCGACCTTTCCTCCGGCGTGACCGGCGAGATCCACTACGTCGATTCGGGCTATTCGACCGTTTCGATGCCGCGGCTCGCCGAGCTCAAGAAGACCGACATCGAATAGTCAGAGCATCGCCGCCATCGAGTGGCCGATTGCGCCAAGCGACGCGCCGAGCAGCACCAGGAAGGTGAGGCCCGCGCCGGCGCTGCGCTGCCAGCCGGGCTGGCCGGGCTTGGAGAAATGCATGCCGTGGACAATGCGGCCAATCACCAGCGCCACGCCCAGGATATGAATGGCGAGCGCCGGCGCGCCAGCCATTGCCATGTAGACCATCAAGATGAGCGCCAGCGGCACGGATTCGACGAAATTGGCTTGCCCGCGCATGGCGCGGATGAGGTCGATATTGCCGCCATCGCCGATGGAAACCTTGGTGGCGCGACGCCAGGTTCCAACGATATAGCCCAGCCAGATGGCGATCAGGCCCATGATGCCGGCATAAAATCCGACTGCGGCGATGGCTGGTGTCATGACATTCCCCCCAAATCATTCACGCCAAATCGGCGTCAAACCTGACTACGGCGCACAGCCGCCAAAATCAAGCAAGCAGGCTCAGCGCCGCGCCTCGATGACCTTGAAGCTGCCGCTATCCTCGAGAACCGTGACCGACTTGAAATGCTGCGACAGCGGGGCCTCGTATGGCAGGTTGCGGTTGGCCACCATCAGCAGCGCGCCGCCAGGCTTGAGCGCCGATGCGGCCGCCGCGATGAATGCCGCGCCGAGCGCCGGCACTGCCGCGCGCCCCTCATGGAAGGGCGGGTTCATGACGATCCAGTCATATTGGCCGGGGAGCGCTTCCCTGGTGAGGTCCAGCCAGTGGAAGCCCATGCGGGTCTCGCCCGCCAGGCCTTCCAGATTCATGCGCGCGGCCTGCAGCGAATCATGGTCCGCCTCGATGCTGTCGAAAGCGTCGATGCGAAACGCGGTCTGCAGCAATTGCGTGCCGAGATAACCCCAGCCCGCGCCGAAATCGGCGACATCGCCATCGATGCGGTCGTTGAAGTGGCCGGCGAGAAGCCGCGACCCCTCATCGGGTCCGTCGGCGGAAAACATGCCGGGCGCGATTTCATAGCCGCCGCGGCGTGGCTTCGTCTGCGGCGGAAACGGGTTTGGCGCATCTGTGCGCGGCAGTGCAAAGGCGATGGCGTGGTGCTTGGAAAGGCTCTCCACCGTGCCGCAATGGCGCGCCACGTATTTGCGCAGCGACTTGGCGCCGTCGTTGTTGTCGCCGGCGGCGAGGATCATCCCGCCCGGCTCGACGGCATCCCATGCGCGCGACAGCATCACCTCGTTGAGCTGGCGCGAGCGCGACAGCATGAACATCGCGCCGGCAAAACCGGCCTCGCCCGCACGGCTGGGAGCGACGTCATAGCCCGACTTCTGCAGCGCCAGGAATTGCGGCCGGAAGCCCTGCTCGCAGGCAAGGACCGGCACGAGCGCACGGCCCTCGGCGGGCAGCGGCTGCGCGTTGAGGAAGAGCCAGCGCGAGCCTTGCGCAGGCGGCGCGGCCAATCCCTTGTCGAAGGCGAGCAGGAGCGTGTCGCGGGCGTCGGCCATCAGGGTGTTTTCCCATGTTCGGGCAAGAAAAAGGGCGCGGATCGATCCGCGCCCCGGGTTCTTTCAGGCGGAAGCGCCGATCAGCCTTCGGCCGGGGCTTCTTCCGGCTTCTGTTCCTTGCCGGTCGCCTGGTCGACGACCTTCATCGACAGGCGAACCTTGCCGCGATCGTCGAAGCCCATCAGCTTGACCCAGACCTTCTGGCCTTCCTTGACGACGTCCGTGCGTCTTGGCGACGCGGCCGTTTGCCAGCTGCGAGATGTGGACGAGGCCGTCGCGCGAACCGAAGAAGTTCACGAACGCGCCGAAGTCGACGCTCTTGACCACGGTGCCTTCGTAGATCTCGCCGACTTCCGGCTCGGCCACGATGGAGTGGATCCACTTCTTGGCCGCCTCGATCTCCTTGCCGGATGCCGAAGCGATCTTGACCGTGCCGTCGTCCTCGATGTTGATCTTGGCGCCGGTCTTCTCGACGATCTCGCGGATCACCTTGCCGCCCGAGCCGATGACTTCACGGATCTTGTCGACCGGGATCTGCATCTGCTCGATGCGCGGTGCGAATTCGCCGAGCTCGCCGCGGCTTTCGGTCAGCGCCTTGGACATCTCGCCGAGGATGTGCAGGCGGCCGTCCTTGGCCTGGTCCAGCGCGACCTGCATGATCTCCTCGGTGATGCCGGTGATCTTGATGTCCATCTGCAGCGAGGTGATGCCCTGCGACGGTGCCGGCGACCTTGAAGTCCATGTCGCCGAGGTGATCTTCATCGCCGAGGATGTCGGACAGAACGGCGAACTCGTCGCCTTCCTTGATCAGGCCCATGGCGATGCCGGCGACCGGCGCCTTCAGCGGAACGCCGGCATCCATCAGCGCCAGCGAGGTGCCGCAGACGGTCGCCATCGAGGACGAGCCGTTCGACTCGGTGATCTCCGAGACGACGCGCATGGTGTAGGGGAAGTCTTCCGCGGCCGGCAGCATCGGGTGGATGGCGCGCCAGGCGAGCTTGCCATGGCCGATTTCGCGGCGGCCGGGCGAACCCATGCGGCCCGTTTCGCCGACCGAGTAGGGCGGGAAGTTGTAGTGCAGCAGGAAGGTTTCCTTGTACGTGCCGGTCAGCGAGTCGATGTACTGCTCGTCGTCCGAGTGCCGAGCGTGGCAACGACCAGCGCCTGGGTCTCGCCGCGGGTGAACAGCGCCGAACCGTGGGTGCGCGGCAGGACGCCGACTTCCGAGACGATCGGGCGAACGGTCTTGACGTCGCGGCCGTCGATGCGCTTGCCGGTCTTGAGGATGTTCCGCGAACGATCTTGGCCTGCAGGTCCTTGAACACTTCGGCGATGGTCTGGGCTTCCGCCGCGCCGGTCTTCCGGCGGTGATGAAGGTCTCCTTGATCTTGGCCTTGGCGGCGTCGAGCGCCTTGTAGCGGTCCTGCTTGTCGGTGATCGTGTAGGCGTGCGCGATGTCGGCGCCGACCAGCGCTTCCATCTTGCCGAGCAGTTCGGAATTGTCCGGCACGACGTGGTCGCGCGGTTCCTTGGCGGCCTCTTCGGCGAGGTTGATGATCGCGTCGATCACCGGCTGGAAGCCGCGATGGCCGAACATGACGGCGTCGAGCATGGTCTTTTCGTCAAGCTCCTGGGCTTCCGATTCGACCATCAGCACGGCGTCGTTGGTGCCGGCGACGACGAGGTCGAGCTTGGACTTCGGGCATCTCGTCGACATGCGGGTTCAGCACGTATTCGCCGTTGATGTAGCCGACGCGGGCGGCGCCGATCGGGCCCATGAACGGAACGCCGGAAAGCGTCAGCGCAGCCGAGGCCGCGACCATGGCGACGACGTCCGGATCGTTTTCGAGGTCATGCTGCAGGACGGTGCACACGACCTGCGTCTCGTTCTTGAAGCCTTCGGCGAAGAGCGGGCGGATCGGGCGGTCGATCAGGCGGGAAACCAGCGTTTCCTTTTCCGTCGGGCGGCCTTCGCGCTTGAAGTAGCCGCCGGGGATCTTGCCGGCGGCGTAGGTCTTTTCCTGGTAGTTGACGGTCAGCGGGAAGAAGTCCTGGCCGGGCTTCGGTTCCTTGGCGGACACGACGGTGGCGAGAACGACGGTCTCGCCGTAGGTGGCGATGACGGCGCCGTCGGCCTGGCGGGCGATCTTGCCGGTTTCGAGCGTGAGCGGGCGTCCGCCCCATTCGATCTCGACGGTATGGATATCGAACATGTCTTGTCCTCTTGTGCGCCAACGCGGCCCCGTTCTTCAAACGGAGTCCGTGCGTTGCCGATCTTCCAGGCGTTGCGTGGCGCTACCCAGGGCAAGACAACAGGAGGTCTGGCGCGGACTGAACCGCATGTCAGGCGTCCGGTAATCCTGCCCCTTCATTTCCACAAAGATGGGGCGCCGGTTCTGCCATGGCCGGAGGGACGCTTGGAAAACCCGTCCGGAATGGCGATGCGGCGGGCCCGATGGACCCGCCGCGTTTTCTGGCGTCAGCGGCGCAGGCCGAGACGCTCGATCAGGCTCTGGTAACGCGCCTCGTCCTTTGCCTTGACATAGTCAAGCAGGCGGCGGCGCTGGGAAACGAGCTTGAGACAGACCACGGCGGGAATGGTTGTCCTTCTTGTGGTCCTTGAAATGTTCGGTCAGATTGGCGATGCGCTCGGAAAGGATCGCCACCTGTACTTCCGGCGAACCCGTGTCGCCTTCCTTGATGGCATAGTCCTTGATAAGCGCGGCCTTGCGTTCGATCGTGATCGACATCGTGTTTTCCTGGTGTTGTACGGCTGGCGCGACACGCCAATTGCCGGAAGGTTGTTCTGCCGCCCGCGGCCGGGATGTCGTCCAGCCGGGGCCAATGAAAAACGGGCGGGCATTTCTGCCCGCCTGATGTGGCGCATATAGGCCAATTCACGCGAGAATGCCAGTCATTTGTGAAAACCGGGGTTTTGGACCGATCAGGCCGCAACCGTGCGGGCGCTGCGCGCATGGGCAAGCAACATCACCGCCATGCCCGCCAGCGCCGAGGCCAGCGAGCCGCCCAGCACGCCGAGCTTGACCATGTAGATCATCGCGTCGTTTTCCGGAAAGGCGAGCATGCCGATGAACAGGCTCATGGTGAAGCCGATGCCGCAAAGCAGGCTGACGCCATAGATGTGCAGCAGCGAGGCGCCCTGCGGGCTTCTCGGCAAGGCCCAGCATGACCGCCAGCACGGTCGCGCCGAAAATGCCGATCTGCTTGCCGAAGAAAAGCCCGGCGGCAATGCCGATCGTGACGGGGCTTGCCAGCGATTCCCATGCCGCCAAAGCGTGACGCCGGCATTGGCGAAGCCGAAGATCGGCACGATGAGGAAGGCGACCGGCTTGTGCAGCGCATGTTCCAGCGTCTCCAGCGGAGTGTCGTCGCGGGCGCGGTGCGGAATCGTCAGCGCCAGCGAGCACGCCCGCGATGCGTGGCGTGCACGCCCGATTCATGCATGAAGAACCACAGCCCGGCGCCGAGCGCGAGATAGGGCCAGAGCGATCGCACCTGCAGCCGGTTGAGCGCGATGAGCACGGCCAGAACCGCGGCAGCGCTGCCGAGCGCCCAAAGATGCAGCTCCTGCGTATAGAAGAGCGCGATGATGATGACCGCGCCGAGGTCGTCGAGGATCGCCAGCGCGGTCAGGAAAATCTTGAGGCTGGGCGGCACGCGCTTGCCGAGGATCGCCAGCACGCCGAGCGCAAAGGCGATGTCGGTCGCGGTCGGAATCGCCCAGCCGGCAGTGTTCTCGGGGATGCCGCGTGTTGATGAACAGATAGACCAGCGCGGGAGCCGCCATGCCGCCTGCCGCCGCGATCGCCGGCAGCACGCGGCGCGGCCAGGTGGAGAGCTCGCCGTCGATCAGCTCGCGCTTGATCTCAAGGCCTACCAGCAGGAAAAACACCGCCATCAGCGCGTCGTTGATCCAGTGCAGCACGCTGAGCCCGGCAAATTCTGCCTTGAGGAACCCCGCATATTCCGGCGCGAAGGGCGAGTTGGCGAGGATCAGCGCCAGCGCCGCGACGACCATCAGGATGATGCCGCCCGCAGCCTCGCTCTCGAGAAAATCGGCGATCGGCGTTGCGAAGCGTCGGATCATGGCCGGCGAAGAACTTCCGTTGGTCTCACATCGCCGATCACAGATAGTGTCCGCTCACGCAAGGACAACCGCAAATCGGCTGTCAGATTCGCGAAGCCGTGAAGACGCGGTGCGGGTGGAACTCGCCCTTTTCGACATGGCCGATGGCGACCAGTTCCGAGCCGTGGGTGGCGAAAGCCTCGTCGGCATGGGTCAGCGCATCGCGCCCGCGCAACAGCACCGGATTGCCGGAGCGGATGCGGTGGACCTGATCCGGCGTGACGGGAATTTCCGGCAATTCCTCCAGCGCAACGCCGGTGGGGATGATCTCGCTGTCGAGCGCGGCAAGATCGCCTTCCAGCGCCGTCAGTTCTTCAAGCGGCACGAGGTCTTCCGGCGTGAACGGCCCGACCGCCGTGCGGCGCAATTGCGTGATGTGGCCGAAGCAGCCGAGCTTGCGGCCGATGTCGCGGGCCAGCGCGCGCACATAGGTGCCCTTGCCGCATTCGCATTCGAACACGGCCGCCTCGTTGCCCTGCATCTCCACAAGGTCGAGCCGGTGGATGGTGACGGTGCGCGGCTCGATCTCGACGGTCTCGCCTTCGCGGGCCAGATTGTAGGCGCGCTCGCCATTGATCTTGATCGCGGAAAAGGCCGGCGGCACCTGCTGGATTTCGCCCAGATAGTTGGGCAGCACGGCAAGGATGTCCTCGCGCGCGGGCCGGTGATCGCTCGTCTGCGTGACCTCGCCTTCGAGATCGTCCGTGTTGGTCTTCGGCCCCGAAGGTGACGGTGAAGACGTAGGTCTTCTCCCCGTCCATGACATAGGGCACGGTCTTGGTCGCCTCGCCGAGCGCGATCGGCAGCATGCCCGACGCCAGCGGATCGAGCGTGCCGGCATGGCCGCATTTGGCTGCCTGGTAGAGCCATTTCAGCTTGGAGACGCATTCGGTGGAACCGATGCCGACGGGCTTGTCGAGGATGACCCAGCCCGAAACCGGACGGCCTTTTTTCTTGCGCTGGCGGCTCATTCTTCTTCCTTGCCCTCGAGGTCGCGCGCGACTTCCGGCGAATGGAGCAGGGCATCGATCTTGGCGAAATTGTCGAAACTGGTGTCGGCCCGGAAGCGGAATTCCGGCATGTATTTCATCTGGCGCAGCGACTGCGAAACCCTGCCGCGGATCAGCTTCTGGTGCGAGGCCAGCGCCTTGATCACCGGCTGCGGATCCTTCTGCGCCAAGCGGCGAGAGGAACACGGTCGCGATCTTGAGATCGGGCGACATCTGCACTTCGGTGATCGAAATCACTGTCTTTTCAATGACCGGATCGGGGATTTCGCCACGCTGCAGCACGGCGGTCAGCGCATGGCGAACCATTTCGCCGACGCGCAGCTGCCGCTGGGAAGGGCCTTTGTTAGGCATGGAAACACCTCATCAAGCCGGGCGGACTCGAACCGCCACGGCTGCATGGTTGATTTCAGGAGCTCAGAGCTTGCGCGTGATGTGCTCGACGCGGAAGCACTCGATCTGGTCCTTCTCGCGAATGTCCTGGTAGTTCTCGAAGGCCATGCCGCACTCCTGGCCGGACTGGACTTCCGAGACCTCGTCCTTGAAGCGCTTGAGCGTCGACAGCTTGCCTTCGTGGATGACGACGTTGTCGCGCAGCAGGCGCACGCCCGCCCCACGCTCGACCTTGCCTTCGGTAACGAGGCAGCCGGCGACCTTGCCGACCTTCGAGACGTTGAAGACCTGCAGGATGTTGGCATAGCCCAGGAAGGTTTCGCGCCGTTCCGGAGCCAGCATGCCCGAAAGCACGCCGCGCATGTCGTCGACCAGATCGTAGATGATCGAGTAATAGCGGATCTCGATGCCCTCGCGCTCGGCCGCGTCCTTTGCCTGCTTGCTGGCGCGGACGTTGAAGGCGAGGATCGGCGCGTTCGATGCGGCGGCAAGCGCCACGTCGGACTCGGTGATGCCGCCGACGCCCGAATGCACGACGCGTGCGCGCACTTCCGCGGTCGAGAGCTTCTCCAGCGCCTGCGAAATCGCTTCCGCCGAGCCGCCGACATCGGCCTTGATGACCACGGCAGCCTCGCGCAGGTCGGAGGACTGCAGCTGGCTCATCATCTGTTCGAGCGAACCGCGCGAACCGGCCTGGCGGGCGATCTGCTTTTCGCGCGCCAGACGCTGGCGGTAGTCGGAGATCTCGCGGGCCTGCGCCTCGCTTTCGACGACCGCGACGCGGTCACCTGCCATCGGCGTTCCGGAAATGCCCAGAACTTCGACCGGCATGGAGGGAGGCGCGGACGCGAGCTGTTCGCCGCGATCGTTGAAGAGCGCGCGCACCTTGCCCCATTCGCTGCCGGCAAGGATGATGTCGCCGGTCTTCAGCGTGCCGCGCTTGACGAGCACGGTCGCGACCGGGCCGCGGCCCTTGTCGAGCTGCGCTTCGATGACGACGCCCTCGGCGGGACGGTCGGGATTGGCCTTGAGCTCCATCACTTCCGATTGCAGCAGGATCGTCTCAAGCAGCTTGTCGAGCCCCTGTCCGGTCTTTGCCGAAACTTCCACGTCCAGCACGTCGCCGCCCATGGTTTCGACGAAGATCTCGTGCTGGAGCAGCGCGGTGCGCACCTTTTGCGGATCGGCGGAAGGCTTGTCGATCTTGTTGACCGCAACGATGATCGGAACGCCCGCCGCCTTGGCGTGGTTGATCGATTCGATCGTCTGCGGCATCACGCCGTCGTCGGCTGCGACGACGAGGATGGCGATGTCCGTCGCCTGTGCGCCGCGGGCGCGCATCGAGGTGAACGCCTCGTGGCCCGGCGTATCGATGAACGTGATCAGGTGCCCGTTCTTCTCCACCTGGTAGGCGCCGATGTGCTGGGTGATGCCACCGGCCTCGCCCTCGACGACATGCGCATTGCGGATCGCGTCGAGCAGCGATGTCTTGCCGTGGTCGACGTGGCCCATGATGGTGACGACCGGGGGACGCGGCTGCAGCTGCTCCTCGGTGTCCTTCTTGTCGTAGAGGCTTTCCTCGACATCGCCTTCGGAAACGCGCTTGACCTGGTGGCCGAACTCGGCGGCGATCAGCTCGGCCATGTCGGCATCGATAACGTCGCCGGGCTTTAGCATGTTGCCCTGCTTCATCAGGAACTTGATGACGTCGACAGAGCGCTCGGACATGCGCTGCGCCAGTTCCTGGATGGTGATGGTCTCCGGCAAGGTGACCTCGCGCGAGATCTTCTCGCGCGGCCCGCCCTGCATGGCGGCGCGGCGTGCCTTTTCCTGGCGGCGGCGCATGGCGGCCAGCGAAGGTCCGCGCGCTGTGCCGTCGTCGTCCAGTGCGTTGACGAGCGTCAGCTTGGTGCGGCGGCGGTCATCGCCAACCTTCGGTTTGGCCGGCTTTTCCGGTTCCTCGACGCGCTTGCGCTCGAACGGCTTCAACGCGCCCGGCTTGTCGTCGCGTGGCGCGGGCCGGGTTTCGCCGGCGGCTGCCGGCTTGCGTGCGGCGGGTGCCTCTTCCCGTGCCTTGACGGGAGCCTCTACCGGCTTCGCCTCGCGTGCGGCGGCTTCCTCGCGGGCGCGCTTCTCGGCGGCGTCGCGTTCGGCGACCACGCGGGCGGTCTCCTCGGCACGGCGGCGGCTTTCCTCGTCGCGCTTGGCGCGGTCTTCCATTTCGCGCGCATTGGCTTCCTCGAGCGCACGGCGGCGCGCCTCGAGTTCGCTCGGCGAAAGGTTGGGGTGCTGGGAAGCGTCGAAGACGCGGGGCGGGGGTGGCGGCGGGGTCGGCGCAACGGGCACGGCTTCGCGCACCTCGGGCTGCGGCGCAGCCTCGACAGTCTCCACCGGCTTTTCGCCCGGCTTGGTGATGCGCCGCTTGCGCGTCTCCACGACGACGGCCTTGCTGCGGCCATGGCTGAAGTTCTGACGCACTGTTCCTTGCGACAGCCCGCTTCCGCGCAGTGTCAGCGTCTTTTTCGGCGTAACGCTGATTTTCTTGTCGTCGGTTTCGTTATCACTCATGCTTCGATCTGGCCTTGTCTTTCTTTCCGGCATGGCAGGGCCGGGCCTGTTGCGGGGCTTTGTGAACCCTTGGGGCCGGAAAATCCAGTCCTATCCAAGAATTGCATCCGCGAATGCGTTGATCGGGCGCGCGTTTCGACTGCTGCCCTTGTGTCACCTGCCGGGGCATTCGCCCCGCTTGCGTCAGCTGCGGTACCGGACCAACTGGTCGATCCGTGCGAGCAGTGTCCCGCATGCTCCGCCCTTCAGTGCGGCTGCATGTACCACATTATTGCCACCCAATGCCAAATCCATTTGATCCGACGAGAAGATGGTCCTCACCTGCGGCCTTGCGGCCTCATCGAGGGAATGCACTGCCTGGCCCAGTTTCCTGACGCCATCATCCGCCGCGTCGGTTGCATGCAGCAGCAAAGCCGCCTTGCCCGACCGCACGGACGAATCCACCTTGGTGAAGCCGGTAACCACCAGCCCCGCCTTGCGGGCGATGGAGAGGGCGGAAATCGCCGCTGCCTCCAGAAGTCCTTCAACGTCCGAGGCAAGCGTCGGTGCCGCCTCGACATCATCTTTCAGGCCGCGTGCGAAGAGATGCTTGCGAACCGCCGTCTCCACCATTTCGCGCCGGGCGGTCACCCAGACGCCGCGGCCCGGCAATTTGCGCCTCAGGTCCGGCACGACCTTTCCGTCCGGTCCTGCGACGAAACGGATCAGTTCGTCCGCCTCTCCGGCCTGCCGGGTGACGATGCAGGTGCGGGGGTTCATGTCGTCCGCGTCCTGCTTCGCCCTTGCCATGCATGCCTCCGGCGGTGCGCGCTCAAGCGGTCGCTTCGGCTTCCGCGTCCTCGCCCTCGCCAGTCGTGGCCGCCTCGGCCTCTTCCGGCGTGATCCAGCCGGCCTTCAGACGCGCCGCCAGGATCATCTGCTCGGCATCGGCCTTGCTCAGGCTGAACCCGTCGAGATAGCCCGGGAAGCGCTTGGTCTCGCCGTTCTTGCGCTCCGACCAGCCGGTCAGGTCGTCGGAGGCGCAGCCGGCAAAATCCTCGAGCGTCTTGATGTCGGCCTTGCCGAGCGTCACCAGCATGGGCGTCGTCAGCCCATCGATGCCGCGCAGGTCGTCCGATACGCCCAGCGCCTTGCGCTCGGCATCCATCTCGGTCTCCTGCCGTTCGAGGAATTCGCGGGCGCGGGCCTGCAATTCCTCGGCGGTTTCCTCGTCGAAGCCCTCGATCGTGGCGAGCTCGTCGGAATCCACATAGGCGACTTCCTCGACGGAGGTGAAGCCTTCGGATGCCAGCAATTGCGCGACCATCTCGTCGACGTTCAGCGCCTCGGTGAACTTGGCGGTGTTTTCGGCGAACTCGCTCTGGCGGCGCTCGCTTTCCTCCTGCTCGGTCATGATGTCGATGTCCCAGCCGGTCAGCTGCGAGGCAAGGCGCACGTTCTGGCCGCGGCGGCCGATGGCGAGCGAAAGCTGGTCGTCGGGCACCACGACCTCGATGCGCTCGGCATCCTCGTCGAGAACGACCTTGGCGACTTCGGCCGGCTGCAACGCGTTGACGATGAACGTTGCGGCATCGGGCGACCAGGGAATGATGTCGATCTTCTCGCCCTGCAATTCGGCAACCACCGCCTGGACGCGGCTGCCGCGCATGCCGACGCAAGCGCCGACCGGATCGATGGACGAGTCGCGCGAAACCACGGCGATCTTGGCGCGCGATCCCGGATCGCGGGCGACCGACTTGATGGTGATGATGCCGTCGTAGATTTCCGGCACTTCCATGGTGAACAGCTTGCTCATGAACTCGGGGTGCGTGCGCGACAGGAATATCTGCGGCCCGCGCTGTTCGCGGCGCACGTCATGGACATAGGCGCGCACGCGGTCGCCATAGCGGAAGTTCTCGCGCGGGATCATCTCGTCGCGGCGGATGATCGCCTCGGCGCGGCCGAGGTCGACGATGACATTGCCGTATTCGACGCGCTTGACCGTACCGTTGACGATCTCGCCGATGCGGTCCTTGAACTCGTCGAACTGGCGGTCGCGCTCGGCTTCGCGCACCTTCTGCACGATCACCTGCTTGGCCGACTGCGCGGCGATGCGGCCGAAATCCATCGGCGGCAGCGGCTCGGCGACGAAGTCGCCGATCTTGGCGTCCGGGTTCTTGTCGCGGGCGGTCTCGAGCGCGATCTGGGTCGAATAATCCTCGACCTTGTCGACGACCTCGAGCATGCGCTGCAGCGTGATCTCGCCCGTCTTCGGGATCGATGTCGCGCAAGCACGTTGGTTTCCTGCCCGTAGCGCGAGCGCGCCGCCTTCTGGATCGCGTCCGCCATGGCGGCGATGACGATCTCGCGGTCGATCACCTTTTCGCGTGCGACCGCGTCCGCGATCTGCAGCAGTTCAAGCCTGTTGGCGCTTACAGCCATTTTACCGTCTCCTCGGTCTTGATGCGCGCGGCGTGTGACGCCTTGCGCGGCATGCATTTGTCTCGATCAGGAATCGTTCGTCGTCTTCATCGACGATGCCGTTCGCTTCCCGCAATGCCTTGTCACGCCGCAATGCCTCGCGGATCAGTTCATCGCTCAGCGTCAGCTTGGCCTCGCCGATCTCGCCCAGCGGCAGCGTGAAATTCTCGTCCTCGCCCGGCGCATGTTCATCGCGCCGGAAAGTCACGGTGTCGTGGTCGGCCGAAAGAATTCGGCCCTTCCAGCGCTTGCGCCCGTTGATCAGGCTGCGCGTCTCCATCTTGGCGACGTGGCCCGCCCATTGGGAAAAATCGCTGCGGCGCACCAGCGGCCGGTCGATGCCGGGGGAAGAAACCTCCAGGTGGTACGCCTTGTCGATCGGATCCTCGATGTCGAGCACCGGCGAGATCGCCTTGGAAATCGTCTCGCAGTCGTGGACGCTGATCGTGCCGTCCGGACGCTCCGCCATGATCTGCAAGGTGAGGCCGTTCATGGAGGAAAGCTTGACGCGCACCAGCCGGAATCCGAGATCGTTGATCACCGGTTCGACGATATGGGCGACGCGGGCCTCCTGGCCCGTTTCGACGATGATGCGCGGTTCGTTCAGCTCGCTCAACCAGGGTTCCCTTTGGCAGCTTGCGGCGATCTCCTGCCGTTCCGCACGCCCGCCGCAGTTGAGCGGGGCAATAAAAAAGAGCGGGTCCGGAGGGGCCCACTCTCGCGAAACGATCGGAGAATTTGAGGCTGATATAGACCCTGCCCCCGCGAATTGCAAGCAAAACCCTGACCGGCACGCGCCCATGCTCCGATCCATGCGGCAGCGGCATTCCTGACCTGCGGGCGCGCACCTGCAAAGGCGGGACCGCAATGCTTATGTTCTTGGCATAGCTACAGGAGAACAACGTGAAAAGCACTTCAGCACTTGCCCGCATTCTCGATGCCATCAACGGCGCAATCGCCCTCGCCGCCGCGCATGAGAACGGCCGCAAGCCGGCGCGCCGCCATGTCGAGGCGCTCGGCATCGACCCCGTACAATACGGCAAGATCGGCCGATAAGACCTAGTCCGTGTCGGAAGAGAGCTGCGCCAGCACCTTGCCGCGCCCGCGGGCGCGCAGCACGATCGGCAGCACGAACAGGAAAGCGGCAAGCAGCAGGATGGTGATCGAAATGGGCGAGCCGACAAGGATCGCCGGATCGCCCTGCGAGATCGCCAGCGCCCGGCGCAACTGCTGCTCGGCCATCGGTCCGAGGATCAGCCCGACGATGACCGGCGCGATCGGATAGCCGTAGCGGCGCAGGAAATAGCCCATCAGCCCGAAGGCCAGCAGCAGCCCCAGTTCGAACGGCGACGGGTTGGCGCCGATGGTGCCGAGCGTGGCGAAGACGAGGATGCCGGCATAGAGCCACGGCCGCGGGATCGTCAGCAGGCGCACCCAGAGGCCGATCAGCGGCAGGTTCAGCACCAGCAGCATGAAATTGGCGACGAGCAGGCTGGCGATCAGGCCCCAGACCAGGTCCTTGCTGGTGATGAAGAGAAGCGGTCCCGGCTGCAGGCCGAACTGCTGGAAGCCGGCCAGCATGATCGCCGCCGTCGCGGTCGTCGGCAGGCCGAGCGTCAGCAGCGGCACCAGCGTTCCGGCGGCCGAGGCGTTGTTGGCGGCCTCCGGCCCGGCGACGCCCTCGATGGCGCCGTTGCCGAACTCGTCCGGGTGTTTGGAGAGCTGCTTCTCTGCCGCATAGCAGAGGAAGCTTGCGATCTCGGCGCCGCCCGCCGGCATGGCGCCGATCGGAAAGCCGATCGCCGTGCCGCGCAGCCAGGATTTCCACGAGCGTTTCCAGTCCGCGACCGTCATCCAGACCGAGCCTTTCACCGCCTCGACCTTCTCGGCGAGCATGCTGGCGGAAGCCGCGATCGTCAGCGTCTCGCCGACGGCGAACATCGCGACCGCCAGCGTCGTGACCTCGATGCCGTCGAGGAGGTCCGGAACGCCGAAGGCGAGGCGCGCCTGCCCGGTCTGCTGGTCGATGCCGACCAGGCCCAGCGTCAGGCCGATGAAGAGCGAGGTCAGGCCGCGCAGCGTCGATTTGCCGAAGGCGGCCGACACGGTGACGAAGGCCAGCACCATCAGCGCGAAATATTCCGCCGGGCCGAAGGACAGCGCGAACTTGACCACCCAAGGCGCGAGGAAGGCGAGACCGAGCGTCGCGATGAGGCCGGCGACGAACGAGCCGATGGCCGCGGTCGCAAGCGCCGGCCCGCCGCGCCCGGCCTTGGCCATCTTGTTGCCCTCGAGCGCGGTGACGATCGAGGCGCTTTCGCCCGGCGTGTTGAGCAGGATCGATGTGGTCGAGCCGCCATACATGCCGCCGTAGTAGATGCCGGCGAACATGATCAGCGAACCGGCCGGATCGAGCTTGTAGGTGACCGGCAGCAGCAGCGCGACGGTCAGCGCCGGGCCGATGCCGGGCAGCACGCCGACCGCGGTTCCGAGCGTCACGCCGATGAACGCGTAGAGGAGGTTGATCGGCTCCAGCGCGGTCAGCAGTCCCTGTCCGAGCAGCGCGAGCGTTTCCATCACAGCAGCGCTTCGAGCGGTCCGGCGGGAAGGCTGAGGCGCAGGCCCTTGGCGAAGGCAATCCAGACGATGAAGGCGAAGAGGCAGCCGAGCGGCATGGTCAGCCACAGCGGGCCGCGCCCGAACGCCTTGGCCGTGGCGGCGAAGAGCAGCCCGGTGGCGATCGAAAAGCCGAGCGGCTTCAACAGCAGCATCTGCGCCGCGAGGCCGCCGACGATCCACAGCAGCGGGCTGAGCCTTTGCGGCTCGCGCTCCGGCGCGCCATTGCGCAGCGCGCTCACCGCGGTTGCCAGCCCGAGCAGGAGCATCGCCGATCCGACGACCCAGGGCGCCGCGGTGGGGCCGATCCGGGCGTAGCCGCCGGCGGCGGGAGCGGTCCATGCGCCCCAAACGATCACGGCTCCGGCGATGACGAGCAGCGCCGCGATGACGAGGACGCCGGGGTCGAAGCCCGGCGCCTTGTGTTCGCCGGTCTCCGTCACTTGACGAGGCCGATGTCTTTCAGGATCGCCGACGTCGCCTCGATGTCCTTCTTGAGCTGCGCCGCGAAGGCGTCGCCGGCGAGATAGGTGTTGGCCCAGCCCTTGTCGGCCAGGATCTTCTGCCAGCTGGGCGAAGTCGACCATCTTCTCGATGTCGGCGCCGATAGCCGCCTTCTGCTCGTCGGTGATGCCGGGAGCGGCCGCAACCATGCGCCAGTTCTGGATGACGACGTCGACGCCGCCTTCCTTGAAGGTCGGCGCATCGATGCCGGCCACGCGCTCGGCGCTGGAAATGCCGATGATGCGCAGCGTGCCGGCCTTCACCTGCTCGGCGAATTCGCCGTAGCCAGAGATGCCGACGGTGACCTGGTTGCCGAGGATCGCCGCCAGCGCCTCGCCGCCGCCGGAGAAGGCGATGTAGTTGATCTTGGTCGGATCGACGCCGACGGCCTTGGCGATCAGACCCGCGGTGATGTGGTCGGTGCCGCCCGCCGAGCCGCCGGCCCAGGATACCGCGCCGGGATCGGCCTTCAGCTTCGCGACGAGGTCGGCCATGTCCTTGATGTCGGAGGCGGCGGGAACGACGATCGCCTCGTATTCGCCGGTCAGGCGCGCGATCGGCGTGATCTGGTCGAGGGTGACGGGCGAATTGTTGGTGAGGATCGCGCCGACCATCACATAGCCGCCGACGATCAGGCTGTCGGGATCGCCCTTGGCCTCGTTGACGAACTGCGCAAGGCCGATCGTGCCGCCGGCGCCGGGAACGTTGACGACCTGCACGCTGCCGGAAATCTTCTCGTCCTGCAGCGCGGTCTGCATCGAGCGGGCGGTCTGGTCCCAGCCGCCGCCGGGCGCCGCGGGCGCCATGATCTTGTAATCCGCGGCATGTGCCGCGCCGGTCATTGCCAGCCCGAATGCCAGCGCCATGCCTGCAAATTTTCCTGAAAAGCCGTTCATTCCGCCCTCCTCCAAGGATCGAGTGGCGTCCAGTCAACGACACCGGACGGAGAAGGTCAAGGAGGCAGGCGGGAGAGTGCGAATGCTTACCCTAGGTCGTGCCGTTTGTCGGGCCGGCGCGGCGGAAGCTCAGGTAATTGGGCGTGCGGCCCTCGCGGATTGCCTTGGCCTCGTAGCGCGTGCGCAACCAGCCCTCCCACGGATCGTTGATTGCCCGCCCTTCCATGGCAGGCTCTCCGAAGGCGGGATGCGCCGCGCAGTGGACCAACGTCCATTGCACGTAATCGTCGATGTCGGAGGCAAAGCGGAATTCGCCGCCCGGCTTCAGCACTCGGGCGAAGCGGTCGAGGTTTTCGGGATTGACGAAGCGCCGCTTCCAGTGCCGCTTCTTGGGCCAGGGATCGGGATAGAGCAGGTCGATGCGGTCGATGGACGCATCGGGCAGCCATTCGAGCAGCGGCAGCGCGTCCTCGTCGTGGATGCGAACATTGGAGAGCTTCAGCGCATCGATGTGCTGCAACATGCGCGCGACGCCGTTGAGGAATACTTCCGCGCCGATGAAGCCGGCTTGCGCAAACCGCGCCGCCTCGTGCGCCAGATGCTCGCCGCCGCCAAAGCCGATTTCGAGGCGCACCTGCGAAGGCTTGTGCGGGAAGAGTTCGCCAATGTCCTGCGGACAGAACTTGGCGAGGTCGAGCCGCAAGCTCGGCAACAATTCCTCGTAGAGCCCCTGTTGCGCCTTGCGCAGGGGCTTGGCCTTGCGGCGCCCGAAAAATGCCTCAGCCGCCCGTTGCGGGCGGCTGGGATCCTTGCCATCGCTTGCGGCGTTCACGCGATCAGGCCGGAACGGCTGCCGCCGCGCCCTGCTTCACCGCATCCTTGAGCGCCTTCACCAGGTCGGTCTTTTCCCAGGAGAAAGAACCGTCACGGCCGGCCTTGCGGCCGAAATGGCCGTAGGACGGACGTGCGGGCGTAGATCGGCTTGTTGAGATCGAGATGCGTGCGGATGCCGGTTGGCGAGAGGTCCATGACCTTGCGGACCGCCTCTTCCAGCTGCGCTGTCCGGACCCTTGCCGGTGCCGTGCAGGTCGACATAGATCGACAGCGGCTGCGCGACGCCGATGGCGTAGGCGATCTGGATGGTGCAGCGGTCGGCAAGGCCGGCGGCCACGACGTTCTTGGCGAGGTAGCGCGCCGCATAGGCCGCCGAGCGGTCGACCTTGGTGGTGTCCTTGCCGGAGAAGGCGCCGCCGCCATGCGGGGCCGCGCCGCCATAGGTGTCGACGATGATCTTGCGGCCGGTCAGGCCGGCGTCGCCATCGGGACCGCCGACGACGAACTTGCCGGTCGGATTGATGTACCAGTTGCAGTCCTTGGCGATCGGCAGGTCGTCCAGCGCCTCGCGGATATAGGGCTCGACGACCTTGCGGACCTTCTTGCTGTCCCATGATGCATCGAGATGCTGCGTCGACAGCACGATCGAGGCGACCTCCGCCGCCTTGCCGTCTTCGTAGCGCACGGTGACCTGGCTCTTGGCGTCCGGGCCAAGCTTGCCGACATCGCCCTCGCCCTTCTTGCGGGCGATGGCGAGCAGTTCCAGCATCTTGTGGGCGTAGTAGATCGGCGCCGGCATCAGGTCGGGCGTCTCGTCGCAGGCATAGCCGAACATGATGCCCTGGTCGCCCGCGCCTTCCGAGCCCTGCTTGTCGGACGCGCTGTCGACGCCGGCGGCGATGTCGGCCGACTGCGCGTGCAGCAGCACGTCGATGCGTGGCCGTCTTCCAGTGGAAGCCGCCCTGCTCGTAGCCGATGTCGCGGATGGCCTTGCGGGCCACCGACTTGAACTTGGCCGGATTGATCACGGCTTCGCCGCGCTCGTTCATCAGCACCTTGCCGTCCTTGCCGGTCTTGCACAGCGAGGCGGGCACGCGGACTTCGCCGGCGATGACGACGCGGTTGGTGGTTGCGAGCGTCTCGCAGGCGACGCGAACCTTCCACGGGTCCATGCCGGTCTTGCGTGGCTTCCGGTAGACCAGATCGACGATCTCGTCGGAGATGCGGTCGCAGACCTTGTCGGGATGGCCTTCGGAAACGGATTCGCTGGTGAAGAGGTAGTTCTGGCGCGCCATGTCGGACTCCCTGCTGCAGGAGGACAATTATCGTCGCCCCGCCTTTTGATCGTGGGCTGTATTATCGGTGATGGCGCGAAGGTCAAGGGGGACCGGCCCGCCAAGGGCCGGTTCCTTGGATTTGAAAACCGTCAGTCGGCTTCCCCGGACAGTGCTTTCACCATCTCGACGATCTTGCGGCGGACCTTGGCATCCTTGATTTTCACGAATGCGCGGTTGAGCTGAAGTCCCTCGGAACTGGAAAGGAAATCCACGACATAGTTGGTGCTTTCCGCCTCTGCGAAGCCGGTTGGCGTCATTGCCGCCATGCCCGGCGCATCCTCGAAGAAGAACGATACCGGCGTATTCAGCACGGATGAAATCTGCTGCAACCGGCTCGCCCCGATCCGGTTTGCCCCCTTTTCGTATTTCTGTATCTGCTGGAATGTGATTCCCAGATGTTCGCCAAGCTTTTCCTGACTCATGCCCAGCATGGTTCGCCTCAAGCGAACCCGGCTGCCGACATGAATGTCGATCGGGTTTGGCTTTTTCTTTTCGTCAGCCATGATTTTTTTCTCGGTCTTGCGCCTTGCGGCGGTGGGTTATGTTCCCGTCTGCAAGCGGCAATCGGACACACTGAAGTCCCCGAAAGGTGGTTCCGGCTGCAAGGACGGCCTGCTTGTGCTTTCCTCATTCAAGTTTCGGAAGACGACAAGCATGATGCGCTCCACCAACGCAGGGTGTCAATGCCGCTTGTGTTCACCAACGGCGTGCTGGAATCACTGCAAATGAAAATAAAACGGCAAGTAACGCTATAAATAGGCTGTTCCCGTACTTGGAGAACGGCGTGTCAACCGATGTATTCGGCAACGCCACATCGACCACGCCGCGCACGCCAAGAGGAATTTTGTCGACGATGCGGCCAGCGGCATCCGAAACCGAGCTGATGCCGCTGTTGGCTGATCGCACCACAGGCAGGCCCGCTTCCACCCCGCGCAGCACAGCCTGCCGCCAATGCTGGTAGGGACCGGGCGTCATGCCGAACCAGGCGTCGTTGGTGAGATTGAGGATGAACGAGGGACGTTCCGCGCCGCCAAGGACAAGGTTTGGAAAGATGATTTCGTAGCAGATCAGCGGCAGGAATTTGCCGGCCGCGCCTCCCTCGAGCAGCGTGCGCCCCGAACCCGCCTCGAAGCCGCCGCGCATCTGCGTCAACTGCTCCAGGCCAAGTCCCTCGGCGATGTCCTGGAAGGGCAGGTATTCGCCGAAGGGCACGAGATGGACCTTGTCGGCGGCGCCGGTGATCTCCCCCGCCGAATCGATGGTGTAGACGGAATTGAAAGCGAGTTCGTGCTTGCGGCCTGGCGCCGGCGGCTCTACCCGCACGGCTCCCGCGGCGAGCGTCGTTCCATCGGGGATCATGGCGGCGAGGGCGGAAAGCGCGTCGCGCCTCTCCGTCAGCAGGAAGGGAAAGGCCGTTTCGGGCCAGACCAGCAGGGTCGTGCCGGAAAGGCCCTGCTTCTCGTTCGAGGTTGCCTGCACCGACAGGTCCATCAGCGTCTGGAAATTGCGCGCCTCCATGTCCGGAGACCATTTCTCGGCCTGGTCGATCGCCGGCTGCACCAGGCGGATGCTGACATTTTCAGCGAAGGACTGCGGAATTGTCGACATCCGCCACGCCCCAAAGGCAAGATCGGCTGCGATGACGAGCAGCCCGCCCGCAAGATACCGGCGGCCCCCGGCCGAGATGCGCGGCACCAGCATCGCCGGCAGGCTGAACAGCACGACGGCGAGCAACGACACGCCATGGAGGCCGAGCAGCGAAGCCTTCTGCATGGTCAGCGGGATGGTCATCGCGGCTTCGCCGATGGTGTTCCACGGAAACCCCGTCAGGACGCGTACCGCGAAGGTATTCGGCCATGCCAAGGCCCGCGGCCAGCGACGCGATACGGGCAAAGCCGTCCTTCCACAGCAGCCTCGCCAGCATCGTGCCAAGGCCCCAGAACACTGCAAGGCCGGCCGGCAGCAGCAGCACTGCGAAGGGCAGCAGCCAGACGAACACATCGGCATCGACGAGAAAGGCGCTCCCGATCCACCAAAGGCCGGCGAGGAAATAGCCGAAGCCGAAGCACCAGCCGACGGAAAATCCGTGGGCCAGGCGCGCCGCGAGGCCTTTTTCAGGTTCCGCCGCAACGCCGTCCATCAGCCAGACAAGCGCCGGGAATGTCAGGAACATCACGGGGAAGAAATCGAATGGAGGCATCGCCAGCGCCGAAAGGGCACCGGCGGCAAACGCCAGCATCGCGCGCTTCCATCCCCATGACAGGATGAAATAGCCTGCTGCACGCTCGATCCAGTCGATCGGTTTCAAGGCGAATCACCCCCGGCCCGTATTGCGCCAAGGGATAGCCCGCACGCGGGCGCGGTCAAGCGCAATGCCGGTGCTGCACAGGACTTGCGCCGCTTAGCCCGGCTTGCGGGCACGCTTGCGTTTGGAAACCGACAGCTCGATTCGTTTCAGCCGCCGGGGATCGGCGTCGATGACGCGGAACTCGTACCCGAGGCCCTCGATCACCTCGCCGCGAACCGGCACCCGGCCGGTCAGGGCGAACAGCAGGCCGCCGATGGTGTCGACATCCTCGCCGTAGTCGCCGGTCTGGAAGTCGCTGCCGACCGCCTGCGCCACGTCGTCGAGCTCCGCCTTGGCGTCGACGATGAACATGCCGTCGCCCTTTTCCTCGATCAGCGGCACGTCCTCGTCGACATCGTGCTCGTCCTCGATGTCGCCGACGACGATCTCGACGATGTCCTCCAGCGAGACGAGCCCGTCGGTGCCGCCATATTCGTCGATCACCAGCGCGATCTGCGTGCGCGTCGCCTGCATGCGCGCCATCAGGTCGGCGGCGAGCATCGACGGCGGCACGAACAGCACCTTGCGGATGATCTTGAGCGCGCTGAGCGGCTTTTCCAGATTGACCTTCTTGAGATCGAGATTGGAGGCGACCGGCCGCTTGCGGGCGGCGATCTCGGTCTTGCTCATTCGCGGCGGTGCGGGTGATGTAGGCGACCACGTCGCGGATATGGACCATGCCGCGCGGATCATCGAGCGTGTCGTTGTAGACCGGCATGCGCGAGTGGCCGGATTCCTCGAACAGCTTCAGAAGGTCGCCGAGCGATGATCTCCGATGTCGACCGCCTCGATGTCGGCGCGCGGCACCATCACGTCCTCGACGCGCACCTCCCGCAGGCGCAGGATGTTGTGGAGCATCGCCCGTTCGCCGGCGCTGAAGGCGTGCAGCGTCGTGTCGGCGGAAAGCGCGTCGGCGAGGTCCTCGCGGAGGCTGGGGATTGCCGCTGCGGCGGCCCTGGAACAGGCGCGTCAGCCAGTCGCTGCGCACGCCGTCCTGGCCGTTGGCGACGAGTTCGCCCTCGTCCATGCCGTGGTGATCGTCGCCGGCCGGGCCGGACTGCCTAGGTGAAGGTTCGGCGTTGTCCGCGTTGCCGCGCCCGGAATCGTCCGATGCCGGGGCCGTGCTCGTCTGAATTGTCTCGGAATTGCTCATTGTCTGCGTCGGTCTCCGTGGCTTCACGCGGCGTAGGGATCGGCAATGCCAAGTGCGGCCAGCGCGCGCGCTTTCCAGGCCTTCCATTTCCTCTGCCTCAGCGTCGTTCATGTGATCATAGCCGAAAAGATGCAGAAAGCCATGAACCATGAGATGGGTGAGATGGTCCTCGAAAGGCTTGCCTTCAAGTGCCGCCTCGCGCGCGACCGTCTCGCGGGCAAGAACAATGTCGCCCAGCATCGGTTCCGCGCTTTCGCCCGGCGCGACGTCGGAAGGCCGGGAAAGGACAGCACGTTGGTCGGCTTGTCCATGCCGCGCCATTGCGACATTGATGGCGCGCATCTCCTCGTCGTCGGTGAAGACGAGGCTGAGTTCGGCCTCGTGCGGCATCGGCAAGCGGCGGCGACCGACGCTGCGCGCAGCGACAGCCTTGCGGGCAAGCCGCTCCAGCGCGTCTCTCGCTGCGGCCAGCCGCCGGCGTTGATCGGCGATGTCGATATCGCAGGTTCAAGCCTCGCGGCTCCGCGGGCGGCGCGGCCGGATCGAGCGGCGGGCGCGGCGCGCGCGTCGTAGGCGCTGACGATCTCGGCGACCAGCGGGTGGCGCACGACGTCGGCGTCGGTGAAGCGCACCGTTGGCGATGCCCGTCGATGCCGTCGAGGATCTGCAAGCGCCTCGACCAGGCCCGAGACTTGGCGCCGGCGGCAGGTCGATCTGCGTCGGATCGCCGGTGACGATCATGCGGGCATTCTCGCCGAGGCGGGTCAGGAACATCTTCATCTGCATCGACGTGGTGTTCTGCGCCTCGTCGAGGATGACCGCGGCATTGGCGAGCGTGCGGCCGCGCATGAAGGCGAGCGGCGCGATCTCGATGACGTCGGAGGTGATGCGCGCGCTCGACCTTGTCGCCGGGCATCATGTCGTAGAGCGCGTCGTAGAGCGGGCGGAGATAGGGATCGACCTTCTCCTTCATGTCGCCGGGCAGGAAGCCGAGGCGCTCGCCGGCCTCGACGGCCGGGCGCGACAGGATGATGCGGTCGACCGCGCCGCGCTCGAGCAGCGACGCGGCATGGGCGACGGCCAGATAGGTCTTGCCGGTGCCGGCCGGGCCGATGCCGAACACCAGTTCGGCAGCGCTCCATGGCGCGCATATAGGCGTCCTGCGTCGGGCGTGCGGGCCTGGATCGTCTTCTTGCGGGTGCGCGATCTGCGCCATGGCGAGCCTCCTGGCCTTGCGCTCCAGCGTCGGCAGCGTCAGCTGGTCGTCGGCTGCGACGCCATGCGGATCGCGCCGTCGACGTCGGACCGCGCTCGATGGTCGTCGCCCTTCTGCAGCCGCGCGTAGAGATGCTCGAGCGCGCGCTGGCGCCTGCTCGGCGCCGGTCCGGCCGCTCCCTTGATCGTCGACTGAATTGCCGCGCGTGGCGGCATGTCGACGCCGAGCTGCTGCTCGATCAGGGCGAGATTCTCGTCGAACTGGCCGAACAGGGCGGTGGCGAGTCTGTTGTTGTCGAAGGAGAGCACGAGGTGCGCGAGATCGGCGGCGGGCTTCCTGGCCTTGGTGGCCTTCTCGTAAGCGTTCAAGCGGCGGTTCTCCAGTGTGCGCTTTGATATGGACGCAATAGCCTGTCACGATCATGACACTGAACGCGGATGCTGCACCTGCGGTTGCCTCGCCGCAAGGGCTGCAATGCGTTACCGACAGGTTTTACTCGCCTGCAACCGGTTCGGCCTTGAGCGAAAGCGGCCGGCCTCGGTGATTCGCACCCTGATAATGTCACCGATTTCGCCGGCCCTTGCATCAACAATCACCGACTGCAGCCAGGGCGAGCGGCCGATGCAGCTGGCGAGGCATAGCGGCCCGGCTTTTCGATCAGCACATCCGCCTCGCGGCCGATCAGCGAGCGGTTGAAGTCGTGCTGCTGCGCTGCAGCAGCGCCTGCAGCGTCTCGCAGGCGCTCGACCTTGACCGCGTCGGGCACCTGGTCCGGCATGTCGGCGCCGGGCGTGCCGGGACGCTGCGAATATTTGAACGAATAGGCCTGCGCGTAGCCGACGCGTGCGCACCAGATCGCAGCGTCGCCTCGAAATCCGCGTCGGTCTCGCCGGGAAAGCCGACGATGAAATCGCCCGAAATCGCGATGTCGGGCCGGGCGGCGCGGATGCGCTCGATCAGCGTCGAGATAGTCGGCGCGGTGTGGCGGCGGTTCATCGCCTTGAGGATGCGGTCCGAGCCCGACTGCACCGGCAGATGCAGATAGGGCATCAGCTTGGGCAGGTCGCGATGCGCCGCGATCAGCTCGTCGTCCATGTCGAGCGGATGGCTGGTGGTGTAGCGCAGCCGCGTCGATGCCCGCGATCTCGGCCAGGCGCGACCAGCAAGTCGCCCAGGCCGCATGGCCGAGCCGCTGTCGGCCCTCGCCATGCCAGGCGTTGACGTTCTGGCCGAGCAGCGTGATCTCGCGCACGCCGGCCTCGGCGAGCCTGCCGCGCCTCGGCGAGGATCTGCGCCACCGGCGCGCGACACCTCGGCGCCGCGCGTATAGGGCACCACGCAGAAGGTGCAGAACTTGTCGCAGCCTTCCTGCACGGTGAGGAAGGCGGTGACGCCGCGCGCGCGGCGTCTGGCGCGCGGTCGGCGGCGGCAGGTGCTCGAACTTGTCCTCGATCGCGAAGTCGGTCTCGACGACCGGCTTGCCGGCCCGCGCGCTGCGCAGATATTCGCGGCAGGCGGTGATAGGATTGCGGGCCGACGACGAGATCGACCGCGGCGCGCGGCGCGCGGATCTCCGCGCCCTCGGCCTGCGCGACGCAGCCGGCGACGCCGACCATCGTCTCGCGGCCGGCCTTGCGCGCGCTCGTCCTTCAGCTTGCGGATGCGGCCGAGCTGCGGAATAGACCTTCTCGGCGGCCTTCTCGCGGATATGGCAGGTGTTGAGGAGCGACGAGGTCGGCCTCGTCGATGTCGTCCGGTCGCGGCATAGCCGTCGGCGGCCAGCGCATCGCGCCATGCGCTGCGCATGTCGTAGACGTTCATCTGGCAGCCATAGGTCTTGATGAAGACCTTGCGCTGGTTGCCGTCCGCGGCAAGGCTTTCCGGCTTGGGAAGTTCGTTCATGGCGCGGGTTCTACAGGCGCGGGGCGCGGCGATCAAGCATCGCCCTGTTGCAGCGCGATCGGGCGCATCCGGATGGCGCTGGCGAAGGCGGCGCGAACCCGGCGGCGCGGTGATGTCGGCGATCTTCTTGCGGGGCGTATCGAGTGCGAAATCGCCGGCCTCGCCGAACACCACCTCCACGTCATAGGCCCCGCCGGCGATGAAGGTCATCAGATGCGGCCCCAGCGGAATGTCGCCGGGCCAGGCCGCGCGCGCCTGGTGATAGCGCCCGAGCGGCAGGCCGTTGAGGCGGGTATAGGCCAGCGCCACCGGCTGCACCGTGACATGGCTGATATGGGCGGTCTCCAGCGCATGATGCACCGCGCCGAACAGCGCCGACTTGAACGGCCTCAGCCGGATGCCGTCGCCGGTCGTGCCTTCGGCGAACAGCACCATGGCGTCGCCCTCGACGAGCCTTGCGGCAATCGTGCCGGCCTGCGCCTTCGATCCGCGCCTGTCCTCGCGCCTGACGAAGACCGTGCGCTGCATCCAGGCGAGCCAGTTGATGCCGGGCCAGGCCATCATGTCCGACTTGGCGATGAAGCAGAGCTGCATTACCGAGCCAAGCACCAGATATGTCCGCCCACGAGACGTGGTTGGAGACGATCAGCAGCGGCCGCCGCGGCCGGGATTTTGCCCTGCACATGGACGCGCACGCCGACGAGGCGCAGCGCGAGGCGATGCCACAATACGGGAATCGCGCGCGCCAGCGGCTTGCAGCGAACATCGCCAGCCATCTGGACCGGTGCCAGCAACAGGGTCGCCGGCACCAGGATCAGCAGCAGCGGCAGGAGGCGCAGCATTGCGGCCATGAAATGCGCGTCAGCCTTCCTGTCCGTCGTCGCTGGAAGGCGTCTTGTCGGCGGCTTCCTCGCGTGCGAGCGGCACGCCGTAGAGTTCGAGCCGGTGATCGACCAGCCGGAAGCCCAGCCGCATGGCGATTTCCTCCTGCAGCCGCTCGATCTCGCTGCTGGTGAACTCGATCACCTCGCCGCTCTTCAGATCGATCAGGTGGTCGTGGTGATCCTCGGAAGCGGCCTCGTAGCGCGAACGCCCGTCCGAGCGGAAATCATGGCGCTCGATGATGTTGAAATCCTCGAGCAGCTTGACGGTGCGATAGACGGTGGCGATGGAGATGTTGGCGTCGATTGCCGAGGCGCGGCGGTAGAGTTCCTCCACGTCCGGATGATCGCTCGACTGCTCGATGACCCGCGCGATGGTCTTGCGCTGCTCGGTCATGCGCAGACCCTTTTCGGCGCAAAGCGCTTCGAGCGACATGATGCCTCCGGATACCGTACAGTACCGGCGAAGCGTCTAGCGAAGATCAAGTTCCATGACAAGCGCGCTCGGGGGCGCACCCTTCGCCGCACTCGGGGGCGCGCTCGAGGGCGCACCCGTTGTCGCGCGGGGAGCGCTGGCCGGTTTTGCGCCGTGGCCGAGGATGCGTAATAGCCCTTGCGCACGCCAACCTGACGGAAGCCGAGGCTGCGGTAGAGCGGCAGCGCGGTCTGGTTGTCCTCGCTGACCTCCAGAAACAGCCGGGCGACGCGGTCGCCATGCATCTGGCGGATCGCATGGTTCATCAGCGCCCTGCCGATGCCCAGGCGCCGCTTGGAAGGATCCGTCGCGATGGTGATGATTTCAGCTTCGTCGGCGACTTCGCGCACGATGACGAAGCCGCAGGGCGGGCCTTCGCCCGAGCCGTGCGTGCGCACCACGAAGGCTTCGACGCCCCTGCCCGAAAGCAGGCGGGCGATCTCGTCCTCGTGCCAGGGCTTGGAGAATGATCGCGCGTGGATGTCCGCCATGGCGCCGATGTCGCCGGGCGTGGCGCGATCCACTACCAGTTCAGGCTTTCGCTTGAAAAACCAACCCATTTCCCAGCCGCTTCGTGATGAGGATGCCAGATCATGCCCCTTGGACAGGTAGTGTCGCACCAAAAAATGAATGTTTTATTTCATGCTCTCTTGAGGGCAAAGCCCTCCTGCGGCTTTGCATCCGGCGCTCGCAGGTATAGCGGCTCCGGCCTTGCCGCGGGCAACCGGCTTGCCGCGCCGAGACGGGCGATCGTCGCGATCGGCACAGCCGCCAGTTCGTGCAGCACCGGAAAGTCCGTCCCGGCGGCGACATTGAGGTTCTGCGCTCCCGAACCGCACAGCACGCCAGTCGCGCACGGCCGGCGAGCAATGGCAAGAGCTGGTGGTAGGAGGCGACGAATGGCGCCTGCGGATCTTCTTTGCTGTCGAACACCTGGCAATAGGCCTCGCCCCGCCGCGCATCCATGACGGCGATCAGCGGGCCCGCCGCCCGATCGCGTACGGCCAGCGCCGCAGCCTCCAGCACGCTGACGCCGCAGGCATCGATGCCAAGCCCCAGGGCGATGCCGCGCGCCGTCGCAAGCCCCACGCGAATGCCGGTAAAGCTTCCCGGGCCGGTCGTGACCGTCACGCGCTGGATGTTCGAATACTCGATGCCGGCCTGCCGCAGCACGCCGGCAATCACGTCCATCAGCCGCTCGGCGTGACCGCGGCCGATATCCTCGCTCGCCTGCGCCAGGATCGTGTCGCCGGCACTGTCATGCACGGCGGCGGCGCACAAATGCGCGGAGGTGTCTATTGCCAATGAAATCATGGCTTTCAGCCTTGCCACGCACAGCGGGAAAGTCGACTAGGCAATTGGTCTGATAGGATCAGACGGCTTCGACTTCACGAACTTCGGGAATGAAGTGGCGCAGCAGGTTCTGGATGCCGTATTTCAGCGTTGCCGTCGAAGACGGGCAACCGGCGCAGGAGCCGCGCATGTGCAGGTAGACGACGCCTTCCTTGAAGCCGCGGAAGGTGATGTCGCCGCCATCCTGCGCAACGGCCGGGCGTACGCGCGTCTCCAGCAGTTCCTTGATGGTGTCGACGATCTGGCCGTCGCCTTCCTCGAAGAATTCCTCAGGACTGCCGCATTCGTGTCATGCGAGCCTTCGATGACGGGGCGCCCCGACGTGTAATGCTCCATGATCGCGCCGAGGATCGCCGGGCGCAGGTGCTGCCACTCGAAGCCGGGCTCGTCGCGCTCTTCCTTGGTGACGGTGATGAAATCATTGCCGAAGAAGACGCCGGCGACGCCCGGCACCTCGAACAGGCGCAAGGCCAGCGGCGAGGGCGCGGCCTCGTCCTGGCTGCGGAACTCGGCCGTGCCTTCATCAAGCACGGTGCGGCCGGGCAGGAACTTCAGGGTCGCCGGATTTGGCGTGGCTTCGGTCTGGATGAACATGGTCGGTCTCCACACGGCGCATGCCGCGAATTTCAAATGGCGTATGGCCCTGCTGCTGAAGATAGGTGCGGCGCGGCAGCGTTCAAGCGGCGGCCTCACGTGACCGTCTCGATGTCCTCGTCGCTCATGCCGCTGGGCAGCACGATGACAGGAATGGGAAAGGCCGCGCCGCGCCCGGCGACCGAGGCGACCAGCGGCCCGGGACCTTCCTTGGCGTCGCCGGCGGCAAGCACCAGCTGGGCGATGTCCTTGTCTTCCTCGATCAGCGCCAGGATTTCCTCGCGCGTCACCGCCCTCGCGGATCACCAGTTTCGGGGTCGATATTGGCCGTTTCGCGGGCGATACTGCGCGAACTTGTCGAGCGCGGCCTGCGCTTCCTCGCGCGCCTCGGCGCGCATGATTTCCTCGACGCCGATCCAGTGCTGGAAATCGCCGGGCGGGCAGACATAGAGCAGCACGAGGCCGCCATTGGTCTTTTGCGCCCGCCTTCCGGCGTAAAGCACGGCCCTGCCGCATTCCGGCGTGCTGTCGATGACCGCCAGAAACTTGCGGTTGTGGCCTTCCTCGTTGATTTGGCGGCGACTGACCATGCTGACCTTTTAGCCCGCGACGATACCGTGAAACAAGTGCGCCTTGCACGCGCGCCGGTTGCGCGTGGATGGCATCAGCGAGATGAAGCCGACGATCGAGCGCACCTCGCGCATCGTCTCGTCGGCGATTTCGCGCGCCCGCGCCGGCGCCGTCGCTGCAGGATCGCGTCGATATGGGCCGGATCGGCCATCAGGCGGCGCATCTCGGCGTTGATCGGCGCGAGCTTTTCCACCGCAAGATCGGCCAGCGCCGGCTTGAACTCGCGAGAACTGCTTGCCGGCGAACTGCGCGAGCACCTGCTGCCTTGCCGGTGTCGGCGAGCGCGGCATAGATGCCGACGAGATTGTCGGCCTCGGGCCGGGCCTTGAGTCCCTCGAGCGTCGTCGGAAAGCGGCTCGGGATCGGTCTTGGCCTTGCGGATCTTCTTGGCGATGTCGTCGGCATCGTCGGTCAGGTTGATGCGCGACAGGTCGGACGGGTCGGATTTCGACATCTTCTTGGTGCCGTCGCGCAGGCTCATGACGCGCGTCGCCGGTCCTTCGATCAGCGGCTCGGTCAGCGGGAAAAAGGTCTCGCCATGCCCGTTCGCGGCGATCTCGGCGGCGAAGTCGTTGTTGAACTTGGCGGCGATGTCGCGGGTCAGTTCCAGATGCTGCTTCTGGTCCTCGCCCACCGGCACGTGCGTGGCGCGATAGAGCAGGATGTCGGCGGCCATCAGGCTGGGATAGGCGAACAGGCCCGACGCGACGCGTTCTCGCGGTCCTTGCCGGCCTTGTCCTTGAACTGGGTCATGCGGTTCAGCCAGCCCATGCGGGCGACGCAGTTGAAGATCCAGGCCAGCTCGGCATGGCCGCTGACCTGGCTCTGGTTGAAGACGATGTGCTTCTTCGGGTCGATGCCGGCGGCGATGAAGGCGGCCGTCACCTCGCGCGTGTTGTGCGCCAGCACCGCCGGATCCTGCCAGACGGTGATCGCGTGCATGTCGACGACGCAATAGATGCAGTCATGGCTCTCCTGCAGCGTCACGAACCTGCGGATCGCGCCGAGATAATTGCCGAGATGCAGATTGCCGGTCGGCTGCACGCCGGAAAACACGCGGTCCTTTGGCTGAGTCATGGAATTCATGCCCGTGTCTGCGGGTGAAAATGCGCGCGGGTTATGGATTAGCAGGCGCCTTTCGCGCAAGGCCCACGGCCTTGCCGGTCATGCGTCGCCCTGTTCGGGCGGCGGCCGGCCGGCACGCCCTTGCGGCGCATGTTCCGGCGCAACATGGCAAGATCGCGCCCCGCCGGTGCCGAAGGCGAGCGCGAGATAGAGCAGTCCGCCACCGGCAACAAGCGCCGACAACGCGCTCACCTGTTGCAGCAGGCTCGAATCAGGCTCGAGCCATGGGCGCAAGGCCAATTGCGCGCCAAAATGCAAGCCGACGCCCATCGCGGCGGCAGCGAAGACCAGCCGGGGCAGCCTGCGCAGCAGGCCGCGCGTCGCGATCCCAATGGCCGCGCCGGACCAGCGTGAAGAACAGCAGCGCGGCGTTGACCCAGCCGGCGCACGACCGTCGGCCGTGGCGATGCCGCGCTCGTCGATGAAGGGAAACAGGCTGAGCGCCAGCACGACGTTGACGCCGACGGAGACCATCGCGAAGCGCATCGGCGTCCTGCGTGTCCTCGCGGGCGAAATAGCCGGGCGTGAAGCGCCTTGATCAGCACGAAGGCCGGCAGGCCGAGGCCGAAGATGGCCAGCACGCCGGACGACGGTCGCGGTCGTTCGTCTGGCGTGAACGCGCCGCGCTCGTAGAGCACGCGGATGATCTCCTCGGACATCGACCACACAGCGCGGCCGCCGCCGGCAGCGTCAGGAACAGCGCGAATTCCACCGAGCGGTTCTGCAGGTTGCCGGCGTCCTGTCATGTGCCCGGCGCGCAAGCGCCCGCGCAAGTTCGGGCAGCAGCACCACGCCGACGGCGATGCCGACGACGCCGAGCGGCAACTGGTAGATGCGGTCGGCATATTGCAGCACGGAGATCGCGCCTTCCTTGGTCGGAGGCGATCATCTGGCCGATCAGCGGGTTGATCTGGGTGATGCCGCCGGTCACCGCGGCCGGCAGCGGCGAGCCAGCAGCAGGCGCTTGACGTTGGGCGTCATGCGCGGCCGCTGCGAAAGTCACGATGATGTTCCGGCTGGCGCACGCCACCATAGACGATCAGCAGCTGCACGATGCCCGCAGCGAGCACGCCCCAGGACAGATCGATGCCGGTCTGAACCGGGTCGGCGCCGGTCTTGCAGAGCATAGATCAGCACGCCGATCAGGATGATGTTGAGGAACACCGGCGCGATCGCGGCGGCGAAATAGCTGGTGCAGCGAATTGAGCATGCCCGCTCATCATGGCCGTCAGCGACATGCACATGAGATAGGGGAACATGATCAGCGACAAGGTCCACGGTCAGCTTGAACTTTGCCGGATCGTTGACGAAGCCCGGCGCGATGATCGTGCGCACCAGGAGCGGCATCGCCAGTTCCATGGCGATGGTCAGCGATCAGCAATGCCGAGAACAGGACGCCGAAGACCTCTTCGGAGAATCGCTTGTGCGCCTTCGCGCCCGTTCGTCCTCGATCTCCTTGGCGAACAGCGGCACGAAGGCCGCGTTGAACGCGCCCTCGGCGAACAGGCGGCGGAACAGGTTGGGAAAGCGGAAGGCGGCATAGAAGGCGTCGGCCACCGGGCCGGTGCCGAGAGCGGCCGCCATCAGCGATTCGCGGGCGAAGCCGAGGATGCGGCTTGCGAGCGTCGCCGACCGACGGAGGTGAATTTCGAGACCAGGCCGCCGGCCATGCAGGATCTTTCTATGCGTGCGGCGCGGCCCGAAAGCCGCCAGGGTTCGTCAGATTTTGCGCCGGCGGGGTCGAACACCGCCACGAGCGTCTCGATGATCTTCGCCTGCCGTCCGGGCGCGGTGATCTTGTGCCCGACAAGGTCGGGAACGTAGAACATGTCGATCACCCGCTCGCCGAAGGTGGCGATGTGCGCCGAGGCGATGTTGAGATTGAGATCGGCCAGCGCGCGCGTCAGTTCGAACAGCAGGCCGGGCCGGTCGAGGCCCTCGACCTCGATGACCGAGAATTCGTCGGAGAGTTCGTTGTCGATATCGACCGCGGCTTGACGCTGAAGGCCTTGGAGCGGCGCTTCTGCCTGCGCCCTGTTCGCGATCATCTCGGGCAGCCGAACCTTTCCGGCCAGCACGTCCTCGATCATCTTGCCGACGCGGGCGGCGCGGCGCTCCTCGTCCTCGTCCTGCTGGAATTCGCGCGATATGAAGATCGTGTCGAGCGCGCGCCCGTCGGTGGTGGTGTAGATCTGGGCGTCGACGATGTTGGCGCCGGCCGCGGCGCAGGAGCCGGCGATGATCGACAGCAGGCGCGGATGGTCGGGCGCCAGCACGGTGATCTCGGTAATCGCCTCGAAGGTCCTGGAATTGACCATGGTGGCGAGCGCCTGCCCCTTGCGCTCGGCCTCGCGGATGAAGTTCGTGTGCCGAACCTGCGTTTCGAGGTCGGTCGACAGAAGTAGGCCGGGTAGGGCAGCTCGAATAGCGCTTGCGGTCGGCCTCGCTCCAGCCCTCCAGCGCGGCGGCCAGCGCGGCGCGCGCCGCTTGACGCGCGCCTTGCGGTCGACGCGTCGAGAAGCCGCCGGTCAGGATCGGCTCGGTCTCGTAATAGAGCGTGCGCAGCAAGCTGACCCTTCCAGCCGTTCCACACGCCCGGACCCACGGCGCGGATGTCGCAGACGGTCAGCAGCAGCAGCTAGCTTCATGCCGCTCCAGCGTCTGCACCGTCTCGGCGAAGGCGAGGATCGTCCTGCGGTCGGTGAGGTCGCGCGACTGCGCCATCATGCTCATGGTGAGGTGCTCGAGCACCAGCCAGGCACGAATTCGGTCTGCGCCTCGCTCATGCCGAGCCGCGGGCAGAGCTGCCGTGCGATGCGCGCGCCGGCGATGGAATGGTCCTCCGGGCGGCCCTTGGCGATGTCGTGGAGAAGCAGGGCGACATAGAGCACCTCCCGGTCCTTGATGGTCGGCAGGATGTCGCGCGACAGCGGATGCTCCTGCGCCAGCGCGCCGCTTTCGAGCTCGTGCAGCATGCCGACCGAGCGCATCAGGTGCTCGTCCACCGTGTAGTGGTGGTACATGTTGAACTGCATCATCGCCACGACCTTGCCGAAGTCGGGGATGAACTTGCCGAGCAGGCCCGCCTCGTTCATGCGCCGCAGCAGGTTTTCCGGTCCGTTGCGCGAGGTCAGGATGTCGAGGAACAGGCGGTTGGCCTCCTCGTTGGCGCGCAGGTCGCCGGTCGCACCAGCGAGAGCGACTTCGTCACCAGGTGCAGCGCGTCGGGATGGAAGTCGAGATCGTTGTCGTCGGCCAGCTTGAACATGCGGATCAGGTTGACCGGGTCGCGCTCGAAGACATCGGGCGTCGGCGACGTTGATGCGGCCGTTGTCGTTGACGAAATCGAGCGTGCCGGGGATCTTGCGCACGCGGTTGCTGATCGAGCGGAAGAGTCCGGTGAAGCCGCGCACCGACTTTGCGTCCTGATCCTCCAGCGCGGCGCAGACGATGCGCGTCAGGTCGCCGACATCCTTGGCCACCAGGAAGTAGTGCTTCATGAAGCGCTCGACATCGAGCAGGCCGGGATGGCTGCCGTAGCCGCAGGCGCGTCGGCCATGTCGCGCTGGATGTCGAAATGCAGCCGCTCCTCGGCCTTGCCGGTCAGGAAATGCAGGTGGCAGCGCACGGCCCACAGGAAATCCTCGGCGCGCCTGAAACGGCGGTACTCGGCGCGCGTGAAGAGGCCCGCCTCGACCAGCTGCGGCCGGCTCGCGGACCTGGTAGAAATACTTGCCGATCCAGAACAGCGTGTGCAGGTCGCGCAGGCCGCCCTTGCCGTCCTTGACGTTGGGCTCGACCAGATAGCGCGAATTGCCGGTGCGCCGGTGGCGCTCGTCGCGCTCGGCGAGCTTGGCGGCGATGAACTCGGTTGCCGTGCCGGTGACGACCTCCTTGTCGAAGCGGCGTCGTGAGCTCGTCGAAAAGCTCAGCTCGCCCCAAGATGAAGCGCGCCTCGAGGATGGAGGTGCGGATGGTCATGTCGGACTTCGCACTGACGGATGCACTCGTCGATGTTGCGGGTGGCGTGGCCGACCTTGAAGCCCATGTCCCAAAGCATGTAGAGCATGAATTCGACGACCGCCTCGCCCCAGGCGGTCTGCTTGTAGGGCAGCACGAAAAGCAGGTCGATGTCGGAGCCCGGCGCCAGCGTGCCGCGGCCATAGCCGCCGACCGCGACGATCGCCATGCGCTCGCCCAGCGAGGGATTGGTGACGCGGTAGACGTGGGTCGACGGCGAAATCGTAGATCAGCCGGATGATCTCGTCCTGCAGGTCCGGAAAGGGCGCGGGCGCAATCGGTGCCCCGGCCGTCGGCCTCCAGCTGCCGGCGCGCAAATTCGCGTCCCGCAGCGGACAGTTTGCTTCAGCAGCGCCAGCACCTGGCGCGCGAACTTGCGGCGCCGTCCCCCGCCTCTCGGCGATTTCCCCCAGCGCCTTTCGCACGGCATCCGTGTCGATCAAGCGGAAATCATCGGCAATATCGTGCGCCATCGCGGGCAAATTTCCCCTGATGCGGGTGTGGCCCGCGCAAGACTAGCGTCTAGCCCCGCCGGGCATGGCGGCGCAAGCCCCAAGCCTTGCCACCCGAAAGGGTCACTTGCGACCGGGCACCGCATCGTCGGACGGGCGGCCGGAACGGTGCCGGTAGCCGGGCATGGTCCAGCCATAATGCAGGGCGCCGCCGCGTATTGCGAAGGCGCAGATCACGGGCGCGAAGATCGACAGCGCGAATGGCGCGCCCAGCATCGCCATGGCGACATAGACGCTGGCCCCGGCAAGGGCCGCCGTTACATAGATTTCGCGTCTCAGCAGAACTGACGGCTCGCCGCTGACCACGTCGCGCAGTATGCCCCCGAAGGTCGCCGTCATCATGCCGGTCACGATTGCCGCGAGCGGCGGAGCGCCCGCCGCCAGCCCCTTGGCCGCGCCCATGACGCAATAAGCGGCAAGGCCGAACGCATCGAGCCACAGCAGCAGCCGGTAACGGTATTCCACCAATGGCGCGGTGAAATAGACCGCCGTCGCGGTGACGATGCACACTGCGAGATAGAGGCTGTTTTGCACCCAGAACACCGGTGCGCCCAGAATGATGTCGCGAAGCGTGCCCCCGCCAATGCCCGTGAGGCTGGCGAGAAACAGGAAGCCGATGATGTCGAGCTGCTTGCGCGAGGCGGCAAGCGCCCCCGTGGCGGCGAAAACCGCTACGCCGGCATAATCGAGAAACTGCAGCAGCCCCAAGGCGGCCCTCCCCCCGGCCTTGCCCCTGGCCGTGTCAGTCCTGCTGGCCGCCCTCGCCCGCAGCGGCGTTCTCGGACGCGGGCCTTGCCACTTTCGGCCCGCCGCGCGACACGCCGACCATGGCCGGGCGCAGCATGCGCTCGCCGATCACGAAGCCGTCCTGAACGACTTCGAGCACCGTGTTGTGCGGCACTTCCGGGTTCGGTATCTCGAACATGGCCTGGTGGTAGTTGGCGTCGAAGCGCTCGCCCTTGGGCGATACCTTGCGCACGCCCGCCCGCTCCAGCGCCTGCAGCATGGCGCGCTCGGTCAGCTCGACGCCGTCGATCAGCGCCTTGAAACCGGCATCGCCGGCATCGCGGGCTTCGTGCGGTATGGCTTCCAGCGCGCGGCGAAGGTTGTCGGAGACCGCCAGCATTTCGCGGGCGAAGCTGGATATCGAGTATTCGCGTGCGTCGGCGACATCGCGGGCCGTGCGCTTGCGCAAGTTTTCCATCTCCGCGGCCTGCCCGCACGAGCCGGTCTTTCAGTTCGGCCTTCTCGCTCTCGGCCTTCTGCAACTCGGCATTGAGGAATTCGAGCGGATTGGAAAAGCCCTGCCTTGCGGCTTCTTCCGCAGCAGCAAGGCTCTGCGTCTTCCTGCGCCTCGCCCGCTTCTGGCGTCTGGCTCGAAATGTCTTCCTGTTCGTGATGTTCGGCTTTGCCCGCCATCATCGGCACCTGTTCTGTCCAGAGTGGAAACTTGCGCCCGATATCTGTGTTCCAATGCAAAAAATCAAGGCTTTTCCAGTCGTATCGAAGCCGCGTCTGCACTATGCAAACTGAGATTGCAGGCTGGTGCGCAGGAGAATCGCAATGGAATTCACCGTCGAAAGCGACGAAATACTGTCGGAACGGCATCATGTTCTGCGCCAGATGCGCTATGCCATCACGGCGAGCGACGGAAATCGCCAGAGCGTCTCGCGCGAGGTGTTTGAGCGCGGCGAGGCGTCCAGCGTCCTGATGCACCACAAGGGCCGCGACACGCTGATCTTCGTGCGCCAGTTCCGCCTGCCGGTGGCGCTGTGGGGCGAGGACGGCATCCATGCTGGAGGCAGCGGCGGGCGGCATGGACGAGGGCAAATCGCCGCTCGACGCCGCCCTGCGCGAATGCCGCGAGGAGACGGGCTACGAGCCGTTCAACGCACAGCTTGTCTGCGTGATCCATCCAAGCCCGGCGGCGGTTAAGGAGCGGCTGCACCTCTTCTACGCCGAGGTCGACGATGGCTCGCGCAAGGGCGAGGGCGGCGGCCTTGCCGACGAGCACGAAGACGTGGAGACGGTCGAAATTCCCGTCAGCGAGGCGCGCACCATGCTGGAGCGCGGGGAAATCCGCGACGCCAAGACGATCATCCTGCTGCAGTGGTTTTTCCTGTCGCGTTGAACTTCAGCGCAGCAGCCGCGTCACCACCTGCGCGGTGAAATCGACCATCGGCACGATGCGGGCATAGTTCATCCGCGTCGGGCCGATGACGCCGAGCGCGCCGATGACGCGCTGGTCCTTGTCGCGGTAGGGCGCGACGACCAGCGAGGAGCCCGACAGCGGGAAAAGCTTGTTTTCCGAGCCGATGAAGATGCGCACGCCCTCGCCGTCCTCGGTCAGTTCGAGGAGCCGCATCAGGTTTTCCTTGGATTCCAGCTCGTCGAACAAGTTGCCGGATGCGGTCGAGGTTTTCCGCCGCGTGGCGGTCGCCGAGCAGGTTGGCATGGCCGAGACGATCAGCCGGCCGGGGTCCTTCTCGGCGCTGCCGGCCCAGACGGCAAGGCCGGTATCGACCAGCTTCTGCGCCAGCGCGTCGAGTTCGTTGCGCGCGGCGGCATGCAGCCGTGTCAAGTTCCGGCTTCGCCTCCGAGATGCGTGCGCCCGGCGATCTTGGCGTTGAGGTAGTTCGAGGCCTCCGGCAGCGAGGACGCGGTGACGCCCGGCGGGCAGCGCGATGACGCGGTTCTCGACCATGCCGTTCTCGCCGACGAGCACGACCAGCGCCTTTTGCGGCTCGAGCCGGATGAATTCGATGTGCCGCAGGCGCAAGTCGGCCTTGGCGGCGATGACGAGGCCCGCGCTGCGCGAAAGGCCGGACAGCATCTGGCTCGCCTCGGTCAGCACGTTTTCGAGCGTGCTGCCCTTCCGATGCCTCCTGCACCTTCGCCTCGATGGAGCTGCGCTCGGCCGAACCGAGATCGCCGATCTCCAGGAAGGCGTCGACGAAGAAGCGCAGGCCCGCCTCGGTCGGCAGCCGTCCGGCACTGGTGTGCGGGGCATAGATCAGGCCCAGCATCTCGAGGTCCTGCATGACGTTGCGGATCGTCGCCGGCGAAACGCCGAGCGACAATTGCCGGGCAAGCGTGCGCGAACCGAGCGGCTCGCCGGTCTCGAGGTAGGATTCGACGATGCTGCGGAAAATCTCGCGCGAGCGCTGGTCGAGGTCTTCCAGCGCGCTGCGCTGTGCATGATCGGTTTGCGGCCGCCTTCGCCCATGCTTGTGAACTCTCTGCACGGTTGATCGGCTGCTGTCGCCGATAATATGGGATACGCCGCGCCCCGCATGCAATCGCCGAGCCGATCGGGTTTTTGCCTTTGCCAGCGTCGGACGCGCAAGCGATAGAAGGCAGCCGCGAACGCCAGATACGGAGAATGCCGATGCGCCCTTCCAGGCGAGCCCCCGACGAAATGCGCGCCGATCTCGCTCGAGCGCGGATTTCGCCCGCCATGCCGAGGGCTCGTGCCTGGTGCGCTTCGGCGACACGCATGTGCTGTGCACGGCCTCGCTGGAAGAGCGCGTGCCGCCGTGGCTGCGCGGCGGCGGCAAGGGCTGGGTGACGGCGGAATACGGCATGCTGCCGCGCTCGACCACCGAGCGCATGCGCCGCGAGGCGGCGCGCGGCAAGCAGTCCGGCCGCACGCAGGAAATCCAGCGGCTGATCGGCCGCTCGCTGCGCGCGGTCGTCGACCTGCGGGCGCTGGGCGAGCGGCAGATCACCATCGACTGCGACGTCATCCAGGCCGATGGCGGCACGCGCACGGCCTCGATCACCGGCGGCTGGGTCGCGCTGCAGGACTGCGTCGAGTGGATGCAGGCGCGCGGCATGGTCGACGGCAAGGTCGCTCAAGGACCATGTCGCGGCCATCTCCTGCGGCATCCACGACGGCGTGCCGGTGCTCGACCTCGACTATGTCGAGGATTCGACCGCCGGCACCGACGCCAATTTCGTGCTGACCGGCTCGGGCGGCATCGTCGAGGTGCAGGGCACGGCCGAGGGCGCGCCGTTCTCGCGAGGACGAGTTCGCTCGCGCTGATGGCGCTGGCGCGCAAGGGCATCGGCCAGCTTGTCGACCTGCAGAAGCTGGCGACGCTCTGAGGCCGGCCGTGCGCAAGCTCGAAGGCCGCAAGATCGTCGTCGCCACCCACAATGAGGGCAAGATCCGCGAGATCGACGACCTGCTCGGCCCGTTCGGCCTCGAGCGCGCGATCGGCGCGCGAACTGCGGCCTGCCGGAGCCGGAAGAGACCGGCACGACCTTCGAGGAAAACGCCTAGATCAAGGCGCTCTGCGGCGGCCACGGCGACCGGGCCTGCCGGCGCTTGTCGGACGATTCCGGCCTGTGCGTCGATGCGCTCGACGGCGCGCCGGGCGTCTACACCGCCGACTGGGCGCAGAGCCCGGACGGCGGGCGCGATTTCGCCATGGCCATGGAGAAGGTCGAGGAGGCGCTGGAGGCCAAGGGCGCGATCTCGCCCGCCGAGCGCACGGGCCGCTTCGTCGCCGTGCTCTGCCTTGCCTGGCCCGACGGGCATGCGGAATATTTCCGCGGCGAGGTCGAGGGCACGCTCGTCTGGCCGCCGCGCGGCACGCAGCGGCTTCGGCTACGATCCGGTCTTCCTGCCGGACGGCTTCACGCAGACCTTCGGCGAGATGGAAGCCGGCGCAGAAGCATGGCTGGGAAGCCGGGCGAGGCGACCTAGGCGCTGTCGCACCGCGCGCGGGCTTTCGCAAAGTTCGCCACGCAATGCCTGGGAGCGCCGATGTGAGCGCCTCGAACACTGCCCGGCGAAGGCTTCGGCGTCTACGTCCACTGGCCGTTCTGCGCGGCCAAGTGCCCCTATTGCGACTTCAACAGCCATGTCCGCCACCAGCCGGTCGACCAGGAGACGCTTTGTCGCGGCGCTCTGCGCGAGATCGCGCACATGGCCGGCGCTTGCGCCGGGCCGCGACCGTGACCAGCATCTTCTTCGGCGGCGGCACGCCCTCGCTGATGGAGCCGGAGACGGTCGGGCGCGATCCTCGACGCGCATCGCCAGCCACTGGAACGTCGCCCGACGGCGCGAGATCACGCTGGAGGCCAATCCCTCCAGCGTCGAGGCGGAGCGCTTTCGCGGCTATCGCGCCGCCGGCGTCAACCGCGTCTCGCTCGGCGTGCAGTCGCTCGACGACGCGCAGCTGCGCTTCCTCGGCCGGCTGCACAATGTGGACGGAGGCGATGCCGCGCCATCGGGCTCGCGCGCGAGATCTTCCCGCGCATCTCCTTCGACCTGATCTATGCCCGCCCGGGCCAGACCGCCGACGACTGGGAGCGCGAACTGAAGACGGCGATCGGCCTCGCCGCCGACCATCTGTCGCTCTACCAGCTCACCATCGAGCCCGGGCACGCCGTTCTTCGACCTGCAGGCGCGCGGGCAGGCTGAAGGTGCCGGACGCCGACCGCGCCGCCGACCTCTACGAGCTGACGCGGGCGATCACCGCGGCGCGCGGGCTGCCGGCCTACGAGATCTCCAACCATGCGGCGCCGGGCGCCGAGAGCCGCCACAACCTCATCTACTGGCGCTACGGCGACTATGTCGGCATCGGCCCCGGCGCGCATGGGCGGCTGACCATCGACGGCGTAAAGACCGCAACGGCGACCCTCAAGAACCCCGAGGACTGGTGGCAGCAGGCCATGGTCAAGGGCCATGGCATGGATGTGTTCGAGCAGCTGACGCGCGACGAGGCGGCCGACGAAATGCTGCTGATGGGCCTGCGCCTGCGCGAAGGGATCAGCCTCGATCGCTATGTCGCGATCAGCGGGCGACCGCTCGATCCGGCCCGGCTTTCATTCCTTGAAGGCGAGGGACTGGTCGAACGCCTGCCCGGCTCGCTGGTACGCGCAACGCCCGCCGGCTTCCTGCTGCTCGATGCGATCGTCGCCGATCTGGCGGCCTGACGAAAATTGTCAGCTTGCGCCCCGCCCGAAGGTGGTCGGCGCGGGAACCACCAGCTTTCCGGCATTGCGTTCGACCTGGTAGATCGCGAGGCCCCGCTGCGTGGTGCCGTCGGAACGCAGCCGGAAAATGCCGTTGATGCCGATGAAGCCATTGGCGCTTTCCAGCGCTTGCGGCTTGAAGGCGTTGGCAGGACCGGCGGTGCGGATGAGATTCGCCGAGAGCGTTATGGAATCATAGCCCAGCGCCGCCCAGACATTGGGCTTGGTGCCATATGCCGCCTGGTAGCGATTGGCGAAATCGGCAAAGCGCGACAGGTCGCGGCCCGGGTAGAGCGCGCCTTCGAGTTGCGCCTCCTTGAAGGTGACGCTTTCCCACGCGCCCGAGCCGATGATCTGCTTGCCGACGATGTCGATTGCGTTGCGCCGGATGGTCTGAACGATGACGTTGGGGATTTCGCCGCCCTCGGGGATGTAGATCGTGTCGATGGTCGGGATCATCCCCGCGGCCGATTTCACCGCCTCCTCGATCGAGGGCACCGAGCGTTCGTAGCGAATGATCTGCACGGAAGCGCCCGAAGTGCCCGCGACCTGCCGGAGCGTCGCCTCGCGCACCGAGCCTTCGGCGCTCGAGGGCAGGAAGGCGAGAATGGAGCGCGTGCCGCGCGTCAGTGCGTGTTCGACGATGCGCGCCGTGTCTTCCTGCGGCGTATAGGAAAGCAGATAGACGCCGCGCCGCGCATTGGAAGTGTCCGTGGAAAAGGCGACGATGGTGCGGCCCGCCGGAAGCGTGATGGCCGAGGCCGCGCTGACGGTCGCGGCAAAGACAGGGCCCAGTATCGCGGCCGAACCTTCGCGCACAGCTTCGCTCGCCGCCGCCTGTGCCCCTGCCGCCTGCCCCGCATCGTCCTTGATCACCAGTTCGAGGTCGGCATTTCCAAAGTCCTTCATGGCAAGCAGGGCGCCGTTGCGCACCTCGTTTGCCACGACCGCGCCGTTGCCCGGCGCGGACTTGGGGATGAGCATGCTGATGCGCACCTTGCCGGTGCCCACCACCTCGCCGTTGGCGTTGGGCGTCGGGGTCAGCTGGCCAGAGCTTTCGGCAAGCTGGGACCCTGAGCCCATGCCGAGATCGGAGGAAGCGCAGCCCGCGAGCAGGAAAAGCGTCGCTGCAGCCATTGCCGTCAGCACCGACCTGCGGCCCGAGACCGTTGTTTCCTTCGCCGCCAATTGTTCCACTACCGCACCCTCACTTGCCGCAAGCCCGCCTGCCGCGACACAACGCCATGTCATTGCCTGTAACCGCCACATCATAATCGGTTAAACAGGTATTAACATTGGCGTTGCTGCAAAAACTGTGGAACTGCAAGACAATTACAGCAGAATTCCACCAGGAGTCGGATTGATGTCAGGATTTTCCATTCGCAGTGCTGCATTTCCGGCACGCGTGCTGGAGCCGGGGCTCTACATCGTGGCGACTCCGATCGGCAACCTGGGCGACATCACCATTCGGGCACTGGAGACGCTGGCGTCCGCGACGCTGGTCGCCTGCGAGGACACGCGCGTGTCGGGCAAGCTGCTGAAGCATTTCGGCATATCGACGCGGATGATTTCCTATCACGAGCACAATGCCGGGCCGGCGGGCGAAAAGATCCTCACGGCGATCGCGGGCGGCGGCAGCGTCGCCCTGATCAGCGATGCGGGGACGCCGATCATCTCCGATCCCGGCCAGCGTCTGGTGGCGCTGGTGCGCGGCCATGGCCTGCCGGTATGGCCGGTTCCGGGACCGAGCGCGCCGGTTGCGGCCCTGAGCGCCAGCGGCATGGCCAACGAGGCCTTCCTGTTTGCCGGTTTCCTGCCGACCAGGGAAATGGCGCGGCGCTCCCGCCTGCGGCAATTCAGGGCGCTCGATGCGACGCTGGTATTCTTTGAAAGCCCGAACCGCGTCGGCAAGGCGCTGGCCGACATCGCCGCCGAGCTGGGAGAGGACCGCGAGGTGGCGATCTGCCGCGAGATCACCAAATTGCATGAGGATCAGGTCCGCGGAAAGGCGGGCGATCTGGCGCAGGCCTATGCCGAAAAGCCGGTGAAGGGCGAGATCGTGCTGCTGATCGCGCCGCCAGGGCAGGAGGCACAGATGGACCCGGACGCACTGATCGCCGAATTGCTGGAGCGCATGAGCGTGAGCGAGGCGGCGGCCGAAGCGGCGCGCATGACCGGGCTGCCGCGGCGCATGCTCTATTCGCGCGCGCTCGAACTTTCAAAGCTGCAAGGCGGCAAATGAACCGCGCCCCCCACGCCAAGCATGCCGCGCTCAAGCGCGGCGCATCGGGCGAATGGCTGGCGGCAATGGCCCTGCGGCTCAAGGGGTGGCGGATTGTCGAGCGCAATTTTCGCTGCCCGCTGGGCGAGATCGATGTCATAGCGCGCAAGGGCGACCTCATCGCCTTCGTCGAGGTGAAGGCCCGCGCCAGCCAATCGGAGGCGCTTGACGCGGTGACCGGCAAGGCCAAGCGGCGGATCGCGAATGCTGCACGATACTGGATAGGCCGGCAACCCGACGCGGACCGGCTTTCCTGGCGCTTCGACATCGTGGCAGTATCGCCGCACCGCTGGCCGACGCACCATCCCGACGCGTTCTGAGGCAAGGCTTGCCAAGACCGGCGCCCGGCGGCATATCACGGCGCAGCACAGCAAAGAGGGAAGCGGCATGAGCCTGAAGGTCGGCATCCAGATGGACCACATTGCGTCCATCAACATTCGCGGCGATTCCACCTTTGCGCTGGCGCTGGAGGCGCAGTCGCGCGGGCACACGCTCTTCCACTACACGCCCGACCGCCTGCGCCTGCGCGGCAATGACGTGACCGCGGCGATCGAGCCGCTTGCAGTGCGCGACGAGCCAGGCAACCACTTCACGCTGGGCGAGCCCGCAACTACCGACATGGCGGGTCTCGACGTCGTCCTGCTGCGGCAGGACCCGCCATTCGACATGGCCTATATCACCTACACCCACATCCTCGACCGCATCCATCCGCGCACGCTGGTGGTGAACGACCCGACATCGGTGCGCAATTCACCGGAGAAGATCCTGGTGATGGAATTTGCCCACCTCATGCCGGAAACGCTGATAACGCGCGATTTCACCGCCATCCGCGATTTTCGCCGCGAGTTCGGGGACATCATCGTCAAGCCGCTCTACGGCAATGGCGGGGCCGGCGTTTTCCGGATCGGCGAGGCGGACCAGAACCTTTCCTCGCTGCTGGAAGTGTTCGGCAGCGTCTTCCGCGAACCGTTGATCGCGCAACGCTATCTGCCGCAAGTGCGGCAGGGCGACAAGCGGATCATCCTCGTCGATGGGGAACCTGCAGGCGCGATCAACCGCGTGCCGGCGGAGGGCGATGCGCGCTCCAACATGCATGCCGGCGGGCGCGCGGAGCATACCGACCTGACTGCGCGCGAGCGCGAAATCTGCGGAGAGATCGGCCCGCGCCTGAAGGAACTCGGCTTTATCTTCGTCGGCATCGACGTGATCGGCGATTACCTTACGGAAATCAACGTCACCTCGCCGACCGGCATTCGCGAAGTGAAGCGTTTCTCGGGTGTCGACGTGGCATCCCTGATCTGGGACGCGATCGAGCGCAAGCGCGCCTCAAAGGGCTGAAGCAGGAACAAAACGTGGTGTCGCGGCGTCGGCGAATGGTTGTTATCCACTGGTTTTCAACAGGCATGTTTTTGATGTTTTTCTGCAATTAATTGTAATGTTTCGTCTTTTTTACCCGTTGCTTAATTACGCCACACTTCATGGCGGAATTTGTTCCATCTATGTTCTTTACGTAGGGTCAAAACCTGCTATGGTTGCAGCGGCAGAAGATTAGCGTCTTGGTTCGGGAACGCGGCATCCCGATTTGCTGACGCTCGGTCGGGGGATCGAACATGGTGGCCAGGGTAAAGACGGTGGCATTCCAGGGCATCGAGGCGGTGCCGGTGGATGTGCAGGTGATGATACAGCCCGGCAATGCCGTGATGAACATCGTCGGCCTGCCCGACAAGGCGGTTGCCGAGAGCCGGGAGCGGGTTCGCGCAGCACTGCATGCATCCGGACTTTCGATCCCGCACAAGCGCGTGACCGTGAACCTTGCGCCGGCCGACCTGCCGAAGGAGGGCAGCCACTACGACCTGCCGGTGGCGCTCGGGCTGATGGCGGCGCTGGGCGCCATTCCGGCGGACATGCTGGAAGAATACGTGGTGATCGGGGAACTCTCGCTCGACGGGACGCTGACCGCCATCGCCGGCGCGCTGCCCGCCGCGATCGGCGCAAACGCATTGGGCAAGGGCCTGATCTGTCCGGCCGAATGCGGTCCGGAGGCGGCATGGGCAAGCGAGGACATGAACATCGTCGCGCCGCGCAGCCTGATCGCGCTCGCCAATCATTTCCGCGGGACGCAGGTGCTGTCGCGGCCCGAACCGGCCATCCGGCAGGCTTCGGGCCTGCTGCCCGACCTTGGCGACATCAAGGGCCAGGAAACCGCGCGGCGGGCGCTGGAAATCGCCGCGGCGGGCGGCCACAACATGCTGATGGTGGGGCCGCCAGGCTCGGGCAAGTCCATGCTGGCGGGGCGCTTGCCCGGCATACTGCCGCCGCTCAGCCCGAAGGAATTGCTGGAAATCTCCATGATCGCCTCGATTGCCGGCGATCTTTCAAACGGCGAACTCTCGTCGCGCAGGCCGTTTCGCGCTCCGCATCATTCGGCTTCGATGGCGGCGATGGTAGGCGGCGGCGTGCGGGCGCGGCCGGGCGAGGTTTCGCTGGCGCATAACGGCGTTCTGTTTCTCGACGAATTGCCCGAGTTCTCGGCGCAGGTGCTCGATTCGCTGCGCCAGCCGCTGGAGAGCGGCGAGACCATGATCGCGCGCGCAAATCACCGCGTGACCTATCCTTCCCGCTTCCAGCTGATCGCGGCAATGAATCCTTGCCGCTGCGGCATGGCGGGCGAGCCCGGCTTCGCATGCAAGCGCGGCGCGCGCTGCGCCATCGATTATCAGGCACGGCTGTCGGGCCCGTTCCTCGACCGCATCGACCTGCGCGTCGAGGTTCCCGCCGTCACCGCATCCGACCTGCTGGCGCCATCCTCGGCGGAAAAAAGCGCTGCCGTCTCGCGCCGCGTGGCGCAGGCGCGCGCGATGCAGGCGGAACGCTTTCGCGCAATGGGATCCGACTGCACCATCAACGCAGCCGCCACGAACAGCCAGATCGAGGACGCCGCGATGCCCGAGGCCAGCGGGATGCAGCTCTTGAAGGATGCGGCGGAAGCGATGCGGTTCTCGGCGCGGGCCTATCACCGCATCCTCAAGGTCGCGCGGACGATCGCCGATCTTGACGGGGCTGAGCGTGTGGGACGCATTCACATCGCCGAGGCCATCGCCTACCGCATGTCGGCGGAGCGTCTGGCGGCAGCGGCATGAGGCCGGGTGCAAGCCTTTTTAAACCCGTCGATGGTAAGGCCATGCGCAGGCGCGACGACAGCCGCGGGATTTTCCGCGCGAACCGCGCCGCAGTGGAGCGGTCAATGCCTCGCACCAGGCGTTCAGTCGCAGGCAATGCCAAGCCGGACAGCACTTGCGGCCCTTCCGCCAGGCAGTTCTTGCCGATGCATGCCGCGCCGCCGCTGGCGGATGCCGGCCTGATGCCGAGACGCCAATTGCCCATGCACCTTGCGATCTGGCCATTGCTTGCGGCAGGCGCGGCGATAGCAGGTCTGGCATGGATCGGCGCTGTCACGCCCGTAGCGGCACTTTGGACCGCCCTCATCGCGCAAGGCGTCTTCGTTGCGCTCTTGTGGGCGATGCTGCACCGCAAGGATGACCCGGCGCGCTTGCGCCTCGTGCGCGAGATCGAGGCGCTGGAGGACAAGACCTGGGAACTGCGCGAAAGCGAGGAGCGCTATCGCAGCCTTGCCGAGGCGTTTGGCGACCTTGTCCTGCACCGCGACGGCCGGGGACGCGTCATCTTCGCCAATGCCGCCCTGATGGAAGTTTTCGGGCTGGATTCGGGCGCCCTGACCGGAAATGTGTTCTCCCCGAAAATCCTTGCCGAGACCGGAATAAGCCCCGATCTGCGCACGCCGGCCGGATTTGCAGCGCGTGAACTGCAGTTGGCGACACCCGGCGGTCCGCGCTGGTTTCACTGGATCGACCTGCCAATCCGCGACGATGTCACTGGAGAGACGGCGCTGCGCTCCGTTGCCCGGGACATTACCGAGCACAAGCACGCCGAACATGTGCTCGAACAGGCCCGCGCCAAGGCGGAGCAGGCGAACCGGGCCAAATCACGGTTTCTCGCCACCGTCAGCCATGAGATGCGCACGCCGCTGAACGGCATCCTTGGCATGTCCGGATTGCTGCGCGACACGGAACTTACGCCCGAGCAGGGCGCGTACAACGAAGCGATCCACGGCTCGGGAACGGCATTGCTCGCGCTGATCGAGGACATGCTCGACCTGACGCTGATCGAGGCAGGCAGGTTCGAGCCAAAGAACGAGGTCTTCAGCCCGCACCAGATGGTGGAGGAAGTTTGCGAGCTTCTCGCCGCCCGCGCCCATGCAAAGCATATCGAACTCGCTTCCGAGATCGCGCCCGGCGTGCCGGAAAAGGTGCTCTCGGACCCTGGCAGATTGCGGCAGGTGCTGGTCAATCTCGTCGGCAATGCGATCAAGTTCACGGAAAAAGGCGGCGTTTGCGTGCAGTTGTCGGCAGCGCCGGAGGATCCGGAGGGCGATCCCGTTGAGGCGCGGGTGCGGTTGCGGTTCTCGATCATCGATACCGGTCCCGGTCTTGAGGGAGAGGCACTGTCGCGGATCTTCGACGAGTTCGTGCAGGCCGATTCGGCTTCGACGCGCAAACATGGCGGCGCGGGATTGGGACTGACGATCTCGCAAAGCATCATGCGCAGGCTGGGTAGCGAAATCACGGTAACCTCGCAGCCGGGCGCGGGATCGCGGTTCAGCTTCGAGATTTGCATGCCGCTGGTGGAGCCGGCCGAGCACCAGGGGTCTCGGCCCGATGACCGGCAAGAACGTGCTCGTTGTCTCGCCCGGCGCGGTGGAAGCGCAATCGATCGCGGCAACCATCGAGGCTTTCGGCGGCAAGGCGCAGATTGCGACAACCCTTGCGCAGGCAGCCTTGCTGCTGGATGCGGGCAATGCATCTGCCCCGGTTGGCGAGAGTTTCAGTGCCGTCCTGATCGATCCGGAGATCTCGCGCGATCCCGGGCAAGTCGCTCGCACAGGTTGATGCGGCGTCTGGCGCGGCGGCCATTTTCCGGTGATTCTCGTCCACCCGGCCGGACGCGGCAAGCTGCCGCAATTCCTGGTCGACGGCTTTGATGCCTATCTCGTGCGCCCGCTCCGCCGCTCCTCGCTGCTGAGGGTGGTGGGCGAGCAGCGCACCGACCAGTCCGACCCGAAGCCGCAGCGCTCCGATCACAAGCCGCTGCTGGCGCCCGGCGAGACGCTTGCCGCGTCTCGAGGTGCTGATTGCCGAGGACAACCCGGTGAATGCCCTGCTCGTGCGCACGGTATTCGACAAGGCCGGCCAAGGGGTGACCATGGCCGCGGACGGGCGCGAGGCGCTGGATGCCTGCCGCATGCTGGCGCGCGAGGGACGGCAGTTCGACCTCATATTGATGGACCTGCACATGCCGGTCCTCGACGGCCTTTCCGCGATCATGGCGATCCGCAAGCTGGAAAAGCGGGCGGGGCTGGCGCGCACCCGCATTCTCACGCTCACCGCAGACGAGCAGACACAGGCCCGCGAGCAGAGCCGCATGGCCGGCGGCGACGGTTTCATCACCAAGCCGGTTTCGCCGCAGGCGCTGATGGACCTTATCCGTACGCAAGTCTCGCGACTGCCGCAGCGTGTCAAATCACCGTCTTGAAAAACCGGCTATAAAGCCGCCATCTGCAAGAAAATTGCAGACGATTGCCGGGAGACGACACGGGGAACGTGGTGAAGCAGGACGAAGGCCTTGAAATGACGGCGGTTGCGGAGCGGCGGCTTGCCGCGCCGGCCTCGCAGCCCGTCCTTGTCCCGCCCGCGCCGCGTCCCGGCGATGTGCTTGGCCGCATCGGCAGCCTCGAAACCCGGCTGGCACGAAACGCCAGTGAAGTTCGCAAGGCGCAGTCGCTGCGGCACGCGGTGTTCCGGCAGGCGCGGCAGCCGGCCTGCGCACAAACGGATATTCCGGACGAGGCATTCGATGCGGATGCCTGGGACGCAATTTGCGACCATCTTCTGGTGATCGACCGCGCGGACGGCGGCGAGCGCATCGTCGGAACCTACCGTTTCCTGACCTCGCGGGCGGCGGCGCGCGCGGCAATGCCGTTCTACACGGCGCAGGAATTTGCGATCGAACCGGTGATGGCGCGCCACAGGCATCTCGAATTCATGGAGCTCGGACGCTCATGCGTCCTGCCGCAATGGCGCAACAAGCGTACCATGGAACTGATGTGGCACGGGGTGTGGGCACACGTGCTCGAAAACCGCGTCGACGTGCTGATCGGCTGCGCCTCGTTTCCCGGCACGAATGCGCGCGACTTCGCCGAGCCGCTGTCTTTCCTGCACCATTTCGCGGCGCCGCACGATGGCTGGGAAGTCCTGGCCCGCAGCGGGCAAAAGGTGACCACGAACCTGATGGCGCGCGAGGAGGTGAACCGGAAGCGCGCGCTTCACGCGCTGCCGCCGCTGATCAAGGGTTATCTGCGCCTTGGCGCAAGTTCGCGCAGGAAGCCGCCATCGATCCCGATTTCGGCACCACCGACGTGCTTGTGATCCTGCCGGTGGCATCCATCAACCCGCGCTATGTCGAGCATTATGGCGCGGATGCCGGCCGCTATCGCGGTCTAGATCGCGTTGTAGGCGGCGATCGCCGCCATGTTGACGATGTCGGTGTCCTTGGCGCCCATGCGCACGATCTGCACCGGCTTGTCGAGGCCGACCAGCAGCGGGCCGATGACGGTCGAGCCGCCGAGTTCCTGCAGCATCTTCGTCGAGATCGAGGCCGAGTGGAAGGCCGGCATGACCAGCACGTTGGCCGGGCCGGACAGGCGGCAGAACGGATAGTGCGCCATCATCTCGCGGGTTGAGCGCGACGTCGGCGGCCATCTCGCCGTCATACTCGAAATCGACGCGGCGCTTGTCGAGGATCTTGACCGCCTCGCGCACCTTTTGCGCGCGCTCGCCGGGCGGGTGGCCGAAGGTCGAATAGGCGAGCATCGCGACGCGCGGCTCGTAGCCCATGCGGCGGGCGAAGCCGGCCGCCTCCTCGGCGATGTCGGCGAGCTCCTCGGCCGTGGGCATGTCGTGCGACGGCGGTGTCGGCGACGAGCACGGTGCGGCCGCGGCAGAGCGCGATCGAGACGCCGATGACCCGGTGGCCGCGGCTTGGGGTCGATGACCCTGCGCACGTCGTCGAGCACGGTCGAATAGTTGCGGGTGACGCCGGTGACCATGGCGTCGGCATCGCCGAGCGCCACCATGCAGGCGCGCGAAGATGGTTGCGGTCGGTGTTGACCAGGCGCTGGCAGTCGCGGAACAGGTAGCCCTTGCGCTGCAGGCGCGCGTAGAGATAGTCGGCATAGTCGCCGTTGCGGTCGCGACAGCCGCGCATTGATGATCTCGATGCTCGGGCCGGTCGAGATCGATGCCGGCCTGGCCGCGCGTCTCGGCCATCGGTCTCCTCGCGGCCGACGAGGATCGCGGTGCCGAGCCCCTGGTTCACGTAGGCGATCGCCGCGCGCATCACCTGCTCCTCCTCGCCCTCGGCGAAGACGATGCGCTTGGGCTTGCGCGCGCACGCGGTCGTAGATGCGCTGCAGCGTCGAGGCGATCGGGTCGCGGCGGGCCGACAGTTGCTGCGCGTAGGCGTCCAGGTCGACGATCGGCCGGCGCGCGACGCCGGCTTCCATCGCGGCCTTGGCGACCGCGACCGGGATCGCCGAGATCAGGCGCGGGTCGAACGGCACCGGGATGATGTAGTTCGGGCCGAATTTCGGGCGGTATGCCCTGATAGGCGGCGGCGACCTCGTCGGGCACGTCCTCGCGGGCGAGCGCGGCCAGCGCATGCGCCGCGGCGATCTTCATCGCGTCGTTGATGGTGGTGGCGCGCACGTCGAGCGCGCCGCGGAAGATGTAGGGGAAGCCGAGCACGTTGTTGACCTGGTTCGGATAGTCCGAGCGGCCGGTCGCCATGATCGCGTCGGTGCGGATCGCCGCGACCTCCTCCGGCGTGATCTCCGGGTCGGGATTGGCCATGGCGAAGATGATCGGGTTCGGCGCCATCGAGTGCGATCATCTGCGCGGCGTCAGCGCGCCCTTGGCCGAGAGGCCGAAGAAGACGTCGGCGCCGTCCATCGCGTCGGCCAGCGTGCGCGCGTCGGTCTCGACCGCATGCGCCGACTTCCACTGGTTCATGCCCTCGGTGCGGCCCTGGTAGACCGACGCCCTTGGTGTCGCACAGGATGATGTTTTCCGGCGTTGAAGCCCATCGACTTGATCGAGCTCGATGCAGGCGATGCCGGCCGCGCCCGCGCCGTTGCAGACGAGCTTGCGTCGTCTTCATGTCGCGGCCGGTGAGGTGCAGCGCGTTGATCAGGCCGGCGGCGGCGATGATGGCGGTGCCGTGCTGGTCGTCGTGGAAGACCGGGATGTCCATCAGCTCGCGCAGGCGCTGCTCGATGATGAAGCAGTCCGGCGCCTTGATGTCCTCGAGATTGATGCCGCCGAAGGAGGGGCCGAGATAGCGCACGCAGTTGATGAATTCGTCGACGTCCTCGGTGTCGACCTCGAGATCGATGGAATCGACGTCGGCGAAGCGCTTGAACAGCACCGCCTTGCCTTCCATCACCGGCTTGGAGGCGAGCGCGCCGAGATTGCCGAGGCCGAGGATCGCGGTGCCGTTGGAGATGACGGCGACCATGTTGCCGCGCGTGGTGTAGTCGAAGGCGCGTGTCGGGATCCTCGGCGATCGCCTTCACCGGCACCGCGACGCCCGGCGAATAGGCGAGCGACAGGTCGCGCTGCGTCGCCATCGGCTTGGTCGGGGTGATCTCCAGCTTGCCGGGCCGGCCCGTGGCGTGGAAATTCGAGCGCCTCCTGCGTCGGTGACGGACGGGCCTGCGCTCTCGGTTGTCATTGCCTGCCGCCATGTGTCCTCTGCCATTGCGCTCCCGTTGGCGCTGCTTTTGTGGAGCATCGTTGCGGCCATTTCACCGTTGTACACGTTCGCGCAGGTTGTCCAACACCGGCGCAGGAGCCACGCTTGCCTTGCGGGACGATGCTGGGGAATGGTCGCGGCAACGGACAGCGAGCGCAACTGGCGTGAATGTGCTCACATCAACGACGAGACGCCGCAGGAGCGCGGCGACGGGCCAAGGGCGAGCGCCGACGCCGATGATGGAGCAGTATATCGAGATCAAGTCGGCGAATCCCGGATTCGCTGCTGTTCTACCGCATGGGCGATTTCTACGAGCTGTTCTTCGAGGACGCCGAGATCGCCTCGCCGCGCGCTCGGCATCACGCTGACCAAGCGCGGCAAGCATCTGGGCGAGGACATCCCGATGTGCGGCGTGCCGGTGCATGCGGCCGACGACTATCTGCAGAAGCTGATCGGGCTCGGCCATCGCGTCGCGGTCTGCGAGCAGATCGAGGACCCGGCCGAGGCGAGGAAGCGCGGCGCGAAATCGGTGGTGCGGCGCGACGTGATCGCGGCTGGTGACGCCCGGCACCATCACCGAGGAGAAGCTGCTCGACCCGTGCGCGAGACAATTTCCTGATGGCGCTGGCGCGGGTCGAAGGCGCGGCGAAGGGCGCGACGAACTACGCGCTCGCCTGGATCGACATTTCGACCGGCGCCTTCCGCGTCGTGCGAAACCGCGCCGGAGCGGCTTGCCGCGGACATCTTGCGCGTCGATCCGAGCGAGCTGGTCGTCGCCGACACGCTGTCTTCCACGAGCCCGACCTGCAGGACGCGCTTCTGACGCTAGCTCGGCCGCGTGCGCCATCGCCGCAGCCGGCCAGCTGTTTCGACAGCGCGGCGGCGACGGCGGCTCGCGCGGTATTTCGGCGTCGCGCACGCTGGACGGCTTCGGCACTTTCTCGCGCGCCGAACTGTCGGCGATCGCCGGTGCCATCTGCCTATGTCGAAAAGACGCAGATGGCGGAACGGCCGCCGCTGTCGCGGCCCGATCGCGGGAGAATGCGGCGCGACGCTGTTCATCGACCCGGCGACGCGCGCCAATCTGGAGCTGGTGCGCACGATGTCGGGCGAGCCGCGACGGCACGCTCTTCAAGGCGCATCGACCGCACGGTGACGGGCGCCGGCTCGCGGCTGCTGGCGCGGCGCTCATGACGCCGCTGACCGATCTCGGCCGCGATCCGCGAGCGGCTGGATTCGATCGCGTTCTTCCTCGCCGAGCCCGCGCTGTGCGAGGAGCTGCGCGAGGCGTTGCGCGCGCGTCGCCGACATGCCGCGCGCGCTGTCGCGGCTGGCGCTCAACCGCGGCGGCCCGCGCGACCTCGGCGCGATGCGCGCCGGGTCTGGCGCAGGCCGCGAACGATCGCCGGCCTGTTTGCCTGGCGGCGCATTTGCCGGACGAACTCGCCGCGGCGGTCTGGCGCTGATCGCGGCGCTGCCGCACGATCTGGCCCGGCAACTGCGAGGCCGCGCTGGCCGACGAACTGCCGCTGCTGAAGCGCGACGGCGGCTTCGTGCGCCCGGGGCATGACGCCGAGCTCGACGAGATGCGGGAGCTGCGCGACGAGAGCGCGGCAGGTGATCGCGGGCATGGAGCGCGCCATATGCGAGGAGACCGGCATCCGCTCGCTGAAGATCCGGCACAACAACGTGCTCGGCTACTACATCGAGGTGACGGCCAACCATCGCGACATGCGCTGGCGGCCGAGGCGCGGCCGGCTTCATCCACCGCCAGACCATGGCCAACGCGATGCGCTTCACCACCACCGAACTTGCCGAGACTCGAGACGAAGATCGCCAATGCCGCCGACCGCGCGCTGGAGATCGAGCTTGGCGCTTCGACGCCTTGCGGCGCAATGCGTGCGGCGAGGCGGCGGCGCATCAGCGAGGCGGCGGAGGCGCTGGCGATGCTCGACGTGTCGCGCCGCGCTTGCCGTGCTGGCCGATGACGAGGACTGGTGCCGCCCGTGGTCGACGACAGCCTGTCGTTCCGCATCGAGGGCGGGCGGCACCCGGTCGTGGAGCAGGCGCTACGGCGTTTCGCGCGGCAATTTCGTCGCCAATGACTGCGACCTGTCGGCGGAGACAGCGATCGCGGGGCTACGGCGCGATCTGGCTGCTGACCGGCCCCAACATGGGCGGCAAATCGACCTTCCTGCGGCAGAACGCGCTGATCGCGATCCTTGCGCAGACGGGCTCCTTCGTGCCGGCGCGTTCGGCGCATATCGGCGTCGTCGACCGGCTGTTCAGCCGGGTCGGCGCGTCGGACGATCTGGCGCGCGGGCGCTCGACCTTCATGGTCGAGATGGTCGAGACGGCGGCGATCCTCAACCAGGCGGGCGAGCGCAGCCTCGTCATCCTCGACGAGATCGGGCGCGGCACGGCGACCTTCGACGGGCTGTCGATCGCCTGGGCGACGATCGAGCACCTGCACGAGGCGAACCGCTGCCGGGCGCTCTTCGCCACGCATTACCACGAGCTGACGGCGCTGGCGGAAGCGCTGCCGCGGCTGCACAACGTGACGATGAGGGTCAAGGAATGGGAGGGCGACGTGGTCTTCCTGCACGAGGTCGGCCGGGCGCGGCCGACCGGCTCCTACGGCATCCAGGTGGCGCGGCTCGCCGGCCTGCCGGAGGCGGTGATCGAGCGGGCGCGGGACGTGCTGGAGCAGCTGGAAAATGGCGAGCGCTCGCGGCCGGCATCGGCGATGGTCGACGACCTGCCGCTGTTTTCGGTGAACTTGACGGCCAAGGCTCCGGCAGCTCCCCGCCGCGCAGCATCTGTCCTGGAGGCGCTGGAGGCGCTGGTCCCCGACGAGTTGACGCCGCGCGAAGCCCTCCAGAAGCTTTATGAACTGCGCGCGCTCGCGACAGGCAAGAAGCCCTAGAGCCCTTCGGCCTCCAGAAACGCCTTGAGGTCCTCGCGCGGGCGCGGGCCGACCTGCTGGATGACGCGGGCCGGCGGCCAGCGAGCCGATGCGGGCGCAATCGACGAGGTTGCGGCCATTGGTGAGGCCGAACAGGAAACCGGCGGCGTAAAGATCGCCAGCGCCGGTCGTGTCCACGACGCTTCTCCACCGGATAGGCGTTCGACCGCATGGGTCTCCTCGCGCGTGACGACGACCGAGCCCTTTTCGGTGCGGGTGACGATGGCAAGCGCTGCAATCCTCGCGGATCGCCTCCAGCGCCGTCTCGAAGGACGAGGTCTGGTAGAGCGACTTCATCTCGGATTCGTTGGCAAAGACGATATCGACCGTGCCCGAGCGCATCAGGTCGAGGAACTCGTCGCGATAGCGGTCGACGCAGAAGCGGGTCCGACAGCGTCATCGAGAACTTCGCGGCCATGCTCATGGGCGATGCTTGCGCGGTCAGCCGGATCGCTTCCTTGGCGCGCGGCGGATCCCAGAGATAGCCCTCGAAATAGGTGACCTTCGCGGCGGCGACGACTTCGGCCTCGACGTCCTCCGGCCCGAGTTCGACGCAGGCGCCGAGATAGGTGTTCATCGAGCGCTCGCCGTCGGGCGTGACGAAGATCATCGAGCGCGCGGTCGGCGGCGGGCCGTCCAGCGGCTGCGTGTCGAAATGCACGTCGTGGGCGTGGATGTCGTGCCGGAAGATGTCGCCAGGCTCGTCATTGGAGACCTTGCCGAAATAGGCGGCCTTGCCGCCGAGGCTCGCGACGCCGGCCGCCGTGTTGCCGGCGCTGCCGCCCGAGGCCTCGATCGCCGGTCCCATGCGGCGTAGAGAAGCTCGGCGCGCGTCGCGTCGATGAGGTTCATCGCGCCGCGGATGATGTTGTTCGCGCACGAGGAAATCGTCCTCGCAATGGGCGATGATGTCGACGATGGCATTGCCGATCGTCAGCACGTCGAAGCGGGTGTCTGCCATTCAATTCCCCAGTTTCCTGCGCGAATGCGCCGCGCGCGTCATTAGCCGCGATTGCGCCCCAAGGAAAGGCCCGCGGCCAAGGCAGGTGCAAGGCAATGCTTGAAGCGAGAGCCGGGCCATACCATTTTGCACGCAGCATCGAGGCCGCCCGCGCAAGGAAGCGAAGCATTGATCATCCAGTCGGCAAGGCTCGCCATGAGCCAGATATTCGAACAGCAGTTCCGGTCCGTGCTGCTGGAAATCGCTCGGCCTGACGATCCTGCTGCTGATCGTCGCATGGATCGGGCTGGAGGCGCTTGTCTCCGGCGTATTGACGCCGCTGCTGGGGCCATGGCCCTGGGCGACGACAATCATCCTGTGGATGCTCGGCGCGGGCCTGGTGATCGGCCTCGGCTTCCTGATCGGGCCGGTGACTGCGATCTTCGCGGGCATATTCCTCGACGACGTTGCGCAGCGCGTGGAGGAGCGCAACTACCCCGATGAGCGCCCGGGCGCCGCAATGCCGATGGGCCCCTCGATGATACTGGCGGCGAAATTCACCGTGGTGGTGATCGTGGCCAACCTGTTGGCGCTGCTGCTGGTGCTGCTGCCTTTCGTCAACGTGGCGATCTTCTTCTTCGTCAATGCCTGGCTGCTGGCGCGCGAATATTTCCAGTTCGCCGCCATGCGGTTTCGCAGCGAGGGCGACGCCAATGCGATGCGGCAACGCTACGCGCCGGAAATATTCCTGGCCGGGCTGGTGATCGCCGGATTCATGGCGGTGCCGCTGCTCAATCTTCTGACGCCGCTGTTCGCGACCGCGCTGATGGTGCATGTCCACAAGGCCCTGAGCGCGCGCGAGGGGGTCCCGGCCGCGCGCGCCGCCTAGGGAAGCACCTGGTCTGGCAGGCGGACCAGCGGTGCGGGAATGTCATTGGTCTTTTCAGGCGACTTGCAGATGTCGGCGATGACGCAGGCCTCGCAGCGCGGCTTGCGCGCGACGCAGACATAGCGCCCGTGCAGGATCAGCCAGTGGTGCGCATGGCGCAGGAATTGCGGCGGAATGACCTTTTCCAGCGCCAACTCCACCGCTTCCGGCGTCTCGCCCGGTGCAAGGCCAATGCGGTTGGCAATACGGAAAACATGCGTGTCGACCGCGATGGTGGATTGGCCGAACGCCATGTTGAGCACGACGTTTGCGGTCTTGCGCCCGACGCCGGGCAGTTTCACGAGCTCCTCGCGGCTGGCCGGAACCTCGCCGCCATGATGCTCCACCAGCATTTGCGACAGGGCGATGGTGTTCTTCGCCTTGTTGCGGAACAGGCCGATGGTCTTGATGAGCTCGCGAACGCGGTCCTCGCCCAGCGCCAGCATCTTTTGCGGCGTGTCGGCGATCGCGAACAGGGCCTTCGTCGCCTTGTTGACGCCGGCATCGGTCGCCTGCGCCGACAGCACCACGGCCACCAGCAGCGTGAACGGGTTCACATGCGCGAGTTCCCCCTTGGGTTCGGGCCGCTGGACCGCGAAGCGGCTGAATATCTCGGTCACCTCCTCGCGCGAATAGGCAGGCCGCACGATGCGCTTGCGCTTGCCGGACACGGTTCGCGCGGTTTTGAGGAGCGGTTTCTTTTCTTTCGCCATGACCTCCCTATACTCATGCGGCGATGAGTGACTCGCAACAACCCGATTTCGGACGAGGGTGAGGAAGCCGCGCCCTATTTCGCGGCGCGCCTGTTTCCGCACCGCTCGCTGTCGCAGCGCAATTTCGCGATCCTGATGGCGATCCTGGCGGTCATCTGCTTTTCCAGCAGCGTCGTGTTCTTCGCGATGGGCGCATGGCCGGTCGTCGGCTTCTTCGGACTGGACGTGCTGCTGATCTGGCTCGCCTTCCAGCTGAACTACCGGTCGGGCCGGGCATTCGAGGAAGTGGCGGTCTGGCCCCATGACGTGCTGGTGCGCAAGATTTCCCCGGCCGGCAAGGTGCGCGAACACCGCTTCAACCCGTTCTGGACGCGCTTTCGCGTCGACCGTCACGACGAGATCGGCATCACCGGCATGTTCCTCACTGGCGAGGGCCGCGAAATCGATGTCGGCTCGTTTCTCAATCCGCTCGACCGCGAAAGCTTCGCCAAGGAATTCGGGCAGGCGCTGGCGACGGTGAAGCGGCGATAATTTCGCGCCGCTCGCAAATCGGGTGGCTTGCAGTGACCCGCGCGAATAAATTCCCGGCATGATAAACAACCGAGGCGAAAGCCATGTCTTTCATCGACAAGAATTTGGGCATCGACAAGACCGCGCATCGACAAGAGTCTGGGCATGAAAAACCCGGCCATGGCGGGTGACGCGAGCCGTGACTACCAGACTGTGCGGCAGGTCATCGAACTGATCTCGCGAGAGTGGCGAGAGCAGCCGCAGCTCGACGAGTTGGCGCGCGCGGCCGGAATGAAACCGGCGCAGCTGCAAAAGGTCTTCACCCGCTGGGCAGGGCTGTCGCCCAAGGCTTTCCTGCAGGCGGTGACGCTCGACCATGCCAAGCGGCTTGCTGGCGCAGGAAGCGCTCGGTGCTGGATGCGACGCTGGAGCTCGGCCTTTCGGGGCCGGGGCGGCTGCACGATCTCTTCGTCACGCATGAGGCGATGTCGCCGGGCGAATACAAGGCGCGCGGCGCGGGGCTCGCCATGCGCTACGGCTTTCATGATTGCCCGTTCGGCAAGGCGCTGGTGATGATCACCGAGCGCGGCATGGCGGGGCTGGCCTTCTGCGACCCCGGCGGAGAACGGCGAGGCGCTTGCCGACATGCAGGCGCGCTGGCCCGATGCGCGCTACATGGAGGACGAGGCCGCGACAGCGCCCTATGCAAGGCGGGCGTTCGACCGGCAAAGCTGGCGGCGCGACGAGCCGCTGCGGGTGGTGCTGATCGGCACGGATTTCGAGATTCGTGTCTGGGAAGGGCTGCTCGACATTCCGCTTGGCCGCGCGACCACCTATTCGAGCCTTGCCAGCGCCATCGGACGGCCCGATGCACCGCGCGCGGTAGGCCGGGCTGTCGGGCGCAACCCGGTGTCCTTCGTCGTGCCCTGCCACCGCGTCGTCGGCAAATCGGGTGCGCTCACCGGCTATCACTGGGGTTTGACGCGCAAGCGCGCCATGCTCGGCTGGGAAGCGGGCGCTGTCGCGTCCTAGGCCTCGGCTCCAGTTTTCTGGCGGGAACAGGCGGACCGTGCAGCTGGCGCGGGCCACCGGCACGTCCTCGGCGTCCTGCCAGCACCAGACATCGAGGAACGCAAGGCGCCGCGCAATGCGCACGATCTCGACGCGGGCATGAAGGTCCGCGTCCTTCGTCACGCGCAGATAGTCGATGGAGGAGGAGACGATCTCGCCGCGCGCATTTTCATCGAGGCCGGGCCATTTCCAGCAGTGCCGAAAACTCCATCATCGAGCCGACGACGCCGCCATGCAGGGCGCGCACGAACGGATTGCCGATGTGGCGTTCGGCAAAGCGCATGCGGTAGACGTTCTCGCGAGGGGTCAGTTCGGCCTGCAGCCAACGGGCTATGGGCGAGGAGAGCAGCGCCTCGCGTCCGGCGGTGTGAACCTGCTTCAGCCCGGCCTTCATACCCGGCTCCCAAGCGGCTTGGCCCTGGTGCCGATCATGAAGGTGCCGGTGCCGGTGGAAAGCACCTCTCCGGTCTGCGCCGAGACGAGTTGCCCGCTCATGTGCGCCATGTCGCGTAGATGCCTTCGCACCGCGCCCGGCAGATCAGCTTTTCACCGCGCACCGGCCGGCGCATGTGCTGCGCGGTAAGGCCCGCCGTGGCGAAGGGCTGAATCTTATCGAGCGAGGCCAGCACTGCGCCGCCCATCACGGTGTCGAGCGCCAACGTCGCGAAGCCAGTATGCAGATGACCGCTTGCCTCGTCCGCGACGAAATCGGGCGAGGCTTCCATTTCGACGCTCAAGACGCCGTCGCTGATGCCGCAATAGCGCAGTTTCAGGGTCTCGTTGGCCGGGTGTTGCGACGTGAAGAACCGTTCCGATGGCGTGACATGATCCATGGCGGCAAAATATCTTACGCTTACGCAAACGTCAAAGCGGTTCAGTGCTCCAGCACTTCCTTGGAGGCAACGGTCGTGTCGGCGTTGAGCCGGTAGATCATCGGCACGCCGGTGCCAAGGTTGAGCTCCGTGATCTCCTCGCGCGACAGCCTGTCGAGCACCATGACCAGCGAGCGCAGCGAATTGCCGTGCGCGGCGACCAGCACGGTCTCGCCGCGCATGACGCGCGGCAGGATCTCCTGCAGGTAATAAGGCCAGACGCGCGCGCCGGTGTCCTTCAGGCTTTCGCCGCCCGGCGGCGGCACGTCATAGGAGCGGCGCCAGATGTGCACCTGCTCCTCGCCCCACTTGGCGCGGGCATCGTCCTTGTTGAGCCCGGAAAGGTCGCCATAGTCGCGCTCGTTGAGCGCCTCGTCGCGGATCGTCTCAAGCGCCCGGCTGGCCGACGCCGTCGAGGATGATCTGGCAGGTGCGCTGCGCGCGCGACAGCGCCGAGGTGAAGGCGATGTCGAACTTGATGCCTTGCGCTCGGCCAGCAATTCGCCGGCCCGGCGCTGCCTCCTGCACGCCGAGCTCGGTCAGGTCCGGGATCCTTCCAGCCGGTGAACAGGTTGAGCAAATTCCATTCGCTCTGGCCGTGGCGCACGAGCACGAGGGTTCCGGACATGAATTTCTCCAACGAAAGAAGGTGAGGTGGGCGGTCAGCCGAGGCCGAGGACATCGCGCATCGAGTAGAGACCGGGCTTCTGGCCACGCGCCCAAAGCGCCGCCTTGACCGCGCCGCGCGCGAAGATCGAGCGGTCCTGCGCGATGTGGCGTGATCTCATCCGCTCGCCGGGCCGGCGAGCATGACCGTGTGGTCGCCGACGACCGAGCCGCCGCGCAGCGAGGCAAAGCCGATCGTGCCCTCGGCGCGCGGGCCGGTATGCCCGTCGCGCGCCCGCACCGCGTTGTTCGCCAGCGCAACGCCGCGCCCGTGCGCCGCCGCTTCGCCCAGCAGCAGCGCCGTGCCGGACGGCGCATCGACCTTGTGGCGGTGGTGCATTTCGACGATCTCGATGTCGTACTCGCGCGCCGAGCGCGCGGGCCGCCTGCTCCACCAGCAGCGCCGGCAGGTTGACGCCGAGGCTAGATATTGCCGGACTTGACGATCATGGCGTGGCGGGCCGCGGCCCGATCTTTCTCCTCGTCGCGCCGCGCGTCAGCCGGTGGTGCCGACGACATGGACGATGCGCGCCTGCGCCGCGAGCGCGGCGAATTCGACGCTGGCCGCGGGCGCGGTGAAGTCGAGCACGCCCTCGGCAGCGGCAAAGACCGGCAGCGGATCGTCGGTGACGATAACGCCGTTCGGCCGAAGCCCGGCGAGCTGGCCGCATCCTTGCCGATCGCATCCGAGCCCTGCGCTCGATCGCGCCGGCGAGCACGGCGCCGGGCGTGGCCTGGAATGGCGCGGATCAGCTCCTGACCCATGCGGCCGCCGGCGCCCGTCACCACAAGTTTCATCTCATCCATGGCGCAACGGCTTCCTCGTCGATGAAGTCCGTCCGCGGTGCCGCGCCAATGCGGTGCAGGCGCGAATAAAGCCCGGTGCGGTGCTTGATCAAGCGTGGCATGGCTGCCTTGTTCCACCACCTTGCCGCGGTCGATGACGACGATCGTGTGCGCATCGCGGATGGTCGACAGGCGGTGCGCGATGACGATGGTCGTGCGGCCCTTCATCAGCGTGTCGAGCGCGCCCTGGACCAGCTTTTCCGATTCGTTGTCGAGCGCCGAAGTCGCCTCGTCGAGCAGCAGGATCGGCGCATTGCGCACGATGGCGCGGGCGATCGAAAGGCGCTGGCGCTGGCCGCCGGAGAAGTTGTTGCCCATCTCGCCGACTTCGCGTGTCGTAACCCCTGGGCAATTCCATGATGAAGTCATGGGCCTGCGCCTGCCGGGCCGCCTCCTCGACCTCGGCGTGGGTCGCCTCGGGGCGGCGCATAGCGGATGTTGTCGGCGATGGTGCCTTCGAACAGGACCGGCTGCTGCGAGACATAGGCGATGCGACCGCCGCAGGCTGGCGACCTTCACGTCGGCGATGTCCTGGCCGTCGACCAGGATGTGCCCGCCCTCGAGATCGTAGAAGCGCTGCATGAGATTGATGATCGTCGACTTGCCGCCGCCCGAGGGGCCGACAAGCGCCGTGGTCTTGCCGGGCGCCGCGCGGAAGGAAACGCCGTCCAGCACCTTCTCGCCGTTGCCGTAGGAAAAGCTGACGTCATCGAAGACGATCTCGCGCCTCGCCGGCCTTGAACTCGACCGGCGCCGGGCTTGTCGGCCTGCCGGGCCGGCGTGTCGAGCAGTTCGTAGAGCATGCGCGCATTGACCAGCGACTTTTCGAACTGGACGCGGAACGCCGCAAGCCGGCGCGCCGGCTCGTAGGCCAGCATCGCGGCGGCAAGGAACGACAGCAGCGCGCCCTGGTCCGCGCCGTGGGCAATGACGCGCCAGCCGCCGAAGGCAACCGCGCCGGCGATCGCGATGCCGCCGAGCATTTCGGTCAGCGGCCGGGTGCGCGAAGTGACGAGCGTGATGCGGTTGGACTGCTTTTCGGCCGTGTCGGCGAGCACGCCGACCTTCGCCTTCATCTGGTCTTCCATGGTGAAGGACTTGAGGATGGCGATGCCCTGCGCGCTTTCGATCATTGCGCCGACGAACGCGCGCGTTGAGGTTCACGTCCTTGCGCGAAAGCTTCTTCATCTGCTTGACATAGCGCGACAGCACATAACCGGCGATCGGCAGCACCAGCATCGAGCCGAGCGTCATCATCGGGTCCTGCACGATCATCACCACCAGCAGGCCGGCCAGCGTCAGGAAATCGCGGATCACCACCGTGATCACGAGGTTCATCATGCCCTTGATGCCGCTGATGTTCTGGCCGATCTTGCTGACAAGCGCTGCCGAGCGCTGGTCGGCGTAGAAGCTTACGCCCAGATGCAGCATGTGGTCGTAGACGCGCTTCTGGTAGCGGGCGATGATGTTGTTGCTGATGCGGTTGAGCAGCACGTCCTGCCCGAAGCCGGCAAAGCCCTTGAGCGCGAAGATGCCGAAGATTATGCGCCGCGATGACGTATGCGGCCGAGACATTGCGCTTTTCGAATACCTCGTTGACCACATCCTTGATGATGTAGGCGCTGTAGCCGGTGGCAGCCGCGACAACCAGCATGCACAGGATCGCCAGCGTGTATTCCGTGCGGTAGCTGCCGATGTTTTCGCGCAGGATGCGCATGAGCACATCCTGCGACTGTGGATCGGTGGCGTCCTTCTTGAAGCTTTCAAAGGACAACGGAAGTTCCTGTGCCTTTCCCGGCCGAAACGGTGACCATGCGCCAACGGTGGTCAAGCAATCGATCCCTGCCGTGCGCGGAGTCAAATCCGAGGCTCTAATACAGCGCCGACGCCGCTTTGCAAAGAGTGCAGCGGAGCCAGTGCAGCAGGATGGTCAGGCAAAGCGCCAGGCCGCGCCTTCCAGGCTGTACTGATCCGGGCTGGCGCACCCATGCCGCGAGGCCCTCCAGCGCGGCGGTCGGATGGGTCATCACCATCACGGCGATGCCTCTCATGATTGCCTGGTGCGGAGCCTTGTCCTCGAATGCGGCGCGAAAAGCGCCGCATCGAGGCCCGGCATCAGCTTTTGCGCGATGCCGCCGGCCAGATAGACGCCGCCGCGCGCCAGCGTCAGCAGCGCCATGTCGCCGGCAAGCCGGGCCAGCAGCGTCACGAACAGCGCAACAGCCTCCTGCGCGCTTGCGGATCGCGTGCCTGCCCAGCGCCATCGCCGAAATCGCCGCGGCGCCGGGCCGGTCATTGGCGATGCCATCGGCGGCGCAAATCGCGTTGTGGAGATTTTCCAGACCGCGGCCCGAAAGCGCCTCCTCCGCGCTCATGCGCCCCTCCTGCTTGACCAGATGCGGCCAGATCTGCGAACTCGCGCGGCGTGCGCGGGCCGAGGTCGACATGGCCGCCCTCGCCCGAAATCACCGTCCACTTGCCGTTGACGCGCACGAGCTGGGCAATGCCAAGGCCTGTTCCCGCGCCCAGCACCGCCTTGGGGTGACCTTCGCTGATCGTCGCCGCCGCCGAGCGTGGCCAGATGCTGCGGCTCCAGCGCCAGGGCGGCGAGTCCCTGCGCCGCGAAATCGTTCATCAGCACGACTTCGTCGAGGCCGTATCGCGGCGATCATCGCCTTGGGATCGATGATCCAGTCGGCATTGGTCAGGCGGAACCGTTCGCCCACCAGCGGCGTGGCGATGGCCATCAGCGTGGTGGCCGGGCGAAGCTTGGAATGTCGCAGGACCGCGTCATCGATGGCGTCCTCGATCCGCGCGATAGCCGGACAATTGCACCGGCTCGAAGCGTTCGGCCGGCGAGCCACGGCGTCTGGCACCAGCGCAAAGCGCGCATTGGTGCCGCCAATGTCGCCGATCAGGACCGGAAAGCTGAACTTCACGCGATTTCCCCAGGTTTTCCAAGGTTCATTGTCCGCTGTCCGCCTCTTGCGCAAGCGCACGTTCGCGCTCGCATCAGTCCGGAGCTGATCAGCATCGCGGCGGTGGAGGAATTGAGCGCCATCGGAATATCGTACAAGGCCGCAAGCCGCATCAGCGCCTTCACGTCGACGTCGTGCGGCATGGGCGTGAGCGGATCGATGAAGAAGATCAGCCCGCAAATGCGCCCTTCGGCGATGCGCGCGCCGATCTGCTGGTCGCCGCCGAGCGGGCCGCTGCGCACGCGCTCGACCTCGAGGCCGGCCGACGGATTCGAGGATGCGCGCGCCGGTGGTGCCGGTGCAAACGATCGGGAAAGCCCTGCAGCAACGCCGCATGGCGCAGGACGAAGGCGACGAGGTCGTCCTTGCGCGAATCATGGGCGATGAGGGCTAGCTGTCGCATGCAGTGAATTCCGAGTGCGCATTGCACGGGCCGGGCACGGGGTTCGGGCGCTGGCGGCGCGCGTGCGAAGCTGTAATGCGAAACCGGCCGACGTGCAATCGATTGCAAGTGCCGGCGACTTGGCCGAGGCGCGCCTTCGCCGGGCGTATTTTGAGGCCCGCAACTGCCGCAAATCCGTGCGGATGATCAGCAGCGGGCGTCTTGCGGTGGCGAGCAAAATGACGCTAACTGATGGTCCGGCGGGCGATTACCAGCCTGTTGCCGCACGCCAAAATCTTGGTCGCGGACAAACCTAAAGAAAGAGACAGGGAACTCAGATGAAGAGAGTCATTCTTGGCATCGTGGCAGCCGCAGCCACTGCATTTGCCGCGCACGCAGCCGACGTGAAGCCGGCCGTGATCTACGACATGGGCGGAAAGTTCGACAAATCCTTCAACGAAGCGGCCTATAACGGCGCGGAAATGTGGAAGAAGGAAACCGGCGCGGAATATCGTGAGTTCGAGATTTCCGACGCGGCGCAGCGCGAGCAGGCGCTGCGGCGCTTCGCCCAGGACGGCAACCAGCCGATCGTCGCCATGGGCTTTGCCCAGGCCGCCGCGGTCGAGAAGGTCGCCAAGGAATTTCCCGACGTGAAGTTCGCCATCATCGACATGGTCGTCGACCTGCCGAACGTTCGCTCGATCGTCTTCAAGGAGCAGGAAGGCTCGTACCTCGTCGGCATCATGGCCGGCGATGGCCTCCAAGACCGGCAAGGTCGGCTTCATCGGCGGCATGGACATCCCGCTGATCCGCCGCTTCGGCTGCGGCTATGTCGGCGGCGTCAAGGCAGCCAATCCCTCGGCTGAAGTGTTCGAGAACATGACCGGCACCACGCCGGAAGCATGGAACGATCCGGTCAAGGGCGGCGAACTTGCCAAGTCGCAGTTCGACCGCGGCGCGGACGTCGTCTACGCGGCGGCAGGCGGCACCGGCATCGGCGTGCTCCAGGCGGCCAAGGACGCCGGCAAGCTCAGCATCGGCGTCGACTTCGAACCAGAACGGCCTGCAGCCGGGCTCGGTCCTCACCTCGATGCTCAAGCGCGTCGATGTCGCGGTCAACACCGCGTTCAAGGAAGGCGCGTCCGACAAGTGGGGCGGCATCCAGGTGCTCGGCCTCAAGGAAGGCGGCGTCGACTACGCCATGGACGACAACAACAAGTCGCTCGTGACGCCCGAAATGACGGCAGCGGTCGAAAAGGCCAAGGCCGACATCATCGCCGGCACCGTCCAGGTGCACGACTTCATGGCCGACAACGCCTGCCCGTACTGATAATATTCGCTGCATTGAAAGCCGCTCCGGGAAACCGGGGCGGCTTTTTTGTTGGGGGGAGGGGCCAACCCGGCCCACGCGCAATGCTCAAGAACAGACATCTGTCTGTCCAGAGCGAAACACTAACCCTTGTTTCGATGAGGGCACGGCGCAAAAGCCCCTCCCGCTTGTGGGGACGGGTGTTTTCTTTGCGTCTCGTTGTTCGCCAGCAAGCGAACCAATTCGAAGGCAGGAAAAGCGCTTTTCGGGTGGATTCCCGCAAACCGCGCGATAATGCCGGTCATGCGCACGATCCGATATTGCCACATGCAAAGCCCGATCGGTCCGCTGCTGCTTGCCGGCAGCGACGAGGCATTGCGCGTCGTCAGCTTCCCTTCGGGGCGCGGCGCACGGCGGCCAAAGCCGGAATGGGTCGAAGACGCCACGGCTTTTCGCGAAACCATCCGCCAGCTCGGCGAATATTTCGCCGGAGAGCGCACCGCGTTCGAATCTGCCGCTGGAGCCGCACGGCAATGAATTCCAGCTGCGGGTCTGGCAGGCGCTGCGGCAAATTCCCTATGGCGCGACCGCCACCTATGGCGAAATCGCCACGGCCATCGGCGAGCCGCTTTCCGCGAGCCGCGCTGTCGGCTCGGCCAATGGCGCGAACCCGCTGCCCATCGTCATTCCCTGCCACAGGGTGATCGGCGCGGGCGGCGCGCTGGTGGGCTTTGGCGGCGGCACTTGCGACCAAGAAGTTCCTGCTCGACCTCGAGTTTCGGGTGTGCCCGCCGAAGGATACGCTCTTCGCGCTGATGTAGCCCCTACCAGTGCGGCGGCCGGGTGGCTTCCGCGGCGGGCGTCACCGTCTCTTCCAGCGCCATGAAGCGCTCGGCCATGGCGTCGAGTTTCTTCTGGACGCGCCGCAGGTTTTCGCCCTGCAAGGCAAGTTCGGCGGAAAGTTCGTCGATGGTCTTCGCCTGATGCGCCGTCAATTCCTCCAGCGCGCGCAAACGAGTCGCTCGCTCATTTGATGTAGTCCTCCAGCAGCACGCGGAACGCCTGCGGCAAGGGCTGCGGCTTGCGCGAGAGGCGTCCGACATAGACATGGACGAAATGCCCCTGCGCCGCCGCGCGTTCCTCCTCGCCGCGAAACAGCGCGATCTCGTATCGCACCGAGGAATTGCCCAGATGCGCCACGCGAATGCCGGCGACGATGGGATCGGGGAAAGCAAGCTCGGAGAAATAGCTGCAACCGGTCTCGACGACGAGGCCGATGAGGTCGCCCATCGTGCGGATCAATCATCTCCTTTTCGACCAGCCAGCCGTTCACTGCCGTGTCGAAAAGCGCGTAATGCACCACGTTGTTCATGTGGCCATACATGTCGTTGTCGGCCCAGCGCGTTTGCAGCCGGCGGAAAAGGCCGAAATCGTCGCGCGACCAGGGGCTGGATCGTGTCATGGGTTTTCATGTCCTTGGGTGTGCACCGGCGAAGTATCGCGCGGGCGGTCCGCATTGCAAGCCTGCGGCGCTTGCGTCGACAAGCCATGACAGATTTTGACCGGTTGATAAAATTTAATGTCGTCAACCGCCGCCCTTCCGGCGCTTGGTCTTGTGCGGCGGGCGATATTGCGCAAACTAACGGCTTGCAAGCGCCCTCGCCCGACCGGCGAGGCGGGAACGGGTCACGATGGCTGGGAACATGTCGAAAAACGGAGGTCAATCGGGGGGAGTCCACGCGGGCGCAGATGCTCCGCTGGCCATCGAACTCGTCGGCATTTCCAAGCGCTTCGGTCCGGTCGAGGCCAACAAGAACATCTCGCTGCAGGTGCGCCAGGGTGCAATCCACGGCATCATCGGCGAGAACGGCGCCGGCAAGTCGACGCTGATGTCGATCCTCTACGGCTTCTACCAGGCCGACAGCGGCGAGATCCGCGTCGAGCGGCAAGCCGGTCGACGATCCAGACAGCCAAGCGACGCCATCGCGCGCCGGCATCGGCATGGTGCACCAGCACTTCATGCTGGTCGAGAATTTCACCGTGCTGGAAAACGTCATGCTCGGCGCCGAGGACGGCGCGCTCCTCAACAAGCGGCGTCGCGCAGGCGCGGGCCGAGCTGAAGCGGCTGGAGCGCGAATACGCGCTCGAGGTCGATCCCGACGCGATCATCGAGGAACTGCCGGTCGGCCTGCAGCAGCGCGTCGAAATCCTCAAGGCGCTCTATCGCGGCGCCGACATCCTGATCCTCGACGAGCCGACGGGCGTGCTGACGCCGGCCGAGGCCGACCACCTGTTCCGCATCCTCGCGCAGCTCAAGGAGCAGGGCAAGACCGTCATCCTCATCACCCACAAGCTGCGCGAGATCATGGCGATCACCGACACGGTCTCGGTGATGCGGCGCGGCGAGATGGTGGCGACGCGCGAGACCGCGAAGACCACGCGTCGAGGAACTGGCCGAGCTGATGGTCGGCCGCCGCGTGCTGCTGCGCGTCGAGAAGGGCGAGGCCAAGCCCGGCGACGTGCAAGCTCGCGGTGCGCGAACCTGACGGTGCAGGACAGCCGCGGCGTCACGATGGTCGACGACGTCTCCTTCGACGTGCGCGCCGGCGAGATCGTCGGCATCGCCGGCGTCGCCGGCAACGGCCAGTCGCGAACTGCTCGAGGCGATTGCCGGCATGCGCCGCGCCGAGTCCGGCGACGTGCTGATGCTCGACGGCAAGAGCGATCGACGTGACCGGCGCCGCCGATCCCGCGCGAGCTGCGCGGCCGGGGCCTCGCGCATGTGCCGGAGGACCGGCACCATATCGGGCTGGTGCTGCCCTTCGAGGAAAACGAGAACTCGATCCTCGGCTATCACGACGAGCCGAGTCGTACCTGAAAGGGCCGTTCCTCGACATCGAGGCGATCCGCGAGGATGCCCGCAGAGAAGATCGAGCAATACGACATCCGCCCGCCGGACTGCCGCGCTGAAGACGGCCAATTTCTCCGGCGGCAACCAGCAGAAGATCGTGCTGGCGCGCGAGATGGAAGCAGCGATCCGGACGTGCTGATCATCGGCCAGCCGACGCGCGGCGTCGATGTCGGCGCCATCGAGTTCATCCACAAGCGCATCATCGAGATGCGCGACGCGGGCAAGGCGATCCTGCTCGTCTCGGTCGAACTCGACGAGATCCGCTCGCTGTCCGACCGCATCCTGGTGATGTTCGCCGGCCGCATCGTCGGCGAGCGCGCGCCGCGAGGCCAGCGAAGGCGAGACTCGGCCTGCTGATGGCCGGCGTCGAGGGCGAGAACGTGCCGGAGGCGGCGGAATGACGCTGCCGACCGCCCGCGTCTCGCTGGTCACGCTCGGCGTTGCCGATGTCGCTGCCGCCACGCAATTCTACGAGGCGCTTGGCTGGCTGAAGGCGCCGCAAAGCGTCGACACGACGGCCTTCATGCAGGGCGCGAACCTGGTGCTGGCGCTTGTGGAAGCGCGAGGACATGATTGCCGATGGCGGCGAAGGCGAATTGCCGCGCGGCTCCGGCTCGCTCGGCGCTCGCGATCAACCTTGAGGATCCAGGCGGCGGTGGACGAGTTCTACGCGCGCGCCGTCGAGGCCGGGGCGCGAGCCGGTCAAGCCGCCGGCCAAGGTTTTCTGGGGCGGCTACAGCGGCAATTTTCGCGACCTCGACGCGTCATCTGTGGGAAGTCGCGCACAATCCGTTCTTCGCCATGGACAATCACGGGCGGCTGGACTTGCTCGGGGGAGCGGCATGAGAAACGAATTGCCCAAATGGGTCGACTACGGCCTGATGCCGCTGATCAACCTGGTGGTCGCCTTCCTGATCGCCGGCCTCGTCGTGATCTTCGTCGGCGAAAACCCGTTGCGGCGCGGCCTATCTCCTCGTCAACGGCGCCTTCGGCTCCGGCTACAGACATCGGCTTCACGCTGTTCTACGCGACCAACTTCATCTTCACCGGGCTTGTCGGTGGCGGTCGCGTTCCATTGCGGCCTGTTCAACATCGGCGGCGAGGGTCAGGCCTATGTCGGCGGCTTCGGCGTCGCGCTCGTCTGCCTGACGCTCGACGCCTGGCTGCCCTGGTACGCTGATCATCCCGCTCGCGATCCTCGGCGGCGCGCTTTTCGGCGCACTCTGGGCGCTGATCCCGGCCTATCTGCAGGCCAAGCGCGGCAGCCACATCGTCATCACGACGATCATGTTCAACTTCATCGCCGCCGCGATCATGGTCTATGCTGCTGATCGGCTGTGCTGAAGCCGGCCGGGCCAGATGGCGCCGGAGACGCGCATCTTCGCGCGATGGCGCGCAATTGCCGAAGCTCGGCTGGCTGCTCGCCATGTTCGGCCTCGACATGTCGAGCGGCGCCGCTCAACATCTCCTTCCTGCTGGCGCTGGTGGCCTGCTTCCTCGTCTGGCTGCTGATCTGGCGCACCACGCTTCGGCTACGAGATGCGCACCATCGGGCTCAACCCGAAGGCGGCGATCTATGCCGGCATTCCGCAGGCGCGCATCGATCATCGTCACCATGCTGATCTCGGGCGGCGCTCGCCGGCATGATGGCGCTCAACCCGATGATGGGCGACCAGCACCGGCTCAGCCTCGATTTCGTCGCCGGCGCCGGCTTCGTCGGCATCGCCGTGGCGCTGATGGGCCGCTCGCATCCGGTCGGCATCGTCCTCGCCGCGATCCTGTTCGGCATGCTCTACCAGGGCGGCGCCGAACTCGCCTTCGAGATGCCGAAGATCTCGCGCGACATGATCGTCATCATCCAGGGCCTGGTCATCCTGTTTGCCGGCGCGCTGGAGCACATGTTCCGGCCCGGCGTCTGACCGAGTTCTTCGTCGCGCGTGCGCCGTGCCGCCGCAGCACAGCCGAAGGGGGCCTGAGCATGGATTTCATCACGCCTCGTCCAGATCCTCGACGCGCACCATCCGCCTCTCGATGCCGCTGCTGCTGGCCGGCCTCGCCGGGCTCTATTCCGAGCGCTCCGGCATCTTCGACATCGGCCTCGAAGGCAAGATGCTGGTCGGCGCCTTTGCCGCCGGCGCGGCCGCGGCCGTGTTCCGGCTCGGCCTGGCTCGGGCTCTGCGCCGGCGTGCTCGTCGCGGTCGCGCTGGCGCTGGTCCACGGCTTCGCCTCGATCACCGCATCGCGGCAACCAGATCGTCTCCGGCGTCGCGATCAACTTCATCGCCGCCGGCACGACCATCCTCCTCGGCGCAGGCCTGGTTCGCGCAGGGCGGCCGCACGCCGCAGCTTGCCGAACGAGCGCGCTTCACGGACGATCAAGCTGCCCGGCGCCGATGCGCTGCGCGGGCGTGCCGATCATCGGGCCGATCTATTCCGACCTGATCTCCGGCCACAACTCCTCGTCTATGTCGCCTTCGCCGATGGTGCCGATCACCTGGTGGGTGCTCTACCGCACCCGCTTCGGCCTGCGGCTGCGCGCCGTCGGCGAGAACCCGGCGGCGGTCGACACGGCCGGCATCTCGGTGACGCTGGCTGCGCTACCGGGCGGTGATCATCTGCGGCGTGCTGTGCGGCGTCGCCGGCGCCTATCTTGCCGATCGCGCAGATCGGCCGGCTTCGTCAAGGACATGACCGCCGGCAGCGGCTTCATCGCGCTGGCCGCGCTGATCTTCGCCAAGTGGAGGCCGGTGCCGGTGCTGTTCGCCTGCCTGCTGTTCGGCTTCCTCGATGCGGTCGCGATCCGCCTGCAGGGCGTGCCGCTGCCGCGGCATCGGCGAGGTGCCGGTGCAGCTCATGCAGGCGACTGCCCTATATCCTGACCGTCATCCTGCTTGCCGGCTTCATCGGCAAGGCCATCCCGCCGCGCGCCGGCGGCGTGCCCTACGTGAAGGAGCGCTGAGCCATGGCTGCAAACCTGTCACCGCCTGGCCGCCATGGCCATGGCGCGCGCCCATGCGCCCTATTCGAAATTCCCGGTCGGCGCGGCGATCCTGACGACCGACGGGCGCATCTTCGCCGGCTGCAATGTCGAGAACGCCTCCTATCCGGAAGGCTGGTGCGCCGAGACGAGCGCCATCGCCCACATGGTCATGGACGGCGGCGGGCGCGATCGCCGAAATCGCGGTGATCTGCGACGCGGTGGACGGCATCACGCCCTGCGGCGGCTGCCGCCAGCGCCTCAGCGAATTCGGCGCGCCCTGACCAAAATCCATCTCTGCGACCAGAAGGGCGTCGTCGAAACCGTGACGCTGGGCGAGTTGCTGCCCAAGTCCTTCGCCATGGAGAATCCACGAGTGAACCGCGCCACCGAACACCTCATCGCACGTGCTTGGCGGGCATGCTGCCGCAAACGGCGATCGTGCTCGGCTCGGGCCTTGGCGGCCTCGTCGACGATGCTCGAGCGCGGCGTGCGCGTGCCCTATTCCGAGCTGCCGGGTTTTCCCGCAGTCCGGCGTCAGCGGCCATGCCGGGAGAGCTTGCCGCCGGCTATCTCGACGGCATGCCGGTGGTGCTGCTTTCGGGCCGCGCGCATTACTACGAGAACGGCGATGCCGCCGCGATGCGCTGGCCGCTGGAGGTGATGAAGGCCATCGGCATCAAGCGGCTCATCCTCACCAATTCGGCCGGATCGCTGCGCCCGGAAATGGATGCCGGCTCGGTGATGATGATCACCGACCACATCAATTTCGCCGGCGCCAACCCGCTGATCGGCGAGCCCAGCGACGCGCGCTTCGTCGGCCTGACCGATGCCTATGATGCCGCGATGATGGGCGTCTTCCGCAAGGCCGCAAAGGCTGCGCGGCGTGCACGCTGCACGAGGGCGTCTACATGTGGTTCTCCGGCCCGAGCTTCGAGACGCCGGCCGAGATCCGCATGGCGCGGATCATGGGCGCGGACGCGGTCGGCATGTCGACCGTGCCGGAGGTGATCCTGGCGCGCTTCCTCGGCCTCGATTGCGCCGCCTTCTCGGTGATCACCAATCTTGCCGCCGGCATGACCGGGGCGGAACTGTCGCACGGCGAGACCAAGGAAAATGCGCCCAGGGGCGGCAAGATCCTGGGGGAACTCATCGCCGCGTCCTTGAAGGAAATTTCGAGATGAAGACCGACGCCGCGCAACCGGAAACGGCCCTGGCGAAGACCGGGTCCGGACAGCTCGTGGCCCTCGCCACGCATCACCCGCGCAACGAAATCATGCCGCTGCGGCCCGAGATGTTCGAGGCGGTGGAGGTGAACCTTTCCGCCGCGCAGCGCCGCGCCGCGTCGCTGACCACGCGCCGCACGGTGAAGAAGGCATGGCAGGCCGCATGGCTGCTGAAGGCGGTGCAGGCGATCGACCTGACGACGCTTTCCGGCGACGACACGCCCGGCCGCGTGCGCCGGCTCTGCGCCAAGGCGCGCAATCCGCTGCGGCACGACATTGTCGAGGCGCTGGGCCTTTCGCCGGGCGAGATCAAGACCGGCGCTGTCTGCGTCTACCCGACCATGGTGGCGAACGGCCGTGCGGGCGCTGGAAGGCAGCGGCATCCCCGTCGCCTCGGTCGCGACCGGTTTTCCGGCGGGCCTGACGCCGCTGCCGCAACGGCTCGCGGAAATCCGTTTCGCGGTGGCGGAGGGCGCGGACGAGATCGACATCGTCATCACCCGCGCGCATGTGCTGACCGGCAACTGGCAGGCGCTCTACGACGAAATCGTACAGATGCGCGAGGCCTGCGGCGATGCGCACATGAAGGCGATCCTTGCCACCGGCGATCTGAAGACGCTGACCAATGTCTACCGCGCCTCGATGGTGGCGATGATGGCGGGCTCCGACTTCATCAAGACCTCCACCGGCAAGGAAGCGGTGAACGCGACGCTGCCGGTGAGCCTGGTCATGGCGCGCGCGATCCGCGACTATCACGAAGCGACGGGCTTCAAGGTCGGCTTCAAGCCGGCGGGCGGCATCCGCAAGGCCAAGGATGCGCTCGACTGGCTGATCCTGATGAAGGAGGAGCTTTCGCGCGAGTGGCTGGAGCCCGACCTCTTCCGCCTCGGCGCCAGCGCGCTGCTGACCGACATCGAGCGCCAGCTCGAACATTACCTCACCGGCCGCTATTCGGCGGCGAACCGCCACGCGATGGCCTGAGGACTTGTCATGAACGAGATCCGCTCCCTGATGAAGTCGATGGAATACGGTCCGGCGCCGGAAGACGCCGCACCGGCCAAGGCCTGGCTGGAAAAGCACGGCCGCCGTTTCGGACATTTCATCGGCGGGCAGTTCGTCGCCGGCAAAGGGCAAGACCTTCGCCTCCACCAATCCCGCCACCGGCGAGAAGCTCGCCGACATCGCGCTCGGCACGGCCAAGGATGTCGATGCGGCCGTGGCCGCCGCGACAAAGGCTTTCGCGACATGGTCGAAGCTTTCGGGCAACCAGCGCGCCCGCCATCTCTATGCGCTCGCCCGTCAGGTGCAGAAGCATTCGCGCCTGCTCGCGGTGCTCGAAACGCTCGACAACGGCAAGCCGATCCGCGAATCGCGCGACATCGACGTGCCGCTGGTGGCGCGCCATTTCTACCACCATGCCGGCTGGGCCGAGCTGATGGAGAGCGAATTGCCCGGCCATGTGCCGGCGGGCGTTTGCGGGCAGGTGATACCGTGGAATTTCCCGCTGCTGATGCTGGCCTGGAAGATCGCGCCGGCGCTCGCCGCCGGTTGCACCGTGGTGCTGAAGCCGGCGGAATACACGCCGCTGTCGGCCATGGCCTTCGCGCAGCTTTGCAACGAGGCCGGGCTGCCCGCGGGCGTCGTCAACATCGTCAATGGCGACGGCTCGACCGGGGCGGCCATCGTCGCGCATGAGGGCTTTGCCAAGATCGCCTTCACCGGCTCGACCGAAGTCGGGCGGATCATCCGCAAGGCGACTGCGGGCACGGGCAAGAAGCTGTCGCTGGAGCTTGGCGGCAAGTCGCCATTCATCGTCCATGACGAGGCCGATATCGACGCGGCGGTCGAGGGCGTGGTCGACGCGATCTGGTTCAACCAGGGCGAGGTCTGCTGCGCCGGATCGCGGGCGCTGGTGCAGGAAGGCATTGCCGGGCGCTTCCACGACCGGCTGAAGGCGCGCATGGAAAAGCTGCGCATGGGCGATCCGCTCGACAAGGCGATCGACATCGGCGCGGTGGTCGATCCGGTTCAGATCGAAAACATCGAGGCGCGGGTGCGCGAGGGCATCGAATCTGGCGCGCAGATGTGGCAGCCGTCGTGGGCCAAGGCCAGGTCCGGCAAGGGCTGCTTCTATCCGCCGACGCTTTTCACCGATGTCGAACCGGCCTCGCGGCTGGCGCAGGAGGAAGTCTTCGGCCCGGTGATCGCGTCGATGACCTTCCGCACGCCGGGCGAGGCGGTGGAGCTTGCCAACAACAGCCGCTACGGGCTGGCGGCATCGGTCTGGAGCCAGAGCCTCGACATCGCCTTCGACACGGCGCGGCGGCTGAAGGCCGGCGTCGTGTGGATCAATTCGACCAATCTGTTCGACGCCGCCGCATCGGCTTCGGCGGCTACCGCGAATCGGGCTTCGGCCGCGAGGGCGGGCGCGAGGGCATGCTTGAATATCTCGTTCCGGCATGGACGCAAGAAGGCGCGCCAGCTGCCCGCGCCAACGGCCCGCGCCGGAGCCCTTGCCGCAGGGCATCGGATCGGGGTCAGGTCTCGACCGCACGATGAAGAACTATATCGGCGGCGCGCAGGCGCGGCCCGATTCGGGCTATTCCTATCCGGTGCTGGACGCGCAAGGGCCGCCTGATTTCGGAAGCCGGCTTCGGCAACCGCAAGGACATCCGCAACGCGGTGGAGGCGGCGCATGCGGCCGCGGGCTGGGCCGAGATGACCGGCCATGGCCGGGCGCAGGTGCTGTATTTCCTCGCCGAAAACCTCGAGGCGCGCGCGGCGCGGACTTCGCCGACGCTGCTGCGGCGCATGACCGGCGTTTCGCAAGGCGCGGCGCAGCGCGAAGTCGCCGCCTCGGTGGCGCGCGTGATGCACTACGCGGCCTGGGCCGACAAATATGACGGGGCGGTGCGCGCGCCCATGGCGCAACATGCTGAGCCTTGCGCTCAACGAACCCTACGAGGTGCTGGCGATTTCCGCGCCCGACGAGGCGCCGCTGCTGTCGCTCGTATCGCTGGTGATGCCGGCGATCGCCATGGGCAACCGCGTCGTGGTGACGCCCTCGCAAGCCTATCCGCTGGTCGCGGGCGATCTCTACCAGGTGTTCGACACCTCGGACCTGCCGGGCGGTGTCGTCAACTTCGTCACCGGCCCGCGCGACGCGCTGGCCAGGGAAATGGCGCGGCACGACGATATCGGCTGCCACTGGTATTTCGGCACGGCGCGAGGGCAGCGCCGCGGTCGAGCACGGAATCGGCCGGCAATCTGAAGGCGACGTGGGTCAACAACGGCAAGGCGCGCGACTGGCTCGATCCGGTGCAGGGACAGGGGCGCGAATTCCTGTTCCACGCCGTGCGCATCAAGACGATCTGGACGCCGTTCGGCGTATGAGCGATGCTCCCGCAGGAAACCATCCGCCGCAAGCGCGACGGGGGCACGCTCGAGCCTGGCGAGATCGCCGATTTCATCGCCGGCGTCACAGATGGCCGCGTTTCGGAAGGCCAGGTCGCGGCGCTGGCGATGGCCGTCTTTTTCAACGGCATGAACCGCGACGAGGCCGTGGCGCTGACGCTGGCGATGCGCGATTCGGGCGATGTGCTCGACTGGTCGCATCTGGGCCCGGCCGTGGTCGACAAGCATTCCACCGGCGGCGTCGGCGACAATGTCTCGCTGATGCTGGCGCCGATGCGGTCGCGGCCTGCGGCGCTTTCGTGCCGATGATTTCCGGGCGCGGGCTTGGCCATACCGGCGGCACGCTCGACAAGTTCGATGCGATACCCGGCTATGTCACCGCGCCCGACAATGCGCTGTTCCGCAAGGTGGTGGAGGATGTCGGCTGCGCCATCATCGGCCAGACGGGCGATCTCGCCCCCGCCGACAAGCGCATCTATGCGATCCGCGACGTGACCGCGACCGTGGAAAGCGTGCCGCTGATCACCGCCTCGATCCTGTCGAAGAAGCTCGCCGCCGGGCTCAAGGGCCTGGTGCTCGACGTGAAGGTCGGCTCCGGCGCGTTCATGAATTCGCTGGCGAAGGCGCGCGAACTCGCGATCAGCCTCGTGGAGGTCGCCAACGGCGCGGGCCTGCGCACCACGGCGCTGATCACCGACATGGACCACCCGCTGGCCTCGGCGGCGGGCAATGCCGTCGAAATGCAGAACGCGGTGGATTTCCTCACCGGCAGGCACATCGACAAGCGGCTGTGGCAGGTGACGCGTGGCGCTCGGCGCGCAGATGCTGGTCTCGGCCGGGCATCGCCGCACGATACGGCGGACGGCGCGGCGCGCATGGAGGCCGCGTTCACGTCCGGCAAGGCGGCGGAGACGTTCGGCGCGCATGGTGGCGGCGCTGGGCGGACCTGCCGATTTCGTCGAGCGCGCGAGCTCATTACCTCCCCGCCCCGCCGGTTCGCGTTCCGGTGATGGCGAACGATAAACAGGCGCATGCGCTGCAAGGGCAACCTTGCCTTCGACGCGCGCCAGATCGGGCTTGCGGTGATCGAGCTTGGCGGCGGGCGCACGCGGCCGCAGGACGCGATCGACCACGCCGTCGGCCTTGTCAACATCGCCGGGCGCGACTGGGACGGCGTTTCGCCGCTGTGCGAAATCCTGGCGCGCGACGAGGCGAGCGCGGAACGGGCGAAGGCGCGCATCGCTGCGGCGCGGTGGAAAAGGGAACCGGCATGCCGCCGGCGGTGCTGGAGCGGATCGGCTGAAGGCTCACTGCGTCAAGCACAAGCGTGCCGTCCGCGAAACCTCGACGCGCTTGAGCTTGCCCAGGAAACTCATGCCGAGAAGGATGCCGTCCAGCGCCGTGTCCTTCAGCACGCTCGCCTGCACGTCGCGAGCGATGACGCGGCCGATCTCGATCTCGTCGATGACGGCAGCTGCGCAGCCATGGTCTGGCCGTTGGCGGTGTTGACCTTGTACTTGAAATCGGCCGCCGACAGCTTCAGGCCGATGCGCCGCGCCGTGCTCTCGTTGATCGCGACGAGCGTCGCGCCGGTATCGACCAGCACATCCACCGGGCGGCCGTTGAGCCGCGCCTTGGCGATGAAATGGCCGCGCTCGTCGGCGGCGATACGGGTTGATCGGCCTTGCGACGGATTGTCCGCCTGCTTGCCGGATCTCGGCCTTGGCAAGCTGCGGCGCCTGCGCGGGTTCAGCTTGCGGCGCATCGCCCCTGGCAATTCTTCTCCTGCAGCAAGGCCGGGCCGTAGCTGGCAAAGCTGATCACCGAAACTGCCATGAAGATGTAGCGCCACATGCCGGATGTTCCCGATTGAGCGGGAACCAGCATTGCACGGCATGGTCAGCCTCGGGTTGACGCGCGCACGAAAACGATCGGCGCGGTAAACAAGCGGTTAACGTCACTTCGTGCCGTACATGCGGTCGCCGGCATCGCCGAGGCCCGGCACGATGTAGCCCTTCTCGTTGAGATGGCTGTCGATCGCGGCGGTGAAGACCGGCACGTCGGGATGCGCCGTGGTGAAGCGCTCGATGCCCTCGGGCGCGGCGAGCAGGCAGAGGAAGCGGATGTTGGTCGCGCCGCGCTCCTTCAGCTGGTCGACCGCGGCGATCGCCGAATTGGCGGTCGCGAGCATCGGATCGACGACGATGACCAGCCGGTCGCCGAGGTCGCTCGGCGCCTTGAAGTAGTACTCGACCGGCTCCAGCGTCTCGTGGTCGCGGTAGAGGCCGATATGGGCGACGCGGGCCGCGGGCACCAGGTCGAGCATGCCGTCGAGCAGGCCGTTGCCGGCGCGCAGGATCGAGGCGAAGACCAGCTTCTTGCCCTCGAGCGTCGGCGCCTCCATCGTCGTCAGCGGCGTCTCGATCGCGATCGTGGTCAGTTCGAGATCGCGCGTCACCTCGTAGCCGAGCAGCAGCGAGATCTCGCGCAGCAGCCGGCGGAAGCCCGCCGTCGAGGTCTCCTTGTCGCGCATGATGGTCAGCTTGTGCTGGACCAGCGGATGATCGACGACGGTGACCTGCGGACGGCCCGGGGACTTTTGAATCTTCGGACATGTCATGCTCCAGATTGCCTCGGTGCGCGCGAGGCGCCTGTTGCGGTTCAGCCTATGCCTCCCGGCAGTCGCATTTCTCAAGCAGGCGCGCCCGCATTTCCCCATCGATGAAGGCGCTTTCGATCGCAGTGCGGGTAAAGCGCAGCAAATCGGCCTCGCCATAGTCCCAATGCTGCTCGGCGACCGCATATTCGCGCGCCAGCGAGGTGTGGAAATACGGCGGATCGTCGGAGTTGAGCGTGACGCGGCAACCGGCCTTGTCGAGCGCGCGGAACGGATGGGAGGCGTAGTCGGGGAACACCTTCAGCGCGACGTTGGAGACCGGGGCAGCACTCGAGCACGATGCCCTCGTCGGCGATGCGCTCCACCAGAGCCGGGTTCTCGATGGCGCGCACGCCATGGCCGATGCGGCTGGGCCTCAGCCAGTCGAGCGCGGCGGCGACGCTTTCCCAACCGGCAAGTTCGCCGGCATGGACGGTGATGCCCAGACCCGCCTCGCGCGCGATGTCGAAGGCGCGCACGAAATCGCGCGGGTGGTGCATGCGCTCCTCGCCGGCCATGCCGAAGCCGGTGATCATCGGATGGGCCATTTCGACGCAAAGCCGCGCCGCGCGCCTCCACGGCGTCCGGTCCCATGTGGCGCAGGCCGGTGGCGATCATCCGCGACTTCGATGCCGCTCGCACACGCGCCCGCTCCATGCCTTCGCGCAAGGCCCTCGACATAGGCTTGCGGCGACAGCCCGGCCTCGCGCGCATGGTCGGTGCGAGATGAAGAACTCGCTGTAGATCGCGCCTTCGCGCCGCCAGCGACAGCAGGTAGGTTTCGGCCAGCAGCGCGTAGTCCTCCTGCGTGCGGAAGAGCGCCGCGGCGCCGTCATAGGCCTGCAGGAAGGAAGTGAAATCGTGCCAGACGTAGTGAAGGTCCGGCGAGATGAACGCGCGAGACATCGACATCGTATTTGCGGGCCTGCTCGACCACCAGCGCCGGGTTGGCGGCGCCCTCGATGTGGCAGTGGATTTCGGCCTTGGGCAAGCCTGGTTTCATGAAAGCGCTTCCTTGATCGGGGTTCCGTGCCGGCCGGGCGCAAGGCCAAGATGGGCGGCGATGGTCTCGCCGATGTCGCAAAGGCTTGGCCGCGTGCCGGCATTGGCGGGAGTGATGCCCTTGCGCCAGATGAGCACGGGCACCTGTTCGCGGGTGTGATCGGTGCCGCTCCAGGTCGGGTCGTTGCCGTGATCGGCGGTGATGACCATCAGGTCGCCATCGCTGCAAGGGCGCCATCAGCCGCGGGCAATTGCCGGTCGAATTCCTCGAGCGCCGCGGCATAGCCCGGCACGTCGCGCCGGTGGCCGTAAAGCTGGTCGAAGTCGACGAAATTGGTGAAGACGAGGCCGCCCTGCGGCAAGTCGCGGATCGCACCCAAGCGTGGCTTCCAGCAGCGCGGCATTGCCATTGGCCTTGCGCACGTCCGTCGGGCCTTGATGGGCGAAGATGTCGTCGATCTTGCCGACCGCGATGACCGCCCGCCCGGCATCGTTGGCGCGGTCCAGCAGCGTCGGCTCGGGCGGCAGTACGGCGTAATCCTTGCGGTTGCCGGTGCGCTCGAAATCGGCGGGCGTTTCGCCGATGAAGGGCCGGGCGATCACGCGGCCGATCACGGCATCGCCCATCGTGCGGTCGAGAATGGCGCGGGCGATCTCGCACACCTTGTAGAGCCGCTCCAGCCCGAAATGCCGTTCATGCGCGGCGATCTGCAGCACGGAATCCGCGGAGGTGTAGCAGATCGGCTTGCCGGTGCGGATGTGCTCCGCGCCAAGCTCGGCGATGATGTCCGTGCCCGAGGCATGCTTGTTGCCGAGAATGCCGGGCAGCCCTGCCTCGCGCACCAGAGCATCGGTGAGTCCGGGCGGGAAAGGTCGGCTCGGTCCTGGGGAAGTAGCCCCAGTCGAACGGCACCGGCACGCCGGAAATTTCCCAATGTCCGGACGGCGTGTCCTTGCCCCTGGAAACCTCGATGGCGCTGCAGTGGACAGCGGATGGCTGGATCTGCGGGTCAAACCCGGCGGGCAGCTCGCCGCAGGCATTGCGCGCGGCGAAATCCGAGCCCCAGCCGCTCCAGATTGGGCAAATGCAACGGGCCGGAACGCAGGCCTTCGCGCGTCGCCGCGGCCGTCCATGCAAGCTCTGGCGATGTGGCCGAGCGTGTTGGCGCCCACGTCGCCGAACTCGGCCGCATCGGGCGCGCCGCCTGCCCCGACCGAGTCGAGCACGAACAGGAATGCCCTCGCCATTGCTGCAATTTCCTCACGAAGAATGTCCCCTGACCGGACCATAGCAGAACAAGAGCGGCGCATCACAGCGCGAAAGGCGGTTTTTGCAGGCTGGCGGTTTTCAATCCGGGTGATTCGCGTTTATCACCGATGCCGGGGCGAATGGGAGTGCCGGGCTTGTTCAAGAAGGGGTTTGCCGTCGCAGGCGTGCTGCTGACATTGGCGAGGCCGTCGCTCGCGGATTGGCGCGAGGAAATCGGCACTTTCCGCGTGGCGATCACGGCCAGCGAGGATGCCCGGCAGGACATCGCGCGCAGCGAGCCCTTCCGGCTGGCGCTGGAGCGGGCGCTCGGCCTGCCGGTGGAGATCGTCGCCATGCGCGATTTCCCGGCGATGATCGATGCCGCCGCGCGCTCGCGGATCGAGTACGCGGTGTTTTCAGCCATGGCATACGGCGCGGCCATCGGCGCGATGTGAATGCGTCGAGCCGCTGGTGAGCGCCATCTTTGCCGATGGCGATGCGGCGTTCCACCAGATCCTGCTGGTGCGGCGCGGCGGGCCGTCGCGATCCGGCGGCATTGCAAGGGGGGCACCATCGGTGTCATCGCGGATGCGGCGGCGGGCGGGCCCATGCTCGCGGGACATGAATTGCGCAAGGCAGGCCTCGATATCGACGCGAAGAGCGTGAAGGCGCGTCAGGTTCGCGGACAGCGCGCTGGCGATCACGGCGCTTGCGGAGGGCTCCATCGATGCCCTGGTCGGCTGGAGCTCGCTCGCTGGCGATGCCTCGCAAGGTTATTCGCGCGGCACGCTGCGCCAGATCGCCGAGCGGCCGCAAGGCAGCTTCGAAGTGGAGATCATCTGGCGGTCATCGCCCGTTCCGCACCGTGTGCATGCGGTCCGCAAGAACCTCGACGGCGAGGCCAAGAACATCCTTCGCGGATTGCTCGGCCAGATGTTCGGCAATGATCCTGTAGCATACGATTCCATCGAACCGATGTTCGGCGGCGGCTTCATCACGGCGCGCCAGTCGCAATTCGAGCCGCTGGCGCAAATGTTCCGCGAAAAGGGGCTTGCGGGCGAGAGCGAATGAAAAAAGCCCCGCCACAGGGCGGGGCTTCGGTTCTTCGGCAGGAAGCCAGTGCTACTGCACTGTCACCTGCGATCCGATGCGCGGCCGCAGGAAGATTTCCTCGTTCATGTTGATCGGCGTGCGGCTGAACGACAGGCCGCTCGAGGCATTGTAGGATGCCCAGCCAAAGGACGGCGTGTAGGTCGTCGTCACCTTGGCCGCAACGAGGAATGTGTTCGCCTTCTTGATCTTGGCCGGAACGTTCGCATAGGTGGCCCCGACGGTCAGCGGCGTGCCGTTCTGGGCCTTGCTCCAGGCTACTTTCGCCGTTCCGGAATTGTCGATGCTGATGCCGGTGAGCACGATGCTGACCTGGTCGGTGTACGGGTACATGACCTTGGTCGCGGCGGCCATGATGTTGGTCACGTCGGTCGACGTCAGCGTCTGGCTCTGCGTGACGAGATCGCTGACCGTGCTCGACAGCCGCGACAGCTTGCGGTTTACCGAAACACCGGCCGAAAGCTCGATCGTGCCGACGAACAGCAGCAGCATGATCGGGGCGATGAAGGCGAATTCGACCGCGGCGACGCCGCGCGCCTCGCGCCGGAACGCGTCCGCCGCCATCAGCAGCCTTGCCCTGCCGCGCCTCAGTTGTTCACGAAGTTTCATCTTGCCATTCCCCAGTTCTTCTTGTCGCGGCGCCATCGGCGTCCGGCTCAGCAGGCACGGCCGCCGGTGCCGGCGGGATAGGGTTCGGTCCGGAACACGGATGACCGCATTGAGCAGTATCTTGCGGAACGCGGCGCTGTTGGACCCGCGCGACTGCGGATAGATGTTGTCGGCAGCGAAATAGGTGAAGATCGGCCACTCGTAGCTGGCGGTGACCATCGCGATTTCCTCCGGGCACGGCGCGGTGAAGCCGTAGGCCGAGAAATTGCTGACATTGGTATTGGCGTCCGGGATCGGCGGATTGCCCAGGTCCTGGAACTTCGCCGCGACCTTCAGATCGATCTTGATGCCGTCGCAATCGAACAGGATCGCGGCCGAGTTGCACACTTCGGTGCGGAACTGCGCGGCGGTCATGGTGTTGTCGAGCTGGCCGGTGCGCACCTTGCGCCCGACTTCATCGACCGAGCTTTCCAGCATCTGGCCGGCGAAGAAGATCAGCGAGCTCTCGATGATGCCGAAGAGCAGGACGAAGAACGGTGCGGCGAGGATGGCGAACTCGATCGCCGTGGTGCCGTCGTCGTTCTTGCGGAAACGGCGCACGATCCTGGGTGCGCGAAAATAGTCGCGCAACTTTCGGCGCCTCGGTTCGGTCAACCCCTGCATGTCAGCACTCCCCAGAAGTTCAGTCTGACGCATGGGTATCATGCAGCGCTTAATGGACCGTGTGCGCATACGTTAAAAACGAAGCGGCCCCGTAAAGGAGCCGCTAACCAGGTCCGCCTTGGAGCCGGATTTCGATTATTGCTTGGCGTCCGAAAGCGTGTTGCGCGCCGTGATCTGCTCGGAGGCAAAGTTGAACGCATCGGAATTGTCGCCGATCGTCAGCGTCGGCTCGCAAACCGGGAGCGCAAGCCATGGTCTCGCGTTGCGAGCGGCGATAGATGCGCACCGTATTGGTCTCATGACCTCTCACGACGAGCGTCTGGTCGACGATCGGGTCGCCCTTGGCATCGAGGATGATGAGGTTGGTGACGCCGAAGGACCGGCCGGTAAGCACGAGTGTCTGCTCGTCCTCCACCGTGGCGTCGGCGATTGCCGGGTTGCCGATGATCACCGTGGCCGCGGGGCGCGACACGTGGAAAACCTTGGCGCGGTCGACGGTGACGATCACCGGTTCTCCGCCCTCGCTGGTCTGCACAGCCTCTGCCGCCGCCAGGCCAGTCGTCGCCAGGGATAGCAGCGTCGCGAACATTGCGCCGGAAAACCGTGTCATCTTGCACTCCACCGAATTACTTGCATTCGAAACCTTCGGCTATTTTGGTTTAGGAAAGGTAAACCGGAGCGCATTACCGGTTAATCGGACTGCCCCGCTTATAATGAGTGCGGCAAAGGCGCCTGTTATCGTTGCGTAAACCAAGCCTGCGAGAGGCGTGGCATTAATGGTTTGGCAGGCAACCGCCTTAACCACCTCGAAAGTTCCACCTCGTATGGTCGGTCCAGTCAGAACGGGGGAACACCCGGGTGACCGCGCAAGGTGCGCAACTCGTGGAGCAAGGACAAACATCATGAAACTCGTAGCACGCTTTCTGAAGAACGAATCGGGCGCAACGGCCATCGAATACGGCCTGATCGCAGCCCTCATCTCGGTCGCCATCATCGGCGGCGCAACCGCGGTCGGCGGCGGCGTAAACAACACCTTCACCAACATCAGCGGCAAGCTGTAATATCGGCTGACCTGAAATACGGGCCGCCTGCTCCAAGCGAGCGGGCGGCCTTTTCATTTGCGCCGGACGAATTCCTCTCTTCTTTCAAACAGGTCCGACCGTTTTAACGCGGTTTAAACCTCCGGCATCTAACGTAGCGACAGTCGCCGGCAAAGCCCGGTAGGCGGCACATCAGTGCAAATCAAACAAGGAGCATAAGCATGAAACTCGTAGCACGCTTTCTGAAGAACGAGTCGGGCGCGACCGCAATCGAATACGGCCTGATCGCGGCCCTCATCTCGGTCGCCATCATCGGCGGCGCGACTGCAGTTGGCGGCGGTGTCAACAACACCTTCACCAACATCCAGGGCAAGCTGTAAGAAGCACTGTCTGCCAAGTGATCGGGCCGCCTGCCAACGCAGGCGGCTTTTTCATTTTCGGCCCGCGTTTACCAAATCTGAAGGCAAGCCGGTTCATAGTGCGGCCCGACATCGCACCAGGAGGGCGGACATGCTCGACACGGCACTCATCCTCTTCTTTCCCGTTCTTCATGGCCTTCGCGGCAACTTCCGACCTTGTCTCGATGACAATTTCCAACAAGGTTTCGCTCGCGCTCATCGCCGGCTTCATGGTGTTCGCGCTGGCGATCGGAATGCCCTGGCCGCAGATCGGCATGCATTGGGCGATGTTCGCCGTGGTGCTGCTCGGCGGGTTCGGGCTGTTTGCCTTCGGGGCAATCGGCGGGGGCGACGCCAAGCTTGCTGCCTCGACCGCGCTTTGGCTCGGCACCGAGCAGCTGATGCCCTATCTTGTGGTCGCCGCATTCTTTGGCGGCATACTGACGCTCATCATCCTTCGCATGCGTTCCGTGCCGCTGCCCGACAGGGTGGCGCATGTCGGCTGGATCGCACGCCTCTACCGCGCCGATGAAGGAATTCCCTATGGCATCGCGCTCGCGGCTGCGGCGTTCTTCGTCTATCCGCAGACGAGCTGGATGCAGCATGTCTACGACTCGGCAAGGGCCGCCGGGGGCTGAGCCGCCTCGTTCGGAACCGACCGACAAACGGGCCAAGGCCGGACATCAAGTCCGGCCTTTTCGTTTTGGCGACGGCCCTTTGCCGCCCGATACTGTTCGTTAACCCAAATTATCAGGACACCGTTAACCTTAATTACACTTTTCTCGCAGCAGTATGCCTCCCACTGAACCTGGAAAGGTGTGCATCGTGGGAGTCTGGTCATGAAGGCGGCGCGTTTGGTTGTAATGGGGGGCGCCCTTGCCGCAGCGGCTGGCGCCGGTTTTCTGGCTCTGTCGCTGGCAAATCGCGAGCCCGAGCAGGTTTCCGTTGACGGCGGGCAACAGATCGAAACCGAGCAGGTGCTCGTTGCGGCGGACGATATCCCGCTGGGATCGGGACTTCGCGCCGACAGGGTGCGCTGGCAGGAATGGCCGAAAGACGCCGTCTCCGGCGGTTTCATAACCAAGTCGACCGATCCGACAGCGCTCGAGAAAATGGAAGGCGCGATCGCGCGCGCCGGGTTCTATTCCGGGGAACCCATTCGCGAGACCAAGCTGGTGCGCTCCGATCGCGGCTACATGTCGGCGATCCTGCCCTCGGGTCAGCGCGCCGTCGCAACGACAATTTCCACGGCGACCAGCGCGGGCGGGTTCATCCTTCCCAACGACAGCGTCGACGTGATCATGACGCGGCGCGCCAAGACGGACGACGGCGAAGGCTTCCTCACCGAGACGATCCTGGAAAACATCCGCGTGCTGGCAATCGACCAGACCATCGAGGAGAAGGACGGCGAATCCGTCGTGGTGGGTGAAACGGCAACGCTGCAGCTGACGCCCAAGCAGGCGGAAATCCTGACTGTCGCCCAGCAGATGGCCGACCGGCTGGCGCTGACGCTGCGCTCGGTTTCCGACAGCAAGTCGCAGCCCACCAAGGATGCCGAACACCTGCTCGGCGGCGAGCGCGGCGCGGGATTGGTGCGCGTGATCAAGTACGGCAATTCCAAAGACGTCTCGATCCAGCAGAACGACAGCAAGTGATGACGGCCGTGAGCCCGGACAGGACCAGGATTTCGATCATGTTCTCAAGTTTCCATTCGACGATCTGTGCCGCAGCACTGGCGAGCGCCCTTGGCGGCGTTGTTGCCGCCATCCCCCAGGCACATGCCCAGCAGGCAGGCGAGAAGAACTACGTCAAGCTCAACGCAAATGCCGTCGGCGAAAGCCGGCGCATATCGGTGGGCCTCAACAAGTCGATGGTGATCGACCTGCCGGGCGACGCGCACGACATCCTCGTCGCCAACCCGGAGGTGGCCGACGCGATCACCCGCACGTCGCGGCGCATCTACGTGTTCGCCAAGCAGGTCGGCGAGACCAACATCTTCATCTTCGACAAGAGCGGCAAGCAGCTGCTGTCGATCGACCTGGTGATCGAACGCGACATCGCCGGTCTTGAAACCTACCTCTCCAAATACATCCCGGGCTCGGAGATCACCGTCGAGATGGTCAACGACAACGTGATCCTCACGGGCACGGTGCCAACACCGCAGGCTTCGGCACGCGCGGTGGACCTTGCCCGCATCTTCGTGACGGGAGGCGAGGCGACGACCAACCAGTTCGACCAGGCGAGCAGCGGCGCTGCCGGCCAGACTGTCTATCTGGGCGATGAAGAGCCGCGACAGGTCAGCCAGATCGTCAATCTCCTGCAGATCGACGGCGAGGACCAGGTGAACCTCAAGGTCACCATCGCGGAAATCCAGCGCACGGTCGTCAAGCAATTGGGCATCGACCTGACAGCGGTCGGCACCGCCGGCGCGCTTTCCTACGCCTTTGTCGGCGACAATCCGTTCCCGCTTGGCAAGTCGACCTCCGATTCGGGCGGCAGGCTTGGCTATTCGCATGGTTCGAACTCGGTGGATGCGGTGCTGCGCGCCCTCGACCAGTCCGGCGTGATGCGCACGCTTGCGGAGCCCTCGCTGACCGCGATTTCCGGCGAGACGGCATCGTTCAAGGTCGGCGGCGAATACAACATTTCCGATGGCAAGAGCGAGGACGAGGACACCGTCACCTATAACTACCGGCAGGTGGAATATGGCGTTGGCCTTGCGTTCACGCCGGTCGTGCTTTCGCCTGGACGCATCAGCCTGAAGATCCGCACCGAAGTTTCCGAACCCACGTCGGAAGGCAGCTACGCCATTCCGCGCGGATCGGCCGGCTCGGCAAACGCGCCCGGCATCCGGCGGCGCGAAGCGGAAACAACGGTCGAGCTTCCCTCGGGCGGCACCATGGTCATCGCCGGCCTTCTGAAGGACGACGTGCGGCAGACCATCAGCGGCTTCCCGGGCCTGAGCAAGATACCCGTGCTCGGCACGCTCTTCCGCAGCCGCGAATTCCAGCGCCTCGAGACGGAGCTCGTCATCATGGTCACGCCATACCTGGTGCGGCCGGTGGCGCGCAGCAAGATCGCCCGTCCGGACGACAATTTCAATGCGGCCGCCGACGGCGCCGCAATGTTCCTGGGCCGCGTCAACCGCATCTACGGCGTTGTCGACGGCAACGTTCCGCCGGGCCGCTACAACGGCAAGGTCGGGTTCATCTACAAGTAAGTCGGGCGAAAGCGGAGTGCTTCCCATGTACAAGTCGACAGCTTCCACCACACGCCCGCAGGGCGCCGCAAGAAGGCTCGCCTCGGTTGCCGCCACCATCGCGCTCGTCGCGGCGGCAGGCCTTGGCGCCGGATGCGCCTCATACGATCGCAATCACTATGTCGCCGGAGCGGTTCCGGACGATTACCGCACCCGCCATCCGATCGTGGTGCGCCAGGACGAGAACTCGCAGGATATCGTCGTGTCGCCGAACTCGCGCGGGCTTTCCTACCGCGACCGGGCCGTTGCCCAGACCTTCGCCTCGCGCTTCAACCAGTCCGGCTCGGCGCGCATGGCGATCCTGGTGCCTGCCGGGTCGGCCAACCAGGCCGCGGCCACGCGCATGGCGCAGCAGATCGTCGTCGTGCTTGCCGAACGCGGCATCGCGCGCCGGCGCATTTCAGCATCCAGACCTACGATGCGTCGCAGCATGGCGACGCGGCCACGCGTCGGCTCGTCTACACCGGAACGACCGCCGAGGTGGAAAGCGCCTGCGGCCAGTGGAACGAGGACATTCTCGATACGACGCAGAACCGCAACTACGAGAACTTCGGTTGCGCCACGCAGAAGAACCTCGCGGCGATGGTCGCCAATCCGGAAGACCTGCTCGGGCCGCGCGGCGAATCCGAGATCGACGCGACGCGCCGCACCAACGTGATCAACGATTGGCGCGACTTCGGTTCCGACAGGCTGCCGACCCTGTTCCAGGTTTGGCCGCAAAGATCACGATGCAGCGGGAATTTCCCCGGAAGAAACGGGACATAGTTGAAAATGGCGCAAAACGCTCATGCCGACGGCTTTTCGGCCGAACGGTGGAGACGGGCGAAATCAACGAGATTCGCCCGATCCCGCGGGTGACCATCCAGGCCTTCTGCGAAAGCGAGGCGCGTGGCGCAGACGCTCGAGGCCTGCTCGCGCGACCGCCGCATGGCGCGCGCCCATGTGAAGGTGCACATGGGCGGCATTGCGGCGGCGGTCGAGTTCTACGGCACGCGCGCCGACGCCGAACCTCATCGTGCGTGGAATCCAAGCTCGCCGGACACCAGATCCTCGCCGCGCTGCACGCGGCTGGCCGAGGTTTGCGACAGCGAGACCAAGGTGGTCGTCATCGGCCACTACAACGACATCTCGCTCTATCGCGAGCTGATCCGCAGCGGCGTTTCCGAATATCTCGTCGGCGCCGATCTCGATGGCCGATTTCATGACGGCGATCTCCGACATCTTCGTCGATCCGGACGCCGAGCCGCTCGGCCGGTCGATCGCCTTCATCGGCGCCAAGGGCGGCGTCGGCTCCTCGACCATCTGCCACAATGTCGCCTGGTCGATCTCCTCGCTGTTCCAGCAGCGACGTCGTGCTGGCCGATCTCGACCTTGCCTTCGGCACGGCGAACATCAACTTCGACCAGGATCCGCCGCAGGGCATCGCCGAGGCGGTGTTCTCGCCGGAGCGGCTCGACGACATCTATGCTCGACCGCCTGCTCGCCAAGTGCGCCGAGCACCTGAGCCTGCTGGCCGCGCCGTCGACGCTCGACCGCATCTACGATTTCGACAAGAACGCCTTCGCGCAGATCCTCGACAGTGCGCAGCGCAGCGCGCCCTGCGTCGTCCTCGACGTGCCGCATGTCTGGAACGGCTGGACCAGGCAGATCGCTGGCCGCGGCCGACGAGGTGGTGATCACGGCCTGCCCGGAACTCGCCAACCTGCGCAACGCCAAGAACCTGATCGACACGCTGGCGGAGCTGCGGCCCGAACGACCACAGCCGCGGCTGATCATCAACCAGGTCGGCGTGCCGAAGCGTCCGGAGATCAGCGTCAGCGATTTCGCCGCGCCGCTCGGCGTGGAGCCGATGGCGGTCATTCCGTTCGAGCCGGCGCTTGTTCGGCACGGCGGCCAACAACGGCCAGATGATTTCGCGAAGCGGACGCGAAGAACCCGGTGTCGGCGATCTTCGACACGCTGGCGCAGGTGCTGACCGGGCGCGGCCAGCTGCAAGCCAGGAAAAGAAGAGCCGGCTCGGGACTGCTCGGCCAGGCTGGGCCTGAAGAAGAAGTTGACGGACCGCAGGACGGCTCGGCCGGTCATGCAGGTAGTCAGGAGCGAAGTGAAGCATGTTCGGCAAAAGAGGTGGCAACACCGGCGGCCGGGTCCGGCGCGCGGCATCACTGCGCCGGCTGCACCAGTGCTCGCGCCGGCGCGCGCGCCCGATCCGGCGCCGCTCTCGCCGGAGGCGCAGTCGGCATTCGACCGGCTGAAGATCGAGCGCGCGCCGCAGATCGCGACGCCGGCCGAGCCGGTGCATGCGCGAGAAGAACGAGAACTACTACGACACCAAGAGCCAGCGTCTTCTCCGCGCTGATCGACACGATCGACCTGTCGCCAGCTCGCCAAGCTCGAGACCGAGAGCGGCGCGCGAGGAAATCCGCGACATCGTCAACGACATCATCGCGATCAAGAACCTCGCGATGTCGATCTCCGAGCAGGAAGACCTGCTCGAGGACATCTGCAACGACGTGCTCGGCTACGGTCCGCTCGAGCCGCTGCTGGCGCGCGACGACATCGCCGACATCATGGTCAACGGCGCGCGAACCGTCCTACATCGAAGTCGACGGCAAGGTGCGAGCAGACCGGCATCCGCTTCCGCGACAACTACGCAGCTCATGAACATCTGCCAGCGCATCGTCAGCCAGGTCGGCCGGCGCGTCGATGAATCCAGCCCGATCTGCGACGCGCGCCTGCCCGACGGCTCGCGCGTCAACGTCATCGCGCCGCCGCTCGCCATCGACGGCGCCGCGCTCACCATCCGCAAGTTCAAGAAGGACAAGCTGACGCTCGACCAGCTGGTCAAGTTCGGCTCGATCACGCCGGAAGGCGCGACGATCCTGCAGATCATCGGCCGCGTCCGCTGCAACGTCATCATCTCGGGCGGCACCGGCTCGGGCAAGACGACGCTGCTCAACTGCCTGACCCGCTACATCGACAGCGACGAGCGCATCATCACCTGCGAGGACTCGGCGGAACTGCAGCTGCAGCAGCCGCACGTCGTGCGCCTCGAAACCCGCCCGCCCAACCTCGAGGGCGAGGGCGAGATCACCATGCGCGATCTCGTCAAGAACTGCCTGCGCATGCGGCCCGAGCGCATCATCGTCGGCGAAGTGCGCGGACCGGAGGTGTTCGACCTTCTGCAGGCGATGAACACGGGCCATGACGGCTCGATGGGCACGATCCACGCCAACAACCCGCGCGAATGCCTCAACCGTATCGAATCGATGATCGCCATGGGCGGCTTCACCTGCCGGCCAAGACCGTGCGCGAGATCATCGTCGGCTCGGTCGACGTCATCGTCCAGGCCGCCCGCCTGCGCGACGGCTCGCGCCGCATCACCCACATCACCGAGGTGATCGGCATGGAAGGCGACGTCATCATCACGCAGGACCTCTTCGTCTACGAGATCGAGGGCGAGGACGCGAACGGCAAGCATCATCGGCCGAGCACGTCTCGACCGGCATCGGCCGGCCGCATTTCTGGGATCGCGCCCGCTACTACAACGAGGAAAAGCGGCTCGCCGCCGCGCTCGACGCCTGGCGAAGCGCCGACGAGCACGAGGCGGGGACGCCGACTGATGTTCGGCCTCGATCCGACGGTCCTCGCCTTCGTCGGCGCTCGCCGCGCTTGCAGCGCGGCGGGCGTCGCCTATGCGTTCCTGTTCGACCGCGTCGCGAACGAGGTACGGCAGGAAAAGCGGCGTCAAGTCGATGCAGAACGCGCAAGGAAGCCGAGCCGCGACCAAGGCGTGCCGCGACCGGGTCGCCGACGCCGCCAAGCGCAAGAAATCGGTCCAGGATTCGCTGAAGGAGCTCGAGGCGAAGCAGACGCGAGCGCAGCAAGACCGAATGCCGGCGCTGAAGCGCGCAGATGCAGCAGGCCGGGCTGAAGATCGACCATGCGCGCAGCTTCTATCATGCTATTCCGTCGTCTGCCGGCATCGTGCTCGGCCTCGCTTGCATGTTCCTGGGCGCGCCGCTGCTCGGCGCTGCCGGCGGCATGCGTCGTGGGCGGCTTCGGCCTGCCGCGCTGGGTCGTCAGCTTCGCATGCGCAAGCGCCGCATGAAGGCAAGTTCCTCGACGAATTTCCCAATGCGGTCGACGTCATCGTGCGCGGCGTCAAGTCCGGCCTGCCGCTCAACGACTGCCTCGCGCATCATCGCCCGCGAAGCGCAGGAGCCGGTCGCGACCGAGTTCCGCCGCATCGTCGAGGCGCAGCAGATGGGCATGTCCGATGTCCGAGGCCGTCGACGCGCATGCTACGAAACGCATGCCGCTGCCCGGAGGCGAACTTCTTCGGCATCGTCATCGCGATCCAGCAGCAGGCCGGCGGCAATCTGTCCGAGGCGCTCGGCAATCTGTCGCGCGTGCTGCGCGACCGCAAGAAGATGAAGGCCAAGATCCAGGCGCATGTCGATGGAAGCCAAGGCCTCGGCCGGCATCATCGGCGCGCTGCCGTTCATCGTCGGCGGCCTCGTCTACCTGACGAGCCCCGAACTACATCATGCTGCTGTTCACCGACCAGCACCGGCAACATCGATCCTCGGCGCTCGCGGCATCTGGATGTCGATCGGCATCTTCGTCATGCGCAAGATGATCAACTTCGACGTCTAGGAGACCGGCGCATGACCGACAAGTCGTCATGGCCAGCTCATCCGATCCGGCGTTCCATGCATGGCGCTGCTGGTCGGCGATCGCCGTCTTCGCGACCATCTTCACGGTGCCATGCCGCTGCTCGGCGCGCAACGAGCTTGAAGTCGCGCATGAAAGCCGTCGCGCTCGAGCGCGACGAGATGCGCGCCCGCGAGCGCGCCCGCCTCGCGGCCGAAGCCGACGCGGCGCCGCACGCGGCCTGCGCGAGGAGCACGTCCGGCCTGCATGCGCGAACATCGTCGAGCGGCTCGACCTGCGCAAGGCGCTGGCCGACGAGAACACGCTGGCCAAGCTGAGCATGGCCGGCTTTCGCGGCCAGACGCCGCTGACGCTGTTCCTGTTCTTCCGCCTCGTCCTGCCGTTCGTCTGCTTCGTCGCTCGCCGCCGTCTATCTCTTCCTGCTCGGCGGCCTGCCCGATCAGCCGGCCCTTCATGTCAAGGTCTGCCGTCGTGCGTCGTCGTCGCCTATGTCGGCTTCTACGCGCCGAACCTCTACGTCACGAACCGCGATCGGCAAGCGCCAGCAGTCGATCCAGCGCGCCTGGCCGGACGCGCTCGACCTGATGCTGATCTGCGTCGAATCCGGCATGTCGATCGAAGCGCGCGTTCCGCAAGGTCGCCGACGAGATCGGCGTCCAGTCGGTCGGCGCTGGCCGAGGAGCTCGTGCTCACCAAGGCCGAGCTCTCCTACCTGCAGGAGCGCCGCAAGGCCTACGAGAACCTCGCCGCGCGCACCGGCCTCGACGGCGTCAAGTCGGTCACGTCAGGCGCTGATCCAGGCCGAGCGCTACGGCACGCCGCTCGGCACCGCGCTGCGCGTGCTGGCGCAGGAAAGCCGCGACATGCGCATGAACGAGGCCGAGAAGAAGGCCGCCGCCCTGCCGCCGAAGCTGACCGTGCCGATGATCCTGTTCTTCCTGCCGGTGCTGTTCGCCGTCATCCTCGGCCCGGCCGATGCATCCAGGTCTTCGCCAAGACCTGAGCGGACAAGGTCCGCGCGGACTGCCAGGGCGGGCCGACAAGTCGCCAAAGCAAAACGGGCGCCGTTGCGGCGCCCGTTTTCTTGTCAGTCGAAGTATGGAGTGCGGCCGTTACTGCGGCTTCGGAGCGCTGATGTCCTTGGGCGCATCTTCCTGCTTCAGCTGGTTCCAGGCGTTCTGCTGCGTCAGCATCTGGCGCAGGTAGGCGATGTTCGCCTTGGCGGCCTCCGGCGACAGCTCGGCCCGGCGATCTGCTCGGCCTCGTCGAAGCGGCCCTGCAGGCCCGACGACCAGCGCGAGGTTCTGGCGGACGCGGCTGTCGGCGCCGGGCTTGGCGATCGCCTTGCGAAGATAGGTTTCCGCGGCGCCAAGATCGTTCGAGAGCAGGTAGGACATGCCGAGGTTGGAGAGCACCGACGGCTCGTCCGGCTCCAGGTCCAGCGCCTTGCGGTAGATATTCGCGGGCCTCGGCGGTGCGCTCGAGCTGGTCGAGGATCGCGCCTTGCGCCGAAAGCAGCCGCCAGTCCGGCCGGTCGGGCGGCTGCGCGCGTTCGATCGACGCCCAGCGCTTCCACCAGATTGCCGGTGGCGGCGAGCGCCTTGCCATAGGCGGAAAGCACGTCATTGTCCTTCGGATGGTAGATGACCATCTGGCGCATCACCGCGAGCGCCTGGTCGTCGCGGCCGGTCATGCGCAGCAGCGAGGCGTAGTTCAGGCCGGCAGCCTTGTCCTTCGGGCTTGCGCTGATAGGCGGCGTCGGCCTTGCGCATCTGCTGCTCGAGCTGTGGCACGGACATCTGTCGAGAGGGAGGACTGTTCGCCTGGCGACCGAGCCGGTCGTACGGGTGTCGCGGGCACAGCCGCCGAGCGCCAGCATGGAGGCGAGGGCAATGCGAGATTGCAGTGGCAGAACCGAAGCTGCGAAGTTTCATGAAACGCAATCCTGTCGTACCGGTCTTGTTGCCGCGCTGCCCATCGAATTGCATTGTCGCGGGGGCTGATACGCCAAGAAATATTCTGTTAACCCTAATGCATGGTTAATCGCGGCCGCCCCGCCGCTTGCCTGTACACACCGGAGCTGCCCAATGAGACTGAATGCCATCTCAAACCTCAAGAACGGCGGCAAGCCGGTCTACCTGTGCGCTTCCGCGCCGCAGGCAGGGCTGGTCGGCGAGCGCGCGGCCCGCTTTGCCGCAGCCGCCGGCTTCGACGGATCGCGCACCACGCTGCTGCTGGTGCCGGACGCCGGGGGCGCGATCGAATGCGCGCTGATGGGCCTGGGGCGCGAGGCCACGCCAATGGATGCCGGGCGGCTGGCGCGTCAACTGCCCGAAGGCGACTGGCGCATCGAGGGCGATGTCGAGGACCCGGCGCTGGCGGCGCTCTCCTTCGTGCTGGCAAGCTATTCCTTCGACCGCTATCGCAAGAAGCACAAGCAGAAGGCCCGGCTGGTGCTGCCAGAATTTGTCGACGGCACGGCGATCCGCCAGCAGGCGCGAGGCGGTGTTCCTGGCGCGCGATCTCATCAACACGCCGACCAACGACATGGGCCCGGACGCAACTCGAAGACGCCATCCGCGCGGTCGCCGCGCAGCCACAAGGCGGACGTCGATTCCGTCGTCGGCGACGATCTGCTGAAGCGGAACTTCCCGATGATCCACGCCGTCGGCCGCGCCAGCGCCAGCGCGCCGCGCCTCATCGACATGACATGGGGCAACCGCGGCGCACCCGAAGGTGACGCTGGTCGGCAAGGGCGTCTGCTTCGATTCCGGCGGCCTCGACATCAAGCCCGGCGATTCGGCATGCTGCTGATGAAGAAGGACATGGGCGGCGCAGCGAACGTGCTGGCGCTCGCGCAGATGATCATGGCGGCGAAGCTGCCGGTCCGGCTGCGCGCTGATCGTGCCGGCGGTCGAGAACGCCATTTCCGGCAATGCCTTCCGCCCCGGCGACGTGCTGCAAAGCCGCAAGGGCATCACGGTCGAGATCGGCAATACCGACGCGGAAGGCCGGCTGATCCTTGGCGATGCGCTGGCCTGGCGCGACGAGGAAGCGCCCGCGCTGATGATCGACATGGCGACGCTGACCGGGGCCGCGCGCGTGGCGCTCGGCCTCGACCTGCCGCCGCTTCTTCACCGACGACGACGCGCTCGCGGGCGAGCTTGCCAGCGCCTCGGCAAGGGTGTGCGATCCGATGTGGCGCCTGCCGCTGTGGCCGGGCTACAGGAAAGGGCTCTCCTCGGAGGTCGCCGACATTTCACAATATCGGCAAGGGCGGCTTCGGCGGCGCGATCACCGCGGCGCTGTTCCTGCAGCGCTTCGTCGAGAAGGCGCGCTCCTGGGCGCATCTCGATATCTATGCCTGGGTGAACGCCGAGAAGCCCCATGCGCCGGTCGGCGGCGATGCGCAGGGCATCCGCGCGATCTATTCGCGTAATCGCGGCACGGCATCCAGCGCTGACCTTGAGGCTTTGTCCGCAATCGGCTAGAATGAAACGGAAGCGAAACGACACTTGCTGCGCACCATTGACCGCGACGGGAATTTCCATGCCGATCTCGATGCGGCCGGAACAGGCACTGAAATTATGGCATGCGGCAACCATGGCCATGGTCCATGACGAAAAGCCGGACCTGACGATGCGCCAGTTCGCCATCCTGCTGACCGTCTACCTCGAGCCGCCGCCGCACACGGTTCGCGGGCTGGCGACGCGGCTTCGGCGTGACCAAGCCGGTGATCACGCGCGCGCTCGACACGATGGGGCAGATGCAATTGGTGAAGCGGCGGCGCGACGAGCGCGACCGGCGCAACGTCATCGTCCAGCGCACGCTCGAAGGCGCGCTGTTCCTCGAGCAACTGGGCGATCTGATCCGCCTGAAAAGCGAGGCATTGTAATGGGCTTTCAGTCGCGATTGCCGTGCGCTCGATCCCAATGACCGGCGGCTCAACACGGGCCGGGCCGACCGTGCTGCGGCAAGCACATGTGATCGCGCCCCTGTGCGACATGCGCCGCGATCCGCGCCCCGATTGCGGCGTCGACACGCAGCTTCTTTGCGGATCGACGGTGCGTGTCTTCGAGGAGGACGACGGCTGGGCCCGGGTGCAGGCGGACGATGACGGCTATGTCGGCTGGACCTCTGCCGCCGCGCTTGCACGGCAGCCCGTTTGCGCCGACGCATGTGGTGAGCGCGCCGCGCACATTCGTCTATCCGGGGCCGGACCTGCGCTTCCCCGCGCTGCGGTCGCTGTCGATGGGCTCGCGGCTGGAGATTTCCGGCGAGGCTGTCACGCGCGGCACGCGCTATCTGCTGACGCCCGGCGGCGAGGCGCTTGTCGCCAATCACCTGCGCGCCATCGGCGAACACGAAAAAGACTATGTGGAGGTGGCGCGTCGGCTGCTGGGCTCGCCCTATCTTTGGGGCGGCAATTCGGCCTTCGGCATCGATTGTTCCGGTCTCGTGCAATTGGCGATGCAGATGTGCGGCCGCAAGGTGCTGCGCGATTCCGACATGCAGGCCGCTTCGCTCGGCACGGAGATCGACCCGGGGCCAAACTACGATGCCTTGCGGCGCGGCGATCTCGTCTTCTGGCGCGGCCACGTCGCCATCGTCGAAGGCGACGGACATATCCTGCACGCCAGCGGCCACTCGATGCTCGTCACCAGCGAACCGCTGATGAGCGCGATCGCGCGCATCGCAAGCCTTTATGAACAGCCCATCGGCTTCCGCAGGCCCTAGTAGCCAGCGTCCCTGTCGACCAGGTTGGTGAGCGGCAGGCCGGCGTCGAAATCGTCCATCTGGCGCACCATCAGCGGCGCAAGCTTGCCCGGATCGGAGGTCGCGGCGGCGTGCGGCGTCACCATCACGCGCGGATGCTCCCAAAGCGGGCTGTCTGCGCGGCAGCGGCTCGATCTCGAACACGTCGAGGCTCGCAGCCATCAGCGTGCCTCGCTCCAGCGCGTCGAGGATGTCGGCCTCCACCTGCAATCTGGCCGCGCCCGGCATTGATCAGCACCGGTCCGCCAATCGGCGTCGAGGGCTTCAAATGCGCGCAGCAGTTTCCTGTCGACGATGCCGCGCGTCGCGGGCGTCAGCGGCAGCAGCACGACGACGATGTCGCAAGCGGAAATGAAGGCAGGCAATTGCGCCTGCGCCATGGAAGGAGCGGATGCCCTCGACGTGCTTTCTCGCGGCGGCTCCAGCCATTGACCTTGAAGCCCATCGTCGCAAGCTTCCGGCCGGCATCCGCGCCGAGCACGCCAAGGCCCATGATGCCGACGGTGAGGTCGGAGGCGGCGGGCTGGTAGGGCTCGCGCCAGACCTTGCGCGCCTGCTGCTCGCGATAGATGCGGCCCTGCCGGAAATGATCGAGCACCTGCCACACGACATATTCGCTCATGCGCAGCGTCAGGTCGTCGGCGACGACACGCACGATCGGCACCTGCGGAACGGTGTTGTCGCGGAAGATGTGGTCGACGCCGGCGCCGATGGAAAAGATCGCCTTGAGGTTGGGCAGGCCCGCCAGCACGCCCGGCCGCTGCTTCCACACCACGGCGAAGCGGATGGAGGGATCGTTCGGGCCGTCCGGCTCCTGCACCACTTCGCGGCTTGTGAGCCGGCGGAACTGCTCGAGCCAGCCGGCCGGGTCCCATCCGGTGGTCGCCAGCAAGATGCGGTCGGACATTTTCGTCGTCATTGGTTCACCACCCCCGCCGGCGCTGTTGCAAGATTGAAGGCCGCCGCCATCAGCGCCTTGGTGTAATCGGTTTGCGGCGCGCCGAAAATCTGCGATGCCGGCCCCTGCTCGACGACGCGGCCATTGCGCATCACGATTACTTCGTTGGCCAGCGCGCGCACGACGCGAAGGTCGTGGCTGATGAACAGATAGGCGAGCTTGTGCTTTTCCTGCAGCGCGCGCAGGAGGTCCACGACCTGCGCCTGCACGCTCATGTCGAGCGCCGAGGTCGGCTCGTCCAGCATGACGAAGCGCGGCTTCAGCACGATGGCGCGCGCGATCGCGATGCGCTGGCGCTGGCCGCCGGAAAATTCGTGCGGATAGCGGATGCGCGTCTGCGGGTCGAGCCCGACTTCGCCCAGCGCCTCGCACACGCGGTCGTCGCGCTCGTCTGCGCATCGAGCTGCGGCTCGTGCACTGCAAGGCCTTCGGCGACGATCTCGCCGACCGACATTCGCGGGCTGAGCGAGCCGAACGGGTCCTGGAAGACGATCTGGATTTCGTTGCGCAGCGGCCGCATCTGGCGGAAGGTGTAGCTGTCGATCTGCTTGCCGGCGAAATTGATGCGCCCTTGCGACGAGATCAGCCGCGTCAGCGCCAGCCCGAGCGTCGTCTTGCCCGATCCCGATTCGCCGACAATGCCGAGCGTCTGGCCCTCGCGCACGACGACGTCGATGCCGTCCACCGCCTTCACATGGCCGACCACCTTGCGCATCAGCCCGCGCTTGATCGGGAACCAGACCTTGACGTCGTCGCCCTCCATGACGACGGGGGCGGACAGATCGGCAAGCGGCGGCTTGCCCTTGGGCTCGGCCGCCAGCAGGTGTCGGGTGTATTCGTGCTGCGGATTGGCGAAGATCTCCGCTGTCGGCCCGTGCTCCACCACCTTGCCGGCCTGCATGACGCAGACGCGGTCGGAGATCTTGCGCACGATGCCAAGGTCATGGGTGATGAACAGCATCGCCATGCCGCGCTCGCGTTGCAGCTTGGCCAGCAGTTCGAGGATCTGCGCCTGCACCGTTACGTCCAGCGCGGTCGTCGGCTCGTCGGCGATCAGAAGCTCGGGATCGTTGGCAAGCGCCATTGCGATCATCACGCGCTGGCGCTGCCCGCCGGACAACTGGTGCGGATAGGCGCCGAGGCGACTTTCGGCGTCGCGCATGCCCACCTGGTCGAGCAATTCGAGGATGCGCTTGCGCTGCGCCGCGCCGGAAAGGCCCCGGTGGATTTCGAGGATCTCGCCGATCTGCCGCTCGATCGAGTGCAGCGGATTGAGCGAGGTCATCGGCTCCTGGAAGATCATGGTGATGTCGTTGCCGCGCACCCGCCGCAAGTCGCTGTCGTCATTGTCGAGAAGGTTCTCGCCCTTGAAGAAAATCTCGCCCGATGGGTGCGACGCCGGCGGGTAGGGCAGCAGCTTGAGGATCGACAGCGCGGACACGGATTTGCCCGAGCCGGACTCGCCGACCAGCGCCAGCGTCTCGCCCTTGGCTATGTCGAAGGAGACCTTGTCGACCGCCAATGTCGTGCGGCCGCCCTGCGTGAAGGCGACCGAAAGATCGCGCACCGACAGGAGCGGCGCATCGCCGGCATTCGCATCTGGCTTGGTCATGGGTCCGCTCTTCATGCCGGCGCTCACTTGAAAGTCTTGCGCGGATCGAAGGCATCGCGCGTTGCCTCGCCGACGAAGATCAGCAGCGAGAGCATCAGCGAGATCACCACGAAGCCGGAGAGGCCGAGCCAGGGCGCCTGCAGGTTGTTGCGGCCCTGGCTCATCAGCTCGCCCAGCGAAGCCGATCCCGGCGGCAGGCCAAGCCCGAGGAAATCGAGCGAGGTCAGCGTGGTGATCGAACCGTTGAGGATGAACGGCAGGAAGGTCAGCGTGGAGACCATCGCGTTGGGCAGCAGATGGCGGAACATGATCGACAAGATCGCCGACGCCCAGCGCCCGCGCGGCGTTCACATATTCGAAATTGCGCGCGCGCAGGAACTCTGCCCGCACGATGCCGACGAAAGCCACCCACTGGAACAGCAGCATGATCAGCAGCAGCACCCAGAAACCCGGCGGCAGCACCGCAGCCATGATCAGCAGGATGTAGAGCACCGGCATCGACGACCAGATCTCGATGAAACGCTGGAAGATCAGGTCGACCCAGCCGCCGAAATAGCCCTGCACCGCGCCTGCCGTGACGCCGACCAGCGCCGAGGCAGCCGTGAGGATGAGGCCGAACAGCACCGAGACGCGGAAGCCGTAGATGACGCGCGCGAGCACGTCCCGCGCCTGGTCGTCGGTACCGAGCCAGTTCCAGTTGCCGATGGTGCAGGCCGGATCGTCGACGCCCAGGGGATAATTGGCGCAGCGCGTCTGCTCGTCATAGAGCCAGGACGGCTTGGCCGGGGCGGGCTCGGGAATTTCGGTGTTCACGGTGCGGTAGGAATAGCGAACCGGCGGCCACAGCGCCCAGCCGTTCTCGTCCAGCGCCTGCTGGATTTCAGCGATCTTGTAATCGGTGACGGGCAAAAATCCTTCGTCGCCGAGGAATGTCTCCTCCGGATAATTCACGGCGACCGGAAAGTAGAACTCGCCCTTGAACTGGACGACGATCGGCCTGTCGTTGGCCAGCAGTTCGGCAACCAGCGACAGGCCGAACAGCACGAGGAAAATCCACAGCGACCAGTATCCGCGCCGGTTGGCCTTGAAATTTGCAAGGCGGCGCTGGTTGAGAGGCGACAGCGCAAAGCGCGACGGGCGCACCCTTGCCTCGACGTTCTCGCGCTTTGCCACGCTCGCTTCCATCACACTTGCACTTCCATCACACCTGCCTCAATTCGAAGTCGATACGCGGATCGATCCACGTATAGACGAGGTCCGACGAGAGTCCGACCAGAAGGCCCATCAGCGAGAAGATGTAGAGCGTTGCGAAGACGACGGGATAGTCGCGCTCGATCACCGAGCGGTAGCCCAGCAGGCCAAGGCCATCGAGCGAGAAGATCGTCTCGATCAGAAGCGATCCGGTGAAGAATGCCGAGATAAAGGCGCCGGGAAAGCCCGCCACCACGATCAGCATGGCGTTGCGAAAGACATGGCCATACAGCACCTGGCGCTCGGTCAGGCCCTTGGCGCGCGCGGTGATGACATACTGCTTGCGGATTTCATCGAGGAACGAATTCTTGGTCAGCAGCGCGGTGGTGGCGAAGGAGGCCAGAACCAGCGAGGTCAGCGGCAGCGCCAGATGCCAGAAATAATCGGGCGCCACCACGGTGGCGCATTGGACGAACTCAAAGGCGCCGTTGACCCGGAACGGAAAGCCTTGCGCGAAGCCGACCCAGTCGAGCGGGGCGCACACGCTTGCCTCGAGCCCTTCCGAGAGCAGGCCGCGCAGCGGGAACCAGTCGAAATAAGAGCCGCCTGCAAAGACCACGAGCAGAAGGATTGCAAACAGGAAACCGGGAATGGCGTAAGCGACGATGATGACGCCGCTCGTCCACACGTCGAAGCTGGAGCCGTCGTGGACAGCCTTGCGGATGCCGAGCGGAATGGAAATCGCATAGGAAAGCAGCGTGATCCACAGGCCCAGCGAGATCGACACCGGCATCTTCTCGAGGATGAGATCGATCACGGTGACCTTGCGAAAATAGCTTTCGCCGAAGTCGAAGCGGGCATAATTCCAGATCATCAGGCCGAAGCGCTCGAGCGGTGGCTTGTCGAAGCCGAACTGCTTTTCCAGCTTGGCTATGAACTGCGGGTCGAGGCCCTGCGCACCGCGATACTTGCTCGTCGCATCGCCCGCATTGTCGATCCGGTTGCCGCCCGCAAGGTCCGATCCGGCGCCCGACAGGCGGTCGCTGGCCGAACCGCCCTGTCCGGTCAGTTCGGAGATGACCTGCTCCACGGGCCCGCCCGGCGCAAACTGGATTACGGCGAATGAAATCGCCATGATGCCGAGCATGGTCGGAATGATCAGCAAGAGCCGTCTGAGGATATAGGCTCCCATTGCTGCGGCACTTCTCCCTGTTCACCCGCATGTGCGGTCATTGGCCGGCACGAAGCCGGGGTTTCAATTGCTCGAAGGCGTCTTCTTGCCGGGATCGCGCCACCAAAGCCGCTCCACCGCGAAGCTGTAGTCGGGCTTGGGCTCTTTCCAGCCAAAGACATCCCAGCACGCAACGCGGTGATTCGCGGCGTGCCAATTTGGAATCCAATAATGATTGGCGCGCAAGGCCCGGTCGAGCGCCAGCATCGCGGTCACCAGTTCGGCGCGCGTGGCCGCGCGGCCCGCAGCCTCGACAAGCGCGTCGATCGCCGGATCCTTGATGCCGGGATGGTTCTCGGTGCCGGGGCGATCAGCGGATTGGGAATGAAAGAAGCGACGCAGCGTTTCCCCGTCCGGGTTCGCCGCCAGGCTGTAGGCGACCATCATCATGTCGAAATCGCGCGCCTCGATGCGGCTCTGGTATTGCGAGGGATCGACCTGACGCAGCGAGACGGCAATGCCCATGGCGCGCAGGTTCTCGCCAAACGGCGAAAGCACGCGCTCGAAGACCTGGTTGTCGATCAGGACTTCCATCGCCAATTGCCGCCCGTTCGCATCGACAAGCTGTCCGTCCTTCTTGGTCCAGCCAGCCTGCTGGAACAGCTTGTCGGCCTTGCGGAAGATGCTGCGGTCGCGGCCGGTTCCGTCGGTGACGTTCTGCATCACGGCAGGGCCGAACGCGGCCGCCGGCAGCTTGTCGCGCAGGGGCTCCAGCAGCTTGAGCTCGGCCTCGCCGGGCGTGCCGCGAGCGGCAAAATCAGAGCGCTCGAACACGGAATTGGAGCGCTTGTACGCGCCGAAGAAGAGATTGCGGTTCGCCCACTCGAAATCGAACAAAATGCCGATCGCCTGCCGCGTGGCGGCGTTGGCGAATTTTTCACGGCGAAGGTTCAGCGCGAAAGCCTGGAATTGCGGGCGCTTTTCCGCGGTGAATTCGAGCTTCTTCACCCGCCCGTCGCGCACCGCGGGAAAGTCGTATTCGGTTGCCCAGGTCTTGGAGGTGAATTCCTGCCGCCACAGGATCTCGCCCTTCTTGAAGGCCTCGAAGGCCGCTTGGCGCTCCTGGAAGAAGTCGATCCGAAGCACGTCGAAATGGTCGAGCCCGCGCATCACCGGCAAGTCGCGCGCCCAGTAATCGGGCACTTTTTCGTACTCGATGAACTGGCCGGTCGATGCGCGCTTCACGCGATATGGCCCCGACGACAGCGGCGCGGTGCTTGTCGCCTCGTCGAACTTCGCCGAGCCGTACCAGGCCTTGGAAAGCGCCGGCGCGGAAGCGGCGATGGACAGGATCGCCCTGTCGGACTGCTGGCCGTTGAAGCGCAGTTCCAGCACGTGTTCGTCGAAGGCCTCGGCCATGTCGAGATTGACGAGGTCAAGCGCAAGCTGAGGATGACCCAGTTCCTTCAGCGTCATCAGCGACCAGGCCATGTCTTCCGGGGTCACCGGCGTGCCGTCGTGAAAGCGCGCCTCGGGCCGCAAATCGAAGCGGTAGGTGTTGCGGTCGGGCGAGATCGTGACCGAGGCCGCGAGCAGGCCGTAGAGGGAATCCGGCTCGTCCCAGGCCTCGGCCATCAGCGTGTCGAAGCACAGCTCCATGCGCGGCGGAGCCTCGCCCTGAAGCACGTAGGTGTTGAGCGTGTTGAAGGTCTGGGTGTTCTGGTTGAAGCCCCAGTTGGAAGGCGCGAAGGCGAAGGCCCCGCCCTTGGGCGCTTCCAGCGAAGCATAGTCGAATGCGGTGAATCCCTGCGAATACTTGAGATCGCCAAAAGCCGAAAGGCCGTGCAGCGGCTTGTCGGTCGGGTTGGAGGCAAGCGACAGGCGCGGCATCGCGGCAAGCATGGCCGTGCCGAGCGTGCCCTTGACGAACTGCCGTCTGGTGAAGCGCATTCCCCTCAATTGGCGGATCCCCCTGCACTTGTGCCCGCGCCATCCACCCACCAGGAGTAGATGTCGACCCCGGAATAGGCCGGCTGGGTGGGCGGCGACTGAAGCTTCTTCCACCAGGCGAACCAGACCTCGGGGTTATGCCACATCGGTACGGTGTAGTAGCTGGTGAGCAGGATGCGGTCGAGCGCGCGCGTCAGCGCCACCAATTGCTCGCGGTCGGTCGCGGTGATGACCCGCTCCACCAGCTCGTCGATCACCGGATCCTTGATGCCGGAATAATTGCGGCTTCCCGGGGTATCGGCCGCCTTGCTCGTCCAGTATTCGCGCTGCTCGTTGCCGGGCGAAAGCGACTGGCCCGTGGTCGACATCGTGATCTCGAACTCGAAATTGTCTAGCCGGTTCTTGTATTGCGCCTGGTCGACGATGCGCAGCCCGGCCTTGATGCCGAGCTTGGCGAGGAAATCCACCATCGGGATGCCGACGCGCTCGTCGGTCTGGCCGGAACCAAGGATCTCGATCTCGAACTGCTTGCCGTCCGGTCCGAGCATTCGCCCGCCCTTGAAGGTGTAGCCGGCCTCGGTGAACAGCTTCAGCGCCTCGCGCTGGTAGCGGCGCGTGTCGCCCGCATTGGCATGAACCGGAAGCTCGAAACCCTCGTCGATGGCCGCGTCGGGAATGCGCCCGCGATAGCTTTCCAGTATTTCCTTCATCAGGCCTTCCGGCTTGCCGGTGCCGCCCTGCAATTCACCGCCCTCGAAATAGGAGTCCGTGCGGGTGTAGAGGCCGTAGAAAAGCGTGCGGTTCATGCTCTCGAAATCGAACAGCAGGTTCAGCGCCTTGCGAACGCGCACATCCTTGAACTTGTCCTTGCGGGTGTTCAGGAAATAGCCCTGGAACGGCTCGGGGCTGTCCGTCTTGTAAGCCTTGCGCAGCACGTCGCCGCGCTCGAACGCAGGGAAATTGTATTCCGTCGCCCAGCGCTGCGAGCGGTTCTCGGCCCGCGTGTCGGCGATGCCGCCCTTCTTGAAGGCTTCCCACAGCGCGTTTTCGTCGAGGAAATACGTGTAGACGATGCGGTCGTAATTATAGCGGCCCTTGCGGGTCGGCAGGTCCGCGCCCCAGTAGTCCTTGACCCGCTCCCAGGTGACGGACTTGCCGCTGTCGAAGCTGGCGATGCGGTAGGGTCCCGAACCCAGCGGCGGCTCGCTGATCGGCTCGGCGATGTTGCGCTTGACGCCGTTGGCGTCCGTGCCCTCCCACCAATGCTTCGGCAGCACGGGCATGTCGCCCATGATGTGCGGCAGCTCGCGGTTGCCCTTCACATCGAAGGTGAACGTCACCTCGTGGTCGCCGGTCTTCTCGGCCTTCACGACGTTGCGGTAGTACTGCGTGTAAAGCGGATAGTTCTCGCGCAGGGCGTTGAACGTCCACAGCACGTCCTCCGGCGTGATCGGCTGGCCGTCATGGAACCGCGCCTGCGGCCGCAGCCGGTAGGTGGCAGAGGAAAAATCATCCGTATAGCGAAACGCATCGGCGACGAGGCCGTAGGAGGCCGCCGGCTGGTCGACCGACTGCTCCATCAGCGTGTCCCACAGCAGGCCGCCGAAATAATTGAGCCCGGCCGCGGGCTGGCCGCGAACGACGAAGGGATTGAATGAATTGAAGGTGCCGAGCGCGTCCTCGTTCAGCGTTCCGCCCTTGGGCGCATTGGGGTCGGCATGTTCGTAGTGGGTGAAATCGGGGCCGTACTTCAATTCGCCAAAGAGCGTCCCACCAAACCGCCAGCCCTGCGCATCCTGCGCCAGCGCGAGCGTGGGGAACAACAACAGCAGACTCAGCAGGGCATTTCGAAGCAGGGCAGGATTCATTGGCAACGCATCCTTGGCGGGGCAGTGTCATCACCATAGACAAAGGGCGCAACATGGCAATGTCACAGAGAAATTCGTCATGACGTCTGGCCAAAGAAAAAGGCCGGACAATGCCGGCCTCATTAAATTTGCGTCATGTGGAGCGGCATTTGCCGCAATTCGCATTACTGCGCGGCGGGCTGTTCCGTGCCCTGTGCGGGAGCCGGCGCGGTGGCCGGGGCTTCGGCGGCGGGCTCTGTTGCCGTCGCGGGTGCCTCGGTTGCCGGCGCTGCTTCCGCGGGAGCCGTTGCCGGAGCCTCCGCCGCGGGCGCTGCTGGCCGCCGGAGCCGCTTCGGCTGCTGGCGCCGCTTCGGCCGGCGCTGCCGCCGCGCTTGGATCGGGGAGCGGCAGCGGCGAAGCGGACTGCGTGTTCAGCCATGCGATGAGATCGGCGCGGTCCTTGACGTCCTTGATGCCGGCAAAGCCCATGGCCGTGCCCGGCACATGCTTCTTGGGCGCATGCAGGAAGCCGTTCAGCTCCTCGAAATCCCAGTTCTTGCCAGCGCCGTATTCCTTGAGCGCGGCGGAATAGGAAAAGCCTTCATGCGCCCGCGATCGGACGACCGACGATGCCGTAAAGATTGGGGCCGACCTTGTTGGCCCCGCCTTCCTCGATCGTTGTGGCACGAAGAGCACTTCTTGAATTCGGCCTCGCCCGCGCCGAGATCGGCGGACGCAAGCAGCGGCGCAACAGGCTCGACCGCGGGACCGGCGGCCGCATCGCCCGCTTCCTCGCCGCCGCCCGAATTCGGCTGCGGCAATTACGTAGCCGGGCTGCTCGGGGGCCTCGGAATGGAACAGCGCCTCGGCGATCAGGCTGGTGCCGAACAGCACGAAAATGGTTCCAAGAACCGCCATGGCTATCTTGTTGAACTGAAACGAATCCATTTTTTCCTGATCCTCGCGCAAGGGCGCGCTTGCCTTCCGCCCGCCTGTATCGCGCCTGTCAGCCGCCCAAGGCAGCGCGAACTATTGGTTTGCGGTTGCGTTACAACGACTGTATGGGTTGATCAAGTGAGACTTTTTGACACCGGACCTTGCGCCGGGCGGCAGTTCACCCGCTTCACCATCCAATTTCCGCAACCCGAATGCCAGACATGAACGCTTCGCCTGCCGCCGGTGCGGCGCAAATCCTTGTGCTCATTCCCGCGCGCATGGCGTCGACCCGGCTGCCCGGCAAGCCGCTGGCCGACATCGCCGGCCTGCCGATGATCGTGCAGGTATTGCGCCGGGCGCAGGAGGCGGAATTGGGACGGGTGGTCGTCGCCACCGACACGCAGGCCGTGCTCGATGCCGTCGAGGCGCATGGCGGCGAGGCGGTGATGACGCGGGCGGACCATGAATCCGGTTCCGACCGCATCTTCGAAGCGCTGGAAAAACTCGATCCGGCCCGCCAGGTCCGATTCATCGTCAACGTGCAGGGCGACCTGCCGACCATCGATGCCCATGCGATTCGCCAAAGCCTTGCTCCGCTGATCGACGGCCCGGCCGACATCGCCACGCTTGCGGCCGTGATCCATGAGCGAGAGCGAGCGGACCAATCCCAACGTGGTCAAGGTCGTCGGCAGCGCCGATCGCGCCGGGCCGGCTGCGCGCGCTCTATTTCACGCGGGCGACCGCGCCCTGGGGCGAGGGGCCTGCTCTACCATCACATCGGGCTCTACGCCTATCGGCGCGAGGCGCTCGAGCGCTTCGTGGCGCTGCCGCCATCGCCGCTGGAAAAGCGCGAGAAACTGGAGCAATTGCGCGCGCTGGAAGCCGGCATGCGCATCGATGTCAGCATCGTCGATACGGTTCCGCTTGGGCGTCGACACGCCGGCCGATCTCGACAAGGCACGCGCCATGATCGGCGCATGGGAGAAACAACGCACATGACCGGATCGAACAGGATCGCCTTCCAGGGCGAGCCGGGCGCCAATTCCGACACGGCCTGCCGCAACATGTTCCCGGACATGGAGCCGCTGCCCTGCCCGACCTTCGAGGACGCGTTCAACGCGGTCGAGAGCGGCAAGGCGCGACCTCGCGATGATCCCGATCGAGAACACGATCGCCGGACGCGTCGCCGACATCCACCACCTGCTGCCGGAATCGCCGCTGCACATCATCGGCGAATATTTCCTGCCGATCCATTTCCAGCTGATGGTGCTGCCAGGGCACGCAGCTTGGCGAGATCCGCAACGTGCTCTCGCCACATCCATGCGCTCGGCCAGTGCCGCAAGATCATCCGCCAGCACAAGTGGAAGCCGGTGGTGGCGGGCGATACGGCCGGCGCCGCGCGCTGGTCGCCGACGAGGGCGACCGCGCCAAGGCGGCGCTGGCGCCACGGCTCGCGGCCGAGCTCTACGGGCTCGACATCCTCGAGGAAAACGTCGAGGACACCGAGAACAACGTCACGCGCTTCGTCGTGCTCTCGAAGGAGAAATCCTGGGCGCCGCAGGGCTCCGCGCCGATCATCATGACGACCTTCGTCTTCCGGGTGCGCAACATTCCGGCCGCGCTCTACAAGGCGATGGGCGGCTTCGCCACCAACGGCGTCAACATGACCAAGCTGGAAAGCTACCAGCTCGGCGGCGAGTTCTACGCGACGCAGTTCTATGCCGACATCGAGGGCCATCCCGACGACGCGCCGGTGCGCCGCGCGCTGGAGGAGCTGAAATTCTTCTCGCGCGACATGCGCATCGTCGGCGTCTATCCCGCCAATGCCTTCCGCGAGGCGCAGCGCGAGAAGCTCGGCGAGGCGGAGTAGCTCACCCTTCCGCCCAGGCGCGAATCAGGAACGAGGCGATTGCCTTCGACGGCGGGCACTTGACCCCGTCCGGATGCTCCTCGCGCAGCATCAACGCCACCTCGTCGCGGCTGAACCAGCGGCAATCCTCCAGTTCGCTGCCGTCGAAGGCGATGGTGTCGTCCAGCGCCTCGCAATGGCAGCCGATCATCAGCGAATACGGGAAAGGCCAGGGCTGGCTCGCATGGTAGCGCACGCGCCCGATGCGGATGCCGCTTTCCTCGAAGGTCTCGCGCCGCACGGCGTCCTCGATCGTCTCGCCCGGCTCGACGAAGCCGGCGAGCGTCGAATACCAGCCGGGCGGAAAATGCGGGCTGCGGCCAAGCAGGCACCTGCCGTCGCGCACCGCCAGCATGATCACCACCGGATCGGTGCGCGGGAAATACTTGCGAGCCGCAGGCGCAATCGCGCCGGTAGCCGCCATTGGTGGCCGTGGTGGCAAGGCCGCATTTGCCGCAGAAGCGGTTCATCGGAATGCCAGTGCAGCAGGCTGCCGGCCTGCGCGATCGCGCCTGCCTCCTCGTCGCTGACGGCGGAGGAATAGAGCAGCGAGCGGAAGTCATGGAGCTGGTAGGGCGCGGCGGGTTCGCCCTCGATCGCCACCGGAGCGGCAAGGCGCGGCGCCGTCGCCATCGGCGCCGAGCAGGACGGCGCGCGAAGTATCGGCGAGAATTGCCGCGCTTCGTCGCGCGGTGAGCGTCGCGCCGGGGTCGTCGCCCTTGCGGACCAGAGCCTTGCCTCCGGCAAACAGATGCCATGCGCGGCGGGATCGGCGAGCGCCCTGGCGAGCGTGTCGCCGTCGCGGTTCTCGCTGTCGCGGACCAGGCGGTTCTGCGCAAAGCCGGTCAGGGCGCTGGGTTCGGGCAGCGCCAGTTCGAAGAATTCGCTTCATGACTTGCCTTTCGCTCCAGACAGCAGGGCGCGGATGTGCGCGCCAAGCGCTTCGCGTTCCGTCTCGCCATAGGGTTCGCGCGCGCCGAAGCCCCAGACGGGACGCGGGCCAGTTCGGGTCGCCCTCGGTGCGCGCGACGACGTGGATGTGCAATTGCCGCACGATGTTGCCGAGTGCGCCGGTGTTGATCTTCAGCGCGCCGGTTGCCGATTTCAGCGCCGCGCCCGCCGCAAGGTGTCCTCGAATGCGGCATGGCTGGTCGAGCGGCGGCAGATCGTGCAATTCCACCGCGCCCTCGCGCATCGGCACCAGCACCAGCCAGGGCCAGCGGCGATCGTTCATCAGCCGCAGCTCGCACAGGCCGAGAGGCGGCCGAGCGGCAGGCTGTCGGCCTCGAGCCTTGGGTCGAGCGTGAAGTTTTGCATGGCCTGCATCTTTCGAATCTGTGGCGCGATACCTTGCATATCGGCGCGGAAAAGACGATATGTGCGCCCGGAAGGTTGGTGGTGGACGAGCCCCTCGCCAACCGGGTCAGGTCCGGAAGGAAGCAGCCCCAACGAGTTCGGTACGGGTCGTTGGCCAGCCTCCCACCCTTTGCACCGCTATTTCCACCGGTATCGCGGCAATATGCGATGCGACGCGCGATGGCGTTCGCGCCGCAAAAGCCGCTATAGTGCGCGCCATGAGCGATCTCGACACCAAGGCAGAGCGGAGCGAGCGGGCCAGCAAGGCCAGCGCCCTACCGCGTGCTGGCGCGCAAGTACCGGCCGCAGCATTTCGCCGATCTGATCGGCCAGGAGCCGATGGTGCGCACGCTGACCAACGCCTTCGCAGCCGGCCGCATCGCCCAGGCCTACATGCTGACCGGCGTGCGCGGCGTCGGCAAGACCACCACCGCCCGCATCCTGGCCCGCGCGCTCAACTACAAGACGCGACGGCGATCGACCAGCCCGCCGATCGACGTGCGCGAGGAGGGCGAGCATTGCCGCGCCATCATGGAAGGCCGCCATGTCGACGTGATCGAGATGGACGCCGCCTCCCATACCGGCATCGACGACATCCGCGAGATCATCGAGGCAGGTGCGCTATGCGCCGGCGTCGCGCGCTACAAGGTCTACATCATCGACGAAGTGCACATGCTGTCGACGCCAGCCTTCAACGGCCTGCTGAAGACGCTGGAGGAGCCGCCGCCGCATGTGAAGTTCATCTTCGCCACCACCGAGATCCGCAAGGTGCCGGTCACCGTGCTGTCGCGCTGCCAGCGCTTCGACCTGCGCCGCATCGACGCCGGGACGCTGACCGGCGCATCTGCAACAAGATCGCCAGGCCGAAGGCGTCGAGGTCGAGGACGAGGCGCTGGCGATGATCGCGCGCGCCGCCGAAGGCTCGGTGCGCGACGCGCTGTCGATCTTCGACCAGGCGATCGCCCATGGCGCCGGCAAGGTCGAGGCGGCAAGCGTGCGCGCCATGCTCGGCCTTGCCGACCGGGGCCGCGTCGATCGACCTGTTCGAGCATGTGATGGGCGGCGACATCGCGGCCGCGCTCGCCGAGATGCGGGAGCAGTACGACGTCGGCGCCGAGCCCCGCCGTGGTGCTCACCGACCTTGCCGATTTCACCCATCTCGTCACGCGGCTGAAGTTCGTCGCCGAGGCGGTCGAGGATCCTTCGCTGAGCGAGACCGAGCGGCGGCGCGGCGTCGAATTCGCGCAGAAGCTTTCCGTGCGCTCGCTGGGCCGCGCGTGGCAGATCCTGCTCAAGGGCATTCCCGAGGTGGAGGGCAGCGAAAGGCCGCTTGCCGCCGCCGACATGGTGCTGGTCCGCCTGGCCCATGCCGCCAACCTGCCGACGCCGGACGAACTGGTGCGCACGCTCACCGCCAACGGGGGCGGCGCGAGACCCCGCGCGCCAATGGCGGCGCGGGCTGCAACTGCCGGCGCACCGCGCGGCGAGGCCATGCCGCGCGACATGACGCCTTCGCGCAGCGAGGCGCCGCGCAATGATGGCCCGCGCATGCAGTCGGCGGGAGGCGCGCCGCGGGCGGAACTGGCACAGCCCAAGCCGGAGACCGCCGTTCCGCAGCTGGAGCTTGGCCGCTTCGAGGACCTGGTGCTGCTGGCCGAGGACAAGCGGGAAATCCGGCTGAAGACCTTGCTGCGCAACAATGTGCGGCTGGTCAATTTTCGTGACGGACAGATGGAATTCAACATCGCGGGCAATCCGCCGGCCAATTTCGTTTCCGAGCTTGGCCAGAAGCTGCTCGCCTGGACCGGCAAGCGCTGGTCGCTGGTGGTAAGCCGCGAGGGCGGCGCGCCGACGCTAGACGAGCAGGAAAAGGCCGAGCAGGGCGAGCGCACCGAGGCGGCTCGGGTCGATCCGGTTGTCTCTGCGATCCTGTCGCGCTTTCCCGGCAGCCGCATCGTCGACGTGCAGGTGCGCGCCGAAGCTGTGGAAGCGCCCGAAGCCGAGCAGGCGATTGCAGAAGCGGAGACCCGCGAGGGGCTCGACGATTTCTTCGAATAGGACAGGAATTTTGCCATGAAAGACATTCTCGGCCTGATGGGCAAGGTCAAGGAAATGCAGGCCAAGATGCAGGAGATGCAGGAGGGCCTGTCTGCGCTCGAGGTCACCGGCCAGTCCGGCGGCGGGCTCGTCAAGGTGACGCTGAGCGGCAAGGGCGAGATGCGGTCGGTCTCGATCGATCCGTCGCTTGTGAAGCCCGAGGACGCCGAAATGATCGAGGACCTCATCGTCGCGGCGCACAACGACGCCAAGACCAAGGTCGAGGAGACGGTCGCCGAGCGCACCCGCGAACTCACCGCCGGGCTGCCGATCCCGCCGGGCATGAAGCTGCCGTTCTAGGCCGCAATGTCCTCGACACGCGTCACCGGGCCGGAAATCGAACGGCTGATCCAGTTGCTGGCGAGGCTGCCGGGGCTCGGGCCGCGTTCGGCGCGGCGTGCCGCGCTGCACCTCATCAAGAAGAAGGACGCGCTGCTCGTGCCGCTGGCTGCTGCGGCGGCGGAGGCCGCGCAGAAGGTGCGCATCTGCTCGTCCTGCGGCAATGTCGATACGTCCGATCCTTGCACGATCTGCGCCGATCCGCGCCGCGACGCCGGCACGCTGATCGTGGTGGAGGATGTCTCGGACCTTTGGGCCCTGGAGCGGGCGGGCGCAATGAACTGCCTCTACCACGTGCTCGGCGGCACGCTTTCCCCGCTCGATGGCGTGGGTCCGGAAGACCTCAACATCGCCGGGCTGGTCAACCGGGTGTCGGCTCCCGATGCGCCGGTGAAGGAAGTGATCATCGCCGTCAATGCGACGGTCGAGGGCCAGACGACGGCGCATTACATTTCCGACCAGCTTGCCGGGACGGGCGTCAAGGTCAGCCGCCTCGCGCATGGCGTGCCGGTCGGGGGCGAGCTCGATTACCTCGACGAGGGCACGCTCAGCGCCGCGCTTCGCAGCCGCAGCGCGTTCTAGCCTGTTCGCCAGCCTTCACCTTACTCGCCTGCCTTCAATTGCGGCCGCACGGCCTCCAGCGCATTTACCTCCTCAAGGTCGAGATCGGCGATCCGCGCGCCGCGCCGCGCCAGCTTTCCGGTGGAGGTCAGCACGTCCTCCACGTCGCGCGTAACCAGGCCGAAATGGTTGCCGAGCTTGCGCACGCGCTCGTCGAGCCGGTTGACGTCCTCCATCAGCCGCACCACCTCGCCCTGGATGAGATGCGCCTGCTCGCGCATGCGGTGATCCTTCAGCACCGACTGGATGACCTGGATCGACAGCATCAGCAGCGAGGGCGAGACGATGACGATGCGGGCCTTGTGGGCGCGCGTGACGAGGCTCTCGTGCTTTTCGTGGATCTCGGCGAAAACCGACTCGGAGGGCACGAACATGAAGGCGGTGTCCTGCGTCTCGCCGGAAATGAAGTAGCGCTCGGAAATGGCCTTGATATGCGTCTCGACGTCGCGGCGGAACATCTGCTGGGCGATCTTTTCGGCCTCGGGCGTCGGCGCGGCGCGTATCGCATTCAAGGATTCCAGCGGAAATTTCGCGTCGATCACCAGCGGCGGCGTGCCATTCGGCATGTGCACGATGCAGTCGGGCCGATGGTTGTTGGACAGCGTGTACTGGAACTCGTAGGCGCCGTGCGGCAGGCCGTCGGCGACGATTGCCTCCATGCGCGCCTCGCCGAACGCGCCGCGCGTCTGCTTGTTGGAGAGGATGTTCTGCAATTGCACCACCTGCCCGGTGAGCGCGGTGATGTTGTTCTGCGCCGTGTCGATGACCGCGAGCCGCTCCTGCAGTTTGGCCAGGCTCTCCTGCGTCGACTTCGTCGTGTCGGCAAGCGATTGCCCGACCCGGCCGGTGACGGCCTCCAGCCGCTCGCCGACAAGGCGCATCATGTCGGTCTGGCGCGCGCCCAGATGCTCCGACATCGCAGCCATGCGGCCCGCCAGTTCATTCTGCGTGGCGACGAGTTCGGCCATTCGCGCCTCGGCTTCGCGCGCCCGCTCGGTGGCGGCGGCAAGCTCGGCGGCGCGGCGCTGGCCGGCGCGCCAACCAGCAAGGGCCCGAAACAGCAGCAGGGCGAAAAGCAGGCAAACGGCGATGACGAGCGCCTCGCCCACCCGAACCGGCCGGTTGCCGATCAGGAAAAGCGTCTGCGCGAAAAGTGCGGAAAAATCAAAACCCGTCTGCTCCATGGCAGCACGCTAGCTGATTCCGGTTAAGAACAAAACAAGAATATCGCGATATTGTGCGGCGGCACAGGCGCTTGACCGGCGATGCGGCGTTTCATATTTGAGGGGACGAAGAGGTTTTCCATGAGCGTTCGCGAAATCATCCACTTGCCCGACCCCGTGCTGCGCGAGGTGTCCAAGCCCGTCGAACGCATCGACGAGCCGCTGCTGCGGCTGCTCGACGACATGCTGGAGACGATGTACGACGCGCCGGGGATCGGCCTTGCCGGCATCCAGATCGGCGTGCCGCTTCGCATCGTCACGGTCGATGTCGGCGATCCCGAAGAGGAAGCCGAGGCCGTGCCGCAGGAAGCGGAAGCTGGCGACGAGACCACGGTCGAAGGCCGCCGCAAGGCGCGCAAGAATTTCCGCCCGCGCCCGATCTTCCTGATCAACCCGAAGATCCTCACCTCCTCGGACGAGCGCTCCGTCTACGAGGAGGGCTGCCTTTCGATCCCCGAATATTACGCGGAAGTCGAGCGCCCGGCGCAGGTGAAGGTCTCCTATCTCGACCGCGACGGCAAGGAGCAGGTGATCGACGCCGACGGCCTGATGGCGACCTGCCTGCAGCACGAGATCGACCATCTCGACGGCAAGCTCTTCATCGATCACATTTCGCGCCTGAAGCGCGACATGGTGGTGAAGAAATTCACCAAGATCGCACGGCAAAAGCCCGGCCGGATGGTGGGCTGATGCCCACGGCCACTGGCTCGACCCCGCCAAAACCGAATGCGGCGTGACACAGCCGGACAGGAACAGCATGGGCCTTCGCATCGTGTTCATGGGAACGCCGGAGTTTTCCGTGCCGGTGCTGGCCGCGCTGGCGCAAGCGGGGCACGAGATCGCCTGCGTCTACAGCCAGCCGCCCCGCCCCGCCGGGCGCGGCATGGCGCTCAAGAAATCACCCGTCCACGAAAAGGCCGAGGCCCTGGGCATCGAGGTGCGCACGCCGGTCTCGCTCAGGGGCGCGGAGGAACAGGCGCGCTTCGCGCAGCTTGAGGCCGATGCCGCCGTGGTGGTGGCCTATGGCCTGATACTGCCGCAGGCGGTGCTGGACGCGCCGCGCCTCGGCTGCTGGAACATCCATGCATCGCTGCTGCCGCGCTGGCGCGGCGCCGCGCCTATCCAGCGCGCGATCATGGCGGGCGACGCGAGACCGGCGTGATGATCATGCGCATGGAGGCGGGGCTCGACACCGGCCCGGTGGCGCTGGCGCAAAGCACGCCCATCGGCCCGGACGAGACCGCCGGCGCATTGCACGACCGCCTCTCGGCGATGGGCGCGGCGCTGATGGTGGAGGCGGCGCAGCGACTGTCGATCGGCCCGCTGCCGGTGACGCCCCAAAGCCCGCAGGGCGTTACCTACGCAGCCAAGATCGAGAAGGGCGAAACGCGGATCGACTGGAGCCGTCCGGCGGTTGAGGTGCACAACCACATTCGCGGGCTTTCGCCCTTTCCAGGCGCCTGGTGCGAGATGGAATTTTCCGGCAGGCGCGAGCGGGTGAAGGTGTTGGAAAGCACGCTCGCCAGGGGCAGCGGCGGGCCGGGCGAGGTGCTGGACGGCGCGCTCACCATCGCCTGCGGCAGCGGCGCGGTCACGCTGAAGAAGCTGCAGCGTGCCGGAAAGCAGCCCGCCGGCACGGAGGAATTCCTGCGCGGCAACCGCATCGCGCCCGGCGCGGTACTTGCCTGATGCCGCGCTATCGCCTGACCATCGAATATGACGGCACGCCATTCTGTGGCTGGCAGCGGCAGGAGAACGGCTTTTCGGTGCAGCAGGCGCTGGAGGAGGCCATCGCGCAGTTCGCGCAGCACCCGGTCACGGTCTTTGCCGCCGGGCGCACGGACACCGGCGTTCATGCGCTGGGGCAGGTGGTGCATGTCGATCTTGAGCGGAACTGGAAGCCGGAGAAGGTGGCCGAGTCCGCCAATGGCACGCTGAAGTTCGCCGGGCATCCGGTCGCGGTGATCGACGCGCAGTTGGTGCCTGAGACTTTCGACGCGCGCTTTTCGGCGCTGAGCAGGCGCTACCGCTACAGGATCATCAACCGCTGGGCCAATCTCACAGTGGACCGCGACCGCGCCTGGCACGTCAAGAAGCCGCTGAACGTGCCAGCCATGCATGCCGCGGCGCAGGTGCTGGTCGGCCACCATGATTTCACGACGTTTCGCTCGCTGCATTGCCAGGCCAAGTCGCCGATGAAGACGCTGGACGTGCTCGACGTGGAAAAGATCGACCATCAGGAAATCGTGATCACCGCAATTTCGCGCTCCTTCCTGCATAACCAGGTGCGCTCGATGGTCGGCTCGCTGAAGCTGGTGGGCGAGGGAAAATGGGATGTTTCCGCGATGGAGCAGGCGCTGGCGGCACGCGACCGCAAGGCCTGCGGGCCGGTCGCGCCCTCCTGCGGGCTCTATCTGATGCAGGTTCGGTATTGAACATTGCCATTGAAGCTTTGGCGGCAAGGTTTAGTTTGCATGAAACGATGTCACACGGCGCGCCGCGCCCGGAGAAGCCTTCGTGCCCACTGACACTGCAATTTTAGCGCAAACCGCCCCTGCAAACGCGAACCAGACTGCCGGTTTCGTGCATTCGCTCGCCAAGGCCCAGCATTTTTCCGAGGCTTTCGACGAGGCGGGGCACGTACCCGTTCCCGGTGACTGGATGATAGCAGTCACCGACGTGGTGCGCTCGCGCGACCACATCTCCAACGGCCGCTACAAGGCGGTCAACATGGCGGGCGTCGCCATGATCAGCGCGGCGATGAACGAGCTTGGCAGCCGCGAAATTCCCTATGTCTTCGGCGGCGACGGCGCGGCGCTGGCGCTTGCACCCGGCGAAGCGCGGCAGGTGGAGCCTGTTCTGGGCCGGCTGATCACAATGGTCGGCGAGGAACTCGGGATGGAACTGCGCGCGGCCCTGGTGCCGATGGCGCGCATCCGCGCCGACGGCTTCGACGTGAAGGTGCGGCCCGTCCGGGTGTCGGACGCGATCACCAATTACGCCTTCACGGGTGGCGGCATCTCTCATGCCGAAAAGCTGATGAAGGAAGGCGAGTACAGGGTGGCAAAGGGCCCGCCCGGCTCGCGGCCGAACCTTGAGGGGCTCTCCTGCCGCTGGACGCCGATCACCGCGCAGGGGCGCAAGATCGTCTCGCTGATCGTGGAGCGGGGCGAGCGCGCCAGCGCGGCGGAGTTCTCGCAGCTCGCGCATGAATTGCTGGCGATGCTGGGCATGGAGGCCGATGGCGGCAGTCCGATCCCCAGGGCGGGTCCGGGCATTACATGGCCGGTGAAGGGCAGCGATCTGGAGGCGCGCGCGACGCGCGGCAGTCGAAGCCTGTGGTCGATGCGGCTGCTGCTCTATGTGCAAACGCTGCTGATCTGGTTCCTCTTCAAGTCCGGAATGCCGCTCGGCAGCTTCAATCCGGTGCGATACCAGGAGGTCACCGGGCTCAACACGGATTTCCGGAAAGTACAGGACGGGCTGCGCATGACCGTGTCGATGCGCCCGGCCGAACTGGAGAAGCTGAACGCTTTCCTCGAGCAACATCGCACGGCGGGCAAGCTGCGCTATGGCACCGCCGTGCAGGACAGCGCCGTGCTCACCTGCTACGTTCCTTCAGTGATGGAAGACGGGCACTTCCACTTCCTCGACGGGGCTGGCGGCGGCTATGCGGCGGCCGCTTCCGCCATGAGGGCTTGAGCTACCACAGCGTCTCGCGCGAGCGCTTCTGCCACTCGATGTCATAGCCGGGTCCGCCGAGGCGATCCTTCGACAAGGCCGCCAGCATTTCGCCTGCCGTTGGCAGGTCCCTCGCAAGTCCCTGCGCCGCCGCATCCCACAGGCCCGCGCGAACGATGGCGCGGCTGCACTGGAAATAGACCGCCTGCGTGCGGATGACGATGACGCTGCGCGGCGGCTTGCCGTCGACAGCGAAGCTTGTCGCAAGCGCGTCGTCAGCCGTCAGCCAGGCTTCGCCATTGACGCGCAGGCAGACGCTGGAGCCGGGCACGAGGAAGCACAGCGCCACGCGCGGCTCGCGCACGATGTTGCGCAGCGAATCGACGCGGTTGTTGCCGCGCCGGTCGGGCATCATCAGCGTCTCGTCGTCATGCACGCGCACGAAGCCCGGCACATCGCCGCGCGGCGAGCAGTCGAGCCCCTCCGGCCCCACGGTCGCCAGCGCGCAGAAGGGCGAGGCCTCGACATAGGCGCGGTAATGCGGGGTCAGCCGCGTGGTTTCCTTGACGCGCGAGCCCTCGCTCGAGCTCGCCGTAGATCGCTTCGAGAGCTTCGATGGTATCGATCCGCTGCATCGCGCTCACCCGTTGGTCCGGAACCAGCGTTCCATGAATTCCAGATAGATATCAGTCAATGTTTCGAGATCTGCAATCGCCGTGCGCTCGTCGACCTGATGCATGGTCTGCCCGACGAGGCCGAACTCGACCACGGGGCAATAGTCCTTGATGAAGCGGGCATCGGAGGTGCCGCCGCCCGTGGAAAGCGCTGGCGTGTGGCCGGTGACATGCCGGATCGCCGAGACGAGAGTGCCGGTCAGTTGCGCATCGCTGGTGAGGAAAACGGGGCTGACGCGGCCGATCCATTCGACACTGAAGCTGACCGGCGCATCCTTGCCGCGGCGCAGCCTGCCGGCGCGCGCGCCGCTTTCCAGCCGGCGCACGATCTCGGCCTTGATGCTGTCGCCGTCCCACAGATTGCAGAAGCGGATGTTGAAGGCGGCGCTCGCCTGTGCGGGAATGACGTTGGTGGCCTTGTTGCCGACGTCGAGCGAGGTGACCTCCAGATTGGTCGGCTGGAAGCTTTCGGTGCCAAGGTCGAAAGGCGTTCCGATCAGCGAATCGACAAGGTCGATGAGGCCGTTCACCGGATTGTCGGCAAGGTGCGGATAGGCCGAGTGGCCCTGCACGCCCTCAACCACGATGCGGCCCGAGAGCGAGCCGCGCCGGCCGTTCTTGATTGCCTCGCCTACGTGGCCGGGGTTGGAGGGCTCGCCGACGATGGCCGCGTCCCAGCTTTCGCCGCGTGCCCTGGCCCATTCCAGCAGCTTGTCCGTGCCGTTGATCGAGGGACCTTCCTCGTCGCCGGTGATCAGGAACGACACCGAACCCGCCGGCTTGCCGTGACGCTCGCAGTAACGGGCAAGCGCGGCGGCGAAGCAGGCAATGCCGCCCTTCATGTCGACCGCGCCGCGCCCGTAGAGATAGCCATCCTCGATGGTTCCGGAAAAGGGCGGATGGCGCCAGCGCGCCTCGTCCCCCGGCGGCACGACATCGGTGTGCCCCGCGAACATCAGATGCGGTCCGGCGCTGCCGAGCCGCGCATAGAGGTTCTCGACGTCTGGCGTTCCGGCTTCGCTGAACACCGGGCGCTCGACGGCAAAGCCCATCGGCTCCAGCACCGATTGCAGCAGCGCCAGCGCACCGCCCTCCGCAGGTGTCACAGACGGGCAGCGGATGAGCGCCTGCAACAGCATCGAGGGGTCGGTTGCGTTCATGCCTGTCAGTCCCGCAGCAATTCGTTGATCGAGGTCTTGGAGCGCGTCTGCGCGTCCACCTTCTTCACGATGACGGCGCAATAAAGGTTGATGCCGTTCTTCGATGGCATGGAGCCGGCAACGACGACGGAACCCGCGGGAACCTCGCCATACATCACCGCGCCGGTTTCACGGTCGACGATCTTGGTCGACTTGCCGATGAATACGCCCATGCCCAGCACCGAGCCTTCGCGCACGATGCAGCCTTCGACGACTTCGGAGCGCGCGCCGATGAAGCAATTGTCCTCGATGATGGTCGGGCCGGCCTGCATCGGCTCCAGCACGCCGCCAATGCCGACGCCGCCCGAAAGATGCACGTTCTTGCCGATCTGCGCGCAGGAGCCGACCGTGACCCAGGTGTCGACCATGGTGTTGTCGTCGACATAGGCGCCAAGGTTGACGAAGGAAGGCATCAGCACCGCGTTGCGGCCGATATAGGCCGAGCGGCGAACCACGCAATTGGGCACGGCGCGGAAACCTGCCTCACGGAAGTTCTTCTCGCCCCAGCCCTCGAACTTCGAGGGCACCTTGTCCCACCACGTGGAATTGCCCGGACCCGACTTGACGATCTCCATGTCGTTGAGGCGGAAGGAGAGCAGCACCGCCTTCTTCAGCCACTGGTGAACGGTCCATGTGCCGTCATCGCCGCGCGTCGCTACCCGGGCCTCGCCGCGGTCGAGCAATTGCAGGGCCGTTTCCACCGCGTCGCGAACCTCGCCCCTCGTCTGCGTCGAAACGCTGTCGCGGGCCTCGAATGCCGCCTCGATGGTTTTTTCAAGCGCCTGCAGGGCGGAATTGGCCATTTCTTTACCCCAATTGTTGAAGGTTATTCCCCTAGGTGCCGTTGCTCTAAGCGAACGAGCGGCCCTAATCAACAAAGTGCATCAACAAAGTGCACGAACACGATGGCGGATGAAGCATGGTGACCGAAGACGACAAGGGCGGCTGGAAAGCGCTTGTGCGCTCGCGCGAGGATGTCGAAAAGTCGCGTCAGATACCGATAACCCCGCAGACGCAGTCGCCCGCCTACAAGCTCGCCATAGACGACAAGGAGTTCCTCTACCGCGAGGAGTTGCGGCCGGTGCGGCTCCAACTGGAATTGCTGAAGCCGGAAATGCTGCTGCAGGAGCGCGGCATCACGCTCCACCGTCGTCATGTTCGGCGGAGCGCGCATTCCCGAGCCCGGCAAGGAGGCATGGGCCGCGCAGAACGAGGAGCAGAAGACGCAACCTGGAAGCAAACTCACGCTATTACGACGAGGCGCGCGAGTTCGCCCGGCTGGTGTCGCAATATGCCGCGAGCACGTATTTCCGCGAGATGATCATCGTCACTGGCGGCGGGTCCGGGCGTCATGGAAGCGGGCAACCGCGGCGCGGACGACGTCGGCGCTCCTTCGATCGGGCTCAACATCGTGCTGCCGCACGAGCAGGCGCCCAACGCCTTCGTGACGCCGGGCCTGTGCTTCAACTTCCACTATTTCGCTATCCGCAAGATGCATTTCCTGATGCGGGCAAAGGCGGTTGCGGTTTTCCCCGGCGGCTTTGGCACGCTGGACGAGATGTTCGAGAGCCTGACGCTGATCCAGACCGAGCGCATGGAGCCGATCCCGTTCCTGCTGTTCGGCCGCGAGTTCTGGTCGAAGGTGATCAACTTCCCGATGCTCGCGGAGCAAGGCACCATCTCGCCCGACGACCTGTCGCTGTTTCACAACATCGACACGGCGCAGGAAGGCTGGGACATCGTGCGCGCGCATTACGCGCTCTAGCCGGCATGCCGTAGCGGAGCTTGCGAGCCCGGCGTCACCTTTGTGCCCAATTCATCACGCGATTTCGCAAAAAGCCGGTTTGCCGTCAATTTTAACGATCGGCGCGGGTTCATCTTAATCGTTGATTTGTAAAGCTGATTGGAAACGTTGAAGGCGGCGATCACGCAGTGTGACAGAATACACATAAAAGCCGTTTTCATTCACCATTTAATAACCATGACAAGACGAGAACCAAACAGGGAACCGTCTGACCAGGACGGCGTTGACGAGGCGGAGGTGGATCACATGGCACAAGAAAACAGATTTGCACATCATGTGGCCCCCGGCGCAAATTTCCGCTGGGACGTTGAACAGCCGGCCATGCAGCGCACCCCCGGTGCGCGCAGCATCGAACTTGCCGGTACGTTCCGCGATGGCCAGTCGCTTGCAGGCACCGGCGCTCTCGTGTTCGAGGGCGAGGTTCTCGACGGACCGCGTTTCCGGCTGCACTAGCCTTTCGCGACTTGCAGTGATTTCACGAAAAGCCCGGCTCCGCGCCGGGCTTTTTCATTTGGCCGAAGCAAGAACCTGCATCAGGAATTTCTCGATGTCGTCGGCCACGTGATCGATATGCGGCTCGTCGTGGCCCGCAATCTCCCATTCCTCTGCACTGTGCGGCATGTCGGCGCGAGGCACGATCAGCACGGTCACCATGCCCAGCGCCTTGGGCACCTCAAGATTGCGCGGCATGTCCTCGAACATGGCGGCGCTGGTCGGCGTGATCGCGTGCGAGGCGAGGAAACGCTCGTAGGCGATCGCCTTGGGCTTTGGCTCGAAGCCCGCCGCGACGATGTCGAACATGGCATCGAAATGCCTTGGGAAACCCAGCGCCGTGAGGGTGTTCATCGCATGGCGCATGTCGCCATTGGTGAAGATGTGCTTGCGGCCGGGCAGCGCCGCGATGGCCAGCCCCAGTTCGGGATGGGGCGGGATGATCGAATAATCGATGTCGTGAACGTCGGCCAGGTAGGCGTGCGGGTCGATCTTGAACTCGGCCATCAGCCCGGCCAGCGTCGTGCCATGCTCGCGGTACAGCCGCTTTTGCAGCAGCCGGGCATCTTCCAGGCTCAACCCCGTCATGCGGGCGACATAGCCGGTCATGCGCCAGTCGATCTGCGAGAACAGGTCGTAGTGGCGCGGGTAAAGCGTGTTGTCGAGATCGAAGACCCAGTCGGTGACGTGGTCGAAGCCGGGCTTGGCGGCCGGAGCGGTAGTGTCTGTCGAAGCTTGCATGCCGTGCTTATGGCGCATGACGGGGAAAAAAGCGAGGCGCGTGCGCAAGTGCGTGTGAAAGCTTGCTTTTGCGGCGCAATCGCGGGATGTGGCAGCCATGGAATTGTGGATTCCCATCACGCTTGCCGCAGCCTTCCTGCAAAACCTGCGATCGGCCCTGCAAAAGCACCTCAAGGGCGTCATGGGGACAACGGGGGCGACCTTCGTGCGTTTCGGCTTCGGAGCGCCATTCGCGGTTCTGTTCGTGCTGGCGCTGCATCTGGGCCCCGGTTACGCGATGCCGCCGATCGGTCTCACCTTCCTCTTCTCGGCGGCCATTGGCGGGCTCGCGCAGATCGCCGGCACCTTCCTGCTGGTCTACCTGTTTTCATTCCGCAATTTCGTCGTCGGCACGGCCTATTCCAAGACCGAGCCGTTGCAGGCGGCGGGCTTCGGCTTTCTCATTCTTGGCGAGGGTGTCAATTACGCGACGCTCGGCGCAATCGTGACCGGCGTCGCCGGGGTGCTGCTGATATCGGTCGCGCGCACGACCCTGAGCCGCCACGCGCTGGCAACGGCGCTGACGAGCCGCACCGCGATCATCGGCATTGTATCGGGCGCCGCATTCGGTATCTCGGCAGTCGCCTACCGCGCCGCGTCCCTGTCGCTGGGCGGGCCGAATTTCGTGATGCAGGCGGCGGTCACGCTGATGTATGTGTCGGTATTCCAGAGCGCGGTGATGCTGGCGTGGATGGCATGGCGCGAGCCATCGGAACTGACGCGCATCGCCAATGCCTGGCGGCCCTCGCTGATCGTCGGCATGGCGGGGATCACGGCCTCGGCCTGCTGGTTCATGGCCATGACCATCGAGAAGGTTGCCTATGTGCGCGCGCTCGGGCAGATCGAGCTGGTATTCACGTTTGCGGCATCGGTGTTCGTTTTCCGCGAAAGCGTCACGAGACTCGAGATAATCGGAACATTGCTGATCGTTGCCGGCATCGTGACGCTGCTCTATTTCCGCTAGACATTTTCCCCGGATCGAAAGTTTCCCATGAACGATACCGCCGCCATTCGTCCGGAAGCACAGACTTACCCGGCGACGCGTTGGGCAGCGATGGCCGTGCTGCTGCTGGCGGGTTTCATGAACCTCGTGGACGTCACCATCGTCAACGTTGCCCTCCCCAGCCTGCAGAAGAGCCTGCAGGCCTCCTCCAGCGGCATAGAATGGGTGGTCGCCGCCTATACGCTCGCCTTCGCGCTTGGGCTGCTGCCTTTCGGGCGGCTCGGCGACACGTTCGGGCGCACGCGCATGTTCATGGCCGGCATCGTCGCGTTCACATTCTGCTCATTGCTGTGCGGTGTTGCGCCGAACATCGAGATGCTGATCGTGGCGCGCGTGCTCCAGGGCTTTGCCGCCGCAATGATGGCGCCGCAGACGCTGGCGATCACGCAAGTGATCTTCCCGCCGCGCGAGCGTGGCATGGCCTTTGCGCTTTTCGGGCTGACGGCGAGCCTTGCATCGGTGACCGGCCCGCTGGCAGGCGGCGTGCTGATCGGCGCGAACCTTTGGGGTCTCGACTGGCGGCCGATCTTCCTCGTCAACATTCCCATCGGCGCGTTCGCGCTGTTCGCGGCACTGCGGTACATCCCGAACATGCCGGGCCACCGCTCCACCGGCACCGATGTTGCAGGCATCATGCTGGCGGGCCTTGCGGTTTTCCTGCTGGTGTTTCCGCTGATCGAGGGGCGCGGGTTCGGCTGGCCGATGTGGAGCTTCGCGATGATGATCTCATCGGCGCCCGTGGCGCTCCTGTTCGTGCTGTGGCAGCAGCGGCAGGCGCGCCTCGAGCGGCCGCAACTCGTGCCGGCATCGCTGTTCGCCAATCGCAATTTCCTGATCGGCACGGCGCTGTCGACGGCGTTCTTCTCCTGCGTGCCCGGCTTCTTCATGGTGCTGGCGATCTTCCTGCAGGATGGCTTTGGCCTGACGCCGCTGCAATCGGGCCTAACCACGGTGCCTTTCTCGGTTGGCGTGCTGCTGTCGTCGATCCTGTCGGGCCGGCTCGGCATTCGCTGGCCCCGGTCGCGCATCCTGGTTGGCGCGGCGGTGATGACCCTTGCGATGGTCTGGCTGCGGCACATGATCGGCAGCGTCGGCGACGAGGTTGGCCGGATGGAATTGTTGCCCCCGCTGCTGATGGCGGGCCTTGGCATGGGCACGGCGATCGCGCCGATGTTCCAGGCCATCCTTGCCAATGTGCACGGGCGCGACGCCGGTTCGGCCTCGGGCTCGCTTCAGGCGTTCCAGCAGATGGGCGGCGGGCTTGGCGTGGCGATCATGGGGCAGGTGTTCTTCTCGCACCTTGCAAGCGGCATGGCGGCGGCATCGGGCGGAAATCCGCATCCGGTGTTCATCGGCTCGATCATGGCGACGCTATGGTACAACATCGTCGTGCTCGCCTGCGTCGCTGCCTGCGCATACCTGCTCGCGAAGCCGAATTTCGGCCATCAGCCGGCGGCGCAACCCGTGCCGGCGGACTGAGCCTCAGGGCACGATCAGCGTGCCGGCGCCGTGCTCGGTGAACAGTTCCAGCAGCACCGCATGCGGCGTCTTGCCGTTGAGGATGACGACGCCCTCGACGCCGCGCTCGATCGCCTCGATGCAGGTCTCGACCTTGGGGATCATGCCGCCGGAAATCGTGCCGTCGGCGATCAGCGCCCTGGCCTCGCGCGACCGACAGTTCCTTGATCAGCTTCTTGTCCTTGTCGAGCACGCCCGGCACGTCGGTGAGGAACAGCAGGCGCGTCGCGCCGCAGCGCGCCGGCGATGGCGCCGGCGAAGGTGTCGGCGTTGATGTTGTAGGTATGGCCGTCGCGGCCCGGGCGCCACCGGCGCGATCACCGGGATCATCTCGGAGCGGGCCAGCAGGTCGAGCAGCGTGCGGTCGACCTCGACCGGCTCGCCGACGAAGCCGAGGTCGAGCACCCGCTCGATGTTGGAGTCGGGATCGGTCATGGTCTTGCGCGCCTTTTCGGCGAAGACCATGTTGCCGTCCTTGCCGCACAGGCCGATCGCCCATTCGCCCTCGGCGTTGATCAGCGCGACGATCTCCTTGTTGATCGAGCCGGCGAGCACCATCTCGACGATCTCGACCGTCTTCTGCGTCGGTGACGCGCAGGCCGCCCTCGAACTTCGATTCGATGCCGATCTTGGTCAGCATCGCGCCGATCTGCGGGCCGCCGCCATGCACGACGATCGGGTTGACGCCGGACTGCTTCAGCAGCGCGATGTCGCGGGCGAAGGCCTGGCCGAGCTCGGCGTCGCCCATGGCGTGGCCGCCATATTTCACCACGACCGTCTTGTTCTCGTAGCGCTGCATGTAGGGCAGCGCCTGCGACAGGAGCCGCGCCTGCGTTTCGCCGGTGATCTGGGAATTGATGGTGTCGTTCATGTCGCCGCCGTCCGCTCTTTGTCCGGCGCTCTCTTAACGCAGGAAAGGCGGAAGGCGCAATGCGGACAGGGGGAGCCTATTGTCGAATGATGTCGAGGATCTCGGCGCGCAACTCGTCGAGGCCGGCGCGTTTTTCCGATGAAGTGGAAAGCACGGCAGGAAATGCGGCCGGGCGCTTGGCGATGGCCTTGAGGGTTTCCTCTATCAGGCGCTCGAGCTGCGGCGGCTTGATCTTGTCGGCCTTGGTCAGCACGATCTGGTAGGAAACGGCGGCGCGATCGAGCAGGTCGAGCGTGTCGAGATCGTTCTTCTTCAGGCCATGGCGCGAATCGATCAGCACGAACACGCGCTTGAGCGTGGCGCGGCCACGCAGATAATCGAAGACCAGCCTGGTCCAGGCGTCGACCTGCTCCTTCGGAGCCTTGGCAAAGCCATAGCCGGGCATGTCGACGATGGCGACGGGCGGCAGGTCGCCTTCCGCGCCCGCATAACCATCGGGCACGAAGAAGTTCAGCTCCTGCGTGCGGCCGGGCGTGTTGGACGTGCGCGCAAGGCCGGACTGGCCGACGAGGGCATTGATCAGCGATGACTTGCCGACATTGGAGCGGCCTGCGAAGGCGACCTCCGGCGGCCCCTCCGGCGGCAGGAACTTCATCGCCGGAACGCCGCGGATGAAGATCCAGGGACGGGCGAAGAACTTCGCCGCATCGCCCGCGCCTGCCGGTTGTGTCGCGCCCTCTTCCATCCGGCCGCTATTCGGCCGGCTTGGCAGGTTTGCGCGCGAACAGCGCCTTCAGATTGTCCCAAAGCTCGATCTTGGCGCCCTGCCGCTTCATGATCACGCCCTGCTGGATGACCGAGAGCGTGTTGTTCCAGGCCCAGTAGATGACAAGGCCGGCCGGGAAAGTGCCGAGCATGAAGGTGAACACCAGCGGCATCCACTTGAAGATCATCGCCTGCGTCGGATCCGGCGGCGCCGGGTTCATCTGCATCTGGATGAACATCGTGATGCCCATGATCACCGGCCAGATGCCGAGCACCGGCAGGATGGCAGGCGGGGTGAAGGGCAGCAATCCGAACAGGTTGAAGATCGACGTCGGATCGGGCGCGGCAAGGTCCTGGATCCAGCCGAAGAACGGCGCGTGCCGCATTTCGATGGTGATGAACAGCACCTTGTAGAGCGCGAAGAAGATCGGGATCTGCACCAGCACCGGCCAGCAGCCGGCAGCCGGGTTGATCTTCTCGCGCTTGTAGAGCGCCATCATTTCCTGCTGCTGCTTGACCTTGTCGTCGGGAAAGCGTTCGCGGATCGACAGCATTTCCGGCTGCATCTTCTTCATGTTCGCCATCGAGCGGTACGACATGTTGGCGAGCGGGTAGAGCAGCGCCTTGATAAGCACCGTAGCCAGCAGGATTGCCACGCCGAAATTGCCGAAGAAATTGAAGATGAAGTCGAGCAGCCAGAACATCGGCTTGGTGATGAAATAGAACCAGCCCCAGTCGATCATCAGCTCGAAATTCTTGATGCCGTGCTGTGTTTCGTAAGAGTCGATGACCTTCACTTCCTTGGCGCCGGCAAAAAGCTGCTGCGCCACTTCCGCGCTCTGGCCGGGCGCGACCTTGATCTCCTCACCCAGGAAATCGGCCTGAAAGCGCGTGCGCCCGTCGTCGAAGAACGAGAAGCGCGGCTTGTACTGGCCGGCGGGCACCATGGTGGTCGCCCAGTACTTGTCGGTGATGCCGAGCCAGCCTTCCGTCACGGGCGTTGCGGTGGTGAAGGAGCGGTCTTCCTGGATGTTGGCGTAGGTGATCTCCTGCAGGCCCTCGTCGCCCAGCACGCCGATCATGCCTTCGTGCAGCACGTAGTTTGCATGCGAGACCGGCTGCTCGAAACGGGTCACGCGGCCATAGGGCGAGACGCCGATTTCGGCGGGCGAGCCGTTGACGACCTTGTCGGTGACAGTGAACAGGTAGTGGTCGTCCACCGCGATCGTGCGCGTGAACACCATGCCGGACGAATTGGTCCATTCCAGCGTCACGGGCGTTTGCGGCGTGAGCTTCGCGCCGGCCGGAGCCGTCCAGACAGTGTCGGGGCCGGGCACTTCGCCGGCCGCCGCCGAACCCACCCAGCCGAATTCGGCGAAATAGCCTTCCTTCAGCTCCGATGGCGAGAGCAGCGTGACGAGCGGGCTGTTGCGCTCGATGGTGACGCGGTAATTCTTCAGATGGAGATCATCGATGCGCGCGCCCTTGAGATTCACCGAACCGATGATGTCGGAATTCTCGACCGACAGGCGCTGCGTCCGCGCCAGCACCGCGTTCCGGTCGGTTTCCTGCTGCGCCGTATCGGAGCCGGGCACCGGGGCGGTGGCTGCCGGGAACGTCTGCTCCGGAAGTCTGGCCCGGCTGCGCAGGCTGCGTGCCGGTGGTGCCCTCCGCCGCCTTTTGCGAGCGCTCGATCTCGGCTGCCTTGCGCTCGGCCTCGATCTTCGGACTGACATAGAGGAACTGCCATCCCAGCAGCACGAGCAGCGAGAGCGCTATGGCCAAAAGGGTGTTGCGGTTGGTATCCATTCAGTGGCGCTCCTGTGCGGCCGGCTTTCGGGCCGGCGCAAGCTCACGGTCGCTTCTCGCGACCTCCTGCGTTGCGTGGCGGGTTTGCCTTGATGTTGCCGGTCTGGTCAAGGCCCCGGGCAATTTCTGCGACAATAGTGCTGAACCGCTCGGCCAGCGCCGCCGGCTTTCCAACAAGCACATAATCATGGCCGGGCCTTGCATGGCCTTGCGCCGCCAGGCGCACGGCTTCCCGCAACCTGCGGCGGATGCGGTTTCGAACGACGGAGTTTCCGGTTTTCTTCGTAACCGTGAAGCCGAAACGCGGCTCGTCACTTTCGGTTTCGCCTTCGGCGCGCAGGCGCATCTCGAGCAGGAAGGCGCGCGAGCCGAGCCTTGCGCCGGACCGCATCGCCAGGAACTGGGACCGCTTTTTCAATCGCAGGGGTGGCTTCACGCCATTTCCTCCCGCTGTTCCGCCGGTGGCCGTGTCCATGAAGGGCCATGGCGGCCATGCGATGGCGGCTGGGCGTCTATCAGGCGCTCAGGGTCTTGCGGCCGCGTGCGCGGCGAGCCGCGATCACCTTGCGTCCACCCTTGGTCGCCATGCGGGAACGGAAACCGTGGCGCCGTTTGCGCACGAGCTTGCTGGGCTGATAGGTACGCTTCATCTTGACCAATCCGCCTTTTTGCGTGGCGGACCCTCATCTCAAGTCCTGGAAAATCGGGGAACGGCTACCTTGCTGCGGCTCCGCATGTAGTTGCGGAAACTTTCCAGCGGAACCCCAAAACCGGAGCGCCGCCCGGCAAAGGGCACGAACGTTGGCGGGCTTATAGGGGACAAGCGGGCGTGATGTCAATCGCCGGAGCCACGCCAGTTGCCGCAATCGGTGGCTCAAATCGCAATTCGCCCGCCTTCATGCCTCAACAATGCGTCATGCGAAGCAGGCAGGGCGTCAATTACGGGTGACAAGGCGCCAAATGCATTGATCGCCCGTGGTTTGGGGCGCAAATTCGACCAACGGCCGCGTGGAAGCACCGCACCCTTCTTGGCCGCGGAAAATGGCAGGACAATTGAAGAAGCAGACGCATCGCGCCAGCACTGGCAATGGCAACACGCGCAATGGCCAAGACGGCGGGGGGCGCAATGCCGGCGCCGCCGCGCTCCGCCGACTTGCGCTTCCGGCAGTGATCGTGGCGCTGCTCGCCGCGGCATGGGCGGGCGGCCTGCTCGATTACGTGTCGCTTTCTGTCATCATTGCGAACCGCGCCTTCCTGGAAGCGCAGATCGCCGCCAATCATGTGCTTTCGCTGGCGATCTACATGGCCGTCTATATCCTGCTGGTGACGATCTCGTTTCCGGGTGCATCGCTGCTGACAATTGCGTCCGGTTTCCTGTTCGGCGGGTTCACGGGCGGGCTTGCCAGCGTGTTTTCAGCGACCGCCGGCGCCATCGCGATATTCCTCGTCGCACGATCCTCCTTCGGCGACATTCTGGAGCGCCGGGCCGGCGGTTTCGTGGCGCGCATGGCCGGCGGATTTCGCCGCGACGCCTTCAGCTACCTGTTGTCGCTTCGCCTTGCCCCGATATTTCCGTTCTGGGTGATCAACATCGTTCCGGCACTGCTGAACATGCGGCTGGCGCCCTATGCATTGGCAACCTTCATCGGGGTCATTCCGGCGACGTTCGCCTTTGCCTATATCGGCGCGGGCCTTGGCAGCGTGATCGAGGCCCAGGAGCGCGCCCAGCCTGGCTGCGCGGCAGCGGGCACGTGCAGCATCGACCCGCACAGCCTGGTGACGCCGCAACTGCTGTTGGCGCTGGCAGGCCTTGCGGTGCTTTCCCTTGTTCCGGTGGTGGTGAGGCGCGGCTGGGCGCGGCGGCCATGACGGATTGCAACGTCCGTGCTATGCAGGGTGCGGCCTGCAACCTTTTGTCGGAATTGCGAAAATGACCACCAGACTGACCCCGGACATCTGCGTGATCGGCGCCGGATCGGGCGGCCTGTCGGTTGCCGCAGCAGCGGCCGCCTTTGGTGCGCCGGTGGTGCTGATCGAGCGCGGCAAGATGGGCGGCGACTGCCTCAATTACGGCTGCGTTCCATCCAAGGCGCTGCTTGCGGCGGCCAAACGCGCGCAGGCGGTGCGCGAGGCGCCCGCCTTCGGGGTGATGGCCGACCCCGACCTTGCCATAAATTTTCCAAAGGGTGATGGCGCATGTGAAGGCGACGATCGACGCCATCGCGCCGAACGATTCAAGGCAGCGCTTCACGGCGCTGGGCGTGACGGTGATCACCGCGCATGCCCGGTTCACTGACAAGCGCACCGTGGTCGCGGGCGACTACGAGATCTCTGCGCGGCGCTTCGTCATCGCCACGGGGTCCTCCCCGCTTGTTCCGCCGAAATACCCGGTCTCGACACGGTGCCGCATTTCACCAACGAGACGATCTTTTCCAACCGCAGCCGGCCGGGCCACCTCGTCATCATCGGCGGTGGGCCGATCGGGCTGGAGATGGCGCAGGCGCACCGGCGGCTCGGCAGCGAGGTGACGGTGCTGGAGGCGGCGCGCGTGCTTGGCCAGGACGACCGCGAGCTTGTGGACGTCGTGCTCGCCCGGCTCGCAGGCGAGGGCGTGTCGATCCGGGAGGGAGCAAGGGTGAGCCGCATCGAGAGGCACGGCCGCGCGGGCGTGCGCGTGCATTTCGAAACGGCCGCCGGCCATGAGCGCATCGACGGCACGCATCTTCTGGTCGCAGCCGGGCGCAAGGCCAATGTCGACGACCTGGGCCTGGAAGCCGCGGGCATCGCCTTCGACCGCAAGGGCATCACGGTGAGCGACAAGCTGCGCACGACCAACCGGCGCGCCTATGCCATCGGCGACGTGGCGGGTTCGATGCAGTTCACCCATGTCGCCAATTATCACGCCGGCCTCGTCACCCGGGCGCTGCTGTTCCGCCTGCCGGCACGAACCAATCTTGCGATCGTGCCGCGCGCCACCTACACCGACCCGGAGCTTGCACATGTGGGCATGGATGAACACACCGCCCGAGCGAAACTTCGCAAGTTCGCCATCTCGCGCTGGCCCTACCACGAGAACGACCGCGCGCACGCCGAGCGGCAGACCGGCGGGTTGATAAAGGTGATCACGGACGGCAGCGGACGCATCAAGGGTGCGGGGATCGCGGGCGCCAACGCAGGCGAGCTGATCGGCCTGTGGGGGCTGGCAATCGCCAAGGGCATGAAGCTTTCCGACATTGCCGGCCATGTCGCGCCCTACCCCACGCTCGGTGAAATCGGCAAGCGCGCGGCGACGTCGCATTACGCGCCGCTGGCACGCGCACCGTGGGTGCGGGCGCTCACATCCTTCCTGCGCAAGTTCGGATAGCGGTCCCTCGCCGCGGGGCAGCACACTGGACGCGACGGCAGGTCTCACCCTATACCATGGTCAAGATGCAGCACGACCGCACGCCTCCCCAAGACAGCGGAGCCCCACGAGGCGACGGCGCAACTCCCGTTGCCGGCGAACACGAGGTGAGCACCATGCGCGGGCTCTCGGGCAAGCTGCTGGTGCTGACCATCATCTTCGTGATGATCGCCGAAGTGCTGATTTTCGTGCCTTCGGTTGCGAATTTCCGAAACGTCTGGTTGCGCGGCCATCTCGACACCGCCGAAGCGGCCAGCATCGTCTTTCTCGATACCGCTGACCCGATGCTGAGCGAGCAGGCGCAGCGCGAATTGCTGAGCGCCACCGGCTCGCTTGCCGTCGTCATCCGCGAGGGACCGATGAGCCGTCTGATGGCGACGAGCGACATGCCAGCGCCCATCGGGCACTCGATCGACCTCACGGGCAATGCGCCGCTGGAGGCGATCACCGGGGCCATATCGATGCTGCTTTCGACGACGCCGGGCACCTATCGCGTGTTCCAGCAGATGAAATCGCGCCCGGCCGTGATCGAGCTGGTGCAGCATGACGACCGGCTGAAAAGCGCGCTGCGCATCTATTCGCGCAACGTGCTGCTGATCTCGCTGGCAATCTCCGTGATCACCGCGGGGCTGGTCTTCCTGGCTCTTTACCGGATGATCGTGCGGCCGATCCGCACCATCTCGAACAACATGATGGCCTTCGCCAAGGAACCGGACAACGCGGCCCTGATCTATCCCGCGAGCGGGCGCCAGGACGAGATCGGCATTGCCGAGCGGCAATTGTCCGCCTTCCAGCGCGAATTGCACCAGACCCTGCGCCAGCGCCAGCACCTGGCCGATCTCGGCCTTGCCGTCTCGAAGATCAACCATGATTTGCGCAACATCCTGGCCTCGGCGCAGCTGTTCACCGACCGGCTGTCACAACTGCCCGACCCGACCGTGCAGCGCCTCGCGCCAAAGCTGCTGCGCGCCATCGACCGCGCGGTCGACTACACCCGCTCGGTGCTTGCCTATGGCAAGGCGCTGGAAGCCCCGCCGGATCGCCGCCACCACCGCCTGTCGATGATCGTCGACGATGTCATCGACCTTATCGCGATCGAGGCCGACAGCGGCATCGAATGGCGCAAGGAAGTGCCGGCGGACCTGGAAGTCGTCGCCGACGCCGAACAGTTGCTGAGGGTGATGCTGAACCTTGCGCGAAACTCGGCGCAGGCGATCAAGCGGCAGGAGGGCGGCGAGCGCAGCCGGATCGACCGCATTACCATCTCGGCGGCGCGCGAGAACGGCAATGTTTGCATCCGCGTCGCCGATACGGGCCCTGGCATGAGCGATGCGCAGCGCGAGAACCTTTTCAAGGCGTTTTCCAGCTCCACCGCGCCTGGCGGCACGGGACTTGGCCTTGCCATCGCATCCGAGCTGGTGCGGGCCCATGGCGGGCGCCTCGATCTGGAAAGCACCTCGAGCGCGGGATCCGTGTTTGCCGTGGTGCTGCCGGACGCCGCCGGCACCGCGCCGCGCGTCAAACCCGAAGCAACGCGCAAGCATGGCCGAAAGGGGTGAGGGTCCGCCGCACCGCGGTCCGAACCATGCGTCGGGCATAAGTGCTCAAAATGCCTGCTTGCTTTTCAGCGCCCAAGCGATTAGGTACCCGCCTTGCCGCAACGCGCCATATGCGCCTGCCGGCATTGCCGCATGGCAGACGCACCCGTAGCTCAGCTGGATAGAGCACCAGACTACGAATCTGGGGGTCGGAGGTTCGAATCCTTCCGGGTGCGCCAACATCCTGCGCTAAACGCACAGCGTGCCAACAAGCTCAGTTATAGGCCCGGCGCTGCGCCTGACGCGCGGCAAGCATCGAATGCATCATCATGACCAGCAGGGCGATGTCGTAGGGCTTTCGCACGAGCGGAACATGCGATGGCAGATGCGTGTCCGCGGCGTGGCCGGACACCACCATCACGGCGATGTCGGGCCGTTCCCGCCGCAGGCGATGCACCAGCTGGATGCCGTCGATCGATCCCGGCATCTTGACGTCGGTGATCACCAGCGCCACCGGCTCCCCGTCCAGCACCTCCAGGGCCTCGTCCCCGTTACGTGCCGCAAGGACCTCAAAGCCATGGTCGCTCAACCCTTCGCATAGCGACAGGCGGATCAGGAACTCGTCCTCGACAACAAGCACGCGCGCGCCTGCGTCGGTCTTGTCAGCTTCGGTCATCTTATCCTCGAAGGTGCTGTGCGCCTTCCACAGCAACACCACACACTCATGGTTGTTCCACCAGGAACATGAAAAGCGTGGCTGACGTGGCGGCGCGTTACGCGATGGCATGGGCAGTCAAGCCGGCAACCGCCAGGATGCCCATCCCCTGGTCACATCCGCTAGCGGGAGCAACCGTCGCACCCATTGAAATTGATTGGATTTCTGACTTCTCGGGAGTGGCGCGCGCATCTTGATGCGGGTAGGCGGACCGGCAATACCTGGCGGGTTCGAAGGCCAGGTGTTCGGCGGCCCGGCAATCAACCGGACCATCGTCACGCCCGGCAACGTTGCCGTTCGTGACGAGCTTCAGGCAGTTCCACGAGTTCGAGGCCGTCAACCGTCTCGAGGGCGATGCTTTCATGTTCAACATCACCATACCCTTCTCGACCAGCCCGGCGCATTCGGGGTAAGTTCTGGTTCGCGTCACAAGGAGTGAACACCATGAAGATCACGACAACGATCGCCGCCTCGGCATTATGCCTTGCCGGGTGGAGCGCCGGGGCCCTCGCACAGCAACCCGTGGTCGACTCGGGCTCTGTGACGCAGGAACAGGCGGACAAGGCCTTCCCCGGCAAGCGTCCGTATTCGCCCTATGCGGGCCGCAATTTCCCCACGCGCCCGCTGTTCGGCGACACGCACCTGCACACCGCCGTTTCCTTCGATGCGGGCGTCTTCGGCGCTCGGCTGACCCCGCGCGATGCCTATCGCTTCGCGAGGGGCGAAGAGGTGATCTCGAACACCGGACAACCGGCCAAGCTGTCGCGTCCGCTCGACTTCCTTGTCGTGACCGACCACTCCGACAACATGGGCCTGTTCCCGGACCTCTTCGCGGGCAAGGCCGAGGTCATCGCCGATCCGCAGGCGCGCAAATGGTCCGAGATGATCAAGGCCGGAGAAGGCGGAGCCGCGGCCATCCAGATCATCATGGCCTTCGGCGCCGGCACCATGCCCAAGACGATGGTCTATTCCTCGAGCAGCCTTCCCTACAAGAACACGTGGCTGGAGACCGTCAAGGCGGCGGAAGAATACAACGAGCCGGGCCGCTTCACGGCCGTTATCGGCTATGAATGGTCGTCGAACACGGCAGGCAACAACCTTCACCGCAATATCGTGTTTCGCGACGGCGCCGAGAAGGCAAGCCAGGTCGTGCCCTTCGCCACGGACAAGCCGCTGGGCAGCGACGATCCGCGCGCCCTGTGGGGCTGGATGCGCGCCTACGAGGAAAAGACCGGCGGCAATGTGCTGGCCATTGCCCACAACGGCAATCTGAGCAACGGACTGATGTTCCCTGTCATCGAGTCCTTCACAGGCAAGCCGGTCGACAAGGACTATGCCGAGCTGCGCGCGCGCTGGGAACCGCTCTACGAGGCGACGCAGACCAAGGGCGATGGCGAGACGCACCCGCTGTTGTCGCCCAATGACGAATTCGCCAATTTCGAGCGCTGGGATGCCGGCAATCTCGACGGCTCGGCCGCCAAGAAGCCGGAAATGCTGCAATACGAGTACGCCCGTTCGGCGCTGAAGACCGGATTGCAGCTCGAGGCGCAACTGGGCATCAATCCCTACAAGTTCGGCATGGTGTCGGGCACCGATGCGCATACCGCGCTCACCGCCGTGGAGGAGGACAATTTCTTCGGCAAGACGGTGCCGCAGGAGCCGAGCCCCGAGCGCATGGGCGCTGCGTTCATCAACAACCCCAAGACCGGCGTAAAGGTCATGGACTGGCAGGTCGGCGCTTCGGGATATGCGGCGGTATGGGCGACCGAAAACACCCGCGAGGCAATCTGGGACGCGATGCAGCGCAAGGAGACCTATGCGACGACCGGTTCGCGCATGGGCGTGCGGCTTTTCGGCGGCTGGGACTTCACGCAAGCCGACGCAAGGAACCGCAACCCCGCCATCACCGGCTATGCCAAGGGCGTGCCAATGGGCGGCGACCTCACCAACGCGCCGCAAGGTGGCGCGCCGACATTCCTGGTGGCGGCGCTGAAGGACCCGATCGGGGCGAACCTCGACCGCTACCAGATCGTCAAGGGCTGGGTGGATGCTGCCGGGAACGCGCAGGAAAAGGTCTATGACGTCGTGTGGAGCGGCGATCGCACGCCCGGCGCAGACGGCAAGCTGCCCTCGATCGGCAGCACGGTGGATCTGGACAACGCTACCTGGACCAACACCATCGGCGCGCCGGAACTCATCGGCGTGTGGAAAGACCCCGATTTCGACCCGGCGCTAAGAGCCTTCTATTATGGCCGCGTGATCGAGATACCGACGCCGCGCTGGACGGCATACGACGCCAAGCGTTTTGGCGTGAAGCCGCTCGAGGGCACGCAGATGACGGTCACGGAACGCGCCTATACCTCGCCGATCTGGTACACGCCGGCGGGATGACGTCTTCCGGCCTGACGCACGCTCGCGCGCCCTCGCGACCTGCTTCGCCAATCGTGCTATCCTTGCCTGGCAATGATGGACGTTGGAGGAGACGATGCCCCATTACATGTATCAGGGCCGCTATTCGCCCGATGCACTCAAGGCGATGATCGGCAAGCCGCAGGACCGCGAAGCCTCGGCGCGCAAGCTGATCGAGGCGGCGGGCGGAAAGCTCGTATGCTTCTATTTCGCGTTCGGGCGCGAGGACGTGGTCGCGATATTCGAGGCCCGGGACGATGCCATGATGGCTGCCGTTGCCTTCACGGTGGGCGCTTCGGGCGGGTTTACCGGCGGCTCGACGACAAAGCTCATGACTTCGAACGAGGCAATGGCAGCGATGGCAAACGCCAAGACGCTGGCCGCAACCTACCAGCCGCCGAGCCCGCTGGCATATGAGGTGCAGGTCTGAGCCGTCTTGACGGGTGCATCGTGGCGCAGTTCATGCAAATCTCCCCGCCGAAACCTCGACGACTGGCCGCATGGGCCGCATGAAGAGTGATGCAGGAATGAACCAAGCCATACGCGCCCGCCGCTCGCTGCTGTTTGCTCCCGGCAACCGGCCGCAGGTTCATGCAAAGGCCTTGGCCAGCGGCGCCGACGCCGTGTGCATCGATCTGGAGGACGCCGTGCCGCCGCAGTCCAAGGCCGAGGCACGCGACATCGCCGTGCGGTTCCTGGGTTCGCACCTGGATGGCCCGGAACGTGTGGTGCGGATCAACTCGCCGCGCTCGGCCGATGGCCTGCGCGATCTTCTCGCCATCGTCGATGCGCGCCCCACACAGGGCACGGTGTTCCTGCCGAAGGTCGCCACCGCAGGCGAAGTGCGGATGGTGGACGACGTCCTTGGCGAAGCAGGATTGCCCTTGAACCTCGCTATCCTGATCGAAAGCGTGGAGGGCCTTGAAAACGCCGCCGAGATCCTGTGCGCCAGCCCCCGCATCGCGTTCGCGATGTTCGGTGCCGTCGATCTTTCGGCCGAGCTCGGCGTGCCGGTTGCGCACGAGCCGCTGCTTTATGCCCGCTCACGGCTGGTGCACGCGGCGAGCCTTGCCGGCGTTGCGGTGCTGGACGTGCCTTCGCTCGATTTCCGCGACGTGGAGGGCGTGCGCGCCGAAGCCCAGCGCGCAAGATCGCTCGGCTTCGCCGGGAAAGCCGCAATCCACCCGTCGAATATCGATGCAATCAACGCCGTCTTCACGCCCGGCGAGGCTGAGATCGCCCAGGCGCGAAAGATCATCGAGGCATGCCGCAACAGTCCCACCGGCATGGCGGTGGTGGACGGCAAGCTGGTCGAAAGGCCGGTGGTGCGGGCAATGGAGCGCGTTCTCGCGCTCGCCGGCCTGACGGGCAAATCGTGATTGCCGCTTTGCAAGAAAAGTCCCCAAAAGCTAAGCGGGTCCATCCCGTCTAGTATAATATAAGACATGCATCCGGCAGCTTTTGGCGGCGGCCGAACGCGATGTCTTTATTTGCGGGGGAATGATCGTGAAGCTTTTCAAGTGGATAGCATTGACTTGCGCGCTTGCTGCTCATCCGGCGTTCGCGCAGCAGGTTACCGGCGAACTTGGTTCGGCCTCCGCCACCACCAGCATCGACGGAAAGCAGTTGCCCTCGCCCGACCCGGCGTTCGGAGGCGTCATCAAGGACGGCTCATTGCAATCTACGCCCTGGTGGGCGCCGCGCATCGTGCCGCCAAAGGGCGCGCCCAACGTGCTGCTGATCATGACGGACGATTCGGGCTACGGCGTGCCGAGCACCTTCGGCGGCGTCATCCCGACGCCCGCGCTCGACCGTATCGCCAATGAGGGCCTGCGCTATACGCAGATGCATTCGACGGCGCTGTGCTCGCCGACGCGCGCGGCGCTGATCACCGGCCGCAACCACCATTCCGCCGGCTTTGGCGTCATCTCCGAGCAATCGACGGGCTACCCCGGCTACAACAGCATCATTCCCAAGGACAAGGCGACCATCGGGCGCATCCTTCGCGACAATGGCTACGCAACTTCCTGGTTCGGCAAGGACCACAACGTGCCGGCCTTCCAGGCGAGCCAGGTCGGACCCTTCGACAACTGGCCCATCGGACAGGGATTTGAATATTTCTACGGCTTCGTCGGCGGCGACGCCAACCAGTGGCAGCCGAATCTTTTCCGCAACACCACGCAGATCTACCCATTCGACGGGAAGCCGGGCTGGAACCTCATCACCGGCATGGCGGACGACGCGATCGACTACCTCAACCGCGTGAACCAGATCCAGCCGGACAAGCCGTTCTTCCTCTATTACGTGCCGGGCGGCGTGCATGCCCCGCACCACCCGACCCAGGAGTGGGTGGACAAGATCCACGACATGCACCTCTTCGACAATGGCTGGAACGCCCTGCGCGACACCATCCTCGCCAACCAGAAGAAGCTCGGCGTCGTGCCGCAGGACGCGCAATTGTCGGCGTGGCCCGCGGACATCCTCAAGCCGTGGGACCAGACCACGGACGAGGAGAAGAAGCTCTTCATCAAGCAGGCCGAGATCTACGCCGCCTACGTCGCCTATACCGACGATTTCATCGGCCGGGTGATCCAGGCGGTGGACGACATGGGCAAGCTGGACAACACGCTGGTGATCTACATCAACGGCGACAACGGCACGAGCGCGGAAGGCGGCGCCGCTGGGCACGCCAAACGAGGTGGCCTTCTTCAACGGCATCAACATGATGCCGGTCGCCGAGCAGATGAAGTGGTACGACGTGTGGGGCACCGAGCAGACCTACAACCACATGTCTGCCGGCTGGTCGTGGGCCTTCGACACGCCGTTCCCCTGGTTCAAGCAGATCGCTTCGCATCTTGGCGGCGTGCGCCAGGGCATGGCGATCTCGTGGCCCGAGCGGATCAAGGACAAGGGCGGCATCCGCGACCAGTTCGCCCATGTGATCGACATCGTGCCGACGATCCTGGAGGTTACCGGCATAGGCACGCCGGAGAGCGTCGACGGCATCAAGCAGGCGCCGATCGAGGGCACCAGCCTTGCCTACACGTTCGATGCGGCCAACGCCAAGGCGCCGACGCAGCATACCACGCAGTATTTCGAGATGATGGGCGACCATGCCCTTTATCACGAGGGCTGGCTGCTCAGCACCAAGGTGACGCGCGCGCCGTGGGAGGCATTCGGCCCCGCCAATCCGGACCCGCTCAACAACGTCACCTACGAGCTTTTCAATCTCACCACGGACTTCTCGCAAACAAAGGATCTTGCGGCGGAAAATCCGGACAAGGTCGCCGAAATGAAGGCGCTCTTCCTGGAAGAAGCGAAGAAGTACGAGGTGCTGCCGATGGATGCCTCGGTGGCGGCCCGCATTGTCGCGCCTCGCCCGAACCTCACGGCTGGCCGCAGCGAGTTCGTCTATACAAGCGCCATGACCGGCCTGCCGCAGGGGGATTCGCCCTTGCTGCTGAACACCTCCTATACCGTCACGGCGGAGATCGAGGTGCCGCAGGGCGGAGCGGAGGGCATGATCCTCACCTCCGGCGGCCGCTTCGCCGGCTACGGCTTCTACCTGCTGAAGGGCAAGCCGGTATGGCTGTGGAACCTCATCGACCTGCAGCGGCTGAAGTGGGAAGGTCCCGATGCGCTGACCCCCGGCAAGCACGTGCTGGAGTTCGACTTCAAGTATGACGGCCTCGGCGCGGGGACGCTGGCGTTCAACGACTTCTCGGGCGTCGGCGGCTCGGGTACCGGCACGCTGAAGGTCGACGGCGTCGTGGTCGACACGAAAGCCATGCCCAAGACGCTGCCGATGATCCTGCAATGGGACGAGGCGTTCGACATCGGCTCGGACACGCTTACCGGCGTCAACGATGCCGACTACATGCCCCCGTTTGCGCTGACGGCCAGGCTGGACAAGCTGACGGTCAAGCTGGACCGGCCGGTGCTTTCCGACGCCGACAGGCAAAGGCTGGAAGCAGCCATGCTGAAGAAGGACTGAGGCGGGCGGATGTTCAAGCGGAGAAAACCCATGCTGAAGACCTTGCTGGCGCTTGCCGCACTCTTGCCGCTGTCCCCGGCCGCCCTGGCCGGGCAGGTGTCCGACGACATGACGTGCAGCGAGGCCATCGCACATTACGAGCGCTATCGTCAGATCGACACCATCGCCAACGGCACCGTCCTGCCGATCGACCAGGGAACGCCGATCCGGCAGGCGGGAATGCTCAACTGCGATGCGGACCAAGGCAGCCGTTTCGAAACGATGGTGAAGACCAGGGACGATCCGCAATGCGTCATCGCCGCATACTGTGAATAGGGCGCTCTTGACACGAGACCCGGCCTTGAGCCTACGTGAAGTCATATATTTTACCAAATCGGAGAACCACGCATGACATACAGATTCAGGCCCGGCTTGCCCGGATTGCCCGGGTTGCGTCTAGCGGCCGTCCTGGCGCTGGCCCTTGCGCTTCCAACCGGAGCGATGGCCGCCGACCTGGTCGCCGAGCCGGCCGAGCCAACGCCGCCGGTCGAGGTTGCCCCGCTCGTCACCGGATCGCTGACGCTTTACGGCTGGCTGCCGTGGATCGACGGCGATGTCGGGGTGCGCGGCGCCGGGCCGGTGGACGTCTCGCTCGATCCCAACGACATCCTGGAAAACCTCGACATGACCTTCATGGGTTCGGGCGACATACGCTGGGGTCCGGTCGGCCTGTTCGGCGATCTCGTCTACATGGACCTTGGCGCGACCAAGGCGACGCCCGGCCCGCTGTTTGACGACGCCACGGCAGGGCTTTCCATGACGATCGGCACGATCGCGGGAACCTACCAGCTCTACGAGCAGGGCAACGACTGGCTGCAGGTCGTCGGCGGCGCGCGCTTCTACAACATCGAGGCCAGCATCGATCTGTCCAGCGGCATCTTGCAGGGCCGCTCGGCCGAAGGCAGTCTCGACTGGGTCGACCCGATGGTGGGCCTGCGCGGCCGCAAGGAACTGGACGCGAACTGGTTCCTCGCCGGCACGGCGCTCATCGGCGGATTTGGCGCCGGTTCGGAGCTGAGCTGGGACGTTTTCGGCGGGCTTGGCTACAAGTTTAACGAAAGCGTTTCGATGACCGCGGGATATCGCGCGCTCGGCATCGACTACGCCGACAACGGCGTCGTCATCGACCTTGTGACACAGGGGCCGCTGGTGGCGCTGACGTTCAGCTTCTAGGCAAGGCCAAAGCCTGCCGCGCCCCGGTGCGGCAGGCTGTCAGCTTGCGTGAACCGGCTTGGCCGGCGCTGCCTGGCCCTTGTCGGCAAGGGCGAAGAAGAGATCGCCGCGAACCCCGCAATTGCGCTTGAGCAGCACGGCAGTCGTAACGGTCCAGAAGCAGATGCACAGCAGCACTGCCGCGCAGCCGCCCTCCAGGCCCCACAGCGGCACCAGCACCGCATTCGAAACCAGCAGCACCGCGATGGAGGCCGTGCAGGCGGCGGCGTTGCTCTTCTGCGCACCGGCAAGCACCAGCATCATCGAGGCCGGGCCCATGACGGCGCGCACCAGCATTGCCATCAGCAGCAGCACGAGCCCCTGCGAGGCCCGGGCATAGTCGGCGCCGTAGAGTTGCAGGAACTGCCCGCCGAACATGATGGTGACGATCACACCCGCGAACATGGCGATTGCCGGCAGCAGCGTTGCCTGATGCAGTGCAATGCGAAGGCGCGCGCCGTCGCCCGCCTTCATCGCGGCGGAGATTTCCGGCATCGCCACCTGGTGGGCAACCTGCACGAAGAATGCGGCCAGCATCGCCAGCTTGACCGCAATCGTGAAAGCGGCGGTATCGGCCGCCGCCAGCCACGGCGCGGCGGCAAGGACGACGATGTCGCCGAACAGCAGGATGAAAAGCGTTGCCGCAAGCGCGGGCGCGGCCTCTCCGAGCCACATGCGCCGCAGCCTTGGCCGCGCGCCCACCTTTTGCCTCGGCAGCGAGGGGGCAAGCAACAGGTACTGGATCACGCCCAAGACAGTGGAGATGATCGCAAAGCCAACCACCACGTCGGCAGCCGACCAGCGGAAGCCGAAGACGAATATCAGCGCCGCAATGGCAAGCAGCCCCAGCGGGCGCAACATCAATTCAGGGATCAGCGCCAGCGCAAACCGGCTCTGCGCATTGGCGAAGGAAGGGTAGAGCGAAAACATGAAGGAGGCCGGCATCAGCGCCGCGGTCGCGAGCGCGATCTGCCGCGTCTCGCCGGAAAGGCCGGGATAGAAGGCGGCAAAGCCTGCAAGGAGCGCCGTGACGATGGCGGCGGCGGCAAGGCCGCGCATCTGCACATGGCGGAAGAAGGCCGGCCAGAACACCGGCGACCCGGCGTACCGCGTCGAGAAGCGCTGCACCAGCGCCGGGTAGCCCTGCGTCGCCAGCAGGCCCAGCACGGCGGCAAAGCTCGTCGCCACGAAGAACGCGCCGACCTGCGACGGCGGCAGCGCGCGAGCAAGCACCAGCTGCGCGAGGAACCCCGCGCCCGCGCCGAGCAGGCGCGTGCCCATCAGGGCGGCAGTGGTGGTAAGGCTCTTGCGGATACGCATCAGGCTTTGCGCCGCATGAAGCTGGTGGGAAGGTCCATCAGGCTGGGCAGCGGATCCTCCATCGTGAAAACTGCAAGGGTGGGGTGGCGCAACAGCGAGCGCAGATAATCCTTGAGCGCCAGCCGGCCGCTCCAGACTTCGCGCATGGCTTCCGGCAGGTCGCGGCTGACATACATCCAGGCCGCGCCGGGCCTGGCCCGTTGGCGCTCCGGGGACTGGCCCTGCGCCAGCGTCCACAATGCGAACGGGAAATCTATCCCCGCAGCCCCGCCAAGGGCCGTCCAGGTCCAGATGCGCGGGTTGACGTCGAGCAGCTTGAAGGCGCCGCTGCGCTCGTCCTGCTTGAATTCCATTTCCACCATGCCGGTGAAATCGAATGCGCCCAGGAATTGCTCGGCCAGCTTCTCGATCTCGCCATTCTCGATGGTCTCGACGAAGCAGCCTGTGCCGAAATTGGCCGGATGCTGGCGCGTTCGCCGGGCGACCATGGAGGAAATCGGCTGGCCGTCCTTGAAGACCCCGGCATAGGAAAACTGCATGGCGCCGTCGCCCGGCACCATTTCCTGGATGATCAGGCCGCCCTCGCCCGCGAGCATGACCGCTTCGTCGAACACCGCCTCAAGCTCTGCCAAGGTATCGACCTGCCATGCCTTGGCATCGGTCAGCGCGTTCTTGCCCGATTTGCGGGCCGGTTTGAGGATCAGCGGAAAGCGCGCCTCGCCCTTGCGCAGGGTTTCCATCGAGGCTTCGAAGGTACGGGGGAAATCGACGCCGATCTTGCCGGCGAGCTGATAGCTCAGCGCCTTGTCGGCGGCCCACTTCACCGTTTCCCACGGGGCCACGCCAAGTCTGAACACGCTCGAGAGGCGCTCGTGGTTTTGCGAGACGAGGCGCACGTCGGCATCGGCAGCCGGCAGCAAGGTCCACCCGTCGAAGCCCTCGCGCCGTGCCAGGTCGAGCAGCCAGTCGACCGCGCCTTGTGCCTCGGGGCCGGGCCATTCCATCGTCTGGCGCACATGCCTGCTGAAGCTGGCGAGCTTGTTGGAACCGGAAAGGAAGATCACGGGAATGCCGCGCCGACCCAGACTGCGGGCGGTTGCAAGCGCGCCGCAGTCGCCACCCAAGATTATTGCCCCAGACATGCTTTGAAATTCCGCTGAAATGCTTGGCTATCACGGCAAGTGTTACCATCACCAGCGTTAGCGAACTCCTCCAAGGCATGCGTTGTTTTTTGCCATGGTTAAGCAAATGCCAACACGCCATCCGGCCGGTGCGGCGAAACGGTCTAGCCAGTGCGGATTTTTGCGAATAGACGTGCGCGGCAAGCCATTCAACCCGTAAAGCCATGACGACCAGCCTTTACCTTCCGATCACGAGCCAGCCACGCGAACTCGATTCGAAGCTGTTGCTTGCGTTGTTCGCGAAGGAGCGCGGCATCCATCCGGTGCTCGGCTACAAGTCCGCTTTCCATGCCAACGCGGGCAGCCTGCCGGCGGGGTATTTTCTCGCGCACAATGCGCGCGCGCTGCGCAATGCCGACTCGACCATGGACATGCGCAGATATGGCCACAGCATCCTCGTGCTCGACGAGGAGGCGCTGGTGCGCCAGAGCGACGAGATCTTCCTGAAGAAGCATGCGCAGGACGCGTTCGAATACGTCAACAAGGTGCTGACCTGGGGCCGGGACGATTACGAGCTTTGGCAGCGCTCCAAGCCCGAACTCGACGGCCGCGTCTTCATTACCGGCAATCCGCGCATCGACACCATGCGGCCCGAACTGCACGCCTTTCACGGAGAGAGCGTCGCCCGCATCAAGGCGGTGCATGGCGAATACGTGCTGCTCAACACCAATTTTCCAACGGTGAACAACCTCACGCCGCAGGGCGGCGGGGTGCGGCTGGCGCAGTGGGCGCTCGACAACCGCGGCAAGCAAGTGGAGCGCGATTTTCTCGGCAACAAGCGCGCCATGTTCGAGAAGACGCTGGAAATCGTGCCGGCGCTGGCCAGGGCCATCGCGCCCCTGACGCTGCTCATCCGCCCGCACCCCAACGAGGACCATGGCCCGTGGCTGGCCGCCGCCAAGGACAGCCCGAACGTGAAGGTGGTTTTCGAGGGCGGCGTCGTGCCCTGGATCATCGGCTCGGTGGCGCTCATTCACAACAATTGCACCACGGGGGTGGAATCGGCCGTGCTTGGCACCCCGGTGCTGAACTTCCGCCCCTGGGTGTCGGAATACGACAACGCGCTCTCGCACGCCTTCGGGAAGGACTGCCCGGACGCTGAGACGCTCGGGCTGGCAGTCAACGATATCGTCAGCGGCAAGGCGGGCGGGTTGACCCGCGAGCAGCAAAGCCGTCTCGAGCACCACATCGTCAACGTCAACGGGCGGTTCGGTTGCGAGCGCATTCTCGACGTCATCGAAAAGGCGACCGACCTCACCGACCCCGATCCGCTGCGCGCCGGGTTCATCGAGCGCAACCGGATGAAGCTGGACGAAAAGCTCGAATGGCTCGGCAAATATGTGCGCCTCTACCGTCATTCCGGCGGGCGCAAGAAGATCCGGCATATCCGCCAGCATTATCCGCAGCTCGCAATTCACAGGCTCGATTCATCGCAGCTTGGCTACAGCGCGCAGCAGTTCGATCTTTTCATGCGGCAGTTTCCTCCGCTCGATCCGGCAGATCTTGCCGAGCGCATCGCCCGTTATTCGCACGCGCTGGGGCGTTTCGCCGGCATGCGGCCGGTGATCCTGCGCGACAATCTTTTCTCGATAGAAAGTTCATGATCGATTCAAGGGGGCCTCGCGTCATTGCGCTGGCGCTGATCCTTGTCGTCGGCGCGTTCAACGCGCTGGCGCTGAACAAGGGTTTCCTGGTTCACCCCGACGAGTTCCTGACGCTTGACCGGGCCAATTCCCTGCTGGTGCATGGCGATCCGCTGACGATCTATTCCAACAACTTGCCGAGCTTCAAGAAGCCGCCGCTGCAATACTGGATGATCGCCGGGCTGTGGCAGTGGGGAGCCGATTTCCTGCTGGCGCTGCGGCTGCCTTCCTTCGTCTTCGGCCTGCTGACGCTCGCCGTCACCGGCATCCTCGCCGCGCAGGTCTATCCTAAAGACAGGCTGGTCGCACCCGCCGCCATCCTGCTCACGGCAAGCTCCTCGAATTTCTGGGAATCGTCTGTTTCGGCCCTGCTCGACATGGGAGCCCTGTTCTTCGCGCTTGCCGCACTCAGCGCAACGCTAGCAGCGCTGAAGTATCCGCGCTGGTGGTATGGCGTCGCGATGGCCGCAACATTGGGCGCGTTGCAAAAGGGTCAGGTGCCGCTGGTCTGTTTGTCGGTTACGCTCGTTGTTCTGGCCGCCACTGCGCGCTGGAGCGGACTGCCTGTACGCACCGCGCTTGCCAACCGGCACTTTGCCGCGGCGATGGTGCTGATGGCGCTCGGCATGCTGGCCTGGCCGCTGCTGCAATGGCTCAAATACGGCGATGCCTATGTGCAGGAGGCCTTCATCGAGCAGGTGGCGCAGCGCTTTGCACCCAGCCTTTCGGGGCGCGAGGATTCCTGGTCAGCCTATTCGATCTTCATCAATGGCGAGCCGGTCCCGCGCATGATCGGCCTTGCGGCGGCGCTGTGGCTGCCGTTCGCGCTGCGGCGGCCGGAGCTTGCGATCTTTCCGGCACTCGTGCTCGGCTTCTGGGTCGTGGTGGCGCTTGCCTCGGGCTATATCTCGCCGCGCTATTCACTGATGGTGCTGCCGCTGCTGACGATCAGCACGGCGGCGATCATCATCGATCTGCTGCCCGACCGGCGCTGGCAGGCCGTGTCCGTCGCAATCATCTGCGCCATAGGGCTTGGACCCTTCAAGAGCGCCGGAATGCTTGGCATCACCACTTCGCCATATGCGGCGCAGGTGCCTGTGCTGGAGGAGGCGCGGCGCACGCTTGCGCCGGGCGAAACGCTGGTGGTGTGCCGCTCCGGACGCGGGGCCGGGCGCTTGCCTGCCGGCGCGATTTCATACTACGCCAGCGGCGGACGCCCGTTCGAGACCATCGAGACTTTTGCCGATCTCTCGCAATTGCAGGCCCGCGGATTGACCGGCGGGTTCCTCGGCCTGTGCGCCGAAAAGCAGTTCGATGCGCTCGACGCGCCGCAAGGTGAAATTGCCGAGGTGAAGCGGATCGGCGGCTTCGTGCTGTGGCGTCCGGTCGATGTGCCGCCCGGCGGCTAGAGCCCGCCCTCGGCTTTCAGGAAATCGATGATCGCCTGCGTGCCCGCGCCGCGGCGAAGATCCGTGAAAACGAAGGGCCGTGCGCCGCGCGCCTTGCCGGCATCGGCGTTCATCTCGTCGAGGTCGACGCCGACATGCGGCGCAAGGTCCGACTTGTTGATGACGAGGAGGTCGGAGCGGGTGATCGCCGGGCCGCCCTTGCGCGGAATGTCGCCGCCCTGGCACACGGAGATCACGTAGATCGAAAGATCGGCAAGGTCGGGCGAAAATGTCGCCGCCAGGTTGTCGCCGCCGAACTCGATGAAGATCACATCGAGGTCGCCATGCCGCTCGTTGAGCACGTCGATCGCCCGAAGGTTGATCGAGGCATCCTCACGGATGGCCGTGTGCGGGCAGCCGCCCGTCTCCACTCCCATGATGCGATCGGAGGAAAGCGCCTGCAGCCGCACCAGCGCCTCCGCGTCCTCGCGGGTGTAGATATCGTTGGTGACGACCGCGATGGAATAATCATCGCGCATCGCCTTGCACAGTTTTTCGGTCAGCGTGGTCTTGCCGGAGCCGACCGGTCCGCCAATGCCGACGCGCAATGGTCCGTTTGCCGATTTCATGAGAGGAACAACCTTGTGGGAAGGGTTTCGTGGTTGAGCATGGCGATCTCGGCAAGCAATCCCGCGCTGCCAAGATCATCCAGGCTCGCGTGCCGGGCTTCCTGCAGCCAGCGCGGCAATCAGCGGGCCGAGTTCGGCAAGCAGCGCCGCCGCGCCAAGCTGGCCGGTCAGCGAAAGCCGGATCGCCGCCTGAAGCTGGTTCGAAACCATGGATTGCACGAACAGCGCCAGCGCATCGGCAGCCACGATCCGTGCGCGGGCGCAGGCCAGCCCCGCCACCACCGGATAGGGCGCGGGGGGCAGTACTTCGCCAAGCCAGGGAGCGGCGGCTTTCGCGAAGGCCGAGCCCTGGTCCATGGTTTCTGCGTAACGTTCCGCCGAGCCGCAAAGGGCCTGCGCCAATTCGCCAAGTGCTCCGATTGCCCCCGCATCGCAATGCTGAATGGCCTGACCGAACAGGATCGCGTCGGTGCGCATGTATCCGTGCCGCAGCGCCGTTTCGAGCCAGCCGCGCAGATCCTCGACACTGCGAAGCGATCCTTGCGCCACCGCCGTCTCGAGCCCGGCGGAATAGGCGAAGCCGCCGGTCGGAAAGCTGGGCGAGAAGAACGCCGCCAGCGCCATGCAGCGGGCCGCATCTCACTCATGCGAATGCCCGTGGCTATGGTCGTGTTCATGTTCATGATGAGCATGGTGATCATGGCCGTGCGCGTGCGGCGCCGGAATAGGCGCCGCGCACCGGATGGAATGGCTCGACCACATCGCGCACATGCGCGCCGAGGCCAAGCAGCATGTCGCGGATCACGCCGTCGCGCAGAATCAGGATGCGGAACTGCTCGATCTGCGCCGCCAGATGCCGGTTGCCGATGTGCCAGGCAAGCTGCGAAAGCTCCGCCGCGCTGTGGCCGGTGATTTCGAGCAGCTCCTCCTCCGCCGCGACCACCTCCACCAGCCGGCCGTCCTCCAGCGCGAGCGCATCGCCATGCTCCAGCACGTATCGTCTGCGGGAAATCCACCATGACGCTGCCCTCGTGCACGAGCGCCAGCCGCTTGCGCCGCACATGCCGCTCCTGGTGGTCGAGCACCACCAGGTCGAAGGGCGTGCCGCGATACGTGCCCCGGCGGTGGACGTGCGTCGATTTCAGCACGGGCGGCTCACTTGCGCTGCGCCTTCACATATTCGCGCAGCACCGCATTCATGTGCGTCTGGTAGCCCTTGCCCTGCGCCTTGAACCACTCGATCACGTCGCCGTCGATGCGGATGGTCATCTGGTGCTTGCGCTCGCGGGCGTACGAGGCGCGCCTTGGCGAACCATTCGCGAAGTTCGGGAATGTCGGGTGTCGATGTCCTCGTCCTGATCCTTCGAAGCGCTCCGCGCTCTTTCGAAACGTCTCTTGCCGTCCGTTTAACCTCAACGTTCCCATTTCGATCTCTCCCGCATGTTGGCCTTGCGTGCCGAGATGATCCGGACGACTTCGCCGCGCACGTAAGACAACCACATGCATCGTTCTTCACCGAACCGACGACGATGAGCGTTAATCGCCATAGCTGAACCGGTCATCGGCAGGTCAGCGTCGGATCGGCAAGACGCCGCAGCATCGTAAAATCGATTCCATGCTTTTCCAGTTCGCCCGGTTCTTCGCCTCATCCCATTCGAACTCCACGGCGCCCCCGCATTGTAGTTACTTTTGTAGTTACATTCAACCTCAGAACAGGAAGTAGCGCTGCGCCATCGGCAGCACCGTCGCCGGTTCGCAGGTCAGCAATTCGCCGTCGGCGCGCACCTCGTAGGTCTCCGGGTCGACCTCGACATGCGGCATGGCGTCGTTGAGCATCATCGACTTCTTGCCGATGCCGCCGCGCGTGTTCTCGACCGGCGACCATCTGCTTGCCGACGCCGAGCCGCTCGCGCAGGCCCGATTCGATCGCCGCCTGCGAGACGAAGGTGACCGAGGAGTTGGTGCGCGCCTTGCCATAGGCGCCGAACATCGGCCGGTAATGCACCGGCTGCGGCGTCGGGATCGAGGCGTTGGGGTCGCCCATCGGCGCCGCGGCGATCATGCCGCCGAGCAGCACCATGTCCGGCTTCACGCCGAAGAAGGCCGGGTTCCACAGCACGAGGTCGGCGCGCTTGCCGACCTCCACCGAGCCGATCTCCTTCGACAGGCCGTGCGCGATCGCCGGGTTGATCGTGTATTTGGCGATGTAGCGGCGGACGCGGAAATTGTCGTTGTCGCCGGTCTCCTGCGGCAAGGCGGCCGCGCTGGCGCTTCATCTTGTCGGCGGTCTGCCAGGTGCGGATCGATCACCTCGCCGACGCGGCCCATGGCCTGGCTGTCGGACGAGATGATCGAGAACGCGCCGATGTCGTGCAGGATGTCCTCCGCCGCGATGGTCTCCTTGCGGATGCGGCTTTCGGCGAAGGCGATGTCCTCGGGGATCGACGGCGACAGATGATGGCAGACCATCAGCATGTCGAGATGCTCGGCGATCGTGTTGACCGTGTAGGGCCGCGTCGGATTGGTCGAGGACGGGATGACGTTGGGCAGGCCGCAGACCTTGATGATGTCGGGCGCATGGCCGCCGCCCGCGCCCTCGGTGTGGAAGGCGTGGATGGTGCGGCCCTTGATGGCGTCGACCGAGGATCTCGACGAAGCCGCTACTCGTTCAGCGTGTCGGTGTGGATCATCACCTGCACGTCGTATTCGTCGGCGACCGAGAGGCAGCAGTCGATCGCGGCCGGCGTCGTGCCCCAGTCCTCGTGCAGCTTCAGCGAGGAGGCGCCGGCGAGCACCATTTCCTCCAGCGCCGCGGGCAGCGAGGCATTGCCCTTGCCGGCGAAGGCAAGGTTCATCGGGAAGGCGTCGAAGGCCTCGATCATGCGCGCAAGGTGCCATGGGCCGGGCGTGCAGGTGGTGGCCAGCGTGCCGTGCGCCGGGCCGGTGCCGCCGCCGAGCATGGTGGTGATGCCGCGACATCAGCGCTTCCTCGATCTGCTGCGGGCAGATGAAATGGATATGCGCGTCGAAGCCGCCGGCGGTGACGATCTTGCCCTCGCCGGCGATCGCCTCGGTGCCGGGCCCGATGATGATGGTGACGCCGGGCTGCGTGTCGGGATTGCCGGCCTTGCCGATGGCGTGGATGCGGCCGTCCTTCAGGCCGATATCGGCCTTGTAGATGCCGGTCACGTCGACGATCAGCGCATTGGTGATGACGGTGTCGACCGCGCCTTCGGCGCGCGGCGCCTGGCTCTGGCCCATGCCGTCGCGGATCACCTTGCCGCCGCCGAACTTCACCTCCTCGCCATAGGTGGTGAAGTCCTTCTCGACCTCGATGAACAGCTCGGTGTCGGCAAGCCGCACCTTGTCGCCGGTGGTCGGCCCGTACATCGCGGCATAGGTGGCTCTGGAGATCGTGGCTGGCATGGTACGTGGCTCCGGTTCGGTCGTGCATGGGGGGCGGCGCGCCCTTGACGCGCCGCATGGTGTGACGTGAAATAAATGCCTCGGACCAGCGGGGCCCGCTGGCCGTGATTCCCCGAGGGAGAACAACGATGAAAAGACTTACCGTTGGCGCGGCCTTGGCCGCATTGCTGGCATTGACGGGAATGGCGAGCGCGGAGACCGCGCTCGAGCGGGGCGAATATCTGGTGCGCGGACCGATGGGCTGCGGCAATTGCCACACGCCCATGGGCCCGCAGGGGGAGATCCAAGGGCAGGAACTGGCCGGCAGGCTGGTCGAGGAAACCGCCGACTACACGGCGATAGCGCCGAACATCACGCCGGCCGGCGCGGTCGGCAAATGGAGCGATGCCGAGCTCGCCAAGGCAATCCGCGAGGGTCTGCGGCCGGACGGCACGATCATCGGGCCGCCGATGCCGTTCACCTTCTACAAGCATCTTTCCGACAACGACGTTGCGGCCATCGTCGCCTTCCTGCGCACGATTCCCGCGGTCGAGAACGATCCGGGCAAGTCGGTCTACAATATCCCGCTGCCGCCGGCCTATGGCCCGCCTGTCACCAGCGTCGCCGACATTCCGCGCGGACCGACGGTCGAATACGGACAAATACCTCGCCGGGCCGGTGGCGCATTGCCTCGAATGCCACAGCCCGATCACCCCGCAGGGCCGCGACCTGACCCGAAGCTCGGCCAGGGCGGCTACGAGTTCAAGGGGCCCTGGGGCGTTTCGGTCGCGCCCAATCTGACCAGCGATCCGGAGGCGGGCATCGCCAATTTCACCGACGAGGAACTGGCGGTGATGATCACGCAAGGCAAGCGGCCCGACGGCACGGCGATGATGCCGCCCATGCCCTATGGCCATTTCGCCAGGATGACCGGCGACGACGTGAAGGCGGTGATCGCCTATCTGCGCACGCTGCCGCCCTTGCCGGACGCCAATTGAGGCATAGCGCCATTGCGTGAAAACGGGCGGGGCGCCGATCTGGCCCCGCTCGCGAATGCTCCGTGGCGCGGCCCCGGCCAGCCGCATCACAGCTTTCCCATCACCTGCTGGCGAAAGCCCCAGACCGCGCGCTCGCCCGTCAGCGGCACCAGGCGCACGTCGCGCTCCTGCCCCGGCTCGAACCGCACGGCGGTTCCGGCTGCGATGTCGAGCCGCATGCCACGGGCCTTTTCGCGGTCGAAGACGAGGCCGGGATTGGTTTCATAAAAATGATAATGGCTGCCGACCTGCACCGGCCGGTCGCCGCTGTTGGCGACCTTGATGGTGATCGCCTGCGCACCCGCGTTCAGCGTGATGTCGCCCTTGGCCGTGATGACTTCGCCCGGGATCATTTGGCTTCCTCTCAGCGGATCGGTTCGTGGACGGTGACGAGCTTGGTCCCGTCGGGAAAGGTTGCTTCGACCTGCACATCGTGGATCATCTCGGCGATGCCCTCCATCACCTGTGCGCGGGTGACGACATGCGCGCCCGCCTCCATCAGATCGGCGACGCTGCGCCCGTCCCGTGCTCCCTCGACGACGAAATCGGTGATGAGCGCAATCGCCTCGGGATGGTTGAGCTTGACGCCGCGCTCCAGCCGCTTGCGCGCGACAATGGCCGCCATGGAGATCAGCAGCTTGTCCTTTTCGCGGGGTGTGAGATTCATGCGCTTTCCTCGAAATCTTCAGATTGACCAAATTCTGGGCAGACCGGACCCGCCCTGTGCACTGCAATTAAGCAGCCGCAGCAAGGGGACCAAAGCCTTGCGCAGTTCATACCCGTCCCTCGCCGCAAGACGGGCAAGAAGCTTGCCACTTCCACCGACATCCCAGGCCGATGCGCCGCCGGAGACATCGTGCTGCGCCATGCAGTTGCGGACCTCCTCCAGAAGGTCGCGCGCGCCATCGCCCGCCAGCAAGATCGAGGCGAAGGCGCTGTTGGCGCCCAGCGACGCCGGTTTGCCGAGACAGGCGTCGAACGGTCCTTCGAAGCATGTCTCCTCGGCATGGATCAGCACGCCTTCGCGCCGGATGCGCCAGCGGTCGCGAAACAGGCCCTGGCGCACGATTTCGCCCCGCGCGCGCCGTCCCAGTATCACGGCTTCCAGCGCCAGCAGGCTCGCGCCTTGCGCAAGCTTCGACGTCCAGCCGCCGCTCGAGCCGTCCTGCGTCGAAAAGGATCGTCTCCTGCGGCAGCCAGTTGACCCGCGCGCCCGCCGCGATTTGCAGCGATGCGCAAACCTGCGCCTCGCCCTGCGACGAGCGGTAGACCTTCTCGCATGCCTGCGTCGTCAGCGTCAGCGTGGCGCCTGCCGCGGCGCCGATTTCCCAGCGCAGCCGGTCGCCGCCGGTCAGTCCGCCGGAGGTGTTGATCAGCACCGCCTCGAGACCCGCCGCCCTCGCCGTCGCGCGGAACGCGGATCTTGGCGGAACCTTCCTGGAACATCCGCGTTAAGCGTGTCCTGCCACCCTGCACGCAAACCGAAATTGCGCCCCGCCCGGCGGCCCTTTGCTGGCGATGGGGACCTTGCTGCGGACCTGCCGGCACGACTGTTTCAAGCGTCACGGCGACACCTCGCCGTCAACCATGCCGAACAACCGAAGGCTGTGTGATTTGACACCAAATGCGTCTGTGAGTACAAATTGTCGCGGGCTCCATAAATCCATGCAGAGGCAATCCATGCGCGAAACCTTGCGTTACATTACCGATTGGCGCCGCAATTGCGCTCGCCGTGGTCACGCCATTGTCGGGTTGCGCCTCGGGAAGTTCCACTTCTGCCGGCGGACTCGGGCGCGCCGATGTCACCAAATACGAGTATACTGGCGAAGTCTATCTGCTGCGCGGACTTGCCAACGTGTTCTCGACCGGGCTCGACGTGATGAACGACCGCATGCGTGCCAAGGGCATCAACAGCCGCGTCGACAATCATTCGGTCTGGCAGGCATGGGCCGACGAGATCATCCGGCGCAACGAAGCCGGCCAGGTATCCTTTCCGATCGTCATCATGGGCCATTCGCTGGGCGGCAACGCCTCGGTGCAGATGGCGCGCTATCTGGGCGATCGCGGCGTGAAGGTTGCCTATGTCGCGGCTTTCGACCCGACGATCACGACCGAACCCGGGCCGAACGTCGCCAAGGTCGACAATTTCTTCATCCCCAACCGGCCAAATGGCGAAGCGATCAACATCGTCAAGGAAGGCCCCGGCTTTACCGGCACGATCTCCAATATCGATGTGACGCCGATGCCGGGCGTCGACCACTTCAACATCGAGAAGCAGCCGCAGCTTCAGGATCGCGTCATCACCATCGCGATGAAGAACATGAAGTCGACGTTCCGCGGCACTCCGGCCGGCGAGAACCGCTGATCATTCCGCAAGGCTGGCGCGCCGCGCAGGCGCGCCGTTGCGCGCGCGCTGCGGCCGGGGCTTTGGCAACAGGCGGTAGGAGAGCAGCAGCGCGGTGATCGCCGCATAGGCCAGCGGCTGCGCAGTCCAGGATTTCACCAGCCAAAGGTAATGCAGCGCAATCGCCGCCGCCGCCGGATAGGCGAGCATGTGCAGCCATCGCCAGCGCATCGCGCCGAGCCTGGCCACCATCGTGTTGTTCGAAGTCAGCGCCAGCGGCACCAGCAGCACCAGCGCGATCATGCCGACGATGATGTAGGGCCGCTTGACGAGGTCCGCGCCGATGGCCGCCCATTGCAATTGCCGGTCGAACACCAGCCAGACGCCGAAGTGAAGCATGGCGTAGAAGAACGCCGTGAGACCGATCATGCGGCGGAAGCGCAGGAGGTTTATGCCCGTGCGCTCGCGCAGCGGCGTCACCAGCAGCGAGGCAATCATGAACTTGAATGCGTCGATGGCCAAGCCCGTGCTCCAGCGCGCGCACCGGATCGGGCCCTCCCGTTCCCGACAGCGCCTGCTGGAACATCAGCGCCGCCGGCACCAGCGCCACGAAATAGAGCGGCAGCACCGGCACGCGCTTCAGCGCCTGGTTGAGGCGGTCCACCCATGCGGCGCTTGCCGCCATCTCAGTAATTCGCCTTCAGGTCCATGCCGGCGTAAAGGCTGGCGACCTCCGCCTCGTAGCCGTTGAACATCAGCGTCGGCTGGCTGCCGCCGAAGAAGCCCGCGCGCCGATGACGCGCTCGCTCGCCTGGCTCCAGCGCGGATGGTCCACCTCGGGGTTCACGTTGGAATAGAAGCCGTATTCGCTGGCCGCCATGCATGTTCCAGGTCGTCGGCGGCTGCTTGTCGGTGAGCGTGATCCGCACGATCGACTTGATCGACTTGAAGCCGTATTTCCACGGCACGACCAGCCGGATCGGCGCGCCGTTCTGGTTCGGCAGTCGTCTCGCCGTAAAGCCCGGTCGCAAGGATCGTCAGCGGATGCATCGCCTCGTCGAGCCGCAGCCCCTCGACATAGGGCCAGTCGAGCGCCTGGAAGACGCCGCGCTGGCCCGGCATCTCCTCGGGACGCACCAGCGTTTCGAAGGCCACGTACTTCGCCCCCGACTGCACGCCGACCTTGTTCAGCAGCGTCGGCGAGCTCGAAGCCCGCCCAGGGCACGACCATCGACCAGGCCTCGACGCAGCGGAAGCGGTAGATGCGCTCCTCGAGCGGCTGGCCTTGATGATGTCCTCCAGACGCATAGTCGCCGGGCTTGTCGACCAGCCCGTCGATCTCGATCGGTCCAGGGCTCGGTCGTCAGCGACCCGGCATTCGCGGCGGGGTCTTCCTTGCCGGTGCCGAACTCGTAGAAATTGTTGTAGCTGGTGACATAGTCATAGGGCGTGGGCTTCAGGTCCGCCGGTTGCTTGCTCCAGGGCACAGTCGCGATCTTCGCGCCGTCGCCCTGCTTGGCGCTTGCCATGCCGGCCATCGGCAGCAGGGTCGCGGCGGCACCCGCGCCCGCCATCAACTGGCGGCGGTTGAGCCACATGGATTTCGGCGTGATCTCGCTGGAGCGGATCGGACGGGACGGTCGGAACATGGAAATTACCTCCTGGGCTTGCCGCAAGACATAGGCAGATGCAGCATTTGCGGCAAATCATTCCCGTTTCACACTTGCGTGTGGCTAATCCTCGCCGACCTTGCCGCGCATCCTCTTGACCGTGGAACGCCCGGTCTTTTCTTTCAACCTTCGCTCGATGGAGCCCTTGGTCGGCCTGGTCTTCTTGCGCTTGGGTGGCGGCGGCCGCGACGCCTCCTCGATCAGCGCTGCGAGCCGCTGCCTTGCGTCCTCGCGGTTCTGCGGCTGCGTGCGATAGCGCCCGGCCTCGATGATCAATTCGCCGGCCTGTGTCACCAGATGGCTGGCGATCTTGACCAGCCGCTCCTTCTGGTAGGTCGTCAGCGATGGCGAATTCACGACGTCGAAGCGCAGCTGCACCGCCGTCGACACCTTGTTGACGTTCTGCCCGCCCGGCCCGGAGGAACGGATGAAGCTTTCGGAAAGCTCGCTCTCTGGGACGGTCAGTACCGGCGGCTTCATCGCTCTGTCACGGGTTCAGCATGTCCGCCCACTCGGCGTGGCGGCGGAACTGCGCGGCGGCGAAGGGGCAAAGCGGCACGATCTTCTTGCCGCTTGCGCGGGCGTCGGCGACGGCGCGCTCCACGAGCTTCGCGCCGATGCCCTTGCCGCGGTAGAAATCCGGCACGCCGGTATGGTCGATGATGATGACCCCATCGCCCAGCTTGGAGAAGGTCAGCTCAGCCTGCGGCCCGCCATCCGCGCTGTAGGCATAGCGGCCCTTGCTTTGCGTTTCGCTCAGGCTGATGCCGTCATCCATCGCTCACACGTTCTCCCATTTCCTCGATTTGCCTGCCTTGTAAATGGCGTCGATGACGCGCTGGTTCCGCACCGAATCCTCCAGCGTGAAGATCTTCTCGCGCTTGGACTTCACCGCGCGGGCAAAGGCCTCCGCCTCCAGCTTGTACTGGTTGACGCCGGTGTAGCGCCAGATGCGCGTCTCCTTGTGCCCGGCATCGTGCAGGCGCACCTCGTCGCCTTCATAGAGGTTGGAGTTGAACGGCGCGGTCACCTCGATGAAGCCCTTCTCGCCGTGGAACGCCATCGCCTGCCGGTTCGCCAGCTGCGTCGAGAGATAGAAGCTCAGTTCGAACTCGCCGAAATCGGCGCGCACGCTGGCATAGCGGTCGGTGCCGAATTTCGGATCGTATTCGACGGTCGCCTGCAGGCGCATCGGCTCCTTGCCGGTGGCAAAGCGCGTCACGACCGTCGGGATAGACGCCGATGTCCGGGACAGACGCCGCCGCCAAGTTCGGGAATGTTGCGCATGTTGCCCGGATCGACGTTGAAATAGGTGAAGGCCGCCTCGACCTGGCGCAGCGTGCCGATCGCGCCGGAGGCGATGAGATCGCGCACCTTCAGCCATTGCGGATGATAGGTGACCATGAAGGCTTCGGAGATCAGCACCTTGTTTTTGTCGCGCGCCTCGATCAGCTTGCCGATCTCGCTTGCCTTGAGCGCGATCGGCTTTTCGCACAGCACGTGCTTGCCGGCCGCCGCGGCCTTCACCGACCACTCGACATGCTGCGAAGTCGGCAGCGGAATATAGACGCCGTCGATCTCGTGCGAAGCGAGCATCTCCTCATAGGAGCCGAAGGCATGCGTCGCGCCGAACTGCGCGGCGAGCTTTTGCGCGGCCTTCAGGTCGCGGCTGGCAATGCCCGCCAAGACGCCATTCTCCGCAAGGTTCACCGCCGGAATGAACTGCTCGCGCCCGATCCGCGCGGTCGACAAAATTCCCCATCGAAACATGTGTGGTTTTCCTCCCGATGTTTGCCGCACAGTAAAGGCTCCGCGCGGAAGGGCAAGGGCGGTCGCCCGCTGGAGGCAGCACCATCGCGAAGGGTGTCAGGCGAAGAGGCAATTTGCATAAAGTGCAAATTGCCTCTGGAGGGCTTCTGTGCAAAATTTGCAAAGAACTCCCTCACCCCCGCAGCACGCCGCCGGTCGCCTTGCCCACGGCCTCGACGATGCGCTTCGACAGCGCCTCGAAATCCTCGTCGGTCAGCGTCTTGTCGACCGGCTGGATCGAGACCTCGATGGCGATCGACTTCTTGCCTTCGCCGAGCGACGCGCCCTCGAAGACGTCGAACACCGAGCACGCCGGTGATCAGCTTCCTGTCGGCGCCGAGCGCGGCGCGGACGAGCGCGCCCGCCTCGACCTGTCCTTGTCGACGACGAAGGCGAAATCGCGCTTCACCGCCTGGAAGGCCGAGAGCTCGAGCTTCGGCTTGGTGCGGGTCGGCTTGCTTCTTCGGCTCCGGCACGGCGTCGAGACAGACCTCGAAGCCGCACAGCGGGCCGGACACGTCGAGCGCTTCCAGCGTCTTCGGATGGAACTCGCCGAAATGTGCCGAGCACCAGTCTTCGGGCCGAGCTTGATCGTGCCGGAGCGGCCCGGATGATACCAGGCCGGGCCGCCCTGCTTCGATCTGCAGCCGTTCGACATCGGCGACGCCGCAGGCTTCGAGCACGGCGAGCGCATCGGCCTTGGCGTCGAACACGTCGACGCGCTTGCGCCGCCTTGCCCGACCAGTGCCGGCCGGCGCCGTCGAGCTTGGCCGTGCCGCGCCGGACGCCGGCGGCGACGCGGCGCTGGCCTGTCGGCCGTGTCGCCCTCATAGGTGCCCGACACTTCGAACAGCGCCACGTCGCCGATGCCCCGGTCGGCATTGCGCTGCGCAGCCGCAGCAAGGCCCGGCAGCAGCGAGGGCCGCATGTCGCGACATGTCGGCGGCGATCGGATTGGCGAGCTTCAGCGCCGGCTGCGCCGCCGCCGAACAGCTCGGCGTGCTCCTCCGGGATGAACGACCAGGTGACGGCCTCCAGCATGCCGCGCACGGCCAGCGCCCGCTTGGCAGTGCGCGTGCGGATCTGCAGCGTGGTCAGGATCTTGCCGTTGACCGCGCCGTGGCTGTCCGAGCGGCTGCGGCGCGATGTTGTCGACGCCGTGGATGCGCATGACCTCCTCGACCAGGTCGGCCTTGCCGTCGACGTCCGGCCGCCAGGACGGCACGGTCGACCGTCGACGATCTCGCCCGTGCCCTGCGACGTCGAAGCCGAGGCGCGTCGAGGATCGTCGACGCTCTCGGCCTTGGGCACGTCGAGGCCGGTCAGCCGCTTCACCTCCGAGCAGCGGGAAGTCGATCCGATCTTCGGCTCGTGGCCGCTTATAGCCGACGACCTCGGCTTCGGCGGCGTCGCCGCCGCAGAATTCGAGCACCAGTTCGGTCGCCAGCTCGAGGCCCGGCACCATGAAGTCCGGATCGACGCCGCGCTCGAAGCGGTAGCGCGCATCGGTGATGATGCCGAGGTCGCGGCCGGTGCGGGCGATGTTGAGCGGCTCCCACAGCGCCGAATTCGATCAGCACGTCGGTGGTGTTCTCGTCGCAGCCGGAATGCTCGCCGCCCATGATGCCGGCGATCGATTCGACGCCGTTGTCGTCGGCGATGACGCACATCGTCCGGCGTTCAGCGTGTAGGTCGCGGCCGTCGAGCGCCAGCACCTTCTCGCCCTCGCTGCGCGCGGCGCACGACGAGGTTGCCGGTGACCTTGTCGGCGTCGAAGACGTGCAGCGGCCGGCCGCGGTCGAAGGTGACGTAGTTGGTGATGTCGACCAGCGCGATGATCGGCCGAAGGCCGATCGCCATCAGCCGCTGCTGCATCCATTTCGGCGACGGGCCGTTCTTGACGCCGCGCACCAGGCGCAGCGCGAAAGCCGGGCAGAAGCTTCTCGCGCGAACTCGATCTTCACCTTCGACCGGGCAGTCGCGCCAGCTGCCTTGCGACCGGCGCGATCGGCATCGGCTTCAGCGTGCCGAGGCCGGCCGCGGCGAGATCGCGGGCGATGCCGTAGACGCCGGTGCAGTCGGGCCGGTTCGGCGTCAGGTTGATCTCGATGACCGGATCGTCGAGCCCGGCATAGGCGGCGAAGCTCGTGCCGACCGGCGCATCCTGCCGGCAGGTCGATGATGCCGTCGTGCTCGTCGGACAGCTCCAGCTCGCGCTCCGAGCACATCATGCCGTGGCTCTCGACGCCGCGGATCGTGCCGACGCCGAGCGTCACGTCGATGCCGGGCACATAGGCGCCGGGCGCGGCGAAGGCGCCGACCAGGCCGGCGCGCGCATTGGGCGCGCCGCAGACGACCTGCACCGGCTTGCCGTCGCCGGTATCGACCGTCAGCACGCGCAGCTTGTCGGCGTTCGGGATGCTTTTCCGCGCGTCAGCACCTTGGCGATGACGAAGGGCTTGAGCGCCGCCTTGTCGTCGACATCCTCGACCTCGAGGCCGATCATCGTCAGCCGCTCGACGATCTCGTCGAGCGAGGCGTCGGTCTCGAGGTGGTCCTTGAGCCAGGAGAGGGTGAATTTCATGCGTCTGTCCTGCTGGCTCGGCATCACGCGCTCAGCCCGCCGAACAGCGTCGGCATGTCGAGCGGGCGGAAGCCGTAATGGGTCAGCCAGCGCACGTCGGCGTCGAAGAAGTCGCGCAGGTCCGGCATGCCGTATTTCAGCATGGCGATGCGGTCGATGCCCATGCCCCAGGCAAAGCCCTGGTACTCGTCGGGATCGAGCCCGCCGACGCGCAGCACGTTGGGATGCACCATGCCGCAGCCGAGGATCTCCATCCAGTCGGTGCCCTCGCCGAAGCGCACCTCGCCGGCCGCGAGCGGTCGCACTGGATGTCGACCTCGAGGCTCGGCTCGGTGAACGGGAAGAAGCACGGGCGGAAGCGCATCTTCACCGATGGTCGACCTCGAAGAAGGCCTTGCAGAACTCCTCCAGCACCCACTTCATGTTGGCGACATTGGCGGTCTTGTCGATCACCAGGCCCTCGACCTGGTGGAACATCGGCGAGTGGGTCGCGTCGGTGTCCTGCCGGTAGGTCTTGCCGGGAATGACGATGCGGATCGGCGGCTTCTGCGCTCTCCATGGTGCGGATCTGCACCGGCGAGGTATGGGTGCGCAGCAGCTTGCGCTCGCCGTCCTCGTCCGGGCTGCAAGAAGAAGGTGTCGTGCATCTCGCGCGCCGGATGGCCTTCGGGGAAATTCAGCGCGGTGAAATTGTAGTAGTCGGTCTCGATGTCCGGACCTTCGGCGATCGAGAAGCCCATGTCGGCGAAGATCGCGGTGATCTCGTCGATCACCTGGCTGATCGGATGGATGCGGCCGCGCTCGGCCGGCGACGGGCGCACCGGCAGCGTGACGTCGACCGTCTCGGCCGGCGAGCCGCGCGGCGATCGCCGCGTCCTTGCAGCTCGGCCTTGCGGCGCGGCCAGCGCCTCGGTGACCTCGGTTCTTCAGGCCGTTGATCGCCGGGCCCTGGTCTGGCGCTCCTCCGGCGCTCATGGCGCCGAGCGTCTTCAGGAGCTCGGAGATCGAGCCCTTCTTGCCGAGCGCGGCGACGCGCACGGCCTCGAGCGCCGGCCTCGTCGGCGGCCGCGGCGATGTCGGCGAGCAAGGATCGTTCTTCAAGCTGTCGAGATGTCGGACATGCGTTTCCGCCCATGATGCGCGGGAATGCGCGGCATGACGACAAGAGAAAAACCCGCGCCAGCCCTGCCAGCGCGGGTTTCCCAATATCAAGTTCGAATGCTTGGGAAGCGCTGCCGGCTTAGCGTGACCGCGCTTTCAAACGCGTTCGGCGTGGTGTCCTTGAGATAGTCGAGCGCCGCCTTGGCCTTGGCGACCAGCGCGCCGAAAGCCGCGGCTCGTGGATGGCGAGGTCGGACAGCACCTTGCGGTCGACCTCGATGCCGGCCTTGTTCAGGCCGTCGATGAAGCGGCCATAGGTCAGGCCGTGCTCGCGCACCGCGGCGTTGATGCGCTGGATCCACAGCGCGCGGAAGTTGCGCTTGCTTGGCGCTTGCGGTCGCGGTAGGCGTACTGCATCGCCTTGTCGACCGCCGGCCTTGGCGGTGCGGATGGTGTTCTTGCGGCGGCCGTAGAAGCCCTTGGCGGCCTTCAGAACCTTCTTGTGCTTGGCGTGGGCGGTGACGCCTCGTTTTACGCGTGCCATGTCATGATCTCCTTACTGATCCAAAGCGCTGGGTCTCAGAGACCGTTGGGCAGGTAATTCTTGATGACCTTCTTGCCGTCCGCTTCGCCAGAACCATCGTGCCGCGGGCATTGCGGATGAACTTGTTGGACGCTTGATCATGCCGTGGCGCTTGCCGGCCGCGGCCGACCTGCACCTTGCCGGTCGCGGTGATCTTGAACCGCTTCTTGGCGGCCGATTTCGTCTTCATCTTGGGCATTTTGCGTTTGTCCTTCTTGTTGGGATCCGCGAATGGGCGTGAAGAAGCCCCGCGGAAATCAAAAAGCCCCGCCGCCGTTTTCGGGCGAATGCGGAGCCATCGCTCTTGAAACTGCCATGGCATGCCCTGCCAGGCGGTCGCGCGCGGTTATACATAAGGCAGGCCCTGCACACAAGAGGGTGGCAAGGGGTGGGCTTTAGCGCCTTGCGCCCTTCATCGCCTCGGTGATCGCCACCGTCTCGACGCTCACGCGCGTGACGCGCGCGAGGAGGTCGATCACCTTCTCCTTGTAGTCGGCGAAGCGGTAGGTGTTGAACTTCTCGCGGATCGTCGGGTCCTTCGGCGTCTTTTCCTTGTACTGGTCGAGTATCCATTCGAGCGCCGAGCGGTTGCCGAGCCGGTAGGTCCACGCCTCCGCGCGGAATGCCGGAGAGCTGCGTCTCGCTGTCGAGGCGGATCGTGCCGTTGTCCTTGTCGGCCTTCAGCATCGCCTTGGGCGAGCGCCGGCGGCGCGCGCCTTCTCGTCCGGCGTGTCGATGCGCTCCAGCGGCCACGGCTCGACCGTCTCGTAGCCGATGTGCAGCTCCATCAGCCTCTCGCCCCAGTCGGCCCATGCGCCAGAAGTCGGGATAGAAGGGAATGCGCGGGAACTCGCGCTTCAGGTTGATGCGCGTATTTCTCGCGATAGACCGGGTCGTGCAGCACGCCGTAGACGTAGTGGAAGATGGCGTCCTTGGTGATCGGCGCCGCCTTCGCCCTCCCCCTTGCGCGGAGGGTCGGACCGGGTCCGGGTGGGGGTCCTTTGATCGGCTCGCTGGCGCTGCGCGCCACTCTTCCCCGCCCGCAGGAGCGTTCGTCGCCATAGCGCCGAAACTGCCTCAGCGCCCAGTCGGTGATGTTGTCGATGCTGCTCGCCGGATCGTGGAATAGCGGTAGCGGGCAACGCACTGACAGCCGTCGATGCTCGCAACAAGATGATAGCTCGAGGCGACCGACCTCGATGCCAAAACGCTGAATCGGTGTCTGCGAATCGAGATCGCTGTGAAGGCGATTGCCGGATTCGCGTTGCCGATGAGACTCGGACAGACTGCAGTCGATCGGCATCGTCAGTTCAACTACGGCGATGAAAGATAGTAACTTCCGCTGACGAATGGCCGATAGCAAGGCTGTCAGATGTAGTCGATCGCTCGAACGTCTAGCGTTTCTCCCTGCCTGAGCTCGCGTCTTCAGATTCGAGTCCACTTGATCGTCGTGTCGACATGCCGGCAGCTTCCTCGTCGACGTCTGAGGTGCTGATCTGTCAGCGTTACGTAGAAATACATCAGCTTGTCGACCTTCGAGCGATCTGCGCTCGATTCGTCGATACACCCATTCGTCTCGGTTCGATTCGACGCCGTGCGAAAAGAGCTTGAAAATCGCTCGTTCCTGCGCAGTGCGTCTTCGCCGCCTTCGTCTCCTTGTCCGCGATCGGGATCAGATCGTCTCAAATCGTTCTCGTCAGATTGATCCAGTTGCGCTTCTTGTCCGGTTCGATGCGCTCGAGCACTTGATCGCCGATGCTCGCGCTCGAGGAAAGCCAGCTTGTCCTCCGCCGTCTCCAGCTCCGGCCGGCGCGCATAGAAGATGCGGCACGCCTTGCGCCTTGCGCTTCTTCACACAGAAGCTGATCGCAACGCCGGTCTGGATGCCGAAGACATTGTGCTTCGTGCCGGAGAGTTTCGGATTGGCGCGCACGTCGCCGCCGAGATCGACGACGTAGATTTCGCTGAACTCCTCCGCCACCATCTTGCGAAAGCCGTCGAAGGTGCGGCTGTCGATAAAGCTGCGGTTGGTGATGAAGGCGATGATGCCGTTCGTCGTGCATCCGGTCCGATGCCCAGCGAAAGAAGCGCGCATACATGTCGTAGAGCTTGGTCTTCTGCGCCGTCGACTGCCGTGATGTAGGTCTGCCTTGATGCGCTCGTCGATCTCGCGGATATTCGCGGTTCTTGTTGTTGTCGTTCTCGTTCTGCTGGTTGGCGTTGTAGGGCGGATTGCCGATGATGACGCTGATCTTGCGCTTGTTCTGCCGCTTGATGCGCTCGACGTTCTCCTCGCGACATCGCGCCGAACAGGTCGTGCTGGTGGCCCGCGCGTGATGCCGAGGCCCGCGACATTGTCGAGCGTGTCGACGAAGCACAGGTTCGGGAACTCCTCGTACTGGCCGGTGATCGCCGCATAGGTCGCCTCGATGTTCAGGTTGGCGACGTAGTAGGGCAGGATCGCCACCTCGTTGGCGTGCAGCTCCTCCTGGTACTTGTGCGCGAGCTTCTGTCGGCTGGCCGCGGAAATGCTCGATCAGCTCGGAGATGAAGGTGCCGGTGCCGGTGGCCGGGATCGAGGATCTCCACGTCGCTTGTCGATCAGCGTCTTGCCGAAGTGCTTCTGGCACAGCCAGTCGGCGCTCTCGATCATGAAGCGCACGATCTCGTTCGGGCGTGTAGACCACGCCGAGCCGGTCGGCCGCCTTCGGGTTGTAGACCTTGTAGAAGTTCTCGTAGATCACCTTGAGGAAGGTCTGCTTCTCGGTGTGGCTGGTGATCTGCGCGGCGGTGGCGCGGATCGCGGCGTAGTAGGGCTCCAGCGCCCGCAAGCGTGTCCTGCTTCACGCGCGCCGGTGAAGAACGTGCTCTCCAGCGCGTAGAGCTCCTTCGCGACGTTGTTCTCGCGGTGGAAGTCGCCGTCGTCGAAGACCTGGGAGAAGATGTCCTCGGTCAGGATGTGCTGGATCAGCATCTCGCGCACGTCGGCGGCGGTGACGCTCGGGTTGATCGTGTCCTGGGCGTGCTTGAGAAATTTCGTCGCGGCCTCGCGGAACGCGCGTTGTCCTGCTCGCGCGGCTTCGATCATGTCGCGCAGCGCCTCCAGCACCGCGGGCAGGTCGGCCTTGAACTGCGCGACCGCCTTGCGGAAGTCCTGGCGATCTCCGGGCGTTCGTAGCCGAAGAACAGGTCCAGCAGGTGCTTGAAGCTTGCCGGGTCGTCCACCGCGCAGCGCATCACCTCCTGCTTGCCTTCTGGATCAGCACCGCGCGTGCGGAGTCCTCGAAGATGATGTTGTCCTGCGGATAGCCCTTGCGGAATTTCTTCTCGATCTCGTCGTCGAGCTTGTCCTCGTCGTCCTTGGCCTCCCAATAGCCGAACGGAACCCGATGGAGCCGGCTGAAAAACCGTCCCGTCCGGATAGACCTTGTTGCGGGCCTTTGTTTCGTAGACCAGTTCTTCGACGAAGATCATGTTGAGCCGCGCCGACCATTGGTCGAGCAAGGCGCGGAAGGCCGGCCGGATCGTCTGCTCGTTGGTGGTGCGGCCCGTTTTGCGCAGCTGGTCAATCTTGCGCAGATAGGCGTCGATCAGATCGCGGCTCATGCAATTCCCCCAGAGGGGAACGCTAGTCTGACTCGCCTTTTGGTTGAAGGTCTACAAAGTACAATTTAAGACTATGGGTCGAAAAAACTTATCCCCCTCTTTGCCCGCGCCCGTATTTTTGCGGCACTGCTTCCCGGCGCAAACGCCGGAGTGATATCGCCGTCCTTTCGGAGGGGAGCAGCAGCGGAGCGGCCATGGCGGTGGGAGCGACAATGCCCCGCCGGTGGCTTTGAGGCGGCCGGGGCGTGTGCCATTGCCCGCAACCGACATCAAGACTCCGCGCAGGGTGGCCCAGGGCCGCACACATGCCCTTCAGGATGGCGCGGCCACCCTGCGGTTTGTGCATGTTTCCCCCAAGCCACGGGCGTTTTCGCGCCGCGTGAAGGCGAACGCGCGCCCTTCATGCGGCACGGCGCGGGGGCAAACAAAAAACCCGCCGTTTCCGGCGGGTTTAAATGGGTGCGAGGGGCGTTGGCCTATTTGGGCGCGACGACCATCATCATCTGGCGGCCTTCCATGCGCGGGTCGGCCTCCACCTTGGCGAGCTCGGCGATGTCGTCGCGCGCCTTGAACAGAACGCCGCAGGCCGAGTTCCTGGTGCGCCATCTCGCGGCCGCGGAAGCGCAGGTCAGCTTGACCTTGTCGCCCTCCTCGAGGAACTTGCGCACCGCGCGCATCTTCACCTCGTAGTCGTGGGTGTCGATGTTGGGACGCATCTTGATCTCCTTGACCTCCTGCGTCTTCTGCTTCTTGCGCTGCTCGGCAGCCTTCTTCTGCGACTGGTACTTGAACTTGCCCAGGTCGAGAATCTTGCAGATCGGCGGGTCGTTGTTGGGGGAGATCTCGACGAGGTCGAGCCCGGCTTCCTCGGCGATCGCAATGGCGTCGCGGGTGTCGAGAATGCCGCGGTTGTGGCCTTCGTGCATCGATCAGCTGGACCTTGGGTACCCGGATGTCGCTGTTGGACCGCGGTCCATCCTTGACGGGTGCTTGCGCTTTATGCGGACGGCGAATGGTCGTGTTCTCCCTTGCAGTTTCCACTGTATCTGTAAAAGAAAGGCGGCATGACATTGCGCTTTTGAACAAAGCCGGCCAGCCGCCGCGCATTCCAATAACACAATTCAATCGCGCAATCATCTCAAATTCGCGATTTTTCCGATGCACGGAGAGTGTCAGGATGAACGAAACCCGCATCGAGGCCGGCAAGGGCCGCGCCGCCCGAAGCATCGCCGTTATCGAACGCAAGGCAAGGCGCGGCAACAAGCTGCCGGGCGTCGTGTGGCTCGGCGGCTATCGCTCCGACATGCAGGGCACGAAGGCGCAGGCGATCGACGCATGGTGCGAGCGCAAGGGCGTCGCGTTCCTGCGGCACGATTATTCCGGCCACGGCGCGTCGGGCGGGGATTTTCGCGACGGCACGATCTCGCGCTGGCTTGAGGAGAGCGTGGCGGTGTTCACGAAATTCGCCCGGGGGCCGCAGGTCGTGGTAGGCTCGTCGATGGGCGGCTGGATAGCGCTGCGCATGGCGCAGGAGCTGGAAAAGCGCGGCAAGCGGCTGCACGCCATGCTGCTGATCGCGCCGGCGCCAGATTTTACCGAGCGGCTGATGTGGCCGCGCCTGAGCGAGAAGCAGCAAACGGCCATCCTGCGCGACGGCGTGCTGGAGGAGCCGTCGCAATATTCGCCCGAGCCGGACGTCTATACCCGGGCGCTGTTCGAGGACGGGCGGCGCAACCTGGTGCTCACGGGCGAGGTGGTGACGCATTGCCCGGTGCACATCCTGCAGGGCCGGCTCGATCCCGACGTGCCGTGGACGCATGCGATGGCGCTGGCGAACCAGCTCATCCACGAGAGCGTTTCGATGACGCTGGTGCCCGACGGCGATCACCGGCTCTCGCGGCCGCAGGACATCGAGCTGATGCTCAACGCGCTCGAGCGGCTGGTGGAGGGGAGCTAGCCGCCGCCGATCAGCACGCCGACGGCGAAGACCAGCGCGCCGCCGAGCACGACCTGGAAGATCGCGCGGCCCAGGGCGTCTCCATGTAGCGGTTCTGGATGAAGGCGATCGCCCAAAGCTCGACGAAGACGACGATGACGGCGATGGTGGTGGCGGTCCAGAAATCGCGGGATGAGGTAGGGCAGCGCGTGGCCAAGGCCGCCGAGCGCCGTCATGATGCCCGAGGCAAGGCCGCGCTTGACCGGCGAGCCGCGCCCGGAGATCACGCCGTCGTCATGGGCGGCTTCGGTGAAGCCCATCGAGATGCCGGCGCCGACCGAGGCGGCGAGGCCGACGAGGAAGGTCGTCCAGGTATCCTGCGTGGCGAAGGCGGTGGCGAAGATCGGCGCGAGCGTCGAGACCGAGCCGTCCATCAGCCCGGCAAGGCCCGGCTGCACATAGGTCAGCACGAACTGCCGGTGCTCGGCCATCGCCTCGGCTTCCTTCACCGTCTCGGGCACGTGCTCCTTTTCGGAGCGCATGGCGGCGCCGATATGGCCGGCCTCGGCCCGCGCCAGATCGCCCAGCAGCTTGCGGATCGAGGCGTCGGTGGCGCGGCGGGCGGCCTCCGCGTAGAAGCGGCAGGCCTGGCTTTCCATCTCGGCCGCCTGCTTGCGCACTTCGTCGACGCCGCGCGGCTTCACCAGCCAGTCGGGCTTGCGGTCGTAGAAGCCGCTGACATGCTCGCGGCGGATCAGCGGAATGGTCTCGCCGAACTTCTCGCGGTAAAGGTCGATCAGCCAGCGGCGGTGCTCGTCTTCCTCCTGCGCCATGTCGTCGAAAATCCTGGCGCTGTCGGGGAAATCCTTGCGCAGCCAGTCGGCATAGGAGCGATAGATGCGCCCGTCGTCTTCTTCCGAAGAAATAGCAAGCGCCAATATCTCCTTCTGGTCGAGGCTGGCGAATTCGCGCTTGCCGTTCGGGAGAAACATGGAAATCATTGCGGATGCCCCGGGAGAGGTTCAGTTTGGAATTATTCCAATGTAGAGCCGGGCGGCGCGCTGTCAATTGAATTGCCCATGCAATGCAGGCCGATTACCGCGATTGCGCACCGTGTTATTGTCGCAGCCGGGAATTGCGAGGCAGTCATGACGATGATCGACACGATGCTCGACCGGGTAGGCCATGCGATGGCGGGCGCCCTGACGCGCCCGGTCTCGGGATACGAGCCGTATACGCCGTCCGATTACGACACGCTGTGGGCGACGCTTAAGCCCGGCGACGTGCTGCTGATCGAGGGCAACCAGTTCGTTTCCTCCACGATCAAGTACCTCACCAATTCCACGTGGAGCCATGCCGCGCTTTACGTCGGTCATGTGTTGCCGCGGCCCCGCAGCGGCGAGGAGCGCCCGCGTCTCATCGAGAGCAATCTGGGCCAGGGCTGCGTCGCGACCCCGCTGTCGCGCTATGCGACCTACAACACGCGCATCTGCCGGCCGGTCGGCCTGACCGAGGAAGACCGCAACAAGGTGGTCGAGTTCATGGTGGGAAAGCTCGGCACGAAATATGACCTGCGCAACATTTTCGACCTGCTGCGCTATTTCTTCCCGATCCCCGTGCCGTCGCGGTTCCGGCGGCGCATGATTGCCCTTGGATCGGGGGATCCGACGCGGGCAATCTGCTCGGCGCTGATCGCGGAAGCATTTGCCAGCGTCAATTATCCGATCCTGCCGGAGATCACCCGCGCGCCGGGCCGGGCGCATGCCAACTCGATCTATTCACGCAAGGAAATCCTGCATATCCGGCATTTCTCGCTGTATACGCCGCGCGATTTCGACCTTTCGCCCTATTTTGAAATCATCAAGCCGACCATCCAGGCAGGCTTCGACTACAAGAAGCTGAACTGGAGCGGCAAGGTCTCGCAGATCGACACATTGCGCGCACAACGCAGCGCGGAGCGGGCGCTGCGAGGCATGTGATCACTCGCAGATCAGGTATTTGCAGTCCTTGCCGTGGCAACCGAGGTCGAGGTGGAAGTGGTCGTGATGCGCGGCATTGGCGTCGGGGCCGAGCACGGTGGAAAAGAGGCTGCAGGCGGCCTTGTGCACCGTGACGAGAAAGCGCGCCTGCGGCGTCGTGGCGCGCTGGATAGGCGGCGTGATGGCGGACGTTTTTTCCTCGCCAGCTTCCTTGCCGGCGGCATCGCCGGTTGCCTGTGCGGACGTGATGGCCGATCCTGTCTCGGTTCTTGGCTGCATCGCCCCGGCAGATGCGGCCAGTTTTCGCCGACGGCTATCGAGCGCCCGTCGGCCAGCCTGAAGCCCGCGATGTCGAGCGCATTGGCGAAGGCGTGCTGCGACAGCTTGCCCGAACCGTCGCCGTTGCGGTTTCGGCACTCGTAGCCGCTGCCGGCCTCGAGCGCGACGAGCGGCGAGCCGAGAATGTCGCTGGCGGCCTTGATCGCCTCGGGCATCAGGGCGGCGAGCGCGGTTGCCATGCCACATGTCATCGTCGCCGGCGAGCCGAGCTTCACCGCCCCGATCGCCGTGATGGCGAGGGGCGATTCGTGCCGCAATCGCCTTGCGCAAGCGGCGGTCCGGGCTCGCCCGTCACCGCGCCCGTGAGGATGGCCGGACAGGCTGCCCGGCGCAAGGCGGGATCGGGCTTTGGCGCAGCAGTCTCCATGGCGGGCTGCTGCGCGGGCGGGGCTTGCGGGGCGGGAGCCGCCTGGCTTGGCGGCGGGGCTTCAACCGGCTTGACGGGCGTGACAGGTTTGTCTTGCGCCGCTGGCGGGGAAATCGCTCCGGCCGATGGCCGCTTCTGCGGCACGGGAGTGTCTTGCCCGAGCGCGGGCGACACCAAAACGGCTGCAATCAGCACGCTTATGGCGAACCGCGTGCTCACCGCTGGCCCGCCCCATCGAGCTCGGCCACGGCTTCGGCGACGTCTGTGCTGAAGATGACGCGCGGCGGCTTGACCCCATGCGCGAACAGCATGCGGCGGGCCTGCACGGTGGCGCCGGCAATGGCGATCTGCGCGCCTTTCTTCTCGGCCTTTCGCACGGCTCCCTCCAAGACATTGGCTGCGGTGGAATCGAGCAGCGGCACCGCGGAGCAATCCAGGATGAAGTTGCGATGACGGTCGGATATGCGGTCGAGCACCGTCCCTACCGCCGCGGCCGCGCCAAAGAAGAACGCGCCGGATATGCGGTAGACGACGGTGCCGGGATCGACGTGCTCGAAATCGGCGCCGCGCTGTTCGCTGTCGGCGACATCGCCCTGGATCAGCGGCGCATGCTCCACCGCGACGGCCCGCCCCATGCGGTCGATGAAGAGGAACGCGCCGATGACGAAGCCGGTGATGATACCCTCCATCAAATCGCGCGTCAGTGTCACGACGAAGGTGGCGAACATGACCAGCGCATCGCCGCGCGAGGCGGAGATTATCTGCGCGATGGCGTGCTTCTCGATCATGTTCCAGGCGACGAGCGGCCAGCACGCCGGCAAGGCAGGCGAGCGGAATATAGGAGGCGAGCGGAGCGGCAACCAGCATGAAGCCGCAGAATGAAGACCGAATGCAGCATGCCGGAGACCGGACCGTGCGCATGGGCGCGGACATTGGTGGCCGTGCGCGCGATGGTGCCGGTGACGCAGAACCCGCCGAACAGGGCGCTGCCCATGTTGGCGAAGCCCTGCGCCACCAGTTCGCAGTTGGAGCGGTGCCGCCGTCCGCTCATGCCGTCGGCGACCACCGCCGAAAGCAGCGATTCGATTGCGCCCAGCAGTGCGAAGGAGAGCGCATCGGGCAAGACGGCCATGATCTTGGCGGGGCTGAAATCGGGCAGCGCCGGGCAAGGGCAGCGTGCGCGGAATGCCGCCGAAGCGCGTGCCGATGGTTTCCACCGGCAGCGCTGAGCACCGCAGCCAGCACGGATGCGACCGCCACGGCGATCAGCATGCCCGGCCAGCCCGGACGCCACACGCGCAGGCCCTGGATGATCGCAATGGTGAGCACGGCAATGCCGACGGCCGACGGGTTCATGGTGGGCCAAACGCTCCACAGCGCCCGAAGTTTCTCGAACAGGGGGCCGGGCTCGGCTCCGGCGAGCGTCAGGCCGAAGAGATCGTGCAGCTGGCTGGCGAAGATGATCGCGCGCGATGGCCGCGGTGAAGCCGACCGTCACCGGATAGGGGATGAACTTGATGTAGGTGCCGAGCCGCAGGTAGCCGGCCGCAGCAAGGATCATGCCCGACAGGAAGGTCGCGAGGATCAGCCCGTCGATGCCGTGGCGGGCGACCGTTGCAGCGACGAGCACGATGAAGGCGCCCGCCGGACCGCCGATCTGGAAGCGGCTGCCGCCCAGCAGCGAGACGAGGAAGCCGCCGACGATGGCCGTGTAGAGCCCGCGCTCCGGCGAGACCCCCGAGGCGATGGCGATCGCCATCGACAGCGGCAGCGCGACGATGGCGACCGTCAGCCCGGCAATGGCGTCGGCGCGCAGATGCTCGAGCCGGTAGCCCTCGCGAAACACGGTCACGAGCTTTGGCGTGAAAAGCTCGGCGAATGTCGGCGCGTGCGCCTGCTGGATGTTCATGGTGCCTATAATGTCCCCGCCGGTCATATGCGAATTACAGTATTCGATCGCGCAGGCCGAGGGAAAGCAAATCCCGCGCTAATAACGAGAGCCGCACTTGCCCTTTTCGCCTGTCCTGCTAAATCGCGCCTCATGACCCCACGCGACCAAATCCGCAATTTCTCCATCGTCGCCCATATCGACCACGGCAAGTCGACGCTTGCCGACCGGCTGATCCAGACGACCGGCACTGTCGAGGCGCGCGACATGAAGGAACAGATGCTCGACTCGATGGACATCGAGCGCGAGCGCGGCATCACCATCAAGGCCAAGACCGTGCGGCTCGAATACGACGCCAAGGATGGCAAGAACTACATCCTGAACCTGATCGACACGCCCGGCCATGTCGACTTCGCCTATGAGGTGTGCCGCTCGCTTGCCGCCTGCGAGGGCTCGCTGCTGGTCGTCGACGCCAGCCAGGGCGTCGAGGCGCAGACGCTCGCCAATGTCTACCAGGCGCTCGACAACGACCACGAGATCGTCTGCGTCCTCAACAAGATCGACCTGCCGGCGGCCGAGCCCGACCGCGTCAAGGAGCAGATCGAGGAGGTGATCGGCCTCGACGCCTCCGACGCCGTGCTGATCTCGGCCAAGACCGGCCTCGGCATCCCGGACGTGCTGGAGGCCATCGTCACCCGCCTGCCGCCGCCGAAGGAAGGCGAGCGCGACCAGCCGCTGAAGGCGCTGCTGGTCGACAGCTGGTACGACGCCTATCTGGGCGTCGTCGTGCTGGTGCGCGTCATCGACGGCGTGATGAGCAAGGGCCAGACCATCCGCATGATGGGCACCGGCGCGAAATACCTGGTCGACCGCGTCGGCGTGCTGACGCCGAAGATGGTGCCGTTCGACGAGCTCGGCCCCGGCGAGATCGGCTTCATCACCGCCTCGATCAAGGAAGTGGCCGACACCCGCGTCGGCGACACCATCACCGAGGACAAGCGCCCGACCGACAAGGCGCTGCCGGGCTTCAAGCCGGCCCAGCCGGTGGTGTTCTGCGGCCTCTTCCCGGTCGACGCCGCCGATTTCGAGGACCTGCGCGCCGCCATGGGCAAGCTGCGCCTCAACGACGCCAGCTTCTCCTTCGAGATGGAAACCTCCGCCGCGCTCGGCTTCGGCTTCCGCTGCGGCTTCCTCGGCCTGCTGCACCTCGAGATCATCCAGGAGCGGCTGGAGCGCGAGTTCGACCTCGACCTCATCGCCACCGCGCCGTCCGTCGTCTACGAGATTCACCTGCGCTCGGACGGCACCATCGGAGCTGCACAACCCGGCCGACATGCCCGACCTGACCTGATCGCTCGAAATCGACGAGCCGTGGATCCGCGCCACCATCCTGACGCCGGACGAATATCTCGGCGCGATCCTGAAGCTCTGCCAGGACCGGCGCGGCATCCAGGCCGACCTCTCCTATGTCGGCAAGCGCGCCATGCTCACCTACGACCTGCCGCTGAACGAGGTGGTGTTCGACTTCTACGACCGGCTGAAGTCGATCTCCAAGGGCTATGCCTAGCTTCGACTACCACGATCACCGACTATCGCGAGGGCGACCTCGTCAAGATGTCGATCCTGGTCAACGACGAGCCGGTCGACGCGCTGTCCATGCTGGTCCACCGCGGCCGGGCCGAGCGGCGCGGCCGCGCCATGTGCGAGAAGCTGAAGGACCTGATCCCGCGCCACATGTTCAAGATCCCGATCCAGGCGGCCATCGGCGGCAAGGTGATCGCCCGCGAGACGATCTCGGCCATGCGCAAGGACGTGACCGCCAAGTGCTATGGCGGCGACGCCACCCGCAAGCGCAAGCTGCTGGACAAGCAGAAGGCCGGCAAGAAGAAGCATGCGCCAGTTCGGCAAGGTGGAGATCCCGCAGGAAGCGTTCATCGAGGCGCTGAAGATGGGTGACGAGTAGCCACGGGGCGCACGGCTGCGGCGCTTTCGCGCGCCGGGCGCAATCATCCCTTGGCGATCTGATACGGACTGCGGGACATCCGGCGGATGCCGGTTTGTATTTTGTAGTGACACCCGCCGGATGCCCCGAAACGGAGATCGTGGACGCCTTGGCGCTCTCGCTTTTCGGCCCCGCAGCGCGAAGCTTGCGGTTTGGGATGGCTTACTTATCTCGTCCTGCAGGCCTTTCCCGGGTCCGACACCCGCTTCCAGCCGCTCCGTAGCCAAACCCCCACGATATGCTTCGGCGGCCTACCGTCGTCCGCGCGGGTGCTTGGTGGGGAGGAGAGTAAGGGAGAAGGACGGGGGCGGGGATAGATTTTTTGGGGGGGCCTCGCCCTTCGAAACGCGGGCGATGGGGCCTCAGCCCCCCCTGGAGGGGCTGGCGAAGGTGGCACTCAGCCTCCCCCTGGAGGGGAGGCGGGCGAATGCGAGCGCAGCGAAGCAGAGCCGGTGGGGGGTGCGCCGTGGCAAGATCCCCCCTCTTGCGATTTCTGGCGTTTAGCCTTCGGCTAAGCCACCGAAATCGCTTTCTCCCCCTCAAGGGGGGCGAAAAAGGCGGCACCGCCACGCTAACCCTCACCATCCGTTGCGCGGAGATGGGCATTGGATCCCGGTTTGCATGGCAACCGGGATGACGCCGTGCGTGGGGGGAGGCGGTGCCACAATCCCACAATCTATTTGGCCCAGAAGTTTTCCAATCTTTGTGCCAATTGCGCTAACGGTTTAATATCTCCGTCAGTTTCGAATAGCTTATCGACGGCGGCGCGTAAGAGCATCGGGTCTTTGTCCATGCGTTCCAAGCTCCATCCCCACTCATTTGCAATCTGCTCGCGAATTGGATGCCAGGATGGATGATCCCTCAATATCGATTTTTGAATATCGTGCTCAAAACCATAATAGCATTCATTGTTGAATTCTGCCGTGAGCGTATCTGGCAAATGATGAGGCGATATCTTAGAAAATCGTATTATCTCATCATTCGGCGAGTTTTTCTTATCTAAATCAATATCAAAAACTGTGTAATGTTCTATTTTGTAGCTATGCGCCAAAGCAATAAGATAGGGCATCTTCGGCTTCCCGAATGCTGCTATGAAGTGCCCACCGGCTCGAAGAAAATCGATCCATTTTTTTGTATTTATCAAATACGATTCTATAATAGCAATGTCTTCAACACTTTCCACAAATACAATTTTTCTACCAAAAAACATTTCTGCTGCCGAAGTCTCCAACGTTTTATCCATTCCGGAGAGAAACGCACTTCCACCGATTTCTTTGACATTCTTAATTCGCGAGAATTCTTCGGCGTGACGTTTCAGGGAATTTGTTTGTATATGCACGCTGTTTTTGAATTTCTGTAATAACTTAATCCCATCAAACGCGGCACCGTTTACAAAATACGGGCTGTGCGTTGTTACCAACATTTGCGTTTTGGATCGTGCTAGTTCCTGCAACGCAGCAGACAGATATCTGGTCTGTGGTGGATGTTGATAAAGTTCGGGCTCCTCGACAGCTATGATCAAATCTCTGAAGTTATCGGTTTCTTGCACTTGGGCTGCCAAAGACAACAAAGCCATTAAGTACGTCCGCTGGAGGCCGTGGCCGAAATTCTCCGGAACGTCGATAACTTCTCCGTCCTTGAAATATGATTGTACGAATGGATCTTGAATTTCCACAGTCTTTTCAATATTCCAGTCCAAGCCTATGTCAATTGGATAAGTATTAATTTTTAATATTTCTGCTTTTATGTCCTCAGCAAGCTTTGTAAATGCAAAATCCGCGCCGCTTAATATTGCAGAAAACTCTTTTAGCGTCTCAGCTTTCAGTTTTTCTAATTTATCTTTGTAGTTATATCGATTTCCTGATTGCTACCTGGATCAGTTTAGAGAATGCTGAATTCCTCTGTTCAAAAGCTTCTGTAGACGCATCTTTGACAGCAGGAACATAAATCCATTCGACAAATTTTCGAAGTATTGGCAGCGGCCCAGTAGCACCGTAAGCGCTGTCATTGCTGGGAATTTTAATGTGATCGGCTGGTTTGCTAGCTTCGAAATTTCGTACAGCATCTTCCGCTACGGTTGCGCTTTGCCATTGGGCAAACACTCCCGGATGTATTGATTGCAGCTTTTCGTACTCCGCTCTTTTAGCTGTTGCCCCGCTTGCGGCGAAAAACGGCGCGCACTCCTGGAGTCCGTATCGAATGCCCCTACAATTACTTGTTATGGAAGTTTCGGTTCGCCGTCCTATAATTTCAAATAACAATTTATCATTTCTAACATAATGCTTTAACTCAAGGGCGGCATCACCAACTACGTCCGCGAATTCTACTTCAATCGAGATGAAGTCTTGAGGATCAGCGTCTACATTAAAATCTTCATTTGAGAATATAGAATTCTTGCCCGAATTGAAGAAAATATCAAGTGCCCGTAAAATAGTAGACTTTCCCACATTGTTTGGGCCTATAAAAGTATTATATCCGCAAAATTCGATTTCTTCGTCGATAAAACATCGAAAATTCTTTATGTGGACACGCGACAGTTTCATTTTTGGTCCTCCCCCCGATAGACCATACGCACTGCTCGGTTTCTCAGATATCCCCTAAATCTAGGCCCCCCTCACCCCAGCAACACCCCGCCATACATGTCCCGCAACACATTCTTCCTGATCTTCCCCGTCGCATTTCGCGGTATCTCGCTCACGATCTGCACCGCGTCGGGCACCCACCATTTGGCGACCTTGCCTTCGTAGAAGGCGCGCATGTCGTCGCTGGTGAAGGTCTTGCCTTCCTGCGGGACGACGATGAGGAGCGGGCGCTCGTCCCATTTTTCGTGGCGCGCGGCGATGACGGCGGCGTCCTTCACGGCCGGGTGGGCGAGCGCGAGGCTTTCCAGCTCCACGGTCGAGATCCACTCGCCGCCGGACTTGATGATGTCCTTGGAGCGGTCGCGGATGGTCATGTTGCCGTCGCGCGTCTATCGTGGCGACATCGCCGGTGGGGAACCAGCCTTCGGCGCGCTGCGGATTGCCGCCCTCGCCCTTGAAATATTCCGACAGCACCCAGAAGCCGCGGCAATAGAGATTGCCCTGCGCGACGCCGTCCTCGGGCAGGCGCTTGTCGTCGTCGTCGAAGATGCCGAGCTCGATGCCGAAGGGCGGGCGGCCCTGGTTGAGGCGCAGCCTGTTCTGCTCCTCCATCGGCAGGTCGCGGTGCTTGTTCTTGAGATTGTTGACGGAGCCGAGCGGGGAAAGCTCGGTCATGCCCCAGGCGTGGATGACCTCGACATCGTATTTCTCGCGGAACTTCTCGATGATGGAGGGCGGGCAGGCCGAGCCGCCGACGATGGTGCGGGCAAGATGCGGCACCTTTTCGCCGGACGCATCGAGATAGGCGATGAGGCCGCCCCAGATTGTGGGAACGCCGGCGCTGATCGTCACCTTCTCGGTATTGAACAGCGTGACGAGGCTCTTGCCGTCCAGCCCCGGGCCGGGCAGCACCAGCTTCGCCCCGACCATGGGCGCGGCATAGGCGGTGCCCCAGGCATTGACGTGGAACATGGGCACGACCGGCAGCAGGCAGTCGCGCGCGGAGAAGTTCATCACGTCCGGCGTGGTGCTCATCATGGCGTGCAGCAGCGTGGAGCGGTGCGAATAGAGCACGCCCTTGGGATTGCCGGTGGTGCCGGAGGTGTAGCACAGCGAGGAGGCGTCGCGCTCGTCCAGCGTGGCGGGCCACCGGTGGCCGTTCTCGCCCTCGGCCAGCAGGTCCTCGTAGAAGGTGAGCCAGGGATATTTCTGTGCGGTCGCCGCGTCCGGCGCTTCCATCAGCACGAAGAGCTCGACCTGCGGCAGGTGCGCGCGCAACGGCTCGACCAGCGGCAGGAAGGTGGCGTCGAAGAAGAGGATGCGGTCCTCGGCGTGGTTGATGATGTAGACGAGCTGCTCGGCGAAGAGGCGCGGGTTGATGGTGTGCAGCACGTAGCCGGAGCCGGAGATGGCGTAATAGAGCTCGAGGTGGCGGTAATTGTTCCAGGCGATGGTGGCGATGCGGTCGGACTTGCGCATGCCGCGCTTTTCGAGCGCCGAGGCCATGCGCAGGGCGCGGGCGCGGATCTGCGCGTAGTTGGTGCGGTGCTGGCCGCCGAGCGTGTTGACGGAAACGACCTCGGTGTCGCCATGGTATTGCGCGGCATGGTCGATGATCGCGGGGATCACCAGCGCGCGATCCATCATCAGTCCCTGCATGGAAAATTTCCTCCTCGTTACCACCCTCGGCGCTAGTATATGTCAGCTTTGCAGCACGCCGACAACGGGAGCATGGACGCCGCATGACGCAACGCAAGATCGACCCGATCCGACCGACCGACGACGAGGCGCGGCAGCTCGCGCGCGGGCTGCTGGCGAAGGCGCGGTTTGCCGCCATCGGCGTGGTGGAGCCGGATACGGGCTTCCCGCTGGTGAGCCGCATCGCCTTCGGGCGCGACCCTGACGGGCGGCCGGTGTTCCTCGCCTCGGAGCTGTCGTTTCACTCGAAGGCGCTGGCGCTCGATCCGCGCGCCAGCATGCTGGTGGGCGAGCCGCCGGCCAAGGGCGATCCGCTGGCCTTTCCGCGCATCACGCTGATCGGCACGGTGGAGCGGATCGACCGCGGCTCGCCGCAGCGCGACGCCCTGCGCGGACCGTGGCTGGAGCAGCACCCCAAGGCGCAGCTCTACATCGACTTCGGCGATTTCCACTTCTTCGCCATGGAGGTGGAGCGCGCGCATCTCAATGGCGGCTTCGGCAAGGCCTTCGTGCTCGACGCGGCCGATCTGGGAATCGCGTCCTAGAAGCGGCCCAGCTTGGCGTGGCGGTTGACGTCCTTGTAGAGCAGGTAGCGGAAGCGGCCCGGGCCCGCCGGCATAGCAGGCCTGCGGGCAGAAGGCGCGCAGCCACATGAAGTCGCCGGCCTCGACCTCCACCCAGTCGTGGTTGAGCCGGTAGACCGCCTTGCCCTCCAGCACGTAGAGGCCGTGCTCCATCACATGGGTCTCGGCGAAGGGGATCACCGCGCCGGGCTCGAAGGTGACGATGTTGACATGCATGTCGTGGCGCAGGTCGGCCGGATCGACGAAGCGGGTCGTCGCCCAGCGCCCGTCCGTGTCGGGCATGGCGAAGCGGCATCGACGTCCTGCTCGTTGGTGACGAAGGGCTCGGGCGCGTCGATGCCCTCGACCGCCTCGTAGCGCTTGCGGATCCAGTGGAAGCGTCACGGGCTTTTGCGCCGTCGTTGCGCAGCTGTCCAGTCGCAGGCCGGCGGCAGGAAGGCATAGCCGCCCGGCCGCAGCAGATGGCGCGCGCCCTCGATCGTCCAGCGTCAGATCGCCGTCGACGACGAAGATGCACGCCCTCGGCGCCGGCATCCGGCTCGGGCCGGTCGCTGCCGCCGCCCGGCGTCCACCTCCATGATGTACTGCGAGAAGGTCTCGGCAAAGCCCGACATCGGCCGGGCGATGATCCAGGCGCGGGTCTTGTCCCAGATGCGGCAGGTAGCTGGTGACGATGTCGCGCATCACGCCGTGCGGGATGACGGCATAGGCCTCGGTGAACACGGCGCGGCCGGTCAGGAGTTCGCTCTGGCCGGGCAGGCCGCCGGTGGGCTTGGCGTAGAAGGTGTCTTTCATGGCAGCAGGTCCTTGAGGCGCAGCAGCGCGATGCGCTCGACCTGCGCGCAGGCGGTGTCGAATTCGGCTTGCGCGGTCGTGGTCGAGGCGGGTCTGGAAGGCGTCCAGGATGTCGGCCTTGCCGAGGCCCTGCACGGCGATGATGAAGGGGAAGCCGAACTTCGCGACATAGGCGTCGTTGAGGCTCGGTGAATGTCTGCCGCTCGGCGTCGGTCAGCGCGTCGAGCCCGGCGGAGGCCTGCTCGGCGGTCGATTTCGGCGGTGAGCCGCTTGCGCCTGCGCCAGCTTGCCGGCAAGGTCCGGGTGGGCGCTGCAGCACGCCGAGGCGCTCGTCCTCGCTGGCGGCGCGGAACACTGCGTCAAGCGCGTTGTGCAGGCCGATGGCGCTGTCATTGGCGGGGCCGAGGCCCTTGTCGAAGGCGCGCTCGGCGATCCAGGGCGAATGCTCGAAGATGCCGCCGATAGTGCTGCGACGAAATCGGCGCGCGCCATGCGGCTTGGCCGGGTGCGCGGCGCGTAGGGATGCGCCTTGCGCCAATGCGCCGCGATCTCGACGCGCGTCGGCACCCAGACCTTGTCGTGCTTCTGCACATGCTCCATGAAGCGCTGCAGCGCGACGATGCGGCCCGGCCGGCCGATCAGGCGGCAATGCAGGCCGATGTTCATCATCTTGGGCGCGCCCGGCGGCCTTCCTCGTAGAGCGCGTCGAATGCTGTCGCACAGATAGCGATAGAACGGCTCGCCATGGTCGTAGCCCGCGACGATGGCGAAGCGCATGTCGTTGGCGTCGAGCGTATAGGGCAGGATCAGCTGCGGCTTCTCGCCGGGCGTGCCGTCCATGTGCGCGTCATGCCAGTAGGGCAGGTCGTCGTCATAGGTGTCGGCGACACCAGTCGAAATCGCCGCGCCGCGGCGACGAGGTCGCACCGTGTTGATCGAGCAGCGGCCGGTATACCAGCCCGTCGGCGCTTGCGCCCGTGACCTCGCGCGTGGAGGCGGATCGCCTCCGCCATGTCGGCGGCCTCGGCCTCGCGCGTGTGGTTGCGGTAGTCGATCCATTTGAGGCCGTGCGTGGCGATCTCCCAGCCGAGCGCCTGCATCGCCGCGACCTGCTCGGGCGAGCGCATCAGCGCGGTGGCGACGCCATAGACCGTCGGCTTGATCCCGGCATCGTCGAATGCGCGGCGGATGCCGCCAGAAGCCGGCGCGCGCGCCGTATTCGTAGATCGATTCCATGTTCCAGTGGCGCATGCCCTCCCAGGGCGTCGCGCCGGTCGATTTCGGAGAGGAAACGCCTCCGAGGCCTTGTCGCCGTGGAGGATGTTGTTTTCGCCGCCCTCCTCGTAATTGAGGACGAACTGCACTGCCACATGCGCGCCGCCCGGCCATTGCGGGTCCGGCGGGTGCTCGCCATAGCCGCGCAAATCGCGCGGGTAGTGGTTCGGGGAAGGCAGATCGGAGGGTTGGGATTTCATTTTGCGCCCGAGGTGAGAGCCGGCAATTGCAAATGCTGCCAAAACCGTAAAGATAGCCAAGGATTATACGCGATTGTCGTGGTTGTCAGCGGGGAAAAGCTGCGGCCGCACAGATCAGCGCAATTGGCAGGAAAGGCATAGCAATTGGCCAGGGGGCGACTAACCACGCATGTGCTCGACACGGCTTCGGGCCGTCCGGCGAAGGGCATGACGATCACGCTGTTCATGCGCGAGGGGACCGCGTTCAATCCGGTAAAGACCGTCACGACAAACGCCGACGGGCGCTGCGATGCGCCGCTGCTGGCTGGCGAGGAGATGGTCGCGGGCGTCTATGAGCTCGTGTTCCATGCGGGCGATTACCTGCGAGAGTGCGGCGTGGCGCTGCCCGACCCCGCCTTCCTCGACGTGGTGCCGATCCGCTTCGGCATTGCCGATCCCGACGTGCATTATCACGTGCCGCTGCTGATCTCGCCTTACGGCTATTCCACCTACAGGGGGAGCTGAGCGATGATCGCCCTTTTGTGGGAATGGCTCAATTTCGCCGCGCGCTGGACGCATGTGATCACCGCCATCGCCTGGATCGGCTCGTCCTTCTATTTCATCGCGCTCGACCTCGGCCTGAAGCGGCGCGAGGGCCTGCCCGCCGGCGCGCATGGCGAGGACTGGCAGGTGCATGGCGGCGGCTTCTACCACATGCAGAAATACCTCGTGGCGCCGGCGCAGATGCCCGAGCACCTGACCTGGTTCAAGTGGGAAAGCTATGCGACCTGGCTCTCCGGCTTCTTCCTGCTGTGCGTGCTCTACTACGGCTCCGCCGAGCTGTTCCTGATCGACCGCTCGGTGGCCGACATCGCGCCGTGGCAGGCGGTCGCCATCGGCATTGCCGGGCTCGTCGCCGGCTGGGTGGTCTACGACCTCCTCTGCAAGTCGCCGCTGGGCAGCAACGACTACGCGCTCTATGCCGTGCTCTTCGCCTTCGTGGTGGCGATGGCCTGGGGCTTCACGCAGGTCTTCTCCGGGCGCGGCGCGTTCCTCCATCTCGGCGCGTTCACCGCGACGATCATGTCGGCCAATGTCTTCATGATCATCATCCCGAACCAGAAGATCGTGGTCGCCTCGCTGCTGAAGGGCGAGTCGCCGGACCCGAAGTTCGGCAAGATCGCCAAGCAGCGCTCGATGCACAACAACTACCTGACGCTGCCGGTGCTGTTCCTGATGCTGTCGAACCACTATCCGCTGGCCTTCGGCACGCAGTTCAACTGGATCATCATCGCGCTGGTGTTCCTGATGGGCGTGACCATCCGCCACTTCTTCAACATCGCACCATGCCGGCAAGGGCTATGCCTGGTGGACCTGGGCCGTGACGGCGATCCTGTTCATCCTCGTCATGTGGCTGTCGCAGGCGGGGCCCCCGCAGCGCGCCCAGCCCGAAGCGACGGCGCCTTCATCGCCGGGATCGGTGCAACAGCAACTCGTCGCGCATGCCGATTTTCCTGCGGTGCGCGACATCGTCGGACAGCCGCTGCGCCATGTGCCACGCCGCCGAGCCGGTGTGGGAGGGCATTGCCCACGCGCCCAAGGGCGTGCTCCTCGACAATGACGCCGAAATCGCCCGCCATGCCGAGATGATCTATGTGCAGGCGGGACGCTCGAACGCCATGCCGCCCGGCAACATCACGGAACTGCCGATGGAAGAGCGAGAAGTGCTGGCGCGCTGGTACGAAAGCGCGACGGGCCAGCCGCGCACGCTGCTGTGGTGAGCTAGTAGGACGGCGGCAGCACCACGACCTGCGGCGAAGCGGGAAGCGTCTTCAGCGACACGACGATATTGTCCTGCGGGTGAATGCGGGTCTCGAAACCTTCCATGCCGGTCAGGAACCGCTGCAGCGAAAAGCTCGACCAGTAATGCATGGGGAAGACCATGCTGGAGCGCAGTTGCTGCGCCAGTTCGATCATGCCCGCCTGGCTCATGGTGTAGGTGCCGTCCACCGGCATGAACAGGATGTCGATGCGGCCGATCTGCGCGATGTGCTGCGGCGTCAGCTTGTGGTGCAGATGGCCAAGGTGGCCGATGCACAGGCCCGCTACCTCGAAGATGAAGATGGAATTGCCGTTCTCCTCCATCAGGAAGCCTTCGCGGTAGATGTCGGTCGGCACGTTGCGGATCAGCACGTCGGCAAGTTCGAGGTAGTGCTTCGCCGGTCCGCCCTCGGGGTTCCAGCCCGGCAGCACATGGGCGATCGCGGGGTCGGGCGAGTTGGTGTAGTGCGTGCTGTGCGCGTGGTTCATGGTCACGACCGTCGGCACGCCGCCCGGCCCCGCCGCTCCGTTGAAGTCGGTGACGATGGAGATGCCCGCCGGCGTCTCGATCCGGAAGGCCGAATGGCCGACATAGGTGATCTTCACCTCGTCCGGTTGCAGCTGCGCCAGCTGCAGCGAGGCCTTCTCGATGCGCGGGCCGTCATTTCGCGGGACGTCGATCCGCGCCATCGCATGGCATGTGCTGGGCATGACCTGCGCGCCGGCGGGAGATGACAGCCCCGCCGAAATCATCGCGGCCAAGGCTGCGGCAAACATCAAAGCTCTGCCCATGCGATTCCTCCCCTCGTTTGAAAACACACCGTCCACCCCATGTTGACGGCATTCGCACCAACGCGCCTTGAAGCCGGACCGGGCCGCGCCATCCTTGAACGCGGCGACGACCCCAACCGGAGGAACAGCATGACGCATTCGAATACACCCGGAACCAGCACCCTTGGCGTATCGCGCCGCACCGCCTTCAAGACCGCACTGGCCGCGGGCGCAACGCTCGCCATGCCGCAGATCATGACGCGGCCAGCTTTCGCGGCAGCGCCGATGCAGGATGGTTCTGTGGCGGAATTTTTCCGCTTCAAGCTTGGCGACTTCGAAATCACGACGCTGCGTGACGGCATTCGCCCGGGCGACGGTCCGCATCCGACCTTTGGCGCCAACCAGGAGCCGGAAACGGTCCATGCCCTGCTTCGCGAAAACAACCTGCCGGAGACGAAATTCGCCAATGGCTTCACGCCGACGCTGGTCAACACCGGCAACGAACTGGTGCTGTTCGACACCGGCCTTGGCGCGGGTGCTCGCGAGAACGGCCTTGGCAAGACGGCAGCTGCGCTGCGCACGGCGGGCTATTCGCCCGAGCAGGTGGACGTGGTGGTGCTGACGCATTTTCACCCCGACCATTTCGGCGGGCTGATGGAGAACGGCGCTCCGGCGTTTGCGAATGCGCGCTATGTCATGGGCGAGACGGAGTTCAACTTCTGGACAGCGCCCGAGCGCATGTCCGGTCCGACGGAGAAGCTGGCAAAGACCATCGAGGGCACGATCAAGCCCATGGCCGCGAAGACCACCTTCATCAAGGATGGCGGGGCGGTGGTCTCCGGCATCACCGGCATGGCGGCTCCGGGGCACACGCCGGGCCACATGATCTTCAACGTCGAGAGCGGCGGCAAGCGCATTGTGCTGACCGCCGACACGGCAAACCATTTCGTGGTGTCGCTGCAGCGGCCCGACTGGGAGGTGGCTTTCGATGCCGACAAGGCCATGGCGGCGCAGACCCGCAAGATGGTCTTCGACATGATCGCGGGGGAGAAGCTGGCCTTCATCGGCTATCACATGCCCTGGCCGTCGGTCGGCTTCGTCGAGAAGATGGGCGAGGGCTATCGCTACATCCCCAACAGCTACCAGGTCGAGCTGTAGCATCAATCAAGCCGCGGCCCCGTGCGGGCCGCGGCTTGGCGTGCCGGCGAAAATGGACCCTGCTTTCCCGCCTGTTGGCCTGCATCATTCCCCTTGCCGCTTTCCCGGAGCAAAAACATTCCTGTCCGCAAGGGGCCGCAAGCGGCATAAAGGCCCGCAATGCCGCAAGGATTGAACCTTCGCGGCCAAAAGGCTATGTCCGGCGCTGCCGGCAGGAACGGTGAAGCGTCATGGGCGTCGTGGAAATGAACATTCAGGAAAAACCCGCATTTGCCATTCCCGATAATGTGTTCGCCGAGAAGGTCATCTCGGTGCACCATTACACGGACCGGCTGTTCAAGTTCCGGATCACGCGCCCGGCCTCCTTCCGCTTCCGCTCCGGCGAGTTCGTGATGATCGGCCTGCCCAATGCGGAGAAGCCGGTCTACCGCGCCTATTCCATCGCCAGCCCGCTCATGGGACGAGGAGATCGAGTTCTTCTCGATCAAGGTGCCGGGCGGGCCGCTGACCGAGCACCTGCAGAAGATCGTGCCCGGCGACACCGTGCTGATGCGCAAGAAGCCGACCGGCACGCTCGTCAACGACGCGCTGCTGCCGGGCAAGCGGCTCTACATGTTTTCGACCGGCACCGGCGTCGCGCCCTTCGCCAGCCTTGTTCGCGATCCGGAGACCTACGAGAAGTTCGAGGAGATCGTGCTGGTGCACACCTGCCGCGCAGGTGGCCGAGCTCGAATACAGCCGCGAGCTGGTCGAGGAACTGCGCGAGGATCCGCTGATCGGCGAGTTCGCGCAGCGCCTGCGCTACGTGCCCTCGGCCACGCGCGAGCCTTTCGAGCGCAATGCCCGCATCACCACCATGATCGAGAACGGCGATCTGCCGATCGATCCGGCCACGGACCGCGCCATGATCTGCGGCTCGATGGACATGCTGAAATCGGTGAAGGCCCTGTGCGAAAAGGCGGGCCTCGTCGAAGGCTCGAATGCCGCTCCGGGCACCTTCGTCGTCGAGCGCGCCTTCGTCGACTGAGGTGGCGGCCAGGGTTCGCGACGCAACGCCTGCCGATCTGGATGCGCTGGCCGCAATCGAGGAACGCTGCTTTTCCGCCGACCGGATTTCGCGCCGCTCGATGCGGCGGCTGATCGCCAGCCCCTCTGCAATCGTGCTGGTCCTGGACGAGGGCGACGCCATCGCGGGCTATGCATTGTTCCTGACGCGTGCAGGCAGCGACGGTGCGCGGCTTTATTCGCTGGCGATCGAACCCTCACGAAGCGGCAAGGGAATAGGCGCGAAGCTGCTCGAGGCGGCGGAGGGGATCGTGCGCCAGCGCGGCCACGCCCGCATTCACCTCGAGGTGCGAGAGGACAATACGCCGGCGATCACGCTCTACCGCCGCTTCGGATATGCGGAGATGCACCGGATTGCGCACTACTATGCCGACGGCAAGGCGGCGCTCAAGTTCGAGAAGAGCCTGCGCTGATCATTGCGACAGGTGGAAATCCCTCGCGGGGAGATCGCCTGCGGCCTGCGCCTGCTTCAGGTAGTTCTCGAAATCGCGTTTCAGCGCATCGCGCATCTCGCGGGGCATGCGCCGCGTCATTTGATCGAACTGGCTGCGGGCGCGTTGCACATCCTGCTTGCCGATGGCGTGTGAATTTGCCACCGAACCGCCGCGCAGGGGCGTCTCGCTCTCGACCTCAGCCGAGGCTGTGATCTCGACCTGCGGCTTGCCGAGCGCCGCCAGCACCGGCAGATCGAGCATGTAGCGCGCTTCAACGCGCATGTCGTTGGTGTTCACGGTGGTGGTGACCTTGACGCCCTCGCCTTCGAAGTTGGCGTCGACGAAATCGGTGACGACGTGCTGCATGGCCTCCACCCGCCCGCCGGTGGCCGCGGCAGCGGTGATCGCCGCATCGACCGAGGCTTGCAGGTTCTCCCTGGTCGAGGAGATGCGCGAATAATCGAGCGCCATGCCTGCGACGCCCAGCACCGGCACGGCGGCGAGCGCGAAGATGATGCCGAAATTGCCGCGCTCGCAGCGGGCAAATGCACGCACATTGGCGATGATCGATTGCATGGAAGGGTCCAGCCTGTTTGGCCGGATCATGAAGCAATGCGCTTCACGGGCGATGAATCAAAAGACCGGCATCTTAACGATGCCGGTCTTAGTTTCAGTTCGCCAGCCGCGACGATCAGGTGATCGGGCTGATGCGTACCTCGACGCGGCGGTTCTGCGCGCGGCCCGATTCCGACGCGTTGTCGGCGACAGGCCGGGTCTCGCCGAAGCCCACGACGAGCAGGCGGCGCTGGTCGATGCCCTGCGAGGAGAGGTATTGCGCGACCGATACGGCGCGGCGCTCCGACAGTGCCTGGTTGTACTGCTCCGATCCCTGGTCGTCGGTGTGGCCGTCGATGTCGAGCAGCGTGCGCGGATACTTGTTGAGCACGATGGCGACCGAATCGAGCACCGGCAGGAAGCCGGCATTGAGGCGGTCCTGGTCGGTGGCGAAGGTGACGTTGGAGGGGAGGTTGAGGATGATCTGGTTGCCGTTGCGCGAGACGGAAACGCCGGAGGATTGCAGCTGCGCGCGCAACTCCTGTTCCTGCTGGTCCATGTAGTTGCCGACGCCGCCGCCAACCAGCGCGCCAACGCCGGCGCCGATAAGCGCTGCCTTGCGCTGGTCGCCGCCGTTCTTGTCCTTGGCGATGAGAAGCCCGGCCACCGCGCCGGTGATCGCGCCAAGTCCGGCGCCCGCGGCGGTGTTGTTGACCTGCGGCCGGCCGGTCAGCGGATCGGTCGGCGTCTGGCAGCCGACGAGGCCCGCCGCGACGAGCAGCACTGCAAATTTCTTCATTCTTTTGAACCCCATGAAAAGCGATTGCCCAACCGTGCGGCAGTTGCCGCACAAGAAGGGCGAAATTGCGACGCGCAGTGCTGGCGGGCAAGCGCGCTAGTCGAGGAACTTCTGCTCGTAGGGATAGCGCGTGATGTCCTCGATGCCGGTCTCGGTGATCAGCACCTGCTGCTCGAGCTTGACGCCCTCGCGCCCGCCGACTGCCCCGCAATAGCTCTCGATGCAGATCGCCATGCCGGGCTCCAGCACGCCGTCATAGCCGGTGGCGGGGTAATCCTGCGGGAAATAGAGGCTCGGATATTCATCGCACAGCCCGACGCCGTGCCCGAGCACGCCATAGCGGTTGTGGCGGAATTCCTGCGGCGCAAGGTCTGCCTTCTGCGTGAATTCAAGGAAGGTCATGCCCGGCCGCAGGATGGAGATGTTGTGCATCACCTGCTCGTAGGCGTGGCGGTAGATGCGCTTCTGCTCCGGCGTCGGTTCGCGCTCGCCCGCAAGCCAGGTGCGGGAAATGTCGCAGCACATGCCGTAGACGCCGATGAGATCGGTATCGAAGGCCACGATGTCGCCATCCTCGATGATGCGCGGGCCGCATTCCTGGAACCAGGGATTGGTGCGTGGACCGGAGGCGAGGATGCGCGTCTCGATCCACTCGCCGCCATGGCGGATGTTCTCGGCATGCAGGATCGACCACAAATCGTTCTCGGTCATGCCGGGGACAAGCGCCTCCTGCATCTTGTGCATGGCGATCTCGCACGAATGCACGGCGCATTTCAGCGCCTTGATGTCGTCCGGTCCCTTGATGGCGCGCGCGTGCTCGCTGACCACCTGCCCCTGCCGGGTCTCGATGCCGAGCCGGTGCAGCGCCATCAGCCCTTCCGGCTCGATCCGGTCGATGGCGAGGCGGCGGTTCTTGCCGGCGCATTTGCGCATCAGCGCATCGACCTCGCCGGCGAAGCGGTCTGCATGCTCGACCACGCGGTCGCCCTGCAGCATGTAGAAGAATGACGCGCCGGTGCGCCGCTCGTTGATCAGCGACAGGTGGGCGGTGAGGTGGTCGCAATTGGCGTAGTCCCACAGCACCACGTATCCATCGGCCGAGACGAAGCAGGCGCGCGATGGATTGTGCGTGATCCACAGCTGCATGTTGGTGCTGTCGGTGATGTAGCGGATGTTCAGCGGATCGAAGCACAGCATGCCGGCGTAATCGTGCTTGCGCAGCTCGGCCATCATGCGCCCCAGCCGGTAGGCCCGCATGGCCTCGAGGTTCGGCGCTTCCAGCCCGGCCTTCGCCCAGGCCTCGAACGCCATCGGGGTGGGGCCGATTTCGGCGCGGTCATTGTCGTCGGGCGAACCGTCCGGGCGCAAGCGCGGCCGGCGCGACGGATCGATCTTGCGGTTGGAGGTGGTATAGGCTGCGATAGCGTCCATGCATCTCTCCGGCCAGGATGGTTTGCGGCGGCATGATGTCAGGCTAGCCCCGCGCCTTGCGCAACGGAATAGCCTTGCGCGGCATCAACGCTCCCAAAAGCGGCGTGACGATGACTGGCGCGATCCGGTTAGCCGACGCTGCGCGGGGGGCGGGTGAAACGCACGCCGACCATGCGCCCGCAGCGCCAGACCACCTGGCAAACGGTGCGCGTGTTCCTGGAATGATTGACAAGGATGAAACGGTCCGGCACGCCGGAAAGGCTGGTTTCGATCAAGGCGCCGGTGCCGGAAATATTGTGCGCCAGGCACGACATCGCATAACGGAGGCCGTCGGTCAGGATCTCGCAAAGGTCGCGCGCCGGTTCGCGCGGCGATCCGCGGCGGTTTTCAAAGGAACAATCCGCTTCCTGGCGGCTTTGCATTGCCGTGTGGCGGTCGGCTTCCTCAATCCGCCGCAATTGCAAGGCTGACATGGCTCTGGCTTCTCCCCACCCAGTGCGAACCGGCGCGCGGATACTGGCGAATTGCACCGGCGACGATATTGGGGAAACTAACTTAAAAATTGTTTCCAATTGCATAATTTTTATCCGTCACAATGCCGGTGTATGGCATTTGATGCGCCGCATCCGCATGGGAACTCATGAAAGACGATATGGACTTGACGGATAACGAGGCCGACGAACCGGCGATCGAAGACGGCGGCCCGCCCGAAAGATTGTCCGCCGTGCTGCGCAGGCTTGCCTCGCGCGACGTGGAAAGACTGAGTTTCGGAGACATTTCGCGTGCGCTGAAGGATCGCGGCTTCGGCGCGCTGATGATCCTGTTCTGCGCGCCGAACCTCATCATCATGCCGCCGGGCGTCTCCACCGTATTCGGTCTTCCCATGATGTTCGTGGCGGTGCAATTGATCATCGGCTATCGCAAGCCGCTGCTGCCCAAGAAGATCCGCTTCCGCCAGATCAAGATCAGCACGTTCCGCTCCATCGTCGAGCGGATCGAGCCGTGGATCATGCGCTTCGAGCGCGTGGCGCGGCCACGGCTATGGCTGCTGCCGCAGCGCATCTCGGAAAGGGCGGTGGGTTCGATCGCCCTGTTCATGGGCCTGCTGCTGATCCTGCCGATTCCCTTGGGCAACTTCGCGCCGGCGCTGGCGGTGATCGTCATGTGCCTGGGGCTCGGCGAGCGCGACGGGCTGTGGACCCTTGCAGGCATTCTCGTGGCGATGCTGGCAACCGGCATCGTGATCGGCGTGCTGGCGACGGCCGGCGTCGCCATGTTCTCGATCTTCTGAAATGAAGATCGGCATCCTTGGCGCGGGCTCCATCGGCTGCCATGTCGGCGGCATGCTGGCGGCAAAGGGAATGCAGCCGGTGCTGGTGGGCCGGCCCGCAATGGCGCAGCGGCTCGCGCACGGCATGGTGCTTACCAGCCACGAAGGGCGGCAGGTGCAGGCGCCGCCCGGCAGTTTCACCTTCGACGTGCGCGCCAACGCGCTGGCCGAGTGCGAATGCGTGCTCGTCTGCGTGAAGAGCGGCGACACGGCACAGGCGGGGAAGATCCTTTCGAAGGTGACGAGGCCCGATGCGCTGATCGTCAGCCTGCAAAACGGCATTTCCAATGCGAAAGTGTTGCGGCAGGCAATGCCGGGGCGGAGCGTGCTCGCGGCCATGGTCGGCTTCAACGTGGCGCAGATCGGCGACAACCGCTTTCACCGGGGCACGCAAGGCGAAATCGTCATCGAGGACGGCAAGGGCGCGTTGCAGCTCGCGACGGCGCTGACGACCGCAGGCGTGCCGGCCATGGTTCGGCGCGACATCGAGGCGGTGCAATGGGGCAAGCTGCTGCTCAACCTCAACAATGCCGTCAACGCGCTCTCCGGACTGCCGCTGAAGCGGCAGCTTTCCGGCCGGGGCTGGCGCAAGGTGCTGGCGCTGAGCATGACAGAGGCGCTTGCCGTGACGCAGGCCGCGGGCATCGTTCCCGCGAGGCTTGGCGCGGTTGCGCCGGGGCTGATCCCGCCGATCCTGCGATTGCCGGACTGGCTTTTCACGCGCATCGCCGGTTCCATGCTGCGGATCGACGAGGATGCGCGTTCGTCGATGGCTGAGGATCTGGAGCGCGGGCGGAAGCCGGAGATAGACTGGCTCAACGGCGAGATCGTGCGGCTCGGCAAGAAGCATGGTGTTGCAACGCCGGTGAACGCGGCGCTGACGGCGATGGTGCATGAGCTCTTCGCGCAGAAGCCGCCGGTGCATCCTTCAGCGGAAGAAGTGCTGGCGCGGCTGCAGTCGTGAAAAGCCGGGCATGAAAAAGCCCCGCCGCAAGGGCGGGGCTTTCGTTGGCGTCAGCGGTCGAGCACCAGATGCGGTTCGCCGTTCGAGGTCTTCTCGCTGGTGCGCCCGTCCGCATTGATCGTTGCCGTGATACGGTGGCGGAACGCGGAGAAGCTCTCGAACGTCACCACGTCGACGGGTTCGTCGAGCTGCAGCGTGATCTTCCAGCGGTCGGGCGCGCCTTGCGCCATGACGCCGATCACCGTGCCGGTGAATTGCTGGCCGAGATAGCGCCCGGCCACCTGCTGCATCATTTCCACGGGCGGGCCGGCTGGCCTGTTGCCGGCAAGCGCATGCGCGGTGTTCCAGTCGCGATGGCCGTGCTGCTTCGCAACCAGTTCCAGCGCCTGCGCGTGGCTGACCTGCCTGCCCGACGCACCGAGCGTGCCGCGCAAACGGCGCGCCTGTTCCTTCATGTCTTCAATGGATGTCTTCATCGTCGCACCTGTCCAATGCCGCCCAGGGGGCGGTTCAGGCATGTGTATGCGGCTTTCGCCGTGCCGGTTTCCGCATTGCAGCCGCCACAGGCCTGAAGGATCAGAACAAGGGATGCATGACGATCAAGCGGGGTTCACCATCGGCTTGCGCCGCGCGGAAGGCAGGGACCCGTGCCCCGATGGCGCGGATATAGGCGCAGGGGCACGGTAATGCAAGCGGATGGGGGTCAAACGTCCAGGTTCGCGACGCTGAGCGCGTTGTCCTGGATGAAGTTCTTGCGCGGCTCGACCTCCTCGCCCATCAGGCGCGAGAACAGATCGTCCGCGTCGGTGGCGTCGTTGACCCTCACCTGCAGCAGCGAGCGGGCGTTCGGGTCGAGCGTCGTTTCCCACAGCTGCTCCGGCGTTCATCTCGCCAAGCCCCTTGTAGCGCTGCAGCGTGAGGCCCTTGCGGCCGGTGGCGAAGACGGAGGCGAGCAGCGCGCGCGGCCCGGCGATGGTGGCCGTGTCGTCCTTGCGGCGGAAGGCCGGCGGCGTGCCGTAGACCTCCTGCAACTGCGCGGCATACTGGTCGAGCCGGCGCGCATCGGCGCTGTCCACCAGCGCCGCGTCGATGCGCACGCTTTCCTTGACGCCGCGCACGGTGCGCTCGAACAGCAGCCCGCCCTCGGCCAGGCGCTGGCCTGTCCAGCCGCGCTCGGTCTCCTCGGCGATGATGTCGAGCCGGCGCGCGACATAGGCGGCGGCCTCGGTGGCGCGCTGCGTGTCGTTCATGGTGGCCGGATTGAGCGCGCCGGCGATCGCGGCCTGCTCGACCACGTCCTTGTCGTAGCGCGAGTGCAGACCGTCGATCAGCGTGCGCACGGCCAGCGCCGTCGTCGATGACGGCGCGCAGGTCGTGGCCGGTGCGAACCTCGCCATTGGCGAGCGACAGGCTGGTTTCCTCCAGCCCGCCCTCGATCAGGAAATCCTCCAGCGCGCGTTCGTCCTTCAGATATTGCGAGCTCTTGCCGCGCGTCACCGGTAGAGCGGCGGCTGGGCGATGTAGATGTGGCCGCGCTCGATCAGTTCCGGCATCTGGCGGAAGAAGAAGGTGAGCAGCAGGGTGCGGATATGCGCGCCGTCGACATCGGCGTCGGTCATGATGATGATCTGTGGTAGCGCAGCTTGTCGACGTTGAACTCGTCCTTGCCGATGCCGGTGCCGAGCGCGGTGATCAGCGTGCCGATCTCGGCGCTGCCGAGCATCTTGTCGAAGCGCGCGCGCTCGACATTGAGGATCTTGCCGCGCAGCGGCAGGATGGCCTGGTTGGAGCGGGCGCGGCCCTGCTTGGCCGAGCCGCCGGCCGAATCGCCCTCGACGAGGAAGATCTCGGACTTGGCCGGATCGCGCTCCTGGCAATCGGCGAGCTTGCCGGGCAGCGAGGCGATGTCGAGCGCGCCCTTGCGGCGGGTGAGTTCGCGCGCCTTGCGGGCGGCCTCGCGCGCGGCGGCGGCTTCGACCACCTTGCCGATGACGGTGCGCGCCTCGGCGGGTGTTCCTCGAACCAGCGGTTGAGCGCTTCGTTGACGAGGCTTTCGACGACCGGGCGCACCTCGGAGGAGACGAGCTTGTCCTTGGTCTGCGAGGAGAATTTCGGATCGGGCACCTTGACCGAGAGCACGGCGGTCAAGCCCTCGCGGCAGTCGTCGCCGGTCAGCGTGACCTTTTCCTTCTTCAGGATGCCGGAGCTTTCGGCATAGCCGGTGACCTGGCGCGTCAGCGCGGCGCGGAAGCCGGCAAGATGCGTGCCGCCGTCGCGCTGCGGGATGTTGTTGGTGAAGCACAGCACGTTCTCGTGGTAGCTGTCGTTCCACCACATGCGGCGACCTCGACGGTGATGCCGTCCTTCTCGCCGCGCAGATGCGATCGGCGCGCTGATCAGCGGCGTCTTGGCGCGGTCGAGATAGCGCACGAAGGCTTCAAGCCCGCCCTCATAGATCAGCTCCTCGCGCCTGACCTCGGCATGCCGCGCCGGTCGGTCAGCACGATGCGCACGCCGGAATTGAGGAAGGCCAGCTCGCGCAGCCGGTGCTCCAGCGTGTCGAAATCGAACTCGATCATGGTGAAGGTCTCGGCGAGGGCAGGAAGGTGACTTCCGTGCCCATTGCGCCCGGCCGCACTCGCCGGTCACCCTGAGCGGCGCGTCGGGCACGCCATGGGTGAAGCTCATCTCGTGGATCTTGCCGTTGCGGCGGATCTTGAGCTTGCAGCCAGGTCGAGAGCGCGTTGACGACCGAGACGCCGACGCCGTGCAGGCCGCCCGAGACCTTGTAGGAATTCTGGTCGAACTTTCCGCCGGCATGCAGCTGGGTCATGATGACCTCGGCCGCCGAAACGCCTTCGCCGGTGTGGATATCGGTCGGAATGCCGCGGCCATTGTCGGTGACCGTGCAGGAGCCGTCGGGATTGAGCGTCACCGTGACGAGGTCGGCATGGCCGGCCAGCGCCTCGTCGATGGCGTTGTCGACCACCTCGTAGACCATGTGGTGCAGGCCCGAGCCGTCGTCGGTGTCGCCGATATACATGCCCGGCCGCTTGCGGACCGCATCCAAGCCCTTGAGAACCTTGATGGAATCGGCGCCGTATTCCGGCTCGCTGTCTGGCCCGGTCAACGGGGTATCTGTCATGATTTTTTCCGCAGTTCGCCGCAGGAGAAGGGGGCGCAATCCCGGCAGGATGATTCGCGCCCGAACCAATTAGCAATATAGGGTTTTACGCCCCAAAACCCAACCTTTAAGGCCGTTTTTGGCGCATTTGGCGTGGTTTTCCCGCAAAATTCGCCCCGGCAGCAAGCGATTTCAGACGCGCGCGACGATCCAGCCCGCCGTCGTCGCCATGGCAAGCGCGGCGAAGCGGTTCAACACCTTGAGCGCACGGGGGTTTTTCATGGCAGAGCGGGCGCGCGCGGCCAGCGCCAGGTAGGGCAGCAGCACGGTGTAGAGCACAGCCGCCGTGATCAGCGCCAGCACGATGAAGGCGGGGGCGTCCACCGCATGGACATCGATCACCACCGGCGTGATGGCGAGGTAGAAGACGATGGTCTTGGGGTTGCCAAGCGTGATCGCCAGCCCGGCGAAGAAAGAGGCGATGCCGTCGCGCTTGCCCTTGGACGCAATGGTTTCCGTGACGGTGATGCCCGAGCTCCAGAACTTCCAGGCCAGGAAGGCAAGGTAGAGCGCGCCGCCGATCTTCACCGCGATGAAGATGCCCGCGAATGTCTTGGCGATCACGGCAAGGCCTGCCACCGCCAGCAAAAGGTAGGTGATGTCGCCCACGACCAGGCCGGTGAGCATCGGAACCGTGCGCCAGAAACCCGTGCCGAGCGCGCGCCCGACAAGGGCGGCAACGCCCGGGCCCGGGATGGCGGCTGCCACGGCAAGCGCCGCGGCATAGGCAAGGAAAGCGGTGATGGTCATCGCGCTCCACTGACACAGTTATATGGCAAATTCAACGTGCGCGGCTCGGGCCGGCAAAGACGGGGGGCAACATGCTGGACAACATCACCGGCGGCGGGCGGGCGCTGCGCTGCGCCGTGTTCGGCGCGGGCGGGGGCATAGGATCGGCCTTCGTGCAGGCGCTTTGCGGCATGGAGGAGGTCGGCGAGGTGCTGGCCTTGTCGCGGCGCGATCCCGATTTCCTGCCGCAAAAGGCAATCTGGCGCGCGGTGGACATAACCCGCGAGGACGAGATCGGCGCCGCGGCGCAGGCTGCCGGAGAGCTCGACCTCGTGATCGTCGCGACCGGCATGCTGCATGGTGCGGGCGTGAAGCCCGAGAAAGACTGGCGCGACATCGACCCCGCCAGCCTCGCAACGCTGATGGCGGTGAACGCCATCGGCCCCGCGCTGGTGCTCAAGCACTTCGCGCCGCTGCTGCCGCGCGAGCGCCCGGCGCTGATCGGCGTCTTGTCGGCGCGGGTCGGCAGCATCGGCGACAACCGGCTTGGCGGCTGGCATGGCTACCGCGCCTCGAAGGCGGCGCTCAACCAGATCATCCGCACATTTTCCATCGAGCTTGCCCGCAAGCGCAAGCACGCGATTATTTGCGGCCTGCATCCGGGCACCGTGGCGACGGGCCTGTCGGCGCCGTTTCGCGGCAGCGGCGCGGACGGCGTGCTGAGCCCCGCCGTATCGGCGGAGCGGCTGCTCGGCGTGTTGGGCCGGCGGAGCGTCGCCGACAGCGGCAAGGTGTTCGACTGGAAGGGCGAGCGCGTGCCGGACTGATCAGCTTCCGGTGGAGCCGAAGCCGCCGGGGCCGCGATTGCTGGGCGTTGCCTGCAGCCGCACCTCGACGCGGGCCTGGACGAATGGCGCCACCACCAACTGCGCGATGCGCATGCCGCGCGTGATGGTGAAAGGCTCCTGCGAGAGGTTGACGAGCAGCACCTTCACCTCGCCGCGATAATCGGCGTCGATCGTGCCGGGCGCATTCAGCACCGTGACGCCATGCTTGAGCGCAAGGCCGGAGCGCGGGCGGACTTGTCCCTCGTGGTCTTCCGGCAGCTCGATGATGATGCCGGTCGGCACCAATGCCCGCGCGCCTGGGGCAAGCTCCAGTGGAGCCTCCAGCGCGGCGAGGAGGTCCATGCCGGCGGCCTCGGAAGAATGGTAGCGCGGCAGTTCCAGATCCTCGCCATGCGGCAGGCGGATGATGCCCACAGTCGGCAGGCGTTCCGGGTTGAGCGGGTTTTGCATGATGGCCTCCCGGCTGGTTGAACTTGGCAGATAGGCTTTTGTGGCGAGCGGGGAAAGGGGGTTGTGGGCGGCTTCACACGTTGATGACATTGACCGCGAACCACTTCGCGATGCGCGCGGCAAGGCGCTGCGCCACCTCCTCCTTGGGCAGGTCCGGCCAGTCTTCGACGCCCTCGCGGGTAACAAGCCGCACGGCATTGCGCTCCCCGCCCATGATGCCGGTGGCCGGGGATACATCGTTCGCGACGATCCAGTCCGCGCCCTTGCGCTGCAATTTTGCGCGGGCGTTCTGTTCCAGATCCTGCGTCTCGGCGGCAAAGCCGATGACGAGCCTGGGCCGCCTTTCGTGATGGCCGACGCCCTTGAGAATATCCGGGTTCTCGGTGAGCTCCAGCAGAGGCGGGCCCTTGCCGGGCTGCTTCTTCAGCTTCTGGTCCGCGGCATCGCCCGTGCGCCAGTCGGCTACCGCCGCTACCATCACGGCAATGTCGGCAGGCAGCGCGGCCTCGACCGCCGCCTGCATCTGGCGCGCGGTCTCGACATGGATCACCGTCACGCCGACAGGGTCAGGAATCGCGACCGGGCCGCTGACCAGCACGACCTGCGCGCCCGCCTGCGCAAGGGCAGCGGCGATGGCATGGCCCTGCTTTCCGGAGGAGCGGTTGGCAATGTAGCGAACGGGATCGATCGGCTCATGCGTCGGTCCGGAAGTGACGATTGCCCGGCGGCCTTTCAGCGGTTTTGCGCGCGTGTCGAGCATTGCGCCCACATGAGCGACTATCTGCATCGGTTCGGCCATGCGGCCACGGCCGGCCTCGCCCGACTCCGCCATTTCGCCGGCATTGGGGCCGATGAAATGAACGCCGTCGCGCGCCAGCGTCTCGATGTTGCGCGCGGTCGCCCTGGCCGCCCACATTTGCGGGTTCATCGCCGGGGCGGCGAGCACGGGGCAGCGCGCGGCGAGCAGCACGGCGGTCGCCAGGTCATTGGCAAGGCCCTGTGCCATGCGCGCCAGGATATCGGCAGTGGCGGGCGCGACGATGATGAGATCGGCCTCGCGCGCCAACCGGATGTGGCCGATGTCGTGTTCGGCGGCGCGGTCCCAGATGTCGGTGAAGACCTGCCCGCCGCTGATCGCCCCGGCGGCAAGCGGCGTGACGAAGCGCTGCGCCGCGTCCGTCATGACGACCCGGACATCGACGCCGCGCTCGCGCAGGCGGCGGATGAGGTCCAGCGACTTGTAGGCCGCGATGCCGCCAGCGATGACGAGCAGCACGCGCTTGCCCGCGCCGGGAAATCCCGCGACGGGAATGCCGGCCGTATCCACAGACGCGGGAATTGCCGTTGCGGCATCGACGCTGGCGCCGAGCAGCAGCCGCGCTTCTTCTTCCATGGAGCGGCCATTGCGGGCGGCGCGCTCGCGCAGCGCCTGCTTGGCGGCCTCGTCCAGATTTCGGATGGTGATGCTTGCCATCGAGCGCCTCGTGATTGCAATGCAATCACTTTAGGCGCTATTCAAAACCAGATCAACGCTGCAATTGCAGTCAATGCAATCACCCACAATGCGATGCGTCCCGATCGGCTATGCCGCGCCTCGGCCTTGCCGATGGCCTCAACGGTCGCTGGATCGAGCCGCATGCCGTCCCGACCCATGTCGCTCATCTGCATGGCGAAGTCCTCGGCGCGCACGGCGATGTCGGGCAGGCTGCGGGCGAGCTGGCGCGCCGCGGCAAGCCCGAGCGAGGCCTCCTCGATGAGGCCCTGCGGCCCGAGGTGATAGCGGATATATTCGCTTACCACCGGCTCGGCGGTCTTCCACATGTTGAAGGCCGGGTTGAGGCGGCGCGCCACGCCCTCGACCACGACCATGGTCTTTTGCAGCAGGATCAGCTCGGGCCGCGTTTCCATGTCGAAAAGCTCGGTCACCTCGAACAGCAGCGTCAGCAGCTTTGCCATGGAAATGGTCTCTGCCGACTGGCCGTGGATGGGCTCGCCGATGGCGCGGATCGCCTGCGCGAAGCTCGCGACATCGTGGTGGCGCGGGACGTAGCCGGCTTCGAAATGCACCATGGCGACGCGGTAATAGTCGCGCTTGATGAAGCCGTAGAGTATCTCCGCCAGGAACCGCCGCTCCTTGCGTCCAAGCCGCCCGGTGATGCCGAAATCGACCGCGACGATGTCGCCGCGCGCGTCGACGAAGAGGTTGCCCGGATGCATGTCGGCGTGGAAGAAGCCGTCGCGCAAGCGTATGCCGCAGGAAGGACTGCACGAGGTTCGCGGCGATGAGGTCGAGGTCATGGCCCTGCGCGGCGATGGCCTTGATGTCCGAAAGCTTGATGCCGTCGACCCATTCCATGGTCACGCAGTCGCGCCCGGTCAGCTCCCAGTCGACCTTGGGCACGCGGAAGCCCGGATCTTCCGCTATGTTCTCGCCGAGCTCGGAGAAGGCGGCGGCCTCCAGCCGCAGATCCATCTCGATGCGCGCCGATTGGGCGAGCGTGTCGACAACGGCGACGGGCCGCAGGCGGCGCGAGGAAGGGATGTAGCGTTCCTGCAGGCGGGCCGCAGCGTAGAAAGTGTCGAGATCGGCGCGGAACCGGCTGCGCACGCCGGGGCGGATCACCTTGACCGCGACCTTCGGTTCCATCGCGGCGAAGCACGGCGCGATGGACCTGCGCAACGGAAGCGGCGGCGACCGGCTCGCTGAATGCGGCAAACAGCGTGTCGCAGGGAATGCCGAGCGATTCCTCGATGCGCGCCTTGGCGAGCGCCATCGGGAACGGCTCCATCGCGTCCTGCAGGCGTTCGAGATCGAAGGCGAGTTCCTTGCCGACGACATCGGGCCGGGTCGCAAGGAACTGGCCGAGCTTCACCCAGCTGGGGCCAAGACGGTTGAGCGCGTGGCTCAGCCGCTCGGAGCGGCCCTTGCGGCGTGCGCCACGACGCTCGATCATGCCGGCAAAGGATTGCAGCGTCCTTGCGCCTCGCGACATGCCATCGGACGGCAGGCTGGAAATCACGCCTTCGCGTGCCAGCACATATCCGGCCCTTGCGAGCGAAAAAATCGCGCCGGGCGTGCTCATGAAGCCGAGGCCGCCTTCGTGCTCAAAGCTTCCCGCCCGAATGCAGCGCGGCGATGCCGCCGGTGAAATTGCGGTAGCCGACATTGGCAAAGCCCGCTTCCCGGATGAACGTCGCGAAGCGTTCCTGGTCGGGGAACTTGCGGATCGATTCAACGAGATAACGGTAGGGTTCGCCCTCACCGGCCAGCACTTCGCCGATGCGCGGAATGGCATGCATCGACCACTGGTCGTAGATCTTGTCGAGCACCGGCAAGTCGACGCGGATGAATTCGAGGCACAGGAACTGCCCGCCGTGCTTGAGCACGCGGTACGCCTCGCGCAGCGCCACGTCGATGCGCGGCACGTTGCGGATGCCGAAGGCGATCGTATAGGCGTCGAAGCTGTTGTCCTCGAAAGGCAGCTCCTCGGCATTGGCCTCGACGAAGTCGAGATTGCCCAGAATGCCGCGCTTGGCGGCGCGCTCGCGGCCGACTTCCAGCATGGAGCCGTTGATGTCGAGCACGGTGACCCTGGCATGGCCGCGCGAGCGGTCGACGATGCGCATGGCGATGTCGCCGGTGCCGCCGGCAACGTCGAGGCAGGTCCAGCCAGGCGCGGCGCGGCGGATTGAGCGCGCGAGACCATCGCGTCCTTCCACAGCCGGTGCAGGCCGCCGGACATGGCGTCGTTCATCAAGTCGTAGCGGCTGGCGACCTTGTGGAACACGGCGTCGACCATGGGCTGCTTTTCGCCCGGCGCGACCTCGCGAAACCCGTAGGAGCGGCTCATCTCGTCCGGCCGCGACGCCCTTGCATCGTTCATGGAATGGTTTCCCTTTGCTCAGCCGACAGCTAATGGAAAAGACAGGAAAGGAAAAGCCCGGCGGGCGCAAGCGCGCGGATTGGCGCATAGCCGATCGCCCGGCAAGGAGAGCCATGCCCGAATTGCCCGAAGTGGAAACGGTTCGTCGCGGCCTTGCCCCGGCCATGGAGGGCGCGCGCATCCTCAAGGCCGAGGTCCGCCGCGCCGATCTGCGCTTCCCGTTTCCCGAGCGTTTCGCCAGGCGCCTGACCGGCCGGCGCATCGTCTCGCTGGCGCGGCGGGCGAAATACATTCTCGCCGATCTCGACGACGGCAATGTGCTGGTGATGCATCTGGGCATGTCCGGCTCCTTTAGAGTGGAAAATGGCCGCGTCGAGGATGGCGATTCGAGCGCCACGCCCGGCAAGTTCCACCACGAGCGTTCCAACCTGGCGGTGCATGACCATGTCGTGCTCGACCTTGAAGGTCCGCAGGGCAGGCACCGCATCACCTACAACGATCCGCGCCGCTTCGGCTACATGACGCTCATTCCGCGCGACGGGCTGGAGACGCACAAGCTGTTTGCCGGACTCGGGATCGAGCCGCTCGGAAATGCGCTGGACGGCGCGCATCTGTCGGCGCTGTTCAAGGGCAAGACCGCGCCGCTGAAGGCCGCGCTGCTCGACCAGCGCATGATCGCGGGGCTCGGCAACATCTATGTCTGCGAAGCGCTGTGGCAGTCGAAACTGTCGCCCCTGCGTGCCGCCGGATCGCTGACCAGGGCAAAGGCGGAAACGCTCGCGGGGGCAATTCGCGACGTGCTCGAACGGGCGATCGAGGCCGGCGGCTCGACGCTGCGCGACCACAGGCTGGCGGACGGATCGCTCGGCTATTTCCAGCATTCGTTCCGCGTCTATGACCGCGAGGGCGAGCCGTGCCCGCGCGGCACCTGCACGGGCGCGGTCAAGCGCATGGTGCAATCGGGCCGCTCGACCTTCTACTGTCCGAAGTGCCAGCGCTGAAGCGGCGTGTGCAACAAGGCATACAAATGATGAGGCGAGGGACCTATATCCGGGGGAGCGTTCGAAGGAGACACCCGATGAAAAACCTTTCCGCAGGCCTCACCATGGCGGCGCTCGCCTCGGTCATGATCGCGGCGGCGCCCAATCCCGGCATTGCCGCCTCGAAGAAGAAGCAGGTCCAACAACCGGTTCAAACTGTTCCTGTCATCAGCGGCAGGCCCTATGGAAACTGGTTCTTCAGCGACGGTTCGCAGCAATGGCTCGGACGAACCGTCGCCGGTGCTGCGCCGAACATCATCGCGACCGGCGCCGGCGTGCGTTGCGAATTCCGCTATGCGGTGAGCAATGGCCAACGCGTGAAATACGAATACTGCGAATGATTGCCGGGTGCGCAATCGTGGCCTTCGGCGTTTACGGCACGCCCGTGCTGATATAGGCATCGGGCAGGCCGACAGGAGCGCCGGAAATGATAACGCTTGACGACATCAAGGCAGCGCAGGCGCGCATCGCGCCGCATGTGCGCCGCACGCCGCTGTTCGAAGCGACGGCGCTCGCCGTGCCGCCCACCCCGGCAGACCTCTCCCTGAAGCTCGAATGCCTGCAGGCAACCGGATCGTTCAAGGCGCGCGGGGCCACGAACAAGCTGCTGCAAATGCCGGCGGATGCGCTGCAACGCGGCATCGTCACTGCCTCGGGCGGCAATCACGGACTTGCCGTGGCGCGGGCGGCGCTGACGGCTGGCGTGACCGCTAACGTCTTCGTGCCGCAGAACATCACCCCGTCAAAGGTCGAAAAGCTGCGCAGCCTGGGAGCACAGTCGAGATCGTCGGCGCGGTGTGGAACGAGACGAACATTCATGCGCTGCGCTTTGCGCAGGAGACCGGGGCGGCCTATTTCCACCCCTTCGCCGACCCGGCGGTGGTGGCAGGTCAAGGCACGGTCGCGCTGGAAATCCTCGAGCAGGGGCCCGCGCCCGACGCCGTGCTGATCGGCATTGGCGGCGGCGGGCTGATCACCGGCATGGGCGTGGCGCTCAAGGCGCTTTCGCCGAAAACGCGGGTCATCGGCATCGAGCCGGTAGGCTGCCCCACGCTTCATGCCTCGATGGCGGCCGGCAAGGTGGTGCAGCTCGAGAACGTCAGCACGCGCGTTGCCACCATGGCCTGCGCACGCACGGACGAAGCGGTGTTTGCGCAGGCGCGCACGGTAATCGACGAGATCGTGCTGATCAGCGACGAGGCGATGGTCGCGGCCTCCCGCTGGCTCTGGGCGGAGCTGGGGATAGCGGCGGACCTGAGCGGGGCTGCGGCGATTGCCGCCTTGCAGTGCGGAGCGGTCAGCTTTTCCGCCGGGGAGAACGTCTGCGCGCTGGTTTGCGGCGCGGGGCCGGACGGCATTCCCGCCTGATCCTATTGCACCATGCCGCGCGCATCGACGCGCACCGCGCCCAGCACTTTTTCACCGCGCACGAACACCACCTTGTCGAAGAGATTGACCACCGGGCAAACGTGGTTGGGGACGATGCGCACGCGCTCGCCGACAAGCGGCTGGCGCTGCATGGAGCGCACATCGAGGAAGCCGTGCTCCTCGCTCATGTCATAGACCCTGGCCTCGACTGCGTCGCGCAAGACGCCATGGCCGGTCAGCCCGAGCAAGTCGCTGGTGAGCGCCTTCGAGCCGGCGTCGATCATCGCGCGCTCGGAAGTCGGGCGGCTGACGACAGTGGCAAGCACCGTAAGCGCGCAGTGCGACCAATCGCATGCGCCGCGCTCGACCTGCGACCGGTCGAAATAGACATAGGTCCCGACGCGGTACTCGGTGATGCCTGCCAGCCCCTCGTCGCTCCACATGTCCGGCGTGCCGCCGGTCGTGACAACGCGCGTTTCCAGCCCGGCCTGTGCTGCCAGCCCGCGTGCCTGCGCAAGGAATTCGGCGGTAGCCAGCCGCGTTCCGGCCTTGGGATAGGTCATCAGCCCGCCATAGCGCAGGCCCGGCGTCGCATCGATCGCGGCGGCGAGCTGCGCGGCGGCCTGCGGGGACTGCACGCCATTGCGGTGCATGCCGGTGTCGCACTCGACCAGCACGTCTATGCGCCGGCCGGCGGCGCGGCCCGCCTCGCCCAGCCCGGCAAGAATTGCCTCGTTATCGGCAACGACGCTGATCGCGGTGGTTTTCGCCAGCTTTGCCAGCCGCGCGATCTTGCCCGCGCCGACGATGTTGAAGGTGACGAGCATGTCGGAAATGCCGCCGGCGGCCATCACTTCGGCCTCGCCCAGCTTCTGCACGGTGATGCCGCGCGCGCCAAGATCGAGCTGCGCCAGCGCCAGCGGAACCAGCTTGTGCGTCTTGATGTGGGGGCGGTTGGCAACGCCCAGGGCGTCGCAGCGCGCCTGCCAGCGCATGAGGTTGGTCTCCACCACGCCAAGATCGATCACCGGCACGGGCGTTTCGAGATCGGCGAGCGTGCGGCCGGCGTCCTCGAATTGGAAGCGCTGCTCAAGGTTCATGCTGGCCTCGCGTCGCGATGGAATGGTGCCGATTGACTATCACGGCGCAAGGGGTGAAGTAACATGCAAAATCACGACAATCAGGAGAGCACAAGATGACCCCCGAGCAACGCCTGGCGCAGTTGGGACTGGAACTTCCGGAAGTGACGGCGCCGCTCGCCAATTACGTGCCGTACCGCATCGCCGGGCAGCTGCTCTACGTATCGGGACAGGGGCCGCGCCGTCCCGATGGCAGCTACACGATCGGCCGGCTCGGCAAGGACATGAGCCTCGAGCAGGGCTATGCCGAGGCGCAGCTGACCGGGCTGCACCTTCTGGCGGTGGCCAAGCAGGCGCTGGGCGAACTTTCGCGGATCGAGGCGGTGATCAAGCTGCTCGGCATGGTGAGCGCGGAGCCCGATTTCGGCGACCAGCCCAAGGTCATCAACGGCTGCTCGGACCTTCTGGTCAACGTGCTGGGCGAAGCCGGCCGGCATGCGCGCTCGGCGGTGGGAATGGGCTCGCTGCCGAACCGGATGGCGGTGGAGATCGAGGCGATCTTCCTCATCCGCGGCTGAGCGCGCCTATTGCGTCTTGACGAAGGAAAGCTGGTACTGGAGGCCGGCGGGCGGATAGGAGATAGCGGCATTGCCCTTGAGTTCGTGCTTGATGACCTCCTCGAGCAGGCGGCTGCCGAAACCCTTGTGGCCCGGCGGCAAGACAGGCGGTCCGTCGAGTTCCGTCCATGACAGCGTAACCTTGCCCGAAGGCTCGCATTGCCAGCCGAGGCGAACCTTGCCGTTGCGCGAGGACAGTGCGCCGTACTTGGCGGCATTGGTGGCCAGTTCGTGAATGACGAGGCCGAGCATCCGGCTCTTGCGCGCGGGCAGATCGATGGGCTCGCCCTCCATCGTGATGGCGCCGGGACGCCCGGCATCATGCGGCGCGAGGATGTCATGCGCGATGCGCCGCATGTCCACGACATCGCCATGATCCTCGAAGATCAGGCTTTCGGCGGTCGCGAGCGCCTGAATGCGTCCGACGACGGCCTCTTGGAAATCCCGGGCGCTGCGGCCCCTGGTGGTTGTCAGCAGGGTGATTGCCTGCACGACGCTGAGCACGTTTTTGACGCGATGGCCGAGTTCGCGCGCCAACAGGTTCTGCTCCCGGGCGCTCTGGCTCAGATGATCGTGCAGGCGCACCCGTTCGATGGCCCCGGCGAGCAGGTTGGCGTAGTTCTGGAGAAAGGCGATGTCGTCGCTGTCGAAGTCGCGGCGCTGCCGGGCATCCACCTCCAGCACGCCGAAAGGGCGCTGCCCGCCGGGGATGATCACGTTGATCATGCTGTGGACGCCGTGGCTCGTCAGCACGCCGGGAATCTCGAAGCGCTTTTCCTTTGAAATGTCAGCGGAAATCACCGGTGTGTTGGCCTTCAGGGCATAGCCCCCCGGTGAATGCTCGTCGTCCTTGAAGGTCACATTGCCGACGACGCCGGGTTTCCAGTTGACACCCGCGCGCATCAGCATCTCGCCGCGCTCGGGAAAATGCTCGAGCACCTTGACGAGATCGATGCCCATCGCCTCCGACACCAGCTGCGAGGCCTTGGTCAAAAGCGCGTCGAGATCATCCGACTGGAACGCATACATGCCGAAGTCTGCGAGCGCGGCGCGCTGGCTGCGAATGCGCTCGAGCGATTGCTTGTCGGAATCATTCATCGCCGGCCCTTCCTCAGGTGTTAAACCCTGTCGGGGCGGCGAGGTTCCTTGGCCGGAAGGAGCAGGGGTCTTGCCGCTGTCGCCTCGAAACGCTCAAAATCTTGCGTTTCACACCGGTTTCCGTTAGCTTGCGCCACCCATCGGCATTTGAAATAGAAGTTCACAATGGATGTAATTTCCAGAGTATTGTTTGGCCCGATTGTCAATGCTGTGCGCAACAGGCGCAAGCAATTCGACTACGAACTCGTGTTCGGTGCAATATTCAAGAATGAAGCACCCTATCTCGACGACTGGCTGACCTTCCATCATGCGGTAGGTGTTGAACATTTTCATATGTACAACAATTTCAGTACTGATGATTATCAAAGCGTGTTGCAGCCCTGGATAGATCGCGGGTTGGTGACCTTGTATGACTGGCCGATGAAGGCCGGTCAGATGCAGGCCTATGCCGACTGCCTCGAACGGGTAAAGAACAAGACGCGCTGGCTGGCATTCATCGATATCGACGAATTCCTGTTCTCGCCGGGAACGCGCGACATCCGGCAGGTGCTCAAGCAATATGAGGATCTCACCGGCGTCTTCGTCTACTGGGTGCTGTTCGGGTCGTCGGGGCACCAGCAAAGGCCGACCGGATCGGCCCTCGACGCCTACACCTGGCACCTCGACCTGCATTCGGCCAATACGGAAGTGCATCCCAAGGGCGTCACCGGCAAGGCAAGGCAGGGCAAGACCATCTTCAATCCGCGGATCATCAAGAAGCTCGATCATTGCTGCCCGATACCCTGGCATGGCGCCGTGCTCGACGAAAAGCGCCAGCTGCCGCCGCGCTTCACGAAAACGCCCACCGTGAGTTGGGACGTGCTGCGGATCAATCACTACTGGAGCCGGTCGATCGAGGATATCCACGACAAGGTTTCTCGCGGCCAGGCAAAGAACGGCAATGCCCGCAACCTCGAGAAATTCCTGTTTCGAGAGGGTCAGCTCAACAAGGTCGAAGATCACACGATCCAGAAGCTGTGGGCGGAAATAAAGGCCGAGCAGGCCTGAAGATCGCCGCGCAGGCGTTCAGGTCGAGGCGGCGAAATCCCCGCCCGCAAACTTACCGCGGTAAGTGTTTCGAACTTCCTGAACGAAGCCATTCAGCTCGGCTATCTGAACAGGTCGGAAGGCAAGAAGAAGAACTCATATCGTATCGCGATGAGCGAAAGCTCCCGCAAATGTTTCGAGTTACTGCTCGATCATATCCCGCCGTCGGCGACTGCGCCCGCTTCAACCTGATCATTTCCGCCGGCCCGGCGCCGCGGAACGAACCAATGCCAATTCCGTTGTTTCGACATCATGGCGAACAAGGAGGCTTGGCGCTTGGAACTTCGCGACCTTTCGAAACAGATGCGGCACATCGATTTCGTCATGCTGCACACCAAGACGGATGCCGGGCAGATCGCCGGCCGTCCGATGAGCAACAATCGCGATGTCGAGTTTGACGGCGACTCGTTTTTCTTCCTCGATCAGGATTCGCGGACTTTCGCGGACGTGCGCAAGGACCCGCTTGTGAACATGGCCATGCAGGGCAAGAGCGGATTTCTGGGCGCGCCGCCGCTTTTCATCTCCATCCAGGGAGAAGCGGAAATCATCCTCGACAAGGCGATGTTCGAAAAGCACTGGACGCCCGACCTCGAGCGCTGGTGGAAGGACGGCATCGACACGCCGGGCCTTGCCCTGCTCAAGGTGCATGCGACGCGCATCCACTATTGGGACGGCGAGGACGAGGGCGAAATAAAGGTTTAAGGGCCGCGGCCCGTCAGAGCGGCGTCATTGCGCGACGGAGGAAACGTCCTTGATGATGCCGCCGCTGAACTTGCAGCGCCAAAGCGAAGAGCCCGACCGGACCACCACGAGCGAGGCACCCCATACGGTTTCGGATCGGTCGACGGCGGCGTCGGCGTTGCCGGTCTTCTGGACGACCGCGCGAATGCAGGTCTGTTCGGCCGCGGCCCCCGTCGCTTCCACTTCGCCGGGAGTTTGCGAGCAGCCGGCCACGGTGGCGGCCAGAGGAAGGCAAGTACGGATCGCGGAGTTGTCATTTGTGGGATTCCCTGTTTGCAGATGGCCTGCTGACGATCCGCACGTTATTCCGCCGCGCAATCCATAGTCAATTTACCGACAGTAAATCCCGCTATTTCGAGTAATCCCGCCGGTCGTCGATGACCTTGCCGTCATTGGGCAGGCCCGCGGCGATCTCGACGCGGCCCTTCAGCCGGGTATGCGCGGTGAGCGCCGATGCGATCGCTTGCGGGTCGGCGGATTGTCCGGCGCGCGGTTCGACCAGCAACGTCATCGCATCCGTGTCGCCCTCACGGATGACGACGAGGCGCGCGCTGGCAATTCCGGCAACCGCCTTGACCACCTGTCGACCTGCTTTGGATCGACGAACATGCCCTTGACCTTGGTGCGCTGGTCGGCGCGGCCCATCCAGCCCTTGATGCGCATATTGGTGCGTCCGCATGGCGATGGCTCGCCGATGATGGCGGAGAGGTCGCCGGTGCCGAAGCGGATCAGCGGGATAGGCGGCGTTGAAGTTGGTGACGACGATCTCGCCCGACTTCGCCCGGCTGCACCGGATCATCCGTGCCCGGCCGGACGATTTCGAGGATGATGTTCTCGCTCACCACCATGCCGGGCAGAGGCGTGCCGTCCTTCTGCGTCTCATAGGCGATGACGCCGAGATCGGCCGTGGCGTAGCACTGCATGACGGATACGCCGCGCGAGCGGTATTCCTCGCGCAGGACGGGAAAAGCGCGCCGCCCGAGACCAGCGCCTTGCGGATGGACGAGAGATCGCGTCCCGTTTCTGCGGCCTTGTCCAGCATGGCCTTGAGAAAATCCGGCGTTCCGGCATAGGCGGTCGGCCTCAGCCAGTGCGCCGCCTCGACCTGCTGCTCCGTATTGCCGGTGCCGGCTGGAAACACCCTTGCACCGACGGCGCGCGCGCCCTCGTCGAGGATGAAGCCGCCAGGCGTCATGTGATAGGCGAGCGCGTTGTGGACGATGTCGTCCCGCGCCGATGCCGGCCGCGTGGAAGGCCCGCGCCGAATTCCAGCTGTCGGCGCCGGGCGCCTGGGGCTCCCAGACGGGGCCCGGCGACATGAAGTAGCGTGCGCCGTCGAGCTGCGACACATCGGCGAGGCCGCCGAATGGCGGATTGGCGGCCTGCGCCTCCATCAGTTCGGGCTTGCGCAGCACCGGAACTTTCGCAAGCGCCGCGCGCGAAGTCACCAACGCGGGATCGATGCCGGCAAGGCGGCTTGCCCAGCCCGGCGCTGCCGTAACGGCGCGGGCAAGGAATTGCGGCAGCCGCGCGAACAGCTCGCGTTCGCGCGCGGAATGCTCCTGCGTTTCAAGCGCATCGAAATGAGTGCTCATGCTTCGTCCTTTCAACCCGGCGTCAGCTCAGCCAGCGCTTGCGCCGCTTGTAGTGCTTGACGTCCCTGAACGACCTGCGGCCCTCGCCGCCGACGCCAAGGTAGAATTCCTTCACATCCTCGTTCTCGCGCAGTTCCTGCGCCGATCCGTCCATGACGATGCGGCCCGATTCGAGGATGTAGCCATGGGTTGGCATGGCGCAGCGCGATGTTGGTGTTCTGCTCGGCCAGCAGGAAGGAGACGCCCTCGTCTTGCATTCAGCTGCGAGACGATCTGGAAGATTTCCTCGACCAGTTGCGGTGCAAGTCCCATGGAAGGTTCGTCCAGCAGGATCATCGAGGGCTTCGACATCAGCGCGCGGCCGATGGCGCACATCTGCTGCTCGCCGCCGGAGGTATAGCCGGCCTGCGCCTTGCGCCGCTGCTTGAGGCGCGGAAAATAGGTGTAGACCTTCTCGAGGTCCGCGGCGATTTCGGCGCGCGAATCGCGGCGCGTATAGGCGCCGGTCATCAGGTTCTCCTCGATCGACAGGTGCGCGAAGCAGTGCCGCCCCTCCATCACCTGGATGCAGCCGCGCCTCACGAGTTCGGAGGGCGAGAGATTGTCGATGCGCACGCCATTGAAGAGGATCGAGCCCTTGGTCGTCTCGCCGCGCTCGGCGCGCAGCAGGTTGGAGACTGCGCGCAAGGTCGTGGTCTTGCCCGCGCCGTTGGCGCCGAGCAGCGCGACGATGCCGCCCTTGGGCACCTCGAGCGAAACGCCCTTCAGCACCAGGATGACGTGGTCGTAGATGACCTCGATGTTGTTGACCTGCAGGATCGCATCGGCACTCGTGTGTCTGCGTCGGCCATCGGCACCTCGTTCATGGCGGGAGGAGGAAAGGGGCGGCCACGCGCCGCCCCTTCCAAGCGATCACTTGCACGCTTCGTTCATGGTCCAGGGAGCGTTGGCCGCGGCGTATTCCTTCGCCTTGGCTTCCTCCAGCGGCTTGATCGCGTCGCGGTCGGCCTGCAGCAGGTCCGAGACCTTGACGAACTTCGCGCCGTCCCATTCCAGCATCCAGCCGCCGCCATGGCCGGTATGGTTGTCGCAGGAGGTCGAGAAGGGCACCACCATGCCGGACATGCCGAGTTCGGTCAGCTTTGCCTCGTCGATCTTGAGGTTTTCGAGGCCCCAGCGCAGCTGTTCCGGCGGTCACTTCCTTGGTGTTGAAATTGGCCTGCGCCGCCTTGATGCCCTCGACGAGGAACATCGAGATGATGCAGGCCGCGCTGGTAGAACACCTTGTTGATGTCGCCTGGCCGGATCGGAGACCAGCGACTTGCCGGCATCGATGACGTGCTTCTTGAGGTCCGGCCATGATCGGCGCATCGGGCACCGGCATCGACCAGGAGATCGACTTGTAGCCCTTGGCCTGCTCGCCGAGCGGCAGCAGGTCGTCATCCGAGCCCGACCACCAGATGCCGTAGAACTGGTCCATCGGGTACTTGGTCTTTGACCGCCTCGGTCAACGCGCCGGCGTTCATCGCGCCCCAGCCCCACATCAGCACGAAGTCCGGGCGCTCGCGGCGGATCTGCAGCCATTGCGCCGACTGGTTCTGCATCTCCTTGAGGCCGACCGGGATCGGCAGCAGCGTGAAGCCGTGCGTGGCGGCAAGCTGTTCGAGCAGCGGGATCGGCTCCTTGCCGAACGGATGGTCGAGATGCAGCAGCGCGATCTTCTTGCCCTTGAGGCGTGGCAAGATCGCCGCCCGAAATGTGCTTGAGGATCATCGACGCGCCGTCCCAGTAGGAGGACGGCGGGTTGAAGGCCCAGGCGAAGGTCTTGCCGTCGGCCATCGGCGAGAAGCCGTAGCCCGGCGCCAGCACCGGGATCTTGTCGACGTTCGACTTGGGCAGGACCTGCAGCGTGATGCCGGTCGACCAGGGCTGCGTGACGATCGCGCGCGCCTTGGTCTTCTCGTAGCACTCGACGCCCTTTTCGGTGTTGTAGCCGGTCTCGCACTCGTCGTAGTCCAGCTTGACGCCGTTCGCGCCGCCGTCGCGCTCGTTGAGCAACGTCATGTAGTCGCGCTGGCCGTTCATCAGCGGCGTGCCGGTCGCGGCGAACGGGCCGGTCCGGTAGGAGAGGTTCGGAAGGTAGACTTCCTGCGCGAACACCGCGGGCATGGCGGCAAGCGATCCGGCAAGGATCGTCGCCGCGAGCATTGCAGATCTTATCACTTTCGACATTTCGCTTCCTCCTCTGTTGCCGGTTTGCGCGGTTTGCGCGGGCCCGGCCGGGCCAATTCGACGACAGCCCCCGTTCTCCCGCTCAATGCGGGAAGGGCCAGATGATCAGCTTCTCCCGGATGACTTGCCAGAACCGCGCAAGGCCGTGCGGCTCGACGACCAGGAAGAAGATGATCAGCGCCCCGATGATCATGACGTTCAGATGCTCGGCCATCGCCGAAGGGATCGTCACGCCCAGCAGGCCGGGAATGGTGTTGAGCAGCACCGGCAGCGCCACGATCAGCAGCGCGCCGAGGTAATTGCCCATGATCGAACCCAGCCCGCCGATGATGGCGATGAACAGCACGCGGAACGACAGCGGTATGTCGAAGAGGTTCGGCTCCGCCGCGCCGCGCCACAGGAAGACGAAGAGCGCACCCGAGACGCCGACGATGTAGGAGGAAACCGCGAAGGCGAGCAGCTTCGACTTCAGCAGGTTGATGCCGACGAGCTCGGCGGCGATGTCCATGTCGCGCGTCGCCTTCCAGATCCGGCCGATGCGCCCGCGCGTGATGTTGATCGCAACGGCGGTGATCACGGTCGACGAAGGCGAGCACGAAATAATAGCGGGTGATGGAGCTTGCCTGCGCGCCGGCCACCGTGATGCCGAACATGTCGATGTTGGGGACCTGGATGGCGCCCGTGTTGGAGTAGTTGTAGAGCCAGGCCCATTTCTCGAAGAGCCACACGAGAAAGAACTGCGCGGCCAGCGTGGCGATGGCGAGGTAGAAGCCCTTGATGCGCAGCGAGGGCAGGCCGAACGCCGCGCCCACCGCCGCCGAGAGCAAGTCCCGACAGCAGGATCGCGACGACGAGGTTGAGTTCGGGAAAGATCGTGATCAGCTTGTAGCAGGCATAGGCGCCGACGCCCATGAACGCGCCCGGTGCCGAGCGAAAGCTGTCCGGCATAGCCGGTGAGGATGTTGAGACCGATCGCCGCCAGCGCATAGATCAGCACCGGGATCAGCAGCGCGTTGAAGGCGAACTCGCTCGCGAGCAGCGGCAGCGACCACCCAGGCGAATGCCAGCACGACGAGCAGCAGCCAGAAATCCTGCCTGACCGGGAACAGCGCGTGGTCGGCCTTGTAGCTCGACTTGTACTGGCCGGCGGTGCGGTAGAACATGGCCTCCTCCCTCAGACCCGCTCGATGATCTTTTCGCCGAACAGGCCCTGCGGCCGGAACAGCAGCACGATCAGCGCGAAGACGAAGGCGAACCAGGTCTCCGTGTTGCCGCCGAGCAGGGGCTGGCCCCAGTAGATCTCGAACAGCTTTTCGAGGATGCCGATCAGCAGGCCGCCGATGATGGCGCCGCTGACCGATTCCAGCCCGCCGAGCATCAGCACCGGCAGCGCCTTGAAGGCGATGACCTCCAGCGCGAAGGAAACGCCGGCGCGCGCGCCCCACACGATCCCGGTGGCGAGCGCGATGATGCCGGCGATGAACCAGACCAGCACCCAGATCGCCGACAGCGATATGCCGACCGACAGCGCCGCCTGGTGATCATCGCCCAGCGCACGGATGGCGCGGCCCATCTTCGACTTGTTCAGGAAGGCGATCAGCGCCACGACGAGCGCTATGGCTCCGATGACGGCGGTGACGTCCTTCTGCTCGATGATCAGCAATCCGCCGCCCGGCTCGAAGGTGAATGAGCCGGTCGGAATGCCGAGCTGCTCGGTGATCATCACCTTGTTCTCGCCGCCGAAGATCAGTTCGCCCAGGCCGATCAGGAACAGCGTGACGCCGATGGTCGCCATGAACAGGATGATGTCGGGCTGGTTGACAAGCGGGCGAAGCACCACGCGCTCGATCGCCACGGCAAGGATGAACATCACGCCCAATGTAAGCGGCACGGCGGCCCAGGCCGGCACTCCCTTTTCGTGCAGGCCGACGAGCGTCAGCGCGGCGAACACGACCATGATGCCCTGCGCGAAGTTGAAGATGCGCGAGGACTTGTAGATCAGCACGAAGCCGAGCGCGATCAGCGCATAGAGTACGCCCGAAACCAGCCCTTCCCACAAGACCTGCAACAGGAAATCGGGCGCGGCGGCCATGTCCGCGAAGGGTTTGACAGAGAATGGCGTTAATAGTCTCCATGTTCCCTCCGCTTCAGTGCGCGATGCCGAGATAGGCGTCGATCACGTCCTGGTTGTTGCGCACCGCGTCCGGCGTGCCGTCGCCGATCTTGCGGCCGTAGTCGAGGACCACCACGCGGTCGGACAGGTCCATGACCACGCCCATGTCGTGCTCGATCAGTGCGATGGTGGTGCCGAGTTGCTGGTTCACGTCGAGGATGAAGCGGCTCATGTCCTCCTTCTCCTCGAGGTTCATGCCCGCCATGGGCTCGTCGAGCAGCAGCAGCGATGGCTGCATTGCCAGCGCCCGGCCAAGTTCGACGCGCTTTTGCAGCCCGTAGGGCAGCTTGCCGACCGGCGTGTGCCGGATGTGCGCGATCTCGAGGAAGTCGATGATCTCCTCGACCGCCTCGCGGTGCTCGATCTCCTCCTCCAGCGCCGGGCCGTGCCACAGCGCCTGCCAGAAAAGATTGCGCTTCATTCGCGTGGAGCGCCCGGTCATGATGTTGTCGAGCGTCGACATGCCCTTGAACAGCGCCACGTTCTGGAAGGTGCGCGCTATGCCCTGGCCGACCGCCTGGTGCGGCTTCATCGACTTGCGCTCCTTGCCGCGGAAGATGATCGTGCCCTGCTGCGGCGTGTAGAAGCCGTTGATGACGTTGAGCATCGAGGTCTTGCCGGCGCCGTTCGGGCCGATGATCGCGCGGATCTCGCCCTTGAGCACGTCGAAGGAGATCTGGTTGATCGCCTTCACGCCGCCGAAGGAAAGCGAGACGTCGCGAATGTCCAGAAGCGTGTCGCCGGGCTCGATCCCGTCGTCCTCGCCGGAGAACGCAAAGCTGTGTTCGTGGTGTACGGGAGCGTTCATTCGGCCGCCTCCCTGGTGACGCGGGGCCCGGAGACCGTGCTCGCGTCCGCGATCCTGCACCGTTGCCGCGATGATGCCCTTGCGGCCGTCCTCGAATACCACCTCCGTCTCGACATGCTTGCTTTGCGAACCGTCGTAGAGCGCCTCGATCAGCGGCGCGTAACGCTCGGCGATGAAGGAGCGGCGCACCTTCTGCGTTCGCGTCACCTCGCCATCGTCGGCGTCGAGTTCCTTGTGCAGCACCAGGAAGCGCCTGATCTGCGATCCGCGCATCAACTCCTCGCCCGCGAGGTCGCTGGTTCACCTGGTCGACATGCCGCTTCATCATCTCGTAGACCTGCGGATGGGCGGCAAGCTCCTGGTACGAGCCGTAGGAGATGTTGTTGCGCTCGGCCCAGCTCGCCACCGATGTCATGTCGATATTGAGGAACACCGCCACGAACTTGCGTCCGTCGCCGAAGGCCACGGCCTCCTTGATGTCCGGGAAGAACTTGAGCTTGTTCTCGATGTACTTCGGCGCGAACAGGCTTCCGTCGGCAAGCCGGCCAACGTCCTTGGCACGGTCGATGATCTTCAGATGGCCGTCGGGGTCGAAAAACCCGGCGTCGCCGGTATGAACCCAGCCGTCGGCGGTCTTGGTGGCGCGGGTGGCTTCATCGTTCTTGTAGTAGCCGATGAAGACGCCCGGCGAGCGGTAGAGCACCTCGCCGTTGTCGGCTATCTTGATCTCCACGCCCGGCGACGGCTTGCCGACCGTATCTGCGCGAATCTCGCCGTCGGGCTGCGCGGTGATGTAGACGCTGGCCTCGGTCTGTCCGTAGAGCTGCTTCAGGTTGAGCCCCAGCGAGCGGTAGAAGCGGAAGATCTCCGGGCCGATCGCCTCGCCGGCCGTGTAGCCGACGCGCATGCGGGTGAAGCCCATCCGGTTCTTGAGCGGCCCGTAGACCAGGAACTCGCCCAGCGCGTATTTCAGCCGGTCGGAAAGCCCCACCGCCACGCCGTTGAGGATCGGCTCGCCCGTGCGGCGCGCATGATCCATGAAGTAGCGGAACATGCGCTTCTTGAAAGCGCCGGCATCCTCCATGCGCACCATGATCTGGGTGAGCAGCGTTTCGAACACCCGCGGCGGGGCGAAGAAATAGGTCGGTGCGATCTCGCGCCGGTCTTCGTTGACGGTCTGCGGCCCCTCGGGACAACACACGCAATAGCCCGCGACATAGGCTTGCGCGTAGGTGAAGACATGGTCGCCCACCCACGCCAGCGGCAGATAGGCGAGCACCACCTCGTCGGGTCCGAGCGCGTCGAAGGCATTGCCGTTGCGCGCCGAAACGACGAGATTGTCGAAGCTGAGCATCACGCCCTTGGGCTTGCCGGTCGTGCCCGATGTGTAGAGCATGACCGCGAGGTCCGAGCCCTTGCCCGCGGCGATGCCTTCAAGCCAGGCGTCACGCGCGCCGCGCTCCATGGCGGCCCGTCCCTGCGCCTGAACCTGCGCGAACGACACGAGCCGCGAGTGATCGTAGTCGCGCAGGCCGCGCGGCTCGTCATAGACTATCATGCGCAGGTGCGTGCAGCTGGCCGCCCATGGACAGCAGCTTGTCGACCTGCTCCTGGTCCTCGACCACGGCCATCGAAACCTCGGCGTGGTTGAGCACGTAGACCATCTCCTCCGCCACGCCGTCGGCATAGACCGGCACGGGAACAGCGCCAAGCGCCTGCACTGCGCAGAAGGTCCAGTAAAGGCGGGGGCGGTTCTGGCCGACGATCGCCACGCGGTCGCCCGCTTTCAGGCCGGCCTCGCCAAGGCCGATCGAGAACTGCGCGATTTCCTGCGCCATCTGCGCCCAGGTCCAGCTCTGCCAGATGCCGTAATCCTTGTGGCGCATGGCCGGGCGGCCGGCAAAGCGGGCCGAATTCAGGACCAGGTACTGCGGAAATGTTGCCTCGCGCTGCGAGGCAGGCTAAATCGACACTGCTGCCGCACTCCTCCCGTCCGCCCGAACTCTCTTGCGGGTCCGGTTTGGTCGGTACAGTCAATCGCAAAGCTTGCGCTGGCGCAACAACGGCGCGGTTTCAGTGTCGTATTCTTAGCCGAATTGATTAGGCGGGCACGACGCAATGACAGGCAAGATGGGTCAAGTCCACGCACGCGCCGCAAGGAGAGGGCGCTGCGAGTACAGGCTTGCCGCGGCGCACCGCAGCGGCTCAGTCGGCGTGCAGGTGCTCTCCCTTTGCCACAGCAGCCTGGCGCAGGCTCTCGGCAAAGGTGATGAAGCCGAGTTCCGCGCTGATGCGCTCGCGGCTATGCGGCACTTCGGCGGGGGTCCTCGGCTCAAGCGGGGCCTTTTGCAGCTGGCGAACCATCGCGAGCCGTTCATCCAGGGAACGCTTGATCACGTCCGCGAGAACAGCCTCGAGCGGGGACGCATCGCCCGTCTCGACTGCCGTTTCCGCCGCCTCGATGACCGGGCCGTAATCGATGCCCGCAGGCTTAAGCCCGGTAAAGGCAGCACCTTCGCCGGCCCGGTGAAGCCGGACGACGGTCTCCAGGACGGCCTGGTCGGCGAGCTCGCGCGCATCGGGTCCAAGCTCGCGCACCTTGCGCGACTTTTCGAAAGCGGCCCGGATTTCCTCCTCCGCCGTGGCAGGCGCATAGGCCAGCACTGGATAGATGTTCCCGGTTTCGAGCGCTTTCTGCACGGCTTTCGCTACCGGCCCGTCGACGGCGTCGCAGTGAGCACTTGCCTTCGCCGCGCCAAGCATGATTGCGGCGGCAATAACGGGGGCAGCCAGGATCTGGAGATTGATCATCTTGTCCTCCTGAAGTTCGGTTCCATACATTCAAATATATCACATCATCACGCCCCGTCGCCGTCATTGATGGCAAACCGGCAAGCGCAAAGGGAGAAGTGAATGACCACGACCGCCGAGCAGATGCGCAAATGGTCCGGGCCCGCCATCCTGACCTACGGGTTCCGGCCGTTCTTCCTGGGCGCCGCGGCATGGGCCGCGCTGGCCATGGTGTTGTGGGTGATGGCGTTGTCGGGCCGGGCAAGCCTGCCAACCGCCTTCGACGCCGTGTCGTGGCATGCGCACGAATTCCTGTTTGGCTACCTCAGCGCGGTGATCGCCGGATTCCTGCTCACCGCCGTACCGAACTGGACGGGCCGGCTGCCGATCGTCGGCTGGCCGCTCGCGGGCCTGTTCGGCCTGTGGGTTGCCGGGCGGCTGGCCGTCCTCTTTTCAGCGGCGCTGACGCCACTCGCGACCGCATCGATCGACATGGCGATGCCCGTCGTGTTGTGGTTTGTCATTGCGCGCGAGATCGTTGCCCGGAAAGAACTGGCGCAACCTCGCCGTACTGGGACTGCTCACGATTTTCGCCGCCGCCAACGTGACGTTCCACTGGGAGGCGGCGCATGGCGCCTACGCCGCACAGGGGTTCGGCCTGCGACTCGGCCTTGCGGCTGCGCTGATGATGATCGCGTTCATCGGCGGGCGCATCGTGCCCTCCTTCACCCGCAACTGGCTGGTGCGGCGCGAAGCCGGGCGCTTGCCGGCGCCGCCGATGCAAAGGCTCGACCTGATCGCGCTCATCGCCCTGTTCGCGGCGCTCGCCATCTGGGTAGCGGCGCCGCAAGGCACCGCAGCCGGGCTGGGATTGCTGACAGCGGGCCTGCTGCATCTGGCCCGGCTCGCGCGCTGGGCCGGCGAGCGCACGCGAGCCGAGCCGCTGGTCTGGGTGCTTCATGCGGGCTACGCCTTCCTCGTGCTCGGCGCGCTCGCGGTCGGCGGCGAGGCACTGTCGCCGGGGTTTCTGGGAGCACCGGCGGCGCAGCATCTGTGGATGGCCGGGGCGGTCGGACTGATGACGCTGGCGGTAATGACGCGGGCAACGCTTGGCCACACCGGGCAGGACCTTGCCGCCGGCAGGGGTACGACGGCGCTGTACCTGGCACTGGTTATCGCTGTCGTGGCCCGGCTGGCCGCAGGTGCATTGCCCGGGCAGGCCGACCTGCTGCACTCCCTCGCCGCGCTTGCATGGATTGCAGCCTTTGGCGGATTTGCAGCGCTGTACGGCCCGCTCCTGCTGCGTCCGAAGCCAGGGAAGTGAGGCGGCCTATGGCATGCCCAAGTACCGGCTTTTCAGCTTCTGGATTGTTGCAGATGAAGCGAAGCTCAGGTTTGTAGCAAAGTCCAGTATCGCTATATAATGTGCGATATCTTTGCGCGTGTGGAGGTTGGACGAGCGGCGAATGCGTTTGTTGGCCCTGAGCGAGGACCATGTAGCGCGAGCTACCCGGCCCATTCCTGAAACCCAGACCCAGACGAGTTTTGCGCGGGCCGACGACGCGGTATTCTCCGCACGCGTCAAGCGCATCCTCGAAAGCCGCCCCGAGGGGCCGTTCCTCGTCTTTGCCTACGGCTCGCTGATCTGGAACCCCACCTTCGAATGCGTGGCGCAACACCGGGCAGTCGCGCGCGGTTGGCACCGGCAGTTCTGCATAGAGATCCGGGGATTTCGCGGGACGCCCGATGCGCCGGGCCTGATGATGGCGCTGATGGCGGGCGGGCGTTGCAGCGGCCTGGCGCTGGAGGTCGCCGACGCACGATCCGAAGAGGTCGTCGACGGTCTGGTTCGCCGCGAAACCCCCTTCGTGGAAAACGAGCGCGACTGGCGCTGGATCAGCGTCGAAACCGGTCGCGGCAAGGCGAATGCGCTTGTGTTCTGGGCAGGACCGAGCGGACCATCGATCCGTCGCGGGCTTCCGCTCGAGACGGTCGCCGCGCAGATGGCGCGAGCCTGCGGGTATCGCGGCTCATGCGCGGAATACCTGCGAAACACGATCCTGTCGCTGGAAAACCATGGCATCAGGGACCGCAATCTGTGGGCGCTCCAGCGGCTCGTGGCGCAGGAGATAGACCGGCACTTTCCTCATCCGGACAAAATGCCGATCTGAGCGCAGGCCCGTCATCTGGCGCCTTGCGGCTGGTCCATCGCCTGCCATTGCAGCCCTCCGGCATAGCGGAAGGCCATGCGGCCATCGTCGTCCAGCGCGAAAAGATGGAGCCACTTGTTGTCGAAAAGCGCGCGGACCTGCGGATGGGCGTCGAGAATTGCCGAGATCGCATCGCGCGGCGCCTCGACCAGCACGGAAAGGCGCAGGGGCTCGTGGACAAATCGCGCGCCGTCGTGGACCGACTGCCATGGCAGCCCTGCGCGGAGCAGGCCGCCATTGCCTTCGACCACGCCAAGCCCGCCCGTGACGTTATGGAGAAGCTTGTTACCCGCTCCGAAGACTTCCGGCGCGACGGTCGATCCGTAATACTGCAGGCTGATCCAGCTTGCGACCACCACGGGCGCGGTGAGGATAAGCTTCAGAACCGCGAAGTCCTCGTCACGGCGCCAATCGTAATCGTGCAGGAAGGCGCGGCCCTTGAGATCGCGGCCGGTAGTGCGCCGGCGCGGCGCCGCGACAAAGGCCTGGCAGTTGGCGAGCCCCCATTCGGGGCGCACCTGTGCCCAATCGCGGGCGCGGCGCGCGATATCGCCCCCACTTGCCCCCGGCAGGCGCTGCGCACGTTCCGCCCGGGCGAGCGCCGAGGCGGCCGCGAGCCACTGCCTCGCCCGTGCGATATCGGGCGCGTGCCCCGCCGATGCGTGGTCGTCCGCGTAAAGCGTGACCTCGTCCGTTGTCGTGTCGTGCAGGGCGGCCATGAACACCGTGTCGGCGGGGATCGCGATCCCGCGCCCGGCCAGTGCCGCGCGCAGGCCGGCATCGTTGAGAAGTCCTGCAAGCAGGCGCGCATTGACTTCGCCGGAATAGCCGCCGCACGCGCCGCAATGAAGGGCGCTGGCGTGCGGGTTGTTGACGACATTGGCGCCGTGGCCCGCGATTATGACGAGGCGCGAGAAGCCGCCGGTCAGCGACATGGCCTTGAGCACGCTTGATGCGATATCGAGCCGTGCTTCGAGATCGAGCGCCGGATTGAAACGCGGCGCCGGGTCGTTTGGCGCGGGCCTTTTCACCAGGCGCAAGCCATCGCGAAGCAGCTTTGCGACATAGATCGGGCCGGTCGCCTCCACGAAGGCAAAGGAAGAGATGGCGGCGAGCTTGAAGCGCCCCCACGCCCGCTTTGCCCGTGCGGTGATGCGCGCGGCTTCATCGCGCCTGGCGTTCTCGCCCGAAGGTTCGCCCGAGCAGGTCATCACCGCGGGCGCAAGCAGCACCGGCAGGCGTGCCTCGACGACCTGCGAGGCAAACCGCCGATGGCCGATGCCGAGCCCGAAGAACCCGGCAAAACCCAGTGTCCGGATACCCGGATCGAGACTTTCCAACGCCCGCCGGAAGACTTCCGACCGAACGTCGATGCAGAAGGCCATCTGCATTACCGGACGATCCTCGGGCGAACTTGCGGCCAAGCCGTCGAAACTGGCTTGAAGCTGCCGTTGCGCGGCGCGCTCGGCGGCCTCCTGCAAGATGGCATCGACCCAGTCCTGGCCGGTTGGGACCACCGGTTGCCCGTAGGCCTCGAGCGCTTCCTGCCAAGCTGCCTGCACCAGCGCACCATGATGACGAAGCAGCGCCTCCTCCCACACAAGGCGAATGGCGAGAAGTTCGATGATCGTGGTGTCGGAACTGCCGTTCAATTCCGCCTGCCAGAGGCGATGGCGCGCAACCTGTGCCCAGCCCCCAAGATCCAGCAGCAGCCTGTGAAAATAGGTCTCCTGCGCGCCTGGGCGCACGCCCAGGGCATCGACCGCCCGCACCAGCGCTTCGGCCGCCGTTTCAGGGCACGACACGACCGTCGCAGCGAAACCGGAAAGGCCTGCGATTTCTGGCGTCAGGTCGTGGGTGGCGACGGTGCGCCATGCCTTGTAGGGGCCGCTTGCCGCAGGTGCGGCCCAAAGCGCCTGGCCCTGGTCGAAATAGCCGGCGGCAAAGTGGCCAAGGCGTTCGTGGATGAGTGCCGGCCAGTCTGTCCCCTGTGCGGTGCTTGCGAGATCGGCCACGCTCGGCAGGGCGCTCGCGGTCGCGCCGCCCGCCTGGGCCGCGTTCTTCAGTTCCGCCAGCGTCTTGGGGCGCGCTGCGGCGGGCGCTGCCTCGAGCGCCGCCAACAGGTCGCCATCGTCGATTTCGCCTGCAAGCATCCGCCCGGCATACCATGCCCGGGGCATGGTAAGCGCGATGCCGGCGACGCGCCGCAGCCGCGCCGCTGCGACGGCGAGGGGCTCGCCGGCCTGGCCCAGAAACGGATTTACCGCGACGCTCGAGGCCAGCGGCCACAGCGGCGGAATGGCGTTAGCCGCGCGCCACGCGGCGGCCATCACATCGTCGGCGCCGGCGCGGTTGGGTGTGGGGATCATGAGCAATGGATTGGCCCTTCAGCAGATCAGGATGGCTTGTGGACGGACCAGCCGCCGAGCATGCGGTCCAGTGTTGCGTTGACATAAAGCCCGTTCGAGAGATGGACGCGCAGTCCCGCGGCTGCCGGATGCTGCGACCACAGCGGCAAGAGCGCCTGGGCGACGGCGACCAGCCCGAAGCTGAGCACGGCGAGCGCCATCAGCGTCCATTCGAGCCGGCCGGGCGACGGCGTCGCCGGCAGGGTTCCGACGGAAAGCCATTCGGCCACGCTCTGAAGCGCGAAGTAACCGATCGCGGCCGCCATCGAGTAGGTTGCGGTCTTTCGCGTCAGTACGCGCGGCGCGGCATCGGCCAGGCCCTGGGCCAGAAGATAGGCGACACCGAAGATCGAGAATGGCGCCCAGCGCCAATGCCTGCGGCGACTTGTTTTCGAGGCCGAAGAGCACCCCGAAGACTGCCCCGACGGCGGCGTAGATCGCGAGCGCCACGAGGAAGGCCTGCCCGACCGCCGCCCCGCTGGGCACGGCGACCGGCCCCGGCCGCGCGATGGCGGCAATCTGTTCGACCGCCCCGCCGGACGCCAGGAAGGCATGGGCCTTGTAGAGCGAGTGGGCGACGATATGGAGCAGCGCCAGAGGGAAGAGCGCCAGCCCGCATTGCAGGATCATGAAGCCCATCTGCGCCACGGTGGACCAGGCGAGCGAGGTCTTGACCGCCGGCTGCGTGAGCATGACCAGGCCGCCGAACAGCGCGGTGAAGCCGCCGATCATGGCCAGCGCCGCCAGCACGCCGGGCGCAGCCAGCATCAGGTCGGCGAACCGGATCAGCAGGAAGCCGCCGGCATTGATGACCCCGGCGTGCAGCAGCGCCGACACCGGCGTGGGCGCCTCCATCACCTCGGTCAGCCAGCCATGCGTCGGGAACTGCGCCGACTTGAGCAGCGCGGCAACGGCGACGAGGGCGGCGGCGGCAAGCGCAAGGGGGCTGGCCTCGCCCGCGCGCGCGGCGGCGTTGATCGTGGCGATGTCGGTCGTGCCATAGGCGAGCGCAAGCAGAACCGCTGCCGCCATCAGCGCCACCGTGCCGATGCTGGAGAAGAGCCGCTTCTTGCGGGCCGCGCGCTGTGCCGCAACGCGACGGGGTAGAACAGCAGCAGCCGGTGCAGGCAGAACCTGGTCGCGATCCAGGCCATGACCAGCTGGGCGAGATTGCCGGCCTGGACGAGCAGCAGCACCGCGGCGAGCGCCATGGAGAGCCAGCCGGTGAAGGTGCCCTGCCGCGCCTCCCCGTCGAGATAGGTGCGCGTGTAGCGAAGGACGATCCAGCCGACGAAGGAAACGAGAAGGAGCATGGCGACGCTGACCACGTCGAGCCGTACCGAAAGGCCGATGCCGCCGATGCCGATCAGCCGCGGTGGCTGCCGGACCCGCGATGACGATCAGCGCCAGGGCCACGAGCGCCACGCGAGCGCGAGAACGCGGCAGCCTTCCGCCAGCGCCGCCAAGAGCGGTGGCCGCGCCCCGGGCGAAACACGAGAGAGCGGCGACGATGAGAAGCGGCAGCGGTGCCGCGAGCGGCAGCAGATACTGAGCGACAGGGAAATCTCCCAGGATCGATGGCACGCGGCACGAGGTAGCGCGCGTGCGTTCACAAAAAAAATGCATTGTTTGCAGAAACGTTCGTTATTATCGAACGTCATGGCAGCCTTCAACTACAACCATCTGCGCTACTTCTGGGCCGTCGCCCACGACGGCAACCTGACCCGCACCGCGCCAGCGGCTGAACCTCACCCAGTCGGCGCTGTCGGTGCAGATCCGCAAGCTGGAGGAAGCGCCTCGGCCATGCGCTGTTCGAGCGCCGCGGCCGGCAGCTTCATCTGACCGAGGCGGGGCGGATCGCGCTCGACCATGCCGACGCGATCTTCGCGACCGGCGACGAGCTGATCGGCACGCTGGCGACGACCGGGGCGGCTCGGCAGGCGCTGCGCGTGGGCGCGCTCGCCACGCTGTCGCGCAATTTCCAGATGGCTTTCCTGCGCCCGCTGCTGGGGCGCACCGACATCGAACTCGTGCTGCGCTCGGGCAGCGCCGGCGAACTGCTGCGCGCGCTCGAAGCCCTGAGCCTGGATGTCGTGCTGATCAACCGGGCGCCGGCGCGCGACGCTCTTGCGCCCTTCCTTGCCCACCGCATTGCCGAGCAGCCGGTAAGCCTTGTCGGCACGAGAAGCGACTTGGAAAAATGGGCAGCCTGGCCGATCTCCTGCGCAGTCACCCGGTCATCCTGCCGACTGCCGACAGCAGCATGCGTGCGGATTTCGATGCGCTGGCCGACCGTCTCGGCATCCGGCCGCAGATCGTCGCCGAGGTCGAGGACATGGCGATGATGCGCCTGCTGGCGCGCGAGGACATCGGGCTGGCCGTGCTGCCGCCGATCGTCGTCAAGGACGAGATCGACGCCGGCCTGCTGGTCGAGGCCGACCAGCTTCCGAACATTGCCGAGACCTTTTATGCGGTCACGATCGAACGGCGCTTTCCCAACCGGCTCCTGCACGAACTCCTGGAGGCGAAAAACCTGGACACCCGGAAGGACCGGCTGGCACAGGCCTAGTTCCTCGGCGGCGCCGGCACCAGACCGTGACGGCGCATGATCTGCACCATCCTTGCCTTGTCGGGCGCATTGCCTGCGGCTGCATTGAACTCCTGCGCCACTTCCCGGAAATATTGCGGGCCGAGCGCGGCCGGATCAACTCGCTCAGGCACCGCGCGCCTAGCCAGAACGAGAAAGGGGACTTCGTGCCAATCACCAGCTGTGAAGTGCAAGCGGCTGTGCAGGATGCACGGCGGGACTAATCCCGACGCACCAATGGGAAACCGGAATGCGTGGAAGCATGGTGCACGGTCGACGGAGACCATAACAGCAATAATCTTGCTGAAAAGCTTTGCGGCAATAGGGATAAAGCATTGATGTATTACATCTACCGCCAGCGTTCCAATACCGGTCAACTCACTTGACAGCTGCCGACGGATAGGCCGAAATAGATAAATGAACAAAACTATCCTGCGGCGTGCCTCCGAGTTAGCGTTAAATCTTGTAGGCCTTCATGGTCGGGAGAAACTGAACAAATTTTTTTGAAAAGAACAATATATCCTTTGCTCTGCGAGAATTGGTGAGTTCTGGTGTAAGCGTCGACGTAATATACGATATTGGGTGTTTCAAAGGCACTTGGACGCAGTCAATAATGGATATTTTCCCGCAGTCACAATATTACCTTTTCGATCCAATCGACCACCCGAAGGTTTTGCCGAAAAACAAAAATTTTGAATTTCATCAGGTATTATTCGCGGAAGAGGATGCCATCTTTAATTTTTATAGTATCAACTCGACAGGAGATTCATTGTACAGGGATATTTCTCAAATAGATGAGAATGTTTCGGCAGTTGCGCTTCATGCACGCAAATTAAACTCATACTCTAATCAATATAAACTGCGGCAGCCAAATTTTTTGAAACTCGACGTGCAGGGCGCGGAGTTACGTGTCTTATCGGGTGCCAGCAACTCTCTGAAAAACGCATCATTGCTTCTCTTGGAGGTGCCATTTTATCCTTTCAATGTCGGCGCACCGCAACTCGGTGATTACTTGGCTTACACGAGAGACGCCGGTTTTTTGCCCGTAGCCATCGAACCTTTGCGGTCGATTCCCGACCTTGGTTCTGAAATAAAGTACCGGCCAGATTCTTTCATTGTTCAAGCAGACATACTTTTCGTGAAGAGGGCCGAGCTAATTAAAATCCGGGATATGGCTTAAGTGCCGACAGGATGAATGCCAATACGGACGACATGCAAACGTTAGTCCCGCCAATAGTGTGCAAAAAATTGTAAGGTCGTTGGCATTCGAAATGGGTTGGTTCTGTGAACCAACACTCGCTCAGGATAAGCGACAACCACGGCTTTTTTTCACCCGCCCCAGGGGAGCGGTTGAGGGAACTTCGTGGAAATACTGCTAATTACCTAATGAATTCAATTTTCAATGGCGGAGGGGGTGGGTCTGGTATCGAACCTTCTCCGCTTTACGAGAACACAGCAGGATGTGAGTTTTCGCACTGCTGGCGCCCTCCTCCGATTGGGCAGAAATCACATCGGCACGGCTATTGAATGCATCCGCAAGCCGCGGATCGGGCATACCGCAGCAAGTTCGGATCAACACCGTCAGCCTTGGCAAGAAACCGGTCGATCAAGAGCGCTGCTGCGTCACTGTCGCGAACGAGGTGCTTTAGGCCATGCAGCGCCAACTCCTGCACCGCAATGTGCGGAATTGCCAGGCTCTTTTCCATCACCTGCGAACAGGACTGCTTCATCCGGTCGAAACCAGGATCGCCCGGCCAGGCGATGTGGGTCATGATCTCCCACCACATGTAGCAGGTGCCGTTGATGATCGAATGATTGTGTGCGCCGCTTGAAAGACGCTGGGCACATCGGCCGGCGAACAGGTCGCGAAACAAGTCGGCTACTCCACAAAGTCGCTCGCATGTCATGCGTTGGCGCGGTGAAATATGCCAAGAAGTGCAAGAGACGCGACACCACGTAGCCGTAGAGCAGCGATCGCGCAATCAGCGAAGGATCGGTCAGCACGTACAGGAATCCCGCTGTCAGGAAGTAAAGCAGGTTCTCCAGATCGTTGAGCTGGATGCGCCGGATGCGCTCCACCGCCTCATTTGGCTGAAGTTGCGCCGGGTTTGGATTAGGGTTCAGTGGCGTCTTTCGCAAATCCTCAGGCGAGCGGTAACCGCCCCTGACCTGGATCATGCGCAGAACTGTCAGCCAGCTCATTGCCACTGCTTTCAGGATTATCAGCGCTGCGGCGTTGGCGTAGGTGGCGAAAGCGGGATTGTGCAGACTGATCTGGGTCACATGCTTATCCCCTCAGTGGAATGCGATTTCAACTCACCGTCCACGGCGAGGTCCCGAGCCGGAGAAAATCGCGAGAAAGCTGCTTTGAAAAATGCATCCCATTCTTAGCGGGAAGTTTTGCTGATACTTTTGCAGGCTTGGACCTGAGTAGCTGAACCTTTGGTGAATGCGATGCACTCGACATCCGACCCCGCCGATGACCTCACCTGGCGTTGGCACGACAATCTAATCTACGGGCTGTCGATCGAACTCGGCGATATTCGGAACGCCAGATTGAAAACGTTAACGCTACTGAAATATAACGTTCAGTCCGGTTCCTACTTCGTCTTCGTTCATGAAATAGAAATCATCAGTCATGGCGTCCTTTGCGAGTGCCTCCACCTGCTCGGCCGTCACAGCTTCGCCCAAAGCCTCGATCTTTGGGAGGTTTTCATCCATCTTGTTGGCGAAACCTGCCGAGCCGTAGAGTTCCTGCCGCATCAGATACAGCCTCCCCGTTGCTGCCGAACCCGATTGTGGCGCCCGGAAGCGAAGCGGTGAGATCGAAATTGTTGATGCAGCCCATGCCGACCGGGCAGGGCTTGCCCTGTACGACCAGTTAGTCCATTTCGGTCCGCCGATCAGGACGGCGAAATACATCATGCCCGCCGTTACCGGATCGACATTGCTCTTCAACAGCGCCTCATGAAATACCTTGTGGGTCTGGCGCAGGGCCTGACATGCCGATCGCAGTAGTGGTCGTGGATGATGGCCGCCTTGATGTAGGCTTCTTCGAAAGGCTGGCCTACGATCGTCTGCGCCCACAGGGGGATGGACTCGT